>NZ_JBTLRG010000003.1:0-337819 GCF_054482635.1 Arenibacterium sp. CAU 1754
TGGAGGGCAAGATCGAGATCGACCCGATGATCACCCACACCATGGGCCTTGAGGACATCAACAAGGGCTTCGATCTCATGCACGAAGGCAAATCAATCCGTTCCGTCGTGCTGTACTGAGGGGCGATACGACCCAGACCATTGACGGGGCGCGCAATCTGCGGGCCCCGTTTTCTTTGACAGGCTGGCAATTGCCCCGCCCCACGATCCGCAGTTGAGGGGCACCCCCGCCTGCGTTAGGCAGGGATATGAGCACTCAGTCCGATACCCCGCTTCTTGCCGTGTTGATTGACGCGGACAACACGTCACCCAAATACACCAAGGCCCTGTTTGATGAGATCGCCTCGCTTGGCGAGGCGTCGGTGCGGCGCTGTTACGGCGATTTTTCCAGCCAGCAAATGGCGGGATGGTCCAAGGTCCAGGCCGAATTCGGACTGGTGCCGCATCACCAACCGGCCAACACCGTCGGCAAGAACGCAAGCGATATCGCGCTGGTGATCGATGCGATGGACCTGATGCATTCGGGACGTTTCGATGGGTTTGTCCTGGTTTCGTCAGACAGCGATTTCACGCGACTGGCCAGCCGCATTCGCGAACAGGGGCTGGACGTGTTCGGCATGGGCATGCGCAAAACACCAAGCGCCTTCGTGAAGGCCTGCAAAAGGTTCATCTATCTTGAGAACCTTGAAAGCGAACCGTCGCAGGGCACCCCTGACGCCAAGACGAAACCGGCCGGGAAATCCCTGAACGACGCCCGCGATCTGATCCTGAAAGCGATGGATGCCATCGATCAGGAGGACGACTGGTACATGCTGGGCCTGATCGGACAATTCATCACAACGGCGAACCCTGATTTCGACACACGCAGTTTCGGGTACAAAAAGCTGAGCGAACTGGTCCAGGCCATTCCCGCGCTTTCGACCAAGCGCGAGGGAAATCACGTGTTGGTACAGGCCAAAAAGAAGACCGGCGGCAAAGGTTAAGCCCCGTACCGGGCCAGGAAAGTGTCCACCGCGTTTTCGATGACTTCGTCCATTTCGGCCTGGGTGAATTCGTTCTGGATGCCAAATGCGGCGCGGGTCCAGAGCTTGGCCTTGCAGAGTTCCGAGAACTGCTCGGCCGCCATATCGAGATCGTCGATCTTCAATTCGCCCCGCTCGGTCGCCTTGGCCATGTATTCGGCCAGCCGGGCGCGGCCGGTTTCCGGGCCGCTGGCATAAAACGCCTGACCCAGTTCGGGAAACCGGTCACGCTCGGCCATGCAGATGCGGAAACAGCCCTGCGCGAAATCCGACAGGACGAACGGGACGATCTGGCTGGCCGCGATGGTCAGAACCTCGCGCGGGGAGGCCGATTCATCGATCAGCTCCAGCGCACGGTCGGCCATGCGGGTGCATTCGTTGGTCACAACCTCCATGAACAACAGCCGCTTGTCCGGGAAATAGCTGTAGAGCGTGGCCTTGGACACGCCGGCGGCGCGGGCAATGTCATCGACACTGGCGCCTTCGAACCCGTCCGCAAGAAATACCTCGCGCGCGCCCGCAAGCACCTGATCGAATTTGCGCCCGGTCCGGACGATAGTGGACGTGTCGTTCATTGATGCTCCAATTTGCCGTCTTGCCAGCATAAACTGATTGGTTCAGTTTCAACAACTCCCGCATGGTCGCGGTTGTCATGGCCGGGAACACATATATGTTTAGAAAGATTCTAAAGAAGGGGTGCACATGCGGTTCTTGACGCAACGCAAGCGGTTCAGCGATCTGAGCGAACAGGAAATCATCGCGCTGGCGATTTCGTCCGAAGAGGACGATGCGCGGATTTATCGAGGCTATGCCGAAACCCTGCGCGCCGATTTCCCGGCCAGCGCCAAAGTTTTCGAAGGCATGGCCGCCGAAGAGGACCAGCACCGCGCCCGCCTGATCGAATTGCATGAGGCCCGGTTTGGCCGGACCATCCCGCTGATCCGGCGCGAACACGTGGCCGGGTATTACAACCGCCGCCCCGTCTGGCTGGTCGAAAACCTCGGGATCGAACGCATCCGCGAAGAGGCCGAGGCGATGGAGCGCGAGGCCGAGCATTTCTATACCACGGCCGCCGCGCGCACGACGGATGCGGCGACACGCAAGTTGCTGGGCGATCTGGCCGCCGCCGAGGCCGGGCACCAGGCGACCGCCATCGACCTGACCCAGGAACATCTGGGCGAGGAGGCCCGCGAGAGCGAAGACGCGACCGCGCGCCGCCAGTTCATTCTGACCTGGGTGCAGCCGGGTCTGGCCGGGTTGATGGACGGGTCGGTTTCGACACTGGCGCCAATCTTTGCCACTGCCTTTGCGACGCAGGACACATGGACCACCTTCCTTGTCGGTGTGGCCGCGTCGGTGGGCGCGGGCATCTCCATGGGCTTTACCGAGGCGGCCTCGGACGATGGCGAACTTTCGGGGCGCGGCTCGCCGATGAAACGCGGCATCGCATCGGGCGTGATGACCACGCTGGGCGGTCTGGGCCATGCGCTGCCCTATCTGATCCCGGAGTTCTGGACGGCGACGCTGATTGCCTTTGCAATCGTGTTCTTCGAACTTTGGGCGATCGCGTGGATTCAGAACAAATACATGGACACGCCGTTTTTCCGGGCCGCGTTCCAGGTGGTTCTGGGGGGCGCATTGGTTCTGGGGGCCGGTATTCTGATCGGCAGCGGATAACGTGACATGACAGGTGTTGCGCCTGGACAAGGTGCGCGGTAACCGTTTGCGCAAATGATAGAAGTCTTTCTGCGCACACTGCCCTTTTTCGCGATTATCGCCCTTGGATATTGGGCAGGACGCACGCGGTTCTTTACCGACGAGGCGACCGCCTATCTGACCAAATTCGTGTTCTTCTTCGCCCTGTCAGCGATGATTTTCCGGTTTGCCGCGAACCTGCCGCTGGCCGAGGTTTTCAATGGCCGCCTGATTGCCGGGTATCTTTGGGGCACGGCCTTTGTCTACGGGATCGCCACGGCGGTTGCGTTTTTCCGCAAGCTGGACGTCCCGACCGCGGCGGTCGAGGCCCAATGCGCCGTGATCGGCAACGTGGGCTTTCTGGGCCTGCCGATGTTCGTTTTGCTGTTTGGCGAGAAATCGATCGGGCCGATGATGTTGATGCTGGCCACCGATCTGATCGTCTTTTCCAGCCTGATCGTCATCCTGATCAACGGGTCGCGCGAGGGGCGCATGACATGGTCGATCCTGCGCAACACCGGGATGGGGTTGCTGCGCAATCCGATGATCGTGTCGATCACACTGGGCCTGGCATGGTCGGCCTTTTCCATCCCCATTCCCGAACCGATGAACGATTTCCTGAACATCCTCGGTGGCGCGGCAACGCCGGGGGCGCTGTTTGCCATTGGCGCATCCCTGGCCAGCAAATCCGCCGAGCGGATCGAGGTGGCCGGATGGCTGACCTTTTGCAAACTGGTGCTGCACCCGATCTTCGTTGCCTTTGGCGTCCTGGTCCTGTTCCCGCTCGATGCGTTTTCGGCGACCATTGCCGTGGCGGCAGCCTCCATGCCGGTGGCGGGCAACGTGTTCATGCTGGCACAGCATTACGGCGTGGCGCCACAGCGGGTTTCGGCCGCCATTCTGGTGTCGACCGCAATCAGCATCCTGACCGTGCCGATCTTCATCGCGTGGATCTCGGGATGAGTCAGCCATTTGCAGCACTGGACGCCTGCACCCAAGGCAGGTAGCCAAGTAGAAACACCAGACCGGAGGACCCGATGGAAATCATTGCGGAAAACAAATGCTTTGGCGGCGTACAGGGGGTTTACACCCATGCGTCGCAATCCTGTCAGTGCGACATGACCTTTGGGCTGTTCCTGCCCGAAGAGGCACAGGACGGTCCCGTGCCGGTATTGTGGTACCTGTCCGGGCTGACCTGTACCCATGAGAACGCGATGGTGAAGGCGGGCGCACAGGGCTGGGCCGCCGAACATGGGATTGCGCTGGTCTTTCCCGATACTTCGCCCCGGGGCGACGACGTGGCCGATGACGAAGCCTATGATCTGGGCAAGGGCGCCGGGTTTTATGTAAACGCGACGCAGAAACCCTGGGCGCCGCATTTCAAAATGTGGGATTACGTCGCCGAAGAGCTGCCCGCCCTGCTGACCGACAAATTCGCGATCGACCCTGATCGTCAGTCGATCACCGGTCATTCGATGGGGGGGCACGGTGCACTGACGCTGGCGATGAACCTGCCGGGCCGGTTCCGGTCGGTTTCGGCCTTTTCGCCGATCTGCAATCCGACCGCGTCCGATTGGGGCCGCAAACAGCTGAGCGCCTATCTGGGCGATGATGAAACCGCATGGGCGCGCCATGATGCGTCGATGATGATGGAAAAATTCGGGTTCGACGGCCCGATCCTGACCGACACCGGAACCGCCGATCAATTCCTCGACCTGCTGCGCCCCGAGGCGCTGGCCAGCGCGGTGATGACCCGCCGGCAACAGGCGACGCTGCGGCTTCAGCCCGGGTATGACCACAGCTATTTCTTCGTGTCCACGTTCATGGAGGATCACGTCGCCTTTCATGCGGATGCACTCTGGACATGAGCGCGGTCTACATCGATGCAGATGCCTGCCCGGTCAAGGCCGAGGCCGAGCGTGTGGCCACGCGCCATGGGCTGATGATGTATGTCGTGTCCAACGGCGGGCTGCGCCCGTCGCCCAGCCCGCTGGTGGAAAACGTGATCGTGGCCGAGGGCGCCGACGAGGCGGACATGTGGATCGCAGACCGCTGTGGCAAGGGCGATGTGGTGGTGACCGGGGACATTCCGCTGGCGGCCAAATGCGTCGCGGCGGGCGCGCGGGTGCTGCGCCACAACGGCGATGCGTTTACGCAGGCCAACATCGGACAGCAACTTGCGATGCGCGATCTCATGGCAGATGTGCGCGCGGCCAACCCATTGGGCGTTGGCGGTGGCGGCAAGGCCTTTACAAAAGCGGACCGCTCCCGTTTTCTGGACGCGCTGGAGCGTGAGATCAGGGCGGCGCAGCGCGGATAACGCGTTGTAATTTTTGAAAATCGCAGGGGCGCCTGAAATTGGTGATCCGGCGATGCGGAGTGACACAGGATGAAACCGCAGGCAGTAATTTTTGACATTGGCAACGTGCTGATCGAATGGCAGCCCGAGCGGTTCTATGACGCCGAAATCGGCGAGGCGCGCCGCCGCGCCATGTTTGCCGAGGTGGACCTGCACGGCATGAACGACCGGGTCGACATGGGCGGCCATTTCACCGAAACCATCTATGGCGCGGCGGAAACCTATCCCGACTGGCGCGATGAAATCCGCATGTGGCACGACCGCTGGATCGAACTGGCCACCCCGGCGATTGACCATTCGGTCCGGTTGATGCGGGCGTTGCGGGCCAAGGGCGTGCCGGTCTATTCGCTGACCAATTTCGGCATCCAGAGTTATGATCACGCGGCGACGTTCTATCCGTTTCTGCGCGAATTCGACCGCGATTACATTTCCGGGCACATGCAGGTGATCAAACCCGACCCGCGCATCTATGAAATGGTCGAGCACGATTGCGGCATCCCGCCCGAGGCGCTGATTTTCACCGATGACCGAACCGACAACATCGCCATGGCGGACAGCCGCGGCTGGCAGACGCATCTTTTCCAAGGGCCACAAGGCTGGGCCGACCGCCTGGTGGCCGAGGGCCTGCTGGACCGGAGCGAGGCCGAATGAGCATCCCGATCATCCCCTTTTCCGAAGGCGAGGCGCTGCTGGGCTGGCTGGGGCTATGCGATGCCCTGGCGCAGGGGCATGACCTGCCCCGGGCCGAAATTGCCGATACGTTTCTCTACCGCGACCCCGATACGCTGTTGTCGCGTGCGGCGTGGATCGACGGGATGGGGATGGCCGTGAAAACCGCTACGATTTTCCCCGAAAACCCGGACCGGAACGTGCCGATGGTGAATGGCGGCGTGAGCCTGTTTTCCGACGCCGACGGCACGCTTGAGGCGCTGGTCGATTTCCACCTGGTCACCAAATGGAAGACCGCCGGAGACAGCCTTCTGGCCGCCCTACGTCTGGCGCGGGCCGATAGTGAGGACATCCTGATCGTAGGGGCTGGGGCGGTGGGTCGATCCCTGTGCGAAGCGTTTGGCGCGGGCTTTCCCGGCTCCCGGATCGCAGTGTGGAACCGAACGGCGGACAAGGCGCGCGCGCTGGCCGATCAGCTGGGCAACGTGGATGTGGCCGGTGATCTGGAACAGGCCGTGCGCAAGGCCGACATCATCGTCTCGGCGACGATGTCGACCGATCCGGTCATTCAGGGCGCGTGGTTGCGCCCGGGGCAGCATGTGAACCTGATCGGGGCCTATCGCCCCGACATGCGCGAAGTGAACGACGCGGCCCTGCAAAAGTCCCGCGTTTACGTGGACAGTTTCGACACCACCCTTGACCATATCGGCGAGCTGAAGATCCCGCTGGCCAGTGGTGCGATCAGCCGGGCGGATGTCATTGCGGACTACTATGACCTGGACCGGTTCGAACGCGGTGGCGCGGATGATATCACCCTGTTCAAGAACGGCGGCGGCGCGCATCTGGACCTGATGACAAGCCGCTATATCCTGAACCGGTGGCGGCAGGCACAATGATCTGGGCCGTAGCAATTCTGCTGACCATCATTGCGGTCCCCGCCGCAATCGAAGTCACGCGCAAACCGATGAACCGCTGGACCCGGCGTGGCGCGACCGGGGATTTCGTGGCGCTTTCGGACGGGGTGACCCATTACGAGTGGCTTGGCCCGCTGCGCGGACCTGTGGCCGTGTGCGTGCACGGGCTGACCACGCCCAGCTTTGTCTGGCGCGGATTGGCGCGGGGAATGGCTGCGCTGGGGTATCGGGTGCTGATCTATGATCTTTACGGGCGGGGATTTTCCGACCGCCCTGGCGGGCCCCAGGACAAGGCGTTTTTTGTCCGTCAGCTGGACGAACTGTTGCGCGACCAGGAGGTTTGCGACGATTTCACCCTGATCGGGTATTCCATGGGCGGGGCCATCGCGACCTGTTTCACCGCCGCCCATCCCGTCCGAGTGCGGCAGCTGGTGCTGCTGGCGCCAGCGGGGTTGCGGATGAACCTCGACCAGATGACGCGGTTCCTGTGCAAATCGGGATGGTTGGGCGACTGGCTGATGCTGCTGCTGTTCCCGCGCCGTCACCGGCAGGGGATCGAGGCCGAGCGCGAGCAACCAAGCTCGGTCATGGGGATATACGATCTGCAACTGAAGGAGTTGCGCTACAAGGGCTTTGTGCCCGCGGCCTTGGCCAGCCTGCGGGGTATCCTGTCTGCCCCGCTTGAGGCGGAGCACCGCGCGATCCACGCAGCGGGGGTGCCGGTTCTGGCCGTCTGGGGACGCGAGGACACGGTCATCCCGCTGACGGCGTTGGGGCAGTTGACGGAATGGAGCCGTAACGCCCGCCAGGAGGTGGTCAACGGGGCCGGACACGGGTTGGTTTACACCCATACCGAACATGTGCTGGACGCGATGAAAGAAACCCTGCGCGACGGGTTGAACAACTGAGTGTCAGGCCGGGGCCGGGGTTCCCCAGGGCCGTTCGCGCACCGGCAGATGGACAATGGCACTGAAGGCGCCGACGCCAACGCCGATCCACCACACCAGCGTGTAGTCGCCATAGATGTCATACATCCGCCCCCCCAGCCACACGCCAAGGAAGCTGCCCAACTGGTGGCTGAGGAAGACAAAGCCATATAGCGTCCCCATGTAGCGAAGCCCGTAGATATGCGCGACAAGCCCCGAGGTCAGCGGCACCGTGGCCAGCCAGAGTGAGCCCATGGCAACCGAGAACACGATCACCGACATCGGCGTGATCGGCAGCAGGATGAACATCGCCGCAAAGATCGTCCGCCCGGTGTAAATACCGGCAAGCAGGTATTTCTTGGAATAGCGCTGACCGGCCCAGCCCGCCAGCAGCGTGCCGGCGATATTGGCCACCCCGATCAGCGACAGCGCCACGGCGCCCAGCGCCGAGGTGGTGGTGATGCCGATATTGTGAAGCACACCGCCCGGCAGGATCGGGCCGCACATTTCGGTAACGAAGGCGGGAAAATGTGCCGTGACAAAAGCCAGCTGATAGCCACAGGAGAAAAAACCGAGGAAGATCAGGATATAGGACGGATCGCGAAACGCGCGCAGCAGGATCGTGCCGAGGCTTTCTTCAAGCTCGGCCTTGGTCGCGGTGACGGGCGCGCGCATCAGCGGCAGGGTCAGGATCGTCGCCAGCATCATGCCCGCAAAGACAAGAAAGGTGGACTGCCAGGACAGGAACCCCAGCAACCATTCGGCCAAGGGGGCGCCGAATATCTGCCCGCCGCTGCCGGCGGCGGCAACGATGGCCAAAGACATCGACCGGTTTTCATCGGACGCGGCGCGCCCGACCACGGCAAGGATGACACCGAACCCGGTTCCGGCCACCCCAAACCCGACCAGCCAGGCGTACATCTGGTGTTCCAGCGGGGTCCCGGAATTGGCCGACAGAATCAGGCCCAGCGCATAGATCAGCGCCCCCATCAGGATGGCGCGACGGTCACCTATTTTTTCCGCAATGGCCCCGAAAATCGGCTGACCGATCCCCCAGGCAAGGTTCTGAATGGCGATGGCCAGCGAAAATTCGGATCTCAGCCAGCCAAACTCATCAGCAATCGGGATTTGGAACACGCCAAAAGACGACCGCACCGCAAAGCTGATCAGAACGATCAGGCCGCCGACGATCAGGACGGGTGTGAATAAAGGCGCACTGCGGGGCATCTGTTTCTCCGACACGGTGCGCGCGACTTTTAAGGTATATCCCAAGCACGTCAAATCATGTTTCTTGACGCGTCGGGTGAGAAATTTTGATGTGGCGGGGCTGCTTTCCCATACTTTCCATCGCCTGTCGCGCGCGGTATGCGTGCGGCCATGACCACGCTGACCGATTTATACGCCCGCAAGATCGCCGAGGGCGCCCTGCACCCCGACCCCGCGCAAGAGGCCGTTCTGGACGAGTTCGAACGTATTCGCGCCGGGCTGACCGCCGCACCGGCCAAGCGCAGCCTGTTCCGCAAGAAAACGCCCGACGCGCCCAAGGGGCTGTACCTGTGGGGCGGGGTCGGCAGGGGCAAGTCGATGCTGATGGATCTGTTCATCGAAAGCCTTGAGGGCATTCCCGCGCGGCGGGTGCATTTCCACGCGTTCATGCAGGAAATCCACGCCGCCATGCATGCGGCCCGCAAGGCCGAGGTCGAGGATGCGCTGGCCCCGGTGGCGGCGGAGGTGGCCAAATCCGTGCGGCTGCTGGCCTTTGACGAAATGCAAATCACCGACATCACCGATGCGATGATCGTCGGGCGGCTGTTCGAAGCGCTGTTCGCCGCCGGGACGGTGGTGGTGACCACGTCGAACCGGGTGCCGGATGATCTTTATAAACACGGGCTGAACCGGCAGTTGTTCCTGCCCTTCATCGACTTGATCAAGGAGCGCATGGCGGTGCGCGAACTGGTCAGCCCGACCGATTACCGGCAGAACAGATTGCAGGGCTCACAAGTCTATTTCAGCCCGATTGGCCGCGAAAGCCAGGAAGCGATCGATGCGGTCTGGTCCGATCTGACGGGCGGGGAGGCCGAACCCCTGACCCTGATCGTGCAAAAACGCGAAGTGGTGCTGCCGGCCTTTCGCAACGGCGTGGCACGGGCGACATTCTACGATCTCTGCGGCAAGCCGCTGGGCCCGGCCGATTTCCTTGCCCTGGCCGAGGCGGTGCGGGTTCTTGTGCTTGAAGACATCCCGCGACTGTCGCGCAGCAATTTCAACGAAGCCAAGCGGTTCGTGACCCTGATCGATGCGCTCTACGAGGCGCGTGTGCGGTTGGTCGCCTCGGCCGCCGCAGAGCCCGAGATGCTGTATGTCGAGGGGGAGGGCACATTCGAATTCGAACGCACCGCCAGCCGGTTGCGCGAGATGCAGGCCGAAGACTGGGGCGCGGACGTCTGATCCGCGATCAGCGGCGTTCCTCCGGAACATTTTTTCCAGTGCGCTTCGCGCGATTGGGGCGCTGCCCCAAACCCCGGAGTTTTTCCGCCAAGATGAAGGGTCAGCCGTTTTCGCGCAGGATATTGCCAGCGAGATAGAGCGAGCCGCAGATCAGCACCCGGGCCTGTGCATCGGTTGCCATGATGCTGGCCAGAGCGGACGCCACATCGGGCGCTGTTTTTGCGGTCATGCCGACGTTACGGGCTGCCTCGGCGGTGGTTTCGGCGGGCAGTGTGTTTGTCTCGCCCGGGATAGAGACCGCCGTAAGACTTGCCGTGTGGGGCGCCAGTGGGCGCAGGTATCCGGCGACATCCTTGGTGTTGAGCATGCCGCAGATCAGGTGCGTGGGGCGATCGGGCATATGGCCGAGAACATCCGCAAGCGCCAAACCGGCGGCGGCGTTATGCCCGCCGTCCAGCCAGAGTTCGCCGTCGGGGGCAGCATCGGTCAGCGGGCCAGTCTTGAGGCGCTGCATCCGGGCGGGCCACTGCGCGCGGGTGACAGCCGCCTCGTAAGCGGCGTCGCCCAGTCCGAGATGGCGCAGGGCGGCCAGTGTGGTGCCCGCGTTTTGGACCTGGTGGGCGCCGATCAGGTTGGGCAGCGGCAGATCGCGCAGCCCGGTTTCATCGCTGAACACGAGCCGGCCATGTTCGGTATGCACATGCCAGTGTTGGCCATGGGCGATCAGCGGCGCGCCAAGCCGGGCGGCTGTCTGTTCGATGACCTCCATCGCGGCGGGTGGCTGTGGCCCGACGACGCAGGGCACGCCGCGTTTCATGATTCCCGCCTTTTCCACCGCGATCTTTTCCAGCGTATCGCCGAGGAACTGTTCATGGTCGATGGAGATCGGGGTTATGATGGTCAGCGCCGGGTGGTCGATGACGTTGGTGGCGTCCACCCGCCCGCCGAGGCCCACCTCGAGCAATGTGAAATCGGCGTGGGTGCGGGCAAAAGCCAATAGCGCAGCACAGGTGGTAATTTCGAAAAAGGTGATCGTGCCGCCGTCGTTGGCGGCGTAGCATTCATCCAGAATCGCCGCCAGATCCGGTTCGGAAATCAGCTCACCCGCGACACGGATACGTTCGTGAAACCGCGCCAGGTGCGGCGAGGTATAGGCATGGACGGAGAGCCCCGCACCCTCGATCCCGGCGCGGATCATGGCCTGGGTCGAGCCCTTGCCATTGGTGCCCGCGATGTGGATCACCGGGGGCAGGTCGTTTTGCGGATTGCCCAGCGCGTCCAGCAGACGCCACACCCGATCAAGCGTGAGATCGATGACCTTGGGGTGCAACGCCATCATCCGATCGAGGATGACGTCGGAATGCGGCGCGGTCATTCCTTGGCCGCGTCCTGATCGGGCTTGGTCTCGGCCGGGGCGGTTTCTTCGGGTGTTGGGGCGGGCAGATCGCCGCGCACCGCGGGCGTCAGCCCCAAAAGCATGCGGGTGATCGTGATCAGCTCATCGCGCAGTTCGGTGCGCGGCGTCACGCGATCCAGCATGCCGTGATCCAGCAGGTATTCGGCGCGCTGGAACCCTTCGGGCAATTTCTCCCGGATGGTCTGTTCGATCACGCGCGGGCCGGCAAAGCAGATCAGCGCGTTGGGTTCGGCGATATGCACATCGCCCAGCATCGCGTAGGACGCCGTCACGCCCCCAGTCGTCGGGTGTGTCAGCACGACGATATAGGGCAGGTCCGCCTCTTTCAGGAGTTGCAGCGCCACCGTGGTGCGGGGCATCTGCATCAGGGACAGGATACCCTCTTGCATGCGCGCGCCACCGGCGGCCGAAAACAGGATCAGGGGACGTTTGAGTTTCACCGCCTCTTCTGCGGCGGCAATGATGGCATTGCCGACATACATGCCCATGGACCCTCCCATGAACGAGAAATCCTGCGCCGCCGCAACGATGGGGGTGCGACCGATTTCACCCGTGGCGACCAGCATCGCCTCTTTTTCGCCGGTGGCCTTTTGCGCGGCTTTCATGCGGTCTGGATATTTCTTCTGATCGCGGAAATGCAGCGGGTCTGCGGTTGGTTCGGGTACCTTCACCTCGGCAAAGATGCCGCCGTCGAACAGGGCGGAAAACCGTTCGCGTGGGGTGATGGCCATGTGGTGGCCGCAACTGGTGCAGACGTTCAGATTGTCGCTGAGTTCGCGGTGAAACAGCATGGTGCCGCATTCATCGCATTTCTGCCAAAGATTCTCGGGCGTCTCACGGCGCGAGAAGATCGAGTTGATCCGGGGCCGGACGTAATTGGTGATCCAGTTCATTTCGATGCCTCATATGGCGAAAGTTGGGGATGAGATAAGCCTAAGGGAGGGCAATTGCAATCAACGGCGGATGGCAACCCGCGCCGCAAGCCAGTTTACAATCATGAATGCGAAATCGATCATCAGCCAGCTGCGGATATTTTCGGCATCCGAGATCGAATAGGGCGTGGTGGCCAGCGACAGGCCGCTGAGACTGTCGGGGACGGACACGATCAGCACGGCGGTGACGTTATTGGCAAAGTGCAGCGCGATGGCCGGGCCCAGCGTGCCCGCGCGGGCGGTCAGGTCGGCCATGAGCAGGCCGAAGATGGTGGCCCAGGCCACGAGCAGGATGGCATTATCGCCCGCCTCGGCCGGGGCGTAATGCCCAAGCCCGAAGATGAGCGCGGGGACGAACAGCCAGATCAGCGAGTTTGAAAACCGCGCGGCCAGGGATTGCTGGAGATACCCGCGGAACAGGATTTCCTCGGCGCTGACCTGCACCAGGACGGCCGTAAGCGACAGGGGCAGCAAGATCAGCCAGGTCCCGAAATCGAGGTTGCGCACCAGTTCCTCGCCCATGTCATAGGGGGGCAGGACGGCCAGGAAAACGCCCAGCAACAGAAGGATACGCAACACCCGCCAGAACTGATAAATGGCCAATGGCAGGGGGCCGAACAGGTCGATCGGCTGGCGCAGATGCACCACGCGGGTGACGATGAACACTGCGATCGCGACCAGCCCGAAACTGAACAACAGGATGAGCAGCGAGGCCGGCGTGTTGCCCTGCCCGGTGGTGGCATCCATCTGGGAATAGACAAAATCCGGAACGATCAGCATCAGAAACGTGCGCAGGACCGAACCAAAGAAAAACGTCAATGTCGTAATCAGGACAAGTCCGAAGGCCAGCCGCCAGAGATCAGGGTGTGCACGCGCACTCGCAACCAGGCGTTCATGCGCGGAATATGGGCGGTCATGCATCCAGTGAGGTCCCCAGAGAGTGCAGCGGGACCGTCCCGGTTGCATCATCCGCCTCAGCCTTTTCACCTGTGCGCAGCTTGCGCAAGGAGTCTGCGGCACCGGACAGGTTGTCAGCCACGGCTTCGAGGAGTTGCACCGCAACGAAGACATCGTTCTCGATCACAGCGCGGAATTCCTCGGCGCCGATCCTTAGAAAGCTGCTGGGCTGGGTGGCGATCAGATCCATCTGGCGTTTCTGACTGGCGATGATCGACAGATCGCCGATCAGGCGGCCGGGATGGATGACGGTGACCGGGGCGACATCGGGCCCGGCTTCGGGCCAGCGCAGCTCGGCCTCGCCCTTGAGGCAGAGATAGGCGGCGTCGGCCTGTTGGTCATGTGAAAAGATGACCTGATCCTTTTCCGCCTCGTACCACTGAGCACTGAAGGCAAGCAGACGCTGATTTCGAATACTCATCCGCTGGAACAGCGGCGTGCCGGCGATGATCTTCATCTTGCGGTCCAGATCCGCGGAGCCGGTGGCCGGGTCGCCATCGTGGTCAGGCCGGGCAATGCCGTCGATGCGTCCGTCCTTGATTTCGACGAACAGATCATAGGCCTGCGGATTTTCGAACCGGTCCTCCATAAAGATCATCGTGGATTTGGGCAGCAGTTCGCGCAGTTTCTGACGGGTGCGCAGGCGGCTTTCGGAATCGTGGCTTGCCAGCGCCTTGTCGATGATCAGGATGTCAGGCCGTTTGATGCCCGCGCGGCTGAACGCGGCGCGTTCCTGGAACACGGTGGGCAGGTTGGCGCCGCCCAACCCGGTTTGCAGATCATAGATGATTGACGCAACCTGCTGGCGCAGCCCATGGGCGTTCAGCACCTCGGCGACGAGGTTTTCGATCTCGTCCACCTTAACGCCCGCCATCATCGATACCCGCCCGTAAAGCGCATTCTCAATCACGGTCAGGCGCGGCACGTATCTGTCAGGCGAAACCGGGATGAACATATCGCCCGCCACCTTGCGCAACTGGTCGGCGCGGGATTTGCGGATTTCGAGGATCTTTGCCTTGTATTCCTCGGGAAAACTGGGGCCGATCTGTTCGGCGGTCAGCAAGAACGGCACGGTCAGCATCAGCGCGCATTCGTCTTCGCTCAGAGCGGCGTTCTCTGACTGCTTGCGCTTTTCGGCTATGTCCGAGAGGCGCAGGTAAAGATCCTCTTCTATGCCCAGTTTGCGGAACAGGGGATGATGGGTACCATCGCGCCCGAAAGTGCGGCGCAGCGTGTCGATGACCGCCTGCGAGATCGTCAAAGCCTCATCCGCAAGGCCCTGTTCGTGCAGCATGCGGATAAAGCCGCGGTTTTCGGCCAGATTTTCTTGTGAAATGCTGCGTGTCGGCGACGCAAACAGCAGGTTGCCGCCCAGCGGAATCGCCGGGTTGAAGCTGTTTTCGTCAAAGCGATAGACCACTCCGTCTAACCCACTCTCCATCAGGCGATGATGAATTTCGGGGCGCAGATCGACAATGGCCTGGGCCAGCTTTGGATGAACCTCGGGATCAAAGCGCGAGCGCAGGGTGCGGCGGAACATCAGTTCGTCGATGCCCATCGCCTCGACCAGCTTGAACCACCAGTCGCGGATTTCGGCGCGATCATCCAGCCCGGCAACCGAAGGATCGACCCAGTTGACGTTAAGCCTGTCGGTACTGTTGCCCGAGCGGGCGGCCTCGTTCGCCCAGCGACCTTGGGCGACCGCGTCGGACGGATCCTCTTGTGGCTTTGTGCGCAGAGGCATCAGAAGGTTGTCGCCCAGCGTGCCGTCAAACAGGTAAGGGCGCGAATGGGCATATCCGATACGCGCCGCGATCACCGCCTGATGCAGGCCGGACAGATCGTGCCCCGAGATGGTTACCTTTCCCCTGTGCGGGATCACCTCGCGGGTCAGAAGCTGGGCAAAGGCGGCGCGTTCGCTGTCTTTCTTGCTCTGGATCGCAATGCGGGCGCCGGGGGGGATGGTCAGGTTGATGTCTTCCAGAACCACGTTCCCGTCCTGGTCGCGCACGGTCACATCGGACAGTTCGATATCGCCATCCAGATGCGGGATTTGGTCAGGTTCGCCTTCGAACAGGGTTTCGCCGATCATGCCCTTGGGGGCAAAGCGTTCGGTCACGATGGTCCAGCGCAGCGACATGTCCTGTACCTGATTGTAATAGAACAACAGCTCCTTCCACGGGGCGCTGAGATCCTTGTAGGCCGCCAGCGCCGCAACCAGCGCCCCCACGGTGATGTCGCCACGAATCGCCAGATATCCGCCCGCCGAGTAGAACAGGAACGGGGTCATATGCGTGATCATGTTGTTCAGAAACTTCATGAAGAATTTCTTCTGATAGATCTGAAAACGGATATCGAACAAACGGCCCAGTCGATTGGTGAACTGGGCCTTGCGATAGCGCCATCCGCCATTGGTGCGCAGGTCGCTGATGCCGGCCGCGCTTTCCCCGATTTCCGAGGACAGATGGCGGATTTCCTGAATACGGTCCTTGTTCAGCAGGTTGATCTGGCGTTGCAGCATGGGGATCAGCCAGGCCTGCAACGGGATCAGCGCGATCGAGGCCAGCCCGAACCACACGCTTTGCATGAACAGAAACACCAGGATGGTCATCATCTGGCCGAACTGGAACGCCGGCTGGGCCACCGCGTCGCCCATCAGCCCGCCCATGGGTTCGGCCTCGGATGTGATCATCGACACCAGTTCGCCCTGGCTGGTCGAGCGGAAATAAGGTGCCGGAAACCGCAACATGCGGCTGATCAGCGTGTACCGCAGCCGGCGCAGCAGGCGTTCGGACATCACGCCCTTCATCGTATTGATCCGCATTTTCATCAGACCGGCGATCAGCACGGTCGCCAGAAACGCAAAGCACAACACCATCAGGTACTGGACCTGGGTCACCGTGAACCCGAACACGTCGATGCGGTTGCCGGTTGCACCGATGGCATCGTTGATGATGCGTTTGGGCAATTCGAGCGAGGCATAGAGGAACGGAAATGACAGCAATGTGAAGGCGAACAGCAGCAATTGCTGCCGTTTCGAGTATTTCCAGATAAAGGAAAACAGTGTGGGTTCCATACCCGCCCTCGGTCTTGTCAGATGCCCTGTGCCATCGCGCCGAAAACCGCCGGGATCGCTCGTTAGCAGAGCGTAAGCATTGGTCGTTCGATTACAAGGCGCCAGACTGCAATACGCCCTTGGCTCTTGTGCCTGTTCGGGTGCACCGTTATTGCGGTGAATAGCCATATTTCAGGGAGTAACGCCATGCTCAAGCGCCATATCGACAAGTCCAAATTGCCCAGCCGCCATGTGACCGAGGGGCCGGAACGGGCGCCGCACCGTTCGTACCTTTACGCGATGGGCATCAATGACGTTGAAATTCACCAGCCGCTGGTTGGTGTTGCCACCTGCTGGAACGAGGCGGCACCATGTAACATCTCCCTGAACCGCCAGGCTCAGGCCGTGAAGATGGGCGTAAAAACAGCCGAGGGCACGCCCCGCGAATTCACCACCATCACAGTGACCGACGGCATCGCCATGGGCCACGAAGGCATGCGCAGTTCGCTGGCCAGCCGCGAGGCGATTGCCGATACCGTCGAACTCACGATGCGTGGCCACTGCTATGACGCCCTGGTGGGTCTCGCAGGCTGTGACAAGTCGCTGCCAGGCATGATGATGGCCATGGTGCGTCTGAACGTCCCTTCGGTGTTCATCTACGGCGGGTCGATCCTGCCGGGTCGCCTGAACGGCAAGGATGTCGTGGTGCAGGACGTGTTTGAGGCCGTTGGCGAACACCAGGCCGGCAACATGACCGATGCCGAACTTGATATTCTCGAACGCGTGGCCTGCCCGACCTCGGGCGCCTGCGGCGGCCAGTACACGGCCAACACCATGGCCTGTGTGTCCGAGGCGATTGGCCTTGCGCTGATGAACTCCTCCGGCATGCCCGCCCCCTACGAAAGCCGCGACCAGTATGGCGAGGCGTCGGGCGTCGCCGTGATGAATCTGCTGGAAAAGAACATCCGCGCCCGCGACATCGTCACCCGCAAATCGCTGGAGAACGCCGCGCGTATCGTGGCATGCACCGGCGGGTCGACCAATGGCGGCCTGCACCTGCCCGCCATCGCGCATGAGGCAGGCATCGATTTCGACCTTATGGATGTGTGCGAGATTTTCCGCGACACGCCCTATTTCGTGAACCTCAAGCCGGGTGGCGAATACGTGGCCAAGGACCTTTTCGAGGCGGGAGGCGTTCCGGTTGTTCTGCGCGAACTGCGCAAGGCCGGCCTGATCCACGAGGATTGTGTCACCGCCAGCGGCAATTCCATTGGCGAAGAGCTCGACAAGATCACCCGCGAAGTGGATGGCAAGGTCATCCATTCGGTTGAAACACCGCTGTCCAAAACCGGTGGTGTCGTCGGCCTGAAAGGCAACGTTGCGCCGGAAGGCGCGATTGTGAAAGTTGCAGGCATCGCCCCCGAAAACCAGGTGTTCACCGGTCCGGCCCGGGTGTTCGAATGCGAAGAAGACGCCTTTGCCGCCGTTCAAAAGCGGGACTACAAGGAAGGCGAAGTGATCGTCATCCGCAACGAAGGTCCCGCAGGCGGCCCCGGCATGCGCGAAATGCTGGCCACTACGGCGGCCCTGTCCGGTCAGGGCATGGGCAAGAAGATCGCCCTGATCACCGATGGCCGGTTCTCGGGTGCAACGCGCGGCTTCTGTGTGGGCCACGTCGGCCCCGAGGCTGCGCATGGCGGCCCGATTGCCCTGCTGAAAAACGGCGACATGATCACCATTGACGCGATCAAGGGCGATATTTCGGTCGATCTGAGCGATGAGGAACTGGCCGAGCGCAAGAAGGACTGGAAAGGTCCGCGCGATACCATCTACGCCTCGGGTGCGCTGTGGAAATACGCGCAGCTGGTTGGCGCCACGAACAAGGGGGCGGTCACGCACCCCGGCGGCAAGTCGGAAAAACATGTCTACATGGACCTCTAAATCCGTTTTCGCCGGTCTGGCGGCGTTTGCGCTGGCGGGCTGTGCGACGACCGAAGGCTTTGCCTTTGCTGCCCCCGATCTGGGGGCAGTGCGGGCATCGCGGGTCAAGGAACGCGTCGCGCAGGTGACACTGGCCGATGGCGCGGTGACCCTGAACGCCCCGCCCGGCTATTGCATCGACCCACGGTCCATGCGCAACGCCGGGACAACCGGGTTTATCCTGATGGCGCGGTGCGACACGCTGGGCGTCAAAGGGTTTTTCGCCGGGTATGATTTGGCGATCATCACCGTGACGACCGCCCCCAAGACACCGGGCAGCAGCGATCCGACACCTGCGGACGTGGCCCGGATCGCCGGGGCCGTCCGGGTCTTGGACGAAAGCAGCAAGGACGGCCTGTCGCTGGTCCGGCTGGAATCGGAATCACAGCCCGTCACCGGCGTCAGCGAGGAACACTGGCGCGGCGTATTCGCGGTGAACGGAACCCTGGTTGGTATCGGGCTTTATGCGCCCGAAGGCAGCCCGGCCCTGCGCGACGGGGGCGCTGCGACGCTGCGCACGCTGGCCGAAGACACGAAACGGGCCAGCCATTAACGCCAGGTCGGGCCCAGCGAGTTGAGCCCATTTGGCCCCAGAGCCAGAAGAAATTTATCCTGCGTTCACATTGCCGGTTTATTTCATCACCTCCGTTTCGTTAGATAGTCGGCAAAGCAAAACAGGCACCGCCGCGCAATTCGCGATGGGGACACGTATGGGCAGGATTCTCGATCGGTATTTTCACGCACAAACGCTGCGCCGCTGGCGTCGTGCGGCGCGTCATGCTGAAACGACCCCGCTTTCCGCTCTGCGGTTTCAGCGCAATCAGGCGCGGTCGTTGCGCACCCATCTGGACCGATTGATCCATGTGGCGGACGGGCGGCTGGCCCTACCATCGATCGGATCATCGTTTTTTCCCAAACCGCACGGCACCGACTGGTCCTGGCGGCCCGAGCTGTGGCGCGGCCCCTTGCCGGTGCCGGGCCTGTCCTCGGTGCCTACGAAATCAACACTTGGGGACGAGGTCACGCTGTTTCACGACTGCGAGTTTTCGGAACTGACGCTGCGCCAGCTGCGCAATACCCGTGAAAAGGACCTGGCGCCCTATGGCTTGCGCATGGACGTTTTCAAATTCGATGGATCGTTCCTGTCCCTTGTCATCGACCTGCCGCCCGGCGCCGCCGAAGGGTTGACCCGGTCCCATCTGATCCGCGTCGATACGATCATCGAGACGGAAAAACCGCTGGAAATCTTTGCGCGGCTTAACATCAAGCACGGGCCAAACACCGAACAGCTGGTCCGCGAATTGCCGCTGCACGAACAGGATGTTCTGGTCGAATTCGATCTCGCTTATTCCAAGCTTAACGAAAAGCGGATTGAGCGGGTCTGGCTGGACCTGATCTTTGAGGCGCCCGACATGAATCAGGTCATCCTGCGCGACCTGACCTTTGCCCGCCACCGGCGCGCGTCGATTTAGGAGAACCCGAGATGAGTGCGTTGACCCTGACCAAGATCCGCCTGCGCAACGGGGTGTGGGAAGGCCGTATTTCCAATGCGGGGACAACCGGGGCGCGTCCTGACATCAAGGTCACGCATCTGGATCAGCCGGTTGAGGATGTGCGGCTGCTGGAAAGGGACGAGGCCGGAACCTGGGATCTGCACATCCCGATCCCGACCCATGCGGTGGCCGATGGGGTACAGACATTCGTCATCTTTGACGGCGCCAATGACGGCAAGCTGGGTGATTTCTCGCTGATCGCGGGTGAGGCGGTGGCCGATGACCTGCGCGCCGAGGTGGAACTGCTGCGCGCCGAACTGGACATGCTGAAACGCGCCTTCCGGCGTCATTGCCTGGAAACCATGTAAACCCGACCCAAAACGACCGTGGGTTTCGACCCTCGGCAAAGAGAAAGGGCGGCGCCGGATCGGCACCGCCCTTTTTGTTTCAAATCCGACCCGATGATCAGTTTTTGGGTCCAAGTGCGTTCAGACCTTTCAGAATATCGATGGCATAGGCCAGCTGATAATCATCTTCGCGCAGCTGTGCGGCGGCTTCGGCCTTGGCGCGGTCCTCTTCGATCTGTCGGACTTCATCCTCGGACAGGCTGTCGTTGTTCAGACGTCCGCGCAGGTCCGCCTCCGAGCGGATGCGGGCGGCGGCGCTCTTGGCCTCGTCCTCTTCGGTTTCCGGCTTGCGGCGGGGCTGGGCCACGACGATATCGGGCGAAACGCCCAACGCCTGGATCGAGCGGCCCGACGGGGTGTAATAGCGCGCGGTGGTCAGGCGCATGGCCCCATCCCCGCGCAGCGGCATGACCGTCTGGACCGACCCCTTACCGAAGGATTTTGTGCCCACCACGATGGCGCGGCGGTGATCCTGCAACGCGCCCGCAACAATTTCCGAAGCCGAGGCCGACCCGCCGTTGATCAGCACGACCATCGGCTTGCCCTGGGAAAGGTCACCGGGCGTTGCGTTGAACCGTTCGCCATCCTCGGGGTTGCGGCCCCGGGTGCTGACGATTTCACCGGTTTCCAGGAAAGTATCCGACACGCGAATGGCCTGGGTCAGCAGGCCACCTGGGTTATTGCGCAAATCCAGCACGATACCATTGACGTTGTCGATGCCACCCGCAGCTTCGATCTGTTCCTTCAGACCAGCCTCGAGGTTGGGGGTAGTCTGATCGTTGAACGTGGTCACCCGCAGGACGACGGTGTCGCCCTCGGTACGCGACCGTACGGCGGTCAGCTTGATCGTGTCGCGGATGATGGACACGTCAAAGGGTTCGTCTTCGCCTTCGCGCACGACGGTGATGATGATTTCCGATCCGACAGGGCCGCGCATCAGTTCAACGGCCTTGTCCAGGGTCAGGCCCAGAACGCTTTCGCCGTCGACATGGGTTATGAAATCGCCCGCCTCGATTCCGGCTTCGTCCGCCGGGGTGCCGTCGATGGGCGACACGACCTTCACGAAACCTTCTTCCTGGGTGACTTCGATGCCCAGACCGCCGAATTCACCGCGGGTCTGCACGCGCATTGCGGCGGCATCCTCGGGCGACAGGTAGCTGGAGTGCGGGTCAAGCGAGGTCAGCATGCCGTCAATGGCCGCCTCGATCAGTTCCGAAGCTTCGACCTCTTCGACATATTGCGCACGGATGCGTTCGAAAATATCGCCGAACAGATCAAGCTGTTCATAGACGTTCGGCTTGCGCGTGTTTTCCTGCGCTACAAGCGGCCCTGCGATCTGTGTGGTGGCAAGAATGCCCGCCAGTGTACCGCCCAGTGCGGCCATCACGAATTTCTTCATGTTCGTCTATCCATCCTTGTCGGTTCGGAACCATGTCTCGGGGTCCACAGGGCTGCCACCCTCTCTGACTTCTATATAGAGCGTTTCTGAACGATCAGTACCAGAGCCATCACTGCTTATTGAAAGAATTGTGCCTATTTCGGGAACTTTACCGCCCATTAGCCCCACCGGCGTGCCCGCCGGGATCACTTGGCCGGTATCCCCGTACACCTTGTCGAGTCCGGAGAATACAAACATCGTATCCGCCTGAGGTTCAAGGATGACGACATTCCCAAGGTCCAGCAAGGGCCCGCGATAGCGAATTGTCGCCGCCGTCGGCGAGGTGACAAGCGCGCGCGGCCGGGTGGCCAGGATGATCCCCGCACGTGAAATCCCGGCAGCATCCTTTTCCCCTGCGCGGTGCAGCAGCACCCCCTGCGCTGGCAAATCGACCTCACCTTTCAGACCGCTGATGTCGGCATTTGTCTCACCGATAGTATCACCCGTGATCTGCGACAGGCCGCTGGCGAACCCATCCAGCGTTTCGGTCGACGAGATCAGGATCGCGGTGCGCACCGGATCCTCGGTAAAGCGGCGCGGCAGGTCGGTGCGGTCGGCGATGGCCCGGCTGAGGTCTGCGCGGGCCTTCTGCACCCCGGCAAGCCCGTCTTCCAGAGTCTGGGCGGCGTTCTGCTGAAGCAGGCGCAGGGTTTTGACCTCTTCCAGATCGCGGTGGATCTCGGCAGCGCGGGCATTGAGTGCGGGCGTCACATCTGCCAGCATCATGCCGGACCGCGCGCTTCCCAGTGGTCCCAGCGGGTGCACCATCAGCACCGGGGGCGGTGCGATCTCGATGGTTTGAAGCACGCCCAGCAGATCGGCGATTTCGCGATTTCGCGATTGCAGGCGGCGGCTGAGCATTGCCTCGCGCGTGGCGGCGCGGCGCAGCCCCTCGCGCATCGCGCCAAGGCCAGATTCATAGGCGCGCACCGTTTCAGTCAGTGCGCGCACCCTGTCGCGCGCGGATTCGGCGCCATCCAGGGCAATCGCCGCTTTTTCCAGTTGCTGAACCGCGGCACGCGCGGCGCTGGCGGGTTCCTCCTGCGCTGCGGCCGGAGCGGCCAGAAGACAGACAATCACAAGGGCGCGAGCAAGCGTCATGAAATAAGGCTCTCACCGGTCATTTCAGGCGGTTTGGGCAGGTTCATCAACGCAAGGAGCGTCGGCGCCAGATCGGCCAGGCGGCCGCTGTGCAACTGTGCCCCCTCAGGGCCACCCACCAGCGCCACGGGCACCAGATTGGTGGTGTGGGCCGTGTGGGGACCGCCGGTTTCCGGATCGATCATGGTTTCGCAATTGCCGTGGTCGGCGGTGACGATCATCGCGCCGCCCGCGTTTTCCAGCGCTGCGACCACGCGGGTCAGACCGCGATCAACAGCCTCGCAGGCGGCGATGGCGGCGTTCAGATCGCCGGTGTGGCCGACCATGTCGGGATTTGCATAGTTGGTCACGATCAGATCATAGCCGTCTTCGATGGCCTTCACGAACTGGTCGGTGACTTCCTCGGCGGACATTTCCGGTTGCAGGTCATAAGTCGCAACCTTTGGGCTGGGCGCCATATAGCGGTCTTCGCCCGGCTCGGGGGTTTCCTTGCCGCCGTTCAGGAAGAAGGTGACATGCGGGTATTTCTCGGTCTCGGCTAGATGGAACTGGCGCAGCCCGTGTTTTGAAACCCATTCGGCCAGCGTGTTCTTGATATCCCGTTTGGGGAACATCGGGGTCATGTAAGCGTTATGCGCATCCGAATATTCGACCATCCCCAGCAGCGCCGCCAGTTTCGGACGCGGGCCTGTGTCGAACTCGGCAAACTCCGGCTCGCCGATGGCGCGCAGAATCTCGCGGGCACGGTCGGCCCGGAAATTGACAAAGAACAGACCGTCGCCATCCTGCATGCCAGTGTAGTCGCCGATTACGGAGGCGGGCAGGAATTCATCGGTGACATCCTGGGCGTGATAATCACGCACGACATCGACAGGGCCGCGCTCCTGGTGACGTTCCCCTTCGCCTAGGACAACCGAGCGAAATGCCTTTTCCACCCGATCCCACCGGTTGTCGCGGTCCATCGCGAAATAGCGCCCCGTAACGGTGACGATCTTTGCGCCCTCGGGCAGGGCCTGTTCCAATTCGGCCAACTGTTCATCTGCCGATTTCGGGGCCACGTCGCGCCCGTCGGTAAAGGCGTGAACCGCCACCGGCACCCCGGCCGCGGCAATCACGCGGGCGGCTTCGACCATATGGTCCTGATGCGCATGCACGCCGCCGGGCGATGCGAGTCCCGCCAGATGCGCGGTGCCGCCGGTTTTCTTCAACGCGTCGATAAAGTCGATCAGCGCCGGCGTCTGCGCAAAGGACCCATCCTCGATCGCCAGATCGATTTGGCCAAGGTCCATGGCAACCACGCGCCCGGCGCCGATATTCGTGTGCCCGACCTCGGAATTGCCCATTTGCCCGGTGGGCAGGCCCACGTCCGGCCCGTGGGTGATCAGCGTGGCGTGCGGCCCCTGCATGATTTTGTCGAACGTGGGGGTCTTAGCCAGATAAGGCGCGTTGGCCGTGGTGTCATCGGACAGGCCCCAACCGTCGAGAATGCACAGGACAACAGGCTTGGGGGTGGTCATGAAACTGCTCCGGGTCTTTGTTGATCGGCCTTTTACCCGCTGAGATAGTCAGAGTGAACCGATATTGTTAGGGTGTCGCGCCGGGATTGACTTTGATGCTGGAATATCAGATATTTCTGTCATGACAGAAATTGTAGACATAGAATCACCTTCGGCCAAACGCCAGTTCATCCTCTATTGGGGCGACATGGGCGGCCAATGGGGCGTCAACCGATCGGTTGCGCAGATCCACGCGCTTTTGTTTCTGAGCGAACGTCCGATGAACGCCGAACAGATTTCCGAGGAACTGGGCATCGCCCGGTCCAACGTGTCCAATTCGCTCAAGGAACTGGTCAGCTGGAAATTGATCCGCCGCGTGCCCCTGGCGGGCGACCGACGCGAACATTTCGTGGCCGAGGCGGATGTCTGGGAAATGGCCCGCCGCATCGCACAGGGCCGCAAGGAACGCGAAATCGACCCGGCCATCGCGGCCCTGTCGGAATGCGTTCAACAGGCCGAAAGCGAAAAGGGCATCAGCCCCGTTGTGAAAGAGCGGCTGAAGGAAATGCAGGCGTTTCTGAACACCGCCGACCGCTGGTACGGCCAGATGCTGAACGTGCCGACCAGCAAGCTGAACATGTTGATGAAGATGGGGGACAAGGTGTTTTCCCTGCTGAAACTGACGGGCCGAAAATCGGAATAGGGACAGCTTTCCCCTTTTTTGGCCCATAATTTCTGTCTGTACAGAAATAAATGATGCTACGGAATGAGTTGACACGATGAAAACCAATGTTCTTGCCCACCCCGCCCTTGCCCACAGCGACCGCCGATTTCGCGATCTACTGGGCGATCAGGAATGGATGCGCCTGCCCGCCGCCGTGCGTCGCCGGTTTGGCAAACGTCTGAAGGGCGGCGCGAGCATTGCCTATCAGGGCAAGGTCACCAGCATGCGCATGCACACCGTCGGGTGGATATTGGCCCAGGCCGCGCGGTTGGTCGGCGCGCCGCTGCCCTATGACATGAGTTCGGTGAACCAGCCCGCCGTGGTGGTGGTGACCGAGGATACCGCCAGCAGTGGCCAGTTCTGGATCCGCCAATACGGACGGCAACGCGGGTTTCCGCAGGTCGTGCACAGTTCAAAACGGTTTGCCGGGCCAACCGGGCTTGAGGAATATCTGGGCTATGGCATCGGCATGGCCCTGCGGGTCGAGGCGCGCGAAGACGCGCTGCTGTTCAAGAGCGACCACTATTTCGTCGCACTGGCAGGGCGCCGGATAAGCCTGCCCCGCGTTCTGTCCCCCGGCAGCCTGGTCATCGGGCACCACGACATGGGCGGCGGATGGTTCCGGTTTTCCCTGCGGCTGCGCCACCGGCTGTTCGGCGCGTTGATCGAACAGGACGCCATTTTCCAGGATGCAAAGGAGTAGGTCATGAACGACCCGGTTTTATGGAGCCTGATCTCGGTCCAGATTTTCATGGGCGCGTTTGACACGCTGGTTCACCACGAAGGGACCGAGCGGCTGGCCTGGCGCCCCTCGCAAAAACAGGAACTGCGCCTGCACGGGGTGCGCAACCTGTTTTACGCGCTGATCTTTCTCAGTTTCGGCTGGTTCGAACCGAATGGGGTTTTCACCATGGTCCTGGCCGCCATTCTCACGCTTGAGGTGCTGATCACCCTGTGGGATTTCGTGGAAGAGGACATGACCCGCAAACTGCCCGGCACCGAGCGGATCAACCACACCCTTTTGGCGCTGAACTATGGCGCGATCCTTGCGCTCACCGCGCCTTACCTGTGGGACTGGGCGTTCCTGCCCAGCGCGGTGATCCCGGTCAGCTATGGCTGGTGGAGCGTCATGGCGACCCTGTCTGCCCTGGCCGTGGCCCTGTTCGGCGCCCGCGATCTGTTGGCGGCTGCGCGCAGTGACCGGCTGGACCGGGGCGATCCGGCTGGCTTGGTGGCCGGAATGAAACCGCGCCAGCGCGTGCTGATCACCGGCGGCACCGGGTTCATCGGGTCCCGTCTGGTGCAGGCGCTGGTGGGGGCGGGCCACGATGTGACCGTCCTGACCCGCAATACCGCCAAGGCGGCGGATGTGCTGCGCCACCCGGTGCGGATCATCCCGAATCTGAACACCATACCGGATACCGCGCGTTTCGATGTCATCGTGAACCTTGCAGGCGAAGGCGTGGCCAGCGGGCTGTGGACGGCCCGCAAGCGCCGTAGGATCATCGGCTCGCGCGTGGACATGACCCGGGCGCTGGTCGCGCTGATCGGCCGGTTGGAGCACAAGCCCGATTGCCTGATCAACGGTTCTGCAGTGGGCTGGTACGGGCTGCATCCTGATGACGGTGAGCTGGACGAAACCGCCCGACCCAACCCGGCATTCGTGCATGAGGTTTGCGCGGCATGGGAACAGGCCACCGCGCCGGTCGCCGACATGGGCGTGCGTTTGGTCGTGCTGCGCATCGGGCTGGTTTTGGGCGTCGATGGCGGGATGCTGGCCAAATTGCTCACCCCATTCGAATTTGGCGGCGGCGGCGTGATGGGCGACGGGCAACAGTGGATGCCCTGGATCGAACAGGACGACCTGATCCGCGTGATCGCTTTTGCCATCGCGACCCCGGACCTGAGAGGCCCGGTCAACGCTGTGGCCCCGACCCCTGTGCGCAACGCACAGTTCACCGCCGATCTGGCCGCCGCCCTGCATCGCCCTGCGATCCTGCGGTTTCCGTCATGGCTGCTTTCTGCCGGATTGGGCGACATGGGTCGCGAAACCATGCTGGGCGGGCAACGCGTCGTTCCAAAGGTGTTGAGTGAACGGGGGTTCACATTCCGTCATCCGGATTTGGCGCCCACGTTGCGCCGGATCACGGGCGCGCGGGACGCAGTTGACCGGCCCCTTTCCGCCCCTGCCGAACCCACACCCGCGCGCCAGTCCTAGGCGCGCGGTCCAGACGTCATGGCGTCAGCAATCAGGTTTTCGTCTCTGCCCAGCACGAACCGCCCCGAGGCGATCAGTCATCCGGCACCGGATTGGGGTTCAATTCCTGCTGCCAGTTTTCGATCGCCTCAATTGGATAGAAAACCATCAGTGTCGTCAGCGTCAGGCAATCGCGCGCCACGATGGCGGCTGTGATCTCCATGACAACGATTGCCGCAAAGACCCACACGGTCCGCGCCACATGCGCAAGAAAAAACCCGCCCAGCATCCACAGATAATCGGCCACCGCATTCAGCACGCTGTCGCCGCGATAGCCCTGATAGAGCGTTGCAGCCCGGAACTGGTTCAGGACCCAGTCGGTATGTTCCAGGATTTCCCATGCCGCGCCGGTGACGATGGCGACGATCAGAAGCACCTGAAAATTCAGCGACGGCAGGAACAGCCGCCCGATCAGGATGACCAGCATTCCGTGAACGATGTGGGACAGGGTATACCAGTCAGCGATGTGCTGAGAATTGCCGCTGGAAAAGACCGACCCGACCCAAAATTTCACGTACCCGCAGGTACAGATGAGCGGCTGGCCCCATGCATAAAGCGTAACGCCGATAACCCCGGCTGCGAGAAGTGCCGCCACGTATAGGATTTTGATTTGCTTTTCCGCCGAAATCATCGGCTCAATATTCAGGCTAACGCATACAAAGGAAAATGAAAAACCACTTTGGCGCTCAAAAAACAAGGCAAGTGTGCGCATTGGGCATTGATCGGTCGAAGGTCCACTATTTTCGGGAATGCGGACATGACTGTTTACGCCCACCAGATCAGGCCACAGCGGTCAATCCGCGGCGGCGCGCCGGCCCTTGTTCTGGCTTCGCCCCTCCTCTCACGGAGTCAGGATATGGCGCAGTAAGGCCACGGGATGGGCGCGCAGGCTGAGGCGCATGGCGACATAGTCTTCGACCACCTCTTCGCCCAGGGTCATTTTGGGCAGATGCGCGGCGGGTTCATCGATGGATTCCCCTTCGAAATCCTGCGCGAACAGGGGCAGCGGACGGTCGGCGGCAATGGCCTTGGCCTGCCAGAGCGCCTCGCGCCGGGTCAGCCCGACCGAGGCAAACACATCGGCCTCGGCCAGACGTTCCAGCACCGCGGGCCCCAGACCCGCACGCCGCCAGACATCGCGCAGTTCGGTGTATCCATTGCCGCGGGCCGCCGTCAGCCAGGCGGCGTCCTCCTCGGACAGGCCCTTGATCTGGCGGAACCCCAGGCGCAGGGCCAGACCGCCGCGCCCGTCGGGTTCCATCACGTTGTCCCAATAGCTGGCGTTGATGTCGATCGGGCGCACGGTGACCCCGTGTTCGCGCGCATCGCGCACGATCTGGGCCGGCGCGTAAAACCCCATCGGCTGGGAATTCAGCAAGGCACAGGCAAAGATGCCCGGATGGTGGCACTTGATCCACGCGCTGGCATAGACCAGCAAGGCAAAGCTGGCCGCGTGGCTTTCAGGAAACCCGTAAGACCCGAACCCCTCGATCTGTGAAAAACAACGTTCGGCGAAATCGGCATCATACCCGTTGCGCGCCATGCCGCGCAGGAACAGGGACCGGAATTCGCTGACGTTGCCGTGTTTCTTGAACGTCGCCAGCGAGCGGCGCAGCCGGTCGGCCTGTTCCGGGGTGAACCCGGCCCCGACGATGGCGATCTGCATCGCCTGTTCCTGAAACAGCGGCACGCCCAGCGTTTTGCCCAGCACCTGACCCAATGCATCCGAGGGGAAACTTACCTCCTCCTCGCCATTGCGGCGGCGGATATAGGGGTGAACCATATCCCCCTGAATGGGGCCGGGGCGGATGATCGCGACCTCGATCACCAGATCATAGAAATTGCGCGGGCGCATACGCGGCAGGAAATTCATCTGTGCGCGGCTTTCGACCTGGAACACCCCGATGCTGTCGGCGCGGCACAGCATATCGTAAACCACCGGATCCTCGGGCGGGAGCGTGGCCAGCGTGTGGGTTGTCTGGTGATGCTGGGTGATCAGGTCAAACGCCTTGCGGATGCAGGTCAGCATGCCAAGGCTGAGAACATCAACCTTGAGAATGCCCAGTGTGTCGATGTCATCCTTGTCCCAACAGATGACCGTGCGCCCCTCCATCGTGGCGTTTTCGATGGGCACCAGTTCATCCAGCCGCCCCTCGGTAATGATGAACCCGCCGACATGCTGGGACAGATGCCGCGGAAAGCCGACGATTTCATAGACCAGTTCCATCGTCTGCATCAGGCGGCGATCGGTCGGGTCCAGCCCGATTTCGCGCAACCGCTCAGCCTTGAGCCCCCTGGCCGAGAAGAACCCCCACAGCTGTGAGGACATCCCCGCGATGGTATCTTCGCTCAGGCCCATGGCGCGGCCCACCTCGCGGATGGCGCGTTTGCCGCGATAATGAACCACCGTGGCGCACAGGCCCGCCCGGTGGCGACCATAGCGTTCATAGATGTGCTGGATCACCTCTTCGCGGCGTTCATGTTCGAAATCGACGTCGATATCAGGCGGTTCGTCCCGCGCCTCGGACACGAAACGCTCAAACACCATGGTGCCGATTTCGGGGCTGACGCTGGTGATGCCAAGGCAATAACAGACGACCGAATTGGCCGCCGATCCGCGCCCCTGACACAGGATGTCACGCGACCGGGCAAAGGCGACGATGTCGCGCACGGTCAGGAAATAGGGTTCGTATTTCAGCTTGGCGATCAGGGTCAGTTCATGGTCCATCATGGCGCGCACCCGGTCGGGCGCCCCGTCGGGATAGCGCCATTTCAGCCCCTCCTGCGCCAGCCGGGCCAGCCGCTGGGCGGGGGTTTCGTGATCCTCCGCCTCGCTGGGGTATTCATAGCGCAACTCGTCCAGCGAAAAGGTCAGCCGCCGGGCCAGGGCGCCGGCGCGGTCGATGGCGCCCTGGTGATCCGTGAACAGGCGGCGCATTTCAGGTTCCGAGCGCAGCCGGTTTTCGGCATTGGCCAGCGCCTCCCGGCCCAGATCGTCGACCCGGCGGTGCAGGCGGATCGCGGTCAGCACATCGGCCAGACGGCGGCGCGGGCCGCAATGCATGTGCGGTGCCGCGCTGGCCAGGGTGGGCAGGCCCATTGTCTGCGCCGCTGCCGCGAGGGCCGCGAACCTTTCCCGGTCGCGCCCGTCGTATCGCGGCGCCATAAGCAGGTGCATCTTTCCGGCAAAGCGGCGCGTCAGCCGTTCCGCATGTGGCACCCATCCACCCGCGCCGCACTGCACCCCCTGCGCCGGTGGCCACAGGAGCAGCTGCAATCCTTCGCCCCTGTCCAGAAGGTCGGCCAGTTGCAGATCACATGCCCCCTTGGTCGCGCGCAGGCGCCCGGTGGACAGGATACGGCACAGGCTGGCCCATCCCGTACGGGTTTCGGGCAACACAGTAATCGGCGGCGCATCGGTGAACATCAGCCGCGCCGCCGGGATCAGGCGGGGCACATGGGTCACCGGGAACGACGGCGGGCGCGGCAGGCGGTCGGGGCACGGCGGGCCAATGGGCGCGTTTGCCGCGTCCCAGTCCACCCGTTCGCGCACCTGCCGCGCGATGCTGCGCGCCTGGGTATGAGCGCGCACGATCCCGGCGACCGAATTATCATCGGCAATCGCGATGGCCGGCAGGCCCAGCGCACAGGCACGGGTCATGAACTCCTCGGGGTGAGAGGCCCCGGTGAGAAAGGTGAAATTCGACGTGATCGACAGCTCGGCAAACATGGCAGGCATCCATGATATTCACGTTATGTTCTTTATTCGAGTCCCTTTTCGCAATGCGCAGGAAACGGGTCGTCCGGCCCGCACCCGCGGGGCAAAATCGGCGTAAAAGGAGACCCTGACATGATAAAATTTTCTGCACTGCCCACAGATGAGGTTCGCGCCCTGCAGGCCGGAGCACCGGATGCCTATGGAAATGCGCCAGAACGCACCATTTCAACGGGCACGGGCAACCCCTGCCGTCATTGCCTGGAACACGTTCCCGAAGGGGCGGGAATGCTGATTCTGGCGCATCGACCGTTCCCGGCGTTACAGCCATATGCTGAAACCGGGCCGATTTTCCTGTGTGCCGACGCTTGCGAGCGGGGCGGAGGGGCGGACATTCCCGGTGCGCTGGACTCGCCTGAATACCTGATCAAGGGATACTCGGACGATGACCGGATCGTTTATGGCACTGGGGCGATTGTGCCGACTGGCTCCATCTCGGCCGAGGCCGCGCGTATTCTGGAAGATCCCAAGGTGTCCTATGTGCATGTGCGGTCCGCACGGAACAATTGCTATCAGGCGCGGTTGGACGAAACCGCGTGATTCAAGGCATTTGACGCGTCTGCAGGCGCATAGCGGGCCTTGCAGACGCATGTATCATGGCACATAACGGGCACAGGCCCCGACAGGGGAAACCGAGCACGAGGACCACCCGACATGACCATCGAAGCGCCTGAAACCAAGATCGTCGAAAGCTATCGCATTTCCTGCGACGGGGGCGAGGGCGCGTTGGGGCATCCGCGGGTCTGGTTGCAGATCCCGCATGACACGGGCTGGGTCGAATGCCCCTATTGCGACTGCAAATACGTCCACAGCGATTTCGCCGACAAGGTGAAGTGATCCGGTGCGGGTCGTCCGGTTTGTACTGGGCGGGCTGGTCGCATTTTCAACTTTGTACATCTTGGCGGCCGGGCTGGGCGGGCTGGTTCCGCATCGTCTGAGTGGCGCAAAAGCGCCCGACGCCGGGGCACGGGTTTACCTGCTGCAAGGGCCGATCCATTACGATTTTCTGTTGCCGTTGAACGCGGACACCCGGGCGCGATTTTCCTTTCTGGAACATGCGGGGTTTGCGCTGGGCCATCCGGCAGCGGAATGGCTGGTCATCGGTTGGGGCGCCGAGGCGTTTTACACCTCCACGGGCAGTTACAGCGACGTGTCGCTGGCGGCGATTGGGCGGGGTGTGTTCGGGGACAGATCGGTGATGCGCGTGGAACTGGCCGGGGCGGTCCAGCCGGAATGGCCCGTGCGCGCGGTCGATCTAGGCGCAGGTCAATATGCCCGGCTGACGGACGCGATCAGGGGAAGTTTTGGCCCCTCAACCAAGCCGTTGGACCTGGCGGGGTTCAGCCCCACCGACATGTTTTTTCCCGCGCGGGGGCGGTTCAACCTTTTTCGGACCTGCAATGTCTGGATCGGAGACATGATGCGCGCCGCCGGGGTGAATTTTGGCATCTGGACGCCAACCCCTTATGCCGTGACGCTGGCGCATTCCCTGCATGTGTCGCAGTGAACCGGGCAAGATCGCGAAACTGGTTTTGCCCCGGCGAATTGTCTAACACTGTCTGGAACAGGTTCAGGGGCGGCGGATGCGGATAGATAACCTTCAGTATGCAAACTGGTCAGAGAAGATTTTCCGCCAGATGCGCGAGGGTGGCTTGGATGCAGTGCATGTGACCATCGCGTATCACGAGAATTTTCGCGAAACGGTTTTGAACTTTGAACAGTGGAACCGCTGGTTTGAACAGTTTCCCGATCTGATCATGCCGGGCCGGTGGGCCAGCGATGTGGATGCGGCCCGCGCCAGCAACCGCACGGCGATCTTCTTCGGGTTTCAGAACCCCAGCCCGATCGAAGATGACATCGGGCTGGTCGAAATCCTGCACAGATTGGGTGCGCGGTTCATGCAGTTGAGCTACAACAACCAGTCGCTACTGGCGACAGGCTGTTACGAGGCCGAAGATCCCGGCATCACCCGCATGGGCAAGCAGGTCATCAAGGAAATGAACCGGGTGGGTCTGGTCGTGGACATGAGCCATTCGGCGGATCGTTCGACCATCGAAGCGGCGGATTTGTCGGAACGGCCCATCGCGATCACTCATGCCAACCTGAAAACCTGGGCCCCGGCCCTGCGCAACAAGAGCGATGATGTGATCCGCGCGGTGACGGAAAACGGCGGGATGATCGGGTTCTCGCTCTATCCCCATCACCTGAAGGACAAATCCGACTGCACGGTTCAGTCCTTTTGCACGATGATCGCGCAGGCGGCAGAGCGGTTCGGGGTCGAACATCTGGGGATCGGGTCGGACCTGTGTCAGGATCAGCCTGACAGCGTGGTGGAATGGATGCGCGTGGGGCGCTGGACCAAGGAAATCGATTATGGAGAAGGGTCGGCAGCAGCGCCCGGATTTCCACCCATGCCCGATTGGTTCCGCGACAACCGCGATTTCGGGAATATCGAATCCGGTCTGGCGCAGATCGGGTTTTCACCGGATGAGGTGACGGCGATCATGGGCGGCAACTGGTACCGGTTCTACGCCGAAAATTTCACGCCGGCGGGCAAATGACCGTCCCGCCCCAGATGGGTGATTGCAGCGCAAGCCGGGATACGGGATAAACCCCAAGACCAGCGCAACGGGGGCACGGCATGGGCAAGACGCAATTCGGAAAAGGCTGTCATCTGCATCTGATCGATGGCTCGGCCTTTATCTTTCGGGCCTATCATGCACTGCCGCCGCTGACGCGCAAATCAGACGGGTTGCCGATTGGTGCGGTGTCTGGCTTCTGCAACATGTTGCAGCGTTACGTCGAAGACGCGACAGGGCCGGACGCCCCGACCCATGTGGCGGTGATTTTCGACAAGGGCAGCCATACGTTCCGCAATGACATGTACGATCAGTACAAGGCCAACCGCGAGGCGATGCCCGAGGATCTGCGCCCGCAGATTCCGCTGACCCGCAGGGCGACCGAGGCATTCAACATCGCCTGCAAGGAGTTGGAGGGGTACGAGGCCGATGACATCATCGCCACGCTGGCCTGTCAGGCCCGCGAGGCCGGGGGCCGGGTGACCATCATCAGTTCCGACAAGGACCTGATGCAGCTGGTTGGCGGCGGTGTCGAAATGCTAGACGCGATGAAAAACCGCCGGATCGACAGTGACGGTGTGGCCGAGAAATTCGGCGTTGGTCCGGACCGGGTGGTCGATGTGCAGGCCCTGGCCGGGGACAGTGTCGATAACGTGCCCGGCGCGCCGGGGATCGGGATCAAGACCGCCGCCCTTCTGATCAACGAATATGGCGATCTGGAATCGCTTCTGGACCGGGCCGAAGAGATCAAGCAGCCCAAGCGCCGCCAGACCCTGATCGAGCATCGCGAACAGATCGAACTGTCGAAAAAGCTGGTCCAGCTGGATTGCGAAACGCCGTTGGATTTCACTCTGGACGATCTGGAGGTACAGGACCCCGACCCCGAAAAGCTGATGCCGTTCCTGGCGGAAATGGAGTTCCGCACGCTGACCAAGCGGATCGCCGAAAAGCTGGGCGTGGAACCGCCGGTGATCGAGGACGCCCCGGCCAAACCCGAGGGCGACTCGACCGCGCCCGAAGCACCCGCGTTTGGCAAGGCCAAATATGACTGTGTGCGCGACGGCGAGGCATTGCAGGGCTGGATCGATCAGATCCGCGAACGTGGCTGGGTGGCGGTGGATACCGAAACCACAGGGTTGGACGAGATGATCGTCGATCTGGTCGGTATCTCCCTATGTGTCGAGGCCGGGCATGCCTGTTACATCCCGCTGCTGCACAAGAACGGGGCGAGCGACGATCTGTTCGGATCCGACGCGCTGCTGGAGGGCCAGATGGCGCAGGATGAGGCGCTGACGATTCTGAAACCGGTGCTTGAGGATCCCGCAATCCTCAAGATCGGGCAGAACATGAAATACGACGCCAAGATTTTTGCGCGTCACGGTATCGATGTTGCGCCGATCGACGACACGATGCTGATGTCCTATGCGATGCACGCGGGTGAGCATGGGCACGGGATGGATACGCTGAGCGAGCGGTATCTGGGCCACACACCGATCCCGATCAAGCCGCTGCTGGGCAGTGGGAAATCGGCGATCACCTTTGACCGGGTGCCGATTGACGAGGCGACGACATATGCCGCCGAGGATGCGGATATCACCCTCCGCCTGTGGCAGGTGTTCAAGCCACAGCTGCACCGCGTTCAGGTGACGACCGTCTATGAAACCATGGAACGTCCGCTGGTGCCGGTGCTGGCGCAGATGGAGATGCATGGCATCAAGGTGGACCGCGATACGCTCAGCCGGATGTCGAATGCGTTCGCGCAAAAGATGGCCGGGCTGGAGGCGGAAATTCACGAACTGGCGGGCGAGACATTCAACGTGGGCAGTCCCAAGCAGCTGGGCGAAATCCTGTTCGACAAGATGGGGATCGAGGGCGGCAAGCGGGGCAAGACCGGCGCCTATGCCACCGGGGCGGACGTGTTGGAGGATTTGGCGACCGAACACGAACTGCCCGCCCGCGTGTTGGATTGGCGGCAGCTGAGCAAGCTGAAATCGACCTACACGGATGCGCTGCAGACCCATATCAACCCCGATACGGGCCGGGTGCACACATCCTATGCCATCACGGGCGCGAACACGGGGCGGCTGGCGTCAACCGATCCGAACCTGCAGAACATCCCCGTCCGCACCGAGGAAGGCCGGCGCATCCGCGAAGCCTTTGTCGCCGAAGAGGGCAACGTTCTGGTCTCGCTCGACTACAGCCAGATCGAGTTGCGCATTCTGGCGCATATCGCGGATATTTCGGCGCTGAAACAAGCCTTTGACGATGGGTTGGACATTCACGCCATGACGGCCAGCGAAATGTTCGATGTTCCGATAGATGAGATGACCCCGGATGTCCGTCGCCGGGCCAAGGCGATCAACTTTGGTGTGATCTACGGGATTTCCGGGTTCGGCCTGGCCCGCAACTTGCGCATTCCGCGGGCCGAGGCGCAGGGGTTCATCGACCGCTATTTCGAACGCTTCCCCGGCATTCGCACATACATGGATGACACCAAGGCATTCGCCAAGGCACACGGGTACGTTCAGACGCTGTTCGGGCGCAAGATTCACACGCCCGAAATTGGCGCCAAGGGTCCGCGAGCCGGGTTTGCCCAACGCGCCGCGATCAATGCGCCGATCCAGGGCACGGCGGCGGATGTGATCCGGCGCGCGATGGTGCGCATGCCCGATGCCATAGCCGACCTGCCCGCAAAGATGCTGTTGCAGGTGCATGACGAACTGCTGTTCGAAGTGTCCGAGGATGCGGTGGATAAAACCATCGACGTGGCGCGCGACGTGATGGAAAACGCGGCCGATCCGGCGGTAAAGCTGGATGTGACCCTAACGGTGGATGCCGGACGCGGAGCGAACTGGGCCGAGGCGCATTAAGCGCCCTGGCCGGGCTTTTTCACCATCCGCTCCACCAGCTTTCGTGTCAGCGGCGCAACAAAGAAGATCACCGGAAAGGCGACGGCCCAACTGAAGGTCCATGAGCTCATCCAGGCGCCGAAAAACCCTTCGGACAGTCCCAGTACCCGCAGGGTCGAGATGCCGGACACGACGCAGGACATGAACCCCGACACGAACAGGGAAAACAGAACAGGCGCAAAGCGGGCAGGCAACATCAGGCAGGCTCCTTAGACTGGCTCCTGCGATTTGCACCTTTTGCGCGCCGGTTTCCAGAGGGGTGTGACCGAATATCGCCGCTCAGGCCGGTTTCAACCGGCTGGCCTCGCGGGCGAGGGTTTCGATCTTGTCCCAGTCGCCAGCCTCGGCCAGGGCGGTCGGGGCGACCCAGCTGCCGCCGGCACACAGCACGTTATCAAGCGCCAGATAGGTCGGGGCGTTTTGCGGCGTCACGCCGCCGGTGGGACAAAAGGTGATCTGGGGCAATGGGGCGCCAATGGCCTTGAGCGCGGGCGCGCCGCCCGATGCCTCGGCCGGGAAGAACTTCATCATGTCATAGCCGCGCGCCAGCAATTGCATCGCCTCGGTCGCTGTGGCGGCCCCGGGGAGGAGCGGCAGGCGTTCGGCCTCGCAAGCGGCGAGCAGTTCATCGGTTGCACCCGGCGAGACACCGAATTTCGCACCTGCCTGTTTCGCGGCGCGCACGTCGTCTGGCGTAACCAGTGTCCCGGCCCCGACAACGCCGCCCGGCACCTCGGCCATTGCGCGGATCACGTCGAGCGCCACAGGCGTGCGCAGGGTCACCTCAAGCGCGGGCAGACCGCCGGCGACCAGCGCCTCGGCCATCGGGCGGGCGTGGGACAGGTCCTTGATCACAAGGACCGGCACGATGGGCGCCATGGCGCAGATATCGCGGGTCTGGCGGCTGGCGTCGCGGGCGGAAAGGGTCATGGCATCAGCCTCCGAAAATGGTTGCGCCGGAATCGGCCGAGCCGACCGCACGGCGGAAAACAGCAAACAGTTCGCGCCCGACACCGGTTTCATTGGCCGACAGGTCCGGCCGGACCGCTGTGCGTTTTTCCACATCCGGCGTCAGAATGTCGAGCGTCCCGGCAACCGCATCAACCCGCAGCAGGTCACCGTCCTGAAGACGGGCGATGGGACCGCCATCCAGAGCCTCGGGGCACACGTGGATTGCGGCAGGCACCTTGCCGGACGCGCCGGACATGCGCCCGTCGGTCACCAGCGCCACGTTCAGGCCGCGCCCCTGCAGGACGGCCAGAACCGGCGTCAGGCTGTGCAGTTCGGGCATTCCGTTGGCCTTGGGCCCCTGAAAGCGGACCACGACGATCACGTCCTCGGTGAACTCACCGGCGCGAAACGCCTCTTTCACAGCGTCCTGATCGTGGAACACACGCACGGGCGCCTCGACCACCTGATGATCGGGCGCGACGGCAGACACCTTCATGACCCCGGTGCCCAGCGTACCGGTCAACCGCTTCAACCCGCCGGTGGACTGGAACGGGTCGCTGGCGGGGCGCAGGATCCTGTCGTTCAGACTGGTGCCCGCACCGGGGTGCCAGCTCAGCTTGCCCCCCGTAATTTTCGGTTCGGAAGTGTAATGCGACAGCCCCTTGCCTGCGACGGTGTTGGTGTCGTCATGCAGTAGGCCCGCGCCCAGCAGATCGCCGATCAGATACCCAAGGCCGCCAGCGGCGTGGAAATGGTTCACGTCCGCAAGACCGTTGGGATAGACCCGCGCCATCAGCGGCGTGACATCCGAAATTTCAGAGAAATCATGCCAGTCCAGCAGGATGCCCCCGGCACGGGCCATGGCGACAAGGTGGATCAGCAGGTTGGTCGACCCGCCCGTGGCGTTCAGCCCGACAATGCCATTCACAAAGGCGCGTTCATCGAGGATGTCGCAAACCGGGGTATAGGCATTGCCCAACGCGCTGAGCGACAGGGCACGCCGCGCGCCTTCCTTGGTCAGTTCGTCGCGCAGGTCGGTGTTCGGGGTGACAAAGCTGGACCCCGGCAGGTGCAGGCCCATGAACTCCATCAGCATCTGGTTGGTGTTGGCGGTGCCGTAAAAGGTACAGGTGCCAGGGCCGTGATAAGCGGCCATTTCGGCGGCCATCAGTTCGTCCCGGCCAATTTCACCGGCGGCGAATTTCTGGCGCACCTTGGCCTTTTCATCGTTGCTGATGCCGCTGGTCATCGGACCGGCAGGCAGGAACACAATGGGCAGATGACCAAAGGTTTGCGCCGCGATGACAAGACCCGGAACGATCTTGTCACAAACGCCCAGGAACACGGCCGCGTCAAAGGTGTTGTGCGACAGGGCAATGCCGGCGGCCAGGGCGATGGTGTCGCGGGAAAACAGGCTCAGCTCCATTCCGGCCTCGCCCTGGGTGACGCCATCGCACATGGCCGGAACGCCGCCCGCCACCTGCGCGGTGCCGCCCACGTCGCGGACGGCGTGACGGATCAGATCGGGAAAGCGTTCGAACGGCTGATGCGCCGACAGCATATCATTATAGCTGGTCACGATGCCAAGGTTGCCCGCGGTGCCCCGGGCCAGGCGGTCCTGATCGGGCCCGGCGGCGGCAAAGGCGTGGGCCTGTCCGCTGCAGGACAGATGCGCGCGCGCCGGACCGTCGCCATGGGCCGCCTTCATGCGGGCCAGATAGTCCTGCCGCGTACTCTGGCTCCGTTCGATGATGCGGTCGGTGACGCGGGCAATTGTGCTGTTCAAGGTCATATCGGGCCCTCGGGCTGGTGAGCATGCGAACTGTTAGCGCTAACAATCATAATCCGCTCGCGAAATCAACACCTGATCCCGAACAGTGGCAAAATGCTCAGGCGTCGGCCAGGTCCTCGGATGGGATCATCGGAAAGAACCGGCCTGACGACCAGAGGCCGAACCATCCATCGTGATGGGTGCCGATATCCACCAACCGGTAAAAGCTTTTGCGATCGATCAGCGCCTCAAGGTCGGCGCGAATGTGCACATAGGGCGACGGTTCGCCAGTGTCGGGGTCACGCTCGACCCGGATCGGGTGGTCGGGGCCGGCAACAGCCGTGTCGCCCACGTTGGTGGTAAAGGTCAGAACCTGATCCGCCCCCTCGCCAGAGATTTCAAAGTCGATGGCCACGAACGGTGCGTCATCAACCGTGATCCCGACCTTTTCGACCGGCGTGACCAGAAAATATTTGTCGCCTTCCTTTTTCAGGATGGTCGAAAACAGGCGGACAAGTTCGGGCCGCCCGATGGGGGTGCCAAGATAGAACCACGTCCCGTCACGGGCGATACGCATATCCAGATCACCGCAGAAGGGCGGGTTCCACAGGTGGACCGGCGGCAATCCGCGCGATTTGGCTGCTTTAATTGACGCCGCAATGCCGTCGGCAGATGGGATAACAGCTTTTTGTCCGCTCATTGCTTTTGCCATTTCCTCTCGGCGCGATACACTCTTAGACAATGAATATACGTCCGCTGAAAGGAATGTCATGTCGGATCCCGCAGATTTGGTCCTGGAAATCGAAGCGCTGGAGGCCAAACTTGCCCAGGCGAAACAGTCGATCACCCGTCGGTTCATCGGTCAGGAACGGGTGGTCGACCTGACGCTGACCGCCCTTTTGTGTGGCGGTCACGCATTGTTGATCGGCCTTCCGGGTCTGGGCAAGACACGCCTGGTGGAAACCCTGTCGACGGTGATGGGCCTGCAGGGCAACCGCATCCAGTTCACGCCTGACCTGATGCCCGCCGATATTCTGGGGTCCGAGGTTCTGGACACCGCCGCCGACGGCACGCGCAATTTCCGGTTCGTGCCGGGGCCGATCTTTTGCGAATTGCTGATGGCGGATGAAATCAACCGCGCCAGCCCGCGGACCCAATCGGCCTTGCTGCAAGCGATGCAGGAACGCGAGGTCACCGTTGCGGGCGAAACCCGCCAACTGGGCGCGGCATTTCATGTGCTGGCGACGCAAAACCCCATCGAACAGGAGGGCACCTATCCCCTGCCCGAGGCGCAGTTGGACCGGTTCCTTGTTCAGATCGACGTAAATTACCCGGACCGCGACACCGAGCGGGACATCCTGCTGGCCACAACCGGGGTGAGCGAGGAAACCTCGAACCAGGTGTTCACGCGCGATGAATTGCTCACGGCGCAGACCCTGTTGCGACGCATGCCGGTTGGGGAGTCGGTTGTCGAGATGATCCTGGATCTCGTGCGCGCCTTCCGCCCCGAAGACCCCGAAGCATCCGAGCGGGTCCGCGAAACAGTGGCCTGGGGTCCCGGACCGCGGGCGGCGCAGGCGCTGATGTTGACGGTGCGCGCGCGTGCTTTGCTGCAGGGGCGTCTGGCCCCGAATGTCGAGGATGTGATCGATATGGCCCGCCCGGTTCTGAGCCACCGGATGGCGCTGAACTTTGCCGCGCGGGCACGGGGCGATGATCTGGCCGAGCTGATCGAATCGACCGCAACCGCGCTGACCCGGACCGAGGCCGCCGCGTGACCCCATCCTTCGCCCTCCGGGAACGGTCCGAAACCGAGGCCAGCCGGCTGCCGCCCCTTTTGGCGCGGGCCGAGCATCTGGCCGGCACCGTTCTGTTGGGCGAACACGGGCGAAGGCGCGCGGGGCTGGGGGATGACTTCTGGCAATACCGCCCGGCTCAGCCGGGCGACAGCCGCCGCATGATAGACTATCGCCGGTCGGCGCGAGGCGATCAGCAATTCGTGCGGGAGCGGGAATGGCAGATCGCGCAATCGGTCATGCTTTGGGTCGATCAGGGCGCGTCGATGCGGTTTTCTTCGGATCCGAACCTGCCCAGCAAAGTCGACCGCGCCCGTGTTCTGGCGCTGGCCGTTGCCATCCTTCTGGTGCGCGGCGGCGAACGGGTCGGCCTGACCGGAACCACGCTCCCCCCCCGGCGCGGCAATGCGCAGATCATGCGGTTGGCCGAAAATTTCACCGTAGACGACACGCAGGATTACGCGCCGCCCGAACACCGGGCGATGATTCCGCATGCGCGGGCCGTGTTCATCTCAGATTTCCTGGGGGACATGGAAGAGGTCCGTCTTGCGCTGACCAAGGCGGCCGACCGCGGCGTGCGCGGTGTCGTGTTGCAGATTCTGGATCCCAGCGAGGAACAGTTCCCGTTCTCCGGGCGCACCATCTTCGAAAGCATCGGCGGCACGCTGAGCCATGAAACCCTGAAAGCCGGCGATCTGCGCCAGCGCTACCTGGACCGGCTGGCCGCGCGGCGCGACGAATTGCGACAGCTGTGCAGCGTCACAGGCTGGCGGTTTGGTCTGCATCACACCGGTGAAAGCGCGCAATCGGCCCTGTTGTGGCTCTATCGCGCGCTGGATGGGGGCACGTCATGACTGTTCTCGGGGGTCTTGGGTTTGCCTCGCCCTGGCTGCTGCTGGGGCTGATCGCCCTGCCCATTCTGTGGATCATCCTGCGGGCCGTGCCGCCCGCGCCGATCCGCCGCCGGTTTCCCGGCGTGGCGCTGTTGCTGGGGCTGAAAGACGACGAAAGCGTATCGGACCGCACGCCCTGGTGGTTGCTGCTGCTGAGGATGCTGGCGGTCGCGGCGATGATCATTGGCTTGGCCGGTCCGGTTCTGAACCCCAATCAGCAACGCACGGGCAACGGGCCTCTGCTGATCCTCCTCGACGCAAGCTGGGCTGGGGCGGCGCAATGGGGCGCAAAGATCGACCTGATCGACGCGCAACTGGCCGACGCCGGACGCGCCGGGCGCCCGGTTGCGATTGTCCGGCTAAGCGCGCCCGAAGCGCCCGTGTTCCAGTCCGCCGACGTCTGGCGCAACCGTCTTGCCGGACTGCTGCCGGCGCCCTGGTCGCCAACCGGCGCACAGATCGACGTCGCCCGCATCGCTTTGGCCGAAGTGGAGATCGGGTTTGACACCCATTGGTTCAGCGACGGCCTGACCTTTCCCGAACATGCCGCCCTGACCGCCGATTTGCAGGATGCGGGCGCATTGCGCGTCTATCGAAGCAGCGGCACGGTTCTGGGTCTGACGCCCGCCCATTTCGAAGATGGGGCCATTCAGCTAACCGCGCAGCAATCGACCCCCGGCCCCGAGCGGGAAATCGCGATCCTGGCGCAGGGGCGCGACCCCGCAGGCACGCCGCGCACGCTGGCGCGCGTCACTGCGACCTTTGGTGAGGACGACACAAACGCCACCACCGCCTTGTCGGTTCCCGCGGAACTGCGCGCGCGGATCACCCGGTTCGAAATTGCGGGCCAAAAATCAGCCGGGGCGCTCAGCCTGACCGACGATGCCCTGCGCCGCCGCGAGGTTGCGTTGATCGCGGGCCGTGAGGACCGCGAGGGGCTGGAGCTGTTGTCACCGCTGCATTACCTGCATCAGGCGCTGATCCCATCTGCGGATCTCTTGGATGGGTCCCTGCTGGACCTGTTGCCCGCGAACCCGGATGTGGTGGTTCTGGCCGATGTGGCGACCCTGTCACAGGCCGAAGAGGCCGCGCTGACCGAATGGATCGAAAAGGGCGGCATGCTGTTGCGCTTTGCCGGGCCGCGTCTGGCCGCCAGCGACGTCAGCCGCACGGATGAACATCCGCTGATGCCCGTACGCCTGCGCGCGGGCGGGCGCAGCGTGGGCGGCGCGATGAGCTGGGGAGAGCCCAAGGCCCTGGCGCCCTTCACCGAAGAGTCGCCCTTTTTCGGGCTGCGCCTTGCGCCGGACGTGACCGTATCGGCCCAGGTGATGGCCCAGCCCGATCCGACCCTGGCCGACCGCGTGATTGCATCGCTGAACGATGGCACGCCTCTGGTGACCCGCAAGCCGCTGGGACAGGGGCAGGTCGTTCTGTTCCACGTCACCGCCAATGCGGAGTGGTCATCGCTGCCGCTGTCAGGCCTTTTTGTCGAGATGCTTGAACGGCTGGCGGTCTCAACCTCGTCCAAGGCGCCTGCGGCGGCCGATCTGGAAGGCACCACATGGACCCCTGTTCAGGTAATGGACGGGTTCGGCACCCTAAGCGATGCCAGCACCCTGCCCGGTGTTGACGGCCCCGATCTGGCCGAGGCCCCGGCCGGGCCCGATCTGCGCCCCGGGTTGTACCGGAGCGGCGACCGGCGGTTGGCCCGCAACGTTCTGACCGCCGAGTCCGAACTGACCCCGGCCAGCTGGCCCGCTGGCGTCCCGATCGAGGGGCTGAGCGTGACCGCGGAAACGCCACTGGGGGGCTGGTTGCTGAGCCTTGCGCTGGTGTTGCTGGTGCTGGATGTGATCGCCTCGCTGGCGCTATCGGGCCGGTTGCTGCGGTCCGCAAGCCGGGCGGCGGCGGTTCTGGCGGCGCTGATGGTGCTGACGCCTTCGCCCCGGGCCGAGGCACAGGACACCTCGGTCACCGAGGACCGCGCCCTTGCCGCCACATCCGAACTGGTGCTGGCCCATGTCCTGACCGGGAATGCCCGCGTCGATGACACCGCCTTCGCGGGGCTGCGCGGCTTGTCGGATACGTTGTTCTTTCGAACCTCCGTCGAACCGGCCACGCCCATGGGTATTGATCTTGAGCGGGACGAACTGGCGTTTTTCCCGATGCTCTACTGGCCTGTGACCCCGGATCAGCCGCAGCCCTCGGCCGAGGCCTATGCCCGGCTGAACGCCTATCTGCGCTCGGGCGGGATGATCCTGTTTGATACGCGCGATGCCGACATTGCCCAGTTCGGCGCTGCAAGTCCGAATGGCCGCAAGCTGCGCCAGTTGGCGGCACCGCTGGACATCCCGCCGCTGGAACCGCTGCCCAAGGACCATGTTCTGACACGCACATTTTACCTGCTTCAGGATTTCCCGGGCCGTCACACCGCGCGCGATGTCTGGGTCGAGGCCGCACCCCCGGATGCCGAGCAGATCGAGGGCATGCCGTTCCGCAACCTGAATGACGGGGTGACGCCGGTGGTGATCGGCGGCAACGACTGGGCATCAGCCTGGGCCGTGGACAATGACGGTTTGCCGCTGTTGCCGGTGGGGCGCGGGTATTCCGGCGAACGCCAGCGCGAGCTGGCCTATCGCTTTGGCGTCAATCTGGTCATGCATGTGCTGACCGGCAATTACAAATCCGATCAGGTCCATGTGCCTGCTCTGCTGGACAGGTTGGGCCAATGACCGGAACCGTCATATTCGATCCGCTGATCGCATGGCCGCTGTTGATCGCCCTGGCCGCAATATCGCTGGCGGCCGTGATCCTTGCTGTGTGGCGCGGGCTGTCGGGCTGGGCATTGCGGGGGCTGGCCGCCCTTGTGGTTCTGGCTGCGCTGGCCGGGCCGGTCTACCAGACCGAGGATCGCAAACCGCTGACGGATATCGTCGTTCTGCTTGAGGACGAAAGCGCCAGCCAGGGCCTGAGCGACCGCCCGACCCAGATGAGCGAGGCGCTCGATGCGCTGACCCGCGACCTGGCGGGCCGTGACAATACCGAGGTCCGCAGCGTCACCGTGCCCGATGGCGAGGGTGATGCGGGAACCCAGATGATGGTCGCCCTGAACGAGGTTCTAGCCGAAGAACCCAGCGCCCGGATCGCCGGGATCATCGCGCTGAGCGACGGGCGGGTGCATGACATGGACCGTGCGCCGGACCTGCCTGCACCGATGCACCTGCTGATGACCGGGCGCGAGACCGATTGGGACCGCCGGCTGATCGTGCGCAACGCCCCGGCGTTTGCCATTATCGACGAACCCATCACCCTGACCCTGCGGATCGAAGACAGCGGCGCGGTGCCCGGCAACGTGGCCGAGGCGACCCTGCAGATCTCGATCGACGGCGGCGAACCACAGGAATACCAGGTGCCGATCGGACAGGACATCGAATTGCCGGTGACGCTGCCTCACGGCGGGCGCAATGTGCTCCAGTTCACCGTGCCCGAGGCCGAGGGCGAAATCACCGAACGCAACAATACCGCGCTGATCCAGATGAACGGCGTGCGCGACCGTCTGCGGGTTCTGCTGGTGTCGGGGGAACCGCATCCGGGCGGGCGGACATGGCGCAACCTGTTGAAATCCGACAGTTCGGTTGACCTTGTGCATTTCACCATTCTGCGCCCGCCTGAAAAACAGGACGGTGTGCCGGTTGGCGAACTTTCCCTGATCGCCTTTCCCACGCGCGAACTGTTTCTGGAAAAGATCGAAGATTTCGATCTGATCATTTTCGACCGATACAAGCGCCGCGGCATCCTTCCGGCGATCTACCTGGACAATGTTGCGAAATACGTCGCCGAAGGCGGGGCGGTTCTGGTTGCTGCGGGGCCGGATTTTGCCAGTGCCGACAGTATCTATCGCTCGCCCCTTGCGCCGATCCTTCCGGCCCAGCCCACCGCGCGGGTGATCGAGGAACGGTATCGCCCGCAGGTGACCGATCTGGGCGCGCGCCACCCGGTCACGGCCGACCTGCAGGAGGCCGACACTTGGGGGTCATGGCTGCGCCAGATCGAGGTTGCCCCGCAATCCGGGTCGGTTGTCATGACCGGGGTCGAGGACAGCCCGCTGCTGGTTCTGGATCGCGTGGGCGAGGGCCGCGTTGCCCTGTTGGCATCGGATCACGCCTGGCTGTGGAACCGGGGATATGAAGGCGGCGGACCGCAGCTGGAGCTGCTGCGCCGCTTGGCCCACTGGATGATGAAGGAACCCGAGCTTGAGGAAGAGGCGCTTTGGGCCGAGGTGACCGCCGGGCAGACCATGCGCATCATCCGCCGTACGCTTGAGGACGACATCGGTGCGGTGACCATCACACGCCCTGATGGCAGCACGGAAAACATCGATCTGGACGAGGTCACCCCCGGCCGGTTCGAGGCGCTGTACGAGGGCGCGGACATTGGCCTCTATCGCCTGAAGGAAGGCGATCACGAGACGGTCGTCGGCCTTGGCCCCGCCGCCCCGCGCGAATTCGAACAGACCATCGCAACCGGAGATCTGGTCGCGCCCGTGATTGCGCCCCTGCGCGGCGGCGTGTTCCGTCTGGAAAACGGGGTGCCCGACATTCGCACCGTGCGCGCCGGGCGACCGGCCTCGGGGCGCGGCTGGATCGGCCTGACCCCGCGTGACGCTTATGAGACGCGCGACGTGACGCAAACGGCGCTGTTGCCGCCGTGGCTTGTCCTGTTGCTGGCGGCGATGCTGATCGTCGGCGGGTGGCTGCGCGAAGGGCGGCGTTAATCCAGCCGCACCGTGGCGCGGGCCGATTGCCCGTTGCGATCCAGAACCACAAACGTCGAGAACCCGGTGCCCGGGCGCGGGATGTCAAACTCGCGCCGGTGCTGCCCCGTGGTCAGGGGCCTGCCATTTGCCAGAACCGAAAACGGCGCCTGCCCGCCACGCAGTTTCAGCGTGACGGCCCCGTCGCCCGCCGACAGGCGCGCGCCATCGGGCGGAAAGGTCAGTTCGATCCCGGGGGAACCCGTTGCCGCCGCCCCACGCGGGCGGAACCGCCGCAGCGGTTGTGGCAGCTCGGCGGCGCTGACGATAAGGGTCTCCGGCGGTGGCGGCGGCAGGCGATCAAACGCGGGTTTAAGCAGGCCGAACGCCTGAAACAGGACCGGTGCTGCCAGATCGCCGCCAAAGGCACCGGGCACAGGCGTACCATCGGCGCGCCCCATCCAGACACCGATCACGTTCCGCCCGTCAAAGCCAATGGCCCAGGCATCGCGGTGCCCATAGGACGTGCCGGTTTTATAGGCAAGCGCGTCGCGCGGTGCACCGGGCGGCGGGGCGAGGCCGGACAGGATATTGCCAACCTGCCAGGCGGCGCTGGGGGCCATCAGGCGGGCCCGATCCATGGGGGTGTCAGAGACGCGCGCACGCAGAACAGGCCCCTGCCCGCCCTGCGCCAGACCAGCATAGACCTGCACCAGATCGGTCAGGGTCAGGCCCAGGCCGCCCAGGGAAATCGCCAGACCCGGCTTGCCCCCTGGCAGGGACACCTGCGCCCCGGAGCGGCGCAGCGCGTCCAGAACCCGCGCAGGCCCCAGCGCCTCGGTCAGTTTGACGACGGGAATGTTCAGCGATTGTTGAAGGGCGTCACGCAGCCGGATATCGCCGCGAAACCGGCCGTCGAAGTTCTGCGGCGCATAGCGGCCGAAACTGGTCGGGCCATCATGGATCCGCGTTTCGGGATGGGCGAGACCCTGATCGAAAGCCAGCCCATAGATCACCGGTTTCAGCAGCGAACCGGGCGATCGGACGGCGTGTGTCATGTCGACAAACCCCTGCCGGTCCTGCGCGCCGGAATACCCGGGCGAGCCCACGGAGGCGAGAATTTCGCCGGTCCGGTGATCGGCCACAACCAGTGCCGTGGACAGCTGCGGCCCGGCGGCGCGGGCGGCCTGGCTGGCCAGCCGCTCCATGCGGGTCTGGATATCGGCGTCCAGCGTCAGATCATGACGCGGTTCGCCCGGGCCTTGGGCGCGGACGCGGTCGGCCAGATGCGCGGCCAGTTGCGGAAAGGCGCGCAGTCGGGAGGGCACGGTGGCACGCATCGCCGCCACGGCGGTCGCACGGTCCAGCATTTCGTGGGTCATCAACCGCCCCAGCACCCGGTCGCGCGCGGCGCGGGCCGCATCCGGATGCCGGTCGGGGCGCCGGGTTTCGGGTGACTGGGGCAGCGCCACCAACAGCGCGGCCTGCGCGGCGGTCAGCCGGGCAGGTTCCTTGCCGAACCATGCAAAGGTTGCCGCGCGCACCCCTTCGAGGTTCGCACCGAACGGCGCATGGGTCAGGTAGAGTTGCAGAATTTGCGATTTGTCCAAGCGCCGCTCAAGCGCCAGCGCCACACGCATCTGGCGCAGCTTTCCCGCCCAGCGCCCTGTTGTGCCATCCTCAAGCAATCGGGCCACCTGCATGGTCAGGGTCGACCCGCCCGACACATGCCCGCCATGCCAGAGCGCCTGTGACCCGGCCCGCAACAGCGCAAGCGGATCGACACCACCATGACCCCAGAAGCGCTTATCCTCATACCGGATCAGCATGGCGACATAATCGGGATCGACCTGATCGGGGCGGACCGGCAGACGCCAGATGCCGTCACCCACAGGATAGGCCCTGAGCAGGGCGCCATGCCGGTCGCGCACCTCGACCGAGGTTTCCGCCAGGGTCAGCGGCAGATCGGTGGTTTCAACCCATCTGTCAAAGGCGCGGTGCCCAGCCAATGCGAAGCCAACCACAAGAAGACCCAAAAAGACGCGCCGCAGGTCACGCATCGACCCACCCCTTCCACAGGTCGGGATAGTTGGTGACAAACCCCGTTTCATGAACAGTCAGGCGAGCGGAAAAATTATCAGACGCATAGTCGACATGGCTCGCGTCGCACCGGGAATAGGTCTGGTTCATAGGGTGCAGGGCCGACAGGTCCGGCACCAGCCACGCGGCGCTGAGCGTGATCGGCCGATCCACCGGACACCGCCGCAAAGGCAGCAGGTTTGTTGCAGGGGTAAAGCTGAGGTCGAGGTCGACACAAGGCCCGGTGCCGGGTTGCAGCCTGTCGTTCATTTCCCATCCCTGCGGGGTGTGGATCAGCCGCAGGCCAATATCATTGCCCGCGCAGGTGCCGGCCACATCGGCAGAGAGCGCCGCCCAGGTTTCATCGCACCGTATCGCATAGCTGAGGTTTGCACCGCCCGCCTGCTGCCAGGCGGCCTGACCGCTGAGCAGCCAGCCGTGATCGGCATGGCTGAGCGTGCAGCGGTCCGTGCCGTCGTGGTCCAGTCGCCGCCAATGGGCGGTGGCGATGATCGCGCCCTTGGTCATGGGGTCACGACCATGCGCCCGGTCGCGGTACGCGCACGGTACCGGGGGCGATACATATCCTCGACCGAGGCGGCCGGGTGATGAAAATTGCCCGGCGTCACGGCCCGCGCGATATAGGCAAGCGTCACCTGTTTTGTCCCGCGCAGATCAACCGCCGCAAGAAACCGGTCACTGCGGAATTCGGCATGGGTCGCCTCGGACGGGGACAGCCAGTCAAGCGCGCCGATGTCACCAGAGCGCAGCAGATTGGGATTGTCGATTTCGACCCCGGCGGGCAGCGGATCGTCGATCATCAACCGCGCCTCGGCCCGTTCGAACGGGCGCACCCGCAGGACGGTGACAAAGCGTTCACCGGTCTTGAAACTGCGCCGATCAATCGGTTGCCCATCCATCGCGTAATAGGCCCGCTCAATCGCGTATCCGGTCCCGCCCGCCTCGGGCGCCACCTCGGGCACGCCCATGGTGGTGAGGGTAATATCGGTGGATTGCCCGTCTGCGGCGGCAATGGTCAGCCCTGTTGTCGGTGTCGCGTTGTCCAGCACTTGGACGAAGGGACCCGCCACCGGCGCGCCATTGACTATCAGCCCCGATTGTTCGGGGGTCCTGATCAGCGCCCGCGCCGCCAACAGGGACCATGCGGCCTCTTGCGTGGACAAGCGGCCGGTTGCGCGGGTGATCCGCTCGCTCAGATGATCGGCGTTGATGGCCGTGCTGCCCGCCTCGGTCGCCAGGGCCAGAACGGCGGCCGCGTCGCGCTGATTGGTGCCGTAATCGGCGCGCCAGAGGGCCGGCTCGCCATTATGGGCCGCAATCATCCGGGCCGCGCGGGCAAACATCGCATCGGCGCGCGTCTGGTCGCCATAGGAGGCCAGCGCCGCGCCCAATTGGGCCGCCGCCAGCGGCGTGGCAAAAGCATCGCCTTTGACGTCGACGTAGTAGCGCAGGTCCCCCATGGCCGCCGCCCCTTCGCGAGCAAGCACCATGAGGGCATAGGCGATATCCTCGCCCCCCTTGTCAAAGTCGGTGGCATAGTTGATGCGGTTGCGCAGGTTATCCATCGCCAACCGGAACGGCAGGTCCGGGACATCGAACCCCTCGGCGCGGGCGCGGCTGAGGAAGTCGCTGACATAGGCATCAAGCCAGAAGTCGCCCGATTCCGCCCGCCACAGGCCAAAGGCCCCGTTCGGCGCCTGCCGCGTCAGCACCCGCGCAACGGAGTCGTCGATCCGCTGTTGCACGTCGGGCCCGTCGCCAAGGCCCGACGCTTGCGCCACCGAAGACAGGTAGAGCAGCGGCAGCGCCTGGGACGTCACCTGCTCGGTACAGCCATAAGGGTAACGATCCAGCATACTGAGCAGCCCCGGCGCATCGAACCGCGCCAGCGGACCGGCGGACAGAACCGCCTTGGCCGTGCCGGGGCGCAGATCAGCGAACACGTCGTCGGACAGGGTGAATGTGTTCCCGCCCTCCAGCGAAAACCGGCGCGTTTGGGCGATCACCGGATCATTCGCGCGCACCGGCAGGATCAGCGTTTGGGTCAGGGTCCGCCCGTCGGGTGTGGTCAGTTCCACGTCAAAGGACGGATCGCCGACAAGATCGGCCATCACGGGCACCTCGAACGACGCCTTCCCACCCTTGGTCAGAACGAACTGCGCCGGGGCCTGACCCAGTGCCAGTTCGCTGCCGACATTGGTCAGAGCCAGCGCCATTTCACCCGCAGGCCCATCGGCATGCACGATGTCGAGCCTGATGCGGCTGGTGTCCCCCGACGCGAGGAAACGGGGAACCGTCGCCGTGACGACAACCGGATCGCGCACCAGCATGTCCTGTGCGCCCTGCCCCACGCCCGTTTCGGACCACGCCACCGCCATCAGCCTGACGGTGCCGTTAAAGGCGGGCAGGTCCACATCGACCGTGACCTTGCCGTTTTCGCCCAGTTTCACCGGGCCGCTGAAAACGGCCATCAGGTCCTGTGTGGGGGGCGGCGATTGCATGCGCATGCCGGCGTCATTGTCCCCGCCCGACCGCACCGTGCCCAGCGCGCCGTTCATCCCGTCGATCAGGCGGCCATAGACATCGCGCAGTTCGACGCCCAGCTGACGCTGACCGAAATAATGGCCGGTTGGATCGGGGCTGTCGAAACCGGTGAGGTTCAGAATACCCACATCAACGGCGGCGAGGGTCAGCCAGACATCCTCGCCCGTCGTACCGCCGGTGACGGTCAGCTCGACGGGCTGGGCCTGGCGCGGTTCGGCCACGTCGGGGGCGTCGATTGACACGGTCAGAACCTTGTCGCCGGGATCAACGGCGGCGTGGGCCACCCCGAGGCTGCGCGCCGGGTTCTGGCCCGCGGCCTCGTCCATAGGGCGGAGTACCGTGGCGGTGACATAGGCGCCGGTGCCCCAATCGGCGGTGACGGGAATGGGGATCAGCGTTTCGCCCGGTTGAACCTCGACCTCTTGGCGCGACAGGACACGGTCGGACATGACCGAGATCAGCGCCGTCCCCGCCCCGCGCGGAACGATACGCAGGGTGGCGGTTTCCCCGACACGATAGGCGGGTTTGTCCATCGACATCTCCAGCCGGTCAGGCGTCGCCGACGCATCGGCAGGGGCATACCAGCCAGCATAGAAATCGACCGCCGCAGCGGCATAGGGTCCGTCGAGCCGTTCAACCACCAGTTCATAGCGCCCCCACTCAACCGGCTGCACCAGGGACAAGGGCGCAGTGCCCAGATCGCCCTCGCCCGTGGCGATGCGGGTGCGGCGGGTCGTCGGTTCCCAGTTCCAGTTGCCGTAAAGCCGATACCATTGGTAGCGCGTGACGACACGGTTCAGCGTCCAGCGCACGCGCATGGGTTGGGGGGTCAGATCAGGGGACAGGCCGATGATGTCAAATGCCGCGTCGCTGCCCTCGCTGACGACCTCGTCAAACAGGGGCTTGATACCGATCACATCGGTTGCCGGACGGACGGGCGCGGTGATGCGGCGTTCGACCGGCCGCGCGGCACCGTCGGCGACACGCGCGGTGACCGTGAGTTCCAGCGGCTGACCGGTGGTCGCAGGCGTGGGCAGGGTCAGGGGGATATCCGCCTGTCCCGTTGCATCGGTCCGGGTGCCGCCGAAATTCTGGCCCCGCGGCGCGGCAGGTTCGTCATACCGGCCAAAGCGATAACCGGGCCAATCGGCCAGGGCGGACGCGGCGGCAAGGGTCGCCTCACCCTCGACCGACAGGTCAGCCCCCGGCGCCCCAAAGAGATACCGCGCATCGATGTGCAGGGTCGGGGATTGGCCGATCACGATGGGCGCGTCCGGCAGGGACAGATCGAAATCGATGCGTTCGGGCAGGAAGTCCTCGACCAGAACCGTGGTGCTGGCCAGCGCGGGGGCGTCCGGATCGGTTCTGACCGAGAGGCGCCATGTACCGCGCGGGGCGCTGTTCCCGACGGGGAAGGCAAACACATGCCCCCCCGCATTCCCGCGGCCCGAGACCTTGCGGCTGTATTCCACGCCATCGGGGCGGACCAGCGTTGCAATCAATGGCAGGCCGTCGATGGCGCGGGCCTGTCCGTCGCGCGAAAGGGCGGTGACAAGGATGGTTTCCCCGGCGCGATAGGCCCCGCGATCGGTGGTCATGAACACGTCGACCGGCCCGGCGGCGGGGCGGCCCGCAACACCACGGTCGGACAGATCAAAGGCCGGATCAGTCAGCGACAGAAAGGCGATGTCGCTGTCGCCCTGTTCGGCCAGCACAAGGGCCGGAGCCGCAGCCCCGTTGCCGCGCGTCAACCCCGGTGCGAACAGGGCATGGCCTGTGTCATCCGTCGTGGCGCGCCCCAGCACCGCGTTTGCGCGCGACACCAGCGTGACGTCGATCCCGCCGCGGGGGCGGGCATCGGACAGGCCGCGCACCAGAACATGCAGACCATCGTTGCCCGACATGGTGCTGAGCCCCAGATCGGACAGCACGAACCATTGGGTGGCGCCCGGATCGTCATAGGGATCAGCCCCCGGCACACGGGCGCTGAGCGCATAGATGCCGGCGGGCTGATCGGCTAACGCCTCGCCCAATGGCAGGCGGGTGGTCATGTCGCGGTTCAGTTCGTTCTGCACCTCGGCAGTGCCGGTCCAGACCTCTTGCGCAATGTCACTGGCGAAATTCTGATCCTGCCAGTGCGACAGGGGACGGCCGAAATACCCGTCCTGCACCGCACGCAGCAGGTTGCGGTCGCTGATTCGGCGCAGGCGCAGATCAAGGGTGGTCAGGTTGACCGTTTCCACCGGCAGCGCCGCGTCGGCGGATTTGGGCAGTACGTAAGAGCGGCCCGGAAAGCGGACACTCGGGCTGCGGTCGCGAACGTATTGGGTGATTTCGACGTCCTTGTGCAGGGTCTCGCCATTGGCGGCGGGCAACCCCTTGCGAAAGGTCAGCCGATACCGCCCGCCATGCGCGACCCCGTCGATGCAGAGCTGTTTGCCGTCCGCCTGCACGACCAGCCCCGGATCGGCCATGCGCACGAACGGTTCGTAATCCACCCCCGCCTTGACCAGCGGTTCGGAAAATTGCGCGCAGATGCGTGGCGCGGCCGAGTCACTTTCGACCGTGTTTTCGGTGATGCGGAATCCGTATTTGCCGATTGCCGTTTCCAGCGCGGTTTCGATGTCGACCCGGGGCTGGTTGTCCTGGGCCAGCCGCAGCGCCGGGATCATGTCGCGCCCGCGCCCGGTTTCTTCCAGGGCCTGCGCCAGAACCTCCAGTGCCGTGGCCCGCCCGCCGCCGGATGGCGCGCGCAGATAGCCGTTGATCGCCGCGCTGACCGCACGCCCGCGATAGGCGCGCTGGTCGCTGGACTTGCCGGTCTGGACCCGCAACAGCAACCGGGCATATTCGGTCCAAAGATCGGCCTGGTCGCTCAGCGAGATTGCCGCGCCGATCCAGCGAATCGCGCGCGCCGGGTCCTGTGCCGAGGCACGGGCAGACTCGAGCAGCCATTCAATCTCGAACCCGCCCGCCGGATGACGCAATCCGATATCGCGGCCCAGTGTATGGGCGCGGCGCAGATCACCGTCCTGCAGAAACCCCAGCTGCGCATGCAGGGTCTCTCCCTGCTTCACGATTGCCAGATCAGTGGCGACTTTTTCCGCGGAGAAAGCCCCCTCGTAAGCGGTCCGTTCGGTCACGCCGCGTTTGGGAAAACACGCATTCGAGCGCGTGTTGAAGGTAAAGGCGCTGCATTGCGGGTTCGCCGTACAGGCGCGAACGCAACTGTCCAGATCAGTGTCAAACAGCGCATCGAGATCGGCGCCGTAGAAATCGACATCGCGGGTCACCACGAACCGGAAATCCGGAACAGCGTTTTGTGCAATCGAGAGTGATGGCAGGAGCGCCAGAAAAAGCCCCGTTAGAAACGCCAGTTTGCCAGATCGTGCCATGGTGCCCTCCTGCGGTTTACACACAGGGTGACATGTCGGCCCGGCGCATGGCAACGATTCCCCGGCCCGTTTTTCCTTAAACACTTATTCACCGTGATGGCCGATTGTTGCCCTGAAAGAATGCCCATCCGGGGCCAGATGCGGAGCCGCAGGCATGAGCCTTGCCAACAAACTTGCCGAGGAACGGCGCGCGCGTCTTGCCGCCGAACGCCTGTTGGAACTCAAACAGGCGGAACTGTCGGCGGCGAACCGGAAACTGGGGCGCCATGCGCTGGCCCTGACCAGGCAAATCGGCGAAACCCAGGCCGAGGTCGCCACCGTTCGGGACGAGAATGAAAAGGTCAAATCCGATCTGACGGTCGCCAATGAAAAGATCGAAATCGCCGAACGGCGGTTGTGGCATTCGATCCAGACCATTCAGGACGGGTTCGCGTTTTTCGATGCCGACGGCAAGCTGATCGGCGCGAATACCGCCTATTTCAATGCCTTTGAAGGGCTGGAGGAGATGACACCCGGCGTGTCCTATATGCGCATTCTGCAGATCCTGACGGACGAGGGGCTTATCAACACCGAGGACCTGTCACCCGACGAATGGCGCGCGAAAATGACCAGACGCTGGGTGTCGCCCACCCCTGAACCCACCGTCATCAGGTGGTGGAATGATCAATACATCAAGGTGATCGATCAACGCGGGCATGGCGGTGATGTGGTGTCGCTGGCGCTGAACATCACCGCCACCGTGCGCTATGAGGAAAAGCTGAAGGCCGCGCGCAAGAAGGCCGAAATCGCCAGCCGGGCAAAATCGGCCTTTCTGGCGAACATGAGCCATGAGATCCGCACACCCATGAATGGTGTCGTGGGCATGGCCGAACTGCTCGCCGATACCGAATTGACCGAGGAACAGCGCCTTTACGCCAATACGATCAGGAATTCGGGCGAGGCGCTGTTGGTCATCATCAATGACGTGCTGGATTATTCCAAGATCGAGGCGGAAAAGCTGGTTCTGCATCCCGAGGAGTTCGATCTGGAACGCTGCGTGCATGAAGTTGTCATGCTGCTTCAGCCTGCCGCGCGGGACAAAGGGCTGTCGATCCTTGTCGATTATGATCTGTTTTTGCCTACCCGGTTCGTCGGTGACCCGGGGCGGTTTCGGCAGGTGCTGACCAACCTTGCCGGCAACGCCGTGAAATTCACCATGGAAGGCCACGTTCTGATCCGCGTGACCGGCGTGCCAGACCCCAAGGACGGCAGTTGCGCATTGCATGTGACGGTCGAGGATACCGGGATCGGCATTCCGGCGGACAAGATCGAGCACATCTTTGGTGAGTTCAATCAGGTCGATGATGAACAGAACCGCGAATTCGAAGGCACCGGTCTGGGCCTTGCCATCACCAAGCGGCTGGTCGAGATGATGAAGGGATCGGTCTGGATCGAAAGCGAGGAAGGCAAGGGATCGTGTTTCGGATTCCGCGTGCAACTGTCCCAGGCCGAAGGGGTGCAAACGGATGTGCCCGCTCTGCCTGCGCACCTGCATAGTGTGATGGTGGTCGACGATCTGGCCATCAACCGCGAAGTGTTGCGCAAACAACTTTCTCAACTGGGATTGCAGGTGACCAGTTGCCGGTCGGGCGAACAGGCGCTTGCCACGCTGGACGGGTCGGTCGATCTGGTCATCAGCGATCACAACATGCCGGATATGGACGGTCTGGAACTGGTCGAGGCGATCCGGAGCAACGGCTGGGACACTGTGCCGTTCCTGTTGCTCAGTTCGAACCCGTCCTTTGCCCAGAGTGATCCGTCCGTTCGTCATGTGCAGGGCATATTACAGAAACCTTATCCGCGCCGCGAACTGTTCGCGCGCCTGTCCGAAATCGGCGCGAAAATGGTGCCGGACGGTGAAACCGCCGTAAATCAGAGCAACGACGAGCAGGAGACACGGGACGATGACGCGCAAGCCTTGAGCGAACCGCATGATCTGGCGCTGGAAGATACGCCGCGCCTGATGCGGGTCCTGGCGGCCGAGGACAACAGGACCAACCAGCTTGTGTTCAGCAAGATGGTCAAGGATTTGCAGATCGAACTGCAATTCGCCGGCAACGGGATCGAGGCGGTCGACGCGTTTCAGACGTTTCAGCCCGACATGATTTTCATGGACATTTCCATGCCCAGGATGGACGGCAAGGAAGCCACCCGTGAAATCCGCAATCTTGAGGCCGGAACCGACCGCCACGTGCCCATCATTGCGCTGACGGCCCACGCGATGGCGGGCGATTCAGACGATATTCTGGCCGCGGGTCTGGATCATTTCATGACCAAGCCACTGCGCAAGGCGGCGATCCATGAACAGATCGCCAGCCATTGCCCGGATGCGGTCCTGCCGGTGTTCAGAGAACAGGCTCAGGCCTCGTAGGGGCGCAGGAACACAGGTTTGTCCTCTTCGGACAGGTCGGGGCGGTATGTGTATCCGCCCAGGTCGAAATCGCGCAGCGACACCGGGTCGGTCAGGCGGTTCTGGACGATGAACCGGGCCATTGCGCCGCGTGCCTTTTTGGCGAAAAAGCTGACGATCTTGGGCTGGCCTGCCTTGTCCTCCATGAACACGGGCGTGATGACGCGCAGTTTCAGCGCCTTGGGATCGACTGCGCCGAAATATTCCTGGCTGGCGCAATTGACCAGAACATCGGTGCCGACCTGTTCGGCCTGATCGTTCAACGCCTTGGCGGGCAGGTCGCGCCAGTAGTCATAGAGCGATTTGCCGCGCCGTGTTTTCAGGCGGCTGCCCATTTCCAGGCGATAGGGTTGGATCGAATCAAGCGGGCGCAGGATCCCGTAAAGACCCGACAGGATGCGCAGGTGATCCTGCGCCCAGTCCATTTCCTCCGGGTCCAGCGACCCGGCCTCGAGCCCCATGTAAGTGTCCCCGGCAAAGGCCAGAGCCGCGGGGCGGGTGGCGTCGGCATCGGGGTGATCGCTGAAATCGCGGAACCGGTCGCGGTTCAGGCGCGCCAGATCGGGGCTGATGCTCATCAATTTCTGCAGATCGCCCAGCGTCAGGTTGCGCGCGGTCTTGGCAAGGCGGATCGCATCGTCCTGAAACGCCGGTTCCGTTGGCGTCACATCCCGTTCCGCCCAGTCCAGCCGTTTGGCAGGTGAAATCACAACCAGCATCGCATACCCCCGTTTTGCATTCCGACCTGATCTAGCCCGCGCTGCGCAAAACGTCCAGAAATGCAGCGCCAAAACGTTCGGCGCGGCGTTCGCCCAGCAGCCGTTCCAGCATCTGGTCGTCATCGGGGCGCATCTGCGCGACCTTGGCCAACTGCGCCGCCGAACAGCTGAGCGGTTTATCGACGCCGTCCGATCCGCGCGACAGTTCGGCCTGCACCTCCAGCAACTGGTCATAGACCGATCCGGCCGCGCGTCCGGCCAGTTTGCGCCGTGCGGGGTGGACGGTTTCGGAGGCACCGGTGATCACCTCAAGGAACATCGCGCCATAACGTTCCAGTTTCTTGGCCCCCACCCCGCCGATGCGCGCCATCGCGTCCAGCGTATCGGGCCGCGCCTCGGCCATTTCGATCAGGGTGCGGTCGTTGAAGATGACGTAGGCCGGGACCTTTGCCGCCTCGGCCAATGCGCGGCGCTTGGCCTTGAGCGCGGACAAGAGCGGCGCGTCCTCATCCGACACAAGCGCCTTGACCGCCGGGCGGCGGGTGGCGGTTTTGGTCAACGTATCGCGGCGCAGGGTGATGTTTGCCTCGCCCCGCAGGATCGGGCGGGCGGCGTCGGTCATGCGCAGGGCGCCGTGGCGTTCGGGATCGGGGCGTACAAGGTCATGCCCCATCATCTGCCGGAACACGGCCTGCCACTGGCGTTTGTCATATTCGGTGCCGACGCCATAGGTAGGCAGTTCATCATGCCGACGCGCGCGGATCTTGTCGGTCATGGTGCCGGTCAGAATGTCGATCAGGTGGCCCGCGCCGAACCATTCCTCGGTCCGCAGGATGGCCGACAGAGCCTTGCGCACCGCCGTGGTGGCATCAAACACGTCCGGCGGGTTATCGCATAGATCGCAATGGCCGCAGGTGACAGGATCATCGCCGAAATACCCCAGCAGGTTCTTGCGGCGGCATTCCAGCGCCTCGGCCAGACCCAGTAGGGAATTCAGCCGCGCATGATCGGCGGCGCGGCGTTCGGGCGGGGCAAGGCCTTCGTCGATTTGCGAGCGGCGCAGGCGGATGTCTTCGGGGCCGAACAGGGTCAGCGTTTCGGCGGGGGCGCCATCACGCCCCGCGCGGCCGATTTCCTGGTAATACGCCTCGATGCTTTTGGGTAGGTCGGCATGTGCGACCCAGCGGATATCGGGTTTGTCGATGCCCATACCGAACGCGACCGTGGCGACCACGATCAACCCATCCTCGCGCGCGAAACGGGTTTCGACGATGCGACGGTCTTCGGCCTCCATCCCTCCGTGATAATGGCAGGTGGAATGCCCATCGTCGGCCAGCGCCTTGGCCAAAGACTCGGTCTTGGCGCGGGTGCCGCAATAAACGATCCCGGATTGCCCGCGTCGGGCGGCGGCAAAGTTCAGGATTTGCTGCCGGGGGCTGTTCTTGGCTGCAAATGACAGGTGGATGTTGGGGCGGTCAAACCCATGCAGAAAGGTTTCGGGTGCCTGACCGTCGAACAGTTTGTCGATAATCTCCTGCCGGGTTTCGGCGTCTGCCGTGGCGGTAAAGGCCGCCAGTGGAACGTTCAGCGCGCGACGCAGTTCGCCGATGCGCAGGTAATCGGGGCGGAAATCATGGCCCCATTGGCTGACGCAATGGGCCTCGTCCACGGCGATGAGGCCCACGCCGATGCGGCGCAGCATGCCCATGGCCGACCCGGCGGCCAGACGTTCGGGCGCCATGTAAAGCAGTCTAAGCTCCCCCGCCTCAAGCGCGGCCCAGACGGCATCGGTTTCTTCGGGTGTGTTACCCGAGGTCAGCGCGCCGGCGCATACACCTGCCTCTTGCAGGGCGCGGACCTGGTCGCGCATCAGGGCGATGAGGGGCGAGATGACAACCGTCACCCCGTCGCGCAAAAGGGCAGGCAGTTGGAAACACAGGGATTTGCCGCCGCCCGTGGGCATGATGGCCAGAACGTTCCGACCCGCCGTCACCGCATTGACGATGTCTTCCTGACCGGGCCGGAATGCGTCGAATCCAAAGACATCGCGCAACAACGGGTGTGCATCGGTCATGCCGGGGGCCTCTGTGTAAGATTTTTCTATCTGCTCTTACACAGCACTTTCACACACTGGGAATCGGGGAACAAGGCCCGGAACGACCCGACGGGGTCAGTAAAACAACGCGGCGTTGTTCACCAGGATGATCCGCAACGCGATTATCCCCAACAGGACCACAAGCGGGGCCAGATCGATGCCCTGCATGGACGGCAGTATCCGACGCACCGGGCCATAGATCGGCTCAAGCAGGCGTTGGAGCGTGTGCCAGACCTGAGCGACGAAAGGTTGATGCAGGTTCAGAACCTGAAAGCTGATCAGCCAGCTCATGATCACATGGGCGATGATAAAAAACCACACCACATCCAGAATGAGCATCAGAATTTGAAACAAGGACTGCATCTGTGATTTCCCTTTTGCTGCGCTCCCTGACCTAAGCGTCCGAAGGCCAAAGGGCAAGTGGTCCGCCGCGCAGGAGATGCTTGATTGACAGGGCAATCCCCTGTCTTATCCCTGTATAACAAAGGGGCAGGTCATGGCAGAGATTTCACAGCGCAAGCGCATTTGGGGATGGTGGTTTTTCGATTGGGCAAGCCAGCCCTATCACACGCTGCTGGTCACGTTTGTTTTCGGTCCATATTTCGCCAGCGTCGCAGCGGAATACTATCTGGCCAGCGGACTTGCCGAAAGCGAAGCCAAAGCACATGCACAAGTTATCTGGGCCTGGTGCCTGGCCATCACCGGGCTGATCATCGGCTTTGGCGCGCCCTTCATGGGGGCGTTTGCCGACACGACCGGCCGTCGCATTCCTTGGATCTATGCCTTTTCCCTGATGTATTTCGTCGGTTCTTTTGCGCTATGGTGGACCATGCCGGACGGCACGAACATGTGGCTGGGCCTGGTTGGATTCGGAATCGGCTTCATCGGGGCCGAATATGCGCTGATCTTCATAAACTCGCAGCTGCCCGGGCTGGGCAACAAGGATGAAATCGGTGAAATCTCTGGGTCCGGGTTTGCGTTTGGCTACATAGGCGGTCTTCTGACCTTGATCATCGTTCTTCTGTTCCTGGCCGAGCAGGGGAACGGCAAGACCCTGATCGGGATGAATCCTATTTTGGGTCTGGCCAGTGCTGAACGCGAAGGCACCCGAGCGGTGGGTCCGTTTACTGCGATCTGGTTCGCGATTTTCATGATTCCGTATTTCCTGTGGGTCAAAGACCCGCCGTTACGGCGCGAAGGCAATCTTTCGAACGCCTTGTCTGAGCTAGGGAAGCTGTTGGCGAGCCTGCCGAAACGGATAAGCGTCACGGCCTATCTCTTTGCGTCGATGTTTTACCGCGATGCGCTTAACGGGCTTTACAGTTTCGGCGGCGTCTACGCCGTGTTGGTCCTGGGCTGGGAGATCACCCAGATCGGCATTTTCGGAATCGTGGCGTTGCTGTCGTCCATCCTGTTCAGCTTTCTCGGCGGCAAACTGGACAGCAGGGTTGGACCAAAGCCGGTCATCATCGGTGCGATATGGGTCCTGATCGGCGTTTGTGCCGTCATCGTTGGCATGTCGCGCACGCAGTTTTTCGGCATGCCGCTGGCCGACGGGTCGAGCCTGCCGGATACCGTGTTTTTCATCTGTGGCGCACTGATCGGCGGCATGGGCGGCGTTGTACAGGCATCAAGCCGCAGCCTGATGGCCCGGCATGCAAACGAAGAAAAGGCAACCGAGTTGTTCGGCCTGTACGGTCTGTCCGGGCGAGCAACGGCATTTATCGCCCCAACGCTGATCGGCATTTTCACCGCCGTCACCGGCAGCGCCCGTTTGGGCGTTTCGCCGGTAATTGGCCTTTTCGTCCTGGGGTTGATTCTGCTAATCTGGGTGAAAGCCGAAGGAGACCGTACTGGATGACCCTTGCCCGCCTGACTGCTTACCTGTTGTTTGTTTTGTGTTTTATCAGTCCCGTTCAGGCGGAACCGCTGGCCAAACAATTGTTCGGCGCCATTCCCAAGGCATCGCGACAAGCACCCGGAGTATTTGGCAGCTATGCCAAGGGATGCGTTTCCGGGGCCGTGGAATTGCCTGAGACCGGACCCACATGGCAGGCAATGCGGCTGAGCCGCAACCGCAACTGGGGCCATCCGGAAACCATCGATTTCATTCAGGACCTCAGCAAATTCGCCGCCCGCCAGCCGGGGTGGAAGGGTCTGTATATCGGTGACATCAGCCAGCCGCGTGGCGGGCCGATGCTGACGGGACACCGCAGCCATCAGGTGGGGCTGGACATCGACATCTGGATGTTGCCCACCTCGCGCCTGAACCTGTCACGCCAGCAGCGCGAGAGCATTTCCTCAATCTCGACCCGGCGGTCCAACGGCGCCTTTGTCAATAACAACTGGAGCCGGGCACATCACCGCATCATCCGCGAGGCCGCCAAGGACAAGCGCGTGGCGCGGATATTCGTGTTCCCCGGCGCCAAGGTGCAGATGTGCAAGGATGAAAAGGGCGACCGCAGCTGGCTGCGCAAGGTCCGGCCATGGTGGGGGCATCATTACCATTTCCATGTGCGCCTGGCCTGCCCGCGCGGTATGCGTGGCTGCGCCAATCAGGATGCGCCGCCGCGTGGCGATGGCTGTGCAGATGCGCAGCAATGGGTGAACAACATTCTGAACCCGCCGCCGCCCAACCCGAACGCGCCCAAACCCAAGAAACGACGCGAATACGTGCTGGCCGACCTGCCAAGGCAGTGCGCAAAGGTTCTGAAATCCAGGTAACGCCCGCGCAGTCGGGCGTTGCAGAAAAGCTTGCGGTTTCAAAAAAGACCAGCTAGGTGGCGCGCTTGATCCCCGTCGGGGGTCCAAGTCGCCGCAACCTTGTCAAAACGGGCTTACACTTATGACACGCGCACATATTCCTGGCATCATTGCCATGGCCATCATCGTGGTGGCCTCGAACATCCTTGTTCAGTTCCTGTTCGGCCAATGGCTGACCTGGGGCGCCTTTACCTATCCGTTCGCCTTTCTGGTCACCGACGTGATGAACCGCGTTTACGGTGCCCCCGCGGCCCGCAAAGTCGTGTTCTTTGGCTTTGTCGTCGGGGTGATCTGTTCCCTGATCGGAACGCAGATCATGGGCGAATTCGGCCCGCTGGTCACCTTGCGTATCGCGATCGGGTCCGGCCTTGCCTTCCTGACGGCGCAGCTTTTGGACGTTGCGGTGTTTTCGTCTCTGCGGGGCGGGAAATGGTGGCGGGCGCCGCTGGTCTCGACCCTGATCGGTTCGACGGTGGATACGGTCCTGTTTTTCAGCATCGCCTTTTCGGCGCAGATGGTCTGGCTGGAACCGGGCAACGACGTGTCCTGGGCGAACGAGGCCCTGCCGATGCTGGGCGCGGGGCCGGTTGCCCCCCTGTGGATGTCGCTGGCAGTGGCCGACTGGGCCGTGAAGCTGTCGCTGGCGCTGGTCGCGCTTATCCCTTTCCGCCTGATTGTTCAGCGTTTGACCGGGACCCCGGCCAAGGCGTGACGATTTTGTTTGGCGAACCGCATTTTCCGTGCAAACCTGAGGGTGAGTTCAACAACGGAAAAGGAGGTGATCCAGTGTCAAGAAAGGTATTGGAGCGAGGTGTCGGTACAGTTTGGGAGAGCGCCTGCTGAGGCAGCCCTTGGCAGGAGTGCCACCTGAACAGGATCTGGGACAGGTCTGACCGGCCCCACCTCCAAAGAAACTTTCGATAAGGGCCGTCCGGTATTCGGGCGGCCCTTTTTGATTGCGCTGCAACGCGTTAAGATCGCCCCATGCTGCGGATATCGGACACCATCACCATTCAGGACTGGGAACTGAGCGAAAGCTTTGTGCGCGCGTCCGGCCCCGGCGGGCAGAATGTGAACAAGGTGTCCACGGCTGTCGAGTTGCGGTTCGAAGCGGAACGCTCACCATCGTTGCCCGGGCCGGTCAAGACACGGCTGAAACGGCTGGCGGGGCGGCGCTGGACCAAGGATGGCGCGCTGATCATTCAATGCGATGAAACCCGATCGCAGGCCCGCAACCGCGAAATCGCGCGCGAACGGCTGGCCGAGTTGATCACCAAGGCGCTGGTCGCGCCCAAGCGGCGCATTGCCACCAAGCCGACCAAAGGGTCGGTGCGCCGCCGTCTTGAGGCCAAGACCCAGCGCAGCACAGTCAAGGCATTGCGCGGCCGCGTGCGAGACGACTAAACTGCCCGCAAAGGGAGATATTTCATGAGATTGGACGGAAAAACCGCCATCGTGACCGGTGGCGCCTCGGGGTTTGGCGCCGGGATTGTCAGCAAATTCATTGCCGAAGGCGCGCGGGTCATGATTGCCGATATCAACGGCGACGCGGCAAGCGCCATGGCCCGGGACATCGGGGATCGCGCCGTGGCCCAACCGGTGGACGTGGCGAATGGCGCATCGGTTCAGGCCATGGCCGACGCGGCGCTGTCGATGTTCGGTCATCTGGATATTCTGGTGAACAATGCAGGCATCACGCACCTGCCCACCCCGCTGGAAGATGTGGCCGAGGATGAATTCGACCGGGTTCTGGCGGTGAATGCCAAGTCGGTTTACCTGACGGCACGGTCGCTGGTGCCGCATATGAAATCGCGCAAATCCGGGGCGATCCTGAATATCGCCTCGACCGCCGGCGTATCGCCCCGGCCCAAGCTGAACTGGTACAACGCCTCCAAGGGATGGATGATCACCGCGACCAAAGCCATGGCCGTGGAGCTGGCCCCGGACGGGGTGCGGGTGAATGCGCTGAACCCGGTTGCGGGGGAAACGCCACTGCTCAAATCCTTCATGGGTGAGGACACGCCGGAAATGCGGGCCAAATTCCTGTCAACAATCCCGCTGGGCCGGTTTTCTCAGCCCGAGGACCTGGGCAATGCGGCCTGTTTCCTGTGTTCGGACGAGGCCGGCATGATCACCGGTGTCGCCATGGAAGTCGACGGCGGACGGTGTATCTGATGGGTACGATATCCCACCGCGAAAGATGTGCATCGTGAAGCCGGGACAGCGGAACCTGATCACGGATGTCGCAGGGCTTGGGGTCGGCAATGCGCAGGACGAAACGCTGAAATCCGGCGTGACTGTCCTGAGCGGCGATGCGCCGTTCACCGCGTCCGTCCACGTGATGGGGGGCGCGCCTGGGACACGCGAAACCGATCTGCTGGCACCGGACAAATCGGTGGCGCATGTGGATGCGCTGGTGTTGGCTGGCGGGTCGGCCTATGGGCTGGATGCCTGTTCCGGCGTTGTTGACGGGCTGCGCGCGCAGGGGCGCGGGTTTCGGCTGGGCAGTGCGATCATTCCGCTGGTGCCCGGTGCGATCATTTTTGATCTGCTGAACGGCGGGAAAAAGGACTGGGCGGAGAACCCCTATCGCGCCTTGGGGCGGGCCGCATTTGGCGCGGTCGACCAAGCGTTTGACCTGGGCACGGCGGGGGCCGGAACCGGGGCCATGAGCGCGATGTTGAAAGGCGGGCTTGGCTCGGCGTCCTTCGTTCTGGACAACGGGATCACGGTTGGCGCGCTGGTTGCTGCCAACCCGGTGGGCAGCGTCACCACCCCCGGCGAGCGGCATTTCTGGGCCGCACCGTTCGAGGTGGACGGGGAATTCGGCGGGCTGGGGCCGGACCTATCGGCCGGGTTGGGCCGCACGCTGGACAGCAAAAAGGCACGGCTGACCCATGCCGGTGACTCCGATCGCGCCAACACCACGATTGCCATCGTCGCCACCGACGCCCCGCTGAGCAAGGCCCAATGCCAGCGCGTGGCCGTTGCCGCGCATGACGGCATCGCGCGGGCCACGGTGCCCGCCCACACGCCGGGCGATGGCGATCTGGTGTTCGCGGTCAGCACGGGCCGGTCCGACGTTGACGCGGGCGATGTGAACCTTGGCCTGATTGGGCATGCCGCCGGGCTGTGCCTGTCGCGGGCCATCGCGCGGGCGGTGTTTCTTGCCCGGCCGAAAACGGGCGATTTGTTGCCAGCCTGGTGCGACATTTCCCGATAGCGACATTCAGGCGCGCCGAGGCGCGGCATTGTGGCAGTTGACTCTCGGCATGCAGACTTAAGTATTGGGTCAACTCGAACTGACTGAGAGGCATGACATGAAACGAGTAGTAGCAACATTGATCGCCGGCCTTCTGGCAGGCCCGGTTCTGGCCGAAGGCGATGCAGCAAAAGGCGAGAACGGATTCAAGAAATGCAAATCCTGTCACACGATTGCATCCGATTCTGGCGAAACGATCGTGAAGGGTGGTAAAACCGGCCCCAACCTTTATGGCCTGGTCGGACGCACCGCTGGCAGCGTTGAAGGGTTCAAATACAGCGGCGACCTTGTGGCCGCAGGCGAGGCGGGCCTTGTTTGGGACGCAGAAACCTTTGCCGAGTATGTCGAGAACCCGGCAGGTTTCCTGAAGGAGTATCTGGACGACACCAAGGCCAAGTCGAAGATGAGCTTCAAGCTGAAAAAAGGCGCGGACGACATCTATGCCTATCTGGTCAGCGTCTCGCCGGCCGCAACGGAATAATGCAACTGGCGGGCCGGGTGGAAACCTCCGGCCCGCCGATGCCCCGGTTCGGGGCACGACCACAAGGTACACACCGCCATGAAACGTCATCCTGAAACGGGGCCGCGCACATGAGCATCATGATCCCCGCCTGGGTTGACGGAAAACTGACTCCGGTCGAAAAGCTGGAGGCTCATGAAAAGGGCCTGCGCCACAAGGCCGTTTCGGTATTCGTGTTCCGGGGCACAGACATCCTGTTGCAGCGTCGCGCCCTTAGCAAATACCACACGCCCGGCCTGTGGGCGAATACCTGCTGCACCCATCCGGAATGGGACGAAGACTCAAGCACTTGCGCCGTGCGGCGTCTAAACGAGGAACTGGGCGTTACCGGGCTGTACCCTGAATTCAGGCACCAGTTGGAATATCGCGCCGACGTGGGCAACGGTCTTGTCGAGCATGAGGTCGTCGACGTCTTTCTGGCCCATGCGCGCAAGTCGCTGAAAGTCACCTCAAACCCGGACGAGGTGATGGAAACCCGGTGGGTCGAATACCACGACCTGATCGCCGAAGTGGCGCGCCACCCGGAACGGTTTACGCCGTGGCTGAAAATTTATCTTCAGGATCACGCCGACACGATCTTTGGCCCCGATCTGATCATCGCCGGGCAAAGTTGATCGCATACCCTTGCGCCTGCTCCCCGGTGCTGGTTCTTTGACGAAAACTGTGGGGGAACTTCATGACCATTCTGATTGCCGGCGGCGGGATTGCCGGATTGTCGCTGGGCCTGACGCTGCATCAGATCGGCGTGCCGTTTCGCATCTATGAATCCGCGCCGGAAATCCGCCCCATGGGGGTGGGTATCAACCTCCAGCCCAACGCGGTGCGCGAACTGTTCGATCTGGGCCTTGAGGATGAACTGGACCGTATCGGCGTGCGGACCCGGCAGATTGGCTTTCATACCAGGTTCGGTCTGAAAATCTGGGAAGAACCGCGCGGCATGTGGGCCGGATACGCATGGCCGCAATATTCCGTGCATCGTGGTGAGTTGCAGATGATGCTGTATCAGACCTTGCTGGAACGGGCAGGACCAGACAGCGTTGTCACCGGCGCGCGCGCCGTGGGGTTCGATCAAAAGGGTGACCGCGCCTATCTGCTGCTGGCCGATGGCACGCGGGTGGCCGGTGACCTTATCGTGGCGGCCGATGGTATCCATTCCGCCCTGCGCGCGCAGATGTACCCGGACGAGGGTGATCCGGTCTGGAACGGTCAGGTACTGTGGCGCGCAACCACGGTGGCCGACGCCTATTTTGGCGGGGCGGCGATGGTGATGATCGGCCATGACAGCGTACGCATGGTGGCCTATCCGATTTCCGACCCGGACCCGGACACCAACCTCGCCACGATCAACTGGATCGCCGAAAAACGCTATGATCCGTCGATGGGCTGGCAGAAAGAAGATTGGAACCGGCTCGCCGACAAGGCTGATTTCCTGCCCGAATTCACCGATTGGACCTTTGATTGGATTGACGTGCCTGCGCTCATCAACGGGGCGGGCAGGATTTATGAGTACCCTATGGTGGACCGCGATCCGCTGGATCAGTGGACATTCGGGCGGGTCACGCTGATGGGGGACGCGGCGCATGCCACCTTTCCGGTGGGGTCAAACGGGGCCAGTCAGGCGATTGTCGATGCGCGCGTGATTGGTGCGCGTCTGTTGGATCACGGGATCACACCTGCGGCGCTGACCGCCTATGAGGAGGAAATCCGCCCCGTGACAACCGCCGTGGGGCTGGCCAACCGGCGCGGTGGCGGGCCGGACGGTATTCTGCAACGGGTCGAGGACCTTTGTGGCGGCCAATTCGACGACATCAACGACGTGATCCCGTACGAGGATCTGGCCGCGCATTCGGCCAAGTACAAATCGGTTGCGGGCTTTTCGATCGAGGCGCTGAATGCGAAACCTCCGATCATCCCAGCGGGCGCCAGAGTTGGTTAAAAGCTCATCACGGCCTTGACCGCACGGCGCCAGCGGTCATAGCGCGCGGCGCGCAGATCGCTGTCCATTTCCGGCGTGAACCGATGATCCAGCGCCCACGTGGCGGCGAACCCGTCCTGATCGGGATAGATCCCGGCCTGCATGCCGGCAAGCCACCCCGCGCCCAGCGCGGTGGTTTCCTGCATCACCGGCCGGTCCACCGGTGCGCCGAGAATGTTGGACAGGCTTTGCATGGTCCAGTTGCTCGCGCTCATCCCGCCATCGACCCGCAGGATAGTATCGGCATCCGCGTTCCAGTCTGCCCGCATCGCCTCATAGAGATCGCGGGTCTGGAACGCGACGCTTTCCAAGGCGGCCCTGGCAAATTCAGCCGGACCGGTGTTGCGGGTCAGTCCAAACATCGCCCCCCGGCAGTTTGGCTCCCAGTAAGGGGCACCAAGCCCGGTGAAGGCAGGCACGATCACCACGTCCTGCGCCGGATCAGCCGCGAGCGCCAGTTCGCCGGAATGTTCGGCCCGTTCGATGATCCCCAGCCCGTCGCGCAACCATTGCACGACCGCACCGGCGACAAAGATCGACCCTTCGAGCGCATAGGTGCGTTGCCCGTTGAGCTGATAAGCCACCGTGGTCAGCATCCGGTTTTGGGAATGCACCGGCTTATCACCGGTATTGAGCAATGCGAAACAGCCCGTTCCGTAGGTCGATTTCATCATGCCCGGTTTGAAACAGGCCTGCCCGATGGTGGCCGCCTGCTGGTCGCCTGCGGCCCCCAGAATGGAAATGCCCCCGCCCAGCAGGGATGGATCGGTCTGGCCGAAATCGGCGGCACAGTCACGCACATCCGGCAGCATTTTGACCGGCACGTCCAGCAGGGCGCACATATCGGTGCTCCATTTGCCTGTATTGATGTCGAACATCAGGGTGCGCGCCGCATTTGTGGCATCGGTGGCGTGCACCTTGCCGCCGGTCAGACGCCAGATCAGAAAACTGTCGATGGTGCCAAAAAGCAGATCGCCGTTTTCGGCCCGGTCCTTTGCACCGGGCACGGTTTCCAGAAGCCATTTCAACTTGGTCCCGGAAAAATAGGGGTCCAGCAACAGGCCGGTGGTGCGCGCAACCATGTCTGCGTGGCCGCCCGCGCGCAGGGTTTCACAAATTTCGGCGGTGCGCCGGTCCTGCCAGACGATGGCATTATGCACGGCCTCGCCGGTGGTCTTGTCCCAGACCACGGTGGTTTCGCGCTGATTGGTGATGCCAATTCCGGCAATATCGGCGGCCGTGACGCTGACCTTTTCCATCACCTGACGACAGACGGTGAGTGTGGATTGCCAGATCTCCTCGGGGTCGTGTTCGACCCAGCCCGAATTTGGAAAATACTGGGTAAACTCCATCTGCGCGGTGCCCGCCACCTGCATCTGATCGTCAAACAGAATGGCGCGTGTCGACGTTGTGCCCTGGTCGATCGCCAGAATGTAAGGCATTGCACGTCCTCCCCCGAAATGCGTTTCCAAGAGCTTAGCGCAAGCTGTGCGATTTCATCCAGCCCCGAGTGCAGGCGCGCTCAGATCGCGGGAATGGCGATGTTGTCGATCAGGCGTATCCCATCCATCCAGGCGGCTGCGAACAGGCGGGCGGGTTCTGTCGGGCGGCTCAGTTCGGCAAGACCCGCTTCGCTGCGCAGTTCAAAATATTCAACCTCGTCAAACCCGGCTGCGACCAACCGGTCACGGGCGGATTTGGCCAGCGCAGCAAAATCCGCGCCCTTGGCCAGTTCGGCGGCCGTATCCTGCATCACGGCAAAAAGATGCGGTGCCTTTTCCGCACCCTCCGCCGTCAGGCGTAAATTGCGCGAGGACATGGCCAGACCGTTGTCTTCGCGGATGGTAGGACAGCCGACCACGGTAATGGGAATGTCCAGATCACTGGCCATGCGGCGCACGATCTGAAGCTGCTGAAAATCCTTTTCCCCGAAAAAGGCCCGACTGGCGCCTGTTTGCAGGAAAATCTTGGCCACGACGGTTGCCACGCCATCGAAATGTCCGGGGCGGTGCGCACCGCACAGCACGTCGGTCAGTCCCGCGACCGATACGGTGGTGGCATAGCCATCGGGGTAAATCTGATCGCCGTCCGGCACATAGAGAACATCGACGCCATAAGGGGCCAGTTTCACCGCATCTTCATTTTCGGTGCGGGGATAATTGGCCAGATCCTCGGGGTTGTTGAACTGTTTCGGGTTGACGAAAATTGTCACGATCACCCGGTCGCACGCCTTGCGCGCGGCCTGAACCAGCGACAGATGCCCGGCATGCAGCGCGCCCATTGTCGGGACAACGGCAACGGTTTCGCCCGCCTTGACCCACTCTGCGTGCCTGGCCCTCAGATCGGCCAGCTGGCGCAGGATTGTCGGCGTCATGCCTTGGCCCCTTTGGACGGGGCCGCATCGGCAAACACATGCTCCTTGCCCGGAAAGGTCCGCGCGCGCACCTCGGCGGCATATTCGGCAATCGCCGCTTCGGCCTGATCTCCAAGATCAGAGTAGCGTTTGACAAATTTCGGTTTGAAGGCGGTAAAAAAGCCCAGCATGTCATCGACCACGAGGATCTGCCCATCGCAATCGGCCGAGGCCCCGATGCCAATGGTGGGGATCGCCACCTCATCCGTGATCCGGTTGGCCAGCGTTTCCGGTACCTTTTCCAGAACAACCGCAAATGCGCCTGCGTCGGTCACCGCGTGGGCGTCGCCCATCACGGCATCTGCCTGTGCATCGCGCCCCTGAACCTTGTACCCGCCCAAGGTGTTGATCGACTGCGGTGTCAGGCCGATGTGGGCCATCACCGGAATCCCGCGTTTGACAAGAAACCGGATGGTTTCGGCCATTTCAACGCCGCCCTCCAGCTTTACGGCACCGGCGCCCGTTTCCGCCATCAGACGCGCGGCGTTGCGAAACGCCTGCTGCGGGCTTTCCTCATAACTGCCAAAGGGCATGTCGATCACCATCATCGCCTGTGTCAGGCCACGTGCGACCGCCCTGCCGTGCAGGATCATCATGTCCATCGTCACGCCCAGCGTCGAGCTGAGCCCATGCAGCACCATGCCGACGCTATCGCCCACCAGTACAAAATCGCAATGCGCGTCCATGAACTGGGCCATCGGGGTGGTGTAAGCGGTCAGGCTGACAATCGGATCGGCGCCTTTCCGGGCGCGGATATCTTCGGCTGTCGGGGCAGTCTTGCGGGCAGTGGCGCTCATTCTTCGTCCTGTTCGCGGTGTCAATTGCGCGCCAATACCAAGTATCCGGCGCGCCCGCCAGCAATTCGGACATCATCAATCACTTGATTACGTGGGGTTTTGCGGGAACACTCGACCCGATGAGCCAAGCCCCGGGGGGTTTGTAAAACATTCACGGAGAGTCATCATGCATTTCAAAACTATGATCCGTGGCGTCGGGTCCGCCCTTGCGCTGTCGTCCGCCCTGACTGCCGGGCAGGTTATCGCCGAGGGGTCAATCACCGTCGCCATGCAATTGGAGCCGCCCCATCTGGATCCGACCAGCGCCGCGGCGGGGGCTATCGATTCCGTTGTCTATTCCAACATCTTCGAAGGGCTGACCCGGTTCATGGGCGATGGGTCCATCGTGCCCGGCCTCGCCGAAAGCTGGGAAATCTCCGAGGATGGGCTGACCTATACCTTCAAGCTGCAGGATGGCGTGACATTCCACGACGGCAGCACGATGGACGCAGAGGACGTGAAATTCAGCCTCGACCGCGCCCGTGCCGAGGACAGCGTGAATGCGCAAAAGGCCCTGTTTGCTGGGATCAGCGATGTAACCGTGGTCGATCCGCTGACCGTCAAAGTGACCCTGAGCGAACCCAACGGCAATTTCCTGTTCAACATGGCCTGGGGTGATGCGGTGATCGTTGCGCCCGAAAGCATCGAGAATATCAAGACCGCTCCGGTGGGCACCGGCGCGTTCAAATTCGTCAGCTGGACCCAGGGCGACAAGGTCGAGATCGCCAGGAACCCCGATTACTGGGGCACACCCGCGATTCTGGACAGCGCCACGTTCAAGTTCATTTCCGACCCGACCGCCGCCTTTGCCGCGATGATGGCCGAAGATATCGACGCGTTCAGCGGGTTTCCCGCCCCCGAAAACCTGCCCCAGTTCGAGGCCGATCCCCGGTTCCAGGTGCTTGTCGGATCGACCGAAGGTGAAACGATTCTCTCGACCAACAACAAGCAGCCGCCCTTTGACAACGTAAAGGTGCGCGAGGCGCTGGCTCATGCGATCGACCGTCAGGCGATCATCGATGGTGCGATGTTCGGCTATGGCACGCCGATTGGCACCCATTTCGCTCCGCATCATCCGGCCTATGTCGATCTGACCGGAAATTCAGCCTACGACCCGGCAAAGGCCAAGGCATTGCTGGCCGAGGCCGGGTTCCCGGACGGGTTTGAAACCACGCTGCACCTGCCGCCGCCGTCCTATGCGCGCCGCGGGGGCGAGATTATCGCCGCGCAACTGGCCGCCGTGGGCATCAAGGCGGAAATTACCAATGTGGAATGGGCGCAGTGGCTGGAAACCGTGTTCCGGGGCAAGAATTTCGGCCTGACCATCGTCAGCCACACCGAACCGATGGACATTGGGATTTATGCGCGCCCCGAATACTATTTTCAGTATGACAACAAGGCGTTTCAGGACCTGATGGCCAAGCTGAACGGGACAACCGACCCCGACATGCGCACCCAGATGCTGCAAGAGGCGCAGACCATCATCTCCAATGATTACGTCAACGGCTACCTGTTCCAGCTTGCCGCGCTGAGCGTGGCCAAGGCGGGGGTCAAGGGGTTGTGGACCAATGCGCCGACGCAGGCCACCGACCTGACGGCGGTCAGCTGGTCGCAATAAACACGCTTGCGAACACTGGTTGAAAGGCCCCGGCAACGGGGCCTTTTTCATTGCAGCGCACAGAGTCTTCGGGGCGCGGACATTTTTGCACGCGCTTGTCTCTGGACCCGGTCCCGGCGCGCCCCTAACGTGATCGCAATGTTGCGATATTCGTTAAAACGATTGTTGTCCCTTGTCCTCAGCCTGGCGGTCGCCAGCCTGGTGATTTTTACCGTGATCGAGGTCGCCCCCGGCGACCCGGCAAGTTTCATGCTGGGCATCAACGCCCAGCCCGATACGGTTGCCGCCCTGCGCACGGAACTGGGGTTGGATGTGCCCAAATGGCAGCGCTATGCCAACTGGGTGGGCGGCATGTTGGTGGGGGATTTCGGAACCTCCTACACCTATCGCACACCGGTCAGCACCATGATCGGGGACCGGCTGTGGGTGTCGCTGCCACTGGCCCTTTATGCGCTGACCCTGTCGACGCTTATCGCCTTTCCGGCGGGCATATATGCCGCCGCCCGGCGCGGCAAAGCCGGAGACATGGCCGTGATGGGGGCCACGCAACTGGGCGTCGCGGTGCCCAATTTCTGGTTCGCGATGATGATGGTGCTGATCTTTGCCATCAACCTGCGCTGGTTCGGGGCCGGCGGGTTTGCCGGATGGGACAAGGGGTTTCTGACCGGACTGCATTCGCTAACCTTGCCGGCAATATCGCTAGCCCTGCCGCAGGCGGCCATCCTTGCGCGGGTCATGCGGTCGGCCCTGCTGGACATTCTGGGCGAAGATTTCATGCGCACGGCGCGGGCCAAGGGGCTGTCACGCCGACAGGCCCTGTGGCGGCACGGGGTGCGCAATGCCCTGATCCCCGTGCTGACGATCATCGGCTTGCAGTTTGCGTTTCTGCTGGCCGGGTCGATCATCATCGAACAGGTGTTTTACCTGCCCGGTCTGGGACGGCTGGTGTTTCAGGCCATCAGTTCACGGGACCTGATCGTGGTGGAATCGGTCGTGATGCTGTTGGTCTTCGCCGTGATCACGGTGAATTTCCTGGTCGACCTGGCCTATGCCGCCGTCGATCCCCGGTTGAGGGCACGCACATGAACCGTAACCTGATCCTGGGCGCATTGCTGTCGTCGGTGGTGGTAATTGCCGCGCTTTTGTCGTTCGTCTGGACGCCGTTTGACCATGCGGCAATGAACATTCCGGCGAAATTCGCCCGCCCCGGCGGCGATCACTGGTTCGGCACCGATCATTTCGGGCGCGATATCTTCAGCATGATCATGGTCGGCGCGCGTACCTCGATCGCCGTGGCGCTGGTGGCGGTGGGCATCGGCATGTCGCTGGGCGTGCCATTGGGCCTGACGGCGGCGGCGCGCAAGGGTAGCTGGCTGGACGAGTTGATCATGCGCGGCAACGATCTGGTGTTCGCGTTCCCTTCGCTGGTGATCGCGATCCTGATCACGGCCGTGTTCGGCGCGGGGGCGATCAACGCGATCATTGCCATCGGCATTTTCAACATCCCCGTTTTCGCCCGCATCACCCGTGGCGCGGCCCTGTCCCTTTGGGAGCGCGAATTCATTCTGGCGGCGCGGGTGGCGGGGAAATCCAGCGCGCGGATTTCGTTTGAACATATCCTGCCCAACGTCGCGAACCTGCTGATCGTACAAGGCACCATCCAGTTCAGCCTTGGCATTCTGGCCGAGGCAGGGCTGAGCTATATCGGTCTGGGCGCACAACCCCCCACGCCCAGCTGGGGCCGGATGCTGGCGGACGCACAAACCTTGGTCAGCATCGCGCCCCACATCGCGCTGATCCCCGGAGTGGCCATTATCGTCACGGTTCTGGGGCTGAACCTGTTGGGCGACGGGCTGCGCGACCACCTTGACCCCCGGCTCAGGGTGGCCCGGACATGAACCTGCTTGAGATCGAAAACCTGTCGGTCACGATCCACAAGACCGAGATCCTGAAACAGGTCTCGCTGCGGGTCGAGCCGGGCGAGATTGTCGCCATCACCGGCGAAAGCGGATCGGGAAAATCAATGACCGCCCTGTCGGTGATGCGATTGTTGCCCGACGCAATGCGGGCCAGCGGTGCCATAAGGCTGGATGGGATGGAACTGTTGACCACGTCCGAAGCCGGGATGTGTGACTTGCGCGGCAATGCGGTCGGCATGGTGTTTCAGGAGCCGATGACCGCACTGAACCCAGTCAGGACCATCGGCGATCAGGTGGCCGAAACCATCCTTGTGCATGGGGCCATGCCCAGGGCCCAGGCGATGGAGCGCGCGCGCGAGGTACTGGACCGCGTCGGCCTGCCCGGCGATCGGTTCCCCTTGTCACGCTATCCGCACGAACTGTCCGGCGGGCAGCGCCAGCGCGTGGTGATCGCCATGGCCATCGCCCTGCGCCCCAAGTTGCTGATCGCGGATGAGCCGACAACCGCGCTGGACGTGACCACACAGGCACAGATTCTGGACCTGCTGAAAGGGTTGGTTGCCGATTACGGCATGGGGTTGCTGGTGATCACCCATGATCTGGCAGTGGTGTCGGACATGGCCAACCGGATTGTCGTCATGCGTCACGGCGAGGTGGTCGAAACCGGGCCGACGCAGGATTTGCTCGCCCATATGCGCCACCCCTATACCCGCGCCTTGTTCGAGGCATCGGGCCATCAGGTGACCCTGCCGCCCGTCCCGCCGCCTGCGCCCTTGCTTGAGGTGCGCGATGTGATCCGCGACTATCGCCTGCCGCGCAGCCGGCTGTTTGCCGCGCCGGGGCATTTTCGCGCCGTCAAAGGTGTCAATTTCATCCTGAACCGGGGTGAAAGGCTGGGCCTTGTCGGCGAATCCGGGTGCGGAAAATCGACCCTGACACGGGCCATTCTGGGCCTTGAAGAGACGCAAGGGGGCCAGATCCTGCTGGATGGCGCGCCGGTGTTCAGCGGGCATCACACCAACCTGGCCGTACGGCGCAAGATGCAGGTGGTGTTTCAGGATCCGTTTGGATCGTTCAACCCGCGCCACCGGGTCGATCGCCTGATTACCGAGCCGTTTCATTTGCTCGACACCCCGCCAACTGGCGCCGACCGTGACCGTGCCATTGACGAGGCGCTGACGGCGGTTGGCCTGAAACCGGCGGATGCGCGCAAGTACATCCACGAATTTTCCGGCGGACAGCGGCAGCGCATCGCCATTGCCCGCGCCCTGATCATCCGGCCCGAACTGATCTTGTTTGACGAGGCGGTGAGCGCGCTGGACGTATCCGTGCGGGCACAAATCCTGGACCTGCTGGCCGATCTGTGCGGGGCCTATGATCTGACCTATCTGTTCATCTCTCATGATCTGAGCGTCGTGCGCACCGTCACCGACCGTGTCCTGGTGATGCAGGCCGGCGAGATCGTCGAACAGGGCGATACCGAAGCCGTGTTTTCCGCACCCCGGCATCCTTATACCAAAACGCTGATCGACGCGGCCCCGCGCCTGCCCGATCTGGACCATTTGCGAAGGAATTTGACCAATGCCTGAATCTGCAAAGGAATTGATGTGGTTCGACCCCGATAAATGCCTGATCGGCGGGCAATGGGTGGCCCCGCAAGGGGGAAGGACCCTGCCGCTGATCAACCCGTCGGATGGCAGCGCGATCTGTGACATCGCGCGCGGGGATCACGAGGATATCGGCGCCGCCGTGGCCGCCGCCCACGACGCGCGCAACGGCGACTGGGGCCGGATGACCGCCGTTGAGAGGGGCCGGATCCTGGCGCGGATCGGGCAGCTTGTTCTGGACAGGGTCGAGGACCTCGCCGCGTTGGAAGCGATGGACGTGGGCAAGCCGCTGACCCAGGCGCGCGCGGATGCGGTTGCGCTGGCACGCTACATGGAATTCTACGGCGGGGCCGCCGACAAGGTGCATGGCACGACCATTCCCTATCTGGACGGGTACACGGTTTACACGCTGCGCGAACCGCACGGGGTGACGGGCCATATCGTGCCCTGGAATTACCCGATGCAGATCATCGGGCGGTCTGTCGGCGCCGCGCTCGCCATGGGAAACGCCGCCATTCTGAAACCGGCGGAAGAGGCCTGTCTGACCGCGCTGGCCTTTGCCGATCTCGCGCAGCAGGCCGGGTTGCCTGACGGGGCGCTGAACGTTGTGCCGGGCCTTGGGGCCGAGGCGGGCGCGGCCCTGTCGGCCCATCCAGGTATTCACCACATCAGTTTCACCGGATCGGTCCCGACCGGCGGATTGGTTCAGGCGGCGGCGGCGCGCAACGTGGTGCCGGTGACGCTTGAACTGGGTGGAAAGTCACCTCAACTGGTGTTTGACGATGCTGATCTGGAGGCCGCCCTGCCGTTTCTGGTCAACGCGGGCATTCAGAACGCCGGGCAGACCTGCTCGGCCTCCTCGCGCATTCTGGTACAGCGCGGGGTGTACGATCAGGTGCGCGACCGCATGGCCGAGGCGTATCGCGGCTTGACCGTTGGCCCCGCCATGGATGACCTGCGGCTGGGGCCGCTGATTTCGGCGCGACAAAAGGAAATCGTTACCGGGTTCCTGGATAAGGGGGCGGATTTGCCCATCGCCGCGCATGGCGTGATCGTCGACCATGCGCCTGACACCGGGGCCTATGTGCGCCCGACCCTGTTTGCCGATGTGCCGCCCGATCATCCGCTGGCGCGGGATGAAATCTTTGGCCCCGTACAGGTGATCATTCCGTTTGAGGATGAGCAAGACGCCCTGAGCATTGCCAACAGCACCGATTACGGGCTGGTCGCCAGCATCTGGACCCGCGACGGGGCGCGGCAGATGCGGCTGGCGCGGGCGTTGCGGTCGGGTCAGGTGTTCATCAACAACTATGGCGCCGGGGGCGGTGTCGAACTGCCCTTCGGCGGAATCGGAAAATCGGGCCACGGACGCGAAAAGGGGTTCGAGGCGCTGTATGGGTTTTCGCAGCTCAAGACCGTGGCCGCCTATCATGGCTGATCGGGCATGAGCGCCCGGCCCACCGACCGGGTTGGCCCGGCCATTGCCTTGTCGCTGGTCGCATTGGTGTTGTTCGACTTTATGGGGTTGATCATCAAACATCTGTCCCCCGCGTATTCCGCCGCCGAACTGTCCGCCTATCGCAATTTTTTCGGCCTGATCCCGAGTTTCATCGCGCTGTATTCCTCGCGCGTCTGGCGCGACAGCGGGCGGCAATGGCGCATACGGCAATGGCCGATGGCCTCTGCGCGGGGTCTGATCGTCGCGGTGGCGCAGTTGCTGTTTTACTATTCCCTGGGACAGATGGCCTTTGCCAGCGCCGCCACCATCACCTATTCCAACGCGCTGTTCATGACCGCACTGGCCGTTCCGCTGTTGGGCGAACGGGTGGGCGCGCTCAGGTGGGTGGCGGTGCTGATCGGGTTTGCCGGGGTTGTCATGGTCATGGGCCCCGGGCGCGAAACCTTTTCCTGGGCCGCCGTGGCCCCGCTGGGCGCCGCGTTCCTTTACGCACTGGCCGGTGTGATGGCCCGCCGCATGGACGATGATGTGCCCAGCCCACTGGTGAACCTGTATTCGGCGGGCATCGCATTGGTCGGATCGGCGCTGATCGTGCCCTTTGCCGGCGGGTTTTCGGACCTGCGCAGCACCGGCGATATGTTCTGGATCATCGGCATGGGCGCGTTCGGCGGCATGGCTGTTCTGTGCCTGATCATATCCTATCGCATGACCGAGCAGAGCAACCTCGCCCCGTTCAATTATTTCGGAATACCGATGGCCTTTGTGTTTGGCTGGCTGTTCTTTGACGAGGCCCCGTTCCGCGATCTGTTTCCCGGGGCGCTCCTGATCATCGCGGGCGGATTGATGGTGATCTGGCGCGAACGGCGGATGAACCGCCGCTAGGCTCAGACGACCACCTCGATCCGCTCCTGCTCACCGACGCCGAACACCCGTTTATAGCGTTCGATCTCATCCGCCGGGCCCATCGCCTTTTCCGGGTTGTCCGACAGTTTGACGGTTGGGTGGCCATTTGCGCTGACCGCCTTGCAGACCAGCGAGAATGGCGCCAGCGCATCGTTTTCGGCCAGTCCGCGGAAATCGTTGGTCAGCAAGGTGCCCCAACCAAAGGAAATGTTGACCCGGCCCGCAAAGATGGCGTGCAGTTCGACAATCTTGTCCACGTCCAGACCGTCCGAAAAGATGACCCGTTTGGTGCGCGGATCCTCACCGCGGGATTTCCACCAGTCGATGGCGATCTCGGCCCCAACGACCGGATCGCCGCTGTCGATGCGGATGCCGGTCCAGCCCGCCAGCCAGTCGGGTGCGTTTTCAAGAAACCCCTTGGTGCCGTATGTATCGGGCAGGATGATGCGCAGGTTGCCATCATGTTCGTCATGCCAGTCGGACAGAACGTCATAGGGTGCGCGCGCCAGCGCGGCGTCATCCTCGGCCAGCGCGGAATAGACCATGGGCAGTTCATGGGCGTTGGTGCCAATCGCCTCGACCTCACGCCGCATGGCGATCAGGCAGTTGGACGTGCCGGTGAATTTCTTGCCCAGCCCCTCCATCATCGCCTGCACGCACCAGTCCTGCCAGAGAAAGGAATGCCGCCGCCGGGTGCCGAAATCGGCAATGCCCAGCGTGTCGATGGGGCGCAGCTTTTCAATCTTTTCCCACAGCCGGGTCATCGCGCGGGCATACAGAACCTGCAATTCGAACCGGCCCATGTCGTTCAGAACCGCGCGCCCGCGCAGCTCCATCAGCACGGCCAGCGCCGGGATTTCCCACAGCATCACCTCGTGCCACTGGCCCTCGAACGTCAGCTCGTACTGATCGCCCTTGCGTTCCAGGTGATAGGGCGGCAGGCGCAGATTTTCGAACCACTCCATGAAATCCGGGCGGAACATCTGGCGTTTGCCGTAAAAGGTATTCCCGCGCAGCCATGTGCTCTCCCCCCGGCTGAGCGAGAGGGAACGGATGTGATCCAGCTGTTCGCGCAATTCGCCCTCGTCCACCAGTTTGGCGAGCGGAACAGATTTCGTTCGGTTGATTAGGGAAAACGTGACCTTGGTGTCCGGCTTGTTGCGGAACACCGACTGACACATCAGCAGTTTGTAGAAATCCGTGTCGATCAATGACCGGACAATCGGGTCGATCTTCCACTTGTGGTTATAAACGCGGGTGGCAATGTCGACCATATCAGGCTCCGGGCTGTCAGAGCACAGGTTAAAGCAATCCCCCCATGCCTTGTCCAGAGCGGGCAGGGGGCTTTGGGCACAGCGGCCTCAGTTGGCCATCCGGGTCACCGTCTCCCGACAATGACGGACCATCTCGGCCAAAAGTTCGGACCGTCGCACCGGTTTGCTCAGAAACCCGTCCATGCCAGCCGCCAGACAGGCCGCGCGGTCCGACGCAAAGGCATTGGCCGTCAGGGCGAGGATGGTCGGTTGCAGGGTTTGCGATTGCCGGATCGCGCAGGTTGCCTCGATCCCGTTCATCTTGGGCATCGACATGTCCATCAGGATCAGGTCGGGCGCGTGGGAGTGGGCCATTTCAACCGCCTGACGGCCATCATGAGCGAACAGCAACTCCATCGGGATGTCGCGCAGATATTTCCGGACCAGCAGACGATTGACCTTGTTATCCTCGGCGACCAACACCCGTTTTCCGCTGAGCACATGCAGGCAATCGGCGGCTGTTACCGGGGCTCTTGGCGCCAGGCGAACGGTGGCCGGCCTTGCAACGGGCAGGGTCAGTTCAAATTGTGAGCCTTGACCGGGGTCCGACCGGACCCTGATTTCGCCCTCCATGGCCCGGGCCAGCATGCGTGAGATGGCCAGCCCGAGACCGGTGCCGCCAAAACGGCGGGTTGTTGAGGATTCAGCCTGTGAAAACCGTTCGAAAACATGCTCCAGATGGTCCGGGGCAATGCCAATCCCGGTGTCCGCGATCACGATCTGCAGGCGGCAAGGGGGCGCGCCGCGATCGGCGGAAACCTTTACAGTCACACCGCCGGTTTCGGTGAATTTCACGGCATTGCCGATCAGGTTCACAAGGATTTGGCGCAAACGCCCGTCATCGGCCCGCACAAGGCTAGGAACGTCGCGATCAATCTCCAGCTTCAGGAACAGCCCCTTTTCACCCGCGCGGGGCAGAAACATCGTCACAGTGTCCTGAAGACAGGTGACAAGATCGAAATCAGCCGGGTCGAGAACCATTTTGTCGGCGTCCAGCTTGGACAGATCCAGAACATCGTTGATGATGGTCAAAAGCGCGCGGGCCGAGCTGCGGATTGACCGGGCATAGGCGCTTTGCTCTTCGCTCAGGTCGGTTTCCGAAATCAGGTCGGCCATCCCCATGATGCCGTTCATCGGGGTGCGGATTTCGTGGCTCATCGTGGCAAGGAAATCGGCCTTGGCGCGCGCGCCCTCTTCGGCCTTTTCCTTGGCTTTCGCCAGGTCGCGGGCTGACTGTTTGGCCTGCGTGATGTCGCGTTCGATGGCGACGGTCATTTCCACCCGTCCTTCGTCATCCAGCACCGGCACCTGGTTGGTTTCGATCCAGATCGTGCGCCCATCCCGCGTCACGTTCTGAATTTCGCCGCGAAACGGGCGCCCAAGACGGGCGGCGGCGTTCAGCGCCGCGATCGTTTCGCTCTTGGTGCCGGGCCCGTTCAGCAAGGCTCCGGGGTGTTTTCCAAAGATATCTTCGGCCGTGTACCCGGTGATCCTGGTAAAGGCCTCGTTGACCCAGAAAACATGGCCCTGCCCATCACTCAGAACCACGCTGTCATTGGCGTATTTGGCGACCAGTGACAGGCGTTGCGCCTCTTTCTGACGCAACTCCAGCTGCGCATTGGCCTCGGCCAGCATGCGGCTTTGTTTCCACAGGTCTGTGAGGTTGCGTCGGTTGCGGCGCGACCCGGTCACGGCAAATTTCAGGAAGGCGATCACCATATAGGCCAGAATGGCGATCCCCACCGCCTTGATCAGGAACTGGCCGTCATTCAGTTGGCTGACAGCGGACTCCTGCGCAAGAAGACCCAGGATTGTCAGGGCATAGACCGACAATCGCGCATTGGCCGCCAAGGGGTTAAAAGGCAAGGCCAGACCGCCGTTCACCGCGGCCCCCGCCAGAAAGGCACAGGCAAACAGCGGCGCGCTTTGCCCAAAGGGCGCCACCCAGGCCAAGGCGACACAGACGGCGATTGTCAGCGCCTGAAATGCGCCGGTCACGGCGCTGATCACCGACAGGCGCGTTACCGTCCAGCCGCGCGTCAGAAGGTGCGGCACCCGGTGCAGATAGAGACAATCGAGCGCTTCGCCCAACAGGGCAATCACGATCAGACCCAACCCGATTTCCAACCCATCGGAAATGGTCAGCGTCAGCCCGCCGATCACCGTCATGATCTGCCGGTTGGCAAAATGCGAAACCCGTCCGCGCGCATAGGTGAGAAACAGCTGTTCAGGGCTGTAATCAATGTCTATTTCGGTTTTTGGCCGGCCTGTCGCCGCCAGTGCATCCTGCATGACCCGGCCCGGGGTTGTTGAGCGTTGAGGTCAACGAATACCGCCGGGGGTCTTAACAAATGGCAACCGTCGCTCAGATAAGTGCGACGCCCGCGCCCTGCATCGCATCGAGGGCGCCCTGCATCGACCCATCCAGGTCGATACCGCGGCAGGCCTCGAGTGCCACGCTGACATCAAAGCCAAGGGTCGCCGCGTCCACGGCCGAGTAATGCACACAGAAATCGGTGGCCAGCCCGACCATGGTCAGCCGGTCGACTCCACGTGTGCGCAGGTATCCCTCAAGCCCTGTGGGCGTGGATTTGTCATTCTCGAAAAAGGCCGAATAGCTGTCGATCGCGCGCCGGAACCCCTTGCGGATGATCAGGTCGCCATCGGTGCGCAGATCGGCGTGGAACAAGGCGCCATCCGATCCCTGAATGCAGTGATCCGGCCACAGAACCTGTGACCCATAGGGCATGTCGATCATGTCGTAAGGAGCCGAGCCGGGATGCGACGAGGCAAATGACGAATGGCCCGCCGGGTGCCAGTCCTGCGTCAGAATCACCGCGTCGAAATCATCCATCATCGCGTTGATGATCGGCACGACCGCGTCGCCATCGGGCACGGCCAGCGCCCCGCCGGGGCAAAAATCATTCTGCACATCAATCACGATCAGGGCGTTGGACATCGGGACCTCCTGCTTATGCAATATCGGTAGGGGCAAGGGCCATCCGCGTCAATGCGGGCCCTTGCACCGCATTATCGGCAGGATTAGATCACCGCGCATGTATACCATTGCCGCTCTCTACCATTTCACGCGCTTCGATGACCCCGCCGCGATCAAGCCCGGCTTGGTGGAACTCTGCGCGCAAACAGGTGTCAAAGGCACCCTCCTTCTGGCCCGCGAGGGGATCAACGGCACTATCGCCGGTCCGCGTGCAGGCATTGACCGGGTGCTGGCCCATATCCGCGCCCTGCCCGGATGCGCCGGTTTGGAGTGGAAAGAAGCGACCAGCGACGGCCCGCCCTTTGGCAAAATGAAAGTGCGGCTCAAGAAAGAGATCGTGACGATGGGCCAGCCCAACGTCGATCCGCGTGCCCGTGTCGGGAACTACGTGCGCCCCGAGGAATGGAACGACCTGATCCGTCAGCCGGACGTGGCCGTCATCGATACGCGTAATGATTATGAGGTCGCCATCGGCACGTTCGAAGGCGCGGTTGACCCGGAAACCAAATCATTCGGCGAATTTCCCGCGTGGTGGGAGGCGAACAAGCATCGGTTCCACAATAAGCGGATCGCGATGTTCTGCACCGGCGGGATCCGGTGCGAGAAATCGACCAACTTTCTGCTTGAGCAGGGGGTCGAGGATGTCTTTCACCTCAAGGGCGGCATTCTGCAGTATCTCGAGGATGTGCCGGAAGACGACAGCACCTGGCAGGGAGAATGCTTTGTCTTTGACAACCGGGTCAGCGTTGGCCACGGGCTGAGGGAAGGGCCGCATACCCTGTGTCACGGGTGCCGCAGGCCGTTGGTGCCCGAGGATTGTAATCGCCCCGAATACGAGGCGGGCGTGTCCTGTCATCAGTGCATTGATGAAACCTCGGACGAGGATAAGAACCGGTTCCGCGAGCGTCAGAAACAAATCGCGCTGGCCCGCGCGCGGGGCGAGACACACATCGGCAGCTAAAGCAGCTGTCAGGCCAGCGCCGGGCGCGTTGTGCGCGGACGGGACCTGGTCAGCAGCATCAGCATGATCGCGATGTTCAGCCCGTTCCAGACAATGCCATTCAGGAACGCCATCCGGTAACTGCCGGTGACGTCGAAAATCCAGCCCGACATCCAGCCGCCCAGCGCCATGCCGAGGATGGTCATCATCAGAACGAACCCGACGCGTGATCCGGCCTCTTTCGCGGGCATGTATTCGCGCACGACCAGCGCATAGCTGGGCACGATCCCTCCCTGGGCCAGACCGAACATGGCGCTGACCACATAAAGCGACACCATGCCGTCATAGGGCAGGTACAGGAACAGCGCGATGCATTGCAGGACCGACCCGATCAACAGGGTCATCACCCCGCCCAGCCGATCCGCAGCAAGGCCGGAGATGACCCGGCTGACCACGCCGCCCAGCAACATAAGCGACAGCATCTCGGCCCCGACGGCGGGGCCGTATCCCAACCCGACGCAATACGCGACGATGTGGACCTGTGGCATCGACATGGCCACACAGCATCCGATTCCGGCCAGCCCCAGAAGGTATTGCAGAGTGCGCGGCGAGAACCCTGCACTGCGCGCCCGCAGGTCCGAAGCCGCCTGCGCCAACCCATGTGCATAATCCGGAACACGACGGCGCAGCAGCAGCGACAGCGGGATCAGCACCGCGAGGGTGACCATGGCGAGTGTAAGGTAGACCGTGCGCCAGCCGCTGTCCTGCAGCATGTCGGCCAGCAAGGTGGGCCAGATCGCGCCCGACAGGTAATTGCCACTGGCCACCAGCGCCACGGCGATGCCGCGCCGGCGCAGGAACCAGTGCGAAATATCGGCGATCAGCGGGCCGAACCCCACGGCTGTGCCCAGCCCCAGCAACAGGTGGGTCAGGGACAGAACCGTCATCGACGGGGCCAGCGTAGACAGGAAATACCCAATTGCGATGGCAACTGCTGCGCCATTCAGCGCGATGGTCACGCCGAACCGGTCCACAACCCGCCCGATCAGCAGATTGCCCAGCGCAAACCCGATCATCGTCAGCGTATAGGGCATCGAGGCCTCGGCCCGGCCTGCGCCGTATTCGGCCTCGACCGCGGGCATGATGACGATCACCGCCCACATGCCGACATTGGCCACCATGCCGATGGTCAGCGTCACCATCAGGCGCAACCAGGAATAGCCGCTGTCGTGAATGTCAGGTTCGCTCATCTGCATGACGCTAGGGGCCCGCCGGGCAATTGTATAGCGCCAGTTCCTTCCCCGCCGGTGTCGCTCTGGCCGGATTCGGTTCTTACCCTCGCTTTGCGGCGCGCAGCATCTGGCCAAGGGCCTGGCCCAACGCCCCGGACCCGCGCTGATAGAGCGCACCATCCACGGCGATTACCTGGCCGCAGACATAGCTGGCCATGTCCGACCCGAGGAACAGGCAGGCATTGGCGATATCCTGTTTCTGACCCAAACGGCCCTGCGGAATGCTGGCTTTGATCTGGTTCAGCGCCTCGGGCGTCGGGGCCAGCCGGCGCGCGCCTTCGGTTTCATCAATATAGCCCGGCACAACCGAATTGATCCTGATCCCTTCGGGCGACCACTCCAACGCAAGGGTACGGGTGATCTGATCGACACCGGCCTTGGCCGCACAGACATGCGCCTGACCCTCATAGGGCAGATAGGCCTGTGGCGCGGAAATGTTGATGATGCTGGCGCCCGGACGTTTCAGGAAAGGATAGGCCGCCTTCATCACGTGGACGGTGCCCATCAGGTCGATGTCGATCACCGTCTTGAAGGCGTTCACTGACATGTCCGCCGTCAGTGCCGGGAAATTGCCCGCCGCGCCGGAAATCACGACATCGAGATCGCCTAGTTCCGCGTGAAACTGCGCCAGCCCGTCGGCCACCGCCTGTGCGTCGCGCACGTCAAAGGCCAGCCCCAGCGCCTTTTGCGCACCGGCTGCGCGGAGTGCGGCGACCGTGTTATCAACCTTGTCCTGCGACCGGCTTGCCACGGCAACCCTGGCGCCATGGCGTGCAAAGGATTCCGCAACGCCCCGGTTGATGCCGCTGGTCCCGCCAATGACAACAACGGTTTTGCCCGAATGGTCGATTTGAATGCTCAATGTCTTTCCCCCCGATGAAAATTAATACTGTCGCACGACCGCAACCGCGCGTCTGTTCGTGACAGTACACCGATGCGCCAAACGCGGAACGGGGTTTATCGGGCTGGTTCGGGCATGGCACCGCATTTGCCCAAGGTTTAGCCTATCGCGCTGCTGCAATTTCGCTAACATCCCCAATGAGGCGAATTGGAGGCGCGCGCGAACCTGACCCGGTTCAGCCGCCCCTTTGAGGGAGGACGACCATGTTTGGCACTATGATGGAGCAACCGCTCACCATCAGTTCACTGATTGCGCATGGGGCGCGGTATCACGGCAAGACACCCATCGTGTCGGTCGAAACCAGCGGAGAGGTGGCGCGCACCACCTGGGCCGAGGTCGAGGCGAACGCGCGCAAGCTGGCCTCGGCGCTGGAAAAGCTGGGTATTCAGAAGCGCGACCGCTGCGCCACGATCGCATGGAACAACCGGCGGCACCTGGAGATCTATTTCGGCGTGGCCGGGGCGGGGTTCGTGTGCCACACGATCAACCCGCGCCTGTTTCCCGAACAGCTGATCTATATCATCAACCACGCGCAGGATCAGGTCCTGTTTCTGGATCATACGTTCCTGCCCGTCGCGGCCAAGCTGGGCGAACATTTGAAATCGGTCAAACACGTGATCCTGATGGGCCCGCGCGACGACAAGGCCGCCAAGATGGTGGACGGGTTGCTGTTCTATGACGAACTGCTGGCCGCCGAGAGCGACGATTACCAGTGGCCCGACCTGGACGAACGGCTGCCCTCCAGCCTGTGTTACACATCGGGCACCACGGGCAACCCCAAGGGCGTGCAATATACCCACCGCAGCACCGTGCTGCATTCGATCGCCGGCAACCAGCCCGACGGTTTGGCCCTGTCGGCCAAGGACACGATCCTGGCCGTGGTTCCGATGTTTCACGCAAACGCCTGGGGCGTGCCCTATATCGCCGCCGGCGTCGGGTGCAAGGTCGTGTTGCCCGGTCCCAATCTGGACGGCGAAAGCCTGGTCAAACTGATCGACGGGGAAAAGGTTTCGATGGCGCTGGGCGTGCCGACGATCTGGATGGGCCTGCTGGGCGCGCTTGAAAAGACCGGCAGCAAGGCGGAAAGCCTGAAACGCACGGTTGTGGGCGGATCGGCCTTGCCGACCTCGATGATCCCTGCGTTCCGCGACAAATACGGGGTCGAGCTGATCCATGCCTGGGGCATGACCGAAACCAGCCCGCTGGGCACGCTGAACCAGTTGCTGCAAAAACACGAGGATCTGAGCGACGCGGATAAGGCCAAACTGCGCGAAGGTCAGGGGCGGCCGCCTTATGGCGTCGAACTGCGCCTTGTGGATGACGAGGGCAATGTCCTGCCCGAGGACGGCGAAACCCAGGGCAATCTGCAAATTTGCGGGCACTGGATTGTCGAATCCTATTTCGGGATGGAAAACAGTGCCCTGACGGATGATGGGTGGTTTGATACCGGTGACGTCGCCACGATCGACGATGACGGGTACATGATCATCCGTGACCGGGCCAAGGATATCATCAAATCGGGGGGCGAATGGATTTCGACCGTCGAACTTGAGGATATCGCGATTTCCCACCCCAAGGTCGCCAATGCCGCCGCCATCGCCGCGCGCCACAAGAAATGGGATGAACGCCCGGTTCTGGTGGTCGTCAAAGCGCCCGGCGCGGAGCTGAGCAAAGAGGAATTGATCGCCCATTACGACGGCAAGGTCGCAAGCTGGCAGGTGCCAGATGACGTGGTGTTCGTCGATGAACTGCCGATTGGCGGCACCGGCAAGGTTCTGAAAAACAAGCTGCGCGATCAGTTCGGCGACATCCTGTGGGGGGAGGACGCCTGATCGGACAGATTACCGGGCCGCTTAGAACAGCAGGGCCCAGATCAGCGGCAACAGGAGCGCGGTGGCAAGCGCGTTCAACCCCATGGCAAGCCCGGAAAAGGCGCCTGCCGTTTCGTTGACCTGCAGCGCCCGCGCCGTGCCGATCCCATGGCTGGCTGTTCCGATGGCCAGCCCTCGTGCGCCCCAGTCCTTGACCCCGATCAGGTTCAACAGGATCGGGCCGAACATGGCGCCAAAAATGCCCGAAACGATCACCAGCACGGCGGTCAGCGATGGCAGGCCGCCCAGTTGTTCGGCGATGGCCATGGCCACCGGGGCGGTCACGGATTTGGGCGCAATCGATGCGATCAGTGTTTCTGATCCACCCGCCAGCCAGACCGTTCCGGCGGCGGTCAGGATCGCGCAGAGCGACCCGGTCAGAAGGCTTGCCCCGATGGCAAAGGCCGAGTTGCGCACCCGATGCCACTGCCGATAAAGCGGGACGGCAAGCGAAACGGTTGCCGGGCCCAGCAGAAAATGGACGAACTGCGCGCCTTCGAAATAGGTGGCGTAGTCTGTTTTGGTGACCAACAGAACAGCGACCACCAGAATGACCGCGCCCAGAACCGGGTTCAGCAACGGGTTGCGCCCGCCTTTTTCAAACACCCAGCTTGCGGCCTGAAACGCAACCAGCGTCAGGGTCAGGTGAAACAACGGCGAGGCGTTGAGATAGACCCAGGTTTCCTGAAGGCTATGCATCGTCGCGCCCCTTATCGAGCCAGCGCATCATCAGCGCGGTCACGACGATCGCCGTAATCGTACTGATGGCGACCGCAACGGCGAGCGGGACAAGCGCCTCGCCCAGCAATTTGAAATGCATCATGACACCCGTTCCCGCAGGCACAAAAAGCAGCGACATCGCGCGGAGCAGACCGTCTGTTGTTTCCTCCAGTTCCTTGGACACCTCGCCCCGGAGGAACAGGTACACCAGCAGCACAACCATCCCCAGAACCGGCCCAGGAATGGGCAGCGCAAGGGCGCCCACGGCAAGTTCACCGACCAACTGGCAAACCAGGATGAGTGTCAGATATCCTATCATTGCGAACCCCTAGCACGTTCATTGGCATGTCGTCTTGTTCAAGGGACTATCGGACAATCCCGTGGTTCAGAACAGCCCGAACTGTGGATGGAGTTTTGTTTGGAAAGATCGGCTTGTTTATTGGAGCTTCGGGTGCCGCCACGGCAGCGCAAACGAAGTCCTGTGTTAAACACCCGGAAAGGCAGGCAAGTGGGACGATCTTGCCTTCAAGTAACTTTGCACCGATCCCAAAGTTCTTGATCTCTTTGAGAGATCATTTGACCATAAACCATCTCATCCAAGCATTCGACCCTGTAATTTTTCCGCAAATATTCTGCGTTCATAATTACGAATTGCCGACGCGAAACATAGAACGGGATCACGTGAACCCGGAAATGAATTCCCGCACTTTGCATAGATTTATCACTCGCGGCATCCATCTTGGAAATCTCCGCCACATTTAGTCCTAAAGCATTAGCGAATTTCACTTTTTGAATTTCAGCGGGCCCTTTAAGGAGCAATACAAAGATATCAACATCGTCTAGCTTATCGACTTCGCGTGTCGAGAGTTGACCCTCAGGATCTGACATCAACCTCGAGAAAAGCGGAGGGTTTTTCCAAAGTTTTCCGTCTTGCCAGAAAATATAAGTGGAAGGGTTAATTTTTCGCTCAAGAAATGCCAGATTTTCATAAATGATTGATCCTAACGCAAAAGCAAAGCAGCCAAACAGAATCAGCAGATACAAGCAAGCAGCTCTAAAAGCCCAGCGAAAGTGTCTATTCATTTTTTATTAAATCAACTTCAGCTAGATCGATTTTTTCGACTTAGGCCGATAAAGCAAAGAAATCATTATTTCAAGATCAGATCCGTCGATACCAGCTAAACAGGGCAGACCGCTATCCTACTTAATCGAAGCCCCGCGCTAAATGACATGTCGGACGACAGGCGGACTTCCAAACTGCGATGCGGTCGGCTTAAGAAGCCAAATTACCCCCGTATCGCGTCCTGCTCCAGCGCTTGCAGGTAATCGTCATAGGTGCGGCGCAGGCCGTCCTTGAGCGATGTTTGCGCGGTCCAGCCCAGCGCGGTCAGGCGACTGACATCGACCAGTTTGCGCGGCGTGCCGTCGGGTTTGGAGGCGTCGAATTTCAGCTCCACATCAACGCCCACGGTTTCGGCCACAAGGCGGGCCAGATCGGCGATCGAGATATCCTCGCCCACGCCGACGTTCAGCGCCACGTCGCCTGAGTAATTCTTCATCAGGAACACCAGCGCATCCGACAGGTCGTCCACGTGCAGGAATTCACGCTTCGGGGTGCCGGTGCCCCAGATCTCGACCTCGGATTTTCCGCTGATCTTGGCCTCGTGCATCTTGGCGATGAAGGCGGGCAAGACATGGCTGCCGGTGGGGGAATAGTTGTCGCCGGGGCCATAGAGGTTGGTTGGCATGGCGGAAATGTAATCGCGCCCGTGTTGCTTGCGATAGGCCTGGCACATCTTGAGCCCGGCAATCTTGGCAATGGCGTACCATTCGTTCGTCGGCTCAAGCGGGCCGGTCAAAAGGCAGTCTTCGGGCATGGGCTGGGGCGCCATGCGGGGGTAGATGCAGGTCGATCCAAGGAAGAGCAGTTTTTGCACATCGTGCAGGTGTGCGGCGTCGATCACGTTGCTTTGGATCGACAGGTTGTCGGACAGGAAATCGGCCGGATAGGTGTCATTGGCCAGAATGCCGCCCACCTTGGCCGCCGCCAGGAAAATCGCATCGGGGCGCATGTCGCCGATCCACTGGCGTACACCGGCCTGGTCGCGCAGGTCCAGTTCACTGCGCCCGGCCGTCAGGACCTCGGCATCTTCGGACGCCAGTCGCCGCACGATGGCCGAGCCGACCATGCCGCGATGGCCCGCGACCCAGACCCGTTTTCCGGCAAGGTCAAAGGGCTTGATATCACCAGGCATCGCGCTGAACCCGTTCGCGTTCGTCTGCGACGACCTCAAGATCGCTTTTCACCATTTCCTCGACCATTTCAGCGAGGGAAATCTTGGCCGTCCAGCCCAGTTTTTCGCGTGCCTTGGTCGGATCGGCCAGCAGGTGATCGACCTCGGTCGGGCGGAAGTATTTCGGATCGACTGCCACCAGAACCTTGCCCGTGTCCGCATCCAGGCCAACCTCGTCCAGCCCTGTGCCCTGCCACGTGATCTTGCGCCCCACGGCGGCAAAGGAGGAGTCGATGAATTCGCGCACCGATGCGCTGACCCCGGTGCCCAGAACATAGTCGCCCGGTTCATCCTGCTGGACGATGCGCCACATGCCTTCGACGTAGTCGCGCGCATGGCCCCAGTCGCGCCGCGCGTCCAGGTTACCGATGAACAGCTTTTCCTGAAGCCCCAGGTGAATCGCGGCCACCGCGCGGGTGATCTTGCGCGTCACGAAGGTTTCGCCGCGCAGCGGGCTTTCGTGGTTGAACAGGATCCCGTTCGAGGCATGCATGCCATACGCCTCGCGGTAGTTCACCGTGATCCAGTAGGCATAAAGTTTGGCCACCGCATAGGGGCTGCGCGGATAAAACGGCGTGGTTTCCGACTGCGGCGGCGACGTGGCGCCGAACAGTTCCGAGGTCGAGGCCTGATAGAACCGGGTGGTTTTCTCCATCCCCAGAATCCGGATCGCCTCAAGTATCCGCAACGCGCCGACCGCGTCGGCATTGGCGGTGTATTCCGGCGTTTCGAAACTGACCTGCACGTGGCTTTGGGCGGCGAGATTGTAGATCTCGGTCGGCTGCACCTCCTGGATCAGGCGGATCAGGTTGGTGCTGTCCGTCATGTCGCCATAGTGCATGAAGAACTTCAGATTCTCCTTTTGCAGCGGATCCTCGTAAAACCGGTCGATCCGCGCGGTATTGAACGACGAAGAGCGACGTTTGACGCCGTGGACCTCGTATCCTTTCGAGAGCAGCAATTCGGTAATATAGGCTCCGTCCTGTCCGGTGATGCCGGTTACTAGCGCTTTTTTAGGGGTCACTGGACTATGCTCTCTGGTGGTTGTGCGTTCAGTCGCTTTTGCCACCGTCGCCACGGGGGACGCAAGGCATTCTGGTCATCGGCGTTCTGGCAGGCGAATTACGTACCGGCGAAATCACCGACAAATTTATCTGTTAGCACGGCCTTAAGGTCTCGCCCGTTATCCCGGTTGTGGGTGAAAATATAAGGTGGTGGAGATGAGTGCGCAGACAAATGTCGCGCCAGTCATCATCAAACGCAAGAAGGTGTCGGGTGGCGATGGTCATCACGGCGGTGCCTGGAAGGTCGCTTATGCGGACTTTGTAACGGCAATGATGGCCTTCTTCATGTTGATGTGGCTGCTGAACGCGACGACAGAAAAACAACGCAAGGGACTGGCCGATTACTTTTCGCCGTCCATTCCGATTCATCGGGTGTCCAGTGGCAGTGACAATCCGTTTGGCGGCAGCAGCGTTTTTTCCGAAGATACATTGCTGAAAGACGGCATCGGGGCAACGGCCGCGAAATCAGCGGGCGATCAGCACGCGCGCGGCCATACCGGTGTTGATCTGGCACGCCGCCAGAGCGCCGAGAACGATCAGTTCAAGGCAATTGATGAGGCGCTGAACGGGCGCGGCGGCGAAAGCCTGGTCACGGACGAGGCGTTGAAGCACGTCGTCACCCGCGTCACCGACGAGGGCCTGATCATCGAAATCTTTGCGCAGGATGATGCCCCCCTGTTTGAGCGGAACGGCGATGCACCAACCCGGTTGATGCGCGAATTGACGGCGATGATTTCGCGGGTGACCGCACGGGTTGAAAACGGCATCGCGGTTTCCGGACATGTGATGGCCAACCCGGTTGTTCAGGCGGACAACCCGGTTTGGGAATTGTCGGTGGGGCGCGCCGGACACACGCGGGTTCTGCTCGAAGTGGCCGGAACCGACCCGGACCGGATCAAGCGTGTGACAGGTCAGGCCGATCGCCAGCCCGCGGTCGATAACCGAATGAGTGTGCGCAACAACAGGATCGAGATCACCCTACTGCGCAGCGACCGGTCCAAGTAGAAAGGATTTTATTTGTTAGCGCGGTGTTAAGCCCGAGCGCGTAGCTGTTGCCTCAAGAACAGTTTGATGCAGCAGAAAGGCGTGTCCATGACCATTTCTTCTTCGCTTAATGCCGGCATTGCGGGGCTTACCGCAAATGCCAGCCGCCTGGCGTCGATTTCCGACAATATCGCCAACTCTTCGACCTATGGGTACAAAAGGGTTCAGACCGATTTCCATTCGATGGTCATATCGTCCTCGGGGGGCAATTATTCGGCGGGCGGTGTGCGCGCCACATCGCAGCGCCTGATTGACGAACGCGGGCCGCTGGTGTCCACATCCAATGCGACCGACCTTGCCGTGCGCGGGCGGGGCATGTTGCCTGTCGCCTCGGCGGCCGAAGTCGCGGCCGGCAACGGAAACACCCAGATGGCACTGACAACCACCGGGTCGTTTCGCACCGATGCCAACGGATACCTGACTACCGAATCCGGTCTGGTCCTGCTGGGATGGCCCGCCCTGCCGGATGGAACGATCCCCAGTTATCCGCGTGACACATCGGACGGGTTGGAACCCGTGCAGATCAACGTGAACCAGTTCACCGGCGAGCCGACGACCAGCATGACGCTGGGCGTCAATCTGCCCGCAACCGAAACTGAATCCACCTCAGCCGGGGAGGTTCAGGAACTGTCGATCGAATATTTTGATAACCTGGGCACATCGGAAAGCATTCGGGTCACGTTTGAACCGATTGTCCCGGCGTCCGGGTCTTCAAACCAGTGGACCGTGAAAATGCACGACTCAGCTTCAGGCAATGCCGTGATTGGGGAATATACGCTGACCTTCGATGACAGCCGCGCCTCGGGCGGGACGTTGCAGGCGGTCAGCACCGTATCCGGCGGCGCATATGATCCCGCGTCCGGGACAATGGTTGTGAATGTGGCTGGCGGACCGATTGAAATCGACATCGGCAACATTGGTGAAAGCGACGGGATCACACAGCTGTCGGATCGGTTTGCGCCGGTTTCCATTTCAAAGGACGGAACACCGGTGGGCAACATGACCAGCGTCGAGGTTGATGCAAATGGCTTTGTGCACGCCTTCTTTGACACTGGCATCACGCGCACGATTTACAAAATCCCGCTGGTCGATCTGCCTAATCCGAACGGCATGGTCGCCCTGGATCAACAGACCTACCTGCCTTCGCCCGAAAGCGGCACCTATTTCCTGTGGGATGCCGGCGAAGGACCCACCGGTGACATCGTATCCTACGCACGCGAGGAATCTGCCACCGATGTCGCGGGGGAACTGACCGCGATGATCCAGACACAGCGCGCGTATTCATCAAACGCCAAGGTCATTCAGACCGTGGATGAAATGCTGCAGGAAACCACGAACATCAAACGCTGATCCGCAGGACGGCTGACCAGAAGGAGCCACTGACATGACCTTGAGCACCGCATTAAGCAGCGCGCTCAGCGGCCTGCACGCCGCTGGCCGTGCGTCGGGAGTGGTGTCCGAAAACATCTCCAACGCACTGACGCCCGGCTATGCCCGGCGCACCCTGAACCTGCAGTCGCTGGGTGACGTCGCGCCGGGGGTACGCGTCACCGGATTGACTCGTCACGTCGATCCGGCCGTTCTGTCCAATCGCCGCACGACGGATGCCCGGTTCGGCAATGCACAGGTATTGGCCGGGTTTCACACGCAGTTCGCCGGGCTGGTCGGCACTGCGTCAGAACCCGACTCGATCATCATGCGTCTCACCAATTTCGAGAGCAGCCTGATTTCCGCCGCCAGCCGGCCGGATTCGGTTCAGCGGCTGGATGCGGTTGCCATGGGTGCCAATGATCTCGCCGGGGCCCTGAACACGGCCTCGAATGATGTGCAGACGCTGCGCACACGGGCCGACAACTCCATTGCCACACAGGTTGATCGTCTCAACCATACCTTGGAACAGGTACAGGATCTCAACACACGCATTACCGCGATCGGCACCGGCGGGGCGGGCGGGGCAGCGGCCTCTCTCCTGGATCAGCGTCAGATCCTGGTGGATGAGATCAATGAAATGGTTCCCGTCAACGTCGTGAACCGGGACTTTGGACAGATCGCGCTCTATTCGGACGGCGGGGCGATTTTGCTGGACGGCACCGCCGCCAAGATTGGTTTTGAGCAGACCCGCACAATCGTCCCTGAAATGACGATTGAAAGCGGCGCCCTGTCCGGGCTGGAAATCAATGGAATTCCGGTGCGCACCGCCAGCGGCAGAAGCCCGCTGTCCGGCGGCACCCTGTCAGCCCAGTTCCAAATCCGCGACGAACTGGCCATCACCGCGCAGGCCGATCTCGACAGCGTTGCGCGCGATCTGATCGAACGGTTCCAGGATCCGGCGCTGGACGCCACCCGTGCGGCGGGCGATCCGGGACTTTTCACTGACGCTGGAAACGTCTTTGACGCTGCCGACGAAATCGGCCTTGCAGGGCGTCTTGCTGTCAACGCCCTCGCCGATCCCGAGCAGGGCGGAGAAAGCTGGCGCTTGCGCGACGGATTGGGGACCCTGACACCCGGCGAGCCGGGCAATGCTCGTTTGCTACAGGAGCTTGGCGCGGTACTTGGTGCGCAACGCACACCGGGATCGGGTAATTTTGGCGCTGGCCAGCTGACCGCCGCGCAGATCAGCACCAGCCTTTTGTCCCGTGCGGCCCGAAACGCCAGCGCCGCCGATCAAACGCTCAGCTTTGCCACCGCAGGCAAGACAGAGATGGATCAGATCGAACTGGCCAACGGGGTCGATACCGATGCCGAACTAAGCGCGCTGCTCCTGATCGAACAGGCCTATGCCGCCAACGCGCGGATGATCACGGTCGTCGACGAAATGATGCAATCTCTGCTGAGGATATAACGCATGAATCTGACATCGATTGGCGACCTTGCCCAACACCTGATGCAACGGACCCGGAGCACCCAGCTGAAAGATACAATTTCGGTTCTGACGCAGGAACTGAGCAGCGGGCAGGTCAGCGACACCACCACCCGCCTTGGCGGCGATTTCTCTTACCTGACGGATATCGATCGCAACATGGCCCGGCTGGATGCCTATTCCATTGCCGCGCGCGAGGCCGCGTTGTTCACCGAAGCGGCCCAACAAAACCTGACCCACCTGAACGACACGGCCACTTCGCTTGGGGCCGCCATCCTTGCCAGCACGCCCTCGCATCTGGATGCGGTGCGCGACACGAATGCCACGCAAGCCCGCGCCGATCTGGATGCTGTCATCGGCGCCCTGAACGGGACGGCCGCGGGGCGCAGCATCTTTGCCGGAACCCGGACAGACAGTGCCGCGCTCGCCGATTCCGAGACCCTTTTGAACGCTCTGCGCACGGCGGTATCGGGGCTGAGTGATGCAGGTGATATCAGGCAGGCCGCAGACGACTGGTTCAATGATCCGGCCGGCTTTCGTGCAGCGATCTATACCGGATCTGACAATGACCTTGCTCCGATCGAAGTGGGCCCTGGACAGAAGGTCACCATGCCCCTGCGCGCCGATGATGCGGCGTTTCGCGATCTCATAAAGGACGTGGCCCTGGCTGCGTTATCGACCGACGCGGCGTTGGGTTTGTCTGTCAGCACACAGAATGACCTTTTGCTGGCCATCGGAGAATCCCTGTTTTCCGTACAGGATGATCTCACCGGCATGCAGGCCAACGTGGGCTTTGCGCAGTCCCGCGTTGATGAGGCTTCGACCCGCAATGAATCGGCAAGAACCGGTTTGGAGTATGCGCGCAACGCTTTGCTTGAGGCCGATCCGTTTGACACCGCCACCCGCCTTGAACAGGCGCAGTTCCAACTTGAGAGCCTCTATTCCGTTACCGTTCGGACATCGCGTCTGACCCTGCTGAGCTTCCTGCAATGACCCTTATCAAAGCGATTTCTCTGACCCTGCTGTTTCTCGCGCCTGGCGTTGTCCAAGCCGGGGCGATCCGGCTCAAGGATCTGGTCGAATTTGACGGCGTACGAGGCAATGATCTAGTCGGATACGGCTTGGTCGTGGGTCTCAACGGCACCGGCGACGGCCTGCGCAATTCGCCTTTCACCGAAGAAATCATGTCCAACATTCTTGAACGTCTCGGCGTGAATGTCACCGGTGAGCAATTTCGCCCGAAAAACGTGGCCGCCGTCATCGTGACGGCCAGCCTGCCGCCCTTTGCCCGCGTCGGCAGCCAGATCGATGTCAGCGTATCGGCCATCGGTGATTCAGACAGCCTGTTGGGCGGAACTCTGATCATGACTCCCTTGAATGCGGCGGACGGTCAAATCTATGCCGTTGCGCAGGGTGCCATACTTGCCGGCGGTGCCGTCGCCGAAGGTGCGGCCGCCTCTGTTGTTCAGGGCGTGCCGACATCCGGCGTCATCCCGTCCGGGGCGCGCATCGAACGCGAAATCGAATTCGATCTGTCATCATTGTCGACTGTCCGGCTCGCATTACGTGATCCCGATTTCACCACGGCCGGACGGATCGAGCGGGCCATCAACGACGAATTTCGCCGTGCGGTCGCCGTGATGCGCGATTCCGGAACGATCGAGCTCGACATCGCAGCCACGCGTTCGGCATCAACAGCCCATGCCATCGGTCGGATCGAAAACATTCTTGTCGAACCTCAGCGCAAGGCGCGCGTGGTTGTCGATCAGCGGTCAGGGACCATCGTCATGGGCGATGACGTGCGACTGTCTCGGGTGGCCGTGTCGCAGGGCAACCTCACCCTCAGGATCGAAGAAGCCCCTATCGTGGTCCAGCCGAACCCGTTTGCCCAAGGAGAAACCGTTGTGGTCCCTCGTACCGGAGCGTCGATCGAAGAGGAGGACGGTGTTTCACTGGCCGAAGTTCCCGAAGGCACCTCACTGTCCGAGGTCGTGGCTGGCCTGAACGCGCTCGGCGTGTCGCCCCGCGACATGATCGACATCCTCAAAAGCCTGAAGGCCGCTGGCGCATTGCACGCCGATTTTATCGTGCGCTGAGGACCGTGCCTGCCGCAATCGGTCCCGGTTCAGAACCGTGAAGGCACCGACTGACCGCTTTCAGTTTCCTATGCTTTGAATATCTGGATCACGAACAACGCAGCGGCCAAGCTCTGGACGGGCGCCGAACCCACGACAGTCATCAAAGCAGCCAGAGACAATCCTTATCCTGCCAGGAACAGGCGTGGCGACCTACGAAACACACTGGCAGGAAACCTGTATTTTTCCGAGAGCCGGGACGGATCGCCAAAAGCCATTCCCGATTTCCAGTAGAAGCAGCAAAATCCCGAGCATAAGCCCTGAGCATCACGCCCAGGTCAGGGACTGTAACTGCGCACCAGTGCGCTGGCGATCAGGCTCCATCCGTCGGCCACAACAAAGAAGGCGAGTTTGAAGGGGAGCGACACAATTGCCGGCGGTACCATCATCATGCCCATCGACATCAAGATGGCCGCCACGACCAGGTCAATGATCAGAAAGGGCAGGAAAACCAGAAACCCGATCTGAAAGGCGCGTGATATTTCGGACAGCAGAAAACTGGGGATCAGAACCGAAAGCGGTGCGTCCTGCGGTGCAGTTTGTACCGCTACATCCGGGCGCAATTCGGCCATGGCCTGAAACGTGTCGCCATCAATTCGCGCCGCCATGAACATCCGAAACGGCGCCAGACTACGCGACACCGCGGTTTCAACGTCGATCTGTTCCTCCATCAACGGGCTCAGCCCGGTTTCCCAGGCCGTCGTGAAAACTGGCTCCATCACGAAATAGGTCAGGAACAGAGCCAGACTCACGATCAGCATGTTCGGTGGAGACTGCTGCAACCCGATCGCTTGCCGCAAGATTGCCAGGACCGTGACCAGAAACGGGAAACACGTGATCATGATTGCCAGACCCGGCGCGAGGCTAAGCACCGTGATCAGCAGGATCAACTGGATCGAACGCGCCGAAATGGATCCGTCATCTCCTAGCGAGAGCGACAGTTCCTGGGCCATCGCGATTTGCGGCATCGCAACCGCGGCGGCCAGGAGTCCTGCCGCCAACACAAACCGGCGCAAGATATTCACCCCAGCCCGTTCTGCAAATTGGCGATCTCGGTCAGGCGGACCGCCAGTTGTCCGGCGTTTTCGCCATCCAACTCCTCAAGCTGGCCGCGCGCCACAAGCCGGTCCCCGACATACAATTCGACCGGGTCCTCAACCCGTTTGTCCAGGGTCAGAACGGCATTTTCCCCCATTCCGACCAAATCGCGGATCAGCGGCCGCGCCTTGCCGACAGAGACGGTAATCTCGATCGGCACCGAAACGAACGGGTTGGCATGTTCGCCATTCTGGCGAGGCTGATCCGTGAGATCATCCATTTTGGGCATCCTTGTTGTTTTGATGGAAAAATGCGTCGACCGCCTCGCGAATCGACGTCAGCAGATCCGTGCAATCGATGTCACGCTCGGATGTGCCAACGCGTATGCCAGCCTCTCCGTCGTGAAAAGACGGATCTTCGATGACGCTGACGGGCATCGAAAACCCTTGTGCGATGACCGGTTTGAGAGATGCTGCCGCGCCCGGTGGCACGGAAATGACAGCAGGTTGCGTGGTCTGGTCCTGAGCGAGGTCAAAGAGCTGTTCAACAATGTGTTCGCCAAGGCTCTGCGCCATGACGGCCGGCAGAACCGTTTCCGTGAGTCCGTGGAACAACGGTCTGAGCGCCGACATCATCTGCATCTGCACCTCGTGGTAGGTAAAGGACATGTCTTCGAGATTTCGGGCAAGCTGCCCGGAAATCCGGCTGTGATCACGTGTCTGGGCGGAAATGGCATCGTCCCACCCGGCAGTATAGCCCTGCTCGAACGCGGACAGTCGAAACTCTTCCAAGGCATCCTCGGTCATCAGCCGGGCGGGCATGTCCGGATCACGGATGATACTGAAATCTTCCAGAAGGTGGGAAATGGACATCAGGCGCTCTCCTCGCTTTCCTCAAGCCAGCCGCGCAGGATTTCGACCGTTTCTTCCTGGCGTTCGCCGATCATCGCGCGCAACCGTTCGACCGCGTCGCCGTCGCCGCCGCGCGCGGACACCAGGCCCGCACTGGAGGCCTGCGCAGTGTCGCTTACAGCAGAAAATTCGCCGTCGTCGATCTCACCCGTCAGAACAGGGGCATCGCCGTCCTGATCCGCAACGCCGGTCAGCGCGGTCACGGGCGGGGCGGGCAAAGCTGGCGGTCTTGTCAGGATGGGTCGCACAACAAAAAGGCCCAGGACGATCGCCACGAGAGACAAAATGCCCATCTGGATCATCGACATGACATCAAGACCGAGGGTCTGGAAAATAGAACCGCCTGCCGCCGTTCCCAGCGGCGCGGCCGCGGGAAGTTCCATGGAGCGCAAGGTGATCACGTCACCCCGTTCTTCCTGAAAACCGACGGCCGAGGCCACGAGGTCACGCAGTGCCTCCAATTCCTCCGGTGACCGGTCCTGGAAAACGGGTTCTCCGGTTTCGTTTGGCGCTGTCAGGCCATTGACCAAAACCGCGACTGTCAAACGCTTGACCGCGCCCGGAGCACGCAGGATTTCATGCTCGGTTTCAGAGACCTCGTAATTGATGCGTTCGCGTGTTTCGCTGGCCTGAGCGCTTGCGCCTTCGCCTGCCGCACCGTCCCCATCGGGCAAGTTGGAGGCCACGGTCACCTCTCCGTTTGCCTGGTTTGACGACGAATCGGTCCGTTCTTCCGTTTCTGTGCTGATCGCGACGCGGCTTTCGGGGTCAAACCTGCGTTCCCGGATCGATTCGGTTTCGGTGACGGTATCCACGCTCACCTCCACCACCGCGTTGCCCGGGCCGACCCGCGCCTCGACAAGGCGCAGAACCCGATCCCGCAGCATTTGCGCGCGATCGTCGCCGGTACTTGGGGCGGCGGCGGTATCAGCGGGGCCAATCAATGCCCCGTTTGCGTCGATGATGGCAACATTTTCCACCGAAAGCCCCGCGACCGCTGAGGCCACGAGATACCGCAGTGCATTCGCCTGCGCCGCGGTGATGGGAACACCAGACGGCGCCACCGATACCGAGGCCGTCGGTGCGGCGCTGCGCTGGAAGGGGTTTGAGCCGTTATTGGCAATATGCACTCGGGCGCTGGTGACAAAGGGGCTGGCCACGATTGTGCGGGCAAGCTCCCCTTCCTTGGCGCGCCAATAGGCAGCATCGAACATTTGCGATGTGGTGCCGAACCCGCTGAGCGAATCGAGCAGTTCATAGCCCTGCCCCCCGGTCATCGGCAGGCCTTCGCTGGCCAGGGTGAGTCGCAACTCGTCCCTCTGGTTCGAGGCGACATAAATGGATCCGCCGCGCACTTCGTAGAGCGCCCCGCGCTGGTCCAACGCCCGTACCACGTCTCCGGCGGCACTGCTTTCCAGCCCGGCGTATAAAAGGGTCATGGTTGGCGATGTAGCCATCCGCGACATTGCAAGAATTGTGAAAAACATCGCAACGCTGGCCACCCCGGTGATGACCCTTTTGCGTGTGTCCAATCCTGCCCAGACATTCTTGATCTGCTGCACGTGATCCTCCGTCGCACCGACATTCTGCTCGGCGTGGGATCATCATTCGCCGATTGGCCTTAACAATCGGTTAGTTCCTGAACGGTTATGAAGACTGCGAACGACCAAATAGGACAGGACATGACGGACGCAGTTTCCCAAGCCCCCGAAGAACCGGCCAAATCTGGAAAAGCCTCGATGATTCTTGGGCTTGTTCTTGCACTGGCGGGGGCCGGTGGCGGCTATTATGCCGTGCACGCGGGATATTTTCCGCCCGGCGCACATGGACCGGAACATCCGCCGACCGAGCATGCGCCGCCACCTGATTCTCTACCTGATATCGCCTTTGTCGCCGTGGATCCCATCGTCATCACATTGGGCTACCCGCAGGCCGTGCAACATCTGCGGTTTCGCGCCCAGCTTGAAGTCGAGGCCGCACATGAAAGCGATGTGGCTCTGCTGATGCCGCGCGTCGTCGATGTTCTGAACGGCTACCTGAGGGCGCTGGAAATTAGTGAGCTCAGGGATCCGCTGGCGCTGACCCGGTTGCGCGCGCAGATGCTGCGCCGCGTTCAGATCGTGACCGGCAAGGGCCGCGTTCGCGATCTTTTGATTATGGATTTCGTACTAAATTAGGAGGCTGCTTTGGAACTTGTTGCAGATATTTTGCTGGTTGCAGGCGCGCTGGGTGCCGGATTTTACTGTTTCGTTCTGGCCCGGCGCCTAAACCGGTTCAACGACCTTGAAAAGGGCGTTGGCGGTGCGGTGGCGGTCCTTTCGGCGCAGGTTGACGATTTGACCAAAACGCTGGTGGCCGCTCAACAGGCGTCAGAAGGTTCAAATTCCGTTCTGGATGATCTGACGGAACGGGCCGAATCAGTGGCCAGCCGACTTGAGTTGATGATGGCCTCGCTGCACGATCTGCCTGAGCAAGAGAGGCCCAAGCCCCCCGTTGCCGAGACGCCCCAAACCCCTGCCGGTCCGATGTTCAGGCGCCATGATCGTGCCCAGGGCGGAGCCGCCCAATGACCCGTAAATCCACAGGAAACCGGCGCACGGGGTTCAAGGGGGGCGCCCTTTTCTGGGTTGCCATACTGTTGTGCAGTTCAGCCATCCTGCGCTTTGGGCTCGCAGCGGGGCCCGCCATCGCCCGTGAGGCAGCGCGCAAGCCCGAGCCACAGACAGAGGCAGGGCAAACCTCTCACCCCTCCTCGATCGTACCCGCAGGCACCAGCAGTGACCTGGAGCCACTTTTGAGAGCATTGCAATCGCGTGAACAAGCGCTGGTGCTGCGTGAGAAACAGGTCGAAGACAGGACAAAGGCGTTGGAAATCGCGGGCGCGGCGATTGATCGGAAAATGGCCGCACTCATCAAGGCCGAAGAATCCCTCAGCGCCACGCTGGTACTGGCCGACGGCGCATCAGAAAACGATCTGAGCCAGCTCACGGCGGTTTATGAAAAAATGAAACCAAAGGAGTCAGCGGCCCTGTTCGAAGCGATGGATCCGGGATTTGCGGCCGGGTTTCTAGCCCGAATGCGTTCGGATGCAGCCGCCGGAATCATGGCCAAACTCAGCCCCGAGGCCGCCTATTCGATCAGTGTCATCCTGGCGGGGCGAAATGCGACTGTTCCCACCAAATAACCTGAGCGTGCTCAGCATTTATTAAGGCAAAGCGGCCAATCTTGGCCCCAATTCTGGCAATCGGAGACAGGTAAATGATCGGCATTATCGGCATCGTTATGATATTTGTAATGGTGTTCGGCGGCTATCTCGCCGCGGGAGGCAAGATGGCGATCATCCTGAAATCATTGCCTTTCGAGTTGACGATGATCGGTGGCGCCGCTGTTGGCGCCTTCCTGATCAGCAATGACTTTGCTGCCGTGAAACACACCGTCAAGGACATTGGCAAAGTATTTAAAGGCCCGCGGTGGAAGCAGGACGATTACCGGGACCTATTGTGTCTCTTGTTCGCCCTGATCCGAATCGCGCGGCAGAACCCGATCGAAATCGAACAGCATATCGAAGATCCGCAGGGGTCGGCCGTGTTTTCGAAATACCCCAAAATCCAAAGCGACCAAGAAGCGGTAGATCTGATCTGTGACACGATCCGCTCCGCTTCGATGAACTATGACGATCCTCATCAGGTCGAGGAAGTTCTGGAAAAGCGGATGGAGGCGAACCTGCATCACGCCCTTCATTCCAGCCACGCTCTCCAAACCGTTGCCGACGGACTGCCTGCGCTTGGCATCGTGGCGGCCGTTCTGGGCGTGATCAAGACCATGGGGTCAATCGACCAACCCCCGGAAATTTTGGGCAAACTGATCGGCGGCGCGCTTGTCGGTACGTTTCTGGGCGTCTTTCTTGCGTATGGCCTCGTCGGACCGTTCTCGGCCAAGGTCAAGGCCGTGGTCGAAGAGGACAGCCATTTCTATCAGCTGATCCGCGAGGTTCTTGTCGCCAATCTGCACAACCACGCTGCGGCCATCTGTATCGAAGTTGGCCGCCAGAACACCCCATCGCACATCCGGCCCGCCTATTCCGATCTGGAAGAGGCTCTGAAAGCTGTCAAACAGGATGCCGCATGATCAAACTTGGCCTAATTCTGACTTTTGTCCTGGCCTGCACAACACCGCTTTGTGCCCAGACAATTTCAGTGCGATCAGGCGAACATGCGGATTTCACCCGCTTTGTCCTGCGGGTGCCGCGAAAAACGGGGTTTACGCTGGACAGGTCCCAATCATCGGCCCGCCTCAGCGTCGAAATTCCGAATGTCCGGTTTGAGACAGACAAAGTGTTTTCCCGCATTCCGCGGACCCGGGTCAGGTCACTTACACAGTCCAAACCGGGTGCGGCGCTGCGTTTCGAACTCAATTGCGACTGTGACGTCACGGCGCAAATCCAGGGGGGCACGCTGCTGGTAGTTGATGTCCGGGGCACGGAAAATCCGGGGACCGATACACTGATTGCGGCCAAATTGCCGTTTCAATTCCACCTGCGCCCGGTCGGGGGATACGGTTCGAACACGGCCTTCAGGCTGCCCGTATCACGCCTTTTTCAAACGCAACGGAGAAAACCGACCGTGGCCTCGGACCCCGTTCAATTATTGTCGGATGCTGATCAGATTGCCGGGGTCAACAAGATGGAGCAACGGCTGTTGGACCAAATTCGCCGCGCGTCCGAACAGGGGTTGGTGCGTGGCAGGGCGGGTTCGGCCCCCACGGTTGAGACTGGCACGTCAACTCTCTCGGACGACGTCACCGTCGAACCGGTTGAAGTGCAAAACAAACCGGCCGGCAACGTCACCGCGCCCGCCAGCATCTCGGTAACGACCTCAATCGACCGCGATCTTTCGCAGATTGCCGATGTGCTGGCCCAGGTCGGGCCGGACGCGCATTGCATCTCCTCCGAGACGGTTGCTCTGAACGAATGGGGCGACGATCAACCCTTCGGGGCGCAAATTGCCAAGTGGCGGGCCGGGTTGGTCGGTGAATTCGATCAGCCAAACCCCAATGCAATAGTCGGATTGACCCGGGCCTATCTCCATTTCGGATTTGGAGCCGAAGCTGCAAGAACCGTTTCGTTGTTGCCCAAGGATCATCCTGACCGGGAAATCCTGACAACATTGGCCGCGTTGTTGGATGCCGGCGGTTCGATCGGCGAAAATGCATTCTCCAAGCAAGAAACATGTGACAGCGACACCGCGATGTGGTCCGTGATATCAGAGCCGGAGTCCGCCCGATCGGCAAACAACCAAGCAGTCCTGAGGGCGTTTTCCCGCCTGCCCACACACCTGCGGCCCCATGTCGGGCCACGGCTCAGCCGGATATTTTCGGACGCGGGGAATGCCGACATGGCCGAGTCGATCCTGCGCCCGGTTGAGCGCACGTCCGACGAAGCGGGCCCGGAAATTGCCATGGCACAGGCCGCGACTGCCGAACTCAGAGGCGACCACGAAACGGCGGCGCAACAACGGCAAACCGTTGCTGAAACCGGGTCCGAGCAGGCCCCGCTGGCCCTGATTGAGCTGGTCGAACAAGCCTTTCGCAACGGGACGACGCTGACACCTGATACTCCCGATCTGACGGCCTCGTATGCAAGTGAGTTCAAGCGCAGTTCTCTGGGCCCCGACCTGCGCCGTACCGACGCCCTGGCCTGGGCGATAACCGGTGACTTTCCGCGCGCCTTCGATCGACTTTCGGACATCCGCTCGCTTGACGGCGATGACGCCTTTGACGCGGCGCGCCATCCGGTTCTGGCGCTGATGCCCGAGCGTGCCGATGACATGACCTTTCTGCAATTCGGGCTGCTTCAACTTCAGTCTTTTGATCGCCAGATTCCCGAGGGCATTGGAAACCCGATGGCGCGACGGTTTCTGGAGCTTGGCTTTGCTCAGGCCGCCGTTCAGGTCCTGACTGGAACCGATCTTGAAGCCGCTTCTCCCGAGCGGCGCTTGTTGCGCGCCGAGGCAGCCCTCGCCGAGGGGTTGCCTCATCAGGCGCTGGTCTCACTTCTGGGTCTGGACGGGAAAACTGCGGCAAATCTTCGTGCCGAAGCGTTCTTGCAGACACAAAACTTCCAAGGAGCGGCGCACATGTTGGCGCAAGCCAATCAGCCGGACGCCGCCAACCGCAGCTTGTGGTTGGCGAGTGAATGGCAGTCCGTGCCATCGGATTCGGACGGGCCTTATGGGCAAATTGCCCAGATGTCCCGCTCTCTCGTTGAGCTCGGCACGGCGGCCGCAGATGCCCCCCCCTTGGCGCAAGCCAAAGCGCTGATTGACGAAAGCCAGACAGCCCGCAGTGACATTTCCGTCTTGTTGCAGCAGTTGAGTCTGGCCGATCGACCGGACTGATCGGTTTTATGGAACAGAACATCCAGACAAACCGCATGTGATAACCAAATCTCAACCCTGCGCCCTCTAGTTTCGGAACAGACCGGAAACAGGTTGGGAAGGGCAGAATGCTCAGAAAACATAAGATGGTGATCCGCGGCGTTCCGCGCCAGTTTCAATACGTGATTTGCACCCTGTGCCATGTGGCATGTCTGATGGTTATCACGGCCTCCTCCCTCCACGCCGGGCGGGTCGATATGCAGGTATCGGCAATGTGTGACCAGGCCGCCGTGACCGCCGCCAGGGATCACGGTGTACCAGTGGACGTGATGCGGGCGATCACGCGCACGGAAACCGGCCGCACCGTCCTGTCAGAATTGCAGCCTTGGCCGTGGACGGTGAACATGGAAGGCGCTGGACGCTGGTTTGCGACCAAGGATGAGGCGCGCGCCTTTGTCTTTTCCCAATTCAAGCGCGGCGCGCGCAGTTTTGATGTCGGATGTTTTCAGATCAACTACAAGTGGCATGGAACGGCCTTTCGGTCGATCGATGAAATGTTCGACCCGACATCAAATGCGGATTATGCGGCGCGTTTTTTGGCCCGCCTTCATGGCGAACTGGGCGATTGGTCACTTGCGGCAGGGGCGTTTCATTCGCGCACGCCCGAATATGCCCGCATCTACACGGCAAGATTCAATGAAATCCGCGATCGCATGCAGGATACGGCAGAGCAAAGCCCCTCCAAACCCAAAGCCGGCGCTCAGCAGGCTCTCGGCCTGAAAACCATGCTGGTACGCGGACCCTTCATCGGTCAGGGCCGCAGAGAGCTTGGGTCCTTGGTGCCTACGGCACTGAGTGACGGCCGGAAACCGACCGCTCTCATTGCCTTGAAATAGGAGCGCCTTCGTGCCCAGATTCTCCGCTACAGATTTGTTCAGCCCGACCGTCCTGCTTGCGCTGGCCCTGATGGCCGTGATCGTGATGATGATCCTGCCGATGCCTGCCTGGGTGCTTGATGTCGGCCTGGCGGCCTCCTTTGCGCTGGCGATCCTGATTTTCACGGTCACTCTGTTCATCGAAAGGCCGCTGGATTTCTCTGCCTTTCCGACTGTCCTTCTGGCCTCTCTCATGTTGCGGCTGTCGTTGAACATCTCTTCCACCAAACTGATCATCGGTCAGGGACACACCGGCCCGAACGCGGCGGGCGACGTGATCGAGGGGTTTGCCGAATTCGTTATGGGCGGCAGCGTTTTTCTGGGTCTTGTCGTCTTTGGAGTTCTCTTGATCGTCAACTTCATGGTCATTACCAAAGGGGCCGCCCGAATGGCCGAGGTTGGTGCGCGGTTCGCGCTGGATGCGATGCCTGGAAAACAGCTTGCCATCGATGCCGACATGTCTGCCGGCGCGATCGATCACCACGAGGCCAAGGCGCGGCGCGAGCGCGAACAACAGGAAACCACGTTTTTCGGCTCGCTCGACGGGGCCTCGAAATTTGTCAAAGGGGACGCCGTCGCCGGCCTGTTGATCACGCTTTTAAACCTTGTGATGGGTCTGATCATGGGCGTCGTCGTCCATCAGATGCCCATCGGTGCGGCCTTTGAAACCTACGCCATCCTGACGGTGGGCGATGGTTTGGTCTCCCAGATTCCGGCGGTCGTCATATCGATCGCGTCGGCCTTGCTTTTGGCGCGGGGGGGAACGCATGGCGCAACGGATCTCGCTCTTTTCGATCAACTGGGCAAACACCCGGCTGCGCTGGCCACAGTTGCGGTTCTGATGGCGCTGTTCGCCCTTGTGCCGGGTCTGCCGTTTCCGCCCTTCATTCTGGGGGGCGCGGTTTTGGGCTATACCGCATATGCCATGCACCAGCGCGCCGCAAAACAGAAAGTCGCGCAAGACACCGACACGGAACCCTCTGATACTCCCACACAAAAAGCCCTGGGCGACATTCTGGATCTGGACGACGTGCATGTCGAATTCTCCCCGGATCTGGTTAGCATGGTTCTTGATCCCGGAACCGGGCTGGACGCGCGTATCGCAAACATGCGCACGCATGTCGCCACGGTCTATGGGTTGATCCTGCCCGACATTCGCCTGACCGATCAGCCGGAACTGCGCATGGGCGAATACCTGATCCGCGTTCAGGGCGTCGAGCAGGTGCGCGGCCTGTTGCATCCTGATCTGGTTCTGGCCCTGAAACCGGATGCTCACGACTCATTACCGGCAGGATCGGATGTGACCGAGCCGGTCTATGGTGCCCCAGCGCGGTGGATTTCGCCCAAGGATCAGGAAACTGCCGCATTGGTCGGTGCGACCATCGTGACTCCCCCGGAAATCCTGGCCACCCACCTTCTTGAAGTGATCAAGCAGAATTTCGCGCGGCTCTTGACGTTGAAATCCCTGCGCCGCCTGTTGGCGGAAATGACCCGCCTGTCAGACCCGGTCCGCGCCGACGCCAACCGAAAATTGCTGGATGAGTTGATTCCGGACAAGGTTCCGATCGACACGCTGCACAGTGTTCTCCGTCTCTTGATGGATGAACGCGTCTCGATCCGCAACATGCCGCTGATCCTTGAAACTCTGGCCGAGGCGCGCCTGCACAGCACACAGCCAGAAACCCTGTGCGAGCAGGTGCGCCAGCGCCTCGGGTTCCAACTTGTTGCCGACATGAAACGTGAAGACGGCACGATACCCCTGGTCCAACTGGCCCCGGAATGGGAAGAAACGTTTTCCACCTACCAGATTGAAACGACCGCAGGCGGGTTCGACATTGCCCTGCCGCCCGATCTGTTCAACAAACTGGCCGAAAACGTGGCCGACCGCCTGAACGAGACGGCGGAAAACGGTCTGTTCCCGGCAGTTGTGACATCCACACGGCGCAGACGGTTTCTGCGCACGATCATGCGCACACGCGGGATCACGAACCCCGTTCTGTCGTTCGAAGAAATCGGGCTCGAGGCGCGCCCCGCACTTGTCGGGGTTGTTGCCGCATGATCACTATTCCGCCAGAACTGCCGGCGTTTCTGACGGGATATCTGTGGCACGGGTTTGTCGTGTTTCTGCGGGTCGGCGCACTGGTTTCGGTGATGCCGGCCTTTGGCGAACGCACCGTGCCAATGCGGGTCAAATTGGGGTTGGCGATCGCCTTTACCCTCATCGTGGCACCTGCCGTTGGCATCGTCGCGGAGCTGGATGGACCCGGAACCCTGGCCCGGTTCATCCTTTCAGAGACACTGATTGGCCTGACCTTGGGCCTGGCGATCCGACTGTTCGTTCTGGCATTGCAGACTGCCGGCGCAATGGCCGCACAGTCCACATCGCTGTCCCAGATCCTGGGGGGCGCCGCTGCCGAGCCTGTTCCCGCGATGGGGTATATTCTGGTGGTTGCGGGGCTCGCACTGGCGGTCATGGCCGGACTGCATGTTCAGGCAGCCAGATTGCTGATCTATTCCTACGACTTTTTTCCGGCAGGTCAGTTTCCCGCACCTTGGGCTCTTTCGGCCTGGGGTGTGGCGCGAATTTCACATGCGTTTTCACTCGCCTTCTTGTTGGCAGCGCCGTTTGTGACGGCCTCGGTGATCTATAACCTGACGCTTGGCGTCATCAACAGGGCCATGCCGCAGTTGATGGTCGCCTTTGTCGGCGCCCCGGTGATCACCTTTGGCGGCATGGCCCTGTTACTGATTGCGTCTCCCGTGATGCTGACCGTCTGGATCGATGCGATGGGCGCGTTTTTTGCCGCCCCGATGGAGCTGCCGAAATGAGCGGCAGTGATCAGGACGAGGCAGAAAAATCCCACGAGGCGACGCCGCAAAAACTGCAAAAAGCGCGGGAAAAGGGCGAAGTTGCACGCTCAACCGATTTGTCGGTTGCCGCCGCCTATGCCGGGCTTCTTCTCGCCGCGACGGCCATCGGCGCCCAAAGCATTCGACAATTGGGAACCGGGTTGATGGTTCTGCTTGACCGACCGGACCAGGTTTCGCGCCTTGTTTTCGACGGCGCCCCCAGCGCACCGATCGGGGGCATCATGGGGAATATCTTTGGCGCGCTCACGCCCTGGTTCGCAATTCCCGCCGCGCTGGTTCTTCTGTCGATCCTCGCTCAGCGCGCCCTTGTTTTTGCGCCCAGCAAGATCGAGCCAAAAATGTCCCGCATATCGATCCTGTCCAATGCCAAGAACAAATTTGGCCGGTCGGGTCTGTTCGAATTCGCCAAGAGTTTTGCCAAGCTGTTGCTCTATTCCATCTGCCTGGGGCTGTTTCTCAAGGCGCGCCTTTCCGACATCATCGGTGCGATCGACACCAGCCCGCGGTTTGCGATTGCCCTGATGGCGCGCCTGTGCGTCGAATTCATGTTCATTGCCTTGTTGATTGCGGCCGGATTGGGCGGGATCGATGCCATCTGGCAACACAAGGAACATCTGAGAAAGAACCAGATGTCGCGCAAAGAGATCATGGATGAAACCAAGGATGCCGAAGGCAATCCCCATATCAAACAGCAGCGCCGGTTCCGGGCCCAGGAAATCGCATCGTCGCAGATGATGGCTGATGTTCCCTCCGCCGACGTGGTGATCGTGAACCCGACACATTACGCAGTCGCCCTAAAATGGAGCCGTGCCGCGGGGGCGGCACCGGTTTGCGTGGCAAAAGGCGTCGACGAAATCGCAGCCGTTATTCGCGAAAAGGCGCATACCGCAGGCGTTCCGATCCACAGCGATCCGCCAACCGCACGGGCCCTGCATGCGACCGTGGAAATCGGTCACGAGATTGCGGAAGAACACTATGCGCCCGTCGCAGCGGCCATCCGGTTTGCAGAAGACATGCGCCGCCGCGCCAAGGGGAGCAGGTGATGAAATCAGAGTCCCTGCCCGATCTGCATAAGGTCACACAGGCCCGGTATTTGCGTGAATTCGACAAGATCCGCGCCATTCTGCAAGAGGAATCCCGACTGCGCCAGGACCTGGCTAAACTGCACCAGCAGGAAAAGATGACCCGGCCTTCGCCCGAAACCGCCCATCAAATGCAAATCGTCGGTGCGGACATGTTGTGGCAGGGCTGGGCGGCGCGCACCCGGCGCGAGTTGAATATCCAGCTGGCCCAAGTCATGGCCCGTAAACTCATCGCGATGGATCAGATCAGAAAGGCCTTTGGTCAGCGTCAGGCCCTTGAAACCATGATGGCCGACGCCACGGCGCAGGCGCGCCGACGACAGGCCGCAAAATTCTTGGATAATATGACGTCGCCGCGGTAATGCGATTCAGCTGTCCTGGCGGGCGATATCCATGATCAAGACATCCCGCACCTCTGGACCCAGCTCTTTCTGAGCGGCCTCGCGCAAACCGGTTTTCAGAAGGTCCAGCGTATTGGATTGCGTAAACGCGCCGCGAAATCCGCCCATGTTGGCATGATCGAACATCACCCGCAGGAACAAATCCCGCAATTTGGGTTCGCGCTCAAACACAGTTTCCCGCAGTCCCGGCGACATCTCCAGCCCCAGCGAGAGCACAATCATGGCGGCCACTTTGTCATCCTTGATGATCGGAACGACGAACTGGTTGTTGATTTTCACGAATTCCGACTCATCCCCCTCTGTCTCCTTTGCCTGAGCGGGCCGCGTTTCGTGCGCATCGTGGTCGGCAGGTTCGGACATCTCGGCCGGTCTCGCCGTCATCATGGCCGCGCCGATGCCGGAGCCTGCTCCAACCAGAAGGAGAATGACGGGTAAGAGTTTGGACAGCATGATGGTTCCCTCAGAATGGCAGGACAACGTCCAGCAATTGCTGTCCGTAACGAGGTTGCTGTACATCCGTGATCTGTCCGCGCCCCCCATAGGACACCCGCGCCGACGCGATTTTGTCATAGGTTATTTCGTTTTGACGCGAGATATCTTCCGGGCGAACATAGCCAGACACCAAAAGTTCGCGCATCTCGAAATTGACCCTCAGTTCCTGTGAGCCTGCAATCGACAGCACCCCGTTGGGCAGAACATCGACAATCGTGGCGGCCACTCGCAGGGTCAGTTTTTCAGTGCGCTTGACGGATCCCTGCCCCTTGGATTGGGTGCTGGAATCCAGCGATACCGCATCGCTGAGCGACGCTCCATCGGGCAATTTGTCGTCCAGCCGCTGCGGCAACCCGAGGAGTTGCGGCACTTTCAGGCTTTCCGAACCCGACCGCGACCGGGCCGTGCCGTTCGAGATCTCGGCCTTTTCATCGATCTCGATGACAACGGTCAGGATATCGCCCCTTTTCACGGCCCGCCGGTCCCCGAGGAGGCTTTGACGTTCCCGGCTCCACAAGGATGCCTGGTCGACCCGGCGCTGCGGTTGGATCGTTTCGGGCAGGCCCGGCCACAGCATGGCCTTGTGTTCGCTCGACTCGGTCTCGGGCGTAAAGGTGGGCGCCTTGCCGACATGGTCAAGCCGGGCACAGCCGGCGGCGGCCAGCAAAAGGGTGATCTTAAGAAAACGGGTCAAATACATCAGCGAACCTCAACAGTTCCGTCGGCCCGAATCAGGCCGGTTACAGTGGTGCGCGAGGTCATGTTCATCGCGCGCAGCGCTTCGCCGGGGGCGCCGCGCCCAAGGGCGCGCCCCTCGGTCACGATCCGAAGGCCACCGCGCGAAAAGGTCAGCACCACAATGTCATTGCGATTGATGATCGCGGGCGGCCCCACGTCCCCAAAGCGCACAGGACGTCCGGCATAAAGCGCAACGCGCGCCTCCTGACCGATCAGGTCGCCGGGATCCGTGAACGCGCCGGGGATATCTGCGGTTTTCACCGCGATGTCCTGTGCGGTGATGATCTCTTTTGCGCGGATGGTGCGAATGGGCACCAGCACGTCGGCGGATACCGGGGATGATGCCAGACACAGCAGGAAGATCAGTTTTTTCATCAGCGGACCTGCGTCGTCGCGCCCATCATCTGATCGGCGGCGGAAATGACCTTGGCATTCATCTCGTAACCACGCTGCGCTTCGATCAGTTCGGTGACTTCGCGCACCGCATCGACCGAGCTGCCCTCAAGATATCCTTGCCGCAGAGTGCCCAATCCGTCCTGTCCGGGTGTCGATGCAAGCGGCGGGCCCGAGGCTTCGGTCTGGGTAAACAGGTTGCTGCCCATAGCCTCGAGCCCCTTTGCATTTGTGAATCCGGCCAAGGTGAATTGCCCCAACAACTGCCCTTCGGCGCTGTCGGCAAAATAGGCGTAAACCTCACCCGCACCATTGATCGAAATGCTGCGCGCATCCGTTGGAATGGTGATTTCGGGGGCGACCGCATATCCGTCGGATGTCACGATCAGACCTTCGGCAGAGCGTTTCAAACTACCGTCGCGGGTAAAGGCCGACTGCCCCGAGGGCAACGTGACCTCGAGATATCCGTTGCCGTCAATCGCAAGGTCCAGATCGCTGCCCGTTGCCTCAAGTGCACCTTGTTGCAGATGGACGGTCACCGCCGCGGGACGCACCCCCAGACCCAGTTGCACCCCCGTGGGCAGGACGGTCCCGTCCGAGGCATTGATCGTGCCCGCGCGGGTGGCCTGCTGGTAATGCAGATCGGAAAATTCGGCGCGCCGGGCGTTGTACCCGGTGGTGTTCATGTTGGCGAGGTTGTTGGAAATCGTCTCGACGCGCATTTGCTGCGCGCTCATTCCGGTTGCGGCGATTTTCAGGGCACGCATGGCTGCTCCTTTTCCTGTGGGTTAGCGGATCAGCGACTTGACCGCGTTGCGGATGCGTTGATCTTCGGTTTCAAGAAAGCTCTGCCCCATTTCATAGGCGCGCTGGATTTCGATCATCCGCGACACCTGAAGGATCGGGTTCACGTTCGACCCTTCAAGAAACCCTTGCAACAGGCGGGCCTGACCGGCCGGCTCCACTCCATCATCGGTGCGGAACATCACGCCATCTTCGCGGATCATATCCAGCGGTTCGGTCGGACGAACCAGGCCGATCTGTCCAAGCGGCTGGCCATCGGCACTGACCGTGCCATCGCTGGCCACCGATATGTCGGTTCCGGCGGGCACAAACACCGGCGCGCCGCCAGCATCCAGAACCCTATGGCCGTTCATCGTGACGAGATCGCCATCGGCGTTGGGGGCGAAACTGCCCGCGCGGGTCAGCCGTTCGCCGGCGGGGGTTTCGATCAGAAAAAACCCATCGCCTTCGATCGCGAAATCAAACCGGCCATCCGTCTTGGTCAACGCGCCTGCCTCCATCGACGTGTTGCGCACCTGCGTACGGGTCATCGACACGGAGGGTTGGTTCGGCGCCGATTGCACGTATTCGGAAAACACCAGCCCCTCTTGTCGGTACCCGGTGGTCGCCGCGTTGGCGATGTTGTTCGCCACGATGCGCATTTCGTTCATCAGCCCCGATTGACGGGAGAGGGTCACGTATCCGGCTGTTTCCATTATGAACCTCCAATGATCAGGGGGATGATGTGGCCATCGAAAAACACCACCAGTGTTCGGGTCATGAAGGACATGGACACCCAGAACACGATCACGATGGCGGCCAGTTTCGGCACAAAAGTCAGGGTCATTTCCTGGATCGACGTCAGCGCCTGGAACAGGCCGATCACCAGACCGGTGACCAAAGCCACTGACAGGATCGGGACCGAGATGACGACCGCCACCCAAAGCCCTTGTCGCAGGGTGTCGAAAAAGACGCCTTCGCTAAGCATATCAGACCGGCATCCGCAGGATTTCCTGATAGGCTTCGACCACCTTGTTGCGCACGGTTACTGCCGTTTCGACGGCCAGTTCGGCCTGGGCCAACGCCTGAACCAGCGCATGCGGGTCGGCATTGCTTGACATGGCGGTCATGGCCGCCTGTTCGGACCGCTGCAAAGTGGTGGCGAAATCCTTGAATGCCCCCTGCAGGGCCGGCCCGGAATTCGGGTCCGCCTGTGTGGCCGGTCGGGCCGAGGCATAGTTGTTGACTGCGGAAAGGCTGCGAACATCCATTCTGGATCTCCTTTGGTTTATCTGCGGAGCAGGTCCATCAGGCTCGCCGACATCTGGCGGGACTGATCGAACATCTTGAGGTTGGCTTCGTAACTGCGCTGCGCTTCGCGCGCGTCGGCGATTTCGATCATCAGATCGACATTGGACCCTTCGTAATGGCCGGTTTCATCGGCCAGGGGGTGCGCTGGGTCGAAAATTTTCTCCAGATCGGACCGGTCCAGACGGACCCGCCCCGTTTTGACAACGGGCGCGCCGGTCGCCTGATCTCGGCCCGTTTCAAACGAAACGGTCTTGCGGCGATACCCCGGCGTATCCGCGTTCGAGATGTTTTCCGAAACATGTTTCAACCGGGCGGCCTGTGCCTTGAGCCCGCTGGCCGACATGGAAATGGCTGTGCTGAAATCGCTCATCCCGCCCCTCCTCAGCTTCGGCCAAGGCTGGCGCGCAGCACATTCAGCGAGGATTTGTAAATAGCCAGCGCCTTGTCATGCTGGCGCTTTGCCTCGACCCCTTTGACCATCTCCAATTCGACGGACACCGCGTTTTCATTGGGATCGGTTGGCCCATCCGGGGTAATTTGGCCCCAACTCATCGTGTCGGGCGTGGCATTGAAATGCCCGGCGCGGCTGGCGCGCATGCCAGATGCCGCATCACCGGCGCGATAGGCACTGTCGAAATCGGCGATATCCCGTGCACGGTATCCAGGCGTATCCGCATTCGCGACATTTTGCGCGATGATCGCCTGGCGCTGCCCGGCATGGGTCGCCATCGCATATGACAGTTTAAAAACGTTCAGGTCCGAGAACATCGGGGCTTCTCCCTCGATCAATTTCAATCAAGGCTTAACTGTGATTCCTTTAGAAACCGTTGTCAGACACCTAGGAGGGTCACAGGCCATGCCGGTAGAACTGACAACTTTGAAAAACGAACTTTCACAGGCGCGCCTGGTCCGTCCCGCAGGGCGGGTCAGCGGGATTCACGGCGGGCTTTTGCAGCTTTCCGGCCTGTCGGAAATGGCCCGCATCGGCGATCGACTGGTTTTGCAGCGCAGAACCGGGCCACCCGTGGGCGGCGAAGTCCTTCAAATTGAAAATGATCTGGTCAGCATGCTGCCCGACACCGCCCCCGACGGGGTTGCCCTGAATGACCGGGCAGTTCTGCACCCGGCCAGCGGCTTTGCCCCTGCCGATCATTGGTTGGGGCGTGTCATTGACCCTTATGGCGCGCCGCTGGATGGCCAGCCGATGTTGGGCGGCCCCCAACCCCTGGATATCCTGCAACCGCCCCCGCCCGCCACGTTGCGTCAATCGCTGGGCGCGCGAATCAACACCGGGCTGGCGGTTCTCAATACCCTGCTTCCTGTAGTTCAGGGTCAGCGCGTGGGCCTCTTTGCCGGTTCCGGTGTCGGGAAATCGCGCCTGTTGGCTGAACTTGCCCGGAACATGCAGGCCGATGTTGTCGTCATTGCCCTGATTGGCGAGCGTGGGCGTGAAGTGAATGATTTCGTCACCCGCGTTCTGGGTCCCGAGGGGATGAAACGCGCCGTGGTTGTCGCCGCCACGTCCGACCAGTCGGCCCTGACCCGGCGGCGTTGTGCGTGGTCGGCCATGACCGTGGCCGAATATTTTCGCGATCAGGGCCAGGAGGTGTTGTTTCTCGCCGATTCGGTCACCCGATTTGCTGAGGCGCACCGCGAGGTCGCGGTCGCCTCGGGCGAGGCGGCGGCGCTGCGCGGCTTTCCTCCGTCGGTCAACCCGCTGATTACCGCGCTATGTGAACGGTCCGGTCCGGGTCCTAGGAACAAAGGTAATATCACGGCCGTTTACAGCGTTCTGGTTGCCGGGTCGGACATGGATGAACCGATTGCCGATATCCTGCGGGGCGTGTTGGATGGACACATCGTTCTCAGCCGAGATATCGCCGAACGGGGGCGCTTTCCCGCGATCGATGTCGGCAAATCCGTCTCGCGCAGCTTGCCCGATGCCGCCAGTGACGCCGAAAACCGCCTGATCGCGGATGCGCGAAAACTGTTGGGCGCTTATGAGCAATCCGAGGTGATGATCAAGGCCGGTCTCTACGCCGAAGGGGCCGATCCGACACTGGATCAGGCCGTACGCCTGTGGCCTGAACTTGATGGTTTTTTCGCGCGCGGCGAACCCGGGACGATTCAGGACAGTTTCAATCGGCTCGATCTGATCCTGCGCCGCGTCATGGGGCCACTCGACCGGTCACAGAATTGATGGGCTGACAATTCCCCTGGATGTTTGACAAAGAAAATTAAAGGGCCGCTAAACGGCCCCTTGCAACAGCGCCAAGGCGTTGGCGCTGGAAGAATTGGCCGTGTTCAGGGACTGGATCTGGGAGCGGGCCAGAAAAAGGTTGGTCATCCGCTCCAGCGCCTCGGGATCGGAAAACTGTTTGATCGATGCGTTGCCGGTCACTGATCGCGTCCTCTCACGGAAAACCTCCAATTGCTTGTCGATATCGATCTGACCGAATGCCGAAGGCAGACCCAGCGCCGTTTCAAACATCGTACGCAGGGGTTTCAAGCCCATCACGCTGAACCACATGGCATCTTCGTTCATGTCTTTCTGTGCAAGGTCCGACAGTTCGCGCTGCGCAAACAAGGCAATCCGCATTGTATCGTCCTGCTCACCCACCGCGATTTCAAAGGATTGAATCCGATTCAGCCCGACCAGCTCCTGCATCTTGCTGGTCAGCGAGGTGTTGGGAATTTCCCCCGGTCCAAAGCGAAACGCCTCGCTCAACTTCTTGTACCGGTTATCGGCCAGCTTGTTCGCGAGGGCATCATCGCTGGTTGTTCCGTCTTCCAGGATCTTGCGGATGAAATACCTGTTATTGATGTCATCCTGCAGTCCAAATGCGCCAAGCGCGACGCTTAGAAGGCGGCGATCGCTGACCAGGTCTTCGGCCGTTTTGACCTGTCCGATGTTCTCCAGAAAATAATCACTGTCCCGCTGCAGCAGGGGCGATTTGTTGAACGCCTCAAACTGCGTGTCATAGGTCCGCTGAAGAAAGGTCCACCCCGCCAGCCCGGGGCTTGGGACGACGGGCGCAAAACTCATGACGGGCGCGCCGCCATCAGCCGGTCCTCGCGGGGCAGCAAGCTGCGCAATGCCTTGAGACACCGGTAATGATGATCGGTAATCAGCGCCTCGGTCGCCTCGGCCAGAGACGATCGGCTATCGGGGTCGGTGAACACCTGGCTCAATTCCTCGATCCGGCGCAACAGTGACAGGCGCGCATCCTCGGGGTCACTGTCCCCGGTCAGGATAAGTTGCGCGGCATAACAGACGCGGCGCACAGGCGTTGTCGCCTCTTCCGGGTGGATCGCATCACGAAGGCGGAGAATATTGGCATCCGGTGTCATGATCGACAGGCGGCTGCGGCGGTCACCATTTTCAATCACGGCCCCGTTGACCAGGACACGTTCCTTTGGCGCCAGTTTCAGAACAAGGCCGCCCATCTCAGGCCGCCCCGCCGCTGCGCAGACCGCGCAAAATCGCCGTGTTGATCTCCAGCAAGGGCGCAACGCTCTCCCGGCGGGCCAGAACCTTGCTTGTGTGTTGTTGCGTGAATTCCGCCAGATAGAAAATCCGCGCTTTCAGATCCTTGGGCAGCGGGTTTGCGGCATCAGCCACGTCGATGGCGAAAATTCTCCACAGCTTCTTGTTGGCATGCAGGGCCTCGACCAGGGCGGTAAACCCGGCACTGCCCTTTGCGTCGGCCGATTGCATTTGATGCGTGATACGGGCGACGGCCTCGTATTCCGTGCTGCGGGCGGTCCGCGTCGGGGCCGAGACGGCCGAATATGCGCGTTGAGCCTGAGAAAGGGCGTTCACGTTGAAACCTCACATGCGTTGGGGAATGGGGCGAGGACCGGGGCGCATGACGCCCCGGCCAGTAGTTTTAACGGAACAGCGACAGCAGGGTCTGCGGTGCCTGGTTGGCAATCGACAGAGCCTGAACGCCCAACTGTTGCTGGGTCTGCAATGCCTGAAGCCGCGCCGAGGCCGATTCCATGTCGGCATCCACCATGGCGCCGATACCAGACTTCATCGCGTCAGACAGTTTGCTGACGAAATTGTTCTGATCTTCAATCCGCTTGGACGACGCCCCAAGTGCAGCTGCGCCATCAATGGCCGTCTGCAGGAAGGTTTCAACTTCACCCAGCGCAGTCGCGGCAGTTGCCGTATCCGTAATGGCCGTCAGGTTGGTCGCCAGATCAATGTCAGCCTCGAAATCAACCGTCGCGACGCTAATCGTTGCGGTTGTCGGTGCGGCGGCGCCAACACGATCAAGGGACGATACAATCGACAGGCTGGTGGCGCCGTTGCCATCCACATCGGTGGCCAGCAGGTTTGCACCGTTGAATTGCGCGGCCGAAATGATCGATGCGACCTGGGCCACACGCTCATCAATATCCGCTTGCACCTTGCCGAAATCGACGTTTTCGCTGTTGGCGGAAACAGCCAGCTGCTTGATTTCCTGCAGCACGTTCACAACCTGCTCGGCGCCGGCCGAAGCCACGGCAACGGTGGATTCACCCAACGAAAGAGCGTCCGAAACAGCCTCGAAACCGGACACATCCGATTCCATCACTTTGGAAATTGCCCAGACCGCCGATCCGTCCTTGGCCGAGGCGATCGACTTGCCGGTCGAAATTTCGTCCTGGGTCTTTTCAAGGTTCGAATTGATGGATTTCAGAGTTTGCAGCGCAACCATCGCACTGTTGTTTGTCAGAATGCTCGACATAGCACATATCCTTTGACATTGGGCGAATTCAGCCCGGTTACCTGCCGCACGTCGTGCGGCTCAAAACGTCTTTCTGACCCATGCGATCGACCGGTGTCCGGTATCGCGCCACCTGTTTTTCAGATGCAGCGCCAACATGGACCGCCAAGTGCTAACGGAGTGCTAAGGGACATCTGCGGGATATTTCGCATTTTTCTAAACCGCGGACCTATGCCCGCTTTTCCACACTGCGCCGCAACTGGGTGGGGAACTGGGTCTTGCGGCCGGTCCGATCATAGGTTTCCAACCCCTGCCGCACCCGGCGCAGGTCCGCCATACGGTCCGCAACGGCGCGGATACCTTCCATCGCGCTGTGCAAGAGGGCCTGATTGCGTGTCACCTTGTCCTGCACCTCGGCCAACTGTTCCTTTTGCACCGAATCCTCGGCGTTGATCTGATCGATCAAGGCCTCTTTCAGTTCAAGCAGCCGAGTCAACTGATCGAGGTCGCCCGTAATCAGTGCCTCGCGTTCCTGATCCAGAACCTGATCGAGTTCTTCGATCGCCTTCAGCGTTTCATCATCATCGGTCATTTTCAGTCTCCAAAAGGGCGTTGAACAGGGTTTCGGCTAATCCGATGCCACCTGCGCGGGCCATCTGTGTCGCCTGCGCGCGCACCAGAAAGGACCCGAACTGGTCCTCTCCCGCGCCCCCGCCCAAGGTTGCACGGCTTTGGCCAAGACCAGCCGATTTCAGCATTTCGGCCAAAAAGGCGGCCTCAAGTTCCACAGCAGCCTCACGCAACGCAGCGTGATCTGCGCGCACCGGGCCGCCGGGCGTGGAGGAAAGGGGTGAAAGAGATACGGTCATGAGATGCCTCGAATTGCAGCGATTTTTTCAACATGGCCCGTTTTCGGTTAAAATAACGGTAACCCGTCCCGGTCATGTTCAGCAGGAACGCGATAGAATTCCGGGACACCATGCATAACATTCCTCTTCTGGTCCTTCCTGCCGACGCCGCACCGACGGCGACGCAACATGTCCCCAAGGCTGCGATCCCACAGGACCAGCAACAGGCATTTCTGACGGTCTTTCAGAAAATGGGCGATCCTGATGCCGCCGATTCTGCGGCCTTGGCGCAGGCCGAAACCGGTGCCCCAGACGATTCGCCCGATGAGATTGAAGGTGCCTTGCCGGAACAATCGGAAACACCCGATCCAGACATCGACGACGATACATCGGCGCAAATGGCGGTGGATGACCGCTCTGACGTTCTGTTGGTCCCGCCCGCCGCACAGGTTGCAGCCGGGGTTAAGGCCTTTGCCCTCGCACCGGCCCCGACCACATCGGAAAACCGGGCGCAGGTTTCGGGTCCTTTGCTGACGACGAGAGGCGCAATTGAGCACCACGTCGAGGCTCGGTTGAAGGAGACAGCGAATGGCGGCACTGTCGGGATGGCGCTTGTCGCCACCCATCGGCTCGACGGGCCGAATGCCCAAAAACTGCAGTCGACCCAAGGTTTGGATGTGGCGCGGCTGCACAATAGGTCCTTACCAGCGGATCCGTCCGTCGGGCGATTTGACAAAATCAAGGCCACCGCATCACATGAAAACGGCGATGGTCCACGTGCGCTCACCCGGCCCGATCCCGGAAAGAGCGGCGCTCCGAAATCGGATGTGCCCATGGTCCCCCTTGCCAGAATACCGGCGCAATCTACGGTCGGGCCGACCCTCAGGGCGCAGATCGAAACACTCAACACAGCACCGCCCCCAACGAACAACGTTTCTGCGGCGATCCAAACCGCCACCCAGGAACTGACAGGTGTCGGGACGGTTTCGGAATGGTTCGGCAGACCACTGCCAACAGGCAATTTTGCGCCCCCCGCCGCCCAGCAGGTTGTGGGCCCCATTGGCCGGTCGCTGTCGGCCGCCACGATACATCCGTTTTCCGCGTCCGCATTGCTGACACCGGACAGCGGTCCAGAGGTCCAGCTGGCCCTGGCAGAGGTGATGGTCACCGATCAGGACCCTCAACCGACCAGTGCGCAACGAGTCGACCCGCCGAGCGGTGCTGGTGCCGCGACCGAGGCGATCCCTCTGCGCGCCGAACCGCACCGCATCCCGACCGCGCAAGCCGCACAGATTCTGGTACGATCCCCCAATCAGCCGGTTGAAATCTCGCTCAACCCCGAAGAATTGGGCCGCGTGCGGATGGCGCTGACGACCTCGGACGCTGGCGTTTCGCTGGTTATCACCACTGACCGCACCGACACTTTGGACCTGATGCGCCGTCACATCGATCAGCTGGCGCAGGATTTCAAAAACCTCGGGTATGAGTCGATCGACTTTGCATTTCACCAGGGACACTCCGGTGACCACGGCGCAAATTCACAGGATCAAGGCGCCACGGTAAGTATCGCTGACGCCGAAGAATCATCCGCACCACTCCCCCAAAATCGCCCCGCCACCGCGGGCCTTGATCTGAGGCTGTAACCGACATGATTACCAACGCCACGTCCGCTGCGACAGCCGCCGCGGCCCCTTCCTCCGCTGCGACCGGGAATAGGGCCACGCCCACGCTCAGTTCGGATTTCGAAACCTTTCTGAAGATGCTGACCGCGCAAGCGCGCTATCAGGATCCGCTGGAGCCGATCGATTCCACCGAATACGCCGCACAGCTGGCGCAGTTCTCGATGGTCGAACAACAGGTGCAGACCAATGACACGCTGACCGCCCTCTTCGGTCAATTGGGCGGCCAGACTGCGGCCTCTCTCTCGGCCTGGGTCGGAATGGAGGCTCGTGCCGTCACTCCGATGCGCTTTGATGGCAGCCCGATCACCATTTCGCCGAACCCTGCCGCCATCTCCGACAGCGCCTTTCTGGTCGTAAAGGATGACAGCGGTGTCGAGGTACAGCGCCTTTCCATTCCGGTTTCCGCTGATCCGATGGAATGGGCCGGCGTTGACGACAGCGGCGCGCCGTTTGCCAGCGGCACCTACAGTTTTCACATCGAGAGCTACAAGAACGATGAGATGATCCTGTCGGACCCGGCGGCCGTTTATGCGCGCGTGACCGAGGCCCAGATTGAAGGTGCCAATGTCATTCTGATCCTCGAAGGGGGACAGGCCGTTCTGTCGACATCCGTCACCGCGTTGCGCGAACCGACCTGACCAGGTCGGCCGACTTTTGTGGAGACTTGCAGGCAATCGCATGAACCGCAGGGTCCAGGGCGATTGCCCGGGCGCTCATTCGTCTGAACTGTCGGCTTTTTCAGCGGGCGGCTCGGCCACGTGATCTGCCCGCCCGACAGAGACATAGCGCAGGAACCCGGCCCGTTTTGCATCGCGCACGGAATAGATATTGCGCAGATCGGCCAGCGCCGGAAACGCCATGCGCCGCGCCAAGCGTTTCAGATCAAGCGCCCGGAATTCGTTCCACTCGGTCAGAATGACCAGCGCATCGGCGTTTTGCGCAGCCTTGTAGGCATCATCAAACCAATTCACCCCCGGCAACAGATCGGCCGCCTCGCGGTGGCCCTGGGGATCGACCGCGCGCACCTTTGCCCCCGCCCCGATCAGCGCCGGGATGATGGTCAGCGAGGGTGCCTCGCGCATGTCATCGGTGTTGGGCTTGAACGTCACACCCAGAACAGCGATGGTTTTTCCAGCGACCTTACCGTCCAGCATATCCGTCACCTTGGTGATCATCCGGCGGCGGACCTCATCGTTTACCTTGATGACGGTTTCGGTGATCTGCATCGGCAATCCATGGTCCTGCCCGATCCGGGCCAAGGCCTGAGTGTCCTTGGGAAAACACGACCCGCCATAACCGGGCCCGGCATGCAGGAACTTGTTCCCGATACGCCCGTCCATTCCCATGCCCTGACTGACCAGTTTCACATCGGCCCCGGTGCGTTCACACAGGGCCGCGATTTCGTTGATGAAGGTGATCTTGGTCGCCAGAAACGCGTTGGCCGCGTATTTGATCATCTCGGCACTTTCCAGATCGGTGGTCAGGATCGGAAAATCGCGCAGGTAGAGCGGGCGGTAAATCTCGCTCATCACCTCGGCGGCGCGGTCATTCTGAACGCCGACGACGATGCGGTCCGGGCGCATGAAATCATCAATCGCCGCGCCTTCGCGCAGGAATTCGGGGTTCGACGCGACATCAAACTCTGCCTTCGGGTTGGCCTTGCTGACCGTTTGCTTGACCTGGCGATTGGTGCCGACCGGCACGGTCGATTTGGTCACGATCACCGCATAGCCGGTCATCGCCTGGGCGATTTCTTCGGCGGCCGCCATCACATAGGTCAGATCAGCATGCCCATCGCCACGCCGCGTTGGGGTGCCAACGGCAATGAAGATCGCCTCGGCGCCATCGACCGCGGCCTGAAGATCGGTCGAAAAGGACAACCGCCCCGCTTCGACATTCTTGGCCATCAACTGATCAAGGCCCGGCTCATAGATCGGGACCTCGCCAGCGCGCAGCATCTCGATCTTTTCGGGGTTCTTGTCGACGCAGATGACGTCATGCCCAAAGTCCGAAAAACAAACCCCCGACACCAACCCGACATAGCCGGTCCCGATCATTGCAATCTTCATACGCTCTACCTCAAACCGGTATTTGCCCGAGCCTTGGGCGATGCGCCCCCGGCTGTCAACATGACAGGCCGCCTAGCGGTCACCCAGGGCGCGGGCGATGTAAAAGGGCGGCATCACGATGCGCCGCGCGCGCCCGAACGGAAACCGGCCCGGCGGCTGGCGCATCACGCGCGGCACGGTGTCCTGTCCCTGCACCAGATCCGCCAGCAAGCGGCCCGTAAAGCTGCCCATCGCCACCCCGTTTCCGTGATAGGCCATCCCGGCGAAGACGCCCGGCTGACCCGTCACCGGCCCGGCAAACGGCACGCGATTGCGCGACAGGCACACCATGCCCGACCACATGTGCGGCGCCTCGACATGGCGCCACGCGGGGAACAGCCGGTCAAAATCCCGCCGCGTGGCAGCGCGTGCCCGGGCCTCGGCCGCGGGAGAGGACAGCAGCCCGCCGCGCATCCCGAACAGGAATCGCCGGTCCGGCATCAGCCGGAAATAGTGCAACAATCCGCGCGTGTCATAGGCCATCTGGCCGCTGGTCCACCCTTGCGCCTGCAGTTCTGCGTCGCTGAGCGGGCGGGTGACCATCACGTTGGATTGCGCGGGCATGTATCGCCCAGCCAGCCCGCCAGGCATGTCCTCGCTGGAATAGCCGTTGGTCGCGATGACGACCTGACCGGCCCGCACCCGCCCATGTGGCGTTCCAAGAACGACACGACCAGCCTGATGTGACAGGGAGGTGACCCTCGTTTGCTGAAACAGAAACGCCCCGGCCCGCTGTGCCGCCGCGGCCAGCCCGAACAGATATTTTCGCGGGTTCAGCGCAAATCCGACCGGCACGGTCAGCCCGCCATGGAACGGTCCGCCCATGCCATGGCCGCGCAAATCCGCCGGTTCGATCAATTCGGGCGGCGGGCCTGCGTCGCGCGCCATTGCGTCGGCCTTGCGGCGCAACGCCTCCATATCCCTGGGGCGATGGGCCAGAATGGTTTCGCCCTTTGAATGGACGTCGGTGCTGATCGCGTGCCGCTTCAACAGGTCCGCAACCAGGGTGACCGCGTCGCGTTCGGCTTGCCAATAGGCGGCGGCGTCTTTGGCGCCGAACCTCCGGGTCAGAGCCGCATTTTCGATCATGGCGCCGCCAAGACAACAGAACCCACCATTGCGCCCGGACGCACCCCAGCCGGGCGTATCGCTCTCGAACAGGGCCGCGGACGCACCACTTTCGGCCAGATGCAAGGCGGCCGAAACGCCGGTAAACCCGCCCCCGACAATCGCGACGTCCACTGTCATATCGCCATCCAAAACCGGCCAATCCGGCGCGGAAATGGTTTCATCCCACCAGCATCCCTGCCGTGGTCCCGGCCCATAGGCATGGTCGGAAAAGATGCGCGTCATGCGGTCCGTGCCGCGGCCTGTTCATCCCGTTTCTGGCGCATCAGGCTCTGTTTCGAGATCAGAGAGGTTGCAATCACGCCAACCGTGACGATCGCGATCATGATGGTAGACAGCGCATTGATTTCCGGGCTGACGCCCAGCCGCACGGCCGAGAAAATCTTGATCGGCAGGGTCGTGGCCGACGGGCCCGTTGTAAAGGATGCAATCACCAGATCATCCAGCGACAGGGTGAAGGCGAGCAGCCAGCCCGATATGACCGCCGGTGCGATGATCGGCAGCGTCACAAGGCGAAAGGCCTGAAACGGCGAACATCCCAGATCCAGCGCCGCCTCTTCCAGTGACCGGTCAAAGGTGGCCAGCCGCGACGACACCACGACCGAGACATAGCACATCGAAAACGTCGTATGGGCCAGAACGATGGTCAGAACACCGCGCTCTAACCCGATGCCGATAAACAGCAGCAACAGGGACAGGCCGGTGATCACCTCGGGCATCACCAACGGCGCATAGATCATGCCGGAAAACAGGGTGCGCCCGAAAAACCGCCCGCCCCGAATTAGAACATAGGCCGCCATGGTGCCCAGAATCGTCGCCAGGGTCGAAGAAAACACCGCAACCTTGATCGTGACCCAAGCCGCATTCAGGAACGCCTCGTTCTTGAGCAACTCGCCGTACCACTTGGTGGAAAACCCGGCCCAGACGGTCACCAGTTTGCTTTCGTTAAAGCTGTAAACGACCAAAATGATCATCGGGATGTAAAGAAACGCAAACCCCAGCGTCAGCGACACCACGTTGAACCAGCTGAGGCGCATCATTGTTCGGCCTCCGCCTGTTTCTGCTGGTTGCGCTGGAACAGGACAATGGGGATTACGAGGATCAGGAGCAGAACCACCGCCACCGCGCTGGCCACCGGCCAGTCCCTGTTGGAAAAGAATTCCTCCCACAACACTTTGCCGATCATCAGCGTGCCCGACCCGCCCAACAGAGACGGGATCACGAATTCGCCCAACGCCGGGATGAAAACCAGGAAACACCCCGCGATTATGCCGTTGCGCGACAGCGGAATGGTGATCAGCCAGAACGCAGTCAGCCGCGAACATCCCAGATCTTCGGCGGCCTCGATCAGGGACGCATCCATCCGGTCCAGCGCGGCATAGATCGGCAGAACCATGAATGGCAGATAGGTGTAGACGATACCGATATAGACGGCGGTGTTGGTGTTCAGGATGGTCAGTGGGGTGCTGATGACGCCGGCCCAGAGCAGGAACTGGTTCATCAATCCCTCCTGGCTGAGGATGCCCATCCACGCATAAACGCGGATCAGGAAACTGGTCCAGAACGGCAGTATGATCAGCATCATCAGGGTCGGGCGCCATTCCTCGGGGGCGCGGGCCATGCCATAGGCAATCGGATACCCGATGCAAAGCGTCAGAAAAGTCGATACCAGTGCGATCCACAGGCTGCTCAGATAGGCCTTCCAGTAGAGATCATCGCTGGTCAGAAAGGCGAAATTTTCGAAATCCAGTTCGGCCAGAAAAGCACCGATCCCTTCGGCCCAGTCAAACTGCGGAAAATAGGGCGGACGCGCCAGCGCCACGTCGGACAGCGAAATTTTGAGAACGATGGCAAAGGGCACCAGAAACAGCGCCAAAAGCCACAGATAGGGAATAGCGATCAGGACAGCCCGCCGCATCAGCGTGCCAGCAGGACGCCGGCCGTGGCTGTCCATGACAGCCAGACCTGGTCTTCCCATGTGAAACTGCGCCGGGCGATCCGGCGGGTATTTGCGGTCTGCGCCTTGATGATCGTGCCGTTGGGCAATTCGACATGATAGGTCGACAGGTTGCCGAGATAGGCAATATCCAGAATCTTGCCCTGCAACACATTATCGGCGCTTTGCGGCTGTTCCTGCGAAATCATCACCTTTTCCGGGCGGATCGCCAGATAACAGGTTTGCCCTTTGTCAAAGGTCTGGCCCGAGGTTGCGATCAACGGATGCTGGCCTTCGCCCCAGTGCACTTCGATCTGGCCGTCCTCATGCGGGGCGGCCCGGCCTTCGATGATATTCACGTCCCCGATAAAATCGGCCACGTAGACCGAACTCGGATTTTCATAAATCCGGTCCGGCGTGGAGACCTGAATGATCTGCCCCTCGTCCATGACCGCAACGCGGCTGGCGACGGTCATTGCCTCTTCCTGATCGTGGGTCACGATCACGAACGTGGTGCCGGTCTTTTCCTGGATATCCATCAGTTCAAACTGGGTATCCTGGCGCAGTTTCTTGTCCAGCGCACCCAGCGGTTCGTCCAGCAGCAGCAATTTGGGCGCCTTGGCCAGCGACCGTGCCAGCGCCACGCGTTGCCGTTGCCCACCCGAAATCTGGTGCGGTTTGCGACGGGCGAATTTCTCAAGCCGCGTCAGTTTCAGCATCTGTTCGACGCGGGTCTTGATATCGGCCTTGGGCATGGACGAGCGATGCAAGCCAAAGGCGATATTGTCCCACACGGTCAGATGCGGAAACAACGCGTAGGACTGGAACATCATGTTCACCGCCCGCTTGTTCGGCGGCACCGGAACGATATTGCGCCCGGACAGTTCGATCTGCCCCGACGTCGGGTTTTCGAACCCAGCCAGCAAACGCATCATCGTTGTCTTGCCGCACCCGGACGGGCCCAGCAGGGCAAAGAACTCGCGCTCGTAAATATCCAGTGTCAGATTGTCGATCGCCGTGAACTCACCAAATTTCTTGGTGACGTTCTGAAACCGGATCAACGGCGACTGATCCGGATCGTCCCAGGGTGCAAAAATCTCAGCGTTCAATTGCGGGCCTCGCACAGCACAGGCAGGTCAGGCGGGCCAGATCCGGCCCGCCCGGTTGCAGTCGGATCAGGTGCCCGACTTGATCTTAGTCCACAGACGGGTCACGACCCGCTGCACCTTGGAGTCATAGGGCGTGGTGGTATAGAGATTGTTCATGGTTTCCTCGGACGGGTACACTGCCGGATCGCCGATCACATCCTCGTTCAGAAACTCCTGTGCGGCCTTGTTACCGTTGGCATAGAAGACATAGTTCGACGCCGCGGCCATGTTTTCCGCTTCCAGAATGAAGTTCAGGAATTTGTGCGCCCCTTCGGGGTTCGGCGCATCGACAGGAATGGCCATCTGGTCGAACCACATCTGCGCGCCTTCCTTGGGCGCGTTATAGGCCACTTCGATTCCGTTTTCGGCCTCGGCAGCGCGGTCGCGCGCCTGAAGAACGTCACCGGACCAGCCCATCGCGACGCAAATGTCCCCGTTGGCCAGCGCGTTGATATACTCCGAGCTGTGGAATTTCTTGATATAGGGGCGCACCTGGGCAAAAACCTCTTCGGCCTTGCCGATCACCTCGGGGTCGTGGCTGTTGGGGTCTTCACCGATGTATTTCAGCGCCGCCGGGATCATTTCGGCCGGGGCGTCCAGGAAATAGACACCGCATTCTGCGAGCTTTTCCATATTGGCCGGATCAAAGACCAGGGACAGACTGTCAACCGGGGCGTCCTCGCCCAGAATTTCGGTCACCTTGCCCACGTTCACGCCAATTCCGGTGGTGCCCCACATGTAGTTGATCGAATAGGCGTTTCCGGGATCGTATTGGGCTGTGCGTTCTGCAACCGTGTCCCAGACATTGCCGATATTGGACAGCTTGCTGGTGTCCAGTTTCTGGAACGATCCTGCCGTGATCTGACGCTGCAGAAAGGTGCCTGTCGGCACAACCACATCATAGCCCGACCCACCGGCCAGCATTTTCGTTTCCAGCAATTCGTTGCTGTCGAACACATCATAGATCAGGTCGATGCCTGTCTGTTCCTCGAACTTGGCCAGCAGTTCTTCGTCGATATAGTCCGACCAGTTGTAAACGCGGACTTCCTCGGCCGATGCCGCGGCACCAATTGCTGCCAACGCAGTCGCGAGTGCGAGAGTTTTGATTTTCATGAGTTTCTCCCAAAGGGCTCCGAGTTTCTTTCGGCGACCCGGATTTGATCAAGTTTTGCCATCCCCGGCAATGATCTGTATGTTTCCACGCAGCGCAGCACGACGCAAGTGGCGTTGTTGAGCCGGGGAGAAAAGCCGATGAATATGATCAAAAAATCAGCAGCAGATCCCGCCCAGAGGCAGGCCCGGTCCCCGGCGCATGAGCAGGTTTATCAGGAATTGCGTGCCCGGATCCTGTTTGGTGAAATGGCACCCGGACAGCCGGTCACCATTCAGGGGCTGGCGCAAGTGTTGGACGCCGGCATCACCCCTGTGCGCGAGGCGATCCGCCGGCTGATCTCGGACGGAGCCCTGATGTTTCAGGGCAACCGGCGCGTCAGCGTTCCGGCCCTGACGGTACATGATCTGGAACAACTGGTTTACGTAAGAAAAACAGTGGAATACGAACTGACGCGCCGCGCAGCCAGCCGTGTTTCCCCGATGATTCTGGCCGAGCTTGAGAAAATCGATGCCGATCTGGATAGCGCCATCACGGCCGGCGATGTCGCGCAGTATCTGGCGTTGAACTACCGGTTTCACAAGGCGCTTTACGATCAGGCAAACGCCCCGATCATGGCGGACCTGGCCGACCGGTTGTGGCTGCGGTTCGGGCCCTCTCTGCGCGTGGTCTGTGGCCGCTTTGGCACCCAGAACCTGCCTGACCGGCACAAGGACTTGCTGCGCGCCCTGCGGCAGGGCGATGCCGGAGCCGCAGCCACCGCCATGACGCTGGACATTGATCAGGGCATGGATCAGATCGCCGCCGTTCTGGAGCCTGAGACTTGATTCGATTGACAGCGAAAAATTTGATCATATTCTGCGGATATCCCTGACATCAGAGTGGTCCGATGCCTGCAATCACCAACCATATGCCCACGGCCGAGCTTCAGTCCCTGGACGCCGCCCATCACATGCACCCCTTTACCAATGGCCGTGAACTGGCCGGGCGCGGCGCCCGTGTCATCACGCGGGCCAAGGGCGTGTACCTGACCGACAGCGAGGGGGTCGAGATCCTCGATGCCATGGCCGGGCTGTGGTGCGTGAACATCGGATACGGGCGCGAAGAACTGGCCGAGGTGGCCGCGCGCCAGATGCGCGAACTGCCCTTTTACAACACGTTTTTCCAGACCACCCATGTGCCCGCCATCGCGCTGGCGACAAAACTGGCTGAACTGGCGCCGGGGGATCTGAACCACACCTTCTTTGCCGGGTCCGGGTCCGAGGCGAATGACACCAATATCCGCATGGTGCGCACCTATTGGGCGGCGATGGGCAAACCGACGAAATCCATAATCATCAGCCGCAAGAATGCCTATCACGGGTCATCTGTCGGCAGCGGCAGCCTGGGTGGCATGACCGCGATGCATGCGCAGGGCGGGTTGCCGATTCCGGACGTGCATCACATCAATCAGCCCCACTGGTGGGCCGAAGGCGGCGATCAGACCGCGGAAGACTTCGGCCTTGCCTGCGCGCGCGAGCTGGAACAGGCGATCCACGATCTGGGCGAAGACCGCGTCGCCGCATTTATCGCCGAACCCATCCAGGGCGCGGGGGGTGTGATCATCCCGCCCGACAGCTATTGGCCCGAAATCCAGCGCATTTGCGATGCCCATGACATCCTGCTCATCGCGGATGAGGTGATCTGCGGATTTGGCCGGACCGGCAACTGGTTCGGCAGCCAGACCCTGAACATCCGCCCCGACATCATGACCATCGCCAAGGGCCTGTCGTCAGGGTACCAGCCCATCGGCGGGTCGGTCGTGTCCGATCAGGTGGCCGAAGTGATCGACAGTGTCGAGTTCAACCACGGCTATACTTATTCCGGCCATCCCGTGGCCGCCGCCGTGGCCCTGGAGAACCTGCGCATCCTTGAGGAAGAGGATGTGATCGGGCACGTCCAGCGCACGGCCGCCCCCTATCTGAAACAGAAGTGGGAGTCGCTGGGCGATCATCCTTTGGTCGGGGACGCTCGCATTTGCGGCATGATGGCCTCGCTCGCGCTGACGCCGGACAAATCGAGCCGCGCCAAATTCGCCTCCGAAGCAGGCACCGTCGGGTATATCTGCCGGGAACGCTGCTTTGCCAACGGGTTGATCATGCGCCACGTGGGCGACCGGATGATCATTTCGCCGCCACTGGTGATCCAGCCCGACGAGATCGACCTTTTGATCGGACGGGCCATCACGGCCCTGAATGAATGCCACGCCGAACTGAAAAAACAGGGGCTGATGCAGGCGGCGTGAAAAGGGGCTCTGCCCCCGCCGCCCTGCCGGGCGCCTCCCCCGGAGTTTTCCTGGCAAGATGAAGAAGCGCGCGTCCTAGGAGAGCGGGTTCTGCTGCAGGGACGGTGCAAGACGCGCAAGCATGTCGAGACAACTGTCGAGCTGATCCAACCGGATGAATTCATCCGGTTTGTGGGCCTGATCGATGGAGCCGGGGCCACAGACGACGACGGACATGCCCATTTCCTGAAACAGGCCCGCCTCGGTTCCGAAGGGCACCACGTCGGCACCGTTCGCGCCCAGCAACCCGGCAACCAGATCACGGGCGGCGTTTTCGTCCATCACGTCAAGACCTGCGACCTCGCCAATGACCTCGGTCACGATATCCGAACCGGGATGCACCGCGCGCATGGCCGGAAGCAGATCGCCGGTCACGTAATCGGCAACCGCGGTTTTGACGAACTCCGCATCTCCGACCTGAACCGGGCGCATTTCCCATTCGACCTCGGCCTTGCCGGCGATGACGTTATGGGCCACGCCGCCGTGGATTGCGCCGATGTTGATCGTGGTCCAGGGCGGTTGGAACCGGCCGTTTTGGGGCGCGCGGGCGATCAGGTCGCCGCGCAGTTTCATCAGGCGGGTCACGTAGCGCACTGCGTATTCCGCCGCGTTCACGCCACGGTCGGGCGCCGATCCATGCCCTTCGAGGCCGGTAAAGCGCACGGTATATTCGCAACACCCCTTGTGCCCTTCGATCACGCGCATTTCGGTGGGTTCCCCGATGATCGCCATTGCGGGCCTGATCCCGCGCTTTTGCAATTCGGGCACAAGGGCGCGCGCGCCGAGGCATCCCACCTCTTCGTCATAGGTGAAGGCGAAATGGAGCGGGCGGCGCAGGGCGGCGGCATCGAACCTGTCCGCCATGACCGTCGCGGCCGCTATGAACCCTTTCATGTCGCAGGTGCCGCGCCCGACCAGACGGTCATCGCGTGCGGTCAGCGCAAAGGGATCGCTGGTCCAGTCCTGATCCGCGACCGGCACCACATCCGTATGGCCCGAAAGGACAAGCCCGCCATCGCGATCAGGGCCCAGCGTGGCGAACAGATTGGCCTTTGTCCCGCTGGCGTCGGAAAAGACATCGACCCGCGCGCCGCTGTCCTCAAGCCGCGTGGCCAGCGCCGCGATCATGTCGAGGTTGCTGTCGGCCGACACGGTGGGATAGCCCACCAGCCGCTCCATCAGATCAATGGTTTCGCCCAGCGAATCGGTCATTTCTTTACGAACAGCTTGCGGGGCCGGTCACACAGGGTTTCTGCGGCGCCGTCGGGCCGGATCAGGATGCTTTCGGTGATCTCAAGTCCCCAGTCCTTCATCCAGAGGCCAGGCATGAAGTGGAATGTCATGCCGGGTTCCAACACGGTTTCATCCTCGGCGCGCAGGGAAATGGTGCGCTCACCCCAGTCCGGCGGATAGCTGAGCCCGATGGGGTAGCCACAGCGCGCCCCGCGTTCGATTCCGGCCCGTTCCAGTGGGGCGGCCAGCGCATTTGCAATGTCACAGGCGCGGTTTCCGGCGCGGGCGGCTTCCAGCCCTGCTTCGAGACCTTCGATCAACGCGGCCTCGGCCCGTTTCAGGTAGTCGGGCGGCTCCCCCAGAAAGACGGTCCGGCAGAACGGCGCGTGATAGCGCCGGTAGCATCCCGAGATTTCGAAAAACGTCGCTTCGCCCGTGGCAAAGGGCCGGCCATCCCAGGTGAGATGCGGCGCGGCTGCGTCGCTGCCCGAGGGGAGCAGCGGAACAATCGCCGCGTAGTCGCCCCAGTTTCCGTTCGCGCCGCGCACCCCGTCGCGCAGGATTTCGGCGACGATTTCATTCTTGGGGACGCCGGGCTCGACACGGTCCAGCACGCCATCGACGATCTTTTCGGAAATCGCGGCCGCCTTGCGCATGAACGCGATTTCGGCGTCGGATTTCACCGCACGCTGCCAGTTCACCAGCGCCGTTGCATCCCCCCATGTCACCTGCGGCAGGGAGGTGCGCAGAACCTCCATTGCCTTGGCCGAGAAATAGTAATTATCCATCTCGACGCCGATGCGCCCGGTTTGAACGCCCAAATCCGCCAAATGCGCAGCGAGATCCTGCATCGGGTGGCGTTCTGTCGACTGCACGAAATAGTCGGCATAGCCGCGCACCCGGTCCGACCCCATCCAGACCGTGCGCAGCCCGCCATTGGTGTCCTGATTGCGGCCCCACCAGATCGGATCGGCGTCGGGCAGAACGATCACCCCCTGATGCACATAAAAGGACCACCCGTCATACCCGGTCAGCCACGCCTGGTTGGACGGGTCGGTGACGAACAACGCATCCAGACCATGTTCGGCCATTGCGTCCCGCGTCCGGTTGAGTCGGGAATCATATTCATCCTGGGAAAAGGGCAGATCGGTCGGCGGCATACGGAAAGCTCCTGAAATTTCTGATCAGTTCACGTTCTGAAACTTACAATTTCGCCTCGAAAACCGACACTTTAATGCTAAATCGCCGCGGGAGAGCGCTTTGTTCCCGTTCAGACCCCTATTGTGACGGTTTTGGGATCAAAATTGTCGACTTGGTTGCAACCTAACCCACGGGTGTGTTTACAATCCGCCATGAAAACGCAGAGAATACTGCGGAAACCCAAGGGGAGCCATTTTGTCCGACCTGGAAAACGCTGACGCGTTTGTCGAATTCGAACGCGTCCAGAAAAGTTACGACGGCGAGAACCTCGTCGTGAAAGACTTGAACCTGTCGATGCCGAAGGGCGAGTTTCTGACAATGCTGGGGCCGTCAGGGTCTGGCAAAACCACCTGCCTGATGATGCTGGCCGGGTTTGAAACGGCCACCCATGGCGATATCCGCCTGGACGGGGTGTCGATCAACAATATCCCGCCCCACAAACGTGGCATCGGCATGGTGTTTCAGAACTATGCCTTGTTCCCGCACATGACCGTGGCCGAAAACCTCAGCTTTCCACTTGAGGTGCGAAAGATTGGCAAGTCCGAGCGTGAAGCCAAGGTAAAGCGCGCGCTGGACATGGTTCAGATGGGCGATTTCGGCGGTCGCCGTCCTGCACAGCTCTCTGGCGGACAGCAACAACGGATCGCGCTGGCCCGTGCCCTCGTGTTCGAGGCCGAGTTGGTGTTGATGGACGAACCGCTGGGGGCGCTGGACAAGCAATTGCGCGAACATATGCAGTTCGAAATCAAACGCATTGCCGATAACCTGGGAATCACCGTGGTCTACGTGACCCACGACCAGACCGAGGCGCTGACCATGTCCGACCGCGTTGCGGTGTTCGACGATGGCCGCATTCAACAGCTGGCGCCGCCAGATCTGTTGTACGAAGCCCCGGAAAACAGCTTTGTCGCGCAGTTCATCGGCGAGAACAACACACTCGAAGGTGTGGTAAAAGAGATCAAGGGCGGTACCGCGCTGGTACAGTTGGACGACGGTGGCCTGATCGACTGCAAACCGGTCAATGTCAGCAAGCCGGGCGAACGCACCCGCGTTTCGATCCGCCCTGAACGCGTCGAATACAACAAGGAACGTCTGCAAGAGGGCGTGCATACGCTCAAGGCCGAGGTTCTTGAATTCATCTACATGGGCGACATTTTCCGCACCCGTCTGCGCGTCGCCGGGAACGATGAATTCATCATCAAAACCCGTAACGCCCCCGATGTGGAGCGTCTTACACCCGGCACCCAGATCGAAATCGGCTGGTTGCCCGAGGATTGCCGCGCGCTCGACGCGTAGCGGACCAAGATATCGCACCATCCGCATGGTGCGATTTAATACGGGGCGCGGATGACTGCCCGCTGCGCGGCCCCGCCCTTCAATAAATCCGGGCAAACTCTGGGAGACTGAGTTTTATGAAACTGACCAAAACCCTCATGGCGACAACGGCGCTGACACTGGCAGCAGGTGTTGCCAATGCAGACGGCCACATGGCCAATGAAATGACAATCGTCAGCTGGGGCGGCGCCTATTCGTCGAGCCAGCAGAACGCCTATCATAACCCCTATTCGGAAAAGACCGGCGTCAAGATCATCAACGATGAATCCTCGGCCGAAGCCGTGGCGAAACTGCGCGCGATGAACGAAGCCGGCAACGTCACATGGGACGTTGTTGACGTTGTCGCATCCGACGCCATCCGCCTGTGCGACGAAGGCCTGGCGATGGAAATCGACCCGGATACGCAACTTGCCGACGCGCCCGACGGCACCAAAGCCTCGGAAGACTTTGGCGACCTGCTGGTGAGCGAATGCTTTATCCCGCAAATCGTCTATTCGACCACGTTCGGCTATCGTACCGACATGGTTGGCGACACTCCGCCGACATCGGTCTGCGCCGTATTCGACACCGAAATGTATCCGGGCAAGCGCGCGCTGGAAAAGCGCCCGATCAACAACATGGAATGGGCCCTGCTGTGTGACGGCGTTCCCAAGGACGGAATCTATGACGTTCTGGCCACCGAAGAAGGTCAGGAACAGGCGCTGGCCAAGCTCGACACCATCAAGGACGACGTGATCTGGTGGTCGGCCGGTGCGGACACGCCCCAGTTGCTGGCCGATGGCGAAATCGTCATGGGGTCGACCTATAACGGTCGTCTGTTCAGCGTGATCGAAGAGCAGAAGCAGCCTGTTGCCATGCTGTGGGACGCGCAGATCTTTGACCTTGATGGCTGGATCATCCCGGCGGGTCTGTCGCCCGAACGTCAGGCACGCGCACTGGACTACATCATGTTCGCGACCGACACCCAGCGTCTGGCCGATCAGGCGAAATACATCTCCTACGGTCCGGCACGTGCTTCGTCCGCACCGCTGGTTGGACAGCACGCCGAACTGGGTATCGATATGGCGCCGCACATGCCGACCGATCCGGAAAACGCCAAGAACACGTTCCTCTACAACTACGAGTTCTGGGCTGACTATCGCGACGACATCGACGCGAAATTCCAGGCTTGGCTGGCCAAGTAAGCCACTGATCCGGTGGGTCTGATCCCACCCCTGGGTTCTCCGCTTTGCGGGGAACCCGACCTGAAACGGCGCTGGACGCCGATCAAGAATAAAACCGTGGGGACGCGATGACCGATACAACCACAAACGGCCCGGTTCTGGCCGCAGACGGAACACCGCTGAAAAGAAGTCTCGCCCGCGCGCTGCGCATGCAGAAGATGCGGGCCCTGATGCTGATCGCGCCGCTTCTGATCTTTGTTCTGGTCACCTTTATCGCCCCCATCGCCGACATGCTTTTCCGGTCGGTTGAAAACGAAATTGTCCGCGAAACCCTGCCAAAAACCGTCGTGGCGCTGGCCGACTGGGATGCCACATCAGATGAGGCCCCGGGCGAGGAAGTCTTTGCCGCGCTGGCCGCCGACATGAAGATCGCCGTCGAAGAGAAAACGCACACGCGGCTTGGCTCGCGACTGAATTATGAAATGACCGGCGCGTCGTCGCTGTTCCGCAAATCGGGGCGCAAGGTCAAAAGGATGGATCTTGAAACCGACGCGCCCTTTAAAGAGGCGTTCATCAAGATCGACAAGAATTGGGGCGAACCGGAAATCTGGCGCACGATGCAGACTTATTCGCCCAGTTTCACAAACGGCTATTTCCTGAACGCCGTCGACATGCAAAAGGGCCCCGAAGGCCCCGAGGCCCGCCCCGAAAATCAGCAAATCTACTTCACGCTGTTCAAACGGACGATGTTCATGTCCATGGTCATCACGATCAGCTGTATCTTGCTGGGCTATCCGGTGGCGTGGATCCTCGCCAACCTTCCGGCCCGCACCGCGAACCTGTTGATGATCCTGGTGCTGCTGCCGTTCTGGACCTCGCTTCTGGTGCGAACCTCGGCCTGGAAGGTGATGTTGCAGCAACAGGGGGTGATAAACGATGTCCTTGTCTGGCTGGGCCTTGTGGGCGATGACGCACGGCTGATCATGATCAACAACCAGTTTGGCACAATCGTGGCCATGACCCACATCTTGCTGCCGTTCATGATCCTGCCGATGTATTCGGTGATGCAGACGATCCCACAGACCTATCTGCGCGCAGCCAAATCGCTGGGCGCCACCAACTGGACCGCGTTCTGGCGAGTCTATTTCCCACAATCGGTGCCGGGCATCGGCGCGGGGTCGATCCTCGTCTTCATCCTGTCGATCGGCTACTACATCACGCCCGAAATCGTCGGCGGCACCACCGGTACCTTCATTTCGAACCGGATCGCCTATCACATCTCGTCCTCGCTGAACTGGGGGCTCGCGGCGGCACTGGGCACCATCCTTCTGGTGGTCGTCCTGCTGCTCTATTGGGCCTATGACCGGATCGTGGGCATCGACAACGTGAAACTGGGGGGCTGAGAACATGGCTGCACTTACACCGATCTCACGCACACCCGTTTCATTCTACGTGCCCGTCGTGGCCGCCGCTGGCGCCGTTGCCGGGCTGTTCGTGGGCACCGCTCAGGGCAGTGGCTTTATCGGCGCCGCGGCCGGCGCAATCCTGTTTGCCGCGGTGGCATATGTCATTACCCAACTGGTGAAGAACGAGTCGGCGACACGCTGGGTCGTTCTGATCGGCATGATCATCGCCGGGTATCTGATGGGCGGTCTGCCCGCCGCCGTCATTGGCGGCCTGTTCGGCTGGTTCCTTGGCTGGTTCACCTTCTGGCTCTACGAGGGGCGCTATCGCGCGCGCCTCGCGCCCTACCTCACACCGGGGCAGGTGCTTTGGCACTTTACGTTCCGGGTCATCTGCGGCGCGATTTTCGTATTCCTGATCACCCCGATCCTTGTGGTCATGCCGCTCAGCTTCAATGCTGAGGATTTCTTTACCTTCACGCCGGAAATGCTCCGCTTTGATCCCGAGGGATACTCGCTCAAGCACTATCGCGACTTCCTTACCAATTCCGATTGGCAGAATGCGCTGAAGAATTCGGTGATCATCGCCCCCTTCGCGACGATCCTTTCGGTGGGCTTTGGCACACTGGCGGCCATCGGCCTGTCACAGCCGCACGTGCCGTTCCGCCGGGCCATCATGGCGATCCTGATTTCGCCGATGATCGTACCGCTGATCATCTCGGCGGCGGGGATGTATTTCTTTTATTCGCGCATCGGCCTGCAAGGCACCTATTTCGGCGTGATCCTGGCGCATGCCGCGCTGGGCATTCCGTTCGTGATCATCACCGTGACGGCCACCCTTGTCGGCTTTGACCGCTCGCTGACACGTGCGGCGGCGAACATGGGCGCGGACCCGGTCACCACGTTTTTCCGGGTGCAGATGCCGCTGATCCTGCCGGGTGTCATCTCAGGCGGCCTGTTCGCCTTCATCACGTCGTTTGACGAGGTGGTCGTGGTTCTGTTCGTCGGCTCGGCCGGTCAGAAAACCCTGCCCTGGCAGATGTTCACCGGCCTGCGCGAACAGATCAGCCCGACGATCCTGGCCGTGGCAACCATCCTTGTGGTGATCTCGATCGCGCTGCTGACCGTGGTCGAAATGCTGCGCCGCCGCTCCGAACGGCTGCGCGGGATGAGCCCCGGCTAAGCGAAACCGCCCGCCCCACCGGGGCGGGTGCGCCTCAGCGTAATTTCTGCAAAAGCGTCAGCGACGGGTATCCGTCGGGCAACAATCCCTTGTTGACCTGGAACGCGCGCACAGCGGCAATGGTCAGAGGCCCGATCTTGCCATCGACGCCCTGGGTATCAAACCCGCGTGCCGTCAAAAGGCGCTGCAATTCCTGCCGTTCCTTATAGGTCAGCGCCCGGTCGCCGCGCGGCCAGTCGGCCTTGATCGGGCCGCCACCGGCGATGCGGTCGCTCAGGTGACCAACCCCGATCACATAGGCATCCGCCGTGTTGTACCGTTCGATCACCGCGAAATTGTCAAAGATCATGAACGCCGCGCCCTGACCGCCTGCCGGCAACAGGATCGACGCCTGCCCGTGGTTGGGCACCGCCCGCCCGCCAGGCGCCACCACGCCCATCCGCGCCCAGTCATCCGGCGATTTCTTTGTGCTGCGTTTTGCCAGCGTGTAGTCGAACCCCTTGGGCAGCCGCACTTCGACGCCCCATGGCTGCCCCGTGGTCCAGCCAAAGTTCTTGAGATACGCCGCGGTCGAGGCCAGTGCATCGCTGGGATCCTCCGACCAGATGTCACGCTTGCCATCGCCAGTGAAATCCACGGCATAGGCCTGATACGAGGTCGGCATGAACTGGGTATGGCCCATCGCCCCGGCCCAGCTACCTGTCATGTTCTCAGGACTTACATCGCCGTTTTGCAGAATTTTGAGCGCGGCGATCAACTGACCTTCGAAAAACCCGGTCCGGCGGGCGTCAAAGGACAATGTCGCCAGCGACCGGATCACGTTGTTGTTGCCCCGGAACGCGCCATAGGCGCTTTCCAGCCCCCAGATCGCAAGCACGACCTCTTTTTCGACACCGTATTTGGCCTCGATCGCGTTCAGCTTGGTCTCATGCTTGGCCAGTGCCGCCTTGCCGTTGGCGATGCGGGTGTCCGAGGCCGCGCTGTCCAGGTATTCCCAGATCGTCTTGGTGAACTCCGATTGATTGCGGTCGCGCCGGATCACGTCGGCATCATAGGTCACGCTCCGGAACGCGCGGTCCAGAACATCCGGGCGCAACCCGTGCGACATTGCCGTGGACCTGAAGTTGGCCAACCAACTGTCAAACCGTTTGCTGTCCGCTGTCACCTCAATAACCTCGGGCTTTGCCGTCACCGAACGCGCCGTCGGGCGCAATGACCGGGCCAATGGTGCGGCGACCAGTTGCACCGCCTCGGGCGAGGTTACGGGTTTTATCGATGGACGCGCCGACCGATCCACGGCTTCGGCACATGCACTGCCTGCAAATAAGGTGGCCACTACCGAGGCACTAACCCAAACACGCATTTTTTTGATCCTGTTTTTCTGCTCGCCGACAGATTAGCGCGGATCCCTTGTTTGCAAAAGCGTTCCGTCCTCTCCGTCGGCGGATTTGCGGGCCTTTGCCAATGTGGCCCCGTCCTCCCGGAACCGATGCAACGCTGCACCCAGCACCGGCACCCGGTTGGGGCGAAAACTTTGACCGGTGATGGTCAATGCGGTCCAATCGGAACACCCGGGTAACCTTGCGCAGCTGACACCAAGCCACCAGCACGGTCGAGCGATCCATGTAGAACAGTCACAGTTCCTGGCCCAAGGAATGCGCGGTTCTCGCAAAACAGACAGCTTTGCGGTTATATTGACCGCGTATTGAAAATGGTGCCTTTGCCATGACCCGGCCCTTTGGCAGCCCACAGGTCGAAACGGCCTTTAACCTGCCCGATCCGCTGGCGCGCGTCGGGCTTTTGACGCTGCGCGATCTGATCTTTGAAACAGCCGACCGGTTGCCGGACGTCGGGCCGATCGAAGAAACCCTGCGCTGGGGGCAACCGGCCTATCTGACCCCGAAGACCAAATCTGGCACGACCCTGCGGTTAGGTGTGCCAAAAACGATGCGTTTTGCATTGTTCGTGCACTGCCAGACCAGCGTGATTGCCGAGTTCACCCAGACATTTCCAGTATGGGACAAGATCGACGGCACCCGCGCCGTTCTGTTCGATCACCCGAATGAGATCGATCCCCTGCGCCACGGCTGGCTGATCACCCGTGCGCTGACCTATCACAAGCCGCAGCTTAGCGACGTTTGCGCGCCACCTTGCGCTTGACCTTGTCGCTTTTGCGCTTGGACTTTGACACCTTGCGGCGCGGACTGCGGCCCGCCGGGCTTTGGCCGCGGGACATGGCCTTGCCGTCCAGCGTCAGCAATTCCAGTTCCAGACCGCCGGTGACCGGCGTCGCCTCGGCCAGTCGCACGGTGACGCGCTGACCGATGCTGATCAGCAATCCGCTGTCCGACCCCATCAGCGTTCCGGCCTGATTGTCAAAGTGGAAGTATTCCCGCCCCAAAGTGCGGACCGGCACCAGGCCATCAGCGCCTGTTTCGTCCAGCTTCACAAAGACACCAAACCGCGCGATCCCGCTGATCCGACCGGTGAATTCATTGCCGACCCGTTCGCTCAGATAGGCGGCCAGATACCGGTCGGTGGTGTCCCGTTCCGCCATCATCGACCGGCGTTCGGTGTCCGAAATATGCTGTGCCGTGGTCTCCAGCTTGTCCATTTCCTCGGGGCTCAGCCCGTCCTTGCCCCAGCCATGCGCTGAAATCAGCGCCCGGTGCACGATTAGGTCGGCATACCGCCGGATGGGCGAGGTGAAATGCGCGTAATGCGCCAGCGCCAGACCGAAATGGCCGAAATTTTCAGGACTGTAATAGGCCTGTGTCATCGACCGCAGGGTCGACAGGTTGATCAGTTCCGAAACCTCGGTTCCGGCCGCCTGGTTCAGCAACTGGTTCAGATGCCGGGTTTGCAGAACCTGCCCCTTGGCCAGGTTGAACCCTGCCGATTGCGCGGTTTCCCGCAGGCTCTCCAGCTTTTCGGGCGACGGTTCTTCGTGCACCCGGAACAGGAGAGGCGACCGTTTGGCAATCAGGGTTTCCGCCGCACAGACATTTGCCAGGATCATGAATTCTTCGATCAGACGATGGGCATCCAGTCGGTCGCGGAATTTGACCGAGGTGACGGTGCCATCGTCATCCAGTTCGATCTTGCGTTCGGGCAGGTCCAGTTCCAGCGGCTGACGCACCTCACGCGCACTGTGAAGGGCCTTGTACGCGGCATAAAGCGGGCGCAAAACAGGCTCTAACAAGGGTTCGGTGCGGTCATTCGGGGTGCCGTCGACCGCCTGCTGCACCTCATCATAATGCAGCGACGCGACCGAACGCATCATCCCGCGCACGAATTTGTGGCCGACCTTGTGGCCCTGGGCGTCAATCTGCATGCGCACGGCAAGACAGGCGCGCGGCACGCCTTCGTGCAGGGAACACAGATCACCCGACAGCCGGTCGGGCAGCATCGGCACCACGCGGTCCGGGAAATAGGTGGAATTGCCCCGCTTGCGCGCCTCGCGGTCCAGTGCGGACCCCGGCGTGACATAGGTCGCTACATCCGCAATCGCGACCCAGATCACATGGCCGCCGACATTCTTGGGGTCGTCATCCGCATGCGCGTAACAGGCATCATCATGGTCGCGCGCATCCGCCGGATCGATCGTCAGCAGCGGCATGTCGCGCAAATCTTCGCGCTGGCCCAGACCCACGGGTTTGACGCTGTCGGCCTCGGCGATGGCGGAATCCGAAAAATGATCGGGGATGCCGTGCTGATGGATCGCGATCAGCGAAACGGCGCGCGGCGCGCTTGGATCGCCCAACCGTGACACGACCCGCGCCCGGGGCAGACCCATGCGCGATTTTGGCCCGGCCTGTTCGGCCTCGACCAGTTCACCGTCCTTGGCCCCCATGGTGGCATCGGATGCCACTGTCCATTCATTCATCCCGGCTTTGTCGATGGGCATAATCCGCCCGCCTTCGGCCCCTTGCCGGAACACGCCCAGGATTTTCAGGGGGTTGGTGCCGATGCGCCGGATCAGCCTGGCCTCGTAATTGTGGTCCTCTTCCTTGACCACGGTCAGGCGGGCCAGAATGCGGTCGCCTTCGCCCAGCGCCGGGTCAGAGGCGCGCGGGATGATCAGGATGATCGGCTCCACCCCTTCGCCATGCCATTCGAGAGGCCGGGCAAACAGATCACCATCCGCATCGGGCGCCTTGACCTGCAAAACGCTGACGGGCGGCAACCGGTCGGGGTCGCGGTAACTGCGCTTGCGCTTTTCCAGATGGCCCTCGGCTTCCAGCTCTTTCAGCATCCGCTTGAGGTCGATCCGCGCCGCGCCTTTGATGCCAAAGGCCTTGGCGATGTCGCGCTTGGAATTGAGGGTCGGGTTGGCTGAAATCCAGTCGAGAATTTCGGCCTTCGTGGGAATACGGCTCATGTCCGTGGCGTAACACGGACCGTCTGCGCCGTCATCGGGAAAAACGCGCGTTTCATCGCAGGTCTGCGGCGGTGTCCACATCGTTCAGGCAATCGACCAACGCGACCCGCCTGTCTTTCAGCGCCGCCATGCTATCGGTCAGCGCATGTTCGGTTGACCATCGGACCGGTCCGAACATGCCCGGTCGCGCCCTGCGGGCCGATTTCACCCCGACCAGCCAATAGCCGCCGTCCGGGGCCGGACCAAACACCGCATCATGGTCACCCAGCGCGCGAAAGGCGCGGGCGATATGCGCGCGTGTGATCGCAGGAATATCCGCACCGATCACGCAGACCGGTCCGGTCCCGGCCGCGTTCATGACCCGCCCCATGCGATGCCCCAGATCGCCGCGCCCCTGCGCGATGCGGCGCAGGTCCGAGGGCCAGATTCGGCTGTTTAGACCCTGATAATCGGGCGAAACCGCCAGAACGATGTCCCACCGGGGGTCACGTACCCGGCGCAAAAGGGCGCGGGTTTGATGGCGAAACCACCAGGCGGCAGCCACCAGTCCAATGTCCCGGCCCAGCCGTGTTTTCACCCGTCCCGGGCGCGGTTCTTTCACCATGACAATCAGGGTGGGGCGCATCGGCCCGCTCAGGCAAAGTAATCGGTCAGGATACGCTGATAGATCGCTTTCAGCTGGTGGATATGTGCGACCTCAACATGCTCATCCACCTTGTGCATGCTTTGGCCAACCAGGCCGAATTCAACCACCGGGCAATGGTCCTTGACGAACCGCGCGTCTGACGTGCCACCGCTGGTAGACAGAACAGGTTTCAGGCCGGTTTCGGCCTCGACCGCCGCAGCGACCAGATCAGATAATTCGCCGGGCGGGGTCAGGAAACTTTCGCCCGAGATTTTGACACGCATGTCGATGGCAACACCGAAGTCTTCGGCGACCTTGTCCACCTCGCCCTGCAACCATTCGGTCAGGCTGGCGCCGGAATGGGTGTCGTTGAACCGGATGTTCACTGTCGAGCGGCATTCGGCCGGAATGACGTTGGTTGCCGGATTTCCCGTGTCTATCGTAACCACGGCCAGAGTGGACGCATCAAAATGGTCCGTCCCGTCGTCGAGCGTATGTGACGCCAACCGATCCATCAGTCGCGCCATCGCCGGCAGCGGGTTGTTCGCCCGGTGCGGATAGGCCGAATGTCCCTGTGTTCCGACCACGGTGAAAAACGCGGTCATCGAGCCGCGCCGCCCGATCTTCATCATGTCGCCCATGGTCTGGGGGCAGGTGGGTTCGCCCACCAGACAGACCGACATCGCCTCGCCCGCCTGATCCATGTAGTCAAGCAATGCGGTGGTCCCGTCCAGCGCATCGCCTTCCTCATCCCCGGTGATGGTCAAAATGATCGCCCCGTCGGGGGGCGTATCGCGCACGAAATCAATGGCGGCGGCGGCAAAGGCGGCCACGCCCGATTTCATGTCGGTGGTGCCGCGTCCGTACATCACACCGCCTTTTTCCTCGGCCCCAAAGGGCGGCATGGTCCACGCGGCCTCATCCCCGACGGGCACCACATCAGTGTGACCGTTGAACCCGAAACTGCGCGCGTGCCCTTTGGCGCCCCACCGCGCGAACAGGTTGCTGACCCCGCCGCGGTCGGCGCGGGTGCATTCGAACCCCGCCTCGCTCAGCACGCGTTCCAACAGGGTCAGCGCGCCCCCCTCTTCGGGCGTGACCGATGGGCAGCGAACCAGGTCTGCGGTCAAACGGGCGGCGTCGGTGTCGGGCATGTCTCATGTCTCCTGGCGTGGCGGCGGGCCAGCGGCGGCCCGGTTGCGCCAGACTTGTGACGAAAAGGACGCGATGCCAACCCCCTTGGGTGCAATTGTGCTTAACAGCCGGGGATTCCCCGTGCTAGCAATTGAGCATAATAATGACCCGAGGCAGGGCATCCAGCAGTAAGGCCACACACACAGGCCGTGGCCACCCCCGCGCAAACAGCGCGGTTACAGTTGCATGACGGGGTAAACCCCGCACCGCATGCCATGCCTTGCAAAAAAGACGTGAGGCGCCCGCATGGCAACGGCACAAGCACAGCACGACAACCCATGTCCAGCGCAGGGCGGCGTTTTCGCCGAGACCCCAAGATGAGCTGGTTTGCGGTTTCAGATCACGACGAAAACTGGTTCACGGCGCCGGACGATCCGGCAGACCCCGGGACCAGAGTGACAGACCCAGACGCATTGATGACGCGCGGTACGATTGTCATCGAAATGCGGCTGCCGGTCCTGATCCGCCCCAAAATGCTGTTCTTTTACAATCAGGGTGGCGACTGGCCGCTGCTGGTGTCGGTTCAGGCCCTGCCCAGCGGCGGATTGACCCTGATCCTGGATCAGGGGGGCGACGTGACCCACCGCCTGTTCAGCTGTTCCGAAGGCGGGCGCTCGGACTCACTGCGGCTGACCTATTGCTGGGATGCGCCCAGCCGTCGGGCGCGGCTGACGCTGGAGCGGCCCGGTCATGCCAAGTTCGACATATTGCCGATCGATAATCCCAAACCCTTTCGCCTGCGCGATCTGGTCGCGATGATGCAACCCGGCGAAAACCGGTTCTTTGCGCCCGAAGTGATCTACATGGCGTGTTCTTCCGGGATCGAGCCGGTGGGTCCCGTGCCCTCGCTGGCGCCCGAAACCCCCATCGCAACGCCCTATGGGTACCGTGCCGCCGGCGATCTGCGCCGGGGGGACATTGTCATCACGCCCGAAGGCGAAGGCGTGCCCGTGCTCTGTAATCTGGCGCGTACCGTTCCTGCCCTGGGCAGCTTTGCGCCCGTGTGCCTGCGCGCCCCCTATTTCGGGCTGAAACAGGATATCACCGTCGCGCGCACCCAGCGTCTGGTGCTACGCGGGTCCGAAGTCGAATACCTGTTCGGACGCGAGGCCGTTCTGCTGCAGGCCGCGCATGTCAGCGACGGGGCATCCTATGCGCCCGAACGAAAGACACGGTTCATTCGATATTGCCAGCTTCTGTTGCCCAATCACGAGGCGATGGACACCGCCGGAACCGCAGCGGAAAGTTTCTATATCGGACGTCTGCGCCGCAAACCCGACCGGCTGCGCGCCAGCATCCTGGCCCATCTTGAACGGAGCCGCCTGCCCGAACATGGCCATTCCATGTATCCGATGCTGAAAGCATTCGAAGCGAACGTGCTGGGCGAACATCGCGTCGCCTGAGACGTCAGACGGTTTCGTCCGGCCCCTCACCGAAAAACGGCGTCATTTGCGCAACGATGACGGCGTTTTCTTCCATCGCACGCAGCATGAGGGCACGTTCTTCATCGTCGATCTCATGGCCCTGCGCTTCGCGTTCTTCGAGTGAGCCATAGCCCGTGACGTCCAATGGTGCGGTGTCGGCCTGTTTCAGAACAGCGACCGTTTCACGCACGGCTTCGGCCTCGTCCACGCCGGACGCGAAACACATCAGCGCCGCGCCGGTGGCGCCTTTGGGCAGGCCGTCGCCTTGCTTGCGGCCGATCTGCACCAACAGGGTGTAAACGGCATGCTGTTTCTTGGTTTTTACCATGCCGGCTGGTTCGCAGAACCTTTCCCGGCTGACAAGCCCCTTTTGCTTATCCGCTTGGATTGTCCCACATCCCACGGTAGAAAAGACCCCTAAGACTTTGGGGATAAATTCAACGATGAACCGACTGATCTGCCACGTTCTGGCGGTCCTGCTATTTGCTGTGCCATTTGCAGGTTCCGCCGTGGCACAAAATGAACCGCTGACCTTTGCTACAATCGAACGCCCGCCGTTCGCATTTCGAGAAAAAGGCGAATTGACCGGGTTCACTATCGACGTGATGCGCGCCGTTGCGGACAATCTGGGACGTGAAATCAATTTCACGATGACCGAGAGTTTCCCCGAAATGCTGGGCGCTGTCATGGCCGGAGAGGTCGATGGAGCTGCCGCCAATATCTCGATCACCGCCGACCGCGAGGCCGAGATGGATTTCTCCCTGCCGATCTATGAAAGCGGTCTGCAGATCATGGTGCCGATGGACGAAGGTGGCAGCAGCCTGATGCGCGCCCTGTTCGACCGCGAACTGTTGATCCTGTTCGTGGCGGCCTTTGCCATGCTGTTCGGAGCCGGCATGCTGATGTGGCTGTTCGAACGCCACAAGCAGCCCTATTTCGACCGCCCGGTGGACGATGCGATGTTTCCCGCGTTCTGGTGGGCGCTGAACCTTGTGGTGAATGGCGGATTCGAGGAACGCATGCCCCGCTCAATCCCCGGCCGCCTGCTGAGCGTGACGATGGTCATCTCCAGCCTGTTCCTGCTGTCGGTCTTTGTGGCCCATATCACCGCATCCCTCACGGTCGAGGCGATTTCCGGTTCGATCCAGAACATCAGCGATCTGGACGGGCGCAGGGTTGCGACCACATCCGGGTCGACGGCGAATGCCTATCTGGAAAAACGCGAAATCGGCCACACGACCTATGACCGGCTCGACCAGTTGCTGGCCGCTATTGCCGACGGCGAACTGGATGCGGTGGTGTTTGACGGTCCGATCTTGTCCCACTATGCGGCGACCGAAGGTCTGGGCAAGGTGCGCCTGCTTGAACGGGTGTTCCGCCCCGAAGATTACGGCATCGCACTTGCGGCGGGCAGCCCGCTGCGCGAACAGATCAACCGCAGCCTGCTCAGCCTGCGCGAAAGCGGCGCTTATGCGGATATTACACAGCGGTGGTTCGGTCAGAGGAACTGACGCGGGACTGCTTGGGTCCATCGGGGGCGGGCGCATCGGCGCACCGCCCCTTTTTAGCCTGGCGACAGGATCAGTCGCGCAGCAATTCGTTGATACCGGTTTTGGACCGGGTTCTTTCGTCAACGCGCTTCACGATCACGGCGCAATACAGGCTGACGTTGTTCTTGGACGGCATCGACCCGGCCACGACGACCGAATAGGGCGGCACTTCGCCATACATCACTTCGCCGGTTTCACGATCGACGATCTTGGTCGACTGGCCGATGAACACACCCATGCCCAGAACCGACCCTTCACGCACGATGCAGCCTTCGACCACTTCGGAGCGCGCGCCGATGAAACAGTTGTCTTCGATGATGGTCGGACCTGCCTGCATCGGTTCCAGCACGCCGCCGATTCCAACACCGCCGGACAGGTGCACGTTCTTGCCGATCTGCGCGCAGCTTCCCACGGTGGCCCATGTGTCGACCATCGTGCCCTCGTCGACGTAAGCACCAAGGTTCACGAAAGACGGCATCAGCACCACGCCCGGCGCGATGAAGGCCGATTTGCGCACGACACAGTTGGGAACGGCGCGGAACCCGGCGGCCTTCCACTGGTTGTCGCCCCAGCCTTTGAACTTGCTGTCGACCTTGTCCCACCAGCCGCTGCCCTGCGGGCCGCCTTCCTGCTGTTCCATGTCCTTGATGCGAAAGCCCAGCAAAACGGCCTTTTTCGCCCACTGGTTCACGTGCCAGCTGCCATCGGCCTGTTTCTCGGCCACGCGCAGTTTGCCGCTGTCCAGCGCATTCAGTGTGTCTTTGATGGCCTCGCGGGTTTCACCGGTGGTTTCGGGTGTGATGGTATCGCGGGCTTCCCACGCGGATTCAATTGCGGTTTCTAGCTGGGCGTTGGACATGTCTGCGCTCCCTGAACTGTCAGAATAAGTTGCAAAGCCCTATAGCGGCAGGTCAACGGGCGCACAATGCGCCCTTTCGGCCAGCTACAGGAAAGGATCAGGCGCGATATTGGCGCCGCAGACCAGAACGGCGACTTTTTCGCCCGGCGCAGGGCGATAGGCGCCCGACATCAGCGCCGCCAGCGCCGTGGCACCTGCCGGTTCCACCAATTGCCGCCGTTCGCGCCACAGGGCGTGTTGCGCGGCGGTAATCGCCTGATCGCTGACCAGAACCGATTGCGCCCCGGTCTGAACCGCCAGATCGAAACAGATCGACCCAATGCGCCGCGCGCCCAGCGCATTGGCGGCCACGCCCGAAACCTCGACATCCACGGGTTCGCCCGCTGCCAGAGCCGCATTCAGCGCGCAGGATGTTTCAGGTTCGACCGCGACAACCTTGCGCGCGCCCTGCAGCCAGCCCATGGCCCCGGCGATCAACCCGCCGCCACCAACCGCGATCAGGACCGTATCGGCCTGTAATCCCTGCTGTTCCCATTCGCGCATGCAGGTGCCTTGGCCCGCCACGGTGCCAACCGCGTCATAGGCATGGATCTGCATCGCGCCGGTCCTGGCCTCATGCGCCTGGGCCTGCTCCAATGCGTTGGCATATTCACCGGGCACCACGCTCAGCTCGGCCCCGGTGTCGCGGATCAGCGCGATCTTGGAGGCGCCCGCCATTTCCGGCACAAAGATATGCGCCTTGTATCCCAGGCTGCGCGCGGCAAAAGCCGCCGCCGCGCCATGATTCCCGCCGCTGGCGGCCACGACCCCGGCCGCAGGCACATCGCTGGACAACAGCGTGTTGAAGGCACCGCGCGCCTTGAACGTGCCGGTGTGCTGCATCTGCTCCAGCTTCATCTCGACCGGATGGGACAGGCCGAACCCCTGCACGGAAAACACCGGGGTTTTCACCACGTGGTCGTTGATCCGCGCCGCTGCTGCAACGATCTCTGAATTCCAATCCGTCATAATATTCCTGTCACTGGCCTTGCTGTCGGGAACCCTATAGGGCTGAACAAAACGCGCAACCAAGGAAGTTACGACATGAGAGACGACCGCCTCAGCCCGTTTCGCGACGCCCACACGGACCGGGATACGGCCACGCATGTGCCGGACACGCCGCAAACCCGCGCGCCGGCCTATCGTCTGGCTTTTGCCGATGACGATTTCATGTGCCAGGACGAATTGCGGCCCGTCCGTCTTCAGCTGGAACTGCTGAAACCCGAAATGCTGCTGAATGAACACCAGATCAAAAGCACGGTCGTCCTGTTCGGCGGCGCGCGCATTCCCGATCCGGTGAACAAGGACAAGGCCCGCACCCAAACACTGGCCGACCTGTCGCAGTATTACGACGAGGCACAGGAATTTTCCCGGTTGATGACGCTGAAGTCAAAGGAAACCAACGGGCGCGAACATGTGATCGCCACTGGCGGCGGCCCCGGCGTGATGGAGGCCGGGAACCGCGGTGCCCACGAAGCGGGCGGCCATTCCATCGGGCTGAATGTCGTCCTGCCCCATGAACAGGCGCCCAACGCCTATGTCACGCCGCACCTGTGTTTCAACTTTCACTATTTCGCCATTCGCAAGATGCACTTTCTCATGCGGGCCAGCGCGATCTGCGTGTTCCCCGGCGGGTTCGGCACCATGGATGAAATGTTCGAATCCCTGACCCTGATTCAGACCGGGCGGATGGAACGTGTGCCGTTCCTGCTGTTCGGGAAAAAATTCTGGGACAATGTCATCAACTGGGATGCGCTGGCCGATGCCGGAACAATTTCGGATGAGGATCTGGACCTGTTCCGCTTTGTCGAAACCGCGCAAGAGGCGGTTGACCTGATCGAGAACTGGGAGCCTGCGCCCGCGCGGGAAAAATTGCCGGGGCGCTAGGATCGGGGATGGGATTTCCCGGTTGTCGTTCACTGGTTAACGCATTGAACGGGGAGAACTTGTTAATCCGGAGATGTTTCGCACGCGAAACGCGACTCCGCTGATCACTTTAAAAACAACAACCGGGACACCCTGATCGGCGCCATGAATTGACGGTGCCGGTCTATTCGGGGGTTTGCCCGAATTCAATTATTGAATGTAGCTGGCGGGCAAAATGCCCAGTTCGGTGCCATGCGGCAGCTTTGTCACGATCTGGTCTTCGCCGGCATCTTCGATGCCATAGCCAAAGCCAGCCATGCGGAATTTCCATTCACGGGGCGACAATGCCTTCTTCTTTTCTTCGCGCAGCAGTTCCAGAAGCGGGGCGTCAAGAATACTGTCGCCAAATTTTGCCTGTGCCATAATCATGTCCTTGCGAGTACGTGTTAACCAGTAAGGCAACATTCGCTTGGCAACCGGGCCGAAATTTACCCGTATCAGGGTAATTTCAGGGCGGATTACACCAATTGTGGCAAAGCCGCGAAGGTCAGAAACACATCGGCGACCCAACCGCCGCTTGCCGTTCAAGGGTCACGAGGCGGCGAAACTCTGCCCGCTCGATCCGGCCTATGACCAGGGTCCGCCCGATCAGGGTCGCCGGAGTTCCTATAATCCCGAACACGGCGGCAATGTCGCGGGTGGTCTCGATGCGGGTTGTCGTTTCGGCGCCGGACGCGTCCTCCGCCAGCCGCCCGGCGTCCAGGTCGAGGGCCTCCGCCACTGCCTGCGCCCCCGCCAGACTGGGTGGGACCGCACGCTGCATCAGATGGCGGTGGGCCGGAACGTATTGGCCCTGTTTCCCGGCGGCGATGGCAAGGCGCGCGGCCGCGTCCGAGCGGGGGCCCAAAAGCGGCAGATCGTGCCAGACAGGGTGAATGGGTGTGCCGTTTTCGGCCTCGGACAGGATCAGCGCGCTCAGCGCGGGGCAATAGGGACATCTGTAATCGGTGAAAACGGCCACGGGCAGCGCATCACCGAACTCCGCCGCTGTGCCAAAGGCCGCAGCGCAGGGCGCGGCGGCGATGCTGTTGCGCCGTTCGATCCGTTCGGGCGGCAAGATATCAATGCCGGCCAGAAAAACATCGCCCGCCGCAGACAGCGGCCCGCCCGTCAGGCGCCGAAACCCCGGCAGGCCGGGAATGGGTTCGAAATCAAAAGGGGGTTTAAACAGGCGCGCCGCACGCGGGGCGGCGATGGCAAGGCCGACGGCCCCCGCCGCGATCAGAACATCCCGGCGGCGCATCGGCATGGGGTTAAATCCCTGCCTCGGTCTCGATCTGGCGTTTGGATTTGCGCGCGCGCTCGGTCGCCGATTTCAGCTGCCCACAGGCGGCCATGATATCTTCGCCACGCGGGGTGCGGATAGGGCTGGCATACCCCGCCTTGTAAATGATGTCGGCAAAAGCGCGGATACGGTTGTTGGAGGACCGTTTATAGGGCGCGCCGGGCCATTCGTTGAACGGGATCAGGTTGATCTTGGCCGGGATGCCCTCGATCAGCTTGACCAGGCGGCGTGCGTCTTCGTCCGTATCGTTCACCCCTTGCAGCATCACGTATTCAAAGGTGATCCGCTCGGAATTGGACACCTTGGGATAGCTGCGCAGCGCGTCCAGAAGCGCCGCGATATTCCAGCGCTTGTTGATCGGAACCAGCGTGTCCCGGGTTTCATCCGTCGTGGCGTGAAAGGACACCGCCAGCTGACACCCGATTTCCTGCGCGGTGCGGGCGATTTCTGGCACCACGCCCGATGTGGACAAGGTGATCCGGCGGCGCGACAGCTGAATCCCCTCGGGGTCCATGGCGATTTTCATCGCGTCGCGCACGTTTTCAAAGTTGTATAGTGGCTCGCCCATGCCCATCAGAACGATGTTGGACAAAAGGCGGGTTTCGTCCTTGGGCGCGCCCTGTTCGGGCCATTCATCCAGATCGTCGCGCGCCATCATGACCTGACCGATGATCTCACCGGCCGTCAGGTTGCGCACCAGTTTCTGGGTGCCCGTGTGGCAGAACGAACAGGTCAGCGTGCAGCCAACCTGCGAAGAAATGCACAGCGTTCCGCGCCCGTCCTCGGGGATATAGACAACCTCGACCTCATGCCCGCCGGCGATACGCACCAGGTATTTGCGGGTGCCATCCTCGCTCACCTGTTTGGAAACGACCTCGGGGATTTCGATCACGAATTTCTCGGCCAGATCGGCGCGGTATGCCTTGGCCAGGTTGGTCATCTGGGCAAAGTCGCGCACGCCCCACTGATACACCCACTGCCAGATCTGACCGGTGCGCATCTTGGCTTGCTTTTCCGGTGTCCCGGCGGCGATCAGCGCCTCGCGCAGCGCGTCGCGCGTCAGGCCGATGATATTCACCGGCCCCTCGGGCAGTTTCCGGGGGATGGTGACAACATCCTGCGTGATCGGTGCGGTTGGGCTCATCTGTTCGACTCGTGTTTGCGCTGAAGGACACGATATAGGGCAGGTCGCGCCCGATTTGAACGTTTAAATCCGTTCAGACCGTGATCAGGCCTGTGGCGGCCTGCTCATCAGGTCGTGTCCGGGGCGGCACAAGCCGACCTCTGGTCAAATTTGAACCGTTACTTGGAGCAGCGTTTTTCAGCGTCTTCCAGGGCCGCGGTAAAGCCCAGAAGCGAGAATGTGTCCTTGGTCTGGGTGCCCCGCGACGACCGTGCGGTCAGCACCGCCTGTGCGCCGCGCTTCATCGCGGTGATGATCTTGGCATCATCCGCCGCCGTGGCCGGCCAGGCCCATTCACCTTCGGAAAACAGTTCGAATTCGGTCCCGGAGACGTTCAGGTTCACTGTGGACCCATCCGCAAAGGGATAGCCGCCAGTAAAGGTGACCTGTCCGTTAACCCCGGCGCCTGGACGGAAGAACACCATCAACAGGATGTCGCTGCGCTTGACGGCAACGACGCGCCCGTCGCGCGTGTTCACGGTTTCCTTGGGCGCCGAAACGCTCCAGCATTCGGTCGGGTCGTCTTCGACAAAAACACTCCAGTCGGTTTTTGACGCGACCCGGTTTGTGCTTTGATCCTGCGCGAATGCGGTTGTGGCCAATCCGGCCAAACACAAGCCCGCGATGCCCCGGGCAAGTTTCGATTTCATTGTCCAGCCTCCAGACTGTCCTTTACCTCAATAAAATGGGGCGCTTGCGGTCTTGTTCAAGCCGTCTTTCATGCGGTCCCCGTCGCTTGCCGACACAAGCACACTAACGTAAATTGCACCATGGGCGAAAGAGCGATTGGCATGATTTCGCCAAGATTTGAGGTGTTCCGTGAAACCATCCGTTCCCATGGCCGAAATCTGGCGCGGCCCCCTTTTGGAAAGTCGCCATTCCGGACATGCCGTCATCTGTGATGACAAGGGTCAAATCCTGCACAGCTGGGGCAACCCGCAAGAGGTGATCTATCCCCGGTCCGCGATCAAGATGATCCAGGCCCTGCCGCTTTTGACATCGGGTGCGGCGGACAAGTTCGGCCTGACCAGTGAACAGCTTGCGCTGGCCTGTGCCTCGCACAATGGCGCGGCGATCCATACCGATCGCGCCCGGGCGTGGCTGGGTCAACTGGGGCTGGACGATACGGCCCTGCGGTGTGGTCCGCAGATGCCTGATGACAAAACGGCGCGCTATGGTCTGATCCGTGCCTATGAAGAACCCTGCCAGGTGCATAACAACTGTTCCGGCAAGCATTGCGGATTCCTGACCCTGTCGGCGCATATGGGCGCGGGACCCGAATATGTCGACATCGACCATCCGGTGCAGCAGGCATGCCTGAACGCATTCGAAGAGGTCACCGACCTGACCAGCCCGGCCTATGGCATCGACGGATGTTCAGCCCCGAATTTCGCATCCACCGTGCATGGCGTGGCCCGCGCGATGGCATGGTATGCCTCGGCCGGCGCACGCAGCGACCGGGCCAGCACATCGGCCCGACGCCTCGTCGAGGCGATGATGCAGCATCCCGACCTCGTCGCTGGCGAGGGGCGCGCCTGCACGGCGCTGATGCGCGCGATGAAGGGGCAAGGCGCGGTGAAAACAGGCGCCGAAGGCGTGTTCGTCGCCATTCTGCCCGAGCTTAAGCTGGGCATCGCGCTGAAAATTTCGGACGGGGCAACACGGGCGAGCGAATGCGCCATCACCGCGATGCTGATCGGGTTGGGTGTTCTGGATGCCGAAGATCCGGTGGCGCGCCAGTATTGCAACGCAGTGATGACGAACCGTCGCAATATCGAGGTGGGCTCAATCCGGCCCGCGCCCGAGCTATTGGCCGGGCTGTAGCGCCCGATCCGACGCCGCGACGTTTGCGAATTCGTCCTGCGCGTATCCTTGCAGGTACAGCAGCGCGGTCAGATCACCGTGGTTGATCCGCACATCGCATTCGGCCGCGACCGTCGGTTTTGCGTGCAGCGCGACGCCGGTACCGGCCCGGTGCAGCATGCCCAGATCGTTGGCGCCGTCGCCCACGGCGATCACGTCGGATTCGGAAATGCCAATCCGGGCCGAGATCTGCTCAAGCGCCTCGACCTTGGCCGCGCGGCCCAGGATCGGACGGGCCACGTCGCCGGTCAGCAGACCATTGTCGATCAACAATGTGTTTGCACGGTTTTCGTCAAATCCCAGCCTGTCGGCAACAGACGCGGTGAATGACGTGAACCCCCCGGACACTAGAACCGCGTAACCGCCGTTCGCCTTCATCGTCGCAACAAGGGCCGCACCGCCGGGCATCAGGGTGATGCGTTCGGCCAGCACCTTTTCGATCACGGACGCGGGCAGACCTTTGAGCAACCCGACCCGTTCGGTCAGCGCGCCTTCGAAATCCAACTCGCCGTTCATGGCGCGGGCGGTGATATTCTTGACCCGCTCGCCGACCCCGGCCTCGTCCGCCAGTTCGTCGATGCATTCCTGCTGAATCATGGTGCTGTCCATATCGGCCAACAGCATCTTTTTGCGTCGCTCCTGTGCCGGCTGCACAACCAGATCGACGCCCATGTCCTGCAGGTCCGACCAGACATCCCAGCGATTGTCCGGCATGTCCTGCATCGAAAATTCCGCAGCCTCGTCCGGGGCCAGCCATTGAGCATCGCCCCCACCCCACGCGTTGCGCAGGGAATCAACCAGCGACGGATCAAGCCCGCGCCGGGTGGGTGAGGTCAACAGGGTCGCAAAATACATGCAGCAGTCTCCGAATTTCGCGGGCTGACTAGACCAACGCCGCGCGGTTTACCAGTGCATCCGCATCACCGGCCCAATGCGCGCCCACAAATGGGCAAGTTTCCTATCGGGAACAGGCGTGTCGCTTTTGTCGGACCAAGCGACGGTTTGTCTGTTTTTTCCCACTTGCGCAAAACTGAAACCGCCCGTATCTCCGCCCGTGGGACACCCTTCCCCAACGAAGGGCATTTATCTGGAAGGATACCAGCAATGGCTATTCAAGCTCCGGCCGCACGGCCGGCTAATCCGCGTTTCTCTTCTGGCCCCTGTGCCAAAATCCCCACATTCGATCTGAACAAGCTGGCCGATGCGCCGCTGGGCCGTTCGCACCGTGCCGCCATCGGCAAGGAAAAGCTGAAGGCCGCGATCGAAGAAACCCGTGAAATTCTGGGCATCCCGGCCGATTACAAGATCGGCATCGTGCCCGCGTCGGACACCGGCGCCTTTGAAATGGCCATGTGGAACCTGCTGGGCGCGCGGTCCGTCGAAATGCTCGCCTGGGAAAGCTTTGGTGCCGGCTGGGTCACCGATGTGGTCAAACAGCTGAAACTGGATGCCGAGGTCAAGACCGCCGACTATGGCGAAATCGTCGACCTGACCACTGTCGATTTCAACAAGGACGTTTGTTTCACCTGGAACGGTACCACATCGGGTGTCCGCGTGCCCAACGGTGACGTGATCCCCGCTGATCGCGCCGGCCTGACCCTTTGCGACGCCACATCCGCCACATTCGCGATGGACCTGCCTTGGGACAAACTGGATGTGACCACGTTCAGCTGGCAAAAGGTGCTGGGCGGCGAAGCGGCCCATGGCATGCTGATCCTGAGCCCCCGTGCCGTCGAGCGTTTGGAAAACTACACCCCCGCATGGCCGCTGCCGAAAATCTTCCGCCTGACCAAGGGCGGCAAGCTGATCGAGGGCGTGTTCAAGGGCGAAACCATCAACACCCCGTCGATGCTCGCCGTCGAGGATTACCTCGTGGCGCTGGACTGGGCCCGTTCGATCGGTGGTCTCAAGGGCATGATCGCCCGTGCCGATGCCAACACCGCCGCCGTCACCGCTTTTGTTGAGGCGAACGACTGGATCGATTTCCTGGCCGTCGACCCGGCGACCCGATCCAACACGTCGGTCTGTCTGAAGTTCACCGATGAGCGCATTCAGGACGGCGCGACCTTTGCCAAGGCCGTCGCCAAACGTCTGGAGACCGAGAACATCGCGCTGGACATCGGCGCCTATCGCGACGCGCCTGCGGGCCTGCGCATCTGGTGCGGATCGACCGTGGAAACCTCGGACGTCGAGGCGATGCTGCCCTGGCTCGCCTGGGCCTTTGAGGCCGAGATCGACGCCCAGGCAAAAGCCGCCTGACTCCCAAAAACATCGTAGTGGTGGGGTCTTCCCCCACCGCTCCCCGATATTCTCAATCAAGGACCAAAATCATGGCCCCCAAAGTACTCGTCTCTGACAAACTGTCCCCCACCGCTGTTCAGATTTTCCGCGACCGCGGCATCGAGGTGGATTTCGAACCCGATCTGGGCAAGGACAAGGACAAGCTGGCCGAAGTGATCGGCAAGTATGACGGCCTCGCGATCCGCTCGGCCACGAAAGTCACCGAAACCATCCTGCGCAATGCCGACAACCTCAAGGTGGTTGGCCGCGCGGGCATCGGCACCGACAACGTCGACAAGGACGCCGCGTCGAAAAAAGGTGTGATCGTCATGAACACACCCTTCGGCAACATGATCACCACGGCCGAGCACGCCATCGCGATGATGTTCGCCGTTGCCCGCCAGATCCCCGAAGCGTCGGCCTCGACCCACGCGGGCAAATGGGAAAAGTCCAAGTTCATGGGTGTTGAGCTGACCGGCAAGACGCTGGGTGTGATCGGTGCCGGTAATATCGGCGGCATCGTGTGCGACCGCGCCCGTGGTCTCAAGATGAAGGTCATCGCATATGACCCGTTCCTGGGCGAGGAAAAGGCCGAGAAGATGGGCGTTGAAAAGGTCGATCTGGATGAGTTGCTGGCGCGTGCCGATTTCATCACCCTGCACGTGCCTCTGACCGACCAGACCCGCAACATCCTGTCCAAGGAAAACCTGGAAAAGACCAAGAAAGGCGTGCGCATCATCAACTGTGCCCGCGGCGGTCTGATCGACGAAGAGGCGCTGGCCGATCTGCTGAAATCGGGCCATGTGGCCGGTGCGGCACTTGACGTGTTCGCCGTCGAACCCGCCAAGGAAAACGTGCTGTTCGGCCTGCCCAACGTCGTCTGCACCCCGCACCTGGGCGCGGCAACCACGGAAGCACAGGAAAACGTCGCCCTGCAGGTTGCCGAACAGATGTCGGATTACCTTCTGACCGGTGCCGTGACCAACGCGCTGAACATGCCGTCGGTCACCGCCGAAGAGGCCAAGGTCATGGGCCCGTGGGTCGCCTTGGCCGGTCACCTTGGGTCGTTCATCGGGCAGATGACGGACGAGCCGATCAAGGCGATCAACATCCTTTATGACGGGTCGGTCGCCGAAATGAATCTTGAGGCGCTGAACTGTTCGGTTGTCGCCGGCATCATGAAAAAGGCCAACCCGGATGTGAACATGGTCAGTGCCCCTGTTGTCGCCAAGGAACGTGGCATCAAGATCAGCACCACCAACCAGGACAAGTCGGGCGCGTTCGAAGGTTATATCAAAGTAACCGTCGTCACAGATAAGCGCGAACGCTCCATCGCCGGGACCGTGTTCAGCGACGGCAAGCCGCGGTTCATCCAGATCAAGGGCATCAACATCGATGCCGAGGTCGGGGCGAACATGCTTTACACCACGAACGAGGACGTGCCCGGCATCATCGGTATCCTGGGTAAGACGATGGGCGAAAACGGCGTCAACATCGCCAACTTTACCCTGGGCCGGGCCCAGGCCGGTGGCGAGGCGATTGCGCTGCTCTATGTGGATGCCGAAGTGCCCGCGGATGTCCGCAAAGAGCTGGAAGACACCGGTTTGTTCACACAGGTCAAACCGCTGTCATTCGACGTCGCCTGATCCCTGTCATCATCGAAAAACCGAACCGCGCGCCGAACACGGCGCGCGGTTTTTTCAGACCTGAAAGATCGTTCAGACCGCGTTGCTGGATTGGCCTTGCCGCAACACGATGAGGCCAAACACAAGCATTGAAACGACCGTTATCAATGAACCAATCTGTGCCAGAACAGGTGTCGTTTCGCGGATCGCCAAAACGATCCCAGGCACCAACAGCGCCACACCAGCCACAGCCAGGCCCAGATGCACGCGAGGCAACAGGCCCTGCGCCGCGCCGGGCACCAAATGGTAGTAAAACGCAAAGATCGAAAAACTGACCCAGCCCAACAGGTTCAGATGCGCATGCGCTGGTGAAAACGTGTGATCATGTGTTGCGCTCATCTGGATTCCCCAGACCATCCCGATCACGACAGTCAGAATACCCAATGCGAAAAAGTAAAACGAAAGTCCCTTCATGTTCCCTTGCCCTTGTTGTTTTTAATCATCATCGCTCAATGGCGGGCCAGTGAATTCCAGTTCAAAGGCCCGGCCGATTTCCACGACTTTTTCCATGTCCTGAGGTATCCGGCAGGCCCCATCCGACATCCGGCGAAAGAACCCTTCGAAGCCACCCGGTGTCAGGATGACCAAATGCCGGGAGGGGGTGTTTCCCACCACACGAAACGTGTGATTTGTCCCGCGCGGCACAAATACCGTGTCACCAGGCCCCTTGATCGTGCGCGTTTCTTCCACCCAGAATTCGCATTCACCCGTGAGTATGACAAAGGCTTCGTCGGCGTTGTGATGAATGTGACGCGGTGGCCCGGAATTGGGCGGGCTGACCGAGTCGACAATCGACATGGCCCCGCCTGACTGATCCGGCGAGAGAATATCGCGATACTGCACTCCAAGCCATTCATAGGCCCCGGTGCCGAGAATATGATCCATTTCCAATTTTTTCCTTCCATTTTGAACCGTGCCGAAAACCTGGGCGCACATGCGATAACATGCTGAACAGAAAATTTTTTCGACCCGATCATAAGTGAAAGGACTGTGGCAAAAGATTTGTCATCTGTGTAATTGATTAATTGTATGGTATTTATTTATCCCATGAATTTATTGTCCTTTGACCTGAACCTGCTGCGCGTGCTGGACGCTTTGTTGCAAGAAGGGTCCACCGTGCGCGCCGGGGCGCGCATCGGCCTGAGCCAGCCAGCCGTGTCCGCAGCTTTGGGGCGATTGCGCATGGCACTGGACGACCCGTTGTTCGTGCGTCATGGCCAACGGCTGGAACCAACCGAATACGCCCGCGCGCTCGCCGATCCATTGCGCCGAACTCTGGACGACATTGAGACAATGATTTCCGGACCGGGCAGTTTTGATCCGATGAAGGCTGTCGAAACCTTCAAATTGTCGGGCAGCGATTTCTTTGCGGAAATGCTCATGCCCGCGCTAGGCGATCACCTGTCACGCGTAGCCCCCAATGTCAGGGTGCAACTGGTTGATCTGGTGCCTGACAACTATGTCGACACCCTTGAAAACTATGAGGTCGACATTGCGCTGATCCCCAAAATGGAACATCCCAGCTGGGTGGATTGGCAGCCGTTGTTTCGGTCAGGGTTCGTCATGATTGCGCGCCGCGGTCATCCACGCCTGGCACGTGCCCGATTGCAACCGGGCGATGTTATTCCCATCGACCTGTTCTGTGACCTTGGCCATATCCTGTTTTCTCCCGAAGGAAACCTCAGAACGATGGGTGATGCGGCGCTGGCGGCTGCTGGCAGAGAGCGGCGCGTCGTCATGACGATGCCTGTATTCTATGGCGTGTCCCGCGCTGTGGCCGAAAGCGACCATGTCGCCTTGTTGCCGGAACAATTGGCAGCTCGTCTGTCCGGATCGATGGGCCTTGATATCTATGAACCTCCGATGCCCATTGCCAAGCCGGAAATCGGAATGATCTGGCACAAGCGTGCGTCGAACGCCCCGGCACACCGCTGGATACGCGATCAGATCGCGCAATTGATGGAACCGCTGAACAACGATTGAAACCGGGCGCTGTCGCGGTGGCTATTTCCGCAGTCCTGTGGCACATCGAGGTCGTCAGGCTTTTGGACGGTATGGATAATGCAAAGTTCGATTTACGCAGTTGGCGATATTCACGGACAGATCGACTTTCTGGAACAGGCGCTGGACTGGATCGCAGCCGATGGCGGCCCCGACGCCGAGATCGTGTTTGTCGGCGATCTGGTGGATCGTGGGCCCGACAGCCGGGGGGTGATCGAACTTTTGATGCAGGGACAGGCATCGGGTCGGCCCTGGCAGGTGATCAGGGGCAACCATGATCGAATGTTCGCCCGGTTCCTGAGCGAGGGCATCATCCACGACGCGCGGATCAAATCGGGGATCAACTGGCTCAATCCTCGGCTGGGCGGGATCACCACCTTGCAGTCCTATGGCGTATCGAACCCGGAGGAGGCGCGCCTGGAAAGAACCCTCGCCGAGGCGCGTGAAGCGGTGCCCCAGAAACATCTGGACTATCTTAAGGGGCTGCCCTTTTACGTCGAACGGTCAGACAAGTTATTCGTCCATGCGGGCATTGTGCCCGGTGTCGCCCTGGAGGAGCAAGACGATGAAGACCTGATCTGGATCCGCGATCCATTCCTGAACGACACGCGTGAACATCCCTGGCTGGTGGTGCATGGGCACACGGCCATCGACATGCCGTTTCATCATGGCAACCGGGTCAACATGGATGGCGGCGCGGGGTATGGTCGGCCGATTTACCCGGCGGTGTTCGAAGGATCACAATGCTGGCTGCTGGGAGATGGCGGGCGGATTCCGCTGGTTCCCTGATGGCCCCCGTTGGAGGGGGCTCTGCCCCCGCTGCCCTGCGGGCAGCCCCCCGGAGTTTTCCCCGCAAGATGAAATCAGGGGGCGGGATCATCCCAGAGATCGGTGGACAGGTATTTCAGTCCGCTGTCGCAGATCAAAACGCCGATCGTTCCCCCGCGTTCCGGGCCGTCGAGCAGGCTGAGCGCGGCAGCGACATTGGCCCCTGCCGAGAAACCCGCGAAGACACCTTCGGTCAGGGCGAGCGCGCGGGTGGTGTCGCGCGCGTGGCTGCCTGTTACGCGCAGATATCCATCCACCGGCGCGCCCGCCAGTTGGGTCAGGTCCGCCATGGCATAGCCGCCCCCCTGGATCGGATGGGCCGGGTTGCTGACTGTCTGGCCGCCCAGAATTGCGGCGCCTTCGGGTTCAACCACATATCCGCGCAGATCGGGGTTTTGCGATTTCAGATAGGGAACGATCCCGCCATAGCTGCCACCTGAACCGACGAAATCAACGAAAGCGGTCAGGGTTTCGTCGCTGTCGCGCCAAAGTTCGGGTCCGGTGGTGTCGAAATGGGCGCGTGCGTTGCCGGGATGATTGAACTGATCGGCGCGAAATGCGCCGAGATCCGCCGTCAGGTGACGGGCCGCATCCTCGACCCGGGCAAGGTCATCGCCGGAGACCTGGCCCGGAATGCTGCCGGGGGCCTGATCGACCAGCACCACCCGCGCGCCAAGGGCTGACATCATGCGCGCGCGTTCAGGCGAATTTCCCCGGCTCATCACCGCGACAAAGGGATGGCCGCGCTGCGCACAGACGATGGCAAGACCGGTGCCCATGTTGCCGCTGGTCAGTTCCACCACGGTCTGGCCCGGTTTCAGCGTTCCGTCGGCCCGGGCCGCCGTGATGATGCCCAGCGCGGCGCGGTCTTTTTTCGAAAAACCGGGGTTCAGATAGTCGAGCTTGGCCATGATCCGACCGGTCAGACCATGCGCCTTGATCAGACGGTCCAACCAGATCGACGGGGTGTTGCCGATCACGTCGACGATGGAACTTCCGGCCATTGGGATCAGGTCCAGTCCAGTATTACCTTGCCGCTTTGACCCGATCGCATGACGTCAAAGCCCTGTTCAAAGTCGTCCACCGCGAAACGGTGCGTGATCACCGCGCTGACGTCCAGCCCGTTTTGCAGCATTGCGATCATCTTGTACCAGGTTTCGAAAATCTCACGCCCATAGACGCCCTTGATCGTGATGGCCTTGAAGACGATGCGGCTCCAGTCGACGGGGGATTTTCCCGGCGGGATACCCAGAAGGGCGATGCGCCCGCCCATGACCAGCGATTCGACCATCTGGTCCAACGCCAGCTGATTGCCCGACATTTCCAGCCCGACGTCAAAGCCCTGTTTCAGCTTGAGACGGGTTTTGACGTCGTTCAGGTCCTCATGCGCGACGTTGACCGCAGTGACGTCCGCCACCTTGGCCGCCAGGTCGAGACGGGTTTGATTGACGTCCGTTATCACCACGTTGCGCGCGCCCACATGACGGGCAACGGCCGCGGCCATGATGCCGATGGGACCGGCACCGGTGATCAGCACATCCTCGCCCACCAGATCAAAGCTGAGCGCGGTATGCACCGCGTTGCCCAGGGGATCGAGGATCGCGCCGATGTCATCGGAAATCTCATCCGGCAGGGGAACAACGTTGAACGCGGGCAGGCGCAGGTACTGGGCAAAGGCCCCCGGTTCGTTCACGCCGATGCCGCGTGTCGCCGGATCAAGGTGGAACTTGCCCGCGCGGCTCTGACGCGAGGTCTTGCCGATCAGATGCCCCTCGCCCGAGCAGCGCTGACCGATTTCGAGCCCCTCGACATCGCGACCCATGTCGACGATCTGGCCGGCAAATTCGTGCCCCGTGATCAGCGGCACAGGCACGGTTTTCTGCGCCCAGTCGTCCCAGTTCCAGATATGCACATCCGTGCCGCAGATACCGGTCTTGTTGATCCGGATCAGCACATCGTCGGGGCCTATTTCAGGCACCGGCGCCTGCACCATCCACAACCCTTCGCGGGCATGAGATTTCTCAAGCGCCTTCATCGTGTTGGTCATGCTGCGCCCTCCCTTTCCAGCGCGATCCAGCTCCACGTCACACCGGCCAGGCGGTTGTGCTTCTGTTGCGACCCGGTCTTGATGTGATCGAGCAATCGGAAACCCGCGCGGCGGGCATTTTCGATCTCGGCCACGGGTTCAAGCGTTTCGATGGGGTGATCGGGTGACGCCGAGCCGAGCCGCAGCGAGATCAAAGCGCGCCCGCCGGGGCATGTGATTTCAGCCAGGCGTGTTATGGCGGCGAGACGCGATGTCCCGTCCAAGTGGTGCCAGACCGCATTGACGAGGACGAAGTCGAACGCCCGTCCCTTGAGAGTGATCAGGTCGGGAAGTACGTCGGCAACCCATTCAATGCGCGCGCCATGCCGCGCCTGGCCCGCGGCCCGCAGCCCGGCCGTGGGTTCGACTGCCGTGACGCTATGACCGCGCGCGGCGAACCACGCCGCATCCCGGCCCGTCCCGGCGCCAATGTCGATGATCCGGGACGCAGTTTGGGGAAGATAGGCCGTAAAAGGGGCAAGGATCGCATCAGTCTCCACAGCGTCGTACCGCGGGATCAGATGCTCGGCATTCTCGGCATATATGGTGAGCGTCGATTTAACTCCCGTTGCCATCAGATGACCCCCTCGGCCTGGCCAGCGGCCTTGAACGCGACCAGCGCCCGGTCCAGATCATCCCGCGTCAGCGCCGCGTTCATTTGCGTCCGGATGCGGGCCTGCCCATGCGGGACGACCGGAAAGAAAAACCCCGAAACATAGACGCCCTCATCAAACAGGCGGGCGGCCATTTTCTGGGCCAGCGGGGCGTCGCCCAGCATGACGGGAATGATCGGATGTTCGCCGGGCAACAGGTCAAAGCCCAGACCGGTCAGACCTGCGCGCCAATAGGCGGCGTTTTCAAACAGGCTGGCGCGCAGGTCATCGCCCTGTTCGACAAGGTCGATCGCCTTGATCCCGGCGGCTACGATGGCCGGGGGCAGCGCGTTGGAAAACAGGTAGGGGCGCGCGCGCTGGCGCAAGAGGTCGATCACCGGCTGCGGTCCGGCGACATACCCGCCGATGGCCCCGCCCAGCGCCTTGCCCAGGGTTCCGGTCAGGATATCGGCGCGGGTGCCGAAATGGGCCGGGGTGCCCGCCCCCTTTGGCCCCATGAACCCGGTGGCGTGGCAATCATCGACCATCAGGATCGCGTCATATTGATCGGCCAGCGCGCGGATGTCCGGCAGTTTGGCCAGATAGCCATCCATGCTGAACACGCCGTCGGTGGCGATCATGATGTGGCGGGCCCCGTCGGCGCGGGCGGTTTTCAACTGTGTCTCAAGATCCCCCATATCGGAATTGGCATAGCGATAGCGGCGCGCCTTGCACAACCGGATCCCGTCAATGATCGAGGCATGATTCAAAGCGTCGGAAATCACCGCGTCCTCGGGCCCGAGAAGAGGCTCGAACAGCCCACCGTTGGCATCGAAACAGGCGGCGAACAGGATCGAATCATCCATGTCCAGAAACCCGGCCAGCCGGGTTTCCAGCTCTCGGTGCAGATCCTGCGTGCCGCAGATGAACCGCACGCTGGCCATGCCGAACCCCTTGGGGTTCATGATCTTGCACGCGGTGGCAATCAGATCGGGGTGATTGGCCAGACCCAGATAGTTGTTGGCGCAGAGGTTGATCAACTGCCGCCCGCCCACCGTGATTTCACCGCCCTGGGGCGATGTGATGGGGCGCTCGATCTTGGTCAGACCTTCGGAGTCGATCTCGGCCAGGGTTTGAGTGATGTGGGACAGGAATGCTTGGGACATGGGCAGGCTCCTTTGCGCCCATGTCTATCATAACGGATTAATATCCGAAATAGGGGATATCGCGTTTCACGGAACAATTTCCGTGATGTCGGAAATCAGGGCGTTTTCACCACGAGGAACGCACGCGCCGGGCCATCGGGGGCGGAAATCGCGTGGTCCGTGTCGGCGCCATAGCGCGCGGTGTCCCCGGTTGAGAGCCGTTCCGTCACCGCGCCGGACCGAACAACCAATGCCCCGTCGATCACGGTAAGCTGCTCGCTGGTGCCGCGGCTGTGGGGTTGGCTGTTCAGCGTGCCGCCCTTGGAAAAGGTCAGTTCGTAAATCTCGTGATGCCCAGCCTCTTCGGGCGGCGACAGGATGCGGATGCGGCACCCGTCGCCCATATTATCGATACTCGGGGCCTCGTCCGCGCGCAGCACGTCAATCTGGGCGGCAGCGGTATTTTCCTCAAGCAAGCCGGCGAAATCGACCTGCAGGGCGCGCGTCAGGTTCCAGAGCGTCGATATGGTCGGGCTGCTTTCGCCGCGTTCGATCTGGCTGACCATGGATCGGGACACGCCCGACAGGTTTGCGACCGCCTCCAGCGACAGGCCCTTGGCGCGGCGCGCCTCTTTCAGGCGGGCGGGAAGAAGCGTCAGGATATCATCGGTTTCGTCCGTCATAACGGAGTGATGCGGCGCATGGGGCCGTCTTGTCAATAAAGCGAGGCGAAGTGACGTGGTGTTTGCGCTGGAATCCGGCCTGCCCGCTGCGCATAGTCAGGCATCAATTGATTCCGGGGGAGATACCATGACCGATATTGTCATTCTGGACGGTGCCCGCACCGCCATCGGCACCTTTGGTGGCGCATTGGCCAGCACCGCACCCATTGATCTGGCCACCGTCGCCAGTGAGGCCGCGCTGGAGCGGTCGGGCGTCGAAGGGCGCCAGATCGGCCATGTTGTGTTCGGCCATGTCATCAACACCGAACCGCGTGACATGTACCTCAGCCGTGTGGCCGCGATGCAGGCGGGTGTGCCGGAAAGCACCCCGGCGATGAACGTGAACCGGCTGTGCGGGTCGGGCGCGCAGGCGATCGTTTCGGCGGTTCAGTCGCTGATGCTGGGCGATGCGGATTTCGCGCTGGCAGGCGGGGCCGAAAGCATGTCGCGCAGCCCCTTTATCGTTCCGGCCCAGCGCTGGGGCCAGAAGATGGGCGATGCTGCAACGCTCGACATGATGCTGGGCGCGCTGAACTGCCCCTTTGGCACCGGGCACATGGGGGTCACGGCCGAGAACGTGGCCAGCGAACATCAGGTCACCCGCGAACAGCAGGACGCCTTTGCGATGGTCAGCCAGACCCGCGCCGCGGCCGCCATCGAGGCGGGGTATTTTGACAGCCAGATCGCTCCGGTGCAGGTCAAGGTGCGTCGCGACATGGTCGATTTCAAAACCGACGAACACCCCAAGGCCACCACGGCCGAGGCTTTGGCCGGTCTGCGCCCCGTGTTCAAAAAGGACGGATCGGTCACCGCCGGGAATGCCAGCGGCATCAATGACGGCGCCGCCGCTATCGTTCTGGCCACGGCGGACGCCGCCGAAAAGGCGGGCCTGAAACCCAAGGCGCGTATCCTTGGCTATGCCCATGCCGGTGTGCGCCCCGAGGTGATGGGCATCGGCCCGGTGCCTGCGGTGCAGAACCTTCTGAAAAGGACCGGCCTGTCGGTTGGCGATTTCGACGTGATCGAAAGCAACGAGGCTTTTGCCTCACAGGCGCTGGCCGTGAACAAGGAACTGGGTCTGGATCCGGCCAAGGTAAACCCCAACGGCGGCGCCATCGCACTGGGCCATCCGGTGGGTGCCACGGGTGCGATCATCACCCTGAAGGCGCTGTATGAATTGGAGCGCACCGGCGGCAAAAAGGGCCTGATAACCATGTGCATCGGCGGCGGTCAGGGCATCGCGCTGGCGATTGAACTGCTGTAGCAAGCGTAGCCTGAAAGACAGAAAGCCCGTCGCGTCCTGCGGCGGGCTTTTTCACGTACGACTTTTCAGCAATTTTCGCAGTTCCGCTTTGAGCCCAATTTGACCGATGCCAATTTCCCAAAAATGCGCGGAACAAGGCCGAAGGCCGCCGCGCATCGCCTGGCCGCCCCCCGGCACGGCGATTTGTTGAAGATAGCGCAATGCTCAGACGTTACAGGCAAACACGGACCATAAAGCGCGCCGCTCAGCCGGTGGATCGCCGCCCCGCGGCCCGTCGTTGCGCGGCTCAGCGCGGGATGTTCAAACGGCAGTTTGTCCGCAAAGCAGACCCTCATCGCTTTCCTGTTTCTTGATCAAATTGCTTTTCAGAACTTTTTTACATCAACCGCTCTAACAGCAGAGCAACCGCCGCGCCAAGGACTGTGCCTGCCAACAGCGCAAGCGCGACAAGGCCCCAGCGTGACGTGCTCTGAACGGGTTGCGGGTTGGCCTGTTTGATCAGGGCCGACTGGACAAGACCCGGCAAACGCGGGCCGAACCGCGCCATCACCAGCGCCGTTTTGGCCAGATCAGACGCCACGGCGCGGGGGCCGATGGATTGCTTGATGTAATCCTCGACCACCGGGCGGGCGACCTCCCAGATGTTGATATGGGGGTTCAGCGACCGCGCGACGCCCTCGACCACAACCATAGTGCGCTGCAGCAGAATAAGTTCGGTCCGGGTTTCCATGCCAAAGCGTTCCGTCACCTCGAACAGGTAGGTCAGCAAACGGCCCATCGAAATATGGGTCGCGTCCATGCCAAAGATCGGCTCGCCCACAGCGCGCAGGGCGCGGGCGAATTCATCCACATCCTGATGGGCGGGGACATATCCGGCCTCGAAATGCACCTCGGCCACGCGCTTGTAGTCGCGCCGGATAAAGCCGAACAGGATCTCGGCATAGACCCGCCGCGTGTATTCATCGATATGGCCCATGATCCCGAAATCATAGGCGATGATATCCCCGTTCGGGGCGACCTTGAGGTTCCCCTGATGCATGTCCGCGTGGAAAAACCCATCGCGCAGCGCATGGAGCAGGAACAGACGCAACACACGTTCCCCCAGCGCCTGCCGGTCATGACCGGCGGCATCAATCGCACCGTTGTCGCCCAGCGTTACCCCATCGGCCCAGCCCAAGGTCATCACCCGGCGGGCCGAATAATTCCACTTGATCGGGGGCAGCTGGAACCCGGCGTCATCCTTGGTGTTTGCCGAAAATTCGGACGCCGCCGCGCTTTCCAGTCGCAAATCCAGTTCGCCGCGCACGACCCCGTCGAAATGCTCGACAACCTCCATCGGGCGCAGACGCCGTGCGCCGGGGGCAAAGCGTTCGATCACGCGGGCGGCGAAATAAAAGGCGTCGATATCCTTGCGAAACGCACGCTCGATCCCCGGGCGCAACACCTTGACGGCGACCTCCTCGCCAGTGTCGGCCAGCCGCGCCTTGTGCACCTGCGCGATCGAGGCCGCGGCGATCGGTTCGCTGAATTCCGAGAAGATTTCCGTTACCGGACGGCCCAGTTCCTTTTCGACCTCGGCCTTGGACAGGGCGGTCGCGAAAGGCGGCAGTTTGTCCTGAAGAACGCGCAGTTGCACGGCGAGATCATCGCCGACCAGATCGGGGCGGGTCGAAAGCACCTGACCGAACTTGATATAGGCCGGGCCAAGTGCGGTTAGCGCGCGTGTGGCGGGGGGCATCGACGGATCGCCCTTGTACCCCAACCACATGAACGGCTTTCCCAGCGCACGCGCCACAAACCGCAACAACGGCGGCGCGTCATAGGCATCGAGCACCACGTTCATCGCGCCCGTGCGCTCCAGCGTGGCCCCCGTGCGGACAAGGCGGATCAGGTTGTGGGGTCCGCGCATCTCAGATTTTCCAACCCGAATGCAGCGCGGCGATACCCATGCTCAGATTGCGGTATTTGGCCTGTTCGAAACCCGCGGTGCGCACCATGCCGAGGAATGTTTCCTGATCCGGAAAGTTGCGAATCGATTCGACCAGGTACTGGTAACTGTCTCGGTCCCCGGCGATCATTTGGCCCATCCGCGGGATCACGTTGAAACTGTAAAGGTCATAGAGTTTCTGCATGCCGTCGTTCGGCAACTGGCTGAACTCCAGAACCATCAGGCGGCCACCGGGTTTCAGAACGCGATACGCCTCGTTCAGGGCCTCTTGCGGGCGGGTTACGTTCCGGATGCCGAAACTGATGGTGTAGACATCGAATTTATTGTCCTCGAACGGCAGGGCCATCGCATCGCCGACCACCCAATCCAGGCTGTCGCCCATCTGTTCTGCCTCGGCACGCTTGCGCCCTTCGATCAGCATCGGTTCGGTCAGGTCCAGAACGGTTGCATGCCCCTGCCCTGCGCGTTTCAGGAACCGGAACGAAATGTCGCCGGTGCCACCGGCCACATCCAACAGGCGCTGACCGGGGCGCGGGGCCAGCCAATCCATCATCGCATCTTTCCAGACGCGGTGGATGCCCACGCTCATCACATCGTTCATGATGTCGTATTTGCTGGCCACCGAATTGAACACGCCCTGCACGCGACCGGCCTTTTCGGTTTCGGGGATGGTTTCGCGCCCGAAATGCGTGGTTTTGCTGAAATCGTCCGTCATGAAGCCTTGTCGCCTTGCAGTTTCGCCCTTGTTATAGGGCGCGCGGGACCTGCACAATGCGCCCCCTTGCTAGAGAAAGATCAATATGCCCGAATTGCCAGAGGTTGAGACAGTGCGCCGCGGCCTTGCCCCCGCGATGGAGGGCGCCGTGATCGCCCGCGCCGACGTGAACCGGCCCGATTTGCGCTGGCCCTTCCCCGACCGAATGGCAGAACGGCTGACCGGCCAGCGGGTTGAGAGGCTGCGGCGGCGGTCCAAGTATATTCTGGCGGATCTGTCATCGGGCGAAACCCTGTTGATCCATCTGGGCATGTCGGGGCGGATGACCGTTTCGGGCGATCCATTGGGGCAGTTCGTGCACGACCATCCCGCACAGGAAAAACATGACCACGTGGTGTTTCACATGGACAACGGCGCGCGCATCACCTTCAACGATCCGCGCCGGTTCGGCGCGATGGACCTGATGCCAACCATGGGGGCCGAGCAGCACAAACTGCTGTCCGTTCTGGGGCCGGAACCACTGGGTAACGATTTCCACGAACAGCACCTGATCGACGCGTTCAAAGGCAGGAACACGCCGGTCAAATCGGCGCTTCTGGATCAGGGGATCGTTGCGGGTCTGGGCAATATCTATGTTTGCGAGGCGCTTTTCCGGGCACGGATATCGCCACGTCGCAAAGCCGGGAAAATTTCTGCCGCCCGCGTTGGCGACCTGGTGCCCATCATCCGGCAGGTGCTGTCCGAGGCGATCGAAGCGGGGGGATCATCCCTGCGCGATTTCCGCCAAGCCGATGGAGAATTGGGATATTTCCAGCATTCCTTTGACGTCTACGGACGCGAAGGCGCCCCCTGCCGCACCCCGGATTGTCGCGGATCGGTGACGCGAATCGTTCAATCGGGTCGATCGTCCTTCTACTGTGCGCAATGCCAAAGATAACTTGAACCATGTGGCGCGCGTGGTAAGGACTCTGTCCTGAAACGGAACAATCGAAAGAACAACTCATGGCCTTTGAGACGATTAACGTCGAAGTAGAAGACCACGTATCCCTGATCAAGCTGAACCGGCCCGACGCGCTGAACGCGCTGAACACGCAGCTTCTGGGTGAATTGTGCCAGGCCCTGGAAGAGGCTGACGCGAACGACAAGGTGCGCTGCATTGTCATCACCGGGTCGGACAAGGCATTTGCCGCCGGGGCCGACATCAAAGAGATGTCGAGCATGAATTTCGTCGATGTCTATTCGACCAACCTCTTTGCCGAGGCCAGCAACCGCATCATCGCCATCCGCAAGCCGATCATCGCCGCCGTTGCAGGCTATGCGCTGGGCGGGGGCTGTGAACTGGCCATGGCCTGTGATTTCATCATCGCCGCCGATACGGCCAAGTTCGGCCAGCCCGAAATCAACCTGGGCGTCATTGCCGGCATGGGCGGCACCCAGCGCCTGACCCGGTTTGCGGGCAAGTCGAAATCGATGGACATGAACCTGACCGGACGCTTCATGCCCGCAGACGAGGCCGAGCGCGCCGGGCTGGTCAGCCGTGTGGTTCCGGCCAAGAAGCTGATGGAAGAGGCGATGGGCGCGGCCCAGAAGATTGCCGAAAAATCGATGCCAACGCTGATGGCCGCGAAAGAATCGGTCAACCGCAGCTATGAAACCACCCTGAACGAAGGTCTGCTGTTTGAACGCCGCGTGTTCCATTCGATGTTCGCGACCGAAGACCAGAAGGAAGGCATGGCCGCCTTCCTTGAAAAGCGCCAGCCACAGTTCCGCGACAAGTAAGTCAACGTCGGGTCCGCAGATGCGCGGGCCCGACCCGGCGCCCGATTTCGATGTCGGGACGCAGAGGGTGATTTAAGTCTTTCCTTCCTGGGGATTCTCACCTATATGCCGCCGCTAAATGCGCGTGATGCCCGCTCTGGCAGGAATCGACCGGTTCAAGAACCCGGTGTCGGGACATTGTGCGTTTTCTGTATTCAACTGACCCGAGACAAGGGAACCTAGATCATGGCCAATTCGCCCCAGTCCAAAAAACGCGCACGTCAGAACGAGAAACGTTTTGCTGTAAACAAAGCCCGTCGTTCGCGTATCCGCACCCACCTGCGCAAAGTCGAAGAAGCGATCGCTTCGGGGGACAAGGACGCCGCAATCTCGGCCCTGCGCACAGCCCAGCCCGAACTGATGCGCGGCGTCACCAAAGGGGTGATGCACAAAAACACCGCCTCGCGCAAAATGTCCCGCCTGTCGGCCCGGGTCAAAGCACTGGGCTAATCCCCCGCCGGTTTATTTCGAAAACCGAACAAAGTTAAGGCGTTGCCATGGGCGACGCCTTTTTTGTCGTTTCGGGTGGGGCGTGTCTTTCCAGTGCGGTCAGAGATTCTTTGCATCAAAAAACTGAGTCAACCCCAACAGTTTCGTTGCCGCTGCGCACCCGAAATTGCTACGACTGTTCCAGCGATTCACTCGCTTGGGGGGACAGGCCGCTTCCGGAAATTTCTGACTGGCTTCAGAAAACACCGGCGGCGTATGTTGATGGATGGGCCGGGCGGCCACTCTGTCGACCAGCTGCAATTTACCGGCCAAATGCCGGGTCGCGGCCCTGTTCATATACGCATACGCGCCTGCAGCGCGCTGACTCTGTGACGTCCGTTTCGGGCGAAGGGCTCAGCTGTGTCTGACGACGGGTTTGTGTCCTTTGGGATGGCACACCGATTCACTCGATCGGTGGCAGTCTATCTATGTGTGAATCCGCACGGGTTTGACCCCGAATAACATAGATATAGGCAATAATGCCGACTACTGGGATGCGTGAGGCGCTGGATGACACAAGAGAAATGGGGACAACTCAGACAAAGGCTGCTCAAGACTGTCGGGCAGAACAACTATACCACCTGGATCGAGCCTCTCGAATTTTCGGACCTGCAGGACGGTATCGCAGTCTTTGAAGTCCCGACGAATTTCATGGGCAACTATGTCAGCCAGAATTTCGCAGATCTGATTCTGTATGAACTGAACACATCCGGTGAGTCGGTTCAGCGCGTTGTATTCCAGGTGCCCGCCAACACCCCTGCCCGTCCGAAAAAAAGCACCCCTGCCAAAACCGCAACACCGCAAGAGCCGACGCCTCAACCGGCATCGCGGTCCGCAGAGGATGTGGCCTCGGAATTGCAGGCTGCGCCTCTGGACCCGCGGTTCACCTTTGACAGCTTTGTCGTGGGCAAGCCAAACGAACTGGCCCATGCCGCCGCCCGCCGGGTGAGCGAAGGCGGACCGGTCACGTTCAACCCGCTGGTTCTTTATGGGGGTGTCGGTCTGGGTAAAACGCACCTGATGCACGCCATCGCGTGGGAACTGCGCTCCCGCAAGCCGGATCTCAACGTACTGTACCTATCTGCCGAACAGTTCATGTACCGGTTCGTGCAGGCGCTGCGCGAACGCAAGATGATGGATTTCAAACACCTGTTCCGCTCGGTCGATGTGCTGATGGTCGATGACGTTCAGTTCATCGCCGGCAAGGACAGCACACAGGAAGAATTCTTTCACACCTTCAATGCTCTGGTAGACCAGAACAAGCAGATCATCATTTCGGCCGACCGCGCCCCGGGTGAAATCAAGGATCTGGAAGAGCGGGTGAAATCGCGCCTGCAATGCGGTCTGGTCGTTGACCTGCACCCGACCGATTACGAACTGCGTCTCGGCATCCTGCAATCCAAGGTCGACAAATATCGCAAGACCTATCCGGGTCTGGAAATCGCCGATGGTGTTCTGGAATTCCTGGCGCACCGCATTTCGACCAACGTGCGCGTTTTGGAAGGGGCGCTGACCCGCCTGTTCGCCTTTGCCTCGCTTGTGGGTCGTGAGATCGACATGGAACTGACCCAGGATTGCCTGGCCGACGTTCTGCGCGCCTCGGAGCGCAAGATCACCGTCGAGGAGATTCAGCGCAAGGTATCGGATTACTACAACATCCGCCTGAGCGACATCATCGGGCCCAAGCGGTTGCGGTCGTATGCGCGCCCGCGCCAGGTGGCGATGTACCTGTGCAAGCAACTGACAAGCCGGTCGCTGCCGGAAATCGGGCGTCGCTTTGGCGGGCGCGATCATACCACCGTCATGCATGGCGTGCGCCGCATCGAAGAGCTCAAGGTGTCGGACGGGCAGATCGCGGAAGATGTGGAAATGCTGCGCCGGGCGCTTGAGGCCTGAACACAGGCTGCCAGTAAAGTATTCCAAGGCCCCGATCCGGTTTCGGGGCCTTTTTTACGCTTTGGCCATATTGGCCTGTCCTCAGGTCGGTTAAAGCCGCTATTAAACCCGCCACCCCCTTGACGCACCAAGGTTTCCAGCCGAGAAATCCTTTAAACACTTGTGCCACCGGCCCAAACGGTTAATTTGCCGGTCCCGGCGTATGCAGAGGATCGAAGGACATGAAGATCAGTATCGAACGCGGCACGTTGCTCAAGGCCGTGTCACAGGCGCAGTCGGTTGTGGAGCGCCGCAACACGATCCCGATACTGGCCAATGTGCTGATCGAGGCCGAAGGCGACAGTGTCCAGTTCCGTGCCACCGACCTTGATATCGAAGTCGTCGACAAGGCCCCGGCCCAGGTCGAGCGCGCAGGCGCGACCACCGTGGCCGCAACGACGCTCCATGAAATCGTGCGCAAACTGCCCGACGGGGCGCTGGTCACGCTGACCGCGGACAGCGCTGCTGGGCGCCTGACGGTCGAGGCGGGTCGGTCAAACTTCTCGCTCGCCACGCTGCCGAAAGAAGATTTCCCGGTCATGGCAAGCTCGGAATACGAGGCGAATTTCTCGGCCAATGCCAAGGTTCTGCGCCGGTTGTTCGACAAGTCGAAATTCGCCATTTCGACCGAAGAGACCCGGTATTACCTGAACGGCGTCTACATGCATGTGTCGGACTCCGAAGGTGGCAAAGTCCTGCGCTGCGTGGCCACCGACGGCCATCGTCTGGCCCGGATCGACGCGGACCTGCCCGAAGGGGCCGACGGCATGCCCAGCGTGATCATTCCGCGCAAGACCGTGGGCGAGTTGCGCAAACTTCTGGAAGATGACGACATGTCAATCGCGGTGTCGGTCTCGGAAACCAAGGTCCGCTTTGCCACACCCGACATCACCCTGACCTCCAAGGTGATCGACGGCACCTTCCCCGATTACACCCGCGTGATCCCGCAGGGCAACACCCGCCGCCTGGAAGTGGACGCAAGCGAATTTGCCCAGGCCGTTGATCGTGTGGCCACCGTTTCGTCGGAACGGTCCCGCGCCGTGAAGCTGCAGCTGGACGAAGACCGCCTGATCCTGTCGGTGAACGCCCCCGACAGCGGCGCGGCCGAGGAAGAGCTGGCCGTCGCCTATAACGATGAACGGCTCGAAATCGGGTTCAACGCGAAATACCTGCTGGAAATCGCCAGCCAGGTGGACCGTGAAAACGCCGTGTTCATGTTCAACTCGGCCGGTGATCCGACGCTGATGCGCGAAGGCAATGATCAGAGCGCGGTTTACGTCGTAATGCCGATGCGGGTCTGATCCGGGCCTTGAGGCACGGACTGCGGAACGCACATTCATTGACCTGTCAGGACGGGGGCCGGGATGCTGGCGCTGAGTGAACTGACCCTGTCGCATTTCCGATCGTACAAGGTGGCCCGCTTGGCCACCGATCCCCGCCCCGTGGCCATTTACGGGCCCAATGGCGCGGGCAAAACCAACATCCTTGAGGCCGTTTCGCTGTTTTCGCCCGGTCGCGGCATGCGCCGTGCCAGTGCCGAGGACATGACCCGCCGCCCCGAGGCGCTGGGCTGGAAACTGACGGGCGTGGTGCAGTCGCTGGACCGCGTGCACGAGATCGAAATCTGGTCCGAAGGCGGCGCCGCCCGGCAGGTGCGGATTGACGGAAAATCCGCCAGCCAACTGGCGTTGGGCCGCATTGCACGGGTGCTGTGGCTGATCCCGTCGATGGACCGGCTGTGGATCGAAGGGGCCGAGGGACGCCGGCGGTTTCTGGACCGCATGGTTCTGAGCTTTGATCCCAACCACGCCGAAGCGACGCTGACCTATGAAAAGGCGATGCGCGAACGCAACCGGTTGCTTAAGGATCAGGTGCGCGATGCCCATTGGTACAGCGCGCTAGAGGCGCAGATGGCCACCGCGGGGCATCGCATCGACCGCGCCCGACATGAGGCGCTGGCGCTGATCGCCGCCGCGCAACAGGCTGCGGAAACCGCGTTTCCGGTGGCCGATCTGGACCTGATGCAAAGCGAAGGCGAGATGCCCGAAACCGAGGATGATCTGCGCGAAGCCCTGACCGAAAGCCGGTTTCGCGATCTGGCGGCCGGGCGCACCTTGGTGGGGCCGCACCGCACCGACCTTTTTGGCGTTTACGCGGCCAAGGGCGTACCGGCCCGCGACTGTTCAACGGGGGAACAAAAGGCATTGCTGGTGTCGCTGATCCTGGCCAATGCGCGCGCGCTGGCCGATCAGATCGGCGCGCCCCCGATCCTGCTGCTGGACGAGATTTCGGCCCATCTGGACGCCGACAGGCGCGTCGCGCTGTATGATGAAATCTGCGCGCTGAAGGCACAGGCGTGGATGACCGGGACAGGACCCGAATTGTTTGCCGAACTGGGCGATCGCGCCCAGTATCTGACAGTCACCGAAGACAGCGGCATCAGCCGCGTGGAACAAGGACCCGGCCAATGACCCCCCAACGCGTGACCCTGATCACCCTTGGCGTTGACGATCTGGACCGCGCGCGCGCGTTTTACGCGGCGCTCGGCTGGAAAAACGTCGGCGATCAGCCGGGGGTGGTGTTCTACCAGATGGATGGCATGGCGCTGGGTCTGTTCGGCAAGGCCGATCTGGCCAAGGATCAGGGCCGACCGGGGGCCGATCTGGGCACCGGTGCGATGACGCTGGCCCAGAACTTTGCCGACAGGGCATCGGTCGATGCGGCCTTTGCCAGGGCGATTGCCGCCGGGGCGACCGCGCTGAAAGCGCCAGAGGAGGTTTTCTGGGGCGGATACTCCGGCTATTTCGCCGATCCCGACGGCCATGTCTGGGAATTGGCGCACAACCCGTTCTGGGAGTTGTCGGAAACTGGCCGGCTGACCATCCCGACAGGCGACGAATGACCATCACGATCTGGGAACTGCTGCTGTATGCCGGGGCGGTGTTTGTCCTGTTCCTGACACCGGGGCCGGTGTGGATGGCACTGACCGCCCGCACCCTGAGCGGCGGGTTCAATGCGGCATGGCCGCTGACGCTGGGCGTGGTGGTGGGCGACATGCTGTGGCCGGTTCTGGCCATTCTGGGTGTCAGTTGGATAACCGCCGCCTCGGCTCAGATTGCGGTGGGTCTGAAGATCGTTGCCGTGATCATGTTCATCACCATGGGCCTCCTGACCATCCGCAACGCAGGGCGCACCATATCGACCGACAGCCGCTTGACACAGCCCGGAATGCTGGCAGGGTTCCTTGCAGGTCTGGTCGTCATTCTGGGCAATCCAAAGGCAGTTCTGTTTTACATGGGACTGCTGCCGGGTTTTTTTGACCTGACCCGGGTGACCGGGTGGGACATTGCCGCCATCGTCGGCGTGTCCCAGGTCGTGCCGCTGGTGGGCAATCTCGGGCTGGCGGCGCTGGTGCACCGGATACGCGGGTTTCTGTCCTCACCCACGGCGCTGAAGCGGACGAATATCGTGGCTGGCGTTCTGCTCATTCTGGTGGGATGCATCATCCCCTTTACCTGACGCAAAATATAGCGTGGGCGCGTGACATCCCCCCCAAGAGTCAGTATAAAATACAAAAAAGAAAAAGGAATTTTCGGATGTCCGAAGATGCACAGGCCCCCGAAGAATACGGCGCGGATTCTATCAAGGTTCTCAAAGGCTTGGAAGCTGTTCGCAAGCGGCCGGGGATGTATATCGGTGACACGGATGATGGTTCGGGTCTGCACCATATGGTGTACGAGGTCGTCGACAATGGAATTGACGAGGCACTGGCCGGTCACGCCGACGCCGTCACGGTGAAAATCCACGCGGATTCCAGCGTTTCGGTCAGCGACAATGGTCGCGGAATTCCGGTTGGTATTCACGAGGAAGAAGGCGTTTCAGCGGCCGAGGTCATCATGACCCAGCTGCACGCTGGCGGTAAATTCGACAGCAACTCCTATAAGGTGTCGGGCGGTCTGCATGGCGTTGGCGTTTCGGTCGTGAACGCCCTGTCGGATTGGCTGGAGCTGCGCATCTGGCGGGATGGCAAGGAACATGTCGCGCGGTTTGAAGGCGGATTTACGGTCGAGCACCTAAAAGTCGTTGGCGATGCCGACGGACGCACCGGGACCGAAGTGCGGTTTCTGGCCTCGACCGAGACGTTTTCCAACCTGGAATATTCATTCGAGGTGCTGGAACGGCGCTTGCGCGAACTGGCCTTCCTGAATTCGGGCGTGCGCATCATCCTGACCGATGAGCGCCCTGCCGAAACCTTGCGGTCCGAGTTGTATTACGAAGGCGGCGTCAAGGAGTTCGTCAAATACCTCGACCGTCACAAAAGCTCGATCATGTCCGAGCCGATCTTTATCACCGGCGAAAAGGATGACATCGGCGTCGAAGTCGCCATGTGGTGGAACGACAGCTATCACGAAACGGTGCTGCCCTTTACCAACAACATCCCTCAGCGGGATGGCGGCACGCATATGGCCGGGTTCCGCGGCGCGCTGACGCGGACGATCAACAACTATGCCCAAAGCAGCGGCATCGCCAAGAAGGAGAAGGTCAGCTTCACCGGCGATGACGCGCGCGAGGGCCTGACCTGCGTTCTGTCGGTCAAGGTGCCGGACCCCAAGTTCAGCAGCCAGACCAAGGACAAGCTGGTCAGCTCCGAGGTGCGCCCGGCGGTCGAGGGTCTGGTCAACGAAAAACTGGCCGAATGGTTCGAGGAGAATCCGAACGAGGCCAAGATCATCGTCGGCAAGATCATCGAAGCCGCGCTGGCCCGCGAAGCCGCCCGCAAGGCGCGCGAACTGACCCGGCGCAAGACGGCAATGGATGTGAATTTCCTGGCCGGGAAACTCAAGGATTGTTCCGAAAAAGACCCGTCCAAAACCGAACTGTTCTTGGTCGAGGGTGACAGCGCTGGCGGGTCGGCCCAGACCGGGCGGGACCGGATGACGCAGGCGGTTCTGCCGCTGCGCGGTAAAATCCTGAACGTTGAGCGAGCACGGTTTGACCGGATGCTCGGCAGTCAGGAGATCGGCAACCTTGTGATGGCGCTGGGCACCGGGATCGGACGGGATGAGTTCGACATCAGCAAGCTGCGCTACCACAAGATCGTCATCATGACCGATGCGGACGTCGACGGCGCCCATATCCGGACCCTGCTTTTGACGTTCTTCTATCGTCAGATGCCCGAATTGATCGAAGGCGGATATCTCTATATCGCGCAGCCGCCGCTCTACAAAGTGGCCCGCGGCAAATCCGAGGTGTATCTCAAGGATCAGGCGGCATTGGACGACTACCTGATCCAGCAGGGTATCGAGGGCGCGGTTCTGCGCCTGGGGTCGGGCGAAGAGATCACTGGACAGGATCTGGTGCGCGTGGTCGATGAGGCCCGCCAGTTGCGCCGGGTGCTGGATGCCTTTCCAACCCACTATCCACGCCACATTCTGGAACAGTCGGCGATTGCCGGGGCCTTTGTGCCCGGCGCGGTCGATGCCGACCTGCAGGGCGTTGCCGACACGGTCGCCAAACGCCTTGACCTGATCGCGCAGGAATACGAACGCGGCTGGCAGGGCCGGATCACGCAGGACCACGGCATTCGCCTGGCCCGCATCCTGCGCGGCGTGGAGGAAGTGCGCACACTGGACGGTCCGATGCTACGATCAGGTGAGGCGCGCAAGACCGGCAGCTTTACCAAAAGCCTGCAGGACATCTATTCCACTACGGCGAAACTGGAACGCAAGGATCGGACGCAGATCATTCATGGCCCGCTCGATTTGCTTGACGCCATTCTGGAAGAGGGCGCCAAGGGCCTGTCGCTGCAACGCTACAAGGGTCTGGGCGAAATGAACCCGGGCCAGCTGTGGGAAACGACGCTGGATCCGGACGCGCGCACCCTCTTGCAGGTCAAGGTCGATGATATGGTCGAAGCGGATGACCTGTTCACCAAGCTGATGGGCGACGTCGTCGAACCGCGCCGCGAATTCATCCAGAAAAACGCGCTGAGCGTGGAAAATCTGGATTTCTGATCGCTGAATGCCGGGGGCGGTACAAACCGCCCCCACCCATTCCCGCCGTATCAGCACCGATCATCCAAACACCATATTTCCAGGCCTGTAAGTTTCCACACCGCGAACGGCCTTTCGCTGAAGGTGTCCGGGTTGGTGACCCGACGCTACCAGCGATGGAATTCGGGACAGCAAAGGGCCTATTTTTCTTTATACATCAGTGGCTTAACCAAAAATCGCAAATCAAAGCGTTTTGATTTCCTCTTTGGAATGTCTAAATAAAGAAAGCGGATCAGGGTCCTACCCGGGCCCCGGACGAGATTGGTTGAACTCCGCGATCCAAAATGGAACAAGTCGTCAGCCAATTCTCACCAACCGTCACCTGAACGGGAGACTGCCTTGTTTGATTTTGTCACCATGCGCCACGCGTTGTCGGAAACCTATGACCTGACGCCAAACCCCGACCTCGCCGAGGAAATGAAGGACATTTACGCGTCCATGTCGCGCGTCGTGACGCCTGCGGACTGGGCCATTCATGCCCCCTATGTGGCCGCAATCAACGCGCTCAAGAAAGAGCGCAACGCCGTGATCCTGGCCCACAATTACATGACGCCCGAAATTTTCCACGGCGTGGCGGATGTTGTCGGTGACAGCCTGCAATTGGCGATCGAGGCGACCAAGGTCAAAGAGGATGTCATCGTCCAGTGCGGCGTGCATTTCATGGCTGAGACCTCGAAAATCCTGAACCCGGCCAAGACCGTCCTGATTCCGGACATGGAAGCCGGGTGTTCGCTGGCCGAAAGCATCACTGCCGAGGGCGTCGCGCAGATGCGCGCGAAATACCCCGGCGCGCCGGTGGTCAGCTATGTGAACACCACGGCCGAGGTCAAAGCGGCGTCGGACATCTGCTGCACCTCTTCCAACGCGGCCCAGATCGTCGCCGCGATGGACAGCGAAACGGTCATCATGACGCCCGACAAATACCTGGCGCAAAACGTGGCGAACGACGTCCCGCAAAAAAGGATCGTCTGGTGGGATGGCGCCTGCATCGTGCATGAACAATTCACCGCCAAGGACATCCGCGAATTCCGCGAATGGAACCCGGACACCCGCATCATCGCACACCCTGAATGTCCCCCGGACGTGGTCGCCGAGGCTGATTTTTCCGGGTCGACCAGCGGCATCATCAAATATGTCTCGGCCGAAAAACCGGAAAAGGCGATGCTGATGACCGAATGTTCGATGGCCTCGAACATTGCCGACGCTCTGCCCGAGGTCGAGTTTGTCGGGCCCTGCAACATGTGCCCCTACATGAAAAAGATCACGCTCGAAAAAATCCTCTATTCGCTGCACACCATGACCCAACCGGTCGAGGTGGACCCGCAAGTGGCCGAAAAGGCCCGTATCGCGGTCGAGCGGATGATCGACCTCAGCCGCGAACTGGGCATCTGACTGTGATCAAGACCGACCGTATCGTCATCGTCGGGGCCGGTCTCGGCGCGCTTTATGCCGCGCTTGAACTGGCGCCGCGCCCCGTTCTGATGATTTCGCCCGAACCGCTGGGCGCCGGGGCAAGTTCGGCCTGGGCACAAGGCGGCGTGGCGGCCGCGATGGACACCGGCGACAGCCCCGAGGCGCACGCGCGCGACACGATTCGCGCAGGGGCCGGAACGGTGGACGCGGATGTGGCCAACATGGTCACCCGCCATGCCCGCGAACATATCCTGGACCTGACCGAACTGGGCACACCGTTCGACCGAGACGCCGAAGGCGGATATGTCATGAGCCGAGAAGCCGCCCATTCCACCGCCCGTGTCGTTCGGGTCAAGGGCGATCAGGCCGGGCGCCAGATCATGGAAACGCTGATTGCGCAGGTCCGCGCGACCCCGTCGGTGCAGGTGATCGAAGGCGCGCTTGCCACCCGGCTTGAAACCAAAGGCGACACCGTCACCGGTGTCTGGATCGCAAGTGCCGAAACACCGACCGCGCCTGTTCTGATCGAAACGCCCGCCGTTCTGCTGGCCGGGGGCGGTTCCGGCGGGTTGTTCGCACACACGACGAACCCGCCGCGCATTCGCGGACAGGTCATCGGGTTTGCCGCACGGGCCGGGGCGATGATCGCCGATCCGGAGTTCGTTCAGTTCCATCCAACGGCCTTTGATATCGGCGAGGACCCCGCTCCGCTGGCGACCGAGGCGTTGCGCGGCGAAGGCGCGACGCTGATCAACAAACACGGTGACCGGTTCATGCTGGCCGTGCATCCGGATGCGGAACTGGCCCCGCGCGACATCGTGGCGCGTGAAATATTTGCCCAGCAACAGGCCGGAAACCGCCCGATGCTGGACACGCGCGATGCGCTCGGGGCCGAGGTTCTGACCAAATTCCCGTCTGTCGCCGAAACCTGTGCGCGCGCCGGGCTGGATCCGGTGACCGACCCGATCCCGGTCGCGGTCGCCGCGCATTACCACATGGGCGGGATCGCAACCGATCAGAACGGACGATCCTCTCTCGGACGGCTCTGGGTCTGTGGCGAGGCATCCTCGACCGGGCTGCACGGGGCCAACCGGCTGGCCTCGAACGGGTTGCTCGAGGCTTTGGTCTATGCCCGGACCGCAGCCAAAGACCTGGAAACCGTCGTGCCCGCAGTGGACAGCGCCGCGCCGGTCGAGGTCACGTTCAAACCCGGCGGAACACCGGTGAACCCAGAGGCCGTTGCCGAATTGCGCCAGACCATGACGGCGCATGTGGGCGTGCGCCGCAATGCCGAGGGTCTGCGCAACGCGCTGCGCACCATTGCCCGCCTTGAACGGCAGGAATCCGGGTGTGAAACGTTTGCGAACATGGCCGCCACCGCAACCTTGATCGCCGCCGCCGCGCTGGAACGCGAAGAAAGCCGGGGCGGACATTTCCGTGACGATTTCCCGGAATCAGACCCTGACAGGGCCGAACGGACCGAAATCACTCTGGAACGCGCCCTGAAAATCAGGACCGCAGTTTGCGAGGACACCGCATGACGCAGTTTGCAGCCCTTCCCGACCTAATCCTGGAACCCATGGTGCGGGCCGCGCTGATGGAAGATCTGGGTCAAAGTGGCGATGTGACCACACGCGCCGTGATCCCGCCCGAAACCACCTATGCCGCGCGGCTGAACGCACGGGAAACCGGTGTGGTGTCGGGCATGCAGATTGCGCAGATCGCCTTTCGCCTTGTTGATCCATCTCTGGATATCGAACCAGTTCTGCCGGACGGCAGCCCCTGCAAACCCGGCGATACACTCATGCGGATTACCGGGCGCGCGGCGTCGATCCTGTCGGGTGAACGGGTCGCGCTGAACTTTGCTGGGCGGCTGTCGGGCATTGCCACGCTGACGGCGGCGTTCGTGGCCGAAACCAAGGGCACCGAGACGCGCGTGACTTGTACCCGCAAGACAACACCGGGCCTGCGCATTGTCGAGAAACAGGCCGTTCTGCACGGCGGCGGGTTCAACCACCGTTACAACCTGTCGGACGCCATCCTGATCAAGGACAACCACATTGCCGCCGCCGGCGGGGTCCGTGCGGTGCTGGAATCGGCCCGCGCCGTGGCCAGCCACATGATCAAGATCGAGATCGAGGTCGACACCCTGACCCAGCTGGAAGAGGTGTTGAGTGTTGGTGGCGCGGATGTTGTCCTTCTGGACAACATGGACACGCCCACCCTGCGCAAAGCCGTTGAAATGGCCAAAGGCCATGTTGTGACCGAGGCATCGGGCAACATGAAACTGGACCGCATCGCCGAGGTGGCCGCAACCGGGGTCAATTACATCTCGTCCGGCGCGTTGACCCATTCCGCGCGCACCCTTGATCTGGGTCTCGATTTCTGACGCCAGCGGGCGCACCTGCACGAAATCTGCACATCTTCTGCGCCGCGCCTGCGCGGTTGCCATGACACTCCTTCGCGGGACTGAACGCAAAGGAGAAAGACATGGAAAACGGGTATGTGGTGCGGGGGGTTCCGCGATCAATCGCTCAGGATGCGTGGTGGTTTGCCAGCGAAACCCTTGCCCCCGGTAACTCGGGGCGCCACAGCAGGGACAATCGGCACATCAGCGTTGGCCCGGCGGGCCAACACCTTGCCGCTTTGTTGGCCGTGCTGATCGCCGGGGATTTCTTGATTTATGGCCATGCACCGGGTCTTTCGCTGGCCCTTTTCGCCTGGGTTCTGTTTCTGGCTGCGGTGCATGATATGCTACGACGGAACATGCCGTTCGGGCCAGCGATCCTGTTGGTTTTCGCGGCGTTGCCGATGGTCGAATACGTGCAAGCCTTGTCGGTCGCGTTTCTGGTGGCGGGTGTCTTTGTCAGTGTCGCCTGGGCCAGGCTCGGGTCGCACAGCATTCACGATATTCTGGCGGGCGCTGGCCGCCTTGCCACCCACATCCCCACCTTCGCCCCGCGCGATGCCATCGCGGCCTCTACCCTGTTGCGCGGCAGGGCCGGCGACAGAATCGATGCAACCCGGTTCGTGCGCGAATGGGCGCTGCCACTTGGCGGCGTGTTGATTCTGAGCGGGCTGCTGAGCGAAGCCAACCCAATTCTGGCCGGGTGGATCAGCGATGTGTTCACCTGGGACCTGAACGCCGTCGAATTGGTTTTGCGCGTCACGTTCTGGTGCGGGCTGGCCATTCTTGCCTGGCCGCTGATGCGTGTTCCGGCAAGTGATCTGTCAGGGTCGGGGACGTCATTCCAAATGCGGGGGGCTTCGTTGTTCTGGATCAATGCCGGATCGGTCCACAAGGCGCTTGTCGTTTTCAACGTGGTCATGGCGGTGCAGACGGCGCTGGATGTACGCTACCTATGGGCCGGGGCGTCCCTGCCCGAAGGGCTGAGCTATGCATCTTATGCGCGTCGGGGGGCCTATCCGCTGGTCGCGACCGCATTGCTGGCCGGGGCATTTGCACTGGCGGCACGTCCCTTCCTGCAGGAAAGACGCGGATTGCGCGCCCTCGTTATCCTGTGGATTGCGCAGAATGTGCTTTTGGCCAGTGCGGCAGCGTTTCGTCTTTGGCTTTATGTCGATGCCTATGGTCTGACCTATCTGCGCCTGCATGCGGGTATCTGGATGTGCATGGTGGCCATTGGGCTGGCCCTCATCGGCTGGCAAATCTGGCGCGAACGGTCCAATTCCTGGCTGATCTTTCGCTGTGGGGCGCTGGGAATCGGGGTTCTTTATGCCTGCGCTTTCGTGAATTTCGCCCAGATCATCGCCAGCCATAATTTGACCCTGGCAAGGACGGACACCTATTATCTGTGCCGTCTCGGTCCCACCGCCGCCCCTGCATTGGCAAGGACTCAGCGGGTTCTGCCCTGTGACGTCAATGCCCCTGTGACCGAGGGTTGGCGCGATTGGGGCTTTCGTAAATGGCGGGTGAGCAGTTATCTGAACCGGGCCGCAGCACCGGAGCCAACGAATGAAAATACTCGTCGTCGATGACGATCCCCGGCTTAGAGACCTCGTCGCCATCGCGCTGGAGCGGGCGGGCTTTGCGGTGGTGACAGCGGCGGATGGGCAGATCGCCCTGACCCACGCCGCCCGCGAAACGCCCGATCTGGTTGTGCTGGACGTGGGGTTGCCCGAACTCGACGGGTTCGAGGTGTGCCGCCGCCTGCGCACCAAATCCGAGGTGCCAATCCTGTTCCTGACCGCGCGCGATGATGAGATTGACCGCGTTGTCGGGCTGGAACTGGGGGCGGATGATTACGTGACTAAACCGTTCAGCCCGCGCGAATTGGTGGCACGGGTTCGCGCGATCCTGAAGCGGACGAAAGGCGGCGCCGTGACTGCGCGGGTATTGCGGCACGGTCGGCTTTTTCTGGACTCGGCGACACATCATTGCCGGGTGGCGGACACTGACATTGACCTGACCGCAACCGAGATGAAGCTGCTGGGCCAATTGATGTGTGATCCCGGTCGCATCCTCAGCCGCGCACAGCTGGTTGACGGACTCTGGGGCGCGGGCAGCCAGGTGTCGGACCGCACGTTGGACAGCCATCTGAGAAACCTGCGGGCCAAGCTGGACATGGCCGGATGCCCGGACGCGGTTCAGACCGTGCACGGTGTCGGCGTGCGGATGGGGTCATGCGAGACATAGAGCGCCAAAAATGGCGCCCGTCGCTGTGGGTTGTGCTGGGGGGCGCCCTGGCCGGGACACTTGTCCTGTCGGTCGCAGGGTTGGTCATTTTCCGCTATTTAGGGCCTGATATCGGGTATAAACGCGCGGCTGTCCTGCTCACCCTCATGATCGGTGCGCTGACGGCTGTGCCGTGGTTCTTGTTGCTACGCCTTTTGCTGCGTCCAATGACCGCGCTCTCTGACTATGCCGCCGCAACGCGCCTGTCCCCAGGCCGTCCAGCGGACCTGCCCGGCCATTTCGGCACCCGGGAATTGCACGACATGGGCCAAAGCGTGATCGACATGGCGTACACCCTGCAAAACCGCGAGGCGACCATCCGCACCTATACGGACCACGTGACCCATGAGCTGAAAACACCCGTGTCCGCCATCCGCGCCGCGACCGAGTTGCTGGAAGACAGCACCCGGTTGACCGAACAGGACCGCGCACTGGTCGGGCAGATCGCCGGGGCGGGCCACCAGATCGAGGCGCAACTGGATGCGCTGCGACAGGCCGCCGCCGCGCGCGCCGCGGATCATCATGGCCACGTGCGACTGGGGGACATCATTGACGAAATCACGGCGGCACATGGCGACCTCGAAATTCATGTGTCCGGTGAGACGATTGTTCTGCCGCTGTCGGCCAAAGGGCTGCGTATCGTCCTGGATCATTTGCTGGAAAATGCGCGCGCACATGGGGCGACGGCGGTTGACCTGACCGTTTCAAACGGGCGCCTGACCGTCACCGATAACGGCCGGGGTATTTCCGATGGCAACCGCGATCATGTGTTCGAACCGTTTTTCACCACGCGCCGCGAAACCGGCGGCACGGGCATGGGGTTGGCGATCGTGGACAGCCTGCTGCGGGCGCACGGGGGCCGGATTACCCTTGCGCCCGGGGGTCCGGGGGCGACATTCGACATCCGGTTCGCGCAGGGCGACCGGCGGTAGATCATGTTTTTCCCCGCTCAACCCCGGCGCGCGGTCAAATTTCTTGCTTAAGCTGCATAATGGTTATAGGTCATAACTATATTTCGATTTGGGGGGATTCGAATATGACGCTTTCGCATGATGTACACCTCGCCACCGGCGGGGAACGTGGTTCGGGTGCTCCGACACTGACCCGACAGATCGTCGCGACCCCATTTCCGAACGGCACACCTATCCGCCCTGACGGCGCCGCGCTGAGGAGAGAGAATGACAACTGACCCCCTTTTGAAAATCGACGTGGACGGCGAGATTGCCGTTCTCACCATGAATCGGCCCGACAAGCGGAATGCAATGTCGGACGCCCTCATGTCGGAAATCGATGGCTTCTTTTGCAATGTGCCCAAGGGCGTAAAGGTCGTGGTGCTGACCGGTACGGCGGGGCACTACTGTTCCGGGCTGGACCTGTCCGAACACGTCAGCCGTGACGCCGAAGGCACCATGCACCATTCGCGCAACTGGCATGCCGTGATGGACCGTATCCAGTTTGGCGGCCTGCCGGTGGTTTCCGCGATGTTTGGCGCGGTGATCGGCGGCGGGCTGGAACTGGCCACGTCCACCCACGTGCGCATTGCCGAACCCTCGACCATTTTCCAACTGCCCGAAGGGCGACGCGGGATTTTCGTGGGGGGTGGCGCATCCGTTCGCGTGGGCCGCATTCTGGGCGCCGACCGGATGATCGAGATGATGCTGACGGGCCGCAAATACAATGCCGACGAGGGCCGCGCCCTTGGCCTGACCCATTATGCGGTTGGCGAGGGTGAGGCCCTGCCGATGGCAATGGACCTAGCGCGCAAGATCGCATCGAACGCGCCGCTGTCGAATTACATCATGATCCAGGCGCTGTCGCGAATCGAAGACATGTCCAAGGCCGACGGGCTGTTCACCGAGAGCCTTTGCGCCGCGATCACGCAAACCAGCCCCGACGCGGTCGAAGGGCTGGCGGCCTTTCTCCAGAAACGCGACCCGACCTTCCGGTGACCCATGGCCAAGCCTGATCCAACCCAAAGCACGACGACCGATCACGTTGACCATGTGTCTGACGACACACTGCGCAACCTGCTGGGATACAACACCAAGCGTGCTTTCAACGTGATCCACGGCGACCTGGCCGATACGTTAAAACCGTTTGACCTGCGCATGATCACTTTCACCGCGCTGGTCCTGATCGTTGACAACCCCGGCTTGCGCCAATCGCAACTGGCCGATGCGCTGGCGATCGAACGGCCAAACCTGGTGGTCATCATCGACGAACTGGAACGTCGCGACCTGATCGTGCGCGACCGGGTACCGACGGACCGGCGCGCCTATGCCCTCAAGGCGACGCTGCTTGGCCGGCAGCTTTATGAAAAGGTGACGCAGGCAGTTCAGGCGCATGAAGCCGCGCTTTTGGGCCAGCTGAGCGCCGAGGAACACGCCCAGGTCATCGCCGCGATGCGGTTGATCGAGGGCCTGCGCAAACGCGGAGAAGACACATGAAACGAACCACGAATTTTCAGCCCCACGCGGTTCTGCGTGAGGATCGCCCGGATGGCACCATCCTGTTGCGCTCGGCCCAGACGATGGGCCCGGTTGTGGATACCGCCGGCGACTGGCTCCACAAATGGGCGGACGAGGCCCCCGACCGCGTATTCCTAGCCGAACGGTTCGGCGCGGGTTGGCGCGAAGAACGCTATGGCGCCGTGCTGGAGCAGGTGCGGGCCATCGCCGCCGCGCTGTTGGCGCGGGGGATGGGTCCGGACACACCGATCCTGATCATGTCGGGCAACGGGGTCGATCACGGACTTCTGACTCTGGCGGCGCAATATGTCGGTATCCCGTCCGTTCCGGTGGCCGAGCAGTATTCCCTGATCCACGGCGCCCATGGGCGCTTGCGGCATGCCATTGAACTGGTGCGCCCAAAGATGGCCTATGTCGTCGATGCCACCCAATATGGCGAGGCCCTGGCGCTGGATGCGTTGGACGGGATCGAGATTGTGGCCAGCCGTCCCGGCGATGCGGCCGTGACCCCGTTTTCCGATCTGCTGAAAGGCGATGCTGGCGTGGATATCGACCCGGCCCATGCGGCCGTGACCCCCGATACGGTTGCCAAGATCCTGATGACTTCCGGGTCGACATCGGCGCCCAAGGGGGTGCTGACCACACACCGCATGATGTGCGCCAATCAGACCCAGATCGCCGACTCGTTGCCCTTCCTGCTGGAGTATCCGCCGCGGGTGGTGGATTGGCTGCCCTGGAACCACGTCTTTGGTGGGTCGCACAATTTCAACATGATGCTGGCGAACGGCGGATCGTTCTATATCGACGACGGCAAACCGGTGAAGGGTCTGTTCGACCGCACCATCGAAAACCTGTCGCTGGTCACCGGCACGCTTGCCTTCAATGTGCCGGTCGGGTTCCAGATGCTGCTGGCCGCATTGCAGGCCGACGCGACCCTACGCCAGCGCTTTTTCGAAAACCTCGATGTGCTGTTTTACGCCGGTGCGTCGCTGCCTCAGGATGTCTGGGAAGGGTTCGAAAACATGGCCATGGAGGTGAAAGGCGAAGTGCCGCTGATGACCTCGTCCTGGGGCCTGACCGAAACCGCGCCCGCAACGACACTGCAGCAGGAACCGACCGACCGCTCGGGTGTGGTTGGTGTGCCGATGACCGGTGTCGTGCTCAAGCTGATCCCGGATGCCGACATGCGCTGTGAAATCCGGGTGAAGGGGCCAAACATCATGCCCGGCTATTTCGAAGCCCCCGACAAGACCGCCGATGCCTTTGATGACGAGGGTTTCTTTATCACCGGCGATGCGATGCGGTTCGTCGATCCCGACGACATCAACAAGGGCCTGAAATTCGACGGGCGGATATCAGAAGATTTCAAACTGCTCACCGGGACCTGGGTACGCGCCGGGCAGCTTCGACTCGACATGCTGAAATGCCTTGGGCCGCTGGTTGCTGATCTCGTCATCACCGGCGCGGATCGCGAACAGATCGGGCTTTTGATCTTTCCCAACACGGCCGAACTTGAGCGCGAAGGTTTTGCCCTGACCGAAGAGAACGGCGCGCTCACCGATCCGTTGCTGCTGGGTGAGGTGCACCGCCGTCTGGCCGAACATTCCGCCGCCGGAGCCAGCAGTTCGACCCGCGTGGCCCGCGCGATGGTCCTGTCCGAACCCGCCTCGATGGCCGATGGCGAAATGACCGCCAAAGGCAATCTGAACTTCCGCCAGGTGCTGACGCGCCGCGCCGGCCTGTTGGCCCGGCTTTATTCCGACACCGACCCTTCGGTCGCGAAACTCTGAGATAAAAAAAATGGTAGATCTTTCCAAAATCCGCGCCATCGACATTCACACCCATGCCGAGGAACCCTGCGGCTGTCATGCCGATGATGGCTATGATGACCTGCAATCGACAATGGCCAAGTATTTCGGCGCCCCCTGGACCCACCCGCCGACGATCCAGGACACCGCGGCCCACTACCGCGAACAGAATATCGCCGCCGTGATCTTTCCGGTCGATAGCGAACGCGAGACGGGCTATCGCCGCTATAAGAACGAAGAGGTCGCCGAACTGGCCGCCGAAAACGACGACGTGCTGATCCCGTTCGCCTCGATCGACCCGTGGAAGGGCAAGATGGGCGTCCGTGAGGCCCGTCGCCTGATCCGCGACTTCGGCATCAAGGGGTTCAAATTTCACCCGACGATGCAGGGCTTTTACCCCAACGACCGCATCGCCTATCCGCTCTACGAGGCCATCGCCGAAGAAGGCGGGATCGCGCTGTTCCACACAGGTCAGACCGGCGTCGGCTCGGGCATGCCCGGCGGCAACGGCATGCGGCTGAAATACTCGAACCCGATGTACATGGACGATGTGGCCGTGGATTTCCCCGAGATGAAGATCATCCTCGCGCATCCCAGCTTTCCCTGGCAGGAAGAGGCGCTGTCGGTGGCCCAGCACAAGCCCAATGTGTATATCGACCTGTCGGGCTGGTCGCCGAAATACTTTCCGGACATCCTTGTGCGGTACTGTAATTCCATCCTGAAAAAGAAGGTCCTGTTCGGGTCGGACTGGCCGATGATCACGCCCGAACGCTGGCTGGCGGATTTCGAAAAGATCGCCATCAAGGACGAGCTGCGCGAAGACATCACCAAGGGCAACGCCGCAAAACTGCTGGGTCTGGTTTAGGGGGAAAGTGTCTCGGGTCTCGACAGCCGGACCGTTATTCGGCTCTGACGTGTCTGGTAACTGGTGCCGCTGAAGGGACTCGAACCCCCGACCCCATCATTACGAATGACGTGCTCTACCAGCTGAGCTACAGCGGCCCTGGTGCGGCGGGCTATTAGCATTCGTTTTGGGCGCTGGAAAGTCTTATTTTGCGCCTCTCAAACGTCAGCCGCGGGGTTTTTCCGCGTCGTCCTCGCCCGGTTTGTCTTCGTCCGCAGACTCGGGGGCCGGTTCTTCCTCGACCGGTTCGGAGTCCAGCAATTCGACGTCGGAAATCTCCTCGACGTCCTCGTTGGGGGTCGTTTCCTCTGGCGATCCGACGATCAGCGGCAGCATGTGAACACCCGTGGCGCTGATGACGTCGCTCACCGGGGGCGAACGCCAGCTGAGCGTGTCGAGGCTTTCGCAGCTTTCACAGACCGGGGTCCATTCGGCATGGATGTGCTGGCAGTTGTCACAGACCCATTGCGGCCCGCGGGGCGCGGTCAGGGCCTTGGCAAGCCAGCCGTGTACGACCTTGTCGCTGCCGCCTTCGCCACGCTCGATCGCGGCCATGAGGGTCAGCGCGCGGGCGTCGGCCTGGGGCGACTGGGCCAGATCGCCCAACGAGCGGCGCGCTTCGGGGAAATCTTCGGCGACGATGTTCAGTTCGGCCAGCAACAGGCGGGTTTCAGGATCTGTCGGGTGGCTTTTGGTCAGCGTGCCGAACCGTTTGATCCGTTCCTGCGGCGTTTCATCGGGTTTGATTTCGGCAAAGGCCGCGGCCAGATCGGGGTGCGGTCGCGCATCCCATGCCTTTTTCAGAATGCGGGTGGCATTGCGCGGGCGCCCCTTGGCCACATAGGACCGCGCGGCCATGACCGCCGCCGGAATCAGGTCGGGCGACAGGCGGTTGGCCTCGATCGCCTGTTCGCGGGCTTCGACGCTGGCGGTTTCATCCAGGATTTCGCGGGCCTCGGACAGGGCCAGAACCGCAGCACGGCGGGTATAGACATCGCGCGGCAGACCGCCCGATTTCAGCTTGGCGCTCAGCGTGCTGCGTGCACCGGCCCAGTCATGTGCCTGCGCCTGCAGCTTGAGCAGAACGTCCTGCGTATCTTCGTGCTTGGGCTTTAGCGCATGGGCCTTTTCGGCCAGCTTGCGGGCCGTGTCGGTGTCACCCTCGGCAAGCTTTTGTTTCATGATCCCGCGCACCCCGACAAAGCGGGTCGCGTCATTGGTGATCAGTTGCTTATAGGTTTCGGTGGCCTTGCGCGTGTCGCCGGCCATTTCCGCCGCCTGGGCGGTCAGCAATTTGGTCAGTTCCGGCTTTTTCAGGTATTTCTCGGCCTTTGCGGCCTTGGACAGGGCAAGACGCCCCTCGCCCGAGGCCAGAGCCGTCAGACCATCGGCCAGCGCCTGATAGCCGCGGCGTTCTCGGTCACGGTCAAAATAGCGCGAAATCGCGGTTTCATCGCCATTCATGAAGCGCAAGATCGCGACGGCAAGCGACAGCAGTTTCAGGATGACCCAGACCGCCACCAGCAGCACCACGGCCGCAATCACCGACTGAAGCGGGGTCAGCATGTATTCCGTCCCGGCAAAGGTCAGCTGGATGCCGCCACTGGATTCCATCAGGTACCCTGCGCCCAGCGAAAGAAGCGCAATAATCACGACGAAGGCGAGAATTTTGATCAGCGACCAAAGCATGGCGTTTCCTTCAATTTGGGATGAGGCTTTGTGCCAGGGACTCGGCCGCCGTCACGGCGTCCAGACGTTTTTGCGCCGGGCCCGTCCAATCGGACATGGCCGCCCGGGCGCTTTCAGGAAGGGTCGAAATCTCGTTCAGCGCGATGGCCAGTTGGCCATCCGTTACAGCCGCCTGCGCCCGCGACAGAACCGCGTCGGGATCATCGCCTTCGCGTGGGGCAACAGAACGGGCACCCAACTGGCGACGCAGAAAGGCGCCAAGCCCTGTGTCACCACCGTTTTCCACGTCCCGCACAGTGGCAAGCGCGGTGCGCGCCGCGGGCGGGAACGTCAACTGCAATGCGGCGAGGGTGGGTACACCTTCGCTGGCCAGTGACGACAACGGGTCGGGCATCTCGACACCAAGGGAGGCCAGGTCCTGTGCTGCAACGGCAAAGGGAACACCGTCATCCAGCGCCGCGCGCAGACGGGCAACCGCCGTTTGTGCCGCAGCGACGCGGGCCGCTTCGGTTGCATTCATTTCCTTGGCGCGGGCGTTTTCGATCAGCGCCTCGACCTCGGCACGCTGGGTCGCGACAGTCTCCTGAAGACGGGCCAGTTCACGCTCATACGCGGCGATGGCCTCCTCGGACACACCTTGCGACATGGGCCGTTTTTCGACGCCGGTCAGACGGGCATCAAAGGCGTCGGCCTGTTCGCCCAGCGCGTTGATCTGCGCCTCGATCGGGTCGGTCCGTTTGGTCAGATCGTCAAGGGCTGCCGTGACAGGATTGATGTCGGGAATGGCCAGGCCATCCACCTTTTCACCCAAGGCATCGATGCTGTTGGATTGCGCGGACAGGTCCGATTGCAAGGCGGCGATTGCCTCGCTGCTGTCGACACTGCGCCAGCTGGGCGGCAACAGCGGATCAATCAGGTCCGCACGTCCCGCCACAAACCCCAGAACCGCCGCGACCGCACCGCCCAAAAGGGCCGCGCCGAACCCGCCACGGGTTTCGACAACACGTTCAACGACTTCTGTCTGCGGGGCCTGTTCAGGAAGGTCATCTGTTTCCGGGGTCTCTTCGACCTCTGCCGGGGGTTCGGCGGTTTCCGTGGTTTCAACCTCGGGCTCTGCGTCCTCCGGACCAGGTTCACCGTCCTTGGGTGCGGCATCTTCGGCCACGGGGTCAGTCGCGTCGGGTTGGTCCTCGGTTTCGGAAACCACAGGATCAACCGAAGTTTCTTCAACCACATCCGTTTCGGATTTTTCCTGATCGGGTTTTTTCTTTTTCACCAACGCCGGCCACCCCTTCGAATCTCACGCTTTAAAATGAGCCCTTGGATGACACTACTGCGCACCCCCGGTACCCTCAACCCGGCTCAATCGCTCTGCCAGGTTTTCAATTGCAGTTATCATGTCAGCAGAATTTGGTCGCTGCGCAACCGTCACACTGCAAAATCCCCTGTTTTTTAACGGCTCGGCCACCGCTTTGCTAAGCGCGACGGCATGAACATTGCCCGGATCGTCGATCTGATTGGCAAAATGTCGCGCCGTTCGGGGCGAGAAAAGGGGAGCAATTACAGGTTTGTCACCCTGTACTGCCGAAAGGGCCCGCGAATCCAGCGGGTCAAGAACCTGATCATAAACTGCAATCGCCCGGGCGGGCAGACCCAGTTGCGTCAGCGCTCCGGCAAGGTCGCCGCGCACGTGAACGCCGCTCAGGTGAAGCAACGGCACCAGCGGTTTGCGGTCGGGCAAGGCTGCAATCAGCGCATCCGCCGTTTCCCCCATGCACTCGGCCGCCCACCCGGCGGCCTGGGCGGCGCGGGTGGTGGCCTCGCCCACGCAGAAACACGGCAGACCACGGTCCACCCCCTTGTCCGCGGCAACGGCAACCCCGTTGGATGAGGTAAAGACCAGCCCCCGCGCATCGCCTGTTTCAATCCCGCCATCGCAAGGCACGATGCGAATGAGCGGCGAGTGAAGGACGGTCAGTTTTTCCCGCAGAACATCCCCCATCTGCGCAACAAACCGGTCCGATGCGGCCTGTGGGCGTGTCATCAACAATATCAGCGCTGGCACGGTCATCCGTTGCCTCGGGATTGTGAGCGGGGATTTTGGGTGATACCCCCCACGCAATCAGGATGCAACGACCCGGATCAATGATGCGGCCTTTGACGGTTCTAGGATTGGAAAGCAGCTGCGATGATACGGCAGCGGCAATCGTGCGCCACACCGGCGGCGACAAGGGTGAAATCCTGTCCTCGGTGGTCTTCGGGCAGACCGATCTGCACAGCGCCTTTGGCGGCGTCGTTCCCGAAATCGCCGCACGGGCCCATACCGAGAAACTGGATATTTGCGTGCGCGATGCGCTGGAACAGTCGGGCCTGACCCTGAATGATGTGGATGTCATCGCCGTCACCGCCGGTCCGGGGCTGATCGGCGGGGTTCTGTCCGGCGTGATGTGTGCCAAGGGGCTGAGCGCGGCAACCGGCCTGCCCCTGATCGGGGTGAACCACCTGGCCGGCCACGCCCTGACACCGCGCCTGACCGATGCGGTGCCCTACCCCTATCTGATGCTGCTCGTGTCGGGCGGGCATTGCCAGTACCTCATCGTGCGCGGACCCGAGGATTTTTCGCGTCTTGGCGGCACCATCGACGATGCCCCCGGCGAGGCGTTCGACAAGGTGGCGCGCCTTCTGGGCCTGCCCCAACCCGGCGGCCCCTCGGTCGAGGCCGAGGCGAAATCCGGCGATCCAAAACGGTTCAGAATGCCCCGTCCGCTGATGGACCGGGACAATTGCGATCTGTCCTTTTCGGGGTTGAAAACCGCGCTGCTGCGGGCACGCGATCAGATCGTCGCGGAAAAAGGCGGGCTGACGCGGCAGGACCGCGCCGACCTCTGCGCCGGATTCCAACAGGCGGTGGTTGATGTGCTGGCGTCCAAAACGCAACGCGCGCTGGGCATTTACCTTGCCGAAAACCCTGCTGTCGCCACCGTCGCCGTTGCCGGTGGTGTTGCGGCGAACCAGCCCATTCGCGCTTCGTTAGAGACTGTTTGCGCTGAAAATGACGCGCGCTTTCTGGCGCCGCCATTGGCCTTGTGCACCGATAATGCGGCCATGATCGCCTATGCCGGGGCCGAACTGTTTCTGGCCGGGCATCGCGATGGTCTGGACCTTGCCGCACGGCCGCGCTGGCCGTTGGACAAAAGCAGCCCGGCCATGTTGGGCAGCGGCAAAAAGGGGGCCAAGGCATGAAAGTCGGCGTTGTTGGATCCGGGGCCTTTGGCACCGCGCTGGCAATTTCGCTGGCCCAGAACGGGCCAGTGACCCTGTGGACACGCGCGCCCGATCAGCTGCGCGACATGCAAAGCAACCGGGTCAACAGCCAGCGCCTGCCCGGCGTCGCCCTGCCCGATCCGCTGCGCGCGACGGGCGAGATGGTCGAAATGGCGGATATGGACGCAGTTTTGCTGTCGGTCCCGATGCAGCAACTGCGCGGTGTCTTGCATGACCATGCCGATGTACTATCGCGCCCGGTTCTGGTGGCCTGTTGCAAGGGCATCGAGCTGGACACCGGGCTGGGCCCGATTTCGGTGATATCACAGGCTCTCCCCGATACGCGCAGTGCCTTGCTGACCGGGCCGAGCTTTGCCACCGAAATTGCCCAGGGCCTTCCCACGGCGCTGACGCTGGCCTGTGCAGACCCGGATTTGGGCGCCCAATTGCAGCAGGGGCTGAGCACGGAAACCCTGCGCCTTTATCGCACGACCGATACCATCGGCGCCGAACTGGGTGGCGCGCTGAAAAACGTGGTCGCGATCGCCTGCGGTGTGGTGATCGGGGCCGGATTGGGCAACAGCGCCCGCGCGGCCCTGATGACACGCGGATACGCCGAGATGCAGCGCATGGCGCTGGCCCTTGGTGCACAGGCCGAGACATTGGCCGGGTTGTCAGGCTTTGGCGATCTGGCGCTGACATGCACGTCCGAACAGTCGCGCAATTTCCGGCTGGGAATGGCCATTGGACGCGGCGAAACCTTTGACCCGTCGATCACCGTCGAAGGGGCCGCCACCGCCCGCGCCGTCGCGGTGAAATCACGCGAGATGGCGGTGGAGATGCCGATCACCGATAGCGTTGTTGCGCTGCTTGACCATGAACTGACACTGAAACAGGTGATTGCGCAGCTTCTGGCGCGATCCCTCAAGGAGGAATGATATGCTGATTGCCCTGATTGCCCGCGACAAACCCGGTGCCCTGCAAACCCGCAAGGACAACCGCGCCGACCATCTGGCCTATATTGAATCGACCGGCGTGGTGTCACAGGCCGGTCCGTTGCTGGATGGCAGTGGCGAAATGGCCGGGTCGCTGGTCATTCTGGATGTCGCCGACATGGCCGCCGCGCGAACCTGGGCCGACAATGACCCCTATGCCAAGGCCGGTCTTTTTGCCAATGTCGAACTGATCGAATGGAAAAAGGTGATTGGCTGATGGCCTGCTGGCTGTTCAAATCCGAACCTTCGACCTGGAGCTGGGATGACCAGGTCGCCAAGGGTGACGCCGGCGAAGAATGGGACGGCGTGCGCAATTATCAGGCCCGCAATTTCATGCGCGAGATGAAGCTGGGCGACAAAGGGTTCTTTTATCATTCCCAGAAAGACCGGGAAATCGTCGGCATCGTCGAGGTCTGCGCCGAATCCCACCCCGACAGCACAACCGATGACGACCGATGGGACTGCGTGGACATCAAGGCCGTGCGCCCCTTTGAAACGCCCGTTACGCTGGATCAGATCAAGGGCGACGCGCGGTTGTCCGACATGGTTCTGGTCAAGAACTCGCGCCTTTCGGTCCAGCCGGTGACCGAGGATGAATGGAACATCATCTGCGCGCTGGGCAACACGAAACCCTAGGTCGCCAGGACCTCCCGTTGCATAGTTCGCGCAGCAGACATCGGGAGAGAAACAATGGGTTCATTGACAGTCCTTGCCGCCGCCCTGGTCGGGTTTCTGGTCGGCGCGGTGTGGTACATGATCCTGGGCCGCGCCTGGTTGAGTGTCACCGGCATTGAGCTGGACGACACAGGCCGCCCAATCAAAAGCGCGGGCGCGTTGCCTTTTGTGGTCTCGGCGGTGGCAATGATTCTGGTCGCTGGCATGATGCGGCACATTTTTTCGATGGCCGGCATAGATGGCACTGCGGCGTCGCTGGTTGCGGGGCTGGGCGTTGGCGCATTTTTCATCTCGCCTTGGCTGGCGGTGAACTATGCCTTTGCGATGCGGTCACTGAAACTGTTCCTGATTGACGCGGGATACGCCATTCTGGGCAGCGGCGCGATCGGGCTGACCCTTGGTCTTTTGGAGTAAGTGCGAGGGGTTGGAGGGCCGGCCAAATGCCGGAACCCTCCCTCACCCACGTGCTCCCATTGCACCACACGTGTAACTGAAATTGGCTCCGGCCATCCTGGCCTTGGTATGATCAGTATCGACATCGGGCCGGGTTTTCAAATTCAAAGCCCGAAGGATATGTCTAAAATGCAAAACGCCCACCGGTTTGGCGGGCGCTCGCAACTTCGGAATTATTGGGGCTTAGCCGTAAACCGACTCTTTGCCGAAATGCTTGGTCAGCATGTAATAAACCACGGCGCGGTATTTGTTGCGCTCGGATTTACCATAGGTTTCGATCACTTTGTTGATGGCGCTCATCAGCTCGGGGCCGTCGGCCAGACCAAGTTTCTTGATCAGGAAATTTTCCTTGACGGTTTCCAGTTCGCTTGGCTGCGAACCCGCAACGGTGGAGGCATCCGCATTATAGATCGCCGGACCGCAGCCGATGGTTACCTTGGTCAGCAGATCCATGTCCGGAGTCATGCCACATTTGTTCTTCAGATCATCTGCATACTGCGCGATCAGATCGTCACGTTTTCCCATATTTATCTCTCCCACCAATGAACGGGCGCACGGCCCCTGTGTAGACCCCTCGCGGGTCTTGCCGGGGACGATAAGGTTTAAATCAGCCAATCCAAAGGAAAAAATGTCGGAAAATTCCCCACAAGCGGGCGCCGGCCTAACGGCAGGTTCCCCAGCCCCGGTTTTGCAGATGAAAATGATCTTTGTGCAGCGCGTTGAAGTCCGGGCCCAGAACGGTGGAAAACCATTTGCAGCCGGTATCGCGCAAGTCACGCAGGAACGCACCACGCGCGCCCGGACTGTCCCAATCTTTCAACAAATCAATGCGCGTTCCGTCCGCCAGAACGACACCGCGAATATCGATCGAGGCGGCGGTGGCATGGGTGCTCATCCGGTTGGATGACCCGCGAATACGGCGGCAATTATAGCTGCCGATATGGCGAATGCCGCGCACCGATTGCCCCAGGTGGGCGCGTGCCGCAGGCTGCAACCCGTGATGTTCCCACATGGCAAGGCGCAGCGCCGTTTCACAGGCGGTTTCCAGTGGGTCCAGGGTGGCGCCGCCCACGCCCGCCAGTTTGACACGGTTGCGGATATGGCACTGATCGGCGGCCCTCAGCGGATCCATCTGCGTCGATTGCGCGGCCTGCGCCAGGATCGAACGGCACATGGCGGCATCACGGATTGCCCAGCGCAATTTGAAGGGCGTCACACGGGTGATCGGGTCTGAAACCCGCAGCGGTTTCAGCGGGCTCCATTCGTCCGGCACCGGGCTGTGCGGATCGCTCATCAACAGCCATCCCTGCAATGCCAGAAGGGCAGTAACCACCACCGTCACAACAAAAAAGGCCACCGCGCGGGTCAACGGGTGGCCTTTCTTTTCGTCTGTCATGCGAACCGCTTAGTACCGGTAGTGCTCGGGCTTGAACGGGCCGTCGGGGCTGACGCCGATATAGGCCGCCTGTTCGGGGTCCAGCTTCGACAGTTTGACGCCGATACGGTCCAGATGCAGGCGCGCGACCTTTTCATCCAGATGCTTGGGCAGGATGTAAACGTCGTTCTTGTATTCGTCGCCCTTGGTCCACAGTTCGATCTGAGCCAGCACCTGGTTGGTGAAGGACGCCGACATCACGAACGACGGATGCCCGGTGGCGTTGCCAAGGTTCAGCAAACGACCCTCGGACAGCAGGATGATGCGATTGCCCGAGGGCATTTCGATCATATCAACCTGTTCCTTGATGTTGGTCCATTTGTGGTTCTTCAGCGCCGCGACCTGAATTTCGTTGTCGAAGTGGCCGATGTTGCCGACGATCGCCATGTCCTTCATCGCGCGCATGTGGTCGATGCGGATCACGTCCTTGTTGCCGGTGGTGGTGATGAAGATATCGGCCGAGGATACGACATCCTCAAGCAGAACAACCTCGAACCCGTCCATGGCGGCCTGCAGCGCGCAGATCGGATCAACCTCGGTCACCTTCACGCGGGCGCCTGCGCCGCGCAAGCTGGCGGCCGACCCTTTGCCAACGTCGCCGTAGCCCATGACGACAGCAACCTTGCCGGCCATCATGGTGTCGGTCGCGCGGCGGATACCGTCAACCAGCGATTCCTTGCAGCCGTATTTGTTGTCGAATTTCGACTTGGTCACACTGTCGTTCACGTTGATCGCCGGGAAGGGCAGCTGACCCTGTTTCACCAGGTCATAAAGACGGTGCACACCGGTGGTCGTTTCCTCGGACACACCTTTGATCTGGTCCCGCATCTTGGTGAACCAGCCGGGGCTTTCCTTCATGCGCTTCTTGATCTGGGCAAAGATCGCTTCTTCTTCTTCGGATTTCGCAACGGCGATCAGGTCTGTTTCGCCCTGCTCAACACGCGCACCCAACAGGATGTAAAGCGTCGCATCGCCGCCATCGTCCAGGATCAGGTTCGGGCCTTCGGGGAACATGAAGGATTTGTCGAGGTAATCCCAATGCTCTTCCAACGTCTGGCCCTTGATCGCAAACACAGGTGTTCCGCCCGCCGCAATCGCCGCCGCTGCGTGATCCTGGGTGGAAAAGATGTTGCACGAGGCCCAGCGCACATCGGCCCCCAGTGCCACCAGCGTTTCGATCAGAACCGCGGTCTGGATGGTCATGTGCAGCGAACCGACGATCCGCGCGCCTTTCAGCGGTTTGCTTTCGCCATATTCGTCGCGCAGCGCCATCAGCCCCGGCATTTCCGTTTCAGCGATATCAAGTTCCTTGCGGCCATAGTCAGCCAGCGAAATATCCTTGACGATATAGTCCTGAGTCATCTTCTGCTCCGTTTTGCGCCGTGGCGTTGGCGTGTGCCCTACCATCCCTTGAATTATTCGGCAACGTAGATCACTCTGAGCGACAAAAACCCCCTGAGGGGCAAAAAAGAGGCCAGAAATGAGCGAAACAGCCGCCATTCCCGAAAACAAGTACGGCAAATACCATGTTCCCGCGGGGCTTGAGGGGCGACCGGCCTCAAAAGCGGTTTTGGCCGGATCGGTTTACGAACCCGATACGATCGCCTTCATGTGCAAACATGCCGCTGACGGCGACATAATCCATGCGGGTGCGTTTTTCGGAGATTTCATCCCCGCCCTGTCCAAATCCCTTGCGCCCGAGGCCCGGCTCTGGGCGTTTGAACCCAGCCCCTACAATTATGAATCCGCCCGGCAGACGGTTGCTCTGAATGATCTGGAGAACGTCACGCTGGCCAATGCGGCCCTGTCCGATCAGGACGGGAAAATCCATTTTCTGACCCACAAGCCCAATGGCGACCCGCTGGGCGGCGTTTCGAAATTCGTCGAAGAGGACGGCCCCGGCGTGACACGGGTTCAGGCCTTGATGCTGGATTACGTCGTTCCGCTGGATCGCAAACTGTCGATCCTGCAACTGGATGTCGAAGGGCATGAAAAACAGGCTCTAAAAGGGGCATATCACCTGATCAACCGCTGGAAACCGATCCTGATCCTGGAATATTTCGGACAGGATCAATGGATCACCCGGACGTTCCGCGGCCTTGGGTATCGCAAGATTGGCAAGCTGCACGGCAATTTCGTATATGCCACGCAGGATATGACCCTCTGACGTAACGCTTTCACAGCAGGTGCCACATGGCTCAGCAACCCCGCGCATGGCAACGTATGTTGTCGGGCCGCCGACTTGACCTTCTCGATCCGACTCCGATGGATATCGAGATCGAGGACATTGCCCATGGTCTGGCCTTTGTCGCGCGCTGGAACGGGCAGACACAGGGCGATTTCGCCTATTCGGTCGCCGAACATTCGCTGTTGGTTGAAACGCTGTTCGCGCGTCTGTCGCCCAACGCGCCGGTCAAATGGCGCCTGGCCGCCCTGTTGCATGACGCGCCGGAATACGTGATCGGCGACATGATTTCACCGGTCAAGGCGTCGGTCGGTCCGGGCTATGGTGAATTGGACGCGCGTCTCACGGCGGCCATTCACATCCGGTTCGGCCTGCCCGCGCAACTGCCCGCCACGATCAAGCGTCAGATCAAAAAGGCCGACCGTATCAGCGCCTGGATGGAAGCGACCCGCATTGCCGGGTTTTCCACGACCGAGGCAGACAAGTTTTTCGGCAAACCGAACGCCGAGATGATCGAAGGTCTGGACATCCGCCTGCGCCCCCCGATCCAGGCGCGCAACGATTACACCCGGCGGCACAAAGACCTTCTGTCTCAATTGAGCTAACGCTGGAACCTCGTGCATTTTTGACTCCATCCAGCGGTTATTCTGAATCTTTATCCTTCCGCAGGGATGAGTCGCGAAATATTGGCCCGAACAATAATCGTTTTTGACCTGAACCGGACCTTGGGCTTGATGAGCCTCAAGGTCCGCTGTGCGGACTTTTCTGCCGTTCAGTTTCGCTACTGCGCCCGTTTGAATGCAGCCGTTGCAACACCCATGACGACTAGCGCGCCACCTCCCAATCGGGAGAACCAAGCCAACACTGATGGCTGTGCAATCTTCGCCCTCAGCTTGTCCGCCAACAGCGCATATGCAAGCGCGTTGATCGCAGCCAATCCGACGAATGTTGCCACCAAAATTGCGAACTGCGGGAGAAGCGGGCTATCCACGACTACGAACTGAGGCACGAAGGCAATGAAAAAGGCGATGGACTTCGGATTAAGAGCAGTCACAGCAGCCGCGTGTCCGAAGACACTAGGGGCTCGAGTCTCAGTCACTTTTTCTAGATCGCCCAGTGAAGCTGTTGAAGCACTTCGAAAAAGCTTAACGCCCAAGTAGACTAGATAAACGGCACCTACCCACTTCAAAACAGTAAAAAGAGTTGCAGACGCGAGGACCAAGGCACCCAAACCCGCGAGCGATGCAGACATCGCGATAAAGTCACCTAATGCAACGCCCCCGACGGTCGCCAGAGCCACTTTCTTACCTTGGCTCATAGCGTAACTGAGGACGAGCAGGACCGTCGGCCCAGGGATGAGAAGAAGCGCTGTTGACGCTGCAACAAACGCCAGCCATATTTGAAAATCCATTGAAAGATCTCTCTGATGTTACCATCAACCAGCCATAACACCGCCAAACAGTAAAGATTTTTTTTAGCATATTTTGCGGCGCAGCATTAGACACTCTGGGCTCGAACCGGTCATTCGCCGCATTCAGTGCCAAGTTCCGCTATCTGAATTTGGATCAGTTGATGACCCAATGTTCAACGTCATCTGACGGTCGGCACGAACAGGCTATTCCGCCGCTTCGCTCGCGGCCCGACGGGCGCGGCGTGCCTCGCGCAGCGCTTTGACCCGCTTGCGCACATAGCGGGGCGATTCAATGAACTTTTCGTTCTTTTTCAAACCCTTGCTGTCGAAAATCTCTTGCCGCTGTTCCTCGGTCAAGGCGGGCCACTGGATATCTTTTCTGACAAATCCCGCCTCGGCCAGGTCCCGGCCAACGATCTCGTGATCCAACTCGCCAAAGGACAGCCGGTTCGAGTGGCTCTTGCCATCGGCCTTGACCCATTCTGTGCGCAGCGCGTTGATCAAAAGCGGCTCGGTCCCGCAGAAATGCCGCACGTTCGACGCCAACAGGTTGTTGGCGGTCGATTTACGCCGCAGGACGATGGCAACCGGTTGATCGGGCGTGCCGACCATGGCGTAAAGATGCACGGCGGACCCATCCGCCGCGATCACCTTTTTGGCCGCCTTGTAGCGGGCAATCTGGGTGGCAAGATCGTGCTGTTGCGGGTGAAAGGTTTCATATCCCTCTTCCGCAAGAAGGTCCTCCAACCGCTCTTCGCCCAGCAACCCGCCCTTGCCCAGACCCAGGGCCGAGCGCGAGATGTAAATCTTGTCCGGGCCGTCCGGCGCGATGTCCTTGGCGAAATTCTGGTGCATGGCATCGCGGAATTTCTGCGTCCCGGCCGTGATCAGCCCCAGGCCGAACCCCTGCCCCGGAACCACCAGCTCCTCGACCCGGGTCGGGTCGGCAGCGACCTGAATTGGCATGCCGGGCGCCAACAGGTTCACGAAATCGGTGTGAAACCCGCGCACGGCCTCGCCCACGCGCGGACGTTTGGGAATGAACAGAATGCCATCGACCGGCGCATCCAGATGGTTCAGCGCCCACAGGCGTGCGGTGCTTTCCACCAGGAAATGACCGAAATGCGCCCACAGCACCCCACCCCAAAGCCACCGGCCTTTCAGGGTGTGCCCGATTTCGGCCGGCATGTCCGGTTCGGTCGTCATCGGGCGGTATTTCCGCCACAGCGCGCCCTCGGGGCAATAGGTGCCGTCGGATTTCAGGACGCCGCAGGGCTGGATAAAGCCGCTTTCCTCGGGCGGAACAACAATTGCATCCTTCAGCGTTACAATGTCTTCCGACCAGCCGCCTTCGGGCTTGGGTTGCGTATCAGGTCCGAATTCAGTCACCACGCATGCCCTGTTTACCGCGGGCTGCGCTTGGCCAGGATGCGTTGCAACGTGCGGCGATGCATGTTCAGCCGCCGGGCCGTTTCGCTGACATTGCGATCACACAATTCATATACCCGCTGGATGTGTTCCCACCGGACGCGGTCGGCGCTCATCGGGTTTTCGGGCGGCGGCGGCAGTTCGTCGGACTTGGCCAGCAGCGCATTGGTGATATCCGTCGCGTCCGCCGGTTTTGACAGGTAATCGGTTGCGCCGATCTTGACCGCCGCCACGGCGGTGGCAATTGCACCATAGCCTGTCAGAACGACAACGCGGCTGTCGGGGCGTTTTTCACGTAGCACTTCGACAACGTCCAGACCGTTGCCATCCTCAAGCCGCAGATCAACCACCGCATAGGCAGGTGGGCGTGCCGTGGCAATCGCCCGTCCTGCCGCGACCGAGGACGCGGTTTCGATTTCGAAACCCCGTTTTTCCATCGCCTTGGCAAGACGCCGCAAAAACGGTTCGTCATCGTCGACCAGCAACAAGGACTTGTCTGGCCCGATATCCAGCAGCTCCGCATCCGCCATGCCGTCTCCTCCGGTTTTTTTCTTGGTTTTGAAAGGAGTATTACAAGTGCCTGTTCAAAGGTCAAACACGCAAGTCACGTCACGAGTTGTCCAGAAAACAGCCGATCTTGTCAGCCATCTCATCGGGGGTGATTTCGCGGCGGAAAAATTCGACAAACCCGTGCTCGGGCAACACCAGATAGGAAAAGGTCGAATGATCGACGAGATAATAATCGTCTTCGGCCGGATGCGCCTTGTAATAGGTCTTGTAGGCCTGGCTGGCCGCTTTGACCTGTTCAGGGGATCCGGTCAGCCCGATCATGCGTTCGTGCAGATTGGAGGCAAATTCACCAACCACCTGCGGTGTATCGCGGGCCGGATCGATCGAGATGAAAACGGGGGTCACCATCCGCCCGCGCTCTTCCAGAATATCGATCGCCTCGACATTGCGCGAATTGTCCAGCGGGCACACGTCAGGACAGAAAGTATAACCGAAATAGATCAGCGACGGACCGGTCAGAACATCCTTGTCGATGACCGTTTCGCCATCCTTGTTGATCAGTTCAAAAGGTCCGCCAATCTGGCTTGTCCCGCCCGCGATCTGGCTTGAACTGCATTGCGCGAACTGATCTTCGGGCCCGGCCACGCGGGCTGCAATCCAGATGCCCCCGATCAGAAGAGCCATGAAAACGGCGGCGGCTATTGCATAAACTCGGGTCATCGCAGACTGTATCCTTCGGGCGTGACGGTTGATCGTTGCAAGGCGGACTCCTATCAAGATGCCCGGTCGTTGCAACTCACTTAAGGGCCACATGACAGATTCCAATAGCGGCCTTTTGTACAGACAGGAACGCGGCAACTGGATCCGGCTGCGCACGCTGATCCTGTTGCGATGGGTGGCCATTCTGGGCCAGTTGACCGCCATCACCGTCGCGCAGCGCATGTACCACCTGCAGCTTGAGGTCGGGTTGTGTTACCTGGCCATCGGGGTGTCCGTTACCGGCAACCTGGTCGCGATGTTCGTCTTTCCCGAAAGCAAACGGCTGACGGAAACCGAAAACTTTCTGATGGTGCTGTTCGACCTGCTGCAACTGGCGTTTCTGCTGTACCTGACCGGCGGGCTGCACAACCCGTTTGCCATTCTGCTGCTGGGTCCGGTCACCATTTCCGCCAGTGTTCTGGGGCTGCGATCGACGATGCTGATCGGCGGAACGGCGATCATACTGGTGACCCTGCTGGCCATGTTCCACCTGCCATTGCGCACCGAGCAGGGGTTCATCCTGCGCATCCCTGATGTGTTCATCTTCGGCAACTGGGCCGCGATCATCATCGCCACCTTGTTCATCGGGGCCTATTCGCGGCGCGTCAGTTCGGAGATGCATTCGATGTCCGATGCACTGAACGCCACCCAGATGGCCCTGTCGCGCGAACAGAAACTGACCGATCTGGGCGGCGTCGTCGCCGCCGCCGCGCATGAGCTGGGCACACCGCTGGCGACCATCAAGCTGGCCAGTGCCGAATTGATAGAAGAGCTGGATGACCGCCCCGACCTGCGCGAAGATGCCGCGCTGATCCGCGAACAGGCGGATCGCTGCCGCGATATCCTGCGCGACATGGGGCGCGCCGGTAAGGACGATCTTCACCTGCGTCAGGCCCCGCTCAGCACGGTAATTAACGAAGCTGCCGAACCGCATATGGGCCGGGGCAAGATCATCCATTTCGAAGAAGGTCCCGGCAAGGGCGGCCGGCTGCAACAACCCTCCATCCTGCGCAAACCCGAGGTGATCCACGGGCTGCGCAACCTGATCCAGAATGCCGTGGATTTTGCCCGCGCCAATGTCTGGATCGAGGCGATGTGGACCGATGATATCATCTCGGTCCGGATTCTGGACGATGGGCGCGGGTATCCTCCCCACCTGATCGGGCGCATCGGGGATCCGTTCATGCGCCGCCGGCGCAGTGAATCCGACCGCAAGAAGCGCCCCGAATACGAAGGCATGGGTCTTGGGCTTTTCATCGCGAAAACCCTGCTCGAACGCTCCGGCGCCGAGCTGAGTTTTGCCAACGGATCGGACAGGTTGACCGGAGATGAACGGCGTATGAAACGGGGCGCCATTGTCGAAGTCGTCTGGCCCCGTGACAAGATTGACGCGCAGCAGGGCGAAAACGCGGTTCCGATGGGCATAAATCAGCCCATCCAGATCTGAAACCTCGCAGGTTTCGGACTTTGGTTAAGCGCGCGTTAACCTAATCCCGTCCATTTTCACGCTGGACTGCGCGAAGCTGGATCACGGGACATCAAAATCATGGCTATCTACGAATGGTCCATACTGGCGGTCACCTGCCTGTTCACCGCCGGCATCGCGGTCTATTGGCTGGCCCCGCGCGCGGCGGCAGGCTCCAACAACCCCAGACGGATATCGCGCAGCGCCGTCTGGCTGTTCGACGGCGAAGACGTCATGGATGCCACCACTAATGCGCGGCCCGCGCTGAACAATCGCCCGGTGTATGACTGGCAAGGGCTGAGCAATGCGCTTTCGGGACGGTTTTCGGGTTTCCCCAGGACCCAGGACAGTGTTCGCCAAAAGGGCCCCATCGTTCTGGCGGCCGACAACCCGGACGACCCCGGCCAATTGACGTGCGAATGGCTGGATGGCGTGGTGCGTGTCGAATTGCTGGGCGAACCGATAGGGACCGGCGACACCGTTACCAACAGCACCATTTCCACGCTGCGCAGGGGTCTGGACACGCTGCAATCCGCCGTCAACCAGACACCTTATCCCATCTGGCGCGTTGGCGCGTCTGGCAAAGTCATCTGGTGCAATGCGGCCTATGGTGACCTGTGTCGCAAGTTGGGCTATCCGGTCGAGGATCGTCACAACTCCCTTTTCACCATTTCGCCCGACGACCCGGGCCAGGACGGCAAGCGTCGGATGTCGGTGTCCGATCAGGGCTCTGGTCGCAAGCTGTGGTTCGATGTGTCCGTCGTCCGGCATGAGCAGAATTGCCTGTGTTACGCTGTCGATGTGAATGCCGTGGTCGAGGCAGAAGTCGCTCAGCGCAATTTTGTGCAGACGCTGGCAAAAACATTTGCGCAGCTGTCCATCGGACTGGCGATTTTCGACCGGAACCGGCAACTGGCCCTGTTCAATCCGGCACTGATCGACCTGACCGCCCTGCCCGCTGACTTCCTCAGCGCGCGGCCCAACCTTCTGTCGTTCTTTGACCGCATGCGCGACCAGCGCATGATGCCCGAACCCAAGAATTACAACAGCTGGCGCCACCAAATGGCCGAACTGGTCGAGGCGGCCTCGGACGGGCGCTATCAGGAAACATGGTCGCTGGCGTCCGGGTCCGTCTATTCAGTAACGGGCCGGCCGCATCCGGACGGCGCGATTGCCTTTCTGATCGAGGACATCACCGCCGAGATCACCCTGACCCGCCGATTCCGGTCGGATCTGGAGCTGAGCCAATCGATCCTTGATCAGCTTGACGATGCGATTGCAGTGTTTGCCTCCGACGGCAGCCTGACGGTGACCAACGCCGCCTATCGCGATATGTGGTCGGTGGATCCGGACAACAGTTTTGCCCAGACCACGGCCCTGGATGCCACCCGATCCTGGCAGGATCAGTGCAAGGCGACCCCGGTCTGGGGTGAAATCCGCGATTTCGTCGCCGCCCGCGAAAACCGTGCCGAATGGTGGGCGGACGTCCGCCTGAAATCCGGTACACCCCTGTTGTGCACGGTCAGTCCAATCCAGAACGGGGCGACGATGGTGGTGTTCGGCCATGCGCCAAATGGCGAACGTCAGGAACCCCGTGTGGAAGTCAGCGAAACCACCTGATCCGTCTTGCGGCTGCCCCGGCACGGGGCCATTGTGGCGGGATGAGCAGCGCCGCGTTTACCCTTTCGCCAAAATCGCCCGACCAGACCGCCGATCTTGCCGCGCGTCTGGGCCAGGTGCTGAATGCGGGGGATACCGTGTTGCTGGATGGGCCAATCGGGGCCGGTAAAACGCATTTCTGCCGCCACCTGATCCAATCCCTTCTGGATGCGCCCGAGGACGTGCCATCGCCCACCTTTACGCTGGTTCAGACCTATGACAGCCTCGCCGGGGAAATCTGGCATGCGGATCTCTATCGCCTGGGCAACGTGGGCGAGGTCGAGGAACTGGGCCTGTTCGACGCCTTTGATCAGGCCATCTGCCTGATCGAATGGCCCGATCGTCTGGGCGATGCCGCCCCGGGTGATGCGCTGAGCGTGACTTTATGCCCTGATCCACAACATCATGACACACGCCACATTACCTTTGACTGGACTGATCCCAAATGGGACGAACGACTGGAAAACCTGACGCATGACTGACCGCGCCGCCCTTGCCACCGCATTTCTGAACCGCACCGACTGGGCCGACACCGCCCGCGCGCCACTGGCCGGGGACGCCTCGAACCGGCGGTATGAACGTCTGCGCCGTCCCGGAACCGCGGAGTCGGCAGTTCTGATGGACGCGCCGCCCGACAAGGATGAGGACGTGCGCCCCTTCGTGCGTATCGCCCGGCATCTGCGCGCGCAGGGGCTCAGCGCGCCCGAGATCTATGCCGAGGATACAGAAAACGGGTTTCTCCTGCTTGAGGACTTAGGGGATGATCTTTTCAAACGGGCCATCGCCCGCGATCCATCGCTGGAACACCCGCTTTACGCCGCCGCGACCGATCTTCTGGTCGATCTCCATCGCGCGCCCCTGCCCGATCTTGACCCTTACAGCCCGCCGGTGATGACCGATCTGGCCTGCCTTGCCTTTGACCGGTACACGGATCGGATTGTGGCGGCGCCGACCACGGCGGCGCGCGAGCGGTTTGGGCAGATGTTCGAAGACATCCTGCGCCAGACCATGCGGGACGATCCAGTGCTCGTGATGCGCGATTACCACGCCGAAAACCTGTTGTGGCTGCCGGATCGCACAGGCGTCGCGCGGGTTGGCCTGCTCGATTTCCAGGACGCGATGTCGGGGCACCGCTCTTATGATCTGGTCTCGCTTTTGCAGGATATCCGGCGCGATGTGTCACCCGCGATCGAGGCTGAAATGATCACCCGCTACATTGAAACCTCCGGCAGCGACGACCATCTGTTCCGCACCGCCTATGCCGTTCAGGGCGCCCAGCGCAATCTGCGCATCATGGGCGTTTTTGCCCGGTTAGGGACTGATTTTGGCAAACCGCACTACGTCGATATGCTGCCCAAGGTCTGGTCCCACCTAGTGCGCGACCTTCAACATCCCGCCCTTGCCCCGGTGGCCGATCTTGTGTTGACCACCCTGCCCGAACCCACACCGGATGCGCTGCAAAAGCTGAAACCGCAATGACCCGGACACCTGATGCCGTAATGCTGTTTGCCGCCGGGTTCGGCACCCGGATGGGCGCGCTGACCAAGGACCGGCCAAAACCGCTGATCGAGGTCGCGGGCAAACCACTGATCGATCATGCGCTGGACCTGACCGCGCATGTGTCGCCGTCGCGCGTCGTGGCCAATCTGCATTACAAGGCAGAAATGCTGGCCGATCATCTGGCCCCGCGCGGGGTTGCCGTATCGATCGAAGAGCCCGACATCCTGGAAACCGGCGGCGGGCTCAAGGCGGCCTTGCCCATGCTTGGGGACGGGCCGGTGTTTACCATGAATACCGATGCGATCTGGTCCGGGCCCAACCCCCTGGGTCTGCTGCTGGAGCGATGGGAGCCGCGCGACATGGATGCGTTGCTGATGTGCGTTCCGGTCGGTCAGGCAATCGGTCATACGGGACAGGGCGATTTCTCCGCCGATCCCGCAGGGCGTGCCCAGCGCGGCGGGCCCCTGATTTACGGCGGTGTGCAGATCGTAAAGACCGAAGGACTGGCCGCCATTGATAAGGCGGTTTTTTCCCTTAATGAGCTGTGGAATATCCACGCACAGAGCCAGCGGCTTTTCGTCACCGAATACCCCGGTCAATGGTGCGACGTCGGTCATCCCGACGGCATATCTCTGGCCGAAACCCTTTTGTTAGAGCCTGATGTTTGATCCCTCGGACACTCCGCGCGTATTTGCGCTGCCGCCTGGGGTCGATTTCCCCAAAGCGCTGCTGGATGGGCTGATCACCCGCACCGGGGATGCGGCCCCGGACGCGTTGGCGCGCGTGCTTCTGATCGTCAACACCCGGCGCATGGAGCGACGCATTCGTGACCTGTTCGATACCGGTCCACCCCGGTTGCTACCCCGCGTTTCGCTGGTCACGGATATTGGCGAAAACTGGCAGGTCGACGCCATTCCGCCCGCCATCTCGCCTCTGCGCCGGCGTCTGGAACTGGCCCGGCTGATCAGCGTTCTGCTGGAGCGCCAGCCCGATCTGGCCGCGCGGTCGTCGCTTTATGATCTGGCCGACAGTCTGGCCGGACTGATCGACGAAATGCAGGGAGAAGGCGTCAGCACAGACGATATCCGCAATCTGGATGTCACCGACATGTCCGGGCACTGGGCGCGGGCGCAGGCGTTCATCGGGATCGCCGATCAATATCTCGACGCGGGTGACGGCCGGATGGATGCGCAGGCCCGGCAACGGCGCGTGGTCGAGGCGCTGATCGCCCATTGGAAGGCCGACCCGCCAAAGCACCCCGTCATTCTGGCGGGATCGACCGGATCACGCGGCACGACGCTGATGCTGATGCAGGCCGTGGCGCAGTTGCCGCAGGGGGCCGTGGTGCTGCCCGGGTTTGATTTTGATCAACCCGCCCCTGTGTGGGACGCGATGGACCGCCCGGAACAGTCCGAGGATCACCCGCAATTCCGGTTCGTGAACGTGGCCCATGCGATGGGAATCAACCCCACCGATATCCGTGAATGGACCGACGTCAAACCGCCGTCCCCGGCGCGTAACCGCCTGACTTCGCTGTCTTTACGGTCAGCCCCCTTTACCGATTCATGGCTGGACGAAGGGCCCCAGCTGCGCGATCTCGATACCGCAACGCAGAACATGACCCTGATCGAAGCGCCCTCGCCCAGATCCGAGGCATTGGCCATTGCGCTACGACTGCGCAAGGCGGCGGAAACCGGGCAGACCGCCGCACTGATCACCCCCGACCGGATGCTGACCCGCCGGGTCAGTGCCGCATTGGACCAATGGAACATCCTGCCGGACGACAGCGCCGGTTTACCGCTGCAACTGTCACCGCCGGGCCGGTTCTTGCGCCATATCTGCCAGTTGTTCGTGCATCCCCTGACCGGCGATCAGCTGATGACGCTGCTGAAACACCCGTTGTGCCACAGCGGAACGGACCGCGGCGACCACCTGCTGCACACCCGTGACCTGGAACTGCACCTGCGCCGCAACGGCCCGCCGTTTCCGGGTGCAGACAGCTTTGCCGCCTTTCAGACCGCCGCCCGGAACCCGCCGCCGGACACCTGGATCACTTGGCTGACGGGTGTATTCGCCGACAAAACCGTTGCCGGGTCGCAGCCCCTGACCACATGGGTCGAACAGTTGCGCGATCTGGCCGAGGGGATTGCCGCAGGCGCCGATACGCCCGGATCAGGGGGCCTGTGGGAAAAGAACGCCGGTCAAAAGGCGTTGCAGGTCATGACGGCGCTCGACTCCGAGTCCGCGCATGGCGGCGACATGACCGCGCACGAATTCAACGACCTTCTTGGTGCGCTTTTGGCGGGCGAAGAGGTGCGCGACCGCGACGCTCCATTTGGAAAAATCATGATCTGGGGCACGCTGGAGGCCCGTGTTCAGGGGGCCGATCTGCTGATTTTGGGCGGGCTGAACGAAGACAGCTGGCCCGAGGCGACGCGCCCCGACCCCTGGCTAAACCGGCGGATGCGGTTGCAGGCCGGGTTGTTGTTGCCCGAACGCAGGATCGGGTTGTCAGCCCATGATTTTCAACAGGCCGTCGCCGCGCCCGAGGTCTGGCTGACCCGGTCGGTCCGTTCGGACGATGCGGAAACAGTGGCGTCCCGGTGGCTGAACCGTCTGACGAACCTGATGTCGGGCCTGCCCGATCAGGGCGGCCCACAGGCGCTGGCCGGGATGCGGGCCCGCGGACAGACCTGGCTGAACTGGGCAAAAGCCGCCGAAGCGGTCGATGACGTTGCCCCGGCCGAATGGCCATCGCCCCGCCCGCCTGTTGCGGCGCGTCCTCGCCAGTTGAGCGTGACGGAAATCAAACGGCTGATCCGCGATCCCTATGCGATCTATGCCAAGCATGTCCTGCGTCTGAGACCGCTTGATCCGTTAATGCGCGAACCCGACGCGTTGCTGCGCGGCATCGTTGTGCACGAAATTCTGGAACAGTTCATCAAGGACACGTTGGCGGACGCGCAAACCCTGAACGCCGCCAGTTTCCTTGAGCAATGTGAAACCTTGTTGACCGATATGGTCCCGTGGCCCACAGCACAACGGTTCTGGCTGGCCCGCATGGGCCGCGTCGCCCAAGACTTTATCACCAGCGAAAAACAAAGGCGCGCGCGATCGAAACCGATTTCGTTCGAGGCCGAGGCCAATCTGCGCCTCGATCCGCTTGATTTCACCATCATCGGGCGGGCCGACCGGATCGACCGCGACGAAGCCGGCCAGTTGCTGATCTATGACTACAAAACGGGCAAACCGCCGTCGAACGCCGAACAGACGCATTTCGACAAACAGCTTCTGATCGAGGCCGCGATTGCCGAGGAGGGCGGGTTCAAGGGTGTTGACGCGAACACCGTGGCGCAGGCGGTGTTCATCGGTCTTGGCACCACATTCCAAGAGATTGCCGCGCCGCTGGACAAGGAACCGACGCAAAAGGTGCTGAGTGGTTTGCGCGATCTGATCGGAAAATACCTTGACCCGACCCAGGGCTTTACCGCCCGTCTGAAGCTGCAAAAAGACACTGATACCGGCGATTATGACCATCTGGCCCGGTTTGGCGAATGGGACCGCACCGCATCCCCCAAGGGCGAGGATCTGGAATGAACGCGCGCAACGAAGCCACCGAACGCCAGGTACAGGCGGCGCGCCCGGATGCCTCGACCTGGCTGGTGGCCAACGCGGGGTCGGGCAAAACACGGGTTTTGACCGACCGGGTGGCGCGCCTGCTGCTGGACGGGGTGCAGCCGCAGAACATCCTGTGTCTGACCTATACCAAGGCCGCCGCAAGCGAGATGCAGAACCGGCTGTTCGCGCGGCTGGGTGAATGGGCGATGTTGGCGGACAGCAAATTGGCCCAGGCGCTGGTCGATCTGGGGGCAGGGGGCGACATCACCCCCGAACGGATGCGCCAGGCACGCACCCTGTTTGCCCGCGCGATCGAGGCGCCAGGTGGTCTCAAAATCCAGACGATCCATTCGTTCTGCGCCTCACTGCTGCGGCGGTTCCCGCTTGAGGCCGGGGTGAGCCCGCAATTTTCCGAAATGGAGGACCGGGCCGCACGCCTGTTGCAGGCGGAAATCGTTCAGGACTTTGCCCAGGGGCCGCAAGCCGCCCTGGTGGACGGGCTGGCGCAGTATATCTCGGAATTTTCCTTTGACGAACTGATGCCTGCGATTCTGCAGCATCGCTCAGCGTTCGATCAGCCGCTGTCGCTGGATGGCTTTCTTGAAATCCTGGACCTTCCGGCCGGCTATGACGAAGCCGCGCTTGAACGCCGGATATTCATCGGCGGCGAACAGGACCTTCTGGATCGCCTGATTGGGGCGCTCAAGACCGGAACACCAACCGACAACAAAGCTGCGGAAACCCTTTCAAAAATCAACGGGTTGGGCTTGTCCTGCCTGCCCGTCCTCGAAAACCTGTTTTTGTTTGGAGAAAGGACCGCCGCCCCGTTTTCTGCCAAGACGGGATCGGTTTCACGCCCCTTTGGAACCAAGACCGTCAGGTCGAACCATCCAGACCTGATGGATGAGGTTGATAAACTGATGCTGCGTGTCGAAGCCGGCCGCAGCCAACGCCTCGCGCTTGAAACTGCACGCAAGACACTGGCGCTGCACGCCTTTGCCCGCGCATTCCTGCCGGAATACGACCGGCGCAAACAGTTGCGCGGGTGGCTGGATTTCGACGACCAGATCCTGAAAGCGCGGCAATTGCTGAACGATCCGGCGGTGGCGCAGTGGGTTCTGTTCCGGCTGGACGGCGGCATCGATCATATCCTTGTGGACGAAGCCCAGGACACCAGCCCGGAACAATGGGACGTGATCGAAAAACTGGCCCAAGAATTCACCAGCGGACAGGGCGCGCGCACCGACGTCGAGCGCACGATTTTCGTGGTCGGGGACAAGAAACAGTCGATCTATTCCTTTCAGGGCGCCAATCCGGACGCCTTTGACCGGATGCAGGCCGAATTTGCCCACCGGTTGGAAGATTCCGGCTCGCAACTTCAGGATTTGTCACTGGAATTCTCGTTCCGCTCCGCCGAAACGATCCTGCGTCTTGTGGATCTGGTGTTTGAAAACCGGGTCGAGGCCGGGTTCCCGGCCACGTCGAAACACCGCGCCTTCAAATCCGACCTACCGGGGCGGGTCGACCTGTGGCCGGTGGTTGAAAAGGTTGAAGAAAAAGAAGACCGCCACTGGACCGACCCGGTGGACCGACCCAGCCCGCGCAACCACAATATCGTTCTGGCAGAACGGATCGCCAACCGTATCAAAACGATGATCGAGGACGGCGAAACCATTCCCGACGAACAGGACGGCGTCATGTACCGCCGTCCCGTTCAGCCGGGCGATTTCCTGATCCTTGTTCAGCGCCGGTCAATTCTGTTCGGCGAGATCATCCGCGCCTGCAAGGCCGCCGGATTGCCAATTGCCGGGGCGGATCGGCTCAAGGTCGGGGCGGAACTAGCGGTCAAGGATCTGGGCGCATTGCTCAGCTTTCTGTCGACGCCCGAAGACAGCCTTGCGCTGGCGACCGCGCTGAAAAGCCCGCTGTTCGGGTGGAGCGAACAGGCGCTGTTCGATCTGGCCCATCGCCGGACCGAAGACTACCTGTGGCAGGCCCTGCGCAAACGGGGCGATGAGTTTCCCGAAACGCTGGATATCCTGAACGACCTGCGCGGCCAAATCGATTTTCTGCGCCCCTATGACCTGATCGAACGCATCCTGACGCGCCACAACGCGCGCAAGCGGCTGTTGGCGCGGCTTGGCGAAGAGGCCGAGGACGGGATCAATGCCCTGTTGTCACAGGCGCTGGCCTATGAACGGTCCGAAATTCCCAGTTTGACGGGCTTTCTGATCTGGATGGAAACCGACGATCTCACGATCAAACGCCAGATGGGCAGCGCCGGGAATATGCTGCGGGTGATGACGGTGCATGGGGCCAAGGGGCTGGAATCACCCATCGTCATCCTGCCCGACACGGCCAAGCGCAACGCCCCCAAGATGCCAAAGATCCTGCCCAAGGAGGACACGCCGATCTGGACCTCGGGCAAGGTCGACATGCCCGAGGCCATGTCCGACGTGATCGAAGCCACCCGCGCAAAGGAAGAAAACGAACGGCTGCGGTTGTTGTACGTGGCGCTGACCCGCGCCGAGAAATGGCTGATCGTCGCCGCAGCGGGCGATTTGGATAAGGACGGCAACACCTGGTACCAACTGATCCAATCCGGGATGGAGCGGGCAGGGGCCGTGGCCCGGATATTCGACGGTGGCAAGGGCCTGTGTCTGGTTGATGACAGCTGGAGCGCGCTGGATCTGCGCAGCCCGGAAACGACCCACGCCGACTTGCCCGACCTGCCCTCGGTTTTCCTGCGCCCGGCCGCCTTGCCTGTTGCCGACCTGCCCACGCTCAGCCCTTCGGATCTGGGTGGGGCCAAGGCCATGCCCGGTGCGGCCGGGGAAGAGGAAGAGGTTGCCAAATTGCGCGGCACCCGCATTCACCTGTTGCTGGAACATCTGCCCGGCGTTCCCGAAGCCGATTGGACAAACGCGGCGAACCGAATCCTGCCTGATGCGGCCGAGAGTGACCTGGACGATGTTCTTGGTGAGGCGCGCAAAGTTCTCAGCCAACCCGATCTGGCCCATTTGTTCGGGCCCGATATTCTGGCCGAGGTTCCGGTCACCGCACAAATCGGCAGTCGGCGCATCCACGGGGTGATCGACCGATTGGTCCTGTCGGGCGACACCATCCTGATCGTCGATTTCAAATCCAACGCCACGGTCCCGCCGGATACCGCCCATGTTCCCGAAGGTATTTTGCGGCAGATGGCCGTTTATGGTGCGGCTTTGGAACAGATTTATCCAGGCCGCGACATTCAGACGGCCATATTGTGGACGCGCACCGCAAGCTTGATGCATCTACCGCACGATCTTGTGAGGGAGGCCCGGGGACGCACACCACATCTTGACCTTCCGGCTATGGGTTTCTAGGTTCTGTGACCTGACGCATCCCTCTAGGAGACATCCAATGTCCACCGTTGCCGTTACGGACGATACGTTCGACGCCGAAGTCAAAAATTCCGATATCCCCGTTGTGGTGGATTTCTGGGCCGAATGGTGTGGGCCCTGTAAACAGATCGGCCCAGCGCTCGAAGAGCTGGCCGCCGAATATGGCGACAAGATCAAAATCGCCAAGGTCGATGTAGACAGCAACCCGAACGCAGCCGCCGCCATGGGCGTGCGTGGCATTCCCGCGCTGTTCATCTTCAAGGACGGCCAGGTTGTCTCGAACCGCGCCGGTGCCGCCCCCAAGGCCGCACTGCAAAGCTGGATCGACGAATCGATCTGACCTTTCCCGTGTCCACGGATTGAGGGCGTCCCGACCGGGGCGCCCTTTTTCTTGCGCCCCACCGGCGGGGGCGGCCCTTGTGCCTTGGGTTGGGACGTTCCATATAGTTTCCCAACGATTGGAGGCCCCATGAGCAAACAAGATTTCCCCGGCTGGCATGGCACAACCATCATCGGTGTCAAAAAGGGTGGCGAGGTGGTCATCGCGGGCGATGGTCAGGTGTCGCTGGGCCAGACCGTGATCAAGGGCACGGCGCGCAAGGTGCGCCGCCTGTCTCCGGGGGGCTATGATGTGGTTGCCGGGTTCGCCGGATCGACCGCTGATGCCTTTACCCTGCTCGAACGGCTTGAGGCCAAGCTGGAGTCGACGCCCGGTCAACTGGCCCGCGCCAGTGTTGAGCTGGCCAAAGACTGGCGCACAGACAAATATCTTCAAAAACTTGAGGCGATGCTGATCGTTTCGGATGGTGCCGAAATTTTCGTGATCACCGGCGCGGGGGACGTTCTGGAACCCGAATATGACGTGACCGCCATCGGTTCGGGCGGAAACTATGCCCTGGCCGCGGCGCGCGGCATGATGGACAGCGACCGCAGCGCCGAACAGGTCGCGCGCGATGCCATGGCCATCGCCGCCGATATCTGCGTCTATACCAACGGAAATCTGACGGTCGAAACCATCAAGAAATAAGCGTTCTCGACCTACAAGGACCTGACATGACTGACCTGACCCCCCGCGAAATCGTGTCCGAACTGGACCGTTACATCATCGGCCAGAATGACGCGAAACGCGCCGTTGCCGTGGCGCTGCGCAACCGCTGGCGGCGCAAGCAACTGGCCGACGATCTGCGCGACGAAGTGTACCCCAAAAATATCCTGATGATCGGGCCCACCGGCGTTGGCAAAACCGAAATCAGCCGCCGTCTGGCGAAACTGGCCCGCGCGCCGTTCATCAAGGTCGAGGCGACCAAGTTCACCGAGGTCGGATATGTCGGCCGCGACGTGGAACAGATCATCCGCGATCTGGTCGATAGCGCCATCATCCAGACCCGCGAACACATGCGCGAGGACGTAAAGGCCAACGCCCGCACCGCCGCCGAAGAACGGGTGATTACCGCCATCGCCGGCGAGGATGCCCGCGAAGGGACACGCGACATGTTCCGCAAGAAACTGAAATCGGGTGAACTGGACGACACGGTTATCGAACTGGACGTGGCCGACACGTCCAACCCGATGGCGATGCTGGATATTCCGGGCCAGCCCGGCGGCAACATGGGCATGCTGAACCTGGGCGATATTTTCGGCAAGGCCATGGGCGGCCGCACCCAGCGCCGCAAGATGACCGTGGCCGAAAGCTATGACATCCTGATCGGAGAAGAGGCCGACAAACTGTTGGACGACGAAACCGTCAACCGGGCGGCATTGGAGGCCGTTGAGCAGAACGGCATCGTGTTCCTGGACGAAATCGACAAGGTGTGCGCCCGCTCCGATGCGCGCGGTGGCGATGTCAGTCGCGAGGGGGTTCAGCGCGATCTGCTGCCCCTGATCGAAGGCACCACCGTCAGCACAAAACACGGCGCGGTCAAAACCGACCATGTCCTGTTTATCGCGTCGGGCGCGTTTCACATTGCCAAACCCTCGGACCTGTTGCCGGAACTTCAGGGCCGCTTGCCCATCCGTGTCGAACTGCGCGCGCTGACCGAGCAGGATTTTGTGCGTATCCTGACCGAAACCGACAATGCCCTGACACGGCAATACACCGCCCTGATGGGAACCGAGCAGGTCACCGTCAGCTTTACAGATGACGGGATCGCGGCGCTGGCCAAGATCGCGGCCGATGTGAACCAATCGATCGAAAACATCGGGGCGCGGCGTCTTTACACTGTTATGGAGCGGGTGTTCGAGGAACTGTCCTTTACCGCGCCGGACCGGTCGGGCGAGGCAATTGTCGTGGACGCTGAGTTTGTCGATGCGAACCTTGGCGAATTGATGAAATCCGCCGACGTCAGCCGATACGTTCTCTAGCCGGGTAACCTGACGTCTGTTAAACGGGCGGAATGGTTGGGTCTGTTCGTTCTGTTCTGGTTATCTGTTTGGTGTTGCTGGCCACGGCCTGCACAAATCGCAGTTACACGCCGGTCATGCCTTCGGCCCTGAATGTGGGCAAAGAATATACTGTATTTGCAGGCACAACGCGGGCGCCCGAGACCAACGGGCACTTTGGCTATCGGCGCTCCGAAAAACTGCGCCATCTTGAACTCAAGGTGTCGATCCCGCCGACTCATACGCCGGGCAACCTGATTTTCGGCTACCGTGATCCAAACCCCTATCGGCAGTTTGTTCTGGCCGGACAGGAAGAATTCGAATCGCCCGACGGGTTCGAAGCCCGTTTGCGCAACACTCTGCAGGCCCTGCCCAAAGACGAACGGGACGTGACCGTTTTCGTCCATGGCTATAACGCAACCCAGTCCGAAACCGCGTTCCGCGCTGCGCAATTGGGCAATGACATCAAAATCCCCGGTCCGCTGGTGATCTATTCCTGGCCCAGCCGGGGCAAGGCGCTGGGCTATGCCTATGACAACGACAGCGTGCTGTTCGCGCGCGATGGGCTGGAAAAACTGCTGCGCCAGATTTCGCGCACCGGGGCCAACCGGGTCGTTCTGGTTGCGCATTCCATCGGCAGCGCGCTGACCATGGAAACCCTGCGCCAGATCGACATCAAGTCGCCCGGCTGGCCCGCCAAGGCATTGGGCGGCGTCGTCCTGATTTCACCGGATCTGGATGTCGAGGTTTTCCGCTCGCAGATGGCGCGGATCAGCAAGGTGCCGCAGCCTTTCGTGGTTTTTGTTTCGCAAAAGGACAAGGTTCTGAACCTGTCCGCCCGCCTGCGCGGCACGTTGCAACAGGATCGTCTGGGAACGATCGACAATTCCGAGCGGGTCGCGGATCTGCCGATTGAAATCTTCGACACCACAGCGTTTTCGAAAAACGCCGGATCAGGGCATTTCATTCCCGCGACGTCGCCGGCTTTGATCGCGCTGCTTTTGCGCGCCGGGTCAGTCAGCAGCACCTTTGGCGAGGAAAATATCAACCTGACCAACCTTTTGACCGGGCGGCCCTCCCCGGGCAAGGCGACCAAGACCGAACTCGTGCCCAGGGTCCGAATAAAGCGATAACCCTTGCGCCGGTCGCAAGTGTTGGGCACTTCACCACCCATGACGTTGCTGACCTTCCTGCGCCAGAATGCGCTGTGGCTGAGCGCCGGTGGATTGCTGACATTTCTGTCCAGCTTTGGCCAGACCTTCTTCATATCCATATTCGCGGGTGAAATCCGGGGCGAGTTCGGGCTGAGCCACGGGCAATGGGGCGGGATTTACACATTAGGCACCGCCGCATCAGCGGTGGTCATGGTCTGGTCCGGCGGTCTGACCGACCGGTTGCGGGTACGGGTGTTGGGGCCGATTGTGCTGATCGGCCTTTCTGCGGCATGTCTGGCGATGGCCGCCAACCATTATGCCGCGCTGTTGCCCCTGATCATCTTTGCGCTGCGGTTTTTTGGTCAGGGCATGACCAGCCACATCGCCGTCATCGCGATGAGCCGCTGGTTCATCGCCACGCGCGGCCGGGCCCTGTCGATTGCCAGTCTCGGGTTTTCCCTGGGCGAGGCCTCATTGCCGATCGCTTTTGTCTGGCTGATGACCGCCACCGATATGGGATGGCGCACGTTGTGGGTGATTGCGGCGGGTATCTGCATTCTGGGTATTCCTGTTCTGATCGCCGCCTTGCGACACGAACGGACCCCGCAAAGCATGGCGCTATCGGACAGTTCAACCGGCATGGCGGGGCGCCATTGGACGCGGCGCGAAACGCTGACCCATCCCTTGTTCTGGTTCATGGTGCCTGCCCTGCTGGGCCCGGCGGCCTTTAACACGGCATTCTTTTTCCACCAGGTGCATTTTGCCGAAATCAAGGGCTGGGCGCATGTTGATCTGGTTGCCCTGTTCCCGGTTTACACGGCCATGTCGATCACCGCGATGATCGCGGCGGGATGGGCATTGGACAAGGTCGGAACGGCCCGGCTGGTTCCGTTCAGCCAATTGCCCATGATGGCCAGCTTTCTTTTGTTCGCCTACGCAAACAGCCCCGACGCGGCCCTTTTTGCATTTGTCTTTCTGGCCATGACGACCGGCGCCAATGCCACCCTGCCCAATGCTTTCTGGGCTGAATTCTATGGCACGGCAAATATCGGATCGATCAAGGCCGTGGCCGCCGCCGTTATGGTTCTGGGTTCGGCCATCGGGCCGGGGCTGACCGGGGTCCTGATCGACATGGGCATCGGCCTTGAACATCAGTTCCTGGCAATCTCGGGCTATTTCCTGATCACAACGGCCAGCATGTACATCGGCATTTCCCGCGCGCGATGCGCTTTGCCCGCCTAGCGTGGTTTGCACAGATAGACGTAGAACGCCCCTTCGCCGCCATGGCGGATATGGGACGGCGTGATCTGCAACACCGCCTGGGCAAGGGGTGGCGTTTCCAGCCAATGGGGCACCTGCCGCCTCAGAATACCGCGCGGAGTCGGATAGAGCCGGCCATCGTCATGGCCCGATCCCTTGCCGGTGATCACCAGCACAAGCCGCTTGCCCGATGCCTGCGCGCGCAGGATGAACCGGGTCAGGGCAGGGTGCGCACGCTCCAGCGTCATACCATGCAGGTCGATCTTGCCTTCCGGCTCCAGCTTGCCGCGCGTCATCCGGCCATAGGCTTTGCGATCCATCGACACGACGTTTGCCCGGGGTCGCGGGCTGGGCGCCGGGGCCATCGCGGGCTTTTGTGCTGCCGCATTTCGGGCCTTGGGCGTTTTCGTGGGTTTTGGTTTCGGCAACGGCTTGGGTGCCGCGGGCGATGCGGGGTTCAGCCGCTCGGCCTTATCGATCACCTTGTGCCAAAGTTCGATTTCTTCTGAGGTCAGTCTGCGCCGGGTCATCAGGCCCCGTCCGGCGCCAGTGCATAGGCCCGCTGGATCGGGAACAGGACGATCATGCGACCCGGATCGCGCAGGGTGCCGGCGGCCCGGCCCGCCGCGTCGCCAGTGCCGAAAAACACATCCGCACGCTGGGCGCCCTTGATCGCCGATCCGGTATCTTGCGCGATCATCAACCGGCGCAGTGGCGCAGCGCCATCTTTTTCCAGCCAGACCGGGGCCCCCAACGGGGTATAGGACGGATCAACCGCAATACTGCGCATGGCCGTGACCGACCTGTTCATTGCGCCCAGCGGACCGTCCCCCGCCGATATGCGGCGGATTTCGCGGAAAAACACGTAGGAGGGGTTGTGGAACAACAGTTCGCGCCCGGCATCGGGATTGCGACGCACCCAGTTCTTGATCACCTGCGCGCTGACCTGATGGGCCTTGTATATGCCCTGTCGCACCAATTCGATCCCGACCGAGCGATAGGGGTGCCCGTTCGCGCCGCCATATCCGACGCGCAGAGAGGACCCGTCCGGCAGACGCACGCGGCCCGAGCCCTGGATTTGCAGGAAAAACAATTCGACCGGGTCATCAACCCAGGCAATTTCCAACCCGCGATTGTCCAGAATGCCGCTGGTCAGGATATCCCGGCGCGACAGCCACGGTTTTGACGCGCGCGCTTCGGGTGGCATTTTGTACAGTGGAAACCGGTGCTGCGGCGTCGGGTAACGCGACCCGTCCAGTTCGGGTTCGAAATACCCTGTGAACAGGGGGTCATTTCCGTCTTCAATCAGGACGGGACGAAAAAACAGCTCGAAAAACGCGCGGGCATTCTTGGCCTGGCTGGATTGGGCCACGGCACAGAGCGAGCGCCAATCCGGTTCATCCAGATCGGCGCAGGTGTTCAGAAAAACCGAAAGTGCGGCGTCGTGATCATCCTCGGGCCAGCCGTTCAGATCCGTGTAATCCAGAACCTGATAGGTGGTTTCCGCCTGTGAGCTGCCGGCGGTCATAACCAAACCCGCCAGAATGACAGCCCGCAGCGCCGCAATCATGCGTCCGTGGCAACAAGGAGCCAGTTGGGGTCGTTTTCGCCCATGGTCCGGGCAAAGGTCCAGCTGTCTTTCTGGCGTTTCACGGCCGTTGCGCTGCCTTCGATAATATCGCCACCCTTGTCACGTACCAGCGATGTCATTTCACCGACAAACCGCATGGTGATTTCCGCGCGGTTCGTTTCACGATCAAAGGACACGTCCTGAATCCGCGTTTCCCGGATACCGATGAATTCGGCCTCGATTTTCAGACCCTGATCTTCGCGGGCTGCGACAACTTCGACAAAGGCCTCGAAGACGTCGGGTGTAAGAAATGGCTCGATTTCATTCAGATTGCCACGCTCAAACCCCATGACGATCAGCTCATAGGCGCCTCGTGCGCCCTGAATGAATTCCTTGACTGAAAACGACGGTTCGATCCGTTTCATAGCGGTCAGCGCCTCAGCCTGGGGGCTGTCGGCGTCGACGTAATCAATGATGTCATGATCCGGCCCGCCTTCGATCACTTCAAAATCGGGGCGCGACGGTTTTGCCGTTGGGTTTGGCAGGGGTGGTTTTTCAAACCCGTCGCGCGTTCCCAAAACGCTTTTCAGGCGCAGGATCAGGAAAATGGCGATGCCTGCCAGCACAAGGAGCTGGATAAGGGGCTGGTTCATTTGGACCTCATATCGGACACCGGTCTTTGTAAGCGCGGCACTAAGCACTTATGTAGGTGACGCGCCCGGTCAAGTCCACCGCAAGCGCATGCGAAAGGATGGAAACGATGTATCTGCTGTTGGCCTTTGTACTGGTGCCAATTATCGAAATTGCCCTGTTCATTCAGGTCGGTGGTGCCATTGGCATGTGGCCGACGCTGGGAATTGTCGTTTTGACCGCAGTGCTGGGCACGTGGTTGGTGCGAACGCAGGGGCGGATTGCCCTGAATAACCTCAGCCGGTCGTTTTCCGAATTGAACGACCCAACCGAACCGCTGGCGCATGGGGCGATGATCCTTGTGGCCGGGGTCTTGCTGTTGACGCCGGGATTTTTTACCGATGCCGTTGGGTTTGCGTTGTTGATGCCACCCGTGCGCGTGGCTGTTTACAAATATCTCAGCACCCGCATACGCATTCAGCGGTTCGAAATGGGCACCGGACCCAGGCCACGGTCCCATCCGAACAATGGCGGCGACGTGATTGACGGCGAATACGAAGAGGTGAACCCGCAGCCCAGGCAAAATGGTCGCGCCTCGGGTTGGGTCGAAGGACCTGACCAGCATTGAGGTAGGCGGACCAAACTGGTAAGCAGCCTCAAAATCGGAATTCTTTTCAGGAGTACTGTCATGGCCGAAAATGGAGAAGCCAAAGGCGGCGAAGGACAACAGCAGCCGCAGGTTCAGATGAACATTCTGGGCCAGTTCATTCGCGATATGTCGTTTGAAAACATCATGGCGCAAAAAGGCGTCACAGGCGAAGTGAACCCGGACATCAACGTTCAGGTGAATCTGGATGCCAAAAAACGTCCGGTCGACAACCAGTACGAGGTTGTGACCAAGCTGACCATCGAATCCAAATCAAAGGAAACCAAAGACCCGCTTTTCATGCTTGAGCTGGAATATGTCGGCGTCTTCAACATCTCCGGAGTCCCGGAAGAGCAGTTGCACCCCTTCCTTCTGATCGAATGCCCGCGCATGTTGTTCCCGTTCCTGCGTCGCATCGTCAGCGACATCACACGCGACGGAGGTTATCCGCCGTTGAATCTGGAAAACATTGATTTCGTTAAGATTTATCGCGCCGAACTTGCGCGCCGTCAGGCCAGCCAAACGGCGAATGCCTGAATTATCGAAACGCGTCTGACCCGGTCAGGCGCGTTTCCACACCGCCCCATCCCCCAGCTTTTCGACAAAGACGTCATGCGCCTCTTTCTCGGCCGCGCTGATCCTCGACGGCAACGGAACGGGCCGCGGTGACGGGCGCCAAACACCGGCCGATGTCGAGGAATCGGATTTCTGTTCCGTGGCGAGGGCGAAATCAGGCTGCCGCCCGCCGATCAGCTCCAGATACACTTCGGCCAGAATTTCCGAGTCAAGCAAAGCGCCGTGCAACGTGCGCGACGAGTTGTCGATGCTGAACCGCCGGCACAGGGCATCCAGCGATGCGGGTGAGCCGGGAAACTTTTTGCGCGCGATTGCCAGCGTATCGATCGCCTGTTCCCAGGGCAGCGGGGGCAGGCTCATCCATTTCAGTTCGGCGTTCAGGAATTTCATGTCGAACGCGGCATTGTGGATCACCAGCTTGGCATCGCCGACGAAATCGCGAAAGGCCTGTCCGACCTGGGCAAACTTGGGTTTGTCGGCCAGAAACTCATCGCCCAGCCCGTGCACCTCGAACGCCTCTTGCGGCATGGAGCGTTCGGGATTGATATACTGATGATAGATCCGCCCAGTCGCCACGTGATTGTGCAGCTCGACACAACCGATTTCGACAATCCTGTCGCCCGATTCCGGATCGAACCCGGTGGTTTCAGTATCAAGAACGATTTCACGCATTGGCAATCCTGGCTCTGATGTCCGCGACGATATTCTGGACCTGTTCGCGGGCATGGTCCAGCGTGTCGGTGATGATGACGTAATCCGATTTCGCGCGTTTGTCCGCGTCGGGCATCTGTTTCGCGCGGATCATCAAAAACTGTTCGCGCGTCATGGTGCCCCGCTCAAGCACGCGGTTTTCCTGTGTTTCGGAATCGACCGATACGCAGGCAACCGCATCCATGCGCGCATCGCCGCCGGTTTCAAACAGTAGCGGGATATCAAACACCAGAATCTCCGCGGTTGCGTTGGCCTTGAACGTTTCCCGGTCCTGTCCAACCAGCGGGTGAACGATGGCCTCGATCTGCTTCAGCGCTTCGGGGGTTTCCGCGATGATCCGTTTCAAGACGCCACGATCCACGACACCGCCAACGATTGCGTCGGGAAATGCGGCGCCAATCGGGTCCACCGCCGCGCCGCCGGGGCCATACAGCCGGTGCACGGCCGCGTCCGCATCCCAGACGTCGCATCCCGCATCCGCGAACAGTTTCGCCGTGGTGCTTTTGCCCATGCCGATGGAGCCGGTCAAGCCGAGGTGAAACGTCATAGAAGAACAGCAGCGCGGGTCGCGTCATCCACGGTTGGTCGTATCCCGAACCATCGCTCGAACGCGGGAACCGCCTGATGCAACAACATGCCAAGCCCATCGACCGTTGTGCATCCGGCCTCTTCCGCCGCGCTCAGAAGGCCGGTTTTCAAAGGCGAGTACACCAGATCGGTCACCGTCATCCGGGATGTGAGCCCGTCGAGCGGCACTCGCAATTCTGGTTTTCCTGTCATGCCGAGCGATGTCGTGTTCACGACCAGAACCGCATCCTCGATGGCGTTGCCGGCCTGAACCCAGTCGATCACGCGCACGCGCCGGCCCAGATCATCCTTCAGCTTTTCCGCCCGCACACGGGTGCGGTTGGTCAGCATTATCTCGGGCACGCCCGCATCCAGAAGCGACGCAACCACCGCACGCGCCGCACCACCCGCGCCCAGAACAAGCGCCGGACCGCTTTTCGGATCCCAGTTGGGCGCCCCGGTGCGCAGGTTTTCAATGAACCCGTAACCATCTGTATTATCTGCGTGAATCTTTCCATCCTTGCGAAAGATCAGCGTATTGGCCGCCCCGATCAGGGTCGCCCGGTCGGTGATGTTGTCTGCAATGCTCATCACCGCCTCTTTATGCGGGACAGTCACGTTCACCCCGACAAACCCCATTTTTGGAAGGGTGCGAATAACCTGTTCAAGATCCTGGTGGGCCACGTCCATCGGGATGTAAAACCCCCGCAACCCAAAGCTCGCCAGCCAGTGGCGATGCAGCTGGGGCGATTTGGAATGGGCAACCGGCGATCCGATGACACCGGCCAGAGGAATCCGCATATTGGTCATTGATCTATCAAACCCCGCAACGTCAGGAAATTGAGCAGTTCTATCAGTGGCATACCCAAGACATTAAAATAGTCGCCGTCAATGCCGCTGAACAGGCGCACGCCTTCTTCTTCCAGCTTATAGGCGCCAACCGCATGGCGGATACTGTCCCAGTTGCGCGTGACATAGCCCTGCAGATACTCAGGCGAAGAGGTGCGCATGCGCAACCGGACCTGCCCGACATGGCGCCAGATCGGCTGGCCATCCTGGACGATGACCACAGCGGACAACAGCGAATGCCGCTTTCCCTGCATCTCGGTCAGTTGGGCTAGGGCCTGTTCGGGGCTTTCGGGTTTGGACAACATGCGATTTTCGAAATCAAGCACCTGATCACAGCCAATAACCATCGCGCCCGGGGTCTTGTCGCTGATCTTGCGCGCCTTCAGTTCGGCCAGCGCATCCGCAATGTCGCGTGGTTTTGCCTGTTCCGCGATCAGGGCGCGTTTCACCATGTCTTCGTCAACGCGGGCCACCTGAACATCAAACGGCACCCGCGCCTGGGTCAGAAGACGGGCGCGAATTTCAGAACCCGAAGCAAGGATCAAGGGGATAGACATGTGGATAACCAATTGAACAAGGATGTGGGTCAGGGTGCACCGTTTGTATGGGTTTCCCATCCTATGGCAAGTGCGCACAATGCGTGCCGGTTTCGGGGGTTTTGTGATCATTCTATCCAGCCGGGATAAGGATAACCTCAAACCTGGTGAAGACTGTGCGCTGGCAAAGTTCTTCCCGAGTTATCCACGGATCAATTGGGAGAAATAATCCTTTAACATATTATTAACAATATATAAAATCTTTCATCCCATAAGAACTGCAAGAACTTGTTCATGTCTCATTGGAGTGTGGACAACCCTCAGGACAGGTAAATAATCCACCGGATTGGACCTTACCTACAAAACCATCATCCTTTTCTCTTTTATATTTATTTATTAGGAAGACCGGATACCGAACCGGGGGTCACCATGACCGATTTCCTGATCACCCTTTATCCGTGGATCAAAGCGTTTCACATCATGTCCGTGATCGCATGGATGGCTGGGTTGTTTTATCTGCCAAGGCTGTTCGTCTATCACGTAGAACAGGCCGAGACAGAAGCAATGATGCCTGTCTTTGAAACAATGGAAGACAAGCTTTTGCGGGTCATCATGAATCCTGCAATGATTTCAACATGGGTCTTTGGGCTGGCACTGGTATTCACACCCGGTATCGTTGATTGGGCAATGATATGGCCCTGGACCAAGGCAGGCGCTGTCCTTGCCATGACCTGGTTTCATCATTGGCTTGGGAAACGGCGCAAGGATTTTGTGGCAGGACAAAATACCCTGACCGGGCGCCAGTTCAGGATGATGAACGAGGTTCCGACACTTTTGATGGTCATCATCGTGCTTTCCGTGGTGGTCCGGTTCTGACAGGGTTTGACTCAACAGGCCGAGTTGCATAGATAACCGATCAACGCACCCGTCCGGGTGCCGTATTTCCCGTTCAAGACTGTCTGCGCTTCTCTCAATGAAGCTGTGAAAGCTGTATCATCATGACGACTGAAACCCTGAATCTTTCCGACCTCAAAGCCAAAAGCCCCAAGGACCTGTTGTCCATGGCTGAGGAGCTTGAGATCGAAAACGCCTCGACCATGCGGAAGGGCGAGATGATGTTCCAAATCCTGCGCGAACGCGCGGATGAGGGATGGGAAATCTCGGGCGATGGTGTTCTTGAGGTGTTGCAAGACGGGTTCGGGTTTCTGCGCTCGCCCGAGGCCAACTATCTGCCTGGTCCGGACGACATTTACGTCTCACCCGAAATGATCCGCCAATATTCGTTGCGTACAGGGGATACGATTGACGGTGTCATCAAAGCGCCCGACGATACCGAGCGGTATTTCGCGCTGACGAATGTTACGCAGATCAACTTTGAAGAGCCGGAAAAGGCAAAGCACAAGATCGCCTTTGACAACCTGACGCCGCTCTATCCGGATGAGCGTCTGAAAATGGAAGTCGAGGATCCGACGATCAAGGACCGCACCGCGCGGATCATCGATCTGGTCGCACCCATCGGGAAAGGCCAGCGGTCGCTGATCGTGGCGCCGCCGCGGACCGGTAAAACCGTCATCCTGCAGAACATTGCGAACTCGATCGAAAAGAACCACCCCGAGTGTTACCTGATCGTGTTGCTGATCGACGAACGCCCCGAAGAAGTGACCGACATGCAGCGGTCGGTCAAAGGGGAGGTTGTCTCTTCGACCTTTGATGAACCGGCGACACGTCACGTGGCCGTGAGCGAAATGGTCATCGAAAAGGCCAAGCGTTTGGTCGAACATAAACGAGATGTTGTTATTCTTCTCGATTCGATCACAAGACTTGGTAGGGCATTTAACACCGTGGTCCCGTCTTCGGGTAAGGTTCTGACCGGGGGCGTTGATGCCAACGCCCTGCAACGGCCCAAGCGTTTCTTTGGTGCAGCGCGTAATATCGAAGAGGGCGGGTCGCTGACCATTATCGCCACCGCGCTGATCGATACCGGCAGTCGGATGGACGAGGTGATCTTTGAAGAATTTAAAGGCACCGGTAACTCGGAACTTGTGCTGGATCGTAAAATTGCTGACAAGCGCGTGTTCCCGGCCATCGATATTCTGAAATCCGGTACCCGGAAAGAGGACCTGCTGGTCGACAAGATTGATCTGCAGAAAACCTTTGTGCTGCGTCGTATCCTGAATCCGATGGGCACCACTGATGCCATCGAGTTCTTGATTTCCAAGCTGAAGCAGACCAAGAGCAACGCCGAGTTCTTTGATTCAATGAACACCTGAGGGTGTCACCAGACAAACGGTGCCGATCATGGACACGATCTTTGCGTTGGCCAGCGCGCCGGGCAAGGCGGGCGTCGCGGTCATCCGCATTTCCGGCCCACAGGCCAAGGCAGCAGCCCAACAGCTGAGCGGCGCGTTCCTTCCTGACCGGGGTATGACGGTGCATACCTTGACTGATGCGGCAGGCCGACGTCTGGATCAGGCGCTGATCCTGACATTTCAGGCGCCAGCCAGCTTTACCGGTGAAGAGGTCGCTGAACTGCAGGTGCATGGCAGTACGGCAGGGGTCAGTGCTGTGTTGCGGGCTTTGTCGGATATCGAAGGGTTGCGTCAGGCCGAACCGGGTGAATTTACTCGCCGGGCCCTGGAAAACGGCAAGATGGACCTTGCCCAGGTCGAAGGCCTGGCCGATTTGATCGATGCCGAGACCGAATCCCAACACCGTCAGGCCATGCGGGTGCTCTCGGGTGATCTAGGGAAACTGGCAGAGAAATGGCGTAGTGACCTGATTCGGGCCGCGTCCCTGATTGAAGCGACGATAGATTTCGCCGACGAAGATGTTCCCGTGGACGTCACGCCCGAGGTTTCCTCTCTGTTGTCCAGCGTCCGAAAAGATCTGGACAGATTATCTCAAGGCGTTGAAATCGCAGAAAGAATTCGATCTGGGTTCGAAGTGGCGATTATCGGGGAACCCAATGTCGGGAAATCGACCCTGCTGAATGCTCTCGCTGGTCGTCAGGCGGCAATCACGTCGGAATTTGCCGGAACAACGCGGGATGTGATCGAGGTCCGCATGGATTTGGGCGGGTTGGCTGTGACCCTTCTGGACACGGCCGGGATCAGAGAGACGGCGGATCAGGTGGAAACCATAGGCGTCAGCCTGGCCCGGCAGCGGGCGGAGCAAGCCGACATTCGGGTGTTTCTGGCCGAGGATATCTGCCGACTGGAGGTTGCGCGGCAGCCGGGCGATATTGTTCTGAAGCCCAAGGCGGATCTGCGCGATAATAAGAGCAATGCGATTTCGGGTGCGACCGGGGAAGGTGTCGATGGATTGATCCAGCATCTGACCGAGGAATTGTCCAACAGGTCGGCGCGGGCTGGCTTGGCCACGCGGGAACGTCATCGCAATGCGATGCAGCAGGCCAGCGAGTCACTTGTCGCGGCCGAATCGGTTCTCGCCGAAGGACCGGACATGTATGATATCGCAGCGGAAGAGATACGCCGGGCCGTCCGGGGGCTTGAATCCCTGGTGGGCCGCGTCGATGTAGAAAACCTGCTGGATGAGATCTTTGCCAGCTTTTGTCTGGGCAAGTAGGAGTGTTTCACGTGAAACATTTGGATTTTGATATTGTGGTTATCGGAGGCGGGCACGCCGGCGCCGAGGCAACCCACGCGGCGGCACGCATGGGCGCCTCCACCGCATTGATCACCCTGCGTCGGGGCGGAATTGGCGTAATGTCCTGCAATCCGGCGATTGGCGGGTTGGGAAAGGGCCATTTGGTCCGCGAAATCGATGCTCTGGATGGTGTCATGGGGCGCGTCGCGGACGCGGCGGGTATTCAATTCCGTCTTTTGAACCGCCGCAAAGGTCCGGCCGTGCAAGGCCCGCGCGCCCAGGCGGATCGCGGGATATACCGGAACGTCATGCTTGCCGAGATGGAAGCGCATGACAACATCGCGATTGTCGAAGGGGAGGTGATTGATTTCCTCCTTTCGGACGGCGCCGTATCCGGTGTTCTGCTGGACAACGGACAAGAGGTGAGGGCCAAGGCGGTCATTCTGACAACCGGCACGTTTCTGCGCGGTGTGATCCATATTGGTGATGTGTCACGTCCGGGTGGGCGCATGGGGGATAAGCCGTCGGTCAAACTTGCCGAACGGATCGATTCTTTTGGTTTGCCGTTGGGGCGGCTGAAGACCGGAACGCCGCCGCGTCTGGACGGGCGCACCATTGATTGGTCTGGCTTGGAAATGCAGTCGGGCGACGACGATCCGACGTTCTTTTCATTCCTCACGACCAAGGTTCAGGCCCGGCAAATTTCCTGCGGAATCACGCATACGAACGCCAGAACACATGAAATCATTGCACAAAACCTGTCCCGGTCGGCCATGTATGGCGGGCATATCGAGGGTATTGGACCGCGGTATTGCCCGTCGATCGAGGACAAGATCGTGCGCTTTGCCGACAAGACATCGCATCAAATCTTTCTGGAGCCTGAGGGCGCGGATGATCACACGATCTATCCCAATGGGATTTCCACGTCTTTGCCCGAAGACGTGCAAGAGGCCTATGTGCGTTCGATCGCCGGTCTGGAAAACGCGGTCATTCTGCAACCCGGCTATGCCATCGAATATGACTATGTGGATCCTCGTGCATTGACCGCCCAACTGGCGGTCAAAACGGTGCCAGGCCTATATCTTGCGGGCCAGATCAACGGCACCACAGGATATGAGGAAGCCGCAGCCCAGGGATTGGCCGCAGGTTTGAACGCGGCGTTGGCGGTCCAAGACCGGGAGCCCGTGACGTTCAGCCGGGCAAACAGCTACATCGGTGTGATGATCGACGATCTGATCACCCGGGGCGTCGCCGAACCCTATCGGATGTTTACGTCCCGGGCTGAATTCCGGCTGTCCTTGCGCGCAGACAATGCCGATCAACGATTGACGCCACTGGGAATCGAGCTTGGCTGTGTTGGGAAAGAGCGCGCTGCCGCGTTTTCAGACAAGTTGGCGCGCCTAGAGGGTGCCAAGAAATTGCTTACGGGAACGACTTATACCCCGAAACAGGTGGCTAGTGCGGGAATCAAGGTCAATCAAGATGGAAATCGGCGGACGGGGATTGAGGTTCTGGCGTTTCCGGACGTCACGGTTGAAACCCTTATCCCTCTGGTGCCGGAATTGAACGAGGTTGACCAGGAATCCCGACGCCAGGTCGAGCGGGACGCGATGTATGCGAGTTACATCACGCGCCAACAAAAGGACGTCGAAGCGGTCAAACGTGATGAAAATCATGCGATTCCGCTGGATTTCGACTTTTCCGCCATCGAAGGTCTGTCAAACGAGCTTAAACACAAGCTGGCTCAGACGCGGCCAGGGAATCTGGCACAGGCAGGCCGGATTGACGGTATGACGCCCTCGGCGCTGGCCTTGATCCTGTTCCACCTGCGGCGCGATACCGCCGCGCGCCGCGCATGACCGAGGATCTTTTGAGCGGCCTGAATGTTTCACGTGAAACATTGGCCCGGCTTGAAACCTATGCCGCCCTTTTGCAAAAGTGGAATCCGCGTATCAATCTGGTGTCGAGGAACAGTCTTGCGGACCTATGGACACGTCATATCGTTGATTCCGTGCAGGTTTTTCGCGTTGGGCCGGTAACAGACCATTGGGTGGACCTGGGCAGTGGCGGAGGGTTTCCCGGACTGGTCGTTGCGATCCTGGCCGCCGAGGAAATGCCATCCTGCGGTGTGACATTGATTGAAAGCGATCAAAGAAAATCGGCCTTTCTGCGCACGGTCGCGCGGGAAACCGGGGTGTTGTGTACGGTCCTGTCTGAACGGATCGAGTCGGCGCCGCCGCAACAGGCCGGTGTTCTTTCAGCGCGCGCCTTGGCCGATCTGAACACTTTGCTGTCCTATGCAGAACGCCATCTTGCGCCGGGCGGCACTGCTCTTTTTCCCAAGGGCGTCAGCTGGGAAAAAGAAGTTGAAGAGGCAAGAGTTCAATGGTCTTTTGATCTTGACCCCATTACAAGTTTGACAGAACCCGGAGCGGCCATTTTGAAAGTCGAAGGAGTGTCGCGTGTCTGACCTTTCACGCCCGCAAGGGCCCCGGATTATCGCGATTGCAAACCAAAAGGGTGGCGTAGGGAAAACCACAACGGCCATCAATCTGGCTGCGGCGTTGGTTGAAACCGGCAGCCGCGTTCTCGTGGTTGATCTCGACCCGCAGGGGAACGCATCAACCGGCCTCGGGATCGAGCGGGATGACCGTGAATTCACGACATATGATCTGTTGATCGACGATGCGCCGCTTTCGGATGTCATCCACCACACCGATTTCGAAGGGCTCAGCATCGTACCGGCGAATGTTGACCTGAGTTCCGCGGATATTGAGCTGATTTCCAACGAAAAGCGCAGCTTTCTGTTGCACGATGCGCTACGCCAGGTCGCAATGGACACGTATCATTGGGATTACATCCTGATCGATTGCCCGCCGTCGCTGAACATTCTGACAGTAAATGCGATGGTTGCCGCCCATGCGGTGCTGGTTCCGCTGCAAAGCGAATTCTTTGCACTCGAGGGATTGTCACAGCTGATGTTGACCGTCCGTGAGGTCCGCCAGACCGCGAATCCGAATTTGAGAATCGAAGGTGTTGTGCTTACCATGTATGATAAACGCAATAACTTGTCCCAGCAGGTGGAACAGGACGCGCGCGACAATTTGGGGGATCTGGTTTTTCAAACTGTCATTCCCCGAAATGTCCGGGTGAGTGAGGCGCCATCCTATGCAATCCCAGTGCTGAGTTATGATCCGAAATCGCAAGGGGCACAGGCCTATCGCGCCCTGGCGCGCGAACTGCGGAACAAACATAACAAAATGGCGGCTTGATCGCCAAGAAGGAGGACATCGTGTCAGGCAAAAAGACAAAACCCCGTGGTCTGGGTCGCGGCTTGTCGGCTTTAATGGCGGATGTTTCTGCCGATTCCGCGCCGGCGCCTTCCGGCGAACCGCGCCGTTCAGAATTGACTGTCCCGATCGAGCGTCTGGTCGCCAACCCGAAACAGCCGCGCCGGCAATTCACTAAGGATGCGCTGGATGATCTGGCCGCCTCGATCAAGGAAAAGGGGATTCTCCAGCCGTTGATCGTGCGCGATATCGGGGGTGGAAAATACGAAATCGTTGCAGGCGAACGCCGTTGGCGGGCCGCCCAAATGGCGCAGCTTCACGAGGTACCGGTTCTGGTGCGTGACTTTGACGATGTCGAGGTTTTGGAAGTCGCGATCATCGAAAACATCCAGCGCGCTGACCTGAACGCCATCGAAGAAGCGGCCGGATATCGCCAGCTGATGGAAAATTTCGGGCACACGCAGGAAAAACTGGCCGAGGCCCTGGGCAAAAGCCGGAGCCATATCGCGAACCTGATGCGGCTGTTGTCATTGCCCGAAGATGTGCAGGATTTCCTGCGGGACGGAAAACTTTCCGCCGGACATGCGCGTGCCCTGATCACTGCCGACAACCCGTCCGATCTGGCCCGGATGATCATCAAGGGCGGCCTGTCCGTTCGCGCCACCGAAGCGTTGGTCAAAAAGGGCGCAGGGACACCCTCCAAGTCGTCACCGTCGGCAAAAGCAGCCCGCCACGAAAAAGACGCGGATACCCGCGCTTTAGAGGGGGATCTTGCCGCGAATCTGGGGATGAAAGTATCGCTGAACCACGAACCGGGCGGAGAACGGGGTCAGTTGACGATCCGTTATGAAACGCTGGAACAGCTGGACAATCTGTGCGCTTTGCTGAGCAATAGTTAAGCCGTCAAAAACTCGCAAATAACGGCGTTTAGAACCATAAGTCCTTGATTTGTAACGGTTATATTTGATCCACTATCCTGGATCATACCCAGTTCCGACAGTTTTGTCCGCGCCGCCGGGTCAAGCGGGCGTTGGGCCATGCTCTCATAACGCGATACATCAATTCCATCGCGTATCCGCAGACCCATCATCAGGTATTCTTCGGCCCGTTCGATCCCGGACAGGGCCGTGCGTTCTGTTTCGGCTGCTCCGGTTTTGACGCGATCCAGCCATGCCATGGGATTTCGGATGCTTTCGACCGCATAACGGTCATCCCGGATCGTCAACCGGCCATGAGCCCCGGGGCCAATGCCGGCATAGTCGCCGTATCGCCAGTAGATCAGGTTATGACGGGATTCCGCGCCGGGGCGGGCGTGGTTGGAAACCTCATAGGCGGGCAGGCCATGCGCCTGGCAAATTTCCTGCGTTACCAGATACATATCAGCCGAACTGTCATCATTGGGCAAACCGCGCAGCTTTCCGGCGGCATATCTGTCGCCAAAGGCGGTGCCGTCTTCGATGGTCAGCTGATATAGCGACAGATGATCGACGGACATGGCCAGCGCCTCGGTCAATTCGGTGCGCCAGGCGCCGATGGTCTGGTCCTGACGGGCATAGATCAAATCAAAACTGACCCGGTCAAAACAATTCCGCGCCACGTCAAAGGCAGCGCGCGCTTCGGCCACGGTGTGGATTCGACCCAAACGTTTGAGATCAGCGTCGTTCAGGGACTGAATCCCCATGGAAACCCTGTTTACCCCTGCGTCGCGATATCCGGCAAAACGGCCCGCTTCGACCGAACCTGGGTTCGCCTCAAGCGTGATTTCAATGTCATTGGCAAAGGCCCAGTGCCCGCGCGCGGTTTCAATGACTCGCGCGACAGTGTCGGGGTCCATGAGGCTAGGCGTGCCACCACCAAAAAAGATGGAATTCAGAACGCGACCCGGCAGTTCGCTGGCAACGCGCTCCAGCTCGGTCACATAGGCGTCAGCCCAGGCTGCGTGATTGATGCGGCGCGCAACGTGGCTGTTGAAATCACAATAGGGGCACTTTGCCTCGCAAAATGGCCAGTGGACATAGAGCCCGAACCCGCCATTTCGCCAATCCTCACTCAAAACAGTCTGCGATCAGCCTGGCCACGGCTTTGGCCCGGTGGCTGATCTTGTTCTTTTCCGTAGGATCCATTTCGCCAAAAGTAATGTCATACCCGTCCGGCACGAAAATCGGATCGTAGCCATGACCCTCGCGGCCCCGCATAGGCCAGACGACGTGACCGGGCATCACACCCGGAAACACCTCGTCATGGCCATCGGGCCAGGCCAGCACCAATGTGCAACAAAACCGCGCGCTGCGTGGGTGAGAGGCGTTGATTGCCTCAAGTTCGCGGTGCGTACGTTCCATTGCCATGACGAAATCGCGCCCGTTGGGCGTTTCGGCCCAATCGGCAGTATAGACACCGGGCGCGCCGTTCAGCGCGTCGATTTCAATCCCGGAATCATCTGACAAGGCAGGCAGACCGGTGGCCTTGGCCGCGGCATGGGCCTTGATCCGAGCATTTCCGACGAAGTTATCCTCGGTTTCCTCGGGCTCGGGCAGATCCATGTCCGCCGCACCCACAACAGCGACACCGAAAGGGGCAAGCAATTGCTCCATTTCTTCAAGTTTGCCCTTGTTATGCGTCGCAATCAGCAACCGATCGCCCGAGAATTTGCGTGTCATACAGCCGCCTGTTTTTGCGCATCGACCAGTTCATTGACGCCTTTTTGTGCAAGATCCATCAGCTGATCCATCTGATCGCGGGAAAATACCGACCCTTCCGCCGACATTTGCACTTCGATCAGTTTACCTGTCCCGGTCATGATAAAATTTCCATCAACGCCGGCTTCGCTGTCTTCGGGATAATCGAGATCAAGAACCGGCTGGCCCGCGTAAATGCCACAGCTGACAGCAGCAACCGGATCGACCAGCGGATCGCTGATCACGTCCCCGGCTTTCATCAGCTTGTTCACGGCCAGGCGCAGGGCAACCCATCCGCCGGTGATCGACGCACACCGGGTCCCGCCATCGGCCTGCAGCACATCACAATCGACGGTGATCTGGCGTTCGCCCAACGCGACCCTATCAACACCGGCCCGCAAGGCGCGGCCGATAAGCCGTTGAATTTCCACGGTCCGGCCGCCTTGCTTACCGGCGGCTGCCTCGCGGCGCATGCGGGTATTGGTGGCGCGCGGCAGCATGCCGTATTCGGCCGTCACCCACCCGAGGCCCGATCCCTTGATGAACGGAGGAACCCGCTCTTCAATGGTTGCCGTACACAGAACATGGGTTTCGCCCACTTTGATCAGGCACGACCCTTCTGCATGTTTTGTAAATCCCGTCTCTATTGAAACAGGGCGCATTTCGCTTAACTCTCGTCCAGAAGGTCGCATGTAAGTTCCTTTTTTCTATCGCGCCGGGATACCGTCCTGTGGACATGCGATGCAACCCCGATTGACCTTTGTGCAATGTGGTCATTAACTAAGCGCTGGCCAAGAGTAAGCAATGACGGACGCAACGAAAATTCTGGAAGAAATGAACGATCGCTCGCGCGAGGTGTTCAGATCTGTTGTCGAGGCGTATCTCGCCAGCGGCGATCCCGTCGGCAGCCGCACATTGACCCGCACACTCAGCGAAAAGGTCAGCGCGGCAACCGTGCGGAACGTCATGCAGGACCTGGAATACCTTGGTCTGCTGGACAGTCCCCATGTCAGCGCCGGACGGATCCCCACGCAGCTGGGGCTGCGGATGTTTGTCGATGGCCTGCTGGAAATCGGTGATCTTGACGACACTGACCGGCGCAAGATCGACGCCACATTAGACAGCAATTCCAAGGACATGAGCGGTATTCTCGATCGGGTCGGATCGGCATTGTCGGGTGTGACCCAGGGCGCATCGCTTGTCTTGACCCCCAAACACGAAGCCGCCATTCGCCATATTGAGTTTGTATCGCTCAGCCATGTGCAGGCGCTTGTGGTTCTGGTGTTTTCCGACGGGCATGTCGAAAACCGCCTGTTTACCCCGCCGCCCGGCCAGACGCCCAGTTCGATGCGCGAGGCGGCGAACTTTCTGAATGCGCTGATCGAGGGCAAAACCCTGGGTGAGGCGCGCAAGTTCATCCAAAAGGAAATCGCAAACCGCCGTCAGGAACTGGACCAGCTGGCCAGCGAAATGGTGGAAAGCGGACTTGCCGTGTGGGACGGTGAAGGAGAGGATTCCGAGCGTCTGATTGTCCGCGGACGGGCGAATCTGTTGGCCGATGGCGATCAACAGCAGGAGCTGGACCGCATCCGCAACCTGTTTGATGACCTCGAACGCAAACGCGATATTGCCGATTTCCTAGAATTGACCGAAGACGGCGACGGCGTGCGCATTTTTATTGGCTCTGAGAACAAACTTTTCTCACTTTCGGGTTCCTCTCTGGTGGTGTCTCCCTATATGAACGCAGACCGTAAGATCATTGGTGCGGTCGGCGTGATTGGTCCGACCCGCCTGAATTACGGTCGGATCGTGCCGATTGTCGACTACACGGCACAGCTGGTGGGACGGCTGATTTCCGACCGGAGTTAGAGGTGAAAGATGGCAGACCCCAAGAACGAAGACTTTCTCGACGATATTTCTGACGCCGAAGCCCAGGAGTTGGCAGATGATATGGCCGAAATCGACCCGGAAGAAGCGGAACTTGACGCTTTGCGCGCCGAGCGGGATGAATTTAAAGACCGGTTCATGCGGGCACTGGCGGATGCGGAAAACTCGCGCAAGCGATCCGAGAAGGATCGCCGCGAAGCCGAGCAATATGGCGGTTCGAAACTGGCCCGAGACATGCTGCCGGTTTACGACAACATGAAGCGCGCAATCGAGGCCGCAACCGACGAACAGAAAGCGGTGTCCGCCGCCCTGATCGAAGGTGTCGAACTGACCATGCGCGAACTCAGCAACGTGTTTTCAAAGCACGGGATTCAGATCATCGCGCCCGAAGTTGGCGATGTTTTCGACCCTCAACTGCATCAGGCCATGTTCGAGGCCCCGGTGCCTGGAACCAAGGCCGGCGAAATCATTCAGGTCGCGGCCGAAGGGTTCATGCTGCACGATCGTTTGCTGCGCCCGGCGCAGGTTGGCGTGTCCTCCACACCGGCCAGCTGATCGCGCGCAACCAGACACACCGATTTTGAAAGAGGCGATCAGCTACTGGTCGCCTCTTTCAGTTTATAAAGAACATCCAGTGCCTCGCGTGGGGTCAATTCGTCCGGATGAATGTCGCTCAACAGCGTTTCAACCTCGGAGATCTTGGATGGTGCGGGCGCCGGAGCAGGGGGCTGGGCCGCCGAAAACAACGGCAGATCATCGATCAATGCCTTTTGCTTGGCCCCGCCTTCGCGTTCACCTTTTTCCAGCGCGTCCAGAACGACCCGCGCCCGCGCGACAACCGATTTTGGCAAACCCGCCAACTGCGCAACCTGCACACCGTAAGACCGATCCGCCGCACCGCGCCGGACCTCGTGCAGGAAAATAACGTCGCCCTCCCATTCCTTGACGGCCACGGTGGCGTTTTCGACACCGTCCAATTTTCCGGCAAGGGCTGTCATCTCATGGTAATGCGTGGCGAACAGGGCGCGTGATTTGTTGGTTTCGTGCAGATGTTCCAGCGTGGCCCAGGCAATCGACAAACCGTCATAGGTGGCGGTTCCGCGCCCGATTTCATCCAGAATGACGAGGGCCCGGTCATCGGCCTGATTGAGAATGGCCGCCGTTTCCACCATTTCGACCATGAATGTCGATCTGCCCCGCGCCAGATCATCGGATGCGCCGACGCGGCTGAACAATTGGCTGACAATGCCGATATGGGCCGAGTCCGCCGGGACATAGCTGCCAATCTGGGCCAAAAGCGCGATCAATGCATTCTGGCGCAGAAAGGTCGATTTACCCGCCATGTTTGGCCCGGTCAAAAGCCAGATCGCCGCCCCGGTTTCCGCGCTCAGATCGCAATCATTGGCGACGAATCCGCTGCCACCCTGTTGTCGCAGAGCGCGTTCAACCACCGGATGCCGCCCGCCGGTGATGGCAAAGCTGCGGCTGTCGTCCACATCGGGTTTGCACCAGTCCTCGCCCTTGGCCAGATCGGCCAGCCCGGTGGCCAGATCAATCTCGGACAAGGCGCGCGCGGCGGTGTGAATACGGGCGGCTTCGGCCAGAACAGAGCCTTTTAGCGCCTCATAGAGCCTTTTTTCGATTTCAACCGCCCGATTGCCGGCATTCAAAATGCGGCTTTCCAGATCGCTCAGTTCGACAGTGGTGAACCGCACCTGATTGGCGGTGGTCTGGCGGTGGATATATGTTTCGGACAGGGGGGCGGACAGCATCTTGTCGGCATGCGTGGCCGTGGTTTCGATGAAATAGCCAAGCACATTGTTGTGCTTGATCTTCAGTGACGAAACCCCGGTGTGTTCGGCATATCCATGCTGCATTCCGGCAATCACCGACCGGCCTTCGTCGCGCAGGGCGCAGGCCTCGTCAAGATCGGCGTCATACCCATTTGCGATGAACCCGCCATCGCGCACCAAAAGGGGCGGATCGGCCACCAATGCGGCGTCCAAAAGGGCGATCAGATCGTCAAACCCGATCAGGTCGTCCAGGGAGGCACGGATCAACTCGGGCGCTTCTACCTTGGCACAGATATCGCGGATCGCCTGCGCCTGTTCCAACCCGGTGCGAATGGCGACCAGATCACGCGGGCCACCGCGATCCAGCGAAAGGCGCGACAAAGCGCGGTCCAGATCGGGCGTCTTGCGCAAGGCCTCGCGCAGATCGGCGGCGATGCGGGTTTGGTCGACCGCAAATTCAACGGCGGCTTGTCGTGCCTGTATCACGGTCAGGCTGCGCGACGGGCTGGACAGGCGTTGTTCCAGCAATCGCGCGCCGCCCGGCGTAACGGTCCGATCGACCACCGACAAAAGCGACCCGTCGCGCCCGCCACTGAGCGATTTGGTAAGTTCCAGATTCCGGCGCGTGGCGGCATCGATCTGCACCACGCGATCCTCGGCATCGCGTACCGGGGTTTGCAACAGGGGCAATTTGCCCTTTTGGGTGATTTCCAGATAGTCGATGAGCGCGCCCATGGCCGACACTTCGGCCCGCTCGAACGTGCCAAAGGCATCGAGCGTGGCCACTGAAAACAGATCACACAGCCGTTTTTCGGCGGCCGTGCTGTCAAAGCTTGATCTGCCCAGCGGCGTCAGCGCAATTTTCAGATCATCGGCCAGATCAAAGGGCGGATCGTCCTGTCCTTCGGATACGATCAGTTCCGATGGCGCCAGACGGGCCAATTCGGGCCCCAGACGCACCTTGGGCAGGACCATGACATGAAACGAGCCGGTCGAAATATCAGCCCAGGCAAGGGAAGATCTGTCTCTAACCTGGGCAAAAGCGGCCAGAAAGTTGTGTCGCCGCGCCTCGAGCAGGGCATCTTCGGTCAGGGTGCCGGGGGTGACCAGGCGCACCACATCGCGTTTCACGACAGATTTATAGCCGCGCTTTTTCGCCTCGGCCGGGCTTTCCATCTGTTCACAGACGGCCACGCGAAAACCTTTGCGGATCAGGGTCAAAAGATACCCTTCGGCAGCATGCACGGGAACGCCGCACATGGGGATATCCTGATCGTTGTGTTTGCCCCGTTTGGTCAGGGCGATATCCAACGCTTCGGCGGCGGCAACCGCATCGTCAAAGAACATCTCGTAAAAGTCGCCCATGCGGTAAAACAGCAAGGCATCCTTGTGGGCGTCTTTGATTTCAAGATATTGCGCCATCATTGGCGTGACGTTTGACACCGCATCCCCCCGGTCGGTCAGATTGGCGGCGACCTTACAAATCCGCCGCTGGCAGCGAAAGGCGAAAACGCAAAGACGTTGAGAGTGCCCGCGCCCTGCGCTAAGACGTTCCGACCGCCTGTGAGGAGCCTGAGCCAAAATGTCAAAAACTAGAATTACGCCAGAAGAGGCTCTTGCCTTCCACCTGGAACCGTCACCGGGCAAATTTGAAATCCGGGCGACGGTGCCGATGACCACGCAGCGCGACCTGTCGCTGGCCTATTCGCCCGGCGTGGCGGTCCCGTGCGAGGCGATCGCCGCCAACCCGGAAACCGCCTATGACTATACCAACAAGGGCAACCTTGTTGCGGTGATTTCAAACGGCACCGCGGTTCTGGGGCTGGGCAATCTGGGCGCGCTGGGTTCGAAACCGGTGATGGAGGGCAAGGCGGTTCTATTCAAACGCTTTGCCGACGTGAACAGCATCGACATCGAACTGGACAGCGAAGACCCCGAAGAACTGATCGCCGCGATCAAGCTGATGGGCCCGACGTTTGGGGGTATCAACCTCGAAGATATCAAGGCGCCCGAGTGTTTCATCATCGAACAGCGGCTCAAGGAAGAAATGGATATTCCCGTCTTCCACGATGATCAGCACGGGACGGCGGTGATCTGTGCCGCGGGCCTGCTGAACGCGCTGCATATTTCTGGCAAGAAGATCGAAGATGTGCGCATCGTTCTGAACGGCGCCGGCGCGGCGGGCATCGCCTGTCTGGAACTGCTCAAATCGATGGGCGCGAAACATGACAACTGCATCATGTGCGATACCAAGGGCGTGATTTACCAGGGCCGTACCGAGGGCATGAACCAGTGGAAATCGGCGCATGCGGCCAACACGGAATTGCGCACGCTTGAGGATGCGATGAAAGGGGCCGACGTGTTCCTGGGCGTGTCCGTCAAGGGTGCGGTGACCCCGGCGATGGTCGAAAGCATGGCGGATAATCCCGTCATCTTTGCCATGGCCAACCCCGATCCGGAAATCACCCCGGAAGAGGCCCATGCCGTGCGCGCCGATGCGATCGTCGCCACCGGGCGCAGTGATTATCCGAACCAGGTCAACAACGTCCTTGGCTTTCCCTACCTGTTCCGCGGGGCGCTTGACATCCATGCGCGCGCGATCAACGACGAGATGAAGATCGCCTGCGCCCATGCGCTTGCAAAACTCGCGCGCGAGGATGTTCCGGACGAGGTCGCGCTGGCCTATGGGAAAAACCTGACCTTCGGGCGGGATTACATCATTCCAACCCCGTTCGATCCGCGTCTCATCCACCGTATTCCCCCTGCGGTCGCGAGGGCCGGGATGGACACGGGGGCGGCCCGCCGCCCGATCATTGATATGGAGGCTTATGAACTCAGCCTCAAATCGCGGATGGATCCGACTGCCAGCATCCTGCGCGGCCTGAATGCCCGCGCCCGTGCGGCGCAGGCCCGCATGATCTTTGCCGAAGGCGATGATCCCCGTGTTCTGCGTGCCGCGGTGACCTATCAGCGCAACGGCATGGGCAAGGCATTGGTTGTCGGGCGAACCGACGATGTGCGCGCCAAGCTTGAGACCGCAGGTCTGGGCGACGCGGTCGATGAACTTGAAATCGTGAACGCCGCAAACACCCCGCATCTGAACACCTACAAGGATTTTCTCTATCAGCGGTTGGGGCGCAAAGGGTTCGATATTCAGGACGTTCACCGCCTTGCCGCGCGGGATCGCCATGTGTTCTCCAGCCTGATGCTGGCGCATGGGCATGGCGATGGTCTGGTGACCGGGGCGACCCGGAAATCGGCCCATGTTCTGGACCGGATCAACCATGTGTTCGATGCCGATGCGGCCCACGGTGCGGCGGGCGTTACGGCGGTTCTGTACAAGGGGCGGATCGTTCTGATCGGCGATACGCTGGTGCATGAATGGCCCGACGCCGAGGATCTGGCCACAATCGCCGAGCATGCCGCAGACGTCGCACGCCACATGGGGCTGGAGCCCCGCGTTGCCTTTGTCAGCTTTTCGACCTTTGGGTATCCGGTGTCGGAACGCGCCGAAAAAATGCATCAGGCCCCAGTGGTTCTGGAGAGGCGCGGTGCAAATTTCGAATTCGAGGGCGAAATGACCGTCGACGTTGCGCTGAACGCTCAGGCCCAGTCGGCCTATCCGTTTTCGCGCCTGACAGGACCGGCCAACATTCTGATCGTGCCGGCCCGCCATTCGGCCAGCATTTCGGTGAAACTGATGCAGGAAATGGCCGGGGCCACCGTGATTGGCCCGATCCTGACGGGCGTCGACAAGCCGATTCAGATTTGTTCGACCGTTTCGACCGCGAATGACATTCTGAACATGGCCGTTCTGGCGTCCTGCGAAATCGGCTGATTTTCAGCTTCCCGCGAAAGGTGCCGCGCTGCCCCAGAGCGCGCGCACCCGCGCGTCGCGCCCGCAAGCCTTGCGATAGGCCTTGTATGCCTGCGCCTGTCGTTTTGGACCGAACCGGGTGAACACCAGTTTCGTCCCCTTGTAATAATCCTGATGATAGGCCTCGGCCGGATAGAATGTCCCGGCGTTCAGGACGGGGGTGACAATCCGTTGTCCCAAATCGTTCTGTGCCTGTGCCTTGACCGTTTCAGCCAAGGCCTTTTCCGCCTTGTTAGAGACAAATATCGCTGTCCGGTAACTATCCCCCCGATCGCAGAACTGACCGCCTGCATCCGTGGGGTCGACCGAGCGCAGGAACATCGACAACAGCGTTTCCCGCGACACGAGCGAGGGATCAAAGGTGATCTGCACGGCCTCGTAATGGCCGGTGCCACCACTGGTGACGGCCTTGTATGTCGGGTTTTTCAGGGTCCCGCCGGTAAACCCGGAAACGGCCTCTTGCACGCCTTTGACCTTTTCGAAATCGGATTCGACACACCAGAAACAGCCCCCGGCCACTGTCAGGGTTTGCAACTCGGCCGCCGAGGCGGGGCCACAGCGGAAAATGGCGCCAAGGCTGATGAGGATCGTCAGCGCAACGGGTTTGATATTGTCCAACAGGGTCATGGCGGATCTCCTTTGACCGAAAGCGTGCCCCGATCCCTTGATCCGGGCAAGACGGTGCAATGATTTCTCACGCGCTGGTGACAGGGATTTACCACTTGGCGCAATCGCACTGCGGGCCTAGCGTGCAGACACAGGAGGCAACCAATGACCGAACACGTGACCACCCATCAGGCCGAAGAAGACGCGCGAAACGAAACCATCCTGATCTATCTGAACGGAAAGATCATGCCCAAGGCGCAGGCCCTGGTCAGTGTTTATGACAGCGGATTCATGTTGGGGGACGGCGTTTGGGAGGGGTTGCGGCTTTATAACGGTAGCTGGGCCTTTCTGGATGAACATATGGACCGGCTGTTTCAGGCTGCCAAGGCCATTGATCTGGACCTTGGGATGACCCGGCAACAGGTGATTGCCGCCTTGTTAGAGACACAAACCGCCAACAAAATGACCACCGATGCCCATGCCCGCCTGATGGTGACGCGCGGGACAAAGACGCGCCCGTTCCAGCACCCGTCGCTCAGCCGGTCGGGACCGACAGTGACGATCATCATGGAGCATTCCCGCCCGCAACTGCCCCGCCCGATCCGGCTGGCCACGGTGCCGCATCTGCGCGGATTGCCGATGACGCAGGACCCGAAACTCAACTCCCATTCCAAGTTGAACTGTATCCTTGCCTGTATCGCCGCCGAAAAAGCCGGCGCGGATGAGGCGTTGATGCTGGATGTGCATGGGTTCGTGAACACGACCAATGCCTGCAATTTTTTCATCGTCCGGAAAAACGCTGTTTGGACCAGTACCGGTGATTACTGCATGAACGGGATCACCCGGCAAAAGGTGATCGACCTGTGCCGCGCGAATGACATCCCGGTGTTTGAACGCAATTTCAGCCTGGTCGATACCTATGATGCGGACGAGTCATTTCTGACCGGCACATTCGGGGCGCAAACGCCGGTCGGTGAGATCGACGGTCGCCAGATCGGCACCGGCGAACTGGGCCCGATGACACAACGGTTGCGCGATCTCTACAAGGATTTGATCGCACAGGAGTGCACGTAATGCGGATTGCCATGTGGTCCGGGCCGCGCAACCTGAGCACGGCTATGATGTATTCCTTTGGCAACCGGGCCGATTTTGCGGTGGTGGACGAACCGTTCTATGCGGCCTACCTCAAGCGGACCGGCCTGACCCATCCGATGCGGACCGAAGTTCTAGCGGATCAGTCGACGGACGCGAACCACGTTGTTAACCAGATATTAGGCCCTATTCCCGGGAAAAAGCCGCACTTTTATCAGAAACACATGACCCAACACATGATCGACGGCGTGCCGCGCGAATGGATGGCACAGGTCAAGAACGTCTTTCTGATCCGCCATCCCGCGCGCGTGATCGCCAGCTTTGCCGCGAAATATCAGGGGCTGACATTGTCCGACATCGGCTTTGTCCAGCAGACCGATCTATATGATCAGGCCTGCGCGCTGGGCGACGATCCGATTGTGATCGATAGCGCCGACATACGTGAAAACCCGGAACAGATGTTGAGGGCGCTGTGCCAGGCGCTGGATCTGAACTGGGATCCGGCGATGCTGCACTGGCCTGCGGGCGGGCATGTATCCGATGGCGTCTGGGCGGCGCATTGGTATGGGGCGGTGCATCAGTCGACCGGGTTTGCCGGGCCCGAGGGCGATGTGCCGGAATTGACGGGTGAATTGGCCGATCTCGTCAATCAGGCGATTCCGCACTACACGCGGTTAAGGGACAAAAAGCTGAAATAACCTGTCCAGGTCCTGATTCTGAAATTCGGCGGCGGCCCTGAGATTTCAGGGCCGCCGATTGATTATTTCAGACGGCGATTGCGCGCCGCCAGCAGTTTCAGGCGCAGCGCGTTCAACTGAATGAACCCTGCCGCGTCTTTCTGGTCATAGGCGCCGGCGTCATCCTCGAACGTGACATGCGCTTCGGAATAGAGCGAATGATCGGACCAGCGGCCGATGGTGCGGGCCGACCCCTTGTAAAGTTGCAGGCGCACGGTGCCGGTCACGTGGTCCTGGCTCTTGTCGATCAGCGCCTGGAGCATTTCGCGTTCGGGGCTGAACCAGAACCCGTTATAAATCAGTTCCGCATAGCGCGGCATGATCGAATCCTTCAGGTGACCCGCACCGGAATCGAGCGTGATCTGTTCGATGCCGCGATGTGCCTCAAGCAGGACGGTGCCGCCGGGCGTTTCGTAAATCCCGCGTGATTTCATGCCGACGAAGCGGTTTTCCACCAGATCGAGACGGCCAATGCCGTGCTTGCCACCCAGTTCGTTCAGGCGGGTCAGGATGGTTGCGGGGCTCATCGCCTCGCCATTGATGCTGACCGCGTCACCGCGTTCAAACCCGACCTCGATGATCTCGGGTTCATTCGGGGCGTTCTCGGGGGACACGGTGCGCTGATAGACATATTCCGGTGCGCTGTCGGCCGGGTCTTCCAGAACCTTGCCTTCGGACGAGGTGTGCAACAGGTTCGCATCGACGCTGAACGGTGCCTCGCCGCGTTTGTCCTTGGCGATCGGAATCTGGTTCTTTTCGGCGAAATCGATCAGCTTGGTGCGGCTGCTGAGGTCCCATTCCCGCCAGGGCGCGATCACCTTGATGTCGGGGTTCAGCGCATAGGCCGCCAGTTCGAACCGGACCTGATCGTTGCCCTTGCCGGTTGCGCCATGGGCGACCGCATCGGCACCGGTTTCCTCGGCGATTTCGACCAGGCGTTTGGAAATCAGCGGTCGGGCGATGGAGGTCCCCAGAAGGTACAGACCCTCATAGAGCGTGTTGGCGCGGAACATCGGAAAAACGAAATCGCGCACGAATTCCTCGCGCAGGTCCTCGATATAGATTTCCTTGGCGCCCATCATCTCGGCCTTGGCGCGGGCGGGCTCCAGCTCTTCGCCCTGACCGAGATCGGCGGTAAAGGTCACCACCTCACAACCATATTCGGTTTGCAGCCATTTCAGGATGATCGACGTATCAAGCCCGCCGGAATAGGCCAGCACAACTTTCTTGGGCGCGGACATGGGGAATTCCTCTTTCACAGATCGGCTGGGGGTTAGCCGTTTTTCCGTGCAGGGGCAAGGTTTGCGCGTGTGTCGAAGGGGCGCAATGGCGCAATCGGGCGTTACGGGGCGTCGCGCGGTGCAAATCAGGCTGAAAGCCGGGCGGTCATTTCTTTCTGGAACAGGGTTTTGGACTGTTCGTACCCGGTGATGATCGCGGGCACGTCGACGTCATCGGCCCGGCCATTGGCCGACCGCGTTTCACCATCCTGACAGAGACCCGAAAAATGATCGAACCCCAGGCTGAGTGCGCTGCCCTTCAGGAAATGCAAATCCTGTTCAAGCTGGCTGCGGTCGGGTCCGTCCTTCAGTTTCTGAATGACCTCTTCCACTTCTTCCAGGAACAGTTCGACAACTTCGCCGAAATCCTCTTCGCCGACCTCTTCTCGCAGTTCGGTCACGCGTAACCATTGGATCATGACACACCTGTCTGTCTGGGTTGCAGATGCGCCAACCTAAAACGCGCGGTGTGAACAAGCGGTTAAGCCGGGCGCAATGCAGAAAATTTTAAAGTTCAGACCGTGTTAACGCACATGGCAATAGCTTTGACGACAGCCAAATCCGACACCAAAAGGGAATGTCACGGTGTTGTCGAACACACCCATGAAAACCAAACACACGCCCGGGTCCGGATCGATCCGGCGGGTTCTGGTTGTTGACGACAGCCGCCTGCAACGGCGCATCCTGGTCAGTTCGCTGCGCAAATGGGGATTCGACGTGACCGAGGCGGAAAGCGGCGATCAGGCGATTGAGTTGTGCGCCAAATCCCCGCCCGATCTGGTGCTGAGCGACTGGATGATGCCGGGGATGAACGGGCTGGATTTTTGTCGCGCTTTCCGCGGCCTGCCGGACGAGGCTTATGGATATTTCATCCTGCTCACGTCCAAAAGCGAGAAAGTCGAAATTGCCCAGGGGCTGGATGCCGGGGCAGATGATTTTCTGACCAAGCCGGTCAATCCCGATGAACTGCGTGCCCGCATATCCGCAGGGGATCGGATATTGGCGATGCAGCGCGAATTGTCCGAGAAAAACCGCATGATCGGCGAAACGCTGGATCAGTTGCAGGCGGCCTATGATTCCATCGACAAGGACCTGATGCAGGCCAAGAAGATCCAGCAATCACTGGTGCCTGAAACCAGTTGCATGTTCGGCGCGTCGCGCGTCAGCCTTTTGCTGAAACCCTGCGGGCATATCGGCGGCGATCTGGTTGGCACGTTTTCCCCAGAACCGGGGCAGGTGGGGTTCTATTCCATCGACGTGTCGGGCCACGGCATCACGTCGGCGATGATGACCGCGCGGCTGGGCGGTTATCTGTCGAGCACGTATTTCGATCAGAACCTCGGGGTAGAGAGCCTGTTTGGCGGCGCTTATACCCTGCGCGCCCCGCAGGAGGTGGCCAACTTGTTGAATGCACGGCAGGTGGCGGACACCGGCATCGATGAGTATTTCACTATGTGCTATGCCACGGTTGATCTGCACACCGGGCATCTGACGCTGGTGCAGGCGGGTCATCCGCATCCTCTCATCCTGCGGGCCGATGGCAGCAGCGAATTCATCGGCGAGGGCGGTGTGCCGATCGGGCTGTTGCCCGACGTGCCCTATACCCAGGTCGAAGCCACCCTGGCCAAGGGCGACCGGCTGTTGATGTATTCGGACGGGTTCAGCGAATGCCGCCTGAAAAACGGCGAGATGCTTGAGCCCGAGGGGTTGCTGGAGCTGATCGCGAAATGCGAGGCGGGCCAGTCCAGCAGCGAAATGCTGGACGATCTGTTTTGGAACCTGACCCAGGTGATGTCACCCGAACACGGAATGGAAGACGACGTGTCCGCCACCCTTTTCGAATTCAACGGTTTCTGAGCGATCAGCGCAGGATGCCCGCCGCCAAAAGGCTGGCGAAATGGCGATCCCCTGCATTGCCAAGGATATTTGCGGCCTCGTCCATGGGCACCCAGATCGGTTCATGATCGGGTTCCGTGGGCGGGCCCATCTTTGCCACGGGGCGGGCAATGAAGATTGTGCAAACCTTCTCTGCCCAGAGGTCATATTCCGGCATATAGGCAAAGCGGCGAAAAACACCCAGGCGGCGCGGGGGCGCGATGCGCCACCCGGTTTCCTCGAACACCTCGCGATGCAGGGCCGGAATAGGTGATTCACCGGGATCGATCCCGCCGCCGGGCAGCTGCACATCCGGCTTGGGGCCATACTGGCATGTCAAAAGAAGCTCACCGTTCAGCGGCAACAGCGCATAGGCCCCTGGCCGCCGCGTAAACCTCTGATCGGAGGTGGGGGGCGTCCCAAATCGTCTGATCATCGCATGGCCCTTTTTAACGCCGTCAGTTATCCCTATATTCCTGGCGTATGCCAACAAGCGGCGTTTAAGGAAACCCCATGACTCTTGGATCCAAAATCGCGTGGGACGATGCAGTCCTGCCCTTCCAACTTGATCTGTCCGACATGCGCGGCCGGGTGGCCCGTCTTGACGGCGTGCTGGATGGCATTTTGAAACAACATGACTACCCGCCCCAGGTCGAGGCGCTGGTGGCCGAAATGGCATTGCTGACCGCATTGATCGGGCAGACGATCAAACTGCGCTGGAAACTGTCGCTTCAGGTGCAGGCCAAAGGGGCGTTGCGCATGATCGCCACGGACTACTATGCCCCGAAATCCGAAGGGGAACCGGCCCAGATCCGGGCCTATGCCAGCTTTGACGCGGATCAGCTGGGCACGGACGTTGCCAAGGACATGATGCAAGAGGGCTATTTTGCCATCATGATCGATCAGGGTGCTGGCATGGCCCCCTATCAGGGCATCACACCGCTGGCCGGAACATCGCTGCGCGAATGCGCCGAGGCGTATTTCGCCCAGTCCGAACAGCTGCCGACGCGGTTTTCGCTCAGCTTTGGCCGCTCGAGCGAGCCGGGGACCACGGAACGCTGGCGTGCGGGGGGCATCATGCTGCAACACATGCCCAAAGCGTCGCCGCTGATGGCTAAGGGGCCGGGCACCGGCGATCTGGTTTCGGCCGACGATCTGGTGGATGGCGATGTCGGTGACAACTGGAACCGCGTGAACATCCTGCTGGATACGGTCGAAGAGATGGAGCTGATCGGCCCGGTGGTTCCGCCCACCGACCTGTTGGTGCGCCTGTTTCACGAAGAGGGTCCGCGTGTCTTTGATGCGCAGTCGGTGCGCTTTGGCTGTACCTGTTCCGAGGACCGTGTGCGTCAAAGCCTGTCGATCTATTCGGCCCGCGACATTGAAACGATGACCACGGACGAAGGGCGTGTGACCGCCGACTGTCAGTTCTGCGGCGCGCATTACGATCTTGACCCGACCACGGTGGGGTTTGATGCGGAAAATGCGCCCGGTGACTGATTGGCCTGCAACCCTGCGCGCCGCACTGGCGAAAGAGGGGCATGCCTCATCCGACTTTGATCTGAACCCCGACAGCCGCCCGGTCACCCGGGCGGGGGCAGTGCTGCGCCCTGCGGGGGTTCTGATCGCTGTGTCGCTGGTCCATGACGTTCCCCGCGTCTTGCTGACCAAACGGTCTTCGGCGCTGAAACACCACCCCGGCCAGATCGCGTTTCCCGGTGGCAAACAGGATGACACCGATGCCGATGTCACCGCCGCCGCCCTGCGCGAGGCGCGCGAGGAAATTGGCCTGCCCGAACATCTTCCGGACGTTCTGGGCCAGATGCCGACCCATGAAACGGTGACTGGGTTCGACGTGACCCCGGTGGTTGCGCTTCTCAACGATAATTTCAACATCACCCCCGAAGCGGGCGAGGTTGACGAGGTGTTTTCCGTCCCTCTGAGCCATCTGATGGATCCGGCCAATTACCTGGTTGAATCGCGGCGCTGGCGCGGGACGCGTCGATATTATTTCACCGTTCCCTACGGTCCCTACTATATCTGGGGGGCAACGGCGCGCATCTTGCGCTCACTCGCGGCACGGATGGATGGATGACAAAAGTTACCGGTGACTGGCTTGACGAACCCGCCACGCAAAAGGTTTGCGCCGTTTTGGAACAGGGCGGCGCTCAGGCTCTCATGGTTGGGGGATGCGTGCGCAACGCCCTGATGGGCGTGCCGGTCAGCGATATCGACATTGCCACCGACGCGACGCCGGAACGTGTGATGGAAATTGCCCAGGCCGCCGGGATCAAAACCATCCCAACCGGGATCGACCACGGCACAGTAACCCTTGTCACTGGCGGAATCCCGCATGAAATCACCACCTTCCGCAAGGATATCGAGACGGACGGCCGCCGCGCCGTCGTTGCCTATTCCACAACAGTGGAAGAGGACGCCGCTCGCCGCGATTTCACCATGAACGCGATCTATGCCCGCGCGGACGGGACGGTGATTGATCCGCTGAATGGCCTGCCTGATCTTGAGGCGCGCAAGGTGCGCTTCATCGGCAGTGCCGAAACCCGCATCCGCGAGGATTATCTGCGCAGCCTGCGCTACTTCCGGTTTCACGCCTTGTACGGCGATCTGTCCCAGGGGATGGATGTCGATGCGATTGCGGCGATTGCCGCCAATCTGGACGGGCTGGACCGTGTTTCGCGGGAACGCATAGGGGCCGAGTTGCTGAAGCTGCTGGGCGCGCCCGACCCGGCGCCAGCTGTTGCCGGCATGCGCAGTACCGGGGTTCTGGCCCGCATCCTGCCCGGTGCGGATGACCGCGCGCTTGCCCCGCTGATCGACGTTGAACATCAAGCGGGTGTAGCGCCCGATCCCTTGCGCCGTCTGGCTGCGCTGGGCGGGGTCAAGTCGACGGATGATCTGCGTCTCAGCCGGGCGCAATCGCAACAGGTGCATCGCCTGTGGGATGCGGTGGGCAATGGCATGGGCCCTGCCGAACTGGGCTATCGGTTTCAGCGCGACACCGCGCGCGACATCCTGCTTTTGCGGGCCGCGTTGTTGGAAACCCCCTGGGACGCGCATGTCACCGTGTTGGTTGATCAGGGCGCGTCGGCGCGGTTTCCTGTCACGGCACGTGACCTGATGCCTGCGTTTTCCGGCCCCGAACTGGGCGCGCAACTGGCGCGTCTGGAACAGCGCTGGATCGATTCGAATTTCACCCTGACACGCGACGCATTGCTGGTCTGACTGCGGTGGGGTGACGAATCGCGCGCGGTGCGGTATGCCATCCGTCATGACGTGAACGGAGGAATGCGCAATGTATTACGGGCTTTGGTTCATCTGAGCTGAGCACCCCGTTCGGGTGATCGGCCGTTTTCACCCACACTACATTTGCGTCTTTTCTTGCTCGCATGGAGCACCCGTCATGTTTCATTTCTTTGAAAACCTTGTTGATCCCTACACCCCCTATCGGGAAAAGGACCGTCCACCGACACGGCTCTGGCCGTTTCTGCGCGACTATTGCCAGCCGTTCTGGCGGGTCTTTGTCTGGACCGGATTGTTGTCCGTTGTCGTTGCGGCGATCGAACTCTGGCTGATCTATTACATGGGCCGGCTTGTTGACGTCATGGGCGGCGACCCCGCGCAGGTCTGGCAAAGCCATGGCACCGAACTTGTCCTCGTGGCGCTGTTCATCCTGGTTTTGCGCCCGGCGGTCCAGGCGCTGGATGTGTTGTTGCTGAACAACGCGATCCTGCCCAATTTCGGCACGCTGATCCGGTGGCGGGCGCATAAACACGTGCTGCGCCAGTCGGTCGGCTGGTTCGAAAACGATTTTGCAGGACGAATCGCCAACCGGATCATGCAAACCCCGCCCGCCGCGGGCGAGGTGGTGTTTCAGGTTTTTGACGCGATCTCGTATTCGCTGGCCTATCTGATTGGCGCGGCCATCCTGCTCAGCGCGGCGGATATCCGACTGATGATACCTCTGGCGGTGTGGCTGGTTCTTTACGCTGCGCTGATCCGCTGGACCGTCATCCGTGTTGGTCCCGCATCCCAGGCCGCCTCGGATGCGCGGTCGACCGTGACGGGGCGGGTGGTGGACAGCTATTCCAACATTCACTCGGTCAAGATGTTCGCCCATCATGATCGCGAGTTGGAGTATGCGCGCGAGGCCATCGAAAACACGCGCAAGACGTTTCAGACCGAAATGCGCATCTACACGCTGATGGATATGGCGCTGGTTTCGTTGAACGGGCTTTTGATCGTCGGCGTTGTCGGGTGGGCCATTGCGCTGTGGATGCAGGGGGCGGCCAGTGCCGGCGTCGTTGCGGCCGCAACCGCGCTGACCCTGCGGCTGAACGGGATGACCGGCTGGATCATGTGGGCGCTGACCACGTTTTTCCGCCAGCTTGGCGTTGTCGCCGAAGGGATGGAAACCATCGCACAGCCGATTGATCTGGTCGATGATCCGGATGCCAAACCGCTGACCCTGAGTGCGGGCAAGATCGAACTGCGTGACCTGTCCCATCATTATGGCCGTGACGGGGGCGGGCTCGACCGGATCAGCCTGACAATTCACCCGGGGGAAAAGGTGGGGCTGATCGGGCGGTCCGGGGCCGGGAAATCGACACTGGTCAAGCTGCTTTTGCGGTTCTACGACGCCGAAAACGGTCAGATCCTGATCGACGGTCAGTACATTTCACAGGTCCGGCAGGACAGCCTGCGCAGCCATATCGGAATGGTCCAGCAGGACAGCTCCCTTCTGCATCGCTCGGTCCGTGACAACATCCTGTACGGACGGCCCGACGCGGGCGAGGACGCCATGATTGCCGCCGCCAAACAGGCCGAGGCGCATGATTTCATCGTTGATCTGGCCGATCCCAAGGGGCGCACGGGGTACGACGCCCACGTGGGTGAACGCGGGGTGAAACTGTCGGGCGGGCAACGTCAGCGGATTACGCTGGCCCGCGTCGTCCTGAAAGACGCGCCGATCCTTCTGTTGGACGAGGCGACAAGTGCCCTGGATAGCGAGGTGGAAGAGGCTATTCAGACAACGCTTTATGGCATGATGCAGGGTAAGACCGTGATCGCGATTGCACACCGTTTGTCCACCATCGCCCAAATGGACCGCATTCTGGTCATGGACAAGGGCCGCATCGTCGAAGAGGGCTCTCATTCTGTGCTTTTGGCCGAGGGTGGCCTATATGCCCAGTTCTGGGCCCGCCAATCCGGCGGCTTCCTGAATACCGAGGCGGCAGAATGAACATCGGCAATCTGATCAACGCATTTCGCCCTGCCGAGGGCCCGCCGCCCCAGACGCTGGGCGCGTTTTTCCGGTGGTGCCTGTCGGGCGCTTGGCCCGCTCTGTGGCTTGCCGCGTTTCTGTCGGCTGCCGCCGGCGCGCTTGAGGCCGGGACCGCCCTGATCCTTGGGATGGTGGTCGATTCCGCAATCGCCAAGGGGCCGGAAAGCTTCTTTGACGGCTCTAACACAGGGATTATTGCCGCGGCACTAGCGTTTTTCCTGATCGCGCGGCCGCTGTTTTTCGGCCTGTCCGCCTCGGCCAACGCGATCATCGTACAGCCGAATGTGAACCCTTTGGTCCTGTCGCGGCTGCATCGCTGGACGCTGGGACAGTCGGTCAAATTCTTTGATGACGATTTCGCGGGGCGCATTTCGCAGAAACAGATGCAGGCCGCCCGCGCGGTGACCGATGTGACCGCCGAGATGATCAACGTGGTTGCCTTTGCGCTGGCGTCGCTTGCCGGGTCGATGCTGTTGCTGACGTCGATCAATGCGCGGGTCACGGGTGTGTTTGCACTGTGGCTTATCGCCTATTTCGCGCTGATCGCGTTTTTCCTGCCACGCATCCGCAAACGGTCTGCCGGCCGGGCCGGGGCGCGGGCGATGGTGTCGGGGCAGGTGGTCGACACGATCACCAATATCAAAACGGTGAAACTTTTCGCCCATGCCGATCACGAAGACCGCGCCGCGCTGGGCGCGATGGGGCATTTTCGCGAACGCGCCCTGGAATTCGGCTATCTCGCGGCGACGTTCCGGTTTTGCCTGATGACACTGGCCGGGCTTTTGCCGGTGCTGCTGATCGGGGGAACGCTTTTGATGTGGCAGGATGGTCTGGCAACCGAGGGCGACATCGTCGCCGCCGGAGCCGTGGCGATCCGGATTGCGCAGATGACCGGTTGGGTCAGTTTCACGATGATGGCGATCTACGCCAATATCGGTGAGGTCGAGGACGGCATGCGCACCCTGACCCCCCGCATCCGGAATGAAAACGCACAGGACGCCACCGATTTGAAGATCACCGGCGGGGAAATCGAATTCCGCAATGTCAGCTTTGCCTACGGGCGTGAAACAGGCGGGATTCAGGACATTTCTCTGACCATCGCGCCGGGCGAAAAGCTGGGGATTGTGGGCGCGTCGGGGGCCGGAAAATCGACGCTCGTTTCGCTCCTGCTCAAGCTCTATCAAGGGGAATCAGGGTCTATTCTGATTGATGGGCAGGATCTGGGAGTCGTCACGCAGGAAAGCTTGCGGCGCCAGATCAGCATGGTCACGCAGGAAACGGCGATGTTCAACCGATCCGCCCGCGACAACATCCTGTATGGCCGTCCCGATGCGGACGAGGCCGCGTTGATCGATGCCGCCAAACGGGCCGAGGCACATGATTTCATTCTCGGGCTTGAGGACCACAAAGGGCGCAAAGGCTATGACGCGCATCTGGGGGAACGGGGCGTGAAACTGTCGGGTGGTCAGCGCCAGCGCATCGCCCTTGCCCGTGCCATCCTGAAAGACGCGCCCATTCTCGTTCTGGACGAGGCAACCAGCGCGCTGGACAGCGAAGTGGAGGCGTCCATTCAAACCGCGCTAAATCGGGTGATGCAGGGCAAGACCGTTCTGGCCATTGCCCACCGGTTGTCCACCTTGTCGGAAATGGACCGGATCGTCGTCATGGATGAGGGGCGTATCGTCGAATCCGGCACCCATGACACGCTGTTGGCCAAGGGTGGGCAGTATGCCCGGTTCTGGAACCGTCAATCCGGCGGGTTCATCCGCACCGAGGCGGCCGAATAGGGGCTGTCTTTGCCGCGCGCGGCCCGCTATCAGGCAGGGATGAGCGAAACATTTGAAATTCAGCGACTGGGTCACCAGGGGGACGGCGTTGCCGAAGGCCCTCGGTTTGCACCCCGTACCCTGCCCGGAGAGGTGATCACCGGCACGGTCGAGGGCACGCAGATCAGCGATTTGCGCATCGTCACCCCATCGCCCGACCGCGTAAAACCCCCGTGTAGACACTATAACGCCTGTGGCGGCTGCCAGTTGCAGCATGCGTCAGATGCTTTTGTGGCCGACTGGAAGGTGGGCATCGTGCGCCATGCGCTGTCGGCGCAGGGGCTGGACGCCGAAATGCGCCCCATCGTGACGTCGCCGCCACAGTCCCGACGCCGCGCCACATTGGCGGTGCGCCGCACCAAGAAAGGTGCGCTTGCCGGATTTCATGGCCGCGCCTCGGGCGTCATCACCGAAATCCCCGAGTGTCAGCTTTTGGATCCCGCGTTGATCGCGGGCCTGCCCGTGGCCGAGTCGCTGGCCATCGTCGGCGGCAGTCGCAAGGGCGAACTGGCCGTCACGCTGACCACATCGCGCGGCGGGCTGGATGTGGCGGTCACAGGGGGCAAGCCGCTGGACGGGCCGCTGCGCATGACGCTGGCGCAATTGGTCGAACAGCACGGGCTGGCCCGGCTTGCCTGGGATGGCGAAGTGATCGCCATGCGTGCCCCTGCCGTTCAGGTATTTGGCGTGGCGCATGTGGTCCCGCCTGCGGGTGCGTTCCTGCAAGCGACGCAACACGGGGAAAAGGCGCTGATGGCCGCTGTTCGCGAAATCACGCAAGACGCCCGCCGGATTGTTGATTTTTTCGCGGGATGCGGCACCTTCAGCCTGCCGCTGGCGGGTGGCGCCGAGGTGCATGCGGTCGAGGGTGACCGCGACATGATCGAAGCGCTTGATCAGGCATGGCGACGGACCTCGGACCTGAAAAAAGTAACGTCCGAGGCGCGCGATTTGTTTCGCCGTCCGTTGATGCCGGATGAGTTGAAGCGGTTCGATGCCGCCGTGATCGACCCGCCCCGCGCCGGTGCCGAGGCGCAGATAGCGGAACTGGTTCAGGCCAAAATCCCCGTGATCGCCTATGTCTCGTGCAATCCGGTCAGCTTTGCCCGCGATGCGCGCGCGCTGTGCGATGCGGGCTATGTTTTGAACTGGGTCCAGGTGGTCGATCAGTTCCGATGGTCGGTGCATACCGAACTTGCCGCGTCGTTTACCCGCGGCGATTGATAGCCGGTGACGTGAAGTTTACCCGCCGCAGGTGATATTTTTATTTTGAAAAAACGGCGCAGTGCGGGTATTTCCTGTCTGAGGCAACCGAACAGAGAGACCGGTATGAAACGGCGTAGTTTTGGGTTGGGAATGTTGGCTACTTTGGCCGTTCCCGGCTGTGCGACAAGCAAATTCAAATCTTATAACGGCCCCGATGTGACCGCGGTCGTGGTTAATAAAGCAGCGCGTAAGTTGTATCTGCTGAACGACGAATTAGTGCTGAAATCCTACAAGATCGACATGGGGTTTGCCCCGGATGGCGACAAGTTGCACGAAGGCGACGGAAAAACGCCCGAGGGCAATTATTTCATCGACCGGCGCAATCCAAACAGCAGCTTTCATCTGTCACTCGGGATTTCCTATCCGAATGCGCAGGATATTGCCGAGGCGCGTGCCTTGGGCAAGGAGCCGGGCGGCGACATCTTTATCCACGGGCAGCCCAACAGCGAACGCGCCAAGGGCGAGGACTGGACCGCGGGATGCATAGCGGTCAAGAACCGCGAGATCGAAGATATCTATGCGATGGTTCGCAACGGTACGGTCATTTCGATCCGCGCCTGACGTCGTATTTGCGTCATGAAAACAAGGGGTTTTGTTATGGGCGTCAGCCGCCCAAAACAAGCGTCCACCAAATCTTGCCGTTCTTTTCCTGGAACCACGCAAACCCCATGTTGACCGCGCGCGGCTCAAGAATGACATCGCGGGTGCCGGGTTCTTCCATCCAGGCGGCCAGCGTTTCCAGCTCGGTTTCGTAGGTTTCGGAAATCGCCTCGCCCAACATCGCGCCGGGGTATCCGACACGGCGCACCCGATCGATGGGCGAAGACCCGTCCGATCCGAAATGCCACGGGCGGTTCTGGATCGACATGTCGCGCGAATGGGTCGCTGCGGCGGCGTTCAGTTTTGCGTCCAGTTGTACGGCGCCAAGACCGGCCGCCGACCGCAGGGCGTTCACCGAATCGAGCATTCGGAACTGCAGCTTGGCGGTTTCGGCGGGCTTGATTCGGTAAAGTTTCGGCAAGGGTTTGCCGTCGCTGCCCAACTGCGCCTCCTGAGGCCCGGTACATGCCGAAAGAACCACCAGACAAGCCAGAAGAAATGAAAGTACGCGCGCCATGAGCCACCTTGAAAATACTGTTCGCACTTGCCTTTACCGTGTCAGACAGTGCATCGCAAACTCACAAAGCGCAAAACCGGCTGTCTAACGCCGGTTTGATTTGCGACTGCGGCTTTCGGACCATATTATAGTGCACTGAATAAGTCATAACGCCGAACACGGAGTTTTGAACGATGACGAAGACAACAAATTCCTGGCAGAACCGACGCACGTTCCTGACCGGCGCGGCTGCGATGGTTGCGGCCCCGGCCATGGCGCAGGACGTCAACAGTGCCGCCACCACACAGGTTGAACGCGACCTGTCCGAAGTGGTGCGCCGGAATGTTTCCAGCTTTCGCTCGCTACAGTGGGAGCCTTACTTCAGCGATCTGAACAATGGGGCGATCCTTGTGGATATCACCTCGCGGGCGTTGCATTACTGGGACGAGGACGGGGTCACCTATCGTCTGTTCCCGTCGAGTGTGCCGCTGACCGAGGATCTGACGCGCCGTGGCCGTACCAGCGTGGTGCGCAAGGTGGACGGGCCCGATTGGCGCCCGACCCCGAACATGCGCAAGCGGAACCCGGAATGGCCGGCCTATATTCCGCCTGGTCCCGACAATCCGCTGGGCACACATGCCCTGTACCTCGGCTGGCAGTATTACCGCATCCACGGCACGCACGACACGCGCAAGATTGGCCGCCAGTCGTCGAACGGCTGTATCGGGCTTTATAATGAGCACATCGCCGAACTGTTTTCGATGGCCAAGGTGGGCACCCAGGTGTTGCTGATTTGACGCGATCAGGGGCGGCCTGTCCGCCCCGCGCCCTTCCAAGGATTGTACGAAGCCAAGTTTGTCCCATAGTCTGAGTGACTTTTTATAAAATGGGGGCACGGTTTGCCAGGCAGAGCGTGCGAAACTTAGGAGATCACCATGAAGAAACTCGTTCTCGCCGCTGCACTGACTGCGGCTGCTTCGACTGCTACCGCCGGTTCGCTGGCCGAGCCGGTCATTGAAACACCGGTCATCGTTGAAGAAGCACAGGGTTCGTCGAGCGGCATTCTGCTGCCTCTGATCCTGCTGGCGCTGGTCGCCGCGGCCGTCGCGTCTAACTAATATCCGCACATGATGCGGACGGGCGGCGGGATTCTCGCCGCCCGGTTCGCCATGGTAACCGAAGTGTTGCCAATTTGACGACATTTCACTGCTCAGAATGCAGTTTAGCCCAACAACCATTTGCAATCCCAATGTTTTGCTGCTTAGAAAAACGCACGAGGTAAGTCTTGGGTGCGTGATTCAAGAACAATGAATTGCGCAAATTCTCTGGAGGTTAACATGAAGAAACTCGTTCTCGCCGCTGCGCTGACTGCTGCTGCTTCGACCGCTACTGCCGGTTCGCTGGCCGAGCCGGTCATCGAAACACCGGTCATCGTTGAAGAAGCACAAGGTTCGTCGAGCGGCATCCTGCTGCCCCTGATCCTGCTGGCTCTGGTGGCTGCTGCTGTTGCTTCTAACTAAGCAACGCACAACCTGACTAAAGAAAAGGCGGTGGAGTTTTCCACCGCCTTTTTTTGTGTTCGATGACCGGTGACTTTCAGTCCAGCCAGCCGCGCAGGTTTTCCTCGATCACCGTGCTGAGCGCGGCGATGTGAGCGTCATCATCGTTCAGGCAGGGAATATAGGTAAATTCCTCACCGCCTGCATGTTCAAAACTTTCGCGGATCTCTTCGTTGATCTCTTCTAGGGTTTCGATGCAATCGGCGGAAAAGGCAGGGGCAATCACGGCGATGCGTTTCTTGCCGTCTTCCTTGGCCAGGCGCGCGACCTCGTCCACGGTATAGGGTTTCAGCCATTCTTCGGGGCCGAAAACCGATTGGAACGTGGTTGTGATGTCCGTATCCGCCCAGCCAAGCCGCTCTTTCAGCAGGCGCGTCGTTTTCTGACATTGGCAATGATAGGGGTCGCCGTCCGTCAGATAGCGTTGCGGCATGCCATGATAGGACACCACCAGAATTTCGGGGCGTTTCTCCATGGCTCCGTAGGCACGTTCGACGGACTGGGCCAAAGCCTCGATATAATCGGGCCGGTCGCAATAGGCCGGGACGGTCCGGGCCGAAGGTTGCCATTTCTCAGCCATCAATGCGCGAAAGAATTCATCGTTGGCTGTTGCGCTCGTCGCGCCGGCGTATTGCGGATAGAGCGGGAAAAACAGGATCTTGGTACAGCCCGCTTTGACCATCTCGCTGACCTTTGATTTGGTCGACGGGTTGCCATAGCGCATGCAGAAATCAACCATCACCTCATCGCCATAGCGCTGGGCCATCGACTCGGAAATTTTAACGGTTTGGGCCTTGGTGATAGTCATCAGGGGGCTTTCGCCCGCCTCGTGGTTCCAGATCGATTTATAGGCCGCGCCGCTGGTAAAGGGGCGTTTGGTCAGGATGATCAATTGCAAAAGCGGCTGCCATTTCCACGGTGCGTAATCAATCACGCGGCGATCGGACAGGAATTCGTTCAGGTACCGGCGCATCGACCAGTAATCATAATTGTCCGGCGTCCCGAGGTTGGCAAGCAGAATGCCAACCTTTTGACGGGGAATGGCCGGGTGATCCTTGGGCGCATGTGCGGGGCATGTGGCCATGGCTGGAAGATCGCGCATATTGCTGTCCTGTTTGCTGGGCATTGGGGGAGGAGATAACCGGATTTGACAATTCGTCAATCAGGCAGCTTGGTTTCGGTGGTGTTCAATGCGTCGGCCAGCCGGGCCTGCGCCGATCCGGGGCGCAGCGGTTTGGGCTGGGTGTCGTCCGGGGACCATCCCGTAAGGCAGATCATCTCGAACGTTGCGGGTAGACGTCCATCGGGTGTTTCGAAATGGGCGCGATATATCGTTTCAGCAGTTTTGAACACGTCCTGGCGGGTCGGGTGGCGCAGACGGCCGGTCATGGCGTTGGCCTCGCCCATATGACGCAGGTCGCGCATCAGGTGGGTCAGATCACGGTATTCAACCGTCAGTTCCACCGCGTCGGCCACCGGCAGGGTCAGGCCGGACCGTTGCAAAACAGAGCCTAAATCGCGGATTTCCGCCATCGGAGAGACGCGCGGCGACAGTCCGCCCGTGACGCGGCTTTCAGCTTCGGACAGTGCGGCGCGCAGTTCGCGCAGGGTGGCACCGCCCAGTTGAACGCCCAGAAACAGACCATCGGCCACCAACGCGCGGCGGCATTGGATAATCTGCCCGATCGGGTCGTTGGCCCAGTGCAGGCACATGGCGTGAATGACCAGATCATATGTGCCGGGGCGCAAATCCAGCGTGTCATCGTCGCTGACACAGGTCGCGTCGGGAAAGGCCTGTTTCCAGATACCGGGACAGGGCGTGACGATCCCGACGGATTTAAACGTCCTGTTAACCATGGAGAGGCGATCCTGAACCTCATCCAGCGCGGTGCGGTGGAGGAACAGGGTGTCATCACGCATGCGGGCGCGGTTGCGCAGCAGGGCGGATCGATCAAACAGGGCGGGTGTCATGGTCATAGGCGCTAACTAGGCTGATGCGCGGGATGTTTCAAACAGCGGTTCAACTTTTGTACCCTCCGCGTTGCATGGGCTGTGGCACAATGGTGGAAAGCGATTTCGGCCTGTGCGGCACATGCTGGCGCGACACGCCTTTTATCGGCGGAACGGTCTGCGATGGCTGCGGCATACCGCTGCACGGATCGCCTGACGGTCATCGGCTGGACTGTGACGACTGTATGGAAACGCCGCGCCCGTGGGATCAGGGGCGGGCGGCGCTGCTATATAAAGATCGTGCGCGGCGGATGGTTCTGGCGTTGAAACATGGCGACCGGGCCGAGGTGGCGCGCCCGGCGGGCGTTTGGCTGGCCCGGGCGGCCCGTCCGTTTCTCAAGGACAACATGCTGATCGCACCGGTGCCGTTGCACCGGATGCGCCTGTTGAAACGCAGGTACAATCAGTCGGCCCTTTTGGCGCAGGCGCTGGCGCACGAAACCGGCCTGGCCTGTTGCCCCGACCTTTTGACGCGGACAAGGGCAACATCGTCACAAGACGGAAAGACAGCGCATCAGCGGTTCGAAAATATCAAAGGCGCAATCGTGGCCCACCCCAAACGGCGCCACCGCATGACGGGCCGGTCGGTTCTGCTGGTCGATGATGTGATGACATCAGGCGCTACGCTGGCCGCGTGTTCCGAGGCCTGCCTGAACGCAGGCGCGCGGGATGTTTTCGTGGTGGTACTGGCGCGCGTGGGCAAGGATGACTAAGTTCCCGTCAAACACCTGACAAATGTAATGGGAATACGGAATGAAACCGGTTGAAATCTATACCTCGCCGCTGTGCGGGTATTGTCACGCGGCCAAGCGTCTGCTGACGCAAAAGGGCGTGAACTTTTCCGAAGTCGATGTGCTGAAACAACCGGACCGCAAGGCCGAGATGATCCAGCGCGCCAATGGCGGGCGCACTGTGCCGCAGATTTTCATCGGCGAAATGCACGTCGGCGGGTGCGACGAACTTTATGCGCTGGACCGCGCTGGCAAGTTGGACCCGCTGTTGGCGGCCTGATGAAAACCGCGCTGGTCCAACTGTGTTCGGGTGATGATCCGGCTGCAAACCTGACCGTGACCCAGGGCTTTGTCGCCCAGGCGGCGGCGCAGGGGGCCGGGTTTGTCCTGACGCCCGAAGTGACCAATTGCGTTTCGACCAGCCGCGCCCGCCAGTCCGAGGTTTTGCAGCACGAAGAGGATGACATCACGCTGGCCGCGCTGCGTGCGCAGGCCAGCGATCTGGGCATCTGGCTGTTGATCGGCTCGCTTGCTCTGAAAACCAATGATGCGGACGGGCGGTTTGCCAACCGGTCGTTTCTGATCGGCCCGGATGGCGGTATCCGCGCGCGTTATGACAAGATCCATATGTTCGACGTGGAGGTCAGCGCCGAGGAAACCTATCGGGAATCGGCGGGCTATCGCCCCGGACAGCGTGCCGTTCTGGCCGAAACACCCATGGGCCAAATCGGCATGACCATCTGTTACGATCTGCGGTTTCCGGCGCTCTATCAGACCCTGTCACTGGCCGGTGCGCAGGTTTTGACCGTTCCTTCGGCGTTCTCGCCGGTGACCGGCGCCGCGCACTGGGAGGCGCTTTTGAGGGCGCGGGCGATCGAAAACGGCTGTTACGTGCTGGCCCCGGCCCAAACCGGGCAACATGCCGCATCCCAAGGTAAGGAACGGCGCACTTATGGTCACAGCATGGCGATTTCGCCCTGGGGCGAGGTATTGCTGGAGGCTGGAACCGAACCGGGTGTGCACTTTTGCGAATTGGATGGTACATCCGTGGAGCGCGCGCGAAAGAAAGTACCGTCACTGACCCACATCCGGAAATTTGATGGTCCCTGAATGGAAAAACTGATGTCCGACGACACAAATGCATTGGCTGTTGCGCTGTTCAGCGAGGTTTTGACCGCTGACCAACTGCTGCGCAACAAGCTGAGCAAAGTGTTGCCCAAGGGCATGGAGATTTCGCATTTTTCGGTGCTGAACCATTTGTTGTACGTCGGGGACGAACGATCCCCCGCGCAACTTGCCAACACGTTTCATGTCACCCGCGGGGCCATGACCAACACGCTGAATAAACTGGAATGGGCCGGATATGTGCACATCCGCCCCGACTGGGACGATGCCCGGCGCAAGATGGTGGCGATCAGCCCCGCAGGGCGGCAGGCGCGCGACCGGGCCATCGCATCGATCACACCGGTGATCAACGAGGTGGTCGGCGATCTGGGCGCGGACAAGGTGCGCACCGTTTTGCCGGTGCTGCGCGAATTGCGTGCGCGGCTGGAACCGCGCGATTAAGCCGGTTTGACGCTGGCGGTGACGTAGTTCACCGACAGGTCGCGATCCGACAGGCTCCAGCTCCAGCTGATGGGATTGAATACAAACCCCTTGCGGTCGACCGGGTCCAGCCCCGCCTGACGCAGCAGGTCGAACAGTTCGTCGGGCGTGATGAATTTTGACCATTCATGCGTGCCGCGTGGCAGCCAGCGCATCACGACCTCGGCCCCGATGATGGCAACGGCAAAGGATTTCGGGTTCCTGTTGATGGTCGAGCAGATCTGCAGCCCGCCCGGTTTCAGCAGGGTCTGGCAGGCCGTCAGATAAGCCAGCGGATCGGCCACGTGTTCGACCACTTCCATGTTCAGGACAACATCGAATTGTTCACCCGCGTCGGCCAGCGCCTCGGCGGTTGTGTGGCGATAGTCGATATCGAGCCCCGATTGTTCGGCGTGGATTTGCGCCACCGGGATGTTGCCCGCAGCCGCGTCGGCGCCGACAACCTCGGCTCCAAGCCGGGCCATGGGTTCGGACAGCAACCCGCCGCCACAGCCGATGTCCAGAATGCGCAGGCCTTTGAACGGGTCCGGGGCGGTCAGATCGCGGTCGAATTCGCCGGCGATCTGGGTGGTAATGTAATCCAGCCGACAGGGGTTGAGCATGTGCAGCGGCTTGAATTTGCCGTTCGGATCCCACCATTCGGCGGCCATCGCCTCGAATTTTGCAACTTCACCGGGGTCAACTGTGGTTTGTGGCGCTTGCATTCCTGTCTCCGGGTGCTCTTTATTCGGTTTAGGACTATATAGGTCAGTAATGGACAAATACCCGGACCAAAAGCGCGCAGTTCAGTATCTGTATCCGCCGATCGACCCCTATGATCAGCGGATGATGGATGTTGGGCATGGCCACCACATCTATGTGGAACAATGCGGTAATCCCGATGGGATTCCGGTTGTGGTCCTGCATGGTGGTCCGGGGGGTGGATGCAGCCCGGCAATGCGCCGGTATTTCGACCCGCGGGTTTTCCGGGTGATTCTGTTTGATCAGCGCGGCTGTGGACGGTCCCGCCCGCATGCGTCGGTCAAGGACAACACGACCTGGCATCTGGTCGAAGATATCGAGAAAATCCGACAATCTCTTGAGATCGACAGCTGGGTCGTCTTTGGCGGCAGCTGGGGCGCGACACTGGCCCTGGTCTATGCCCAGTCACATCCGGACCGGACCCGGCATCTTGTTCTGCGCGGCGTGTTCCTGATGACGCAATCCGAACTGGATTGGTTTTACCAGGGCGGCGCGGGCAAATTCTGGCCCGAAACATGGGCGCGGTTCGTGGGGCCGATCCCCGAAGAGGAACGCGATGACATGATCGCGGCCTATAACCGGCGGCTGTTTTCGGGGAACCTGCACGAAGAGACGAAATTTGGCCGGGCGTGGTCGGCCTGGGAAAACGCATTGGCGTCGATCCATTCAAGCGGCGCATCCGGGGAAAGCCCCGGCGATTACGCGCGCGCCTTTGCGCGACTCGAAAACCATTATTTCATCAACAAGGGTTTCCTTGAACACGATGGTCAAATCCTGTCGCAGATGGACCGGATTTCCCATATTCCCGGTGTGATCGTTCAGGGGCGGTACGACATGATCTGCCCGCCCACTTCGGCCTGGAAACTGTCCGAGCTGTGGCCGGCGAGCGAGTTGAAGATCGTGCGCAATGCCGGGCATGCCCTGAGCGAACCGGGAATCAGCTCCGAACTCGTCCGATTGATGGATCAGATCGCGGAGTCGGCCGCATGACCCGGATTGACCGCCGTGCGCTGTTTACATCGGGCGCCGCCGCGGCGCTGCTGGCGGCGTCTGGCCTGTCGCCCGAAAGCCGGCCCAAGCGGGGCGGTCGGTTGCGCATCGCCGTTTCGCGCGAAGAGGGTGCATTGGACCGAGTGGCGCGGGGCGCCGTGTTTGAAACCCTGACCGAAGTGGCCCCGGACGGCGTTTTGCGCCCCGAGCTGGCCACCGCGTGGCAGGGCAGCAGCGATGCGCGCATCTGGACCTTTCAGTTGCGCGATGGCGTGACGTTCCACAACGGTGCGGCGCTGGGCGCGGCGGATGTGGTTGCCTCTCTTCACGTTCAGGCCGACACGGTCGACCCCGTGATCACCCGTGCGGAGGCGACTGGCCCGCGCGAGGTGCGTTTGGAACTGGCAAACGGGAACCCGCACCTGCCTTATCTTCTGTCACAGGACAGGTTTGCAATCTGTCCGGCCAATTGCGGCGTGCAGGACGGTATCGGCACCGGCCTTTATGTCGCGCGGCGAATGCAGCCGGGACGCCATTTTCTGGGGGAACGGCTGACCAGCCACTGGAAGGACGGGCAGGCCGGCTGGGTCGATGCGATCGACGCAATCGTGATCCCGGATGCAACCGTGCGGGCCGAGGCGCTGCGCGACGGATATGTGGACGTGGCGGAACTGCCCCAGCCTGACGGATTGATGGAAAAGGGTGCTTTTGCCTTTCACCCTTCGGCGGAAAATATCGCCCTGGCCGCGCGCCGTGGTGTGGGTGTTCCGCATGTGGTTGGATCACGCGGCGCGCTGGATGATGGGCGGATCGCAGAACGGTGGTGGATCGCTTAGGTTTTGGGCCTTGCAGATTCGTGTCGGCGGGCGTATATGCCTTTCAACAGCGGCGCGGCGGGCTCTGGGCCTGACGCTCCACCGGATAAGTTCAACGGGCCGCGCGCCCGTTTTTTTGTGTTTGGACCAGATGAGCAACGACCTGATAGCAAAGGCAGCGATTGATCGCCGGTTGGCCGAGATTGTGACCCCCGTCATCGAGGACCTGGGGTTCGAATTGGTGCGAATCCGTCTGATGTCGGGCAAGTCGACGACGCTGCAGATCATGGCAGACAAACCCGAAGGCGGGATCGAAGTGGACGATTGCGCCGCGATTTCCAATGCCGTCGGCGCGGTTCTGGATGTGGAAGATCCGATTCTGGACGAATACGCGCTGGAAGTGTCGAGCCCCGGAATTGACCGGCCCCTGACCCGGTTGAAGGATTTCGAAGCCTTCGAAGGGTACGAGGCCAAGTTGGAAACCGCCGACCTGATCGACGGACGCCGCCGGTTCAAGGGCGTGCTGGCCGGGGTCGAAGGCGACGAGGTTCTGATCAATGTCGAAGAAGGCACCATCGGTTTGCAGTTTGACTGGCTGAGCGATGCCAAGCTGGTTCTGACCGATGATCTGATCAAGGAAATGTTGCGTCAGCGCAAGGCGACTGGCGCATTGAACGAAGACAAGTTTGACGAAATCGAGACCGAAGGGTCTGTTGAGGAGGACACGTAATGGCAATTACGTCTGCAAACCAGCTGGAGCTGCTGCAAACGGCCGAGGCCGTTGCCCGCGAAAAGATGATCGACCCCGGTCTGGTCATCGAAGCGATGGAAGAAAGCCTCGCCCGCGCGGCGAAATCGCGTTACGGCGCGGAAATGGATATTCGCGTGTCCATCGACCGCAAGACGGGCAAGGCGACCTTTACCCGCGTCCGCACCGTCGTCGAAGACGAAGAGCTGGAAAACTATCAAGCGGAATTCACCGTCGAGCAGGCCAAGCAATACATGGCCGACCCCAAGGTGGGCGACGCCTATGTCGAAGAAGTGCCGCCGGTTGAAATGGGCCGCATCGCGGCACAGTCGGCCAAGCAGGTCATCCTGCAAAAGGTGCGCGAAGCCGAACGTGACCGCCAGTTCGAAGAATTCAAGGATCGCGCCGGGACCATCATCAACGGCATGGTCAAACGCGAAGAATACGGCAACGTCATCGTCGATGTGGGCGCGGGCGAAGCCATTCTGCGCCGCAACGAAAAGATTGGGCGCGAAAGCTATCGCCCGAACGATCGTATCCGCTGCTATATCAAGGATGTCCGTCGCGAACCCCGCGGCCCGCAGATTTTCCTGAGCCGCACCGCGCCGGAATTCATGGCCGAACTGTTCAAGATGGAAGTGCCGGAAATCTATGACGGCATCATCGAGATCAAGGCAGTGGCCCGTGATCCGGGATCGCGCGCGAAGATCGCCGTGATTTCCTATGACAACTCGATTGACCCGGTTGGCGCCTGTGTAGGTATGCGCGGCAGCCGTGTGCAGGCGGTCGTGAACGAACTGCAGGGTGAAAAGATCGACATCATTCCGTGGAACGAAGATCAGCCGACCTTCCTTGTGAACGCGCTGCAGCCCGCCGAGGTGAGCAAGGTCGTTCTGGACGAAGAGGCCGGCAAGATCGAAGTCGTCGTTCCCGAGGAACAGCTGAGCCTTGCCATTGGCCGTCGCGGTCAGAACGTGCGTCTGGCCAGCCAGCTGACCGGTCTGGATATCGACATCATGACCGAGGAAGAAGAAAGCGCCCGCCGCCAGGCCGAATTCGAACTGCGCACCAAGCTGTTCATGGAAACGCTGGATCTGGATGAATTCTTTGCCCAGTTGCTGGTGTCCGAAGGGTTCACCAACCTGGAAGAGGTCGCTTACGTCGAACTGGACGAACTGCTGGTGATCGACGGTGTGGATGAATCCACTGCCGAAGAACTGCAGGCCCGTGCCCGCGATTACCTGGAAGCGAAGAACAAGGCGGCCTTGGAAAATGCCCGTGCGCTGGGTGTCGAGGACAGCCTGGTTGAATTTGAGGGTCTGACACCCCAAATGATCGAGGCATTGGCAAAGGACGACGTCAAGACACTGGAAGATTTTGCAACCTGTGCTGACTGGGAACTGGCCGGTGGCTGGACCACGGTCGATGGCGAACGTGTCAAGGACGACGGGATTCTGGAACCCTTTGACGTGTCGCTGGAAGAGGCCCAGAATATGGTCATGACAGCGCGTATCCTGCTGGGTTGGGTCGATCCCGCCGAACTGGAGGCCGAAGAGGACGACGCCGAAGCGGCCGATCTGGACGAAACAGCCGTTGAAGCGGAGGCCGGGGCCTGATCTCAGGCCCGGGTTGGTCCTGATGAGTCGCGGTGGCGCCTTGAAAGATCGCAGTGGCGATCCTGAACGCAAATGCCTTGCGACAGGTGAGGTGCAACCAAAATACGGGTTGGTGCGTTTTGTCATGGGCCCCGACGGTGAGGTTGTCCCGGATATCCTGGGCAAGCTGCCGGGGCGCGGCGTTTACGTGACCAGCACCCGGTCCGCGATCGACAAGGCCGTGGCCAAGAAACTGTTCGCGCGCGGGTTCAAGCAACCGGTGAAAGTGCCCGAAGGTCTGACCGACGAGGTCGAAAAACAACTGGCCCGCCGGGTGATCGATCTGATCAGCATGGCGCGCAAGTCGGGCAACGCGGTCGCAGGGTACGAAAAAGTGAAGGACTGGCTGGCCAAGGAAGAGGCCGAAGTTCTTATTCAGGCGGTCGATGGATCAGGCCGCGGAAAGTCGAAACTGAGCACGCCGCACTATGGTCGATACATAGGCTGGCTTACGGCGGACGAGTTGGGATTGGCCTTTGGGCGGCAAACTGTGATACATGCAGCGCTCGCCTCTGGCGGACTCAGCGTTCGTGTTGTAGAGGAAGCGCAGCGATTGCATGGCATGCGCGAAAAGATGGACGGTAAAGGCCGTCCGGAAGGATAAAGAGCTTTATGAGCGATACTGACGGCAAAAAGACATTGGGTTTACGTGGTAGCGGTTCCCGTCCGGGGAATGTGAAGCAGAGTTTCAGCCATGGACGGACCAAGAATGTCGTGGTGGAGACCAAGCGCAAGCGCGTGGTTGTCCCCAAGCCTGGCGCTGGCAAATCCGCTGGCGGAACCGGAGGCACGCCCTCGGGTGATCCGTCGCGTCGTCCTGCCGGGATCACCGATGCAGAGATGGACCGCCGATTGAAGGCGGTTCAGGCTGCAAAGGCACGCGAATCCGAAGAAGCCGAACAGCGCGCTGCCGAAGAAAAGGCGCGTGAAGAAGAACGCGATCGCCGCCGCGCCGAGGCCGAGGCCAAGGAACGCGAAGAGCGTGAACGCGAGGAACGTGCCAAGGCCCGTGCCGAAGAAGAAGAAGAACGCAAGAAACGCGAAGCCGAGGAAGAAGCCCTGCGGTCAGCAGCGGCGCAGGCCGCGCCCGACGTGGCCGCAGAAGCGCCGCGCGGTGGTGCCGGCAAACCTGCCCCGTCCGCGGCCCCGCGCAAGACCGAACGCGAACGCGAACAGCGTCCGGCCCGCACCAAAGGCCGCGACGACGATGGCCGCCGTTCCGGCAAGCTGACGCTGAACCAGGCTTTGACAGGCGGCGAAGGTGGTCGCCATCGGTCGATGGCCGCGATGAAGCGGAAACAGGAACGTGCCCGTCAAAAGGCCATGGGTGGCAGCGTCGAGCGCGAAAAGGTTGTGCGTGACGTGCAGGTGCCCGAGGCAATTGTCGTGTCCGAACTGGCCAACCGTATGGCCGAGCGTGTGGGCGAAGTCGTCAAGGCGCTGATGAACAACGGCATGATGGTCACGCAAAACCAGAGCATCGACGCGGATACCGCCGAACTGATCGTCGAGGAATTCGGCCACAAGGTGGTGCGCGTTTCCGATTCTGATGTTGAGGACGTAATCACCCAGATCGAGGACGAGGAAGGCGAACTTCAGTCGCGTCCGCCGGTCATCACGGTCATGGGCCACGTCGACCATGGTAAAACCTCGCTTCTGGATGCGATCCGGAATGCGAAGGTGGTATCGGGCGAAGCAGGCGGGATTACCCAGCATATCGGTGCTTACCAGGTGAAAACCGATGATGGTCAGCTTCTGACCTTCCTCGACACGCCGGGCCACGCGGCCTTTACCTCGATGCGGTCGCGCGGTGCGCAGGTGACGGATATCGTCGTTCTGGTTGTTGCGGCGGATGATGCCGTGATGCCCCAGACGATCGAGGCGATCAACCACGCCAAGGCGGCGCAGGTTCCGATGATCGTGGCGATCAACAAGATCGACCGCCCCGACGCAAACCCGGACAAGGTGCGCACCGACCTGCTGCAGCACGAAGTGATCGTGGAAAAGATGTCGGGCGATGTGCAGGACGTCGAAGTCTCTGCCATCAACGGCACCGGTCTGGACGAGCTGCTGGAAGCGATTGCGCTACAGTCGGAAATTCTGGAACTCAAGGCGAATCCGAATCGCGCCGCCCAGGGCGCCGTGATCGAAGCGCAGCTTGATATTGGCCGCGGTCCCGTTGCCACGGTTCTGGTTCAGAACGGCACACTGCGCCAGGGCGACATCTTTGTCGTCGGCGAACAGTGGGGCAAGGTCCGCGCGATGGAGAACGACAAGGGCGAGCGCGTCAAAGAAGCTGGCCCCTCGGTTCCGGTCGAGGTCCTGGGCCTGAACGGCACGCCCGAAGCGGGTGATGTTCTGAACGTTGTGGAAACCGAAGCGCAGGCGCGTGAGATTGCCGAGTACCGTGAAAAAGCGGCCAAGGACAAACGTGCGGCTGCCGGTGCGGCGACGACGCTGGAACAGCTGATGGCCAACGCAAAAGCCGACGAAAACGTCAGCGAATTGCCAATTCTGGTCAAAGCCGATGTTCAGGGTTCGGCCGAAGCGATCATTCAGGCGATGGAAAAGATCGGCAACGACGAGGTGCGCGTGCGCGTGCTGCACTCGGGCGTTGGCGCCATTACTGAAACCGACGTGGGTCTGGCCGAGGCCAGCGGCGCGCCGATCATGGGCTTTAACGTGCGGGCAAATGCCAGTGCGCGGAACACGGCCAACCAGAAGGGTGTCGAAATCCGGTACTATTCGGTGATCTATGACCTTGTGGATGACGTTAAGAAAGCGGCCAGCGGCCTGCTGAGCGCCGAAATTCGCGAAAACTTCATCGGCTATGCCGAGATCAAGGACGTGTTCAAGGTGTCCAACGTCGGCAAGGTTGCTGGCTGTCTGGTCACCGAAGGAGTCGCCCGCCGCTCGGCCGGTGTGCGTCTGCTGCGCGACAACGTCGTGATCCACGAAGGCACGCTGAAAACGCTCAAGCGGTTCAAGGACGAAGTGGCCGAGGTTCAGTCGGGTCAGGAATGCGGTATGGCATTCGAGAACTACGACGACATCCGCCCCGGCGACGTGATCGAGATTTTCGAACGCGAAGAAGTGACCCGTACTCTGGATTGATCCGGGTCACATCCAAGGCACTAAAAAAGGCACGGTCGCTTGACCGTGCCTTTTTCTATTCATGAGCGGAATGAAATTAAGTCAGGCTGCCGCCGTAACGGGTTTGCCCTTGTAGACTGTGTTATCGACTTTAACGGCAATGGTGCCGTCCGGAAACGACCGAACGAACATGCCTTGAATGGACACACAGGTGCCGAGAGTGATGGTGCGAAGCAAGTCAAATCCTCCCCAAAAGAACTGGCTGCGGTTTCAGTAAAGCAAGATTTTTCATCTTTGGAAAACCTTTTTGACCAAAATGACTACAAAAAGGTTAATTTTCCGCGCCAAAATGGGCCGGGAGGTTGCAAGCGCAGGACGCCAGCCCCCTTTCGCGGGAATTCTGGAATCGTCGCGGCGGGCCTCTTACAGCCAGTCGCGCAGGATGGGGATCAGCGGAATGTCGGCGGGCGGCATCGGGTAATCCCGCAGGTTTTTGGCGTGGACCCATGCCAGTGTCTGACCTTCCTGCGCGGCGGGAATCCCCTCCCACTTGCGGCAGGCGAACAGGGGCATCAGCAGGTGAAAATCGTCATAGCTGTGGCTGGCAAAGGTCAGCGGCGCCAGACAGGAGGACCACGTGTTGATGCCCAGTTCTTCGTGCAATTCGCGGATCAGGGCCACCTCGGGCGTTTCGCCCGGTTCGACCTTGCCGCCCGGAAACTCCCACAGGCCGGCCATGGATTTGCCTTGGGGCCGTTGCGCCAGAAGGACCCGGCCATCCACGTCGATGAGCGCAACGGCAGAAACAAGAACCGTTTTCACGAACGGTAATCCGCGTTGATGTCGATGTATCCGTGGGTCAGATCGCAGGTCCAGACGGTGGCCTGCCCGTCGCCCAGCCCCAGATCGACGCGGATCAGAAGGTCGCTTTGTTTCATGTGCGCGGCGGCGTCGGATTCCTTGTAATCGGGACTGACCCAACCGTTTTCGGCAACCAGAATATCACCAAACCAGATGCTGAGCCGGTCGCGGTCGGCCTGGGCCCCGGATTTCCCGATGGCCATGACGACACGGCCCCAGTTCGGGTCTTCGCCGGCGATGGCGGTCTTGACCAGCGGTGAATTGGCGATGGCCATGCCGTGGGTCTTGGCGTCAGCGTCGCTTGCGGCCCCGGTGATGCGGATTTCAACGAACTTTGTCGCCCCTTCCCCGTCGCGCACGACCTGATGGGCCAGATCCAGCATGACGGCGTGCAATGCGTCGGCAAAACCGGCGTTGCCGGTGGCATCGACACCCGCGGCCCCGGTGGCACACAGCATCAGGCTGTCGGACGTGGATGTATCGCTGTCCACCGTGATGCAGTTGAAGGTCTTGTTGGTCAGATCCGACAGCAGGGCCTGAAGGCTGGATTGTTCAACCTTGGCGTCGGTGAAGATGTAAACCAGCATCGTTGCCATGTCGGGGGCAATCATGCCCGACCCTTTGGCAATCCCGGTGATGGACACAGGCGTGCCGTCAATGTCGATCTGTCGTCCGGACCCTTTGGCGAAGGTGTCGGTGGTCATGATCGCCCGCGCGGCGGCCTCGGTCGCGGTTTGGTCGAGATTGCCCGACAACTCGTCCAGCTTGGCGACAATTCGGTCATGCGGCAGCGGTTCGCCGATCACCCCGGTCGAGGCGGTGAAGACCCTGTTCACCGGAACACCGGTGGCCGCGGCGGTTGCGGCTGTCACCTCATCCACCGTGGTCTGGCCGTAATGTCCGGTAAACGCATTCGCATTGCCCGAGTTCACCAGAATGGCCGCCCCTTGCGCGGTGTCGCCGCCCAGTTTGGCCTGACAATCCAGAACCGGAGCAGACCGCGTGGCCGACGTGGTAAAGACGCCGGCAACGGATGTGCCGGGGTCCATGACGGCCAGCATTACATCGGTGCGGCCAGAATATCGCACACCGGCCTGAGCGGTGGCGAAACGGACACCGGCCACGACGGGCAGGTCAGGAAAGGCCGCAGGTGCAAGCGGCGACACCGGAAGGGATTTGGCCACGTATCAGTTCCTAATCAGATCGAGGTTGCGCAGAATTTCAGGGTTCAGGTCTTCGATTTCGGGGCGTTCGACCGTTGCGGCGCTGGTCAGTTCCTCGATCCGCGCCTCGACCGCCTTTTGGCGCAGGCCGTCTTCGATTTCACCGCGTACCTCATCCAGCGAGGGCGCCTTGGCCTTGCGCGTTTCGTTCAGAAGGATGACGTGCCAGCCGAACTGGGTCTGGACCGGATCGGACACCTGACCCGGCTCCAGCGCGACAACCGCCGTTTCGAACTCGGGCACCATGGCCCCCAGGCCGAACCAGTTCAGCGCACCGCCGTTCGGGCCGGACGGGCCGGTCGATTTTTCCTTGGCCACGGCGGCGAAATCGGCGCCTGCCTCGATTTCGGCCTTGATGGCGGTGGCCTCTTCCTGGGTTTCGACCAGGATGTGGGCGGCGTTGAATTCCTGTCCGCCAAAGCCATCGGCGTATTTGGCATCATATTCCGCGCGGACCTGATCATCCGAGGCGGCGGTGGACATGATCTTTTCGATTTCCTCGGCCGCGATGAGGGAGCGCTTTTCGTTTTCAAGCGACAGCTGGACGTGCAGAGGCACGTCGCCGGTATACGCCTCGTTCAGCGCGCTTTGCTGGATCAGCTGGTCGAGAATGGCGTTGAACAGGACCTCGGGCGGGAGCTGTTGATATTGCTGCGGCAGCGTCGCGTGGGCCACGATCATGTGTCCCAGCGTGATTTCCTGGCCGTTCACGCGCGCCACAACCGTACCCGCATCCGGCGCGGCGTAAGCGGGCACAGACAGGGCCATGGTGGCCGCCAAAGCGAGAGATGGCAGAAAAGTGAGGCCTTTGAGCATTGAAACATCCTATTCTTTGGCCGCAAGGGGGCGCGCCGTTGACACCGTATATCCTGCCCCTTACATCGCCTTGTGGCCTGTGCAGGACGGTCTTCGCCCATGTATCTAAGAGGTGAGCGAAGGGCGGGCAAGCCTGCGAAAACCACTAAAACGTCAGATCGGCTGGAGTGAGCATGCTGGGTATCGGAACAATCGCCAAAAAGGTGTTCGGAACACCGAACGACCGCAAGATCAAGGCGACACGTCCGCTGATCGAAAAGATCAACGCGCTGGAACCCGAATTCGAGGCCCTGAGCGACGACGGTCTGAAAGAAAAGACCGAAGACCTGGCCAAGCGGGCACTGGAAGGCACCAGCCTGGACGATCTGCTGCCAGAGGCGTTTGCCAACTGCCGCGAAGCCGCCAAGCGGGCGCTGGGCCTGCGGGCGTTCGACACACAGCTGATGGGCGGGATTTTCCTGCACCAGGGCAACATCGCCGAACAGAAGACCGGTGAAGGCAAAACCCTGACCGCAACATTCGCGGCCTATCTGAACGCCCTGACCGGCAAGGGCGTGCATGTGGTCACGGTAAACGAATACCTGGCTAAACGTGACGCGGAATGGATGGGCAAGGTGTTTGGCGCGCTGGGCCTGACCACCGGTGTGATTTGGGCGGACATGCCCAACGATCTGAAGATGGCCGCCTATAAAAGCGACATCACCTATGGCACGAACAATGAATTCGGCTTTGACTATCTGCGCGACAACATGAAGTCGAATCTGGATGACCTGTTCCAGAAGCACCACAACTTTGCCATCGTGGACGAGGTTGACAGCATCCTGATCGACGAGGCGCGGACGCCGCTGATCATCTCGGGGCCGGCTCAGGACCGCTCGGAACTTTACAAGACCATCGATGTGGTCATCCCGTCGCTGACGGACGAACATTTCACCATCGACGAAAAAACCCGGAACGTGACCTTTACCGACGAAGGTAACGAGTTTCTGGAACAGCAACTGCAGGCGCGCGGATTGCTGGAAGAAGGCCAGACCCTGTATGACCCCGAAAGCACGACCATCGTGCACCACGTCAACCAGGGGCTGCGCGCGCACAAGGTGTTCCAGCGCGACAAGGATTACATCGTCCGCGATGACAACATCGTTCTGATCGACGAATTCACCGGCCGCATGATGGCGGGGCGGCGGTTGTCGGATGGTCTGCATCAGGCCATCGAGGCCAAGGAAAGCGTGACCATCCAGCCCGAAAACGTCACCCTCGCCTCGGTCACGTTCCAGAATTATTTCCGCCTCTATGACAAGCTGTCCGGTATGACCGGTACCGCCACCACCGAGGCCGAGGAATTTTCCGAGATCTACGGTCTGGGCGTTGTCGAGGTTCCCACCAACAAGCCGATTGCGCGGATCGACGAAGACGACAAGGTCTATCGCACCGGCGCCGAGAAATACACAGCGATCATCGACGAGGTGAGCGCCGCCCATCGAAAGGGTCAGCCGGTTCTGGTGGGCACCACGTCGATCGAGAAATCCGAAATGCTGAGCCAGATGCTGACGGAGGCGCAAATTCCTCATAACGTGCTGAACGCCCGTCTGCACGAAAAGGAAGCGCAGATCGTTGCCGAGGCCGGTAAACTGGGGGCCGTGACCATCGCCACCAACATGGCCGGGCGCGGAACCGACATTCAGCTGGGCGGAAACGTCGACATGAAGGTTCTGGATGCGCTGGCCGAGAATCCCGATGCCGACCCCGAGGCGCTGCGCGCCGAAGAAGAGGCGAAACACGCCGAGGAACGCGAAAAGGTCAAGGCCGCGGGCGGCCTGTACGTGATCGCCTCGGAACGTCACGAAAGCCGCCGGATCGACAACCAGCTGCGCGGCCGGTCGGGCCGTCAGGGCGACCCGGGGCGCACCGCGTTCTATCTGAGCCTTGAAGATGACCTGATGCGCATTTTCGGGTCCGAGCGTCTGGACAAGGTTCTGACGACGCTGGGCATGAAAGAGGGCGAAGCCATCATTCACCCCTGGGTGAACAAGTCGCTGGAGCGGGCACAGGCCAAGGTCGAAGGCCGCAACTTTGACATTCGTAAGCAGATCCTGAAATTCGACGACGTGATGAACGATCAGCGTAAGGTCATCTTTGGCCAGCGCCGTGAGATCATGGCCGCCGAAGACCTGTCGGACGTGACTACGGATATGCGTCATCAGGTTATCGACGATCTTATCGATACCTTTATGCCGCCGAAATCCTATGCCGAGCAGTGGGACACCGAAGGGCTCTATGCACAGGTCATCGAACAGCTGGGCATCGATGTTCCAGTGATGGAATGGGCCGCCGAAGAAGGTGTGGATGACGAAGAGATCCGCGAACGCCTGATCAAGGCCGGGGATGAACACATGGCCAAGAAGGCCGCCGAGTTCGGCCCCGAGAACATGCGGAGCATCGAAAAGCAGGTTCTGCTGAACACGATCGACGAAAAATGGCGCGAGCATCTTTTGACTCTGGAACACCTGCGTTCGGTTGTCGGGTTCCGTGGCTACGCGCAGCGTGACCCGCTGAACGAATACAAGACCGAAAGCTTTCAGCTGTTTGAGTCCATGTTGGACAGCCTGCGCGAATCGGTGACCCAGAATCTGGCGCATGTGCACATGCCGTCCGAGGAAGAGCAGCGGCGCATGATCGAAGAGATGATGGCGCAGCAGGCGAAATTGCAGCAGGCCGGTGGCGAAGTTGCCGCTACGTCAGGTTCAGCCGAACCTGAGCCCGAGGCCGGAGAAGCCGCGCCCGGATTTGTCGAGGATGACCCCGAAACATGGGGAAATCCCGGTAGAAATGAGAAATGTCCCTGCGGAAGTGGCAAGAAGTTCAAGCATTGTCACGGACGGCTGGCCTGATCCCGATGCCTTTATCCCGCCCGAATGACTCCCCAACGGTGTCACGGTTTGGCCCTGATTGCTTGGCATAGCTAGCATCAAGCTAAAGTGGATGGAGACTGTTATGAGCAAAATAAGATTGTTCGCTACGACGTGCGGCACGGTCAGTTGTGCTCTGGCAATTGGATATTTCATGCAAGAAGGCGGCGGCGCGGCCCCCGGTCAGGACGAGCCCCTGGCTGCGGCTCCTGTTGATCAGGCTGTTCCGGGAAATGCACAATCTGCTGATGACTCCCAGCTTCCACTCGATGAAATCAAATTGACATCGGCCTTGCCGGCGCTGCCGGGTGCGGATCTGGTGCATGACATGGTGCAGGCCGTTTCGTTCGAGGACGAACCGTTGGCCGCACCGAACGATCCCGTCACGCCGCAGCTTGGCTGTGAAGTGACTGCAACGGCAACGCCCGCCCCGATGGCTAGCGTTGACCTGTCGGTTGTCGCACCCTGTCAGGGGAACGAACGCCTGACCATTCATCATACGGGCATGATGTTCACCGAAACCACAAATGCGGACGGACGTCTGGCCGTCACCATCCCGGCCCTGTCCGAGGATGCTATTTTTGTTGTCGAGTTCGAAAATGGAAAGGGCGCGGTCGCAATGGCCCATGTCCCGTCACTGGCCGAATTCGACCGCATTGCATTGCAGTGGAACGGCCACAGCGGCTTTCAGGTGCACGCCCGCGAATTTGGCGCCTCGTATGGTGACAAGGGCCACGTCTGGTCCGGCAATTCCGAAGCGGCCAGCGATATCGCCAGCGGCGGTGTTGTGACACGTCTGGGCGATGGCGAAACCCTGATCCCGCGTCTGGCCGAGGTTTATACCTATCCCACGGGCACCACGAAACAGACCGGTGTCGTGACGCTGACCATCGAGGCCGAAGTCACGCAGGCCAATTGCGGACGCGATATTGCCGCGCAGGCGATCGAACTGCGCCACGACAAAAAGCTGCGCACCCAGGATCTGGTGCTGGCAATGCCAAATTGCGGGGCTGTTGGTGACTTTCTGGTGTTGAATAATCTGGTCGATGACCTGAAGATCGCCTCCAAGTAGTCTGCGCAACACCAGGAACTTTCATGGCTTGGCATCGTGCGGCGATTTTCGCCGCACTTCTTCTTTTTGGAACGGTCTCATCTGCGCTAGCGCAGGACGTCACGCTGACATCGCGGGACGGTGCGGTTGAAATCACCGGTACCCTGCTGGGGTTCGACGGTGAATTTTATCGTGTCGATACGAAGTTCGGGGAACTGACCGTCGATGGATCGGGCGTGCTATGTGATGGGCCAGGGTGCCCGAACCTGTCTGATTTTGTTGCGGAAATCGCCTTTTCGGGTGCCTCGACCATGGCCGAGGTTCTGCTGCCCGCGCTGATCGAAGGCTTTGCCATGCGCAATGGGTACCAGGCCGAGCGCGAAAACCGGGACACCACGCATTTCACCTATGTTGTGAGGGCCGCCGACAGTGGCAAAGCAGTGGCCAGGTTCGAATTCCGGGTAACCAACACCGACGAGGGGTTTGCCGACCTGTTGGCCAACGAGGCCGATATCGTCATGGCCTTGCGCGAAATCCGCCCGGACGAGCGCAAGCGCGCGCGCGACGCGGGAATGGGCGACATGACCGGCCCTAAACGCAGCCGGGTCTTGTCGCTGGATGCGATGGTGCCCGTTGTTGCGCGAAATAACCCGGTTCAGAGAATTTCAACCGCGCAGCTGGCCCAGGTTCTTTCCGGGCAGATCCGCAATTGGGCCGACCTAAGCGGACCGGACGCGCCGATCACCGTGCACATGCCTGAAGTCGCGTCGGGCCTGTCTCAGGCGGCCGAGGATGCCTTGCTGCGCCCGTCGGGTCTGAGCCCTGCGGATGACATCGTGCGCCACATGCGCAGCAGTGCGGTCGTGGACGCGGTTCAAGGTGATCCGTTTGGCATCGGACTGGCCAGTTTTGCCGAAGCGGGCAGTGCCCGGGCGTTGATGTTGTCGGGGCAATGCGGATTTTCGCTTGCCGCTGATCGCCGGTCGATCAAGACCGAGGATTACCCACTAACCTCGCCCATGTTCCTCTATTTGCCCGCGCGTCGTCTGCCCAAACTCGGCCGCGATTTTCTGGCCTACACGCGCAGTCCGGGTGCCCAGATCGTGATCCGGCGGGCCGGATTCGTGGATCAGTCCCCCGAACAGATCCCGATCGGGGCACAGGGCGACAGATTTGCCAATGCCATTCACGCCGCCGGCCCCGAGACCCCGTTGGAAGAACTGCAGCGCATGATGGCATTCCTGCGACCAATGGCGCGGCTGACCATGTCGTTCCGGTTCGAAACCGGTTCTTCGCGCCCGGATGCCCAGTCACGCACCAACGTGACGCTTTTGGCCCGCGCGATCGAAGCCGGGGAATACGATGGGCGCCGCCTGGTGTTTGTCGGGTTCAGCGATGGAGACGGGGCGGCCAGCGGCAACAAACGGATTGCCCTGGCTCGCGCCGAAGCTGTGCGCAACGCGGTGTTGCAGGCGGCCGAGGCGGCCGGGCGCGGCAAGGTCGAGATCCGGACCGAAGCCTTTGGCGAGGCCCTTCCCATGGCGTGCGACGAAAACGAATGGGGCCGCAAAGTGAACCGCCGGGTCGAAGTCTGGATCCGCTAGGCGCGCTTACAACAAGCCTTCGCTGCGAAAGCTGAGTTCGCGCGATTTCCCGATGATCAGGTGATCATGCAGCGTCAGCCCCAGCGCCATGCAGGCGGTGTTGATCTGGTCGGTCATGGCGATATCGGATTGCGACGGAGTCGGATCGCCCGAGGGGTGATTGTGCACCAGGATCAGGGCCGAGGCATTCAGTTCCAGCGCGCGTTTTGCCACCTCGCGCGGATAGACCGGCACGTGATCAACGGTGCCTTTGGCCTGCTCTTCATCCGCGATCAGGGTGTTCTTGCGGTCCAGGTACAGAACGCGGAATTGTTCGGTTTCGCGGTGGGCCATCGTGGTATGGCAATAATCCAGGATCGCGTCCCAGCTGGATATCACGTGGCGCTGCATCACCTTGGCCCGCGCCATGCGGTGGGCTGCGGCCTCGATGATCTTGAGATCGGTGATGACCGCATCGCCAACCCCTTTGACGTCTTTCAGCCGGTCGGGCGCAGCGGTCAGCACGCGGTTGAAATCACCAAACCTGTCCAGTAGGGCGCGCGCCAGCGGTTTCACGTCGCGCCGGGGGATCGACCGGAACAGGACCAGTTCCAGCAATTCGTAGTCCGGCATCGCGGCCGCCCCGCCCTGATTGAATCGGTCGCGCAGGCGTTGCCGATGATCCGCGATATACGAGGGCAACCGCCCGGCCGCGAGCGGCGTTTCAGGCGCCTCGTCTGGCGCAAAGAGAGAAAGAGGGGCCTCACCAAAGGCATTTGAAGCGGTCATGAGCGCGAGAGTGCACGCAAGATGGTAAACCGCGGGTTAACATGGGCCTGAAACGTAACGGGGCCGCCCTGGGAAAGGGCGGCCCCGTTACTCATGACTGGTGCAATGGAGGGATCAGCCCTTCATGCCGTCCCAAAAGGATTTGACCGACGAAAAGAACGATTTGCTTTCCGGGTTGTTATCCTCGCTCAGGTCTTCGAATTCCTTGAGCAGTTCCTTTTGTTTCGACGTCAGGTTGACCGGCGTTTCCACGGCAAGTTCGATGAACATGTCGCCGGGGCCACCGCCGCGCAGGGCGGGCATGCCCTTGCCACGCAGGCGCATCTGGCGGCCCGATTGGCTGCCTGCCGGGATCTGCACGCGGCCACGGCCACCGTCGATGGTCGGCACCTCGATCGCGCCACCCAACGCGGCCTTGGCCATGCTGACCGGGACGCGGCAATAGAGGTTCGGACCGTCCCGTTCGAACAGGTCGTGCTGGGCCACCTCGACAAAGATATAGAGATCGCCCGGAGGTCCGCCGCGCATGCCGGCCTCACCCTCACCGGCAAGGCGGATACGGGTGCCGGTTTCCACGCCCGCAGGAATGTTGACGTTCAGGGCGCGGTCCTTTTCGATCCGGCCGGCGCCGCCGCACCCCTTACAGGGGTTCTTGATCGTCTGACCCATGCCCGAACAGGTCGGGCAGGTGCGTTCGACGGTAAAGAAGCCTTGTTGCGCGCGGACCTTGCCCATGCCCGAACAGGTCGGGCAGGTCGTGGGTTCGGCGCCGCCTTCGGCCCCGGTGCCTTCGCACGCGGAACAGGCCACGGCCGTCGGCACGTTGATGGTTTTCTGAACGCCGGAAAAGGCCTCGTCCAGTGTGACGCGCAGGTTATAGCGCAGGTCCGAGCCACGCGCCGCGCGGCGCCCGCCGGCCTGACGCTGGCCCCCCATGAAGTCGCCGAACAGGTCGTCGAATACATCCGAAAACGCCGATGAGAAATCGCCGCCGCCATACCCCTGACCGGGGCGCGGTCCGCCGCCACCGCCCATACCGCCTTCGAATGCCGCATGACCAAACCGGTCATAAGCAGCCTTTTTGTCGGCGTCTTTCAGGATTTCATAGGCTTCGTTGGCTTCCTTGAACTGCGACTCGGCCTCGGGGTTGTCCGCGTTGCGGTCGGGGTGCAGTTCTTTTGCCTTCTTGCGATAGGCTTTCTTGATCTCGTCGGCGGATGCGCCTTTGGACACGCCAAGCACGTCATAGAAATCACGTTTTGACATCGTCAATTCCTCTCTCCCGGAACGTATCGGGCCGGCCCGGAGACCGGACCGGCCCGTTCAGGTTCCGGTTTATGCCTCAGGCACGCTTATCGTCGTCCAGATCTTCGAAGTCGGCATCGACGATGTCATCGTCCCCACCCATATCGGCGGCTTGCGGTTCATCGCCCGGCTCTTCCTGGCTGGCCTTGTAGATGGCTTCGCCCAGCTTCATGGCCGATTCGGTGACGTTCTGGATGCCGGATTTGATCTTGTCGACATTTTCGGTTTCCAGCTCGTCCTTGAGCGCGGCAATGGCCAGTTCGATCGCTTCGATCGTGGTCGGGTCCACCTTGTCCGAATGCTCTTCCATCGACTTTTCGGTCGAGTGGATGAGGCTTTCGGCCTGGTTTTTCGCCTCGATCAGCGCGCGGCGTTCCTTGTCCGCCTCGGCGTTCTCCTCGGCGTCCTTGACCATCTTTTCGATGTCGTCGTCGGTCAGACCGCCCGATGCCTGGATCGTGATCTTCTGCTCTTTGCCGGTGCCCTTGTCCATTGCGCCCACCGACACGATGCCGTTGGCGTCGATGTCAAAGGTCACTTCGATCTGGGGCATGCCGCGCGGGGCAGGCGGGATGTTTTCAAGGTTGAACTGACCGAGGATCTTGTTGTCGGCGGCCATTTCGCGTTCACCCTGGAACACCCGGATGGTCACGGCGTTCTGATTGTCTTCGGCAGTCGAGAAAATCTGCGACTTCTTGGTCGGGATCGTGGTGTTGCGGTCGATCAGACGGGTGAACACGCCACCCAGCGTTTCGATACCCAGCGACAGCGGGGTCACGTCGAGCAGAACCACGTCCTTGACGTCGCCCTGCAGAACACCGGCCTGAATGGCGGCGCCCATGGCAACAACTTCGTCCGGGTTCACACCCTTATGCGGCTCTTTCCCGAAGAACTTGGTCACTTCTTCGACGACGCGGGGCATACGGGTCATACCACCGACCAGAACGATCTCGTCCACGTCACTGGCCGACAGACCGGCGTCTTTCAGAGCGGCCTGGCAGGGCTTCAGCGACGACTTGATCAGATCGCTGACCAGCGATTCCAGCTTGGCCCGGGTCAGTTTCATGACCATGTGCAGCGGCTGACCGCCGTTCGGGTCCATCGAGATGAACGGCTGGTTGATTTCGGTCTGGTTGGCGCTGGACAGTTCGATCTTGGCCTTTTCTGCCGCCTCTTTCAGACGCTGCAGGGCCATCTTGTCCTTGGTCAGGTCGACGCCGTTTTCCTTTTTGAACTCGTCCGCCAGATAGTTGACGATCCGCATGTCAAAGTCTTCACCGCCCAGGAAGGTGTCGCCGTTGGTCGATTTGACCTCGAACAGGCCGTCGTCGATTTCCAGGATGGTCACGTCGAATGTACCACCGCCAAGGTCATAGACCGCGATGGTATGGGTGTTTTCCTTGTCGAGACCATAGGCCAGGGCGGCGGCTGTCGGTTCGTTGATGATCCGCAGCACTTCCAGACCGGCGATCTTGCCGGCGTCCTTGGTGGCCTGACGCTGGGCGTCGTTGAAATAGGCAGGAACCGTGATGACAGCCTGGGTGACTTCTTCGCCCAGATAGCTTTCCGCGGTTTCTTTCATCTTGCCCAGGATGAACGCGCTGATCTGGCTGGGGGAGTATTTCTCGCCCTTGGCTTCGACCCATGCGTCGCCATTGCCGCCATCAATCACGTTGAAGGGCAGGTTTTTCTTGTCCTTGGCCAGGTCCGCATCGTCGAACCGGCGGCCAATCAGGCGTTTGACGCCGAAAATCGTGTTGTCGGGGTTGGTCACGGCCTGGCGTTTTGCAGGCTGCCCAACCAGGCGTTCGTTGTCCGTAAAGGCAACGATCGACGGGGTTGTGCGGGCCCCTTCCGCGTTTTCGATAACCCGGGGTTGGCTGCCGTCCATGATGGCGACACAGCTGTTGGTTGTCCCAAGGTCGATACCGATAACTTTGCTCATCTTATTTGATCCCTTCATAACTTAAGGCGATAACCCAAGGCCTGAACCCGTTTTGGCATCCGAGCCCCGATAAGTGGGCCCGCCGATCATTCCCATCAGCGGGCGTCTCGGCGTATATAGGGAGCCGATAAAGGCGCTGCAACCATCGTTAAGGCGCGTATTTCATGAATCTGTGCCGATTTTTTCAAGGCTTTGGCAAGGATTGGAGAATACCCGTTGAACCGGCTCAATATTCGCGGTGTCGATATCTGGAAATCCTACCTTTCAGGTCCTGAACAGGAAGACCTGGTTGCCCGCCTGCGCGAGGTTCTGACGGACGCCCCCGCCTATGCCCCGGATACGCCCTACGGGAAAAAGATGTCAGTCAGGATGACATCGGCGGGGCGGTTCGGATGGTATTCGGACCGGCGCGGGTATCGGTATGTCACACAGCATCCCGAAGGGCAGGACTGGCCGGACATTCCGGCGCCGGTTCTGGACATCTGGTCGCGTGTGACCGGCCTTGACCGGCAGCCCGAGTGCTGCCTGATCAACTATTACGGTGACGGCGCGCGCATGGGTTTGCATCAGGACAAGGACGAGGCCGATTTCGCCTGGCCTGTGGTGTCCGTTTCCCTGGGCGATGACGGGTTGTTCCGGATCGGCAACACGACACGGGGCGGCAAGACCGAGTCTGTCTGGCTGAATTCGGGCGACGTGGTGGTGATGGGGGGCGCGGCGCGGCTGATCTATCACGGTGTGGACCGGATCAGGTTCGGCTCTTCCCGGCTTTTGCCCAAAGGCGGGCGCATCAATCTGACCCTGCGGGTTGTGACCTGATCCTAACGCCGGGCAGCCCAGCTGACCGAGGCATGGCGGCGGGTAAAGAATTCGCCCATCATGCCCAGCATGACCAGAACGACGGCCACCCAGACCGCATATCGCCAGTCGCTGAAATGCGGGTTGTAGTTGATGAACACAAAGCCGCGCGACTGGTCGATCGTGTGAAACAGCGGGTTCCAGTTGAACAGCGGCAACATGAACCCGGGCAGCGTATTGGCCAGGAACATCTTGCCGGACGCGATCATGTTCGCGCGCTGATAGATCGTCGATGCGACACCGACGAAGGACGGAAACCAGGGTTTGAGTGCAAGAAACACCAGGCCCACGGCGCACCCGGTAAACCAGCTGAGCAGCACCATGCCAAAGGCGGCGACGGGCTGATCAATGTAGATCGGTGTGAAAATCGTGTGGTACATGAACAGGATCAGCACCATTGACAGGACTTGAATATAAAGCGTCCCCAACGCGGCGGCGGTGATCGAAATTGCCGTGTTCATCGGCGCGTGTTGCATCATCGGGCTGTTCGCGCCCTCGGCGCTGGAAACCGCCGACACGGCCTTGATATGGCACATGAACAGGAAAATGCCCGACATCACATACAGCAGGAAATCGCCGCGCACGGCCGACCCGCGCAGTTTCAGCACCGAGAACATGACATAAAAGATCGTCACGAACAGGACGGCCTGCACCATGTTCATGGCCAGCGCGATGAAGGCGTTGTTGTGGGATTTGCGCACGCTCCGCACGATCGAGTGATAGATCAGCTCGAACGTGGTTATGGCATTCGCCAGTGGTGTCCGCTTTACCCGATGTTGAAACATCTGCCTGTGATCCTGTGACGCTGAACGGTCCGGCACGGAATTCTTGCCGTTCCGTAGCTGGCGCAGCATAAGGGGCAACAAGTGAATATTCAACAAATCACCACAAGGCGGAGCTTTCTCGTGAACTATGATACCCTGGTGCCCGTAATCCGTAAGCTGGCCATCGAGGCCGGCGAAAAGATCATGGAGATCTATAACTCCGACGATTTCGACGTGAAGGTGAAATCGGACGACAGCCCCGTCACCGAGGCGGACGAGGCGGCGGATGCCCTGATTTCCGCCGGGCTGCGCGCCGCATTTCCCGACGTGATGCTTGTGACCGAGGAACAGGCCGACTCGCATGACACCACGGGAGACACCTTCCTGATTGTCGACCCGCTGGATGGCACCAAGGAATTCATCCACCGCCGGGGGGATTTCACGGTGAATATCGCCTTGGTCGAAAAGGGCGTGCCGACGCGTGGGGTGGTCTATGCCCCGGCAAAGAACCGGATGTTCTTTACCCTCGCTGACGGTCGGTCGGTCGAGGAAACCGGCGCGTTCCAGCCGGATCAGATCGGTGAGACGACTCCGATCAACGTGGCAAAATCCGACAACAGCGCCCTGATGGTCGTGGCCAGCAAATCTCACCGCGATCAGGCCACGGACGACTACATCAACAAATATGCCGTGAAGGACATGAAGAGCGCCGGATCGTCACTGAAATTCTGTCTGATCGCCACGGGCGAGGCGGATCTCTATCCGCGTGTCGGGCGCACGATGGAATGGGATACTGCCGCCGGGCATGCCGTGTTGAACGGCGCTGGGGGCAAGGTGGTTCGCTTTGACGATCACAGCCCGCTGACCTATGGCAAGGACGGGTACGCCAACCCGTTCTTCATCGCCTATGCGCCCGATGTTGACCTGAAAGACGCCTGATGTCGGTTCTGATCGTCATCCCGGCGCGCTATCCCTCGGTCCGCTATCCGGGCAAACCGCTGGTGCCCCTGACCGGGGCCAGCGGCGTCAAGCGCAGTCTGATCGAGCGGTCCTGGCTGGCGGCGGCATCCGTGGGCGGTGTCGACCGAGTCGTCGTGGCAACCGATGACGACCGCATTCGCACAGCGGCCGAGGCGTTCGGCGCCGAGGTTGTCATGACATCGGACACATGCGTGAACGGCACCGAACGCTGTGCCGAGGCGCATGAAGCGCTGGGTGGCGGGTACGAGATTGTCGTCAACCTTCAGGGTGATGCACCGTTGACGCCCCATTGGTTCGTCGAGGATCTGGTGGCCGGGTTGCGCGCGGCACCGGACGCCGGCGTAGCCACGCCGGTTCTGCGATGTGACGGTGAGATGCTGGAAGGTCTGAAAGACGACCGCCGCGCCGGGCGTGTCGGCGGGACCACCGCCGTTTTCGCGGCCGATGGCGGGGCGCTCTATTTCTCGAAAGAAGTCATCCCGTTCACGGCCAAACCCTATGACGGCGAGGCGCCGACACCGGTGTTCCACCATGTCGGTGTCTATGCTTATCGTCCGGATGCCCTTGCGGCCTATCCCGGCTGGCCCGCCGGTCCGCTGGAGCAAAACGAGGGGTTGGAACAGCTGCGGTTCATGGAAAACGGCCGCCGGGTCCAGTGTGTCGAGGTTCAGTCGCGCGGGCGTCAGTTCTGGGAACTGAACAACCCCGAAGATGTTCCCAAGCTGGAAGCGATGATGGCCGAGATGGGAATCGACTGAGGTTGCGCGGCATGTGCCGTTTCCCGCCGAGATGGGGCGAAATGACCAAAAATGCTGCGGCCTATTGTCAATTTCCCCCTAATGAAAGACAGCTAGACACAAAAAACACATTATCTGGGTGTGTGGGGGGCGTGATAATTGCTGCGGCAGTGTGTATCACGGAATTTGCGTTACGAGTTGAATGGTCGGAAAGAACTGAGGAGTGACATGGGCAAGAAAGTAACCAAGGCAATATTTCCGGTCGCAGGATTGGGGACGCGGTTCCTTCCGGCGACCAAATCGGTGCCGAAAGAGATCATGACGCTGGTTGACCGCCCGTTGGTGCAATATGCCATCGACGAGGCCCGGGCCGCCGGCATCAAGGAATTCATCTTTGTCACCTCGCGCGGTAAAAGCGCCCTTGAGGACTATTTTGACCATTCGCCGGTTCTGGAACAGGAATTGCGCAAGAAGGGCAAAACCGAGCTGTTGGAGATTCTCAAATCCACCAACATGGACAGCGGTGCGATTGCCTATATCCGCCAGCACAAGGCGCTGGGCCTTGGCCACGCGGTGTGGTGTGCCCGTCGCCTGATCGGAAACGAACCTTTTGCCGTGATGCTGCCGGACGACGTGATCGCGGCTGAAAAACCGTGTTTGCAGCAGATGGTCGAGGCCTATGAGGAAACCGGCGGCAACATGGTTGCCGCGATGGAGGTCCCGCCCGAACAGGCATCGTCCTATGGTGTGCTGGACGTCGAGGAAGACATGGGATCGATCGTGTCCGTCAAGGGGATGGTCGAAAAGCCCAAGGCCGAAGAGGCGCCCTCGAACCTGGCGGTGATCGGGCGCTATATCCTCAGCCCGTCGGTTCTTAACAACCTGAACAAGATGAAGTCCGGTGCAGGCGGTGAAATCCAACTGACCGACGCGATCGCGCAGGACATTGGCACCAAGAACACGGTCTACGGATACCGGTTCCGCGGCCAACGGTTCGATTGCGGATCCAAGGCCGGGTTCCTGCAGGCGACCGTCGCCTTCGCGCTTGCGCGCGATGACCTGCACGACGACCTGAGCCGGTACCTGAAAGAAGTCGTACAGCTCGACAAAGCCGCTGAGTGATCAGCGTTCCGGGGGGCTGGATTTGACGCATGTCTTGGTAACCGGCGGTGCCGGGTATATCGGATCACACGCGTGCAAGGCGTTGAAGGCGGCGGGGTATATTCCGGTCACCTTTGATAATCTCGTCACCGGCTGGAAAGATGCCGTGAAATTCGGCCCCTTCGAACAGGGCGACCTGACCGACCGGGCCCGGCTGGATCAGGTTTTCGAAACCTACAAACCCGTTGCCGTGATGCATTTCGCCGCGCTGAGCCAGGTGGGCGAGGCGATGCTGCATCCCGGTCTTTACTGGCGCAACAACGTCTTGGGGTCGTTGACCCTGATCGAGGCCGCGGTGGCCGCCGGATGTCTCGATTTCGTATTTTCATCGACCTGTGCCACCTATGGTGAACATGACAACGTGGTGCTGGACGAAGACACGGCACAGGAGCCGCTGAACGCCTATGGCGGCTCGAAACAGGCGATCGAACAAATCCTGCGCGACTTTGGCGCATCGGACGGTCTGAACCACGTGATTTTCCGATATTTCAATGTGGCGGGCGCAGACCCCGACGCCGAAGTTGGCGAGTTTCATCAACCCGAAACGCACCTGGTGCCCCTTCTGCTGGATGCCATTGATGGCAAGCGGGCTGCGCTGACGATTTTCGGCACCGATTACGAAACGCCGGACGGCACCTGCGTCCGCGATTATGTGCATGTCTGCGATCTGGTGGATGCCCATGTTCTGGGCCTGAGATGGCTGGCCGAGGGCAAGGGCAACCGGGTCTTCAACCTGGGCACCGGCACCGGGTTTTCGGTCCGCGAGGTGATCGATCACGCGCGTGTCGTCACCAACCGCGAAGTGCCTGTCACAACGGGCCCGCGCCGCGCGGGGGATTGTACGCGGCTTGTGTCGGGATCCGTGCGTGCGCATGACGAACTGGGCTGGACACCCACGCGATCAACGTTGGATCAGATGATCGCGGACGCCTGGAAATGGCACCAGACCGGTCACTATGACGGCTGATCCTGTCTGATGGAGCGTTCATCCCCAGACGCCTACACGTTCCCCGGGTTCTTCGCGGCCTATCTTCTGTATTTGAAACGCTGGCGCATGTTGTGGCGGTCGTTTCGCAGCCGCAGGCAGTTGTCGTCAGTCATCGACCGGACGGGGGAAATGACCAGGGATTCGGTTGTCGCGGTCATGGTGGTGCATAATGAACTGCACCGCCTTCCCTTTTTCCTCGACTATCACCGGGGCCTTGGCATCCGCCATTTTCTTGTGATCGACAACGCAAGTACCGATGGCACCGGTGCGTTTCTGGCCCGGCAGCCGGATGTATCGCTGTGGGAAACCCCGGCCAGTTACCGGGCGGCGCGGTTCGGGCTGGATTGGGTCACCTGGTTGCAGATGCGCTATTGCCACAACCGGTGGTGCCTCATGCTGGACGCGGACGAGCTTTTTGTTTTTGCCCATTGCGACAGCCGGTCAATCACCGATCTGACCGCCTGGCTGGACAGCCAGAACCGGCGGTTCCTTGGCGCGCTGATGCTGGATCTCTACCCGAAGGGGCCATTGGGCACTCAGGAAATGTCGCCGGGCGAAGACCCGCGCAAAATCTTGTGCTGGTTCGACAATGGGCCGTACCGGTCGCAACGCCAGATGCCGATGCAGAACCTCTGGGTGCAGGGTGGGGCGCGCGAACGGATTTTCTTTACCGACGATCCGCGCCGATCGCCGACCTTGAACAAGCTGCCGCTGATGCGATGGAACAGGCGGTTTGCGTTTGTGAATTCCTGCCACTCGGTTCTGCCGTCCCGGTTCAACTTTGCCTATTCGGGGCCGGGCCGGGATGAACCGTCGGCCGTGTTGCTGCACACGAAATTCATCCCCGACATTCTCGACCGCACCACCGAGGAAAAACAGCGCGGACAGCATTTTCATCATCCCGACCAGTTTCAGACCTATTACCAGGATATCGCGCGCCAACCGGACCTGTGGTTCGACGGCTCCGTCAGGCTGGGCGGGTGGCGCCAACTGGTAGACCTGGGCCTGATGTCGGACGGCGGGTGGTAGGAAAACCGGATTCAATCCGCGCACCAATGTCACAACGCGTCACATATGACGCTGAATCAGCGACTATACCCCTTGTAACCAAATATAAATTCATTGAATTTCTAAATGAGCGACAATCGGTTGCCGTTTCTGAGTGTTCCGCACACCAGGCGACGCACGGTCAACCGGACATTGCACGCAAACTGGGGATGTACTGAAACGTGGGCCTTTGGGATTCTTACCGTATGCGGGTCAGGCGTAGGCGACGCCTGTATCGGGCTGCGCGAAAATCCCTTGAGCTGAAGGTGTTCCAGGACTTTACAAAGTCGATCCGCCCGCGCGACCTCCTGCTGGTGTGCACCATGCGGAACGAACATGTGCGCCTGCCGTATTTCCTGTCCTACTACCGCGACATGGGGATCAACCATTTCCTGTTCATCGACAACGACAGCACCGATGGCACACTGGAGTATCTGGCAGGTCAGCAGGACGTGTCTGTCTGGTCCACCAAGGCCAGCTATAAAAAGGCCGCCTATGGCGTGGATTGGGTCAACTGGCTGTGCCGCAAATACGCGCATGGACACTGGACGCTGGTCGTCGATCCGGATGAGTTTTTCGTCTACCCGTTCTGTGATACGCGCCCGCTCCCGGCGCTGACCGACTGGCTCGACAATTCGTCGATCCGCAGCTTCAGTTCCATGTTGCTGGATGTCTATCCCAAGGGGCGGTTGAATGCAGAGCCCTATCAGGCCGGTCGGAACCCGATGGAAATTGCGTCGTGGTTCGATTCGGGCAACTACACGATCAAACGCAACAAGACCTATGGAAACCTCTGGATCCAGGGGGGGCCGCGCAGCCGGGTGTTTTTTGCCGACATGCCGGAAAAGGCGCCCGCCCTGAACAAGATACCTCTGGTGAAATGGGATCGGCGTTATGCCTATGTCAGTTCGACCCACATCCTTTTGCCGCGCGGGTTGAACCAGGTTTATGATGAATGGGGTGGGGAAAAGGCGTCGGGCGTTCTGCTGCATGCCAAGTTTCTTGATACGTTTTCGGCCAAGGCCAGCGAAGAACTTGACCGGAAACAGCACTATTCCGAGTCGGTGGAATACAAGGCCTATGCGGAAAAGGTACAGGAGGATCCGGACCTTTGGTGCAAATGGTCCGAAAAATACATCAACTGGCGCCAACTTGAGATTCTTGGGTTAATGTCCAAGGGGAACTGGGCATGAACGGGATGGGGAGGGTCGAGTGACGGTCGGGATCGTCATGCTGGTGCATACCGCGCTGGATCGGGCCGAACAGGTGGCCCGGCACTGGACGGCCTCGGGCTGCCCGGTGGTGATCCATGTCGACCAGGCCGTGCCGACCCGCTCTTATCAGGCGTTTTCCCGGTCCCTCGCAGATGATCCGAACATCAGGTTCAGCAAACGCCACAGATGCGAATGGGGCACGTGGGGCATCGTGGCGGCGTCGCAATCCGCCGCGGAACTGATGCTCAAGACCTTTCCGGCCGTGCGGCACGTCTATCTTGCGTCGGGGGCGTGCCTGCCTCTGCGTCCGGTGCATGAACTGGTCGAATATCTGGCCGCCCGCCCGCGCACCGATTTCATCGAAAGCGCAACAACCGCCGATGTGCCGTGGACGGTTGGCGGGCTGGACCACGAACGGTTCACCCTGCGGTTCCCGTTCTCGTGGAAAAAGCGGCGCTATCTGTTCGACAAATACGTCGATTTGCAGCGCAAGCTGCGGTTCAAGCGCAAAATTCCCGCCGGGTTGGTGCCGCATATGGGCAGCCAGTGGTGGTGCCTGACGCGCCAGACCCTGTCGGCCATTCTCGAAGATCCGGACCGCCCGGCTTACGACAGGTATTTCCAACAGGTCTGGATCCCGGACGAAAGCTATTTCCAGACACTGGCGCGCAAGTATTCGGGCAGTATCGAAAGCCGGTCGCTGACCCTGTCGAAATTCGATTTTCAGGGCAAGCCGCATATTTTCTACGACGATCACCTGCAATTGCTGCGCCGGTCCGACTGTTTCGTGGCGCGCAAGATCTGGCCCCGCGCCGAACGGTTGTACCAGTCTTTCCTGACCGACAGCGCCGGCGCGATGAAAAAGACGGAACCGAACCCCGGCAAGATCGACCGCATTTTCGCCAAGGCGGTCGAGCGGCGCACACGGGGCCGTCCCGGTCTTTACATGCAAAGCCGGATGCCGCGGCAGGGATATGAAAACGGGATCACATCGAACCCCTATTCCGTGTTTCAGGGGTTCACCGAACTGTTTGACGATTTTGAAACCTGGCTGTCCAAGGCCACCGGCGCGCGGGTGCATGGCCATCTGTTTGCGCCCGACCGGGCCGAGTTTGCGGGCGGGCAGACCCTGATCAACGGCGCGCTGTCCGACAGCGCGGAAAAGCGCGATTATGCGCCCGACTTCTTCCTGACCAGCCTGATCTGGAACACCCGTGGCGAGCGTCAGTGTTTTCAATTCGGACCGGCGGACAATCAAAAGGTCAACTGGCTGATTGCGCGCGACCCGAATGCGCAGGTGTCGGTTATATCGGGCGCCTGGGCGGTGCCGCTGTTCCGGTCGAACCGCAACTTTGCCGATCTGCGCAAAGAGGCAGCGGTGCTGCAGCGGATCGAAAGCGAGCATTTGAAAGTTTTGCGCTCGACCCATGCCAATGCGCGTATCCGCATCTGGACCATGGCAGAGTTCATCGAATCCCCGATGGAGCCTTTGCAGGCCGTGATCGACGAAATCGGCCCGGTGAACCACCGCCGGCTGAGCGAAGCGCCCAAAATGGTTGATCTCAAGGGCTTTGGTCAGTTCCTGCAGAACCTCAAGAACCAGGGGATGCACCCCTATCTGATGGGGGATTTCCCGGTCGAGCAAACCCAGGTGAACGTGCCCAAACCGCCGCGCAAACCCTATCTAGTCCGGTAACCCTGAATGACCGGGTCGTTCGACTATTTCATCGTCTTTGCCGAAATGCGCACCGGGTCCAATTTTCTTGAGACCAATCTCAACGCGCTTGACGGCGTGACGTGTCATGGCGAGGCGTTCAACCCGCATTTCATCGGCTACCCGAACAAGACCGAAATTCTGGGGGTTACCCAGACGATGCGCGATGCCGACCCGGCGGGGTTGATCCGCACGATCAGCGGCCAAAAGGGATGTCTTGGCGGATTTCGGTATTTCCACGATCACGATGCCCGTGTTCTGGACATTGCTCTGGACGATCCGCGTTGTGCCAAGATCATTCTCACGCGCAACCCGCTGGACAGCTATGTGTCGTGGAAAATTGCCAAGGCAACGGGGCAATGGAAACTGACCGATGTCAAACGCCGCAAAGAGGCGCAGGCCGAGTTTTATGCAGACGAATTTGCCGACCACGTGGCCACATTGCAGAGCTTTCAGTTGACCCTTCTGAACCGCTTGCAGGTGACCGGCCAGACCCCGTTTTACGTGGCCTATGAGGATTTGCAGGACCTTGCCGTCATGAACGGCCTGGCGAAATGGCTGGGCGTGGACAGCCGGTTGGAGGCGCTGGACAAAAGCCTGAAACCCCAGAACCCCAGCCCGGTGATCTCAAAGGTGTCCAACCCGGATGAGATGGCGCAGGCGCTTGCCGATCTTGACCGGTTCAACCTGACCCGCACGCCAAATTTCGAACCGCGCCGCGGTCCGGCGGTGCCAAGCTATGTCGCGGCGGTCAAAACGCCATTGTTGTTCATGCCGCTCAAGGGCGGGCCGGAACAGGCGGTGACCGAATGGCTGGCGGCGCTGGATGGCGTGGCGGTCGATGAGTTGCACAGCAAGCTGAACCAGAAACAACTGCGCCAGTGGAAACGCGCCATGCCGGGGCACCGGGGGTTCTGCGTGTTGCGCCACCCGGCCGCGCGGGTGCATTGGGTCTTTTGCAGGCGGATCCTGTCCACTTCTGGCGGCAGCTATGGCAAAATCCGCGAAACTCTGCGGACGCAGTTCAAATTGCCGATCCCCAAAAACGGGCCGGATGCGTCTTATTCATTGGCCGATCACCGCGAGGGGTTTGAAGGTTTTCTCGCCTTTCTCAAGGCGAATCTCGCGGGCCAGACGGCCGTTCGGGTGGACGGTGAATGGGCAACCCAATCTCAGACCCTGAGTGGATTCAGCGACTTTTCCCTGCCGGATCACGTGTTGCGCGAAGAGGAATTGCCCGATGCCCTCGATCGGCTGGCCCGTTCGGTCGGTCATCCCGATCCAGCACCTTATGCGGCGTCATTCCAGGACACGCCGTTCCAACTTTCGAATATTTACGATGACGCGTTGGAAGAGATCATCGCGGATGTCTACAACCGCGATTACATGATGTTCGGATTTCGCCCGTGGCGACCCGAGGGCGATCAGGCCGCTTGAACCGACTGGGCCTCGGTCAGGATGGCGTAAAGTGTCGCGGGGTTGGGATTGGCGCGCAGTTTCGAACACAGGGTCGAATCGCGCAGGGTGCGCGACACCAGCGCCAGCGCCTTGAGATGTTCGACACCAGCCTCTTCTGGGGCAAAGAGGGCAAAGGCGATATCGACCTGCTGACGGTCGACCGAGCCAAAATCAATCGGCTTTTCCAACAGGACAAAGATGCCAACGACCTTGTCGAGATCGGCCAGACGCGCGTGGGGCAGGGCAACGCCATGTCCCACACCTGTTGGTCCCAGGCTTTCGCGCTCAAGCAGTGCTTCGACGGTGGTAGAGGCGCCAAGACCATAGGCAGAGAACGCAATGTCACCGATTTCCTGGAACAGCCGCTTCTTGCTCGAGGCTGCGGAAAATACTTTCACCGCGTCGGGTTTCAGGATGCTCGAAAGCTCCATATTTCTGTGCTCCGCCTGTTGGCGCCCCTGTTTGGGCACGCAGGTTTAGTCCTGGCTGCGCGGGTCGATCCAACCGATGTTGCCATCGTCACGACGGTAGACCACGTTCAGCCCTTTTTTGCCTTCGTTCTGGAAAACCAGGACTGGCGCACCGGCCAGTTCCATCTGCATCACGGCTTCTCCGACAGATAACGAGGGTATCTGCGTCTCCATTTCAGCAACGATGATTGGCTGAAGTGATTCCGGCTCAGCGCTTTCCGCCTGCTCTTCCGAGGCGAGGATATAGGAGGATGCGCCAAAAAGTTCAACCGGTTCCGACCGCTCGCGGTGGTGGTCCTTGAGCCGGCGTTTGTAACGGCGCAGCTGCTTTTCCATTTTTTCGGCGCAAGCCTCGAAAGCTGCATAGATTTCAGTGGCATGCGCCTTGGCGGTGGCATTCAACCCGGTTGAAAGGTGAATTGTCGCTTCGCACACGTATTCATGGGCCGACTTGGAAAAAATGACATTGGCGTCAGTGGGCCGCTCGGCATATTTCTGAACGACCGAGTTCAGCTCGTTCTGAACATGTGTTTGAAGGGCTTCGCCAATGTCGATTTGCTTGCCACTGATTTGATAACGCATGGATACTCCTTCATAAATCGCACCCGTCCAGATTCCGCGTCAGCGGACGATCTGCATTAGAAACGGATGTCAGGGATAGACCAAACTGCGGGTTGTATTCGGTCTGACCCATCCTTTTGGGCCATTCCCGAAACTGCCTCAGACCGTAGTTTTGTCATACGACAATTGAGGCACCGTGGCGGCGCGCTGTCAACGAAAAGCAGCAAAGAAAATTTTGGAAACACTGTGTTGACGGCGCCAAATCGTGTCGGAAGTTTACGAAATGCGAAAATTTTCGCCCAGATAGACGCGTCTCACGTTTTCGTTTTCCACGACTTCTTCGGGCGTTCCCGACATCAAAACCTGCCCATCGTGCAGGATATAGGCCCGATCCACGATTTCGAGCGTTTCACGCACGTTGTGATCGGTGATCAGAACGCCGATTCCCCGCTTTTTGAGGTCGGCAACAAGATGACGGATATCGCCAACCGAAATTGGATCGACCCCGGCAAAGGGTTCGTCCAGCAGCAGGTATTTCGGCTCGGCGGCCAGGCAGCGTGCAATCTCGACCCGTCGCCGTTCGCCTCCGGACAGGGCCAGCGCTGGCGCGCGGCGCAGGTGTTCGATCGAGAAATCCGACAGCAGCTCTTCCAGGCGTTCGCGGCGTTTGTGCTGATCGCTGTGGGTGACGTCGAGCACGGCCGAAATGTTGTCTTCGACGCTCAGGCCCCGGAAAATCGACATCTCCTGGGGCAGATACCCGATGCCCATTCGTGCGCGGCGATACATCGGGAGAGAGGTCACATTGTGCCCGTCGATGGTGACGGTGCCTGCCTCGGGAAAGATCAGCCCGGCGATGGCGTAAAACGTCGTGGTCTTGCCCGATCCGTTCGGCCCCAGAAGGGCGACGACCTCACCGCGGTGCAGGGTCATCGAAACATCGCGAATGACCATTTTCTTGCGGAAAGACTTGCGCAAATGCTCGATGCGCAGACCGGATTGGCCTTCCTTCACGCTCAGGTCCGGGCCAGCCATCAGTTCTGATCCGGAATCAGGATGGTTTTGACGCGCCCGTTCATCCTGGCGGTACCTTCGGTCAGGTTGACGGTCATCCGGTCCGACGTCAGCGCGTTCTGTCCCTGGGTCAGCAACACGTTGCCCGACATGACGATGACACCGTTTTCGATGTTGTAATCGGCGCGCTCGGCCTCGGCGGCATCGGGGCCGTTGACCAGAACGACGCCACCAGTGGCCTCAAGCCGCTGAATGCCTTGCCGGTCCTGCTTGTAAATCACCAGAACGCGCTGGGCGGACAGGCGCATTTCGCCCTGACCCACCACGACATTACCCTGAAATTGTGCCGATCCGTCCGCCTGGTTCACATCCAGCGTATCCGAGGACACCTCGACCGGGAGGGTTGGATCGGCCTTGACCGTGCCAAACGCCAGGTTGGCGCTTTGTGCATTCACGGCCACCGCACACAGCGCAAGGGGCATGCACAAGATAAAGGCGCGGAGAATGGACACTGGTTATCTTTCAATCTGTTTGGGTTGGTATATCAGTTTAACGCCGCCCTTGAAAAGCATGTGCACGGGGCCGGACTGGTTTTTTGCGCTGAACTCCATCTGCCCGGCGGTAAAGTCGCCCAGCGGTCCGGTGCCCTTTATCGTGCCCGGGGCGCTGCCGGACAGATCATGCAGCCGCGTGTTCAGCTCTTCGGTGCGCACGACATACCCGGTCGAGGTGGAAATACGCACATCGCCTGAAAACGTGGCCAAATCCGCAGGCAGATCGACACTTGCCTTATCCGCGTCCAGCGTCATGCGGCCCCCGTCGGCGGCCGTGATGCGGGCGCTTACATCGGTTGCCTCGGCCGGTGTGTCCTGCCCCCCCGGACGGGCAAGCGTGGCGGTCACGATAATTTCATCGCCGTTCGGGGCGGTGCCGGAAAAGAATGGCGCAGTGATCTGTTGATCGCGCAGGCGGTCGGCCACGTCCTTTTCAGCGAAGGGAATCGCCGTGTCAGGGTCGTTTCCGCGCGACAAAAGGAACAGCGTCGCCAGAATGGCCAGCGCAGCCAGCGGCAGCAGCACCTTGAAGAACGCGACCATGCGGGAGTAGAGATCCACCGCCCCAACCCCTGTTCAACCCAGCCCGACGCGCAGGCAGTCGTGGATGTGCAGCAGCCCCTGGGCGGTTCCGTCGCCATCGGGGTCGACCACGAACAGGCAGGTGATCTTGTGCTGGTTCATGATGGCGACTGCCTCTTCGGCCAGCGCGCCGGGGGCGATGGTCGTCGGGTTCGGGGTCATGACTTCGCCCGACGTGTGATCAAGCAACCCGGTCATTTTGCGGCGCAGGTCACCGTCGGTGATGATGCCTGCCAAGGTGCCGTCCGGGTTGCTGACGCCGGCAACGCCGAACCCCTTTTGGCTGATCTCGATCAGCGTGTCGCTCATCGGGGTGTCTGTGGAGACCATGGGCAGGGCGGTGCCGGTGTGCATCAGGTCGCGCACCTTGCTGAGCCGCGCGCCCAGTTTGCCGCCAGGGTGGAATTCGCGGAAATGTTCCGGGGTGAACTTGCGATGCTCCATCAGTGCAATCGCCAGCGCATCGCCCAGCGCAAGGGTCATGGTGGTCGAAGACGTGGGCACGACGCCGGTGCCACAGGCCTCGGGCGCTTGCGGCAGGACAAGGGCAACGTCCGATTGTTTGAGCAGGGTCGATTCCGCGCGACTTGCCACGCCGATCAGCGGGATCGCAAAGCGGCGGGTATAGGCGATGAGATCGGCCAGTTCAGGTGTCTCGCCCGAATTGGACAGCACCAGCGCCACATCGCCCTGTGCCATCATGCCCAGATCACCATGGCTCGCCTCGGCCGGGTGCACGAAATGCGCGGGCGTTCCGGTGCTGGCAAAGGTCGCCGCGATCTTGCGGGCGATATGGCCGGATTTGCCCATGCCGCTGACGATCACGCGCCCCTTTGCGTTAAGCAGCAGGTCGACGGCGCGGTCGAATTCGCCGTTCAGCGCGGATTCCAGAAGGGTGAGCGCCTGCGCCTCGATGTGGATCACACGGCGGGCGGTTTCCTGAAAGGTGCCGGTCATGAATGCGCAAAGATGTCGGTTTCGGGCCAGCCGGCCAGATCCAGCCGCGCCCGCATCGGCAGAAAATCGAAACAGGCCTGCGCCATGTCGGTGCGGCCTTCGCGCGCCAGGCGATTGTTCAGCTCATCGCGCAGCCGGTGCAGGTACAAAACGTCCGAGGCCGCATAGTCCAGCTGAGCGCCCGTCAGGGTCTCGGCGCCCCAATCGCTCATCTGTTGTTGCTTGGAAATATCCACGCCAATCAGTTCCTGCGTCAGGTTTTTCAGCCCGTGCCGGTCCGTATAGGTGCGGATCAGGCGGCTGGCGATCTTGGTGCAATAGACCGGTGCCGCCAGCGCGCTAAAAGCATTGTACAGCGCGGCAATGTCGAACCGGCCGAAATGGAACAGTTTGAGCACATCGGGATTTTCCAGCATGGCGCACAGGTTCGGCGCCTCGGTCTGGCCGTTGGCGACCTGAACGATATGGGCGTTGCCATCGCCGCCTGACATTTGGATCACGCAGAGCCGGTCGCGGTGCGGGTTCAACCCCATCGTTTCGCAGTCAATTGCAACAACGGGCCCCAGGTCGAGCCCATCGGGCAGATCGTTCTGATAAAGATGGTTTGCCACGCAACAGTCCTTTGCAAAGTCCGGCCAATTGGCCCTTGGGCCGAAATAGGCGCTTTGCGTCGTGAACTCAACTGTTGTGGGGGAATGAGGGGACCAGCCGGGGGTGCCCGGCTGGCCCAAATGGCGTGGCGCGATCAGCCACCGTGCTTTTTGATCAGGGCCTTGGCCTCTTCGATCACGGCGCGACCGTCAATGCCTTTGCCTTCCATGTCGGCAACCCAGCGGTCGATGACCGGCTCGGCCTTGGCCTTCCAGCGGGCGACTTCGGCCTCGTCCAGCTGAACGATCTTGCTGCCGTTGGCGACAGCGATGTCGCGGCCCGGCTTGTCGCGGGCGAACATCTGTTCCGCTGCGAAGGTCGACAGTTTCTGACCGGATTCGCCATCCAGGATCGCCTTGAGATCATCGGGCAGGGCATCGTATTTGGCGCGGTTCATCACCAGAACGATGGTCGCCGTATAAAGCGATTCCTTGCCCATGAATTCGGTGTGGTTCTGGACCAGTTCCGACAGTTTGATCGCGGGGGTTACCTCCCACGGGATCACGGTGCCGTCGATCACACCCTTCGACAGGGCCTCGGGGATGGCGGGCAGCGGCATGCCGACCGGGGTTGCGCCCAGTTCCTTGAGCATGTCGGTGATCACGCGGGTCGGGCCGCGCAGTTTCTTGCCTTCCATGTCCTCAAGCTTGGTCACACCGGTGTTGGTGTGGATCACGCCGGGGCCATGTACCCATGCGCCCAGAACCTTGACGTCCTTGTATTCATTTTCCTGCAGATCGGTTTCGACCATTTCCATGAACGCCTTCGATGTGGCGATCGGGTCGGTCATCATGAAGGGCAGTTCAAATACTTCTGTCTTGGGGAACCGGCCGGGAGTATAGCCCACGACGGTCATCACCATGTCGGACGACCCGTCAATCGCCTGATCCATCAGGCTGGGGGGCGTTCCGCCCAGCGCCATGGCGTCGAAATGATCGATCTTGATGCGCCCGCCGGACGCCTCTTCGACCTGCGCGGCCCAGGGTTTCAGGATCAGCTTTGGCACCGTTGCAGGCGGCGGCAGAAACTGGTGCAGTTTCAGTGTCACCTCTTGCGCTGTCGCCGTCATCGGCAACATGGCCGTGGCGAATACCGCAGCGATAGCGCCTTTCATCAGGGTGCGTTTCTTCATTCTTTCCTCCCAAAAGACGCGCGGGTTTTTCCCGCGCTTTGATGATTCATTGTGTGTCAGGTTCAGTTCAAAGTCACTGGCAATTGCCGCGGTCCCCGGAATCCGAATCCGTAGAACTGCACGGCGTCGGGATCGGGCAGGGACATGTTGGGGAACCGGTCATACAGCATCGGCAGCATGATATTGGCCAGCATGCGCCGCGCGATGTGCGTGCCCTGGCAGAAATGGGGACCGTTCCCAAAGGCCTGGTGCGGTTTGCGCGGGCGGAAAATGTTGAACTTTTCCGGGTCCTCGTAAATATCCTCGTCATGGCAGGCCGAGGCCTGAACGGTCATGACGACATCGCCCTTGGGGATGTCTATTCCGCGGATTTGCGTGTCTTCCATTACCAGCCGTGAACTGGCCTGAATGGGCGCGACCCAGCGCACGCCTTCTTCGAACGCCTCACCCCACAGCGCGTCCTTTTTGGCGGCCTCGTTCTGATCGGGGTTCGTCAGTAACCCGTAGAGAATGGTCAGCAGGGCGTCGCGCGGTTCGTTGATACCGCCGCCGATGGCGATTTTCACGTTTGAGAATATCTGGCTCAGCGGGATGGGGTCTTCGGCGTTGACCATCACCGACAGGGCGCTTGCGTTCGGATCGGCCTTGTGACGCGGGATCGTCGCCTGAAACAGCGCATCCATTTCGTCATTCGCCTCATCGCATTTGGCGAACAGGTCCTCGCTCCATCCAAAGTTGCCGGCGCCATCAATCAGGGTCTGGCTCCAGCGTTCCATGTCGGCATCGCTGGCCTCTTCTATGCCCAGAAGATGTTTCAGACAGCGCGCGGCAAAGGGTCCGGCAAGTGTCGTGAACAGGTCGACCGTTTCGCCCCGTGGCAGGCCCGAGACGAAGTCCTTGGCGATGTCGGTATAGATCGGCTCCCAGCAGGCCTTGATATTGCGCCCGGTAAAGGTGGGGGCCATGGCATTGCGTTCGGCGAGGTGCGCCTCGCCATCCTTGCGCATCAGCGTATGGGCGCGAAAGGCACGTTCCATCGGCGTGCTTGGATCGTCCGAGCTGAACAGCGTGGGCGTTTCCTTGACGTATTTGGTGTCTTCCGCCTTGGTCAGCATGGTGCGGTTGATCGATTCAACGCGCAACACCGGCGTTTCCGCGCGCAGGCGCCTGTAGATGGAATACGGGTCCAGCGTCAGTTGCTGGATCGTGATATCCGCGTTGCGGGGCGCAAGGTTTTGCATGGTGGTTGTCACGGAGCTCCTCCCCAGGTTCCGGTGTTTCCGTCAACATAGGTCAGGGCAGGGGTATCTTGCAATCCGATGGGTTCAATGCACTAGATCGAAAAATTCGATACAGATACGGGTTTTTGCTGAATGACGAAACCAAGCGATCCTCTTTCGGTGGATTTCGCCGCGCTCAGAACGCTGCGGATGGTGCATGCGCTGGGGTCATTTTCGCGGGCGGCCGAAACGCTGGGGATCACCCAGTCCACCGTCAGCTATACCATCGACCGGCTGCGCCGCATCTTTGGCGACCCGCTGTTCGTGCGCCAGGGGGGCGGCACGGTGCCCACCGACAGGTGTAACGAGATCGTCAGCACCGCTGCGCGGATGACGGACGAATTTTCCGCCATTCTTGAACCGCGTGCCTTTGATCCGTTCAAGGCCCAGGCCGAGGTCACCCTGTCCTGCAACTACTATGAGCGGATCACCCTGTTGCCGCATCTGGTGCGTATCCTGCGGCAAAAGGCACCCGGTTTGCGGGTCAGGGTTCTGTCGTCCAACGTCCTGGGAAAGGATCAGTTGGAGCGCGGCGAAAGCGACATGCTGATCGGGCCGGTTCGGATCGACGACAGCGGCTATTATCGCCGTAATCTGCTGCGCGATCACTACGTCTGCATCATGGCCAAAGACAATCCGCTTGTCGGTGTCGATCTGGATACGCAGACCTATTTGGCGGCACCCCATGTGGTGGTGATCTATGGCGGAACCTGGCAATCGCGCTACCTGGTCGAAATCGAAGCGCGCGGGCATAGTTTGAATGCGGTGGTCGAAGTGCCCAGCCCGGCGGCCCTGCCTATGACCCTTCAGGGGACCGATCTGATCTCGACCGTGCCCAAGCGGATCGCGCTGGCGTTTGGCGATGCGGTCCACGTTGCCCCGACGCCGATCAAGGCGCCGTTCGACATTGATCTCTACTGGAACGCACGGACGCACCATTCGGCCATGCACAGATGGCTGCGGGCGCAACTGGCCGATCACGTGGCGCCAGCCTGCGGGACCGTTTAGCGCGGCAGAGCGATCGGAGGATGTTGTCTGACATAAATATTTTACATATACGTGAAATATGGAAACAATGCTTATCGACAAACTCTCAGTCCTCAGTCACCCCCAGCGGATGGCCATTTTCCAGCTCCTCGTGCGGCGGTGTCCCGATGCGCTGGCGGCCGGGGAAATCGCACAGGTTCTTGACCTGAAACCCAGCACGGCCTCGGTTTACCTGTCGGCGCTGACGCGGTCCGGCCTGATCACGCAAACCCGCCGCGGGACCTTTCTTTTCTACAAGATGAACCCCGAATCCGCGCAAGCGATGGTGTCGGAGTTGTTCGTCGATTGCTGCCGTGGCCGTCCGGACCTGTGCCCGCCGCTGGCCCCCCTGATGGCCAAGGGCGGCACGCCCGGCCGAAAGCACAACGTTCTTTTCATTTGCAGCGGCAATTCGGCCCGGTCCATCTTTGCCGAGGCAATCCTGCGCCACGAAGCGGGCGACAGATTCACGGCCTATTCCGCCGGGACGACCCCCTCTCCCACGCCCAACCTGCGGGCATTGGAAATGTTACGCGGCAAGGGACTCGATACCGCCGGGTTGCGGTCCAAAAGCCTGTCGGAATTCCGCGGGCCGGATGCGCCGAAAATGGATTTCGTCTTTACCGTCTGCGATCAGGCCGCGAATGAGGATTGTCCGACCTGGGCCGGTCAGCCGATTTCGGCGCACTGGGGCGTTCCCGATCCGGTTCAGGCCCAAGGGACGGACGCCGAAAGAAACTATGCCTTCCAGGAGGCATTCGGCGCGCTGCGCAACCGCATCCGCGCCTTTACCGCTCTGCCGGTGGACACGCTGGACCGGCTTTCCCTTCAAAAACACGTCGACGACATTGCACAGCAACAGGAGCACGCATGACCACCTATGCGATCAACGGATTGGGCCGTATCGGCAAGCTGGCGCTGCGCCCGCTTCTGGAACGCGGGGCCAAGTTGGCCTTTCTGAACGACGCGGTGGGCGATCCGCAGATGCATGCGCATTTGTTGGAATTCGACACTGTACATGGGCGTTGGGACGCGGATTTTTCGTATGACGACGACAGCATATCCATTGATGGTGTTCGGATTCCAACACTATGCACCCGAAACCTGAATGACTTGCCTTTGTCCGGTGTGGATGTGGTCATCGACTGCACCGGGGCCTTCAAGACCGAGGCAAAGCTGGCCCCCTATTTCGCTGCGGGTGTGAAAAAGGTGATCGTTTCCGCCCCGGTCAAGGATGGCGATGCGGCCAACATCGTATTCGGCGTGAACGACGACAGCTATGACGCGGGCAAGCACCGGATCGTCACCGCCGCAAGCTGTACCACCAATTGCCTGGCCCCGGTGGTCAAGGTGATCCACGAAAACCTGGGCATCAAACACGGTTCAATCACCACGATCCACGATGTTACCAATACCCAGACCATCGTGGACCGTCCGGCCAAGGATTTGCGCCGCGCGCGCTCGGCCCTGAATTCGTTGATCCCGACGACCACCGGATCGGCCAGTGCAATCACGCTGATCTATCCGGAACTGACCGGAAAGCTGAACGGCCACGCGGTGCGCGTTCCGCTCCTGAACGCATCGCTGACCGATTGCGTGTTCGAGGTCGAGCGCCCGACCACAGCCCAAGAAGTGAACGGATTTTTCCGCGCCGCCGCCGAGGGCGCGTTGAAGGGGATCCTCGGGTACGAGGAACGTCCGCTGGTGTCGGCCGATTACACCAACGATCCGCGGTCCGGCATCGTGGACGCGCCCTCGACCATGGTGGTGAACGGCACACAGGTCAAAATCTATGCCTGGTACGACAATGAATGGGGCTATGCGCACCGGTTGGTCGATGTGGCACTGATGGTGGGTGCGCGGTTGTGACCCGACCGGACGGCTTTGCCGCCTATATCGCGGTGACGGCGGCCTATTGGGCCTTCATGCTGACCGATGGCGCATTGCGCATGCTGGTCCTGCTGCATTTTCACACGCTGGGGTTTTCGCCGGTTCAGCTCGCCTATCTCTTTGTTCTGTATGAGGTGGCCGGGATCATCACCAACCTTTCGGCCGGATGGATTGCCGCGCGGTTTGGCCTGACCAGCACCCTTTATGCGGGTCTGACGTTGCAGGTCATTGCCCTTGTCGCCCTTGCACAGCTGAACCCGGGGTGGAGCATTTCGGCATCGGTCATCTTTGTCATGGCCGTGCAGGGCCTGTCCGGCGTGGCCAAAGATCTGGCCAAGATGAGCTCGAAAAGCGCCGTGAAACTGCTGGCGCCCGATCAGGATGACGGGTTGTTCCGGTGGGTCGCGGTGCTGACCGGATCGAAGAACGCGGTAAAGGGATTTGGCTTTCTCATCGGCGCGGGCGCCCTTGCCCTTTTCGGTTTTGTGCCTTCGGTTCTGGGCATGGCCGCCCTGCTTGCGGCCATTCTGATCGGCGTTCTGGTGGGCATGCCCGCTGGTCTGCCCGCAGGCCGCAAGGGCGTCAGGTTCCGCGAGGTGTTTTCGAAGAACCGGGATGTGAACTGGCTCAGCGCGGCGCGCGTGTTCCTGTTCGGGGCGCGGGACGTGTGGTTCGTTGTCGGGCTGCCCATCTATTTCTACGCTGTCCTGTCGGATGGCACAGCCCAAGGCAACCGAACGGCGTTTTTCATGATCGGGACATTCATGGCGGTCTGGATCATCCTTTACGGGATCGTGCAGGCCAACGCGCCCCGCCTGTTGGGCGCCAGGACTCGCAGCCGGCGAGGCATCGTGCACAGCGCCGCGACATGGGCCGGGCTGCTGTTCCTGGTCCCTGCCGCACTGGCGGTTGCCGTACTGCTGGCCGGCGAACCGACCCAATGGCTGACCGCCCTGATTGTCGCCGGTTTGCTGATCTTCGGCGCGCTTTTCGCGATCAATTCATCGCTGCATTCCTACCTGATTCTCGCCTTCACCACGTCCGATCGGGTCACGATGGACGTCGGGTTTTACTATATGGCGAATGCGGCAGGGCGATTGATCGGCACCTTGATGTCGGGGCTGACCTATCAGATCGCCGGCCTGCCCCTGTGCCTTGGAACAGCGGCGGCCCTGATCGCGCTCAGCTGGGTCAGCATCATGATTCTGGGCAGAACGCCCGACCGGCCGAACGTCCCGGCCTCTGATTAGGAGGCAAAGCCACCAGGCCGGACGCACAGAAACGCCGTTCCAACCCTGACGGTTGGCAGCATTTACAGGTTTTCTGAAAGAATTGGTGCACAGGAGGGGATTCACACACTGCAATTAAATATTTGAATACAATATGTTATTTCTCTTGTGGTTTTGCTTTATGCCCCCATTGATACCCCAATGAGATGTTGCATTAGGGTAAGGACTCATCGCCAATAGATGACGGTTGCGGCCAGCGCGATGGCTGTCTTAGATAGCGTGCAGCTTGGTGTTCATACCGCCTTTGGTCCGACCAATCAGGCGGCCCCGCCCTCCTTTTTTCGCGCCCATTCTGGTCGCGGTGCGGTGTGCTTTGAGGTAGGTTGCGTCGATCATCAAGGTCTTCTCTTCGTCGTGCTCGGCGGCCAGACCAGCCATGATGCCAGCAAAGACGCCCTTATCGCTCCGTCGCTTCCGCGGTTGATCTGCGCCGGTTGCGGGCCGTATTCCGCAGGCGCGTCACGCCATCGAAAGCCATTGCGATTGATGAAGATAATCCCACTCAAAACACGCCGATCATCGACGCGCGGCCTGCCGTGGGACTTCGGGAAATAGGGCTTAAGACGCGCCATCTGCACAGCGGTCAGCCAGAAGAGATCAGACATGTTCACCGCTCGTTTTTCGAACCGTGAATCACGAAGCGCAACAGACATCAATGGGTCCTAACCTTAGATAATATTATGAAAAAAGGCTGCGCCGCGCCATCGGGAATACCGCACCGGTATTCCCCGCATTATTCTTCCATTAACGTAAATCAATGCTCCGCGCACCTGTTACGTTAGGCTTCTGGGTCTCTGCCGCCGAACGGCTCATTCCAGGCCTGTGTGCGGCATATTGGAGGAGAGACCATGCAGATTACACCATCATTCCGCGCCATGATAATGGCAGGTGCCTTTGCGGCCGCGTCTGTCGTGGGGACGAGTCAGGCCAGCGCCGAGACGTTGCGCGCTGTCCCGCATGCGCAGTTGGAGATTCTCGACCCAATCTGGACGACTGCCTACATTACTCGCAGCCACGGCTATCTTGTCTATGATACCCTTTTCGGGCTCGATGAGAATTACGAGCCGCAGCCGCAGATGGTTGAGGACTGGGAGGTTTCCGAGGACGGGCTGGAATGGTCCTTCACCCTGCGCCCGGGCCAGAAGTGGCATGATGGAACCGATGTCACCGCTGCCGACTGCGTCGCCTCGCTGACCCGCTGGGGCGCCCGCGATGGCGTCGGGCAGGCCCTTTTTGCGCAGATCAACGCGATCGAAGCGGTGGACGAAGAGACATTCACCATCAGCCTCAGCCGCCGCTATCCCCAAATGACGGCCACGCTGGGCAAGCTGTCGTCGAACGTGCCGTTCATGATGCCGCAGCGGATCGCCGAGACGGATCCGAACGTGCCGATCACCGACCCCACCGGGTCCGGGCCGTACGTCTTTTCGATAAGCGAATGGGTTCCCGGCGAAAAGGCGGTCTACCTGCGCAATGACGCCTATGTGTCGCGTGACGAGCCTACATCGCTGGCGGCCGGTGCCAAGTATCCGTTCCTCGACCGGATCGAATGGGTCAGTTACGCTGATCAGGAAGCTGCAATGGAAGCCCTCATCGCAGACGAGGTCCAGTATCTCGAATCGCCCTCGACCGATCTGGTCCCAATGCTCGAAGGGCATGAAGGCGTCTCGTCAGTGCTCGCCGACGCCACGGGCAGCATTGGCATGGCAGTTTTCAACCACCAGATCCCGCCGTTCGACAACGCCCAGATGCGCAAGGCAATTATCGCCGCCATGAACCAGGAAGACTACATGAATGCGGCGATCGGGAACACCGACTACTGGCAGTTGTGCCCCTCGGTCTATGCCTGTGGCACACCCTACGCGACCCCGGTCGACTATCCGGCTTTCAGTACGACCAACCTCGACGAAGCCCGCACTTTGCTGGAAGAGTCCGGCTACGATGGTACGCCAGTGGTGGTGCTGGACCCGGTCGACAGCCCGGTCATTTCGGCCTTCACGGGGGTCACGATCGAGATCTTGGGCGAACTTGGGGTCGCGGTAGACCATCAGGAAATCACCTGGGCAGATTTGGTGCAGCGACGCGCCAAGCGAAGCGATGCGGAAGGCGAGGCCTGGAACATATTCCATACGTGGTGGATTGCCGAAGACCTCGCTGATCCGTTGCGCATCGCCTATTCGGGCGAACCCGAGAGCGGCTGGATCGGCTGGCCGAACGATCCCGAAGTCGAAGCCCTGCGGGCTGCCTTCATGGCCAGCGAGGACGAAGCCGAACGCGCGGATCTTGCTGAACAGGCGCAGGAGAGGATCGTCCAGCAGGGCCAATTCGCTATCCTTGGTCAGTTCTTCGAGCCGATCGCCTTCAGGACATCGGTACTGGGCCTGCAGCGACCGATCCAGATGTACTACAATCTGGCGCTCCAGCGACCATGACGGTTGCTGCAACTTCCATTGCGGCTGCACCCTAGGCGTTGGCCGCCCACCGAATTTGCACCCAAACCCCGTCCGCCTTGCAAGCGGGCGGGTGTTCTTTCTGCATTCGGAATTATGTAATCAGGCAGCCCGACGCGAAGACCGAGGAGGGAGCCGAGCGCGTTCGATGCGGCGGACGAAGGCTGCAAAAATTTACTGGAAGACCGAAAATCTCCGTGCCGAGCAGCTCGTGCTTGGTCACACCAAGAGTTACAAAACAGTGCGGTATCTTGGCGTCGAGCTGGAAGATGCGCCGGCAAGCGCCGAAGATGTTGAAATCCAGGTCCCAAGGCCGTTTTGAATGGACCGCCCAGTGCGGCCCTTCGGAGGCCGCGCGTCGAAATTGTTCTTTCCGGATTTGTTCAGGATACCGACACATTTCACAACCGCATTCGCCTTGCGCATCACCGCAGCGATCGACGCATCGGCCAGTTCGCGATCATGCGCCATTTGCAGATATTATTCTGCGACCAGAAGGAATGTTGTGCGGGTGCGTGTTTCGGCCTCAGTCTGATCCAATCGATTTTGGACGGCGGGATCCCCGCCATCAGACAGAAGTGTTCGAGCTTTGGCCCTTTTCTGACGCGCCTGAGGCAGTGACACTTCTGGATACATTCCGTTGGACAGCAACCGTTCGTTGCCAAGATGGCGGTACTTCTGTTGCCAGACCTTCGAGCCGTTCGGCTTTGCCAATAGGAACAGGCCCCCGCCGTCCGACAGCTTATATGCTTTGGAATCAGGTTTGGCCTTCCTAATTTTCAGGTCCGAAAGAGACATTGGGGGCACCGACCTCATACTGCGGGGGCGATACCAGAAATGATACCCCAAGCGGCATGTTTTGTAGGGTATCGAGTGTTCAGCTATGGTCGGATGGATAACATGGAAAAGGTCAAAAAGTCCATGTTTATGGACACTTATGAACAGCTAAGTCGGGATAAAATGGTGCCCAGGAGAGGACTCGAACCTCCACGTCCATACGGACACTAGCACCTGAAGCTAGCGCGTCTACCAATTCCGCCACCTGGGCAGGTGTCGTGAGCCGTGCGTTTAAGCCTGTATTCAGAAGGTGTCAAACGGATTTTCGCGGCTTTTTCAAACTTCGTCATTTCGCGGTGCAAAAGCCTTGCCCGGCGGGGGGCGGTCACGGGTCGGAATGCATGTTTCGCGTCCTTCGCGGCGTTTTTGCGCCTTGTTTGCCGGGGGCTGGGGCGGTAGATCAGACAGGCCTGCACGATTGGGAGCTTGAACATGTCCAAACTGGTCACAATTTACGGCGGATCCGGCTTTGTTGGCCGATATATTGCTCGACGCATGGCCAAGGAGGGATGGCGCGTGCGGGTTGCGGTACGCCGCCCGAACGAGGCGTTGTTCGTCAAACCCTATGGTGTTGTCGGTCAGGTCGAGCCGGTATTGTGCAATATTCGCGACGATGCATCGGTCGCGGCGGTGATGCACGGGGCGGATGCGGTTGTGAACTGTGTCGGTATCCTGAACGAATCTGGCAAGAACAAATTTGACGCGGTGCAGGCCGAAGGGCCGGCTCGGATTGCCCGGATCGCCGCCGAAAACGGCGTGGCGCGTATGGTACATGTCTCTGCTATCGGGGCGGATGCCGACTCGGACAGCGACTATGCCCGCACCAAGGCCGAAGGTGAGGCCGGCGTTCTGGAACATTTCCCGGATGCGGTCATCCTGCGTCCGTCGGTCGTGTTCGGCCCCGAGGACCAATTCTTTAACCGGTTTGCCGGTATGACCCGGATGGGGCCGTTCCTGCCCGTGGTCGGACCGAACACACGGTTCCAGCCTGTGTATGTGGATGACGTGTCGCGCGCGGCTGTGGCTGGAGTTTTGGGCACGGCTAAACCCGGGATCTATGAACTGGGCGGGCCCGAGGTGTGCACCTTCCGCGCGTTGATGACCCGGATGCTGGATGTGATTCATCGTCGCCGCGTTTTGGTGAGTTTGCCGTTCTGGGTGGCCGGGATCATGGCGTTTTTCCTGGACGCGGCGCAGTTCATCACCATGGGCCTGTTTTCTAACGGTGTTCTGACGCGGGATCAGCTGCGCAATCTGCGGCGCGACAATGTCGTGGCCGAGGATGCGCTCGGGTTTGACGATCTGGGTATTCAGCCCGTGGCGATGGGGGCGATACTGCCGGATTACCTTTGGCGGTTCCGCCCGTCGGGCCAATACGATGCGATCAAGGATTCGGCGCGTAACCTGCGCACCTGATCACCCGTAGGCATAGACCAGCAGGGCAAGTCCCAGAATGACCCGGTAAATCACGTAGGGCGTAAAGCTGACGCTGCGCAGCAGGCGCATCATCAGCGTCAGCGCCAGCATGGCCGACACAAAGGCCATCGCGGCGGCGATGGCGCCGTCACGGGCGGCCGCCATATTGGCGTACACCGCAACTTCGGCCCCAAGCAGAATACCCGAGGCCATGATCGTCGGAATCGACATCAGCATCGAAAGCCGGGCCGCGTCGTGGCGCGCATATCCAAGGTGCCGCGCCCCGGTAATGGTGATGCCGGACCGTGACGTGCCGGGCACCAGCGAGATGGCCTGCCACAGCCCCATCAAAAGCGCATCGCGCAGGGACCAGTCCGGGGCCGTTTTGACATTCTCGCCCACCTGATCGGCCCAGTAGAGAACGATACCGAAAATCAGCATTGTCCAGCCGATCACCGTGACCGAGCGCAACGCATCGCTGAGCCCGGTGAAATGCAGCACCGCCCCCAGCAAGATTACCGGAATGGTAGCGATGATCAGGTGGAACGCCAGCCGTGCGCCGCGCGTCTGTGTTTGCCCGCGCATCAAATCGACAAGGCCGATCAGCCCCTCTTTTACATCGCTCCAGAAATAGACGATGACCGCCCCAAGGGTTCCGACATGGACCGCAACGTCGATCAGTTGCCCTTGGTCATCCAGTGCCGTCAGCCCCGGCAACAGAATCAAATGTCCCGAGGAAGAGACCGGCAAAAACTCGGTCAGCCCCTGAATGACGGCCACGAGGATCAGTTGGAAAAGCGGCATTAGCGACGGCATCCAAGGAGGGGTGGAAATTCAGGCATATGTATAAGTACCCAATTTCAAAAGAAAAGCGATCAATTGGGTCCGGTTCGGACCATCTTTTTGCTGTACTGCAGCACGAAAATCAGCCTACATCAAAAATATTGATGATTTAGGTCATAATTACTGACTTTTAATCCGTGTGCCTTTCTCATAAACAAGCGCAACCAAGAAATCGTGGAGAGTGACTCGTGGCGAAACAGCCTATGCTCAAGTTCGTGCAGATTGAACGCGACATGCCGCAAAAGCGGGATGCCGCCGAACGTCGTGAAGACTTTCACGAGATCTATGCAGAATACGCAGATTCCAAGGCCAAGGAACAGGCCAGCCGATGCAGCCAGTGCGGTGTGCCCTATTGCCAGGCGCACTGCCCGCTTCAGAACAATATTCCCGACTGGCTGCGCCTGACCGCCGAAGGGCGTCTGAAAGAGGCGTATGAGATCAGCCAGGCCACCAACACGTTTCCGGAAATCTGCGGCCGTATCTGCCCACAGGACCGTCTGTGTGAAGGCAACTGTGTTATCGAACAATCCGGGCACGGCACCGTAACCATCGGGTCGGTCGAGAAATACATCACCGACACGGCGTGGGAAAAAGGCTGGGTTCAGCCCGTCAAACCGGCGCAGGAACGCAGTGAAAGCGTTGGCATCATCGGTGCGGGCCCCGGCGGGCTGGCAGCGGCGGACATACTGCGCCGGGCCGGTGTGCAGGTCACCGTTTACGACCGCTATGACCGCGGTGGCGGGTTGCTGACCTATGGCATCCCCGGCTTCAAGCTGGAAAAAGACGTGGTGATGCGCCGGAACGAGCAGTTGGAACAAAGCGGTGTGACATTCAGGCTCAACTGCAACGTGGGCGAAGACATCACATTTGACGAGATTCGTGATAAGCATGACGCGGTGATCATCGCGACGGGCGTTTACAAATCGCGCGACCTGGCGATGCCAGGAAGTGGTGCAAAAGGTATCGAGCGGGCGATCGATTTCCTGACCGTCAGCAACCGCCGCAGCTTTGGCGACACGGTGGAAGAATTCGACTCGGGCCGCATGAATGCCGAGGGCAAGCGGGTCGTGGTGATCGGCGGCGGCGACACGGCGATGGACTGTGTGCGCACCTCGATCCGCGAAGGCGCGACATCGGTCAAATGTCTCTATCGCCGTGACCGTGCCAACATGCCCGGTTCGCAGCGCGAAGTGCAGAACGCCGAGGAAGAAGGCGTCGTATTCGAATGGCTGAGCGCACCCAAGGGGTTTGTCACCGGCGACGATGACAAGGTCACCGGCGTGATGGTGCAAAAGATGCGTCTGGGCGCACCGGATGCATCAGGCCGTCAGGCACCCGAGGTGATCGAAGGCGCCGATTACGTGGAAGAGGCCGATCTGGTCATCAAGGCGCTGGGCTTTGAACCCGAAGACCTGCCCACGCTCTGGGATCAGCCCGAACTGACCGTCACCAGTTGGGGCACCATCCGGGCCGAGTTCACCAGCGGCAAGACCGATCTGCCGGGCGTCTACGCCGTGGGCGACATCGTGCGCGGTGCGTCATTGGTGGTTTGGGCCATCCGCGACGGGCGCGACTGTGCCGCGGCCATTCTGGACGATCTGAACCAGGCCAAGGCGGTTGCGGCTGAGTAAGCGCAAAAAGGGCAACAGGATGAGCGAACGGACGGGAAAATGCATGTGTGGCGCGGTGTCCTTCACTGCCAAGAACGTGCCGGATCATTTCGGCGCGTGCCACTGCGAAATGTGCCGTCGCTGGACCGGGTCCGCCTTTCTGGGCATCACGGTGCCCCGCAAAGATGTGACCTGGACCGGTGAGGCCCATATCAAGACGCTGCAAAGCTCGGACTGGGCCGAGCGGGCATGGTGCCAGCGCTGCGGATCGGGGTTGTATTACCACGTAACAGCCGAAGGCCCGATGTCCGAAAGCTACGAGATACCGATCGGTCTGCTGGATGATGCCAACGGGCTGACCTTCAAAAGCGAAATATTTATCGACCACAAGCCCGATTCATTTGCCTATGCAGGCGAACGGGACCGGCTGACCCGGAAACAGGTGCTGGAAAAATTCGGCATTCCGGATGATGGAGAGTGACATGACCAAATTCGACGAAAACTGGGCCCGCGCCGAAGAAGAAAAGCGCAAGTGGCTGGCTGAAAACGGTCTCTATTCCGAGGAGGAAGAGCATTCTTCCTGCGGCGTTGGCCTTGTCGTTTCCGTGGACGGAAAGAAAAGCCGCAAGGTTGTTGAATCGGGCATCAAGGCGCTAAAAGCGATCTGGCACCGTGGGGCAGTGGACGCGGACGGTAAAACCGGTGACGGCGCAGGTATCCATGTCGAAATCCCGGTGCCGTTTTTCTACAACCAGATCGAACGCACCGGCCACAAGCCGCGCAAGAATGAACTGATCGCCGTGGGTCAGGTGTTTCTGCCGCGCACCGATTTCGGGGCGCAGGAAACCTGCCGGACCATCGTGGAGTCCGAAGTGCTGCGGATGGGGTATTACATCTATGGCTGGCGCCATGTGCCGGTCGATGTGACCTGCCTGGGGGAAAAGGCCAACGCCACCCGGCCCGAGATCGAGCAGATCATCATCTCGAACTCGAAAGGCGTGGACGAAGAAACCTTTGAGCGGGAACTCTATGTCATTCGCCGCCGTATCGAAAAAGCGGCGGCTGCCCAGGGCATTGGTCAGCTTTATATCGCGTCGCTGTCCTGCCGCAGCATCATCTACAAAGGCATGATGCTGGCCGAGCAGGTTGCCGTGTTCTATCCCGATCTTCTGGATGAACGGTTCGAATCCGCCTTCGCGATCTATCACCAGCGCTATTCGACCAACACCTTCCCGCAGTGGTGGCTGGCACAGCCGTTCCGCATGCTGGCGCATAACGGTGAGATCAACACGCTCAAAGGCAACGTCAACTGGATGAAAAGCCATGAAATTCGCATGGCGTCGGGCACCTTTGGCGACATGGCCGAAGACATCAAACCGATCATCGCAGGCGGGTCGTCTGACTCGGCGGCGCTGGACGCCGTGTTCGAGGTTCTGGTGCGCGCCGGCCGAAATGCACCTATGGCGAAAACCATGCTGGTGCCCGAAAGCTGGTCCAAGCAGGCGGTGGAATTGCCACAGGCCTGGCGCGACATGTATTCCTACTGCAACTCGGTGATGGAGCCGTGGGACGGCCCCGCCGCACTGGCCATGACCGATGGCCGCTGGGTCTGTGCCGGTCTGGACCGGAACGGCCTGCGCCCGATGCGCTATGTCGTGACCGGCGAAGGCTTGCTGATCGCCGGGTCCGAGGCGGGCATGGTCCCGATCGACGAGGCCGACGTCGTGGAAAAGGGCGCCCTGGGTCCGGGTCAGTTGCTGGCCGTGGACATGAAGGAAGGCAAACTGTTCCACGATACCGAGATCAAGGACCAACTGGCCGCATCGCAGCCCTTTGGCGATTGGGTCGGCAAGATCAACGATGCCGACGAAGCGCTGTCCGAGGTCGAGGAAGCGCCGATCTTTGCCGGTGACGAACTGCGCGCGCGCCAGATTGCGGCGGGTTACACCATCGAGGAACTGGAGCAGATCCTGGCGCCGATGGCCGAGGACGGCAAGGAAACGCTGGCCAGCATGGGCGATGACACGCCCAGTGCGGTGCTGTCCAAGCGGTATCGCCCGCTCAGCCATTTCTTCCGCCAGAATTTCAGCCAGGTGACCAACCCGCCGATCGACTCCTTGCGCGAATACCGCGTGATGAGCCTGAAAACCCGGTTCGGAAACCTGAAAAACGTGCTGGACGAAGACAGCAGCCAGACCGAGATCGTCGTGCTGGACAGCCCCTTTGTCGGCAACGCCCAGTTCGAGGCGCTGAAACATCAGTTCAACGCACCGCTGATCGAAATCGACTGTACCTTTGCGCCCGGCAACCGGGCCCTGAACGAAGGTCTGGCGCGCATCCGGTCCGAGGCCGAGGATGCCGTGCGTTCGGGCGCGGGTCACATTGTTCTGACCGACCAGCATTCCGGACCGGACCGTGTGGCGATGCCGATGATCCTGGCGACCAGCGCGGTGCACAGCCATCTGACGCGCAACGGTTTGCGGACCTTCTGTTCGCTGTCGGTGCGTTCTGCCGAATGTATTGACCCGCATTACTTTGCCGTGCTGATCGGATGTGGTGCGACCATCGTGAACGCCTATCTGGCCGAGGATTCGCTGGCCGACCGTATCGAACGCGGTCTGCTGGACGGCACCCTGACCGAGGCGGTTGCCAAGTATCGCGAAGCCATCGATCAGGGCCTGCTCAAGATCATGGCCAAGATGGGTATTTCGGTGATTTCGTCCTATCGCGGCGGTCTGAATTTCGAGGCCGTCGGCCTGAGCCGCGCCATGTGCGCCGAATTTTTCCCCGGCATGACCAGCCGGATCAGCGGCATCGGCGTCAGCGGCATTCAGCACAAGGCCGAAGAGGTCCACAAGCTGGGCTGGACGTCGGGTCTCGACATTCTGCCGATCGGCGGCTTCTACAAATCGCGGGCGTCGGGCGAAACCCACGCCTGGGAAGCGACCAGCATGCACATGCTGCAAATGGCGTGTAACAAGGCGTCTTTCGCCCTGTGGAAGCAATATTCGGCCAAGATGCAGAGCAATCCGCCGATCCACCTGCGCGACCTGCTGGACATCAAACCGCTGGGCAAACCGGTTCCAATTGAAGAGGTCGAAAGCATCACCTCGATCCGCAAGCGGTTCGTGACGCCGGGCATGTCGCTGGGCGCGCTCAGCCCCGAGGCGCACAAGACGCTGAACGTGGCGATGAACCGGATCGGGGCGAAATCGGACAGCGGCGAAGGCGGCGAAGATCCGGCCCATTTCGTGCCCGAGCCCAATGGCGATAACCCGTCCGCCAAGATCAAACAGGTCGCGTCGGGCCGCTTTGGCGTGACTGCCGAATACCTGAACCAGTGCGAAGAGCTGGAGATCAAGGTCGCCCAGGGTGCCAAGCCCGGCGAAGGCGGTCAGCTGCCGGGGATGAAAGTCACCGACCTGATCGCCCGTCTGCGTCATTCGACCAAGGGTGTGACGCTGATTTCGCCGCCGCCGCACCACGATATCTATTCGATCGAGGATCTGGCGCAGCTGATCTATGACCTGAAACAGATCAACCCGCGCTGCAAGGTGACGGTGAAGCTAGTCGCAAGCTCGGGCGTTGGCACGATTGCCGCCGGCGTGGCCAAGGCCAAGGCCGACATCATCCTGATTTCGGGCCACAACGGTGGCACCGGGGCGTCGCCCGCGACCTCGATCAAATATGCGGGTCTGCCGTGGGAAATGGGCCTGACCGAGGCGCATCAGGTTCTGGCGATGAACAAGCTACGCGATCGCGTCACGCTGCGCACCGACGGTGGGCTGCGCACGGGCCGTGACATCGTGATGGCCGCGATGATGGGGGCCGAGGAATTCGGCATCGGCACCGCCGCCCTGATCGCGATGGGCTGTATCATGGTGCGCCAGTGTCAGAGCAACACCTGCCCCGTTGGTGTGTGTACCCAGGACGAAAGCCTGCGTGCCAAGTTCACCGGGAACGCGGACAAGGTGGTGAACCTGATCACCTTCTATGCGCAAGAGGTGCGCGAATTGCTGGCCTCGATCGGGGCCCGGTCGCTGGATGAGGTGATCGGCCGTGCCGACCTGCTGGCGCAAGTCTCGCGCGGATCGGCACATCTGGACGATCTGGACTTGAACCCGCTGTTGATCACCGTCGATGGCGCGTCCGAGATCAAGTACAACCGCGACAAGGACCGCACCGCCGTGCCCGACACGCTGGATGCCGAAATCGTCCGTGATGCGGCCCGGTTCCTGAAGGATGGCGAAAAGATGCAACTGTCTTATGCGGTGCAGAACACGCACCGCACCGTGGGCACCCGCACCAGCAGCCACATCGTTCAGAACTTTGGCATGCGCAATTCGTTCCAGCCCGATCACCTGACGGTGAAGCTGCAGGGGTCGGCCGGTCAGTCGCTGGGCGCCTTTGCGGCGCCGGGTCTGAAGCTGGAGGTCTCGGGCGATGCCAACGATTACGTCGGCAAGGGTCTGTCAGGCGGTACCATCGTGGTGCGCCCGCCGATGAGCAGCCCGCTGCAGGCCGATCAGAACACCATCATCGGGAACACCGTTCTTTATGGTGCCACCGACGGGTATCTTTTCGCTGCCGGACGCGCCGGTGAACGGTTTGCCGTGCGCAACTCGGGCGCCAAGGTGGTGATCGAAGGCTGCGGATCGAACGGGTGTGAATACATGACCGGCGGCATTGCCGTGATCCTGGGTGAGATCGGCGCCAACTTTGGTGCGGGCATGACCGGCGGGATGGCGTATCTTTATGATCCGGACGACAAGGCCCAAACGCTGATGAACATGGAAACCCTCGTGACCTGCCCGGTGACGGTGGACCATTGGGAGGACCAGCTAAAGGGTCTGATCCAGCGGCACGCAGACGAGACCGGCAGCCGCAAGGCCGCCGATATCCTGCAGCACTGGGATCTTGAGCGGGACAACTTCCTTCAGATTTGCCCGAAAGAGATGCTGGAGCATCTGCCCGCCCCTCTGAGCGTGGAAAAAGACGTTATTCCGGCGGAATAGGGTCAATGCCGCAAACCTGCGAAGGCGTGGGTTTGCGGCGATTTCGTCCGATTTGAAACTTCGTTGCTTTTCTGACCGGATGGGGATGCTATAGCTGCCCCATGGCAAAATCGGCGAAAACCGGACGCAAGGCCCAGCCTGCGCGAAAATCCAAGGCCAAGACAGGCAAGTCGACCAGCAAACGGGAAAAGGCGACCGAAAAGCCATTTCGCCCGATGCGGTGGGTCGGCTTTCTCGTCCTGCGTGCTGCGACCGTGTTCATCCTGCTGATCCTGGCGATGGTCTTGCTGTTCTCGGTCGTGAACCCGCCAACCACCCATACAATCTGGTCCGAAAAACGCCGTCTGGGGCATATCGACCGGGAATGGGTTCCGATCGAGGGTATCGCGCCTGTCATGGCCCGGTCTGTCGTCGCGGCCGAGGATGCCAATTACTGCCTGCACTGGGGGTTCGATGTGGCCGCGATCCGCGCCGCGATCGAAGCGGGTGGATCACGCGGCGGATCGACCATCAGCCAGCAGGTCGTCAAGAACGTATTCCTCTGGCAGGGGCGCAGCTGGATCCGCAAGGCGCTGGAAACCGCGATCACACCGGCGGTCGAGGCGCTTTGGTCCAAGCGTCGGATCGTCGAGGTGTATCTGAACGTGGCCGAGATGGGACCGGGCATTTTCGGCGTCGAGGCCGCCGCGCGCCATTACTTTGACACCGGCCCCGAAGAATTGACCCCACGGCAGGCCGCGCTGATTGCCGCCATCCTGCCATCGCCCCGCACCAGGTCGGCGTCGAAACCATCGGCATTGGTGCGTCGGCGGGCCGCGGCCATTCAGGATGGGGCAGCCACGATCCGCGCAGATGGACGCGCTGCGTGTTTCGAGGATTGAAAATCTTTGCCGCAGCGGGCATTGGTTCTCTGGTTACCGATACATCTGGATTGTCATGGCGCGCCTGTTTCACGTTCCCCTGTCCCCGTTCTGCCGCAAGGTGCGGCTGAGCCTCGCGGAAAAGAAAATCGAAGTAGAACTGGTCGAGGAGCGGTATTGGGAAGCCGATCCCGATTTCCTGCGCCGCAACCCCGCGGCCAAGGTGCCGGTGATCCGTCTGGACGGTCTGATGATGGCCGAAAGCGCGGCGATCTGCGAATATATCGAAGAAACCCGCCCCGAACCTCCCCTTATGCCCAAGGACCCCGAGGGCCGGTTCGAAGTGCGCCGCCTTGTCGGCTGGTTCGATGACAAGTTTCATAACGAGGTGACCTCGAAACTGCTTTATGAGCGGGTGAACAAAAAGGTGACCGGCGCCGGTTATCCCGACAGCCGCAACGTCAAGGACGGCGCCAAGGCGATCAAATACCATCTGGATTACATGTCCTGGCTTTTGGATCACCGTCGCTGGCTGGCCGGGGACAGCATGACACTGGCTGATTTCGCCGCCGCCGCGCATCTCAGCTCGCTCGATTATATCTCGGACGTGGACTGGAACCGGTCGGCCGTGGTCAAGGATTGGTACGCCAAGATCAAATCGCGCCCGGCGTTCCGCTCGATCCTTGCCGATCAGGTGCCCGGTTTCCGCCCGCCGCCCCACTATGCCGATCTTGATTTCTGATCTGTCCCTGACTGCCGGCGCGGCCCCGATATGGAGCCGCTGAAAACCCGACTGGCGGACGCGGCCCGGGACATGGGCTTTGTCGCGTGCAAGGTGTGCCGCCCCTGGGATGTGCCGCAGGTGCCCGACAGGTTGGAGGCGTTTCTGAACGCCGGCTATCACGGTCAGATGTCATGGATGGCGGAACGGACCCACTGGCGGGCAAACCCTGCCGCCCTGTGGCCCGAGGCGAAATCGGTCATCATGCTGGCCGAAAGCTATGCGCCTGATCACGATCCGCTTGAGATTCTCGGCCACAAGGATCGCGGCGCGATTTCCGTCTATGCGCAAAACCGCGATTACCACGATCTGGTCAAGAAACGGCTGAAACGGCTGGCCCGATGGCTGATCGAGCAGGACCCCTGCGAGGTAAAGGTGTTTGTCGACACCGCCCCCGTCCCGGAAAAGCCGTTGGGACAGGCCGCCGGTCTGGGCTGGCAGGGCAAGCACACCAACCTTGTCAGTCGGGATTGGGGCAATTGGGCCTTTATAGGGTCTGTTTTTACAACGCTGGACCTGCCGGCCGACGCCTCCGAGGTGGATCATTGCGGATCATGCCGGGCCTGTCTGGATATCTGCCCGACGGATGCCTTTCCGGCGCCTTACCAACTGGATGCGCGGCGCTGCATTTCCTATCTGACGATCGAACACAAAGGCCCGGTTGATCCCGGCCTGCGGGCGCGGATGGGCAACCGGATTTATGGCTGTGACGACTGTCTGGCCGCCTGTCCCTGGAACAAGTTTGCCGTCGCCGCCAGCGACATGCGCTATGCCGCCCGCGCCGAGTTGACCGCACCGCCGCTGGCGGATCTGGCCATGCTGGACGACAGCGCCTTTCGCGCGATGTTTTCTGGCTCGCCGATCAAACGCATCGGGCGGGACCGGTTTGTGCGCAATGTGCTCTATGCGATCGGCAATTCCGGCGATGAGCGTTTGTCCCCGATTGCCCAAGGCCTGACCGGTGATGCGGATGAAACTGTGGCCGATGCCGCACGCTGGGCCGTTCAGCGACTGGCCGGGTGACGCAAACAGGCTGGACGCGGCCCCTGCAACAGGTAAACCCCAAGGCAACTGGGCAAGGAGGAACCCGCATGGCCGTGCTGCTGGGGGTGGATACAGGCGGAACCTATACCGACGCGGTACTGCTGCGCGACGAGGCCGATGTGATCGCCAGCGCCAAGGCGCTGACCACGCGGCACGATCTGGCCATTGGCGTGGGCGCGGCGGTGCGCGCGGTTCTGGATCAGTCCGGTATCGCGCCCGCCCAGATCGCGCTGGCGTCCCTGTCCACGACATTGGCCACCAATGCCTTGGTCGAAGGGCAGGGCGGGCGCGTCGCGCTGGTCTATATCGGGTTTGGCGTCGATGATCCTGACAAACACGGGCTGACCGAGGTGCTGCGCGGTGACCCGGTTCTGGTCTTGGCTGGCGGGCACAACCACGCCGGTGCCGAGGTTACGCCCCTCGATACGAACGCGCTAAATACCTTTTTAGAGACACATATGGACAGCGTTTCGGCCATCGCTGTCGCCGGACAATTCGCCACCCGAAATCCCGCGCATGAGCTTGAGGTGGCGCGCATCATCTCTGCTCGCAGCGATGTGCCTGTGACCTGCTCTCACCACCTGTCATCGCGGCTGAACGGGCCGAAACGGGCGGTGACGGCGGTGTTGAACGCGCGGCTGATCGGCATGATCGACCGTCTGATCGGACGGGCGCAGCACACGTTGCACGACCTTGGAATTGCCGCGCCGATGATGGTGGTGCGCGGTGACGGGGCGTTGATGTCCGCGGAACAGGCGCGCACCCGGCCGATCGAGACCATCCTCAGCGGCCCGGCGGCCTCGATCGTGGGGGCGCGGTGGCTGACCGGGGCACAGGATGCCCTGGTGTCCGATATTGGCGGGACGACGACCGATGTGGCCATCCTGCGCGACGGGCGCCCCGCCATTGATCCGGCGGGGGCCCGCGTCGGGGCGTTCCGCACCATGGTCGAGGCAGTTGCCATGCGCACCACGGGGCTGGGCGGTGACAGTCAGGTCCATGTGCAGACCGAAGGGTTGCAGGGCGGTGTCACGCTGGGCCCGCGCCGCGTGGTGCCCGTGTCCCTGATGGCGCTGGACGCCCCCGAGGTGGTGCATCGCGCGCTCGATTCCCAACTGGGTGCACAGACCGTGGGCGAACATGACGGTCGGTTTGTGCGCGCCGTTCAAGGGATCGGCGCGGACGGGATCGGCACACGCGAACGGGACCTGCTGGACCGGATCGGAACTGATGTGCACCCGTTGGGGGCCGTTCTGCGGACGCGGATGGAGAATGGCGCCCTGACCCGGCTGGTGGATCGCGGGCTGGTGCAGCTGGCGGGCGTGACGCCCTCGGACGCGGCCCATGTTCTGGGCCGGTTGGACAGTTGGGACGGATATGCCGCACGCAAGGCGCTGGTCATCCTGGCGCGGCGGCGCACCGGATCGGGCGACCGGTTGGCCCCGGATCCGGGGCAACTGGCCCAGATGATCATCAACCAGCTGACCGAACAGACCGCTTTGACCCTGTTAGAGATTGCTTTTGCCGAGGAAGACGAGGATTTCGGCCTGCCGCCCGATCAGCTGGCGCGCCATGTGCTGATGCGAAAGGGCCTGGACAATCACCGGGGGATTGTCGCGCTGGATGCCGGGCTGAATATCGATGTCGTGGGGCTGGGTGCGTCGGCCCCGACCTATTACCCCGTGGTCGGCGAGCGGTTGCACTGCCGGATGATCCTGCCCGCGCATGCGGGTGTGGCCAATGCGATTGGCGCAGTGGTTGGGCGGATCACAATGCGCAAGAGCGGGACAATCACCTCGCCCTCCGAAGGCCGATACCGGGTGCATCTGGCAGAGGGGCCAGAGGATTTCGCCTCGGCAGACGCGGCAATGGCCCGGTTAGAGACTGTTTTGCGCGACCAGACCGAGCGAGAGGTCCGCGAGGCCGGTGCTGATGATGTCCATGTCGAGGCGACCCGCGACATCAGGACCGCGCGCGCCGAGGCGCGCGAGGTCTTTGTCGAAGCCGAGGTTACGGTCGAGGCCAGCGGACGCCCCCGCATGACGCGCGACTGAGGGCGGTCTCAGGACGCCTTACGCTTGGGCAGGACCCAATCGGGGCGGATGAAATGACAGGTGTACCCGTTGGGCAGCCGTTGCAGATAATCCTGATGCTCTGGCTCGGCCTCCCAGAAATCGCCGACCGGTTCCAGTTCGGTCACCACCTTGCCGGGCCACAGGCCCGAGGCGTTCACATCGGCAATGGTGTCTTCGGCGACGGTTTTTTGGTCGTCATCCGCGTAATAGATGGCCGAGCGATAGCTGAGCCCGACATCATTGCCCTGACGATTTGGCGTGGTCGGGTCGTGAATCTGAAAGAAGAATTCCAGAATGTCGCGAAAGCTGATCACCGCAGGATCAAAGATGATCTCGATCCCCTCGGCATGGGTGCCATGGTTGCGATAGGTCGCGTTGGGCACATCGCCGCCAGTATACCCGACGCGGGTCGAAATCACGCCGGGGCGTTTGCGGATCAGATCCTGCATGCCCCAGAAACATCCACCTGCAAGCACTGCGCGTTCGGTCATGTCACATCCTCCACTTGGCCAAGATATTCGCCGTAGCCTTCGGCCTCCATATCGTCGCGATGGACGAACCTGAGAGAGGCCGAATTGATGCAATAGCGTAGCCCGCCCCGGTCGCGCGGACCGTCGGGAAAGACGTGGCCCAGATGGCTGTCGCCATGTTTCGAGCGAACCTCGGTCCGGATCATGCCAAGACTGCGATCTTCCAACTCGTCCACGTTGGCGGGCACGATCGGTTTGGTGAAACTGGGCCAGCCACAGCCGCTTTCGTATTTGTCGCCCGATGCAAACAACGGTTCGCCCGACACGATGTCGACGTAGATGCCCGGTTCCTTGTTGTTGAGCAACTTGCCGGTGCCCGGCCGTTCCGTGCCGCTTTGCTGGGTAACGTAATATTCCTCTTTGGACAGGCTTGCGATTGCCGCCGGATCCTTGGTGTATTGTGTCATGGTGTCCTCTGCGCTGCCTTTGGTCAGTAAATGGGGCGATGCCGGCAAAATCAAAGCAATATTACACCCGCTCGCATTTGTGTGTGTATCGTGGAATGTGATCCAATCGCTCTGCCTGAGCGTAAACAGAGTGTAAATCAGGGGAGAAAATCTGATGACACGCCTTCTACTGGTGCTTTTCCTGACGGTCGCGGCGCAGATGGCACCTGCCAAGGATATTGGCGGAACGTTTGCGTCCATCGACGGCGGGACGCTGGCGATCGAACAGTGGCGCGGACAGCCGATCCTCGTGGTCAATACGGCCTCGCAATGTGGGTTCACCGGGCAATATGAGGGTCTGCAAAAGGTTTATGATCGGTATCGCGACCGCGGGCTGGTTGTGCTGGCCGTTCCGTCGAATGATTTCCGCCAAGAGCTGGGCAGCGCCGAAGAGGTCAAGGAATTTTGCGAATTGACCTATGGGCTTGATATTCCGATGACCGACATCACCCATGTGCGCGGGTCCGATGCGCATCCCTTTTTCAAAGCGGTGAAGCAGGAAACCGGGTTTGAGCCGGGTTGGAATTTCAACAAGGTCCTGATCGGGCCTGACGGTGGGGTAGTGGCCACCTGGGGGTCGGTGACCAAGCCCGAGTCACGCGTGATCACCAAACAGATCGAAGCGTTGTTGAACTAGGCCTGATCAGGGACGTTTCACCGGCGGCTGACGCGACATCTGAACCGCGAGAATGCCCATGGTGACGATCAGAACGCCGATCACATCCCGTGGTCCGATGTTTTCCCCTAACAGGGCGGCGGCGATTGCCACACCGAATACCGGGTTCAGAAAATGGAACGTGGCCGCGCGGGTGGGGCCGATGCGGTCAAGCAGCAGGAACCAGACGAACGTCGCCGCAAGGCCGGGAACAAGTGTGGTATAGGTAAAGGCCGCGGCCAGTTTCCAGGTCGGATTGACGTAAAAGGTTTCCACCATCGGGGCCGCCGTGAACAGGATCACCGACCCGACAAGCATCTGCAAACCGACGATCATCATGAAATTTCCGCCCGACGTGGCGCCGCGCACGGCCAGGGTCGCAAAAGCCAGGGCCAGAACAGCGATGCCGCACAGGGCGACGCCGTAAAGATCGACGCCGTTGCTGATCCGGCTGCCCATGATCAAGACGACACCCCCGACACCCGCAAGCAGGCCCAGAACACCCAGCGGCCTGAGCCGTTCGCCAAGGAAAATCGCGCTGGCCATCGCCACCAGCAGCGGCATGGTTGATGCGATGATCGAGGCAAGACCGGCCTCGACCGTTTGCATGGCGACGAAATTCAGACCCAGATAAAGGGCATTCTGGCAAATTCCGAACAGGATCGTTGCGTACCATTGCCGGGGCGTCAGCCGCCAGCTTTGGCCAAGACTCCGCGCGATGGCCACACCCAGCAGACCCGACACAAGAAACCGGAGCGCCAGTGAATAAAGCGGCGAGGCATCCGCCACGATGATGCGCGCCGAGGTAAAGGCCGAGGACCACATGAAGGCAAAGGCCAGACCCATCAGAATTGCGCGCGTGTCCATGCGGTTTGCCTTGTGCTTCGGGATGTCGTGACCCCGTTTGGAAATTCGATGCGGATTTGCGCGCCAAAGAAAAAGGGCCGCCACGAGGGCGACCCTTTCCGAAATTCATGCCTGATGCAAGATCAGCCGTTCACGCTGTCTTTCAGCGCTTTGGCGATGGTCATCTTGACGACCTTGTCGGCTTCTTTCTTGAACTGTTCGCCGGTGGCGGGGTTGCGCACCATACGCTCAGGACGTTCGCGGCAATAGATTTTGCCGACGCCGGGCAGGGTCACTGCGCCGCCGCCCGATACTTCGCGTGTGATCAGGGCGCATACTGCGTCCAGAGCGCCGCCTGCGACTTTCTTGTCAGTGCCCATTTCGTCGGCCAGCGCAGCGACAAGCTGAGTTTTGGTCATTGGTTTTGCCATTGTTTTTCTCCTTCAACTGCCCGAGCTATTGGGCCTCATTCCCGTGTTTTAACGGAATATGGTGGGAGAACACAACGAATAGTGGTCTTTGCCAAGGGCAAAACGTGCATTTTTTGGCCATTTCTTGCGTTTAAAGGAATGCCGTTTCGTCAAATGACCGCAATTTCCTGCTGTGAAGCCGTTCAAGGGGCATGGTACGCAGGGTTTCCATTGCCCGGATTCCGATGCCCAGGTGGCGCGAAACCTGTTCATTATAGAAATCCGACGCCATGCCGGGCAGTTTCAATTCCCCGTGCAGCGGCTTGTCCGACACGCACAGCAAGGTGCCATAGGGCACCCTGAACCGGTATCCGTTCGCGGCGATTGTCGCGCTTTCCATGTCCAGCGCGATGGCGCGCGATTGCGACAGGCGCTGCACCGGGCCGGACTGGTCGCGCAGTTCCCAGTTCCGGTTGTCGATGGTGGCGACGGTGCCGGTGCGCATGATGCGCTTCAACTCGTACCCCGAAAGTTCGGTCACTTCGGCGACGGCCTGCTCCAATGCGATCTGGATTTCGGCCAGGGCCGGGATCGGGGTCCAAACGGGCAGATCATCGTCCAGAACGTGATCTTCGCGCAGATAGGCGTGGGCCAGTACGAAATCACCCAGCGCCTGTGTGTTGCGCAGCCCGGCGCAGTGCCCGACCATCAGCCAGGCATGCGGGCGCAGCACGGCAATATGGTCGGTCGCGGTTTTTGCGTTCGACGGGCCAACCCCGATATTGACCAGCGTGATCCCCGACCCGTCCGGACGCTTGAGGTGATAGGTCGGCATCTGCGGCAGCTTCAACGGCGGTTCGATCACCGTTTGCGCGTCGGTGATTTCGATATTCCCCGTGCTGACAAAGCTTGAGTAACCGCTGTCCGGGTCCGACAGCCGGTCCCGGGCATAGGCCTCGAACTCGGATACGTAAAACTGGTAGTTGGTGAACAATACGTGGTTCTGAAAATGTTCGGCATTGGTGGCCGTGTAATGGGACAGGCGCGCCAGCGAATAATCAACGCGCTGGGCGGTGAACAGGGACAGCGGCCCGACGTGGTCCGGCCCGACATAGGTTCCGTTGACGATGTCGTCGTTCGTTGTGCTGAGATCGGGAACGTCAAACACATCGCGCAGGGTGAAATCGGTGGCGCCGTCCTGTGGTACGGTGATGTCGGGCCGGGTCGAGACGGCAAAATGGACCGGAATGGGGGTATCTGACGGGCCGACAGTGACCGGCTGACCGTGATTGCGGATCAACAGGCCGATCTGCTGGATCAGGTAGTTGCGGAACAGGTCGGGCCGGGTGACCGTCGTGGCATAGGTGCCCGGCGCTGATACATGGCCATAGCTCAGCCGGGTGTCGACCTGCGCATAGGTCGTCGTGGTCACGCGGATTTCCGGGTAAAAGGCACGGATGCGATGGGCGGGCGCGCCGTTTTGCATCACTTGCACGAAATGCGTGCACAGGAAATCGGTCGCCTGGCTGTAAAGTTCGATCAGCCGGTCCACGGCTTGGGTCGCGTCGGTGAACTGTTCTGCCTGAATGGTGCTTGGCGTGTCGATGATGCTCATGAATCGGGCTCTAACAAAGGGATTTTCTTGAATTCGCGCACATCCACAAGACCCAGGTCGGATATCCGCAATTCCGGAATGACGACCAGCGCCAACAGGGAGTGCTGCATATAGGCGTTGTTCAGGGAACAGCCGCAGTCGCGCATCGCCTGCATCATCTGGTCGGCCCTGGCGGCCACGTCCTGGGCGGGGCTGTCGGACATCAGCCCGGCGATTGGCAGTTCGACCAGCGCCAGTTCGCGTCCCTCGCGAAAGACGGTGATGCCGCCGCCCACCTCGGCCAGCCGGTTGGCGGCCAGCGCCATCTGGTCCCTGTCGGTGCCCACCACGATCATGTGATGGCTGTCATGCGCCACGGTCGAGGCCATGGCCATGTTTCCGGTGTAGCCAAAGCCCGACACGAACCCGTTGACCACGCCGCCAGTGGCGCGGTGCCGTTCGACCAGCGCGATCTGGCACACATCCTCCGTGCCCTGTACCAGGCCGTCCTGCACCGGCAGATCCAGTTGCAGTGCCTTGGTCGGGGCCTGATTTTCAATCACGCCAATCACGTTGGCGCGGGCGGCATTGGCACCGTCCGGTGCGGGAATTTCGAAATCGGCGTCGGTCAGCGCATGGCCCAGATGCACGGTGTTGCGGGCACTGTCGGGCCAGTCGAAATGCGGGCAGTCCACCAGGCAATTGCCATCCCTCGCCACGGTGACGCCGCGGGCAATGACATGTTCGATGGGCAGCGTCGTCAAATCCGAGCTCAGGATCACATCGGCGCGCCGTCCGGGCGTAACAGAGCCTATTTCCCGCTCAAGTCCGAAATGCGTGGCGGTGTTGATCGTCGCCATCTGCAGGGCGATCAGCGGATCGCATCCACAGGCAATCGCATGGCGCACGACCCGGTTCATATGCCCGTCGTTGACCAGCGTGCCGGAATGACAATCATCCGTACACAGGATGAAATTGCGCGGGTCCAACCCTTTTTCCGTCACGGCGGTGATCTGGCTTTCCACATCGTACCAGGCGCTGCCCAGGCGCATCATCGACCGCATGCCTTGCCGGACACGGGCAATGGCGTCGGCCTCGCAGGTGCCTTCGTGATCATCCGCAGGGCCACCGGCGACATAGCCGGCAAAATCGGGGCCCAGATCGGGCGAGGCATAGTGCCCGCCCACCGTTTTACCGGCCCGTTGGGTGGCGGCGATTTCGGCCAGCATCTTGGGGTCGGCATTGGACACGCCGGGAAAGTTCATCATCTCACCCAGACCGATGATGCCCGGCCAGTGCATCGCCTCGGCCACATCCTCGGGCGTGATTTCGACGCCCGTTGTCTCCAGGCCGGGCGCCGAGGGCGCACAGGACGGCATCTGGGTGAAGATGTTGATCGGTTGCAGCAAAGCCTCGTCATGCATGTAACGCACGCCGGGCAGGCCCAGAACGTTGGCGATTTCATGCGGGTCGGTGAACATCGACGTGGTGCCATGCGGAATGACCGCGCGGGCAAATTCGGCCGGGGTCAGCATGCCGGATTCGATATGCATATGCGCATCGCACAGACCGGGCAGCATGAAGCGTCCGTTGGCCTCGATCACCTCGGTTTCGGGGCCGGTGCAATGGGCGGCGTCCGGCCCGACAAAGGCAATACGCCCGGCCGCGATGGCAATGTCATGACCGGGCAGGCATTCGCGGCTGTGCACGTTCACCCAGGTCCCGCCGCGAATGACCAGATCGGCCGGCTCGCGCCCTGTTGCAACGGCAATCAGGCGGGCGGCCACATCTGGCCAGCTGGGAAAGGGTGTGTGTTCCATGCGCCAATTGTCCTGAACCCGGGGATGGGCGCAACCCCAATCGGACGCCCGATCCTGTCGTGACCCGGGGCAATCGGCGTTGCCAAACGGGACGAACTGCGCAACCCTCTGGACATGAATTACGAAACCATATCGGCCGAAGATTTCGGCAAATCCCTGAAAGGCATCGGGCTGAACCTTTTGGTACAGGACGTGCGGGCGCAATGTGCCTTTTTAGAGACTGTTTTTGGCGTCATCCCCCATCAGGTAACGGATGACTTCGCCATCGCCCAATACGGCGATCAGGTATTTCAGATCCATTCGGACGGCACCTATCATTCCAACCCGCTGCTTTCGCTTGTGCAAGAAACCCCGCCGCGCGGTGGCGGCATCGAAATTCGGCTTTATGACAGTGACCCCGACGATGCCGTCGCCCGCGCGCAAAGTGCAGGCGCAATCGTCCTGCAAGCCCCGACCGACAAACCTCATGGCCTGCGCGAGGCCTATATCCTGTGTGAAAACGGCTATGCATGGGTGCCCAGCCGCCCATTGTGAAAATGTCGCAAACAGGCATGAGAGGTCTGAATTTCACCGTCACGACTGACCCAAAGGAGACTACCGATGCTCGTCACTGAATTGCGCCCGAACATGTCCCATTGGCAGGAGCGGGTCGATCTTGCCGCCGCGTTCCGCTGGACCGCGCGTCTGAACATGCACGAAGGCGTGGCAAACCATTTCTCGCTGGCGATCAATGACGATGGCACCAGGTTCCTGATGAATCGCAATCAGGTGCATTTTTCGCGCATTCGCGCCAGTGAGTTGCTGGACCTGGACGTGAATGACCCTGAGGCCATGACCGGACCGGATGCGCCCGACCCGACCGCCTGGGGTCTGCATGGCGGCGTGCATCGGTATTGCCTGCATGCGCGCTGCGTGATGCATGTGCATTCGATCCATGCCACGGTTCTGGCGTCACTTGCCGACAGCAGCCTGCCGCCGATCGACCAGAATTGCGCGACGTTCTTCAACCGTTATGTGATTGACGACCACTATGGCGGTCTTGCCTTCGAGGACGAAGGCAAACGCTGTGCCGGGTTGCTCACCGATCCGAAGAAAAAGGTCATGATCATGGGCAATCACGGTGTGCTGGTCATCGGCGACAGTGTCGCGGACACCTTTAACAGGCTCTTTTATTTCGAACGCGCCGCCGAGACCTACATCCGGGCGCTGCAGACCGGTCGGCCGTTGCGTGTCCTCCCCGACGAGGTTGCCGAGAAAACCGCGCAGGAACTGGAAACCTATCCCGAACAGGGCGACCGGCACCTGGCGGAACTCAAGGCCATATTGGACCACGACGGCGAAGATTACGCGACTTAATACAGGAAATTCCCAATGCAATATGGCCTGAACGACGCTCAGGAAATGATCGCCTCGACCGTGCGCAGTTTCGTGGAAAAGGAAATCTATCCGCACGAAGACCTGGTTGAGCGGACGGGCGAAGTGCCCCACGAGATTGCGCAGGAGATCAAGCAAAAGACCATTGATCTGGGGTTTTACGCGTGCAATTTCCCTGAAAGCGTTGGCTGCGCCGGGTTGAACCACCTGGAGTTTGCGCTGGTTGAGCGTGAATTGGGGCGCGGGTCGATGGCGTTGAACCATTTCTTCGGGCGCCCGCAAAATATCCTGATGGCCTGTGTAGGGGAGCAAATAGACCGCTACCTGATGCCTGCCGTGCGCGGAGAGCGAATGGATGCGCTGGCGATGACCGAACCGGGGGCCGGATCGGACGTGCGCGGCATGAAATGCGCCGCGCGCCGCGAGGGCGGCGATTGGGTGGTCAACGGGACCAAGCATTTCATCTCGGGCGCGGATCACGCGGATTTCCTGATTGTCTTTGTGGCGACCGGTGAAGATCAGACAGAAAAAGGGCCTAAAAAGAGAATTACGGCCTTTCTGGTCGATAGGGCGACGCCCGGATTCACCATCCGGGACGGATACAAATCCGTCAGCCACCGCGGCTACAAGAACATGATCCTGGAATTTGACGATTGTCGACTGCCCGATGCACAGGTTCTGGGCGAGGTGGACGGCGGGTTTCAGGTGATGAACACTTGGCTTTACGCCACACGCATTACTGTGGCGACCATGTCCGTCGGCCGGGCGCGACGTGTGTTCGACTATGCGCTCGACTATGCGGCCACGCGCGAACAGTTCGGTCAGACGATTGGCAAGTTCCAGGGCGTCAGCTTTCAGATCGCGGACATGATCACCGAAATCGATGCGGCCGATCTTTTGACGCTGGCAGCGGCCGACCGGTTGGATCAGGGGCTGTCGGCGAACCGGGAAATCGCGTCGGCCAAGCTGTTTGCAAGCGAAATGCTCGCCCGGGTGACAGACGCGGCCATTCAGATCCATGGCGGCATGGGGCTGATGGACGATTACCCGCTTGAGCGGTTCTGGCGCGACGCGCGGGTGGAACGGATTTGGGACGGTACATCCGAAATTCAGCGCCATATCATCAGCCGCGAATTGCTTCGGGCGCTGGGGGCATGAGAATGGTTTCGCCGCGCGCGCGCGGCGACC
>NZ_JBTLRG010000003.1:337829-372193 GCF_054482635.1 Arenibacterium sp. CAU 1754
TCCTCCCCCCCCCCCCCCCCCCCCCCCGCCTGGGGGCTCTGCCCCCGGACCCCCGGGATATTTATGAACAGAAGAAACAAAGTGTTAACCTCGATGAGTCATTTTTGACAGGCGGTACAGGCGGGGACGCCGATGGCCGTAACAGGAGAAGGCCCCCTCGACCGAACCGGATCGGGGGGGCTGACGCCTGCTTCTTCTGTTTAAAAATATCCCCGCCGGAGGCACAAAAATTTTTGGCACGATGGCGGCACCATGCGTGACTTTTCGCGGCTTTTCGCGCCCAGAACGATTGCCGTTGTTGGCGGGGGCGCATGGTGTGAGGCAATCGTCGGCGCGGCGCGGCGCATGGGGTTTCAGGGGCAGATTTTTCCGGTCCATCCGGGTGGCAAGCGGATAGCCGGGTTGGAGTCCCAACGGGATTTGGCAGACTGGACTGGGCCGATTGATGCCGCCTTCATCTGTGTGAACCGCCATGCGACGTTGAATGTCGTGGCGCAATTGAGGGCGCTGGATGCTGGCGGCGCGGTTTGTTTTGCTTCGGGCTTTACCGAGGCGCAGGCCGAGGATGCTGGTAGCGCGGGCTTGCAGGCTGAACTGGTGCGGGAAGCGGGCGATATGCCCTTGTTAGGGCCGAATTGTTACGGGTTTATCAATGCGCTGGATGGCGCTGCGATCTGGCCGGATCAGCATGGAATGCAGAGGGTAGAGCGGGGTGTGGCGATCCTTACGCAGTCGTCCAATATAGCCATCAATCTGACAATGCAGCGCCGGGGCCTGCCGATCGCGATGATGGTCACCTGCGGGAACATGGCCCAAACGAGCCAGGCTGACATCGCCGTTTCCCTGCTTGACGACCATCGCATCACCGCGCTGGGCGTGCATGTGGAAGGCTTTCGCGATTTGCGCCAATGGGAGGCGCTGGCGCGCAGAGCGCATGAGCGGGGTGTGCCTGTGGTTGCGCTCAAGGTTGGGGCATCGGATCAGGCGCAGCAAGCGACCGTGTCCCATACGGCATCGCTGGCGGGGTCAGATGCCGGCGCTGGTGCGCTTCTGTCGCGATTGGGGTTTGCGCGGGTCGACACATTGCCCGCCTTCCTGGAATGTCTGAAGCTGCTTCACGTTCACGGGCCTGTCGCATCGCGCAAGATCGCCTCGATCAGTTGTTCGGGGGGCGAGGCCAGCCTGATGGCCGATCTGGGAACGGCCAAGGGGATGCAATTTCCCGCGCTGAGTGGTGGCCAGAAACAGGCTCTAAAAAAAGCTTTGGGCCCCATGGTCGCACTAGCGAACCCGCTGGATTACCACACCTATGTGTGGCGGGATACCGAGGCTATGGCCCGTGCCTGGGCGGCAATGACGGGGGAGGGGATCGGAATGACCTTCAGCATTGTCGATTACCCGCACACCGATCCGGCCGATTGGGTCTGTGCCAGCGACGCCGCACTGAAAGTCAGGGCTGAAACAAGTGCGCCCTTTGCCGTCGTCGCGACTTTGTCAGAACTTATGCCCGAAGACATCGCCGTGACCCTGATGCAGGGGGGAGTCGTGCCCTTTTCCGGTCTGGCCGAGGCGCTGGAGGCCACCTCTGCTGCCGCTGACATCGCCGCGCCTGTTCTTGAACCGGTCTTGCTGACCAATCCTGCGGAACCGGCCACGCAGTTGAGCGAGCCCGAGGCAAAAGCCCAGCTGGCGGTGTTTGGCGTGCCTGTCCCCAGATCCCGAACCGCAGACACGCCGGGGGCGCTGGCACAGGTCGCCGGGGATTTGACCGCGCCATTGGTGCTCAAGGGGATGGGATTTGCCCATAAATCGGACCACGGCGCTGTGCGCCTGGGTCTATCTCAGAGCGAACTTGAAGCGTCCGCGCGCAAGATGGACGCGCAGGGGTTTCTGGTCGAGGAACAGGTGCAGGGCGGCGTTGCCGAGCTGCTGATCGGCGTGGTGCGCGACCCGGCGCATGGGTTTGTTCTGACGCTGGGCGCGGGGGGCGTCCTGACGGAATTGATGCAGGATACGGTATCGTTGCTGATCCCCAGCGATCGGACCCAGATCGAAACCGCGCTGGGCCGGTCAAAAATCGCACCTTTGCTGGGGGGCTATCGCGGCAAACCCCCTGCAGATATGGACGCGATAATTTCTGCAATAGAGTCTGTTCAGGCCTATGTGGTTGCACATGCGGACACTCTGCATGAAATTGAAATCAACCCGCTGATCTGCACCCCTGATGGGGCAGTTGCAGCCGATGCACTGATCCGAAAGGCCACATCATGAGCCCCGTCAAAACCGAGCGCCAGGGTCCTGTTCTGCTTGTCACGTTGGACCGGCCCAAGGCGAATGCGATCGATCTCAGGACCAGCCGCCTGATGGGCGAGGTGTTTCGCGATTTCCGCGATGATCCAGACCTGCGGGTCGCAATCCTGACCGGCGGCGGCGACAAGTTTTTTTGCCCGGGTTGGGATCTCAAGGCGGCGGCGGATGGCGATGCGGTCGACGGTGACTATGGCGTTGGCGGATTTGGCGGGTTGCAGGAACTGCGCGGCATGAACAAACCGGTGATTGCGGCCGTGAACGGAATTGCCTGTGGCGGGGGCCTCGAACTGGCGCTGAGTGCCGACATCATTCTGGCCGCCGATCACGCGACCTTTGCCTTGCCCGAAATACGGTCCGGCACGGTGGCGGACGCGGCCAGTGTCAAGCTGCCCAAGCGTATCCCCTATCACATCGCGATGGAGCTTTTGCTGACCGGACGCTGGTTTGACGCGGAGGAGGCGCATCGCTGGGGGCTGGTCAATGAAATCCTGCCGGCCGCCGGGCTGATGGAGCGCGCATGGGAGATGGCGCGCCTGCTCGCCTCGGGTCCGCCGCTGGTTTATGCAGCGATCAAGGAAATCGTACGCGACGCCGAGGATTCGAAATTTCAGGATGCGATGAACCGGATCACAAAGCGCCAATTGCCCTCGGTCGACACCCTGTATTCGTCCGAGGATCAGTTGGAAGGCGCCCGTGCATTTGCGGAAAAGCGTGATCCTGTCTGGAAAGGGCGCTAGGCCTTTTCGACCAGGGCAATCAGGGCGACATCATCTTTGTGTTCGCCATAGGCCAGATCGCCGTAAATGCGCGTTTCAACCAGTGTCAGAGCCTGAATACGAGTGTTTTCAAGCTCGGAAAACTTTTGTTCAAACCCGGCGCTTTCGTAATGTTCGGCATTGATCGACAGGGCGAACTGGGCGCCGCGCCGGGCAATCCGCAACAGGGCGTCGATCGCATCCGGGCCGACATGGCCGGTGGTGAACGTGCCGGACGACACCACACCCGCATAGCTGTCGCGGGGCGCCGGGATGCCCTGGGTCAGGTCCGCCTCGATCGCATCGCGGTAGATGTCCTTGCGCATTGCCTGATCCAGCATTTCGGGGCTGATATCGGTGGCATCAATCGGCCCGACGCCCAGATCGGCCAGAACCACGCCGCATAATCCGGTCCCGGCCCCCACATCCAGAACCGGGCCCTGACCGCCAGCGCCGACAAAGGCGCGCGCCGTATGAATGTGCAGTTGGTAATCTTCGCGCGCCGCGAAGGAGGCATCATAGTCGCCAGCCCATTCGGCATAGAGCCGCTTGGAATCATCCGGGGTTTTCAGCGCATAGGCCGCTGCAAGATCGGGGCTATCATCGCTCATCCCCCATGAAAGGCCGATTCACAGATTCGAATCAAGCCGCATCAAAATCCAGCTCAAGTTCGTCACTTGTCGGGCGGGTCTGACAGGCAAGCACGAATCCGGCCTCGGTTTCCCAGGGTTCCAGAGAATAGTTCACGGCCATCTCCGCTGTGCCCTTGGTGACCTTGCACCGGCAGGTACAGCACATGCCCCCCTTGCAGGAATAGGGCAGTTCCAGGCCCTGGCGCATGGCCGCATCCAGAACCGTATCGTCGCCTGCCTCGACCGCAAAGTTGCGCTGTGCGCCGTCCAGGATGACGGTGACGGCAACGCCGCTGGCCGCGGCGGCCTGGGCCGCGTCCGATTTCGGGGCGCGCGGTGCGTCGCCTTCCTGAAAGAACCTTTCGAAATGGATGCGCGACGGATCGGTTCCGCGCGCGTTCAGCGTTTCAGCCACATCGTCGATCATTTCACCCGGGCCGCACAGGAAAATCCCCTCGGCCCCGTCCAGGTCAATGGCGCCGGAATTGGCCAGCTGGCTTACCTTTTCGCCGGTGATCCGCCCGTTGAGAAGCGGAACATCCTGCGTTTCGCGGCTGAGGATGTGGATCAGGGTAAACCGGTTCAGGTAGCGATCCTTCAGCGCATCCAGAGTGTCGCGGAACATGATGCTGTCGGTTTTGCGGTTGCCATAGACCAGCGTCACCTCGGCCCCGCGGGCCAGAGCGTCGGCGGCGATCGAGACCATGGGCGTGATCCCCGATCCGGCCGCGATCAGCACCAGTGTGTTTTCGGACTTGGGCACAAACCGCCCCTCGGGGGGCATCACCGACAGTGAATCGCCCTTTTGCAGACCCTGTGCAAAGGTCGAAAATACCCCGTCTTCGACCCGCTTCACGCCGACGGTCAGCCCGGCACCGGGCAGCGAGGCAATCGAATAGGACCGGCGCACATCCTCGCCATCCACCGTGCTGCGCAGCGTCAGGTACTGGCCGGGTTCAAACGCGAAGTCCTGTTTCAGGGCTTCGGGCACCTCGAAACTGATTGCCACCGCATCCGGGGTTTCCTGGCGGATATCGCTGATTTTCAGGTCGTGGAACATGGCGGGGTCCTCAGATGCATTTGAAATAGTCAAACGGTTCGTGACAGGCGCAACAGCGGTATTGCGCCTTGCAGGCGGTTGATCCGAATTCAGACAGTTTTTCGGTATTCTCACTGCCGCACCGGGGGCACGCGACGGTCGTTTCCCCGAAAAGGGCCATTTTAGAGCCTGTTTTTTCCGCAGGCGGCGCAATGCCGTAAGCGCGCAGTTTCTCGCGCCCCTCGTTGGTGACCCAATCGGTGGTCCAGGGGGGCGACAACAGCCGCTCGATCCGCGCCTCGAACCCGGCGTCGCGCAATGCCGCCTCGATGGCCAGTTCTATGGCCAGAACGGCCGGGCAGCCGGAATAGGTGGGCGTAACGCCGGCCACGGCGACTCCGTCCTCGATCCGGACCCAGCGCAGGATACCCAGATCGGCCACCGTGACACAGGGCACCTCGGGGTCGGGCACGGCCGCGGCCGCAGCCCAGGCGCGGGCCTGATCGCTCTGTGTGGCGGTGTTTACCACGTCGCCCCCGGATGAGCGCGATAGACCGATTGCATTTCGGCCAGCATATGACCCAGCCCTTCGCCATGTTTGCCCGTTCGGCCACCCGTCTGGGGAAAGGAGGATGGTTCGTATGTCAGGCCCGCCTGATCAAAAATGTCGGTGATCGTGGTTTCCCACTGCGGCTTGATCGCGGCGCGCTCGGGCAGGGCGTCGACCCCGGCGGCGGACCCTTCCTCGAACAGTTCATCGACATAGATGCCCAGCGTCTCGACCGCGTCCGCCATGCGGCGCGCGCTTTCCTCGGTGCCGTCGCCCAGACGGATTACCCATTCGCCCGCATGGCGGATGTGATAGGCCATTTCCTTGACCGCCTTACCGGCAACACCGGCAATCACCGCGTCGCGGCTGTTCAGGGCCGCCTGCCAGTAGGGCTCCATAAAGGCCGCGAAATACAGCTGACGCAGCATGGTATGGGCGAAATCTTCGTTCGGGCGCTCGACCAGCAGGATGTTGCGATACTCACGCTCGCCCCGGAGATAGGCCAGATCGTCCTCGGACTGGCCCTTGCCCTGGACCTTGCCGGCATACTCATACAGCGTGCGCGCCGTGCCAATCAGGTCCAGCGCCATGTTGGGCATGGCCAGATCCTCTTCCAGCATCGGTGCATGGCCGCACCATTCGCTCACCCGGTGACCCAGCACCAGATGGTCGTCGGCCAGTTCCAGAAGCGCGTCGAACAGGGCCATCACATGTGCCCCACTTCGTCGGGGATCTCATAGAACGTCGGATGGCGATAAATCTTTTCGCCGGGTTCGAAATTCTCGCCCGCCTGGTCTGGGTCGCTGGCGGTGATCGCCGCCGACGGCACCACCCAGATCGAATTTCCTTCGCCGCGGCGGGTATAGACATCGCGGGCCGCCTGAACGGCCATCACCTCGTCCGCCGCGTGCAGCGATCCGACATGTTTATGCGCCAACCCGTTGCGGGGCCGGATGAACACTTCCCAAAGGGGTACTTCGCCGGTCATGGCTGATCTTCCTCTTGCTCAATAAACTCCGGGGGAGTCGCCCATCGGGCGACGGGGGCAGAGCCCCCTTACTCGGCTGCCATCGCGGTGGCGCGCGATTTGCGCTTTTTGGCGTGGGCCAGGGCCGCATCACGCACCCATTGTCCATCGTCCCATGCCTTTTTGCGGGCCTTGATCCTGTCGCGTGCCATCGGGCCGTGCCCTTTGACCACCCGCCAGAATTCGTCCCAGTCGATGGGTCCGTGATCGTACCCGCCCTTGTCCGCATTCCATTTCAGGTCGGGGTCAGGGAGGGTCAGGCCAAGGTATTCGGCCTGCGGCACGGTGGCGTCGATAAATTTCTGGCGCAGTTCGTCATTGGTGAACCGCTTGATCTTCCAAGCCATGGACTGATCCGAATGCTGGCTGTCCGCGTCATGCGGGCCGAACATCATGATCGACGGCCACCACCAGCGGTTCAGGCTGTCCTGGGCCATTTCTTTCTGTTCCGGCGTGCCCTGGGCAAGGGCCATGACAATCTCATACCCCTGCCGCTGATGAAAGGATTCCTCTTTGCAGACCCTGATCATCGCCCGCGCATAGGGGCCATAGGAACAGCGGCACAGCGGGATCTGGTTCATGATCGCGGCGCCGTCGACCAGCCAGCCGATGGTGCCGATATCGGCCCAGCTGAGCGTTGGATAGTTGAAGATCGAGCTGTATTTCGCCCGCCCGTCCAACAGTTCCTCGGTCATCTGCTTGCGGCTCACCCCCAGCGTTTCGGCGGCGGAATAGAGATACAGACCATGCCCGCCCTCGTCCTGTACCTTGGCCAGCAATGCGGCCTTGCGGCGCAAGGATGGCGCGCGGGTGATCCAGTTGCCTTCGGGCAGCATGCCGACGATTTCCGAATGCGCGTGCTGGCCGATCTGGCGCACCAGCGTCCGACGGTACCCGGCGGGCATCGGATCGTTCGGTTCGATCTTTTCTTCGGCATCGATACGTTTCTGGAACGCCTCGAGAAACTCGGGCGTTTCTTCGGTGCGCCCATCAGCGCCGATCAGACCTTGGCTGTACATGGATATGGCTCCTCCAAACCGGTCCTCAAAATATATGTTACGAAAATTCATCCAGCAAGTGATTTTTGTAACACTTGCATGCGCCGCCCCACAGGCGCATCTAAAAGATATGACCAAGATACTGTTTTCATTCGGACATGGATTTTCCGCCCGTGGACTGGCCAAACTGCTGGTTCCGCAGGGATGGACGATTTTCGGCACAACCCGCAGTCCGGACAAGGCCGACGCGATTCGCGCCACCGGGGTCGAACCGGTGATCTTTCCCGGGCATGGCGTGCCCAAGGGGTTGGATCAGGCGACGCACCTGTTGATCTCGGCCGGACCAACGGCCGAGGGCGACCCGGTTCTGAATGAAGTGCGCGACCAGATCACTGACATCGCCCCGCGTCTGGAATGGGCCGGCTACCTGTCGACCACGGGTGTCTATGGCGACCATCAGGGCGGATGGGTGGACGAAAACACGCCGCTGACACCGGGCACCTGGCGGGGAAAATGGCGGGTGCAGGCCGAACAGGATTGGCAGTCGATTCCTGACTTGCCTCTGCACATCTTTCGTCTTGCGGGCATCTACGGCCCTGGGCGCGGACCGTTCTCGAAGCTGCGCAACGGCACCGCGCGGCGGATCATCAAGCCGAACCAGGTGTTTTCGCGCATCCATGTGGATGACATCGCCCAGGTCCTGTTGGCGTCGATCAACCGGCCCAACCCCGGATCGGCCTATAATCTGTGCGATGACGATCCGGCCCCGCCGCAGGACGTGATCGCCCATGCGGCCGAATTGCTGGGCATGCCGGTGCCCCCCGCCATTCCGATTGAAGAGGCCGAGATGTCACCGATGGCGCGCAGTTTCTATGCCGAAAGCAAGCGGGTCAGGAACGACAAGATCAAGGATGAGTTGGGGGTCAAACTGCTGCACCCGACCTACAAGGATTCGCTCCGGTCGATGCTGGAGTCTTGAAAACGGGCCGTGTCAGGCCCGCTTTTCCCCAATCGTTGCGACACCCAGAACATCCAGAACCTTTGCTTCGATCTGTTCCGCGTTCATGCCTGCGACCGCGTACATATCCGCCGGGCTGGCCTGATCGATGAAGGTATCGGGCAGGACCATCGAGCGGAACTTGAGCCCGTCGTCGAACACAGCCTCATCCGCCAAAAGCTGGGCCACGTGGCTGCCGAACCCGCCGACGGCCCCCTCTTCGATGGTGATCAGCGCCTCGTGATCGGCGGCGAGGGTCAAAATGAGATCGCGATCCAGCGGCTTGGCAAACCGGGCATCGGCAATGGTCGGGGTGATGCCCCGCGCGGACAGCGACTCGGCAGCCTTTTGCACTTCGTTCAGGCGGGTGCCAAAGGACAGGATCGCAACTCGCGCACCTTTCTGGATCATCCGTCCCTTGCCGATGTCCAGCACCTCTCCCTGTTCGGGCAGGTCTACACCGGTGCCTTCGCCGCGCGGGTAACGGAACGCAATGGGACCGCTGTCATGGGCGGCGGCGGTGGCGACCATATGGGTCAGTTCCGCCTCATCCGCGGCGGCCATGACCACAAAACCGGGCAGATTGGCGAGATAGGCAATATCGAAACTGCCCGCATGGGTGGCGCCATCGGCCCCGACCAGACCGGCGCGATCAATGGCAAAGCGCACAGGCAGGCGTTGGATAGCAACGTCATGCACCACCTGATCGTACCCCCGTTGCAGGAATGTGGAATACATTGCGCAAAAGGGTTTCATCCCGCCAGCGGCCAGCGCGGCGGCAAAGGTCACCCCGTGCTGTTCGGCGATGCCGACGTCAAAACACCGGCTGGGGAACCGTTCGGCAAACAGGTTCAGACCGGTGCCATCTGGCATGGCCGCCGTCACGGCGCATATCTTGTCATCGGCGGTGGCCGCCTTGACCAGTTGTTCGCCAAACACATTGGTATAGGCGGGCGCGTTTGACGGGGCCTTTTTCTGCTTGCCGGTCACCACGTCGAATTTGGCCGTGGCATGGCCCTTGTCGCGGGCAGATTCCGCCGGGGCATATCCCTTGCCCTTGCGCGTCAGCACATGGATCAGGATCGGCCCGTTGGCCCGCGCCCGCACGGTGCGCAGCACCGGCAGCAGCTGGTCCATGTCATGGCCGTCGATCGGCCCGACATACGAGAAGCCGAGTTCCTCGAACAGGGTCCCGCCAACTGCAAGACCCTTGAGCATTTCCTTGGCTCGTTTCGCGCCCTCGCGGAAAGGTTCGGGCAGCAGGGACACCGCGCCCTTGGCGGCGGCTTTCAGCTCCTGAAACGGTTCTTCTGCATATAGGCGCGACAGGTATGACGACAGCGCCCCAACCGGGGGGGCGATGCTCATCTCGTTGTCGTTCAGGATGACGATCAGACGCTTGCCCAGATGGCCGGCGTTGTTCATCGCCTCGAACGCCATGCCCGCGCTCATCGCGCCGTCGCCGATGACGGCGATGGCATCGCCGATGCCTTCGGGCGTGACGCCGCCCAGATCGCGCGCAACGGCAAAGCCAAGTGCCGCACTGATCGAGGTCGAGGAATGCGCCGCGCCAAACGGGTCATAGGGGCTTTCGCTGCGCTTGGTGAACCCGCTCAGACCGCCCTTCATCCGCAGGGTGCGAATGCGATCCCGCCGCTCGGTCAGGATTTTGTGGGGGTAACACTGGTGGCCAACGTCCCAGATGATCTTGTCCCGGGGGGTATCAAAAACCGCATGCAACGCCACGGTCAGTTCCACAACACCCAGACCCGCGCCCAAGTGCCCGCCGGTTTCAGACACTGCCGAAATCGTTTCGGCCCGCACCTCGCCCGCCAATTGGGTCAGCTGCGCATCGCTCAGACGTTTGAGGTCGGCCGGGCGCGTAACCTGATCCAAAAGCGGTGTTTCGGGCGTATGGGGCATCTGCGCCTCCTTCGGGGGCGGGGTTAACTGTCGCGCGAGATAACGAAGCGTGCCGCGTCCCGCAAGGTTTCGCCGTCCCCGCCAAAAGGCGAAAGGGCATCACAGGCCTGTTCGATTAACTGCGCGGCGCGGGCCTTGGCCCCCTCAAGCCCCAGATGGGACACAAAGGTCGCCTTGCCCGCTTCGGCATCCTTGTTCAGGCGCTTTCCGGCCTTTTCCGCGTCGCCCTCGATATCCAAGATGTCATCAGCGATCTGAAAAGCAAGACCCAGCGCCTGTGCATAGCTGCGCATCGGGTCGATATCGGCCCCCGCCAGACGCGGCCCCGCGCAGGCCGCCCATTCAAACAATGCGCCGGTCTTGCCCGCCTGCAGGGCGATGATCTGATCGAGCGAAAGCGGCGTGTCCGCGGTTTCCGCTGCAATATCCAGCGCCTGGCCTAGTACCATCCCCTGCGCACCGGCCGCGCGAGCCAGGGTCAGGACAAGTTCAGCGCGTATTTCGGGCGATCCGCACTTGGGGTGGCCCGCCAGTTCAAAGGCCAGCGCCTGAAGCGCATCGCCCACCAGAACGGCGGTGCCTTCGTCCCATTTGACATGGACCGTGGCCTGCCCCCGGCGAAGCGCATCGTCATCCATGCAGGGCAGATCGTCATGCACCAGCGAATAGGCATGCATCGCCTCGATCGCACATGCGGGCCAGATGGCCTGCGCGCGGTCCACACCGTACAAACGGGCGCTTTCAAGCACCAGAAACCCGCGCAATCCCTTGCCGCCCCGCGTGGCATACCACATCGCCTGAATGACGGGCAGGTCGCCAAGGGCGGCGAAAACAGTGTCTAAATGGCGCTCAACCGCATTGGCCGCCTCTGCCAGCTGCGTTTTGAACACGTCACAGACCTTCGACTGGCTTGGTCCCTGTGGGCGCGCCATCCGCATCCAGCGTGATCGCAGCCACCTTTTCCTCGGCGCGTTTCAGTTCGTCCTCGCAGCGTTTTTTCAGCGCCGCGCCGCGTTCATAGAGGGTGATCGAGGCGTCCAACGGCACATCGCCGCGCTCAAGCTGATCCACCACGGTCTCCAGCTCTTTCATCGCCTCTTCAAAGCTCATTTCGCCAACAGGTTTGTCGCTCATGTCGCGGCCTTTATCAGTTCTTCCACATGCGCCTTTGCCGAGGCGGCCAGCGCCTTCAGATCATATCCGCCTTCCAAAGTCGACACCACCCGACCACCGCACAGTTCGCCCGCCAGTTTGCACAGCTCTTCGGTGATCCAGGCGAAATCGTCGGTTTCCCAGTTCAACTCGGCCAGCGGGTCATCCATATGGGCGTCGAACCCGGCGGAAATGATGATCAACTCGGGCTTGAACGCCCGCAGGCGCGGAAAGGCCTGTTTCTGATATTCATACCGCATTTTCGTGCCATCGCTGCCCGGCGGCAGGGGCATGTTCAAAATCGTGTCATGTGCCCCGGTTTCATCGGGTCGCCCGCTTCCCGGCCACAAAGGCATCTGCTGGCTGGTGATGAACAGCGCACGCGATTCGTCCCACAACAGGTCCTGCGTGCCGTTGCCGTGGTGCACATCGAAATCCACCACCGCAACGCGGCTCAAACCATGATGATCCAGCGCATGTTTGGCCGCCAGCGCCGCATTCCCGAACAGGCAGAACCCCATGGCCTTGTCCGTTTCGGCATGGTGCCCCGGCGGGCGGACGGCGCAAAAGGCGTTCTGCACCTCGCCCCCGAGAACCATGTCGACCGCTCGCACAACCGCCCCGGCCGCGCGAAACGCGGCGTCCAGCGACCCCGGCGACAGGAACGTGTCACCATCGATCTGGAAAAATCCCTCGTCCGGGCGCGACCGACGCAGATCGGCCAGATAACTGGCCGGATGGATCCGCAAAATGTCATCTTCGGCGGCCATCGGGGCCGTGACCCGCTGAACGACCAGCGGTTCCAGTGCATGCAAAACATGCTCCAGCCGCGCCACCCGCTCCGGGTGCCCGTCGGGGGTGACATGGGCCAGGCAATCGGCATGTGTGATCAGGGCTGTCGTCATGGCTCTCCTGCCTTCATCTTGCAAAATAAACTCCCGCCGGAGGCGAAAATCGCCGCGCAGCGGCCCGTCTTCTCAGTCGGGGGCCAGCATGTATCCGGCTCCGCGCACGGTCTGCAGATATCGGGGTTGCTTGGGGTTGCTTTCGATCTTGCGACGCAGGCGGGTGATCTGCACATCGACCGCGCGTTCCTGGGCCTGACCGCGGTCGCGGCCCAGTTCCTCGACCAGTTTGTTACGGCTGACGGGCTCGCCGGGGCAGGCCGAGAATATCTTCATCAGCTGGCTTTCCGTGGCGGTCAGGCGGATCAGTTGATCGCCCTGCCACATCTCGCCGCGTTCGATGTCATAGCGGATCGACCCCAGCATCAGGATTTTGGGCACGGTGTCGGTGGCGGGTGTCTCTGGCATCCGGCGCAGGATCGCGTTGATCCGCAGCAAAAGCTCCTTGGGCTCGAAGGGTTTGGCAAGGTAGTCATCGGCCCCCGCCTCAAGCCCGGCAATGCGGTTTTCCGTTTCTCCGCGCGCAGTCAGCAAAAGGATCGGTGTCGTGTGGGTTTCGCGCAGGGAGCGGGTCAGGCTGACTCCGTCTTCGCCCGGCATCATCACATCCATCACGATCAGGTCGAAATCCAGCCCCATCAGCACACGGCGCGCGTGCGCGGCATCCCGTGCCGCGGTGACCAGAAACCCGTGTCGCATCAGGAATTTCTTCAGCAAATCGCGGATACGTTCATCGTCATCCACAATCAGCAGGTGGGCGTCGAGATCTGCCATCATGTGCCATCCCGCAAACGGCTGTAGGCGCGGCGCATGTCCGCATCCATCATCGCTTCGAGAACCTGTTTGAACCCTGCGACCGCCTCTGGTCCGGCCTCGCGATAGGCGGTGCGCATGCGGGCGCGCTGCGCATCGCTCAGTTCGGCCTCAAGGGCGTGACCCTTTTCGGTCAGAAACAGATGGCGTTCGCGTTTGTCCGCCTTGCCGACCCTGCTTTCCACCAGCCCGTCGGCAATCAGCGTCCGCAGAACCCGGTTCAGCGACTGCTTGGTGACCCCGAGAATGGCCAGCAGGTTGTTGACCGTGGTGCCGGGCGCCCGGTTGATAAAGTGGATCGCCCGGTGATGGGCCCGGCCATAGGCCAGTTCAGACAGAATTCGGTCAGGATCGGCGGTGAACCCGCGATAGGCAAAGAACATTGCCTCGATCCCCTGTCTCAACTGCTCGTCCGTCAGAAACAGCAGGCTCTCGCCGCCATAGGACTGCGATGAACGTCCATCCGACATGGCATTCCTCGTTACTCATTTTCGGCCAGCATATGTCAGCCTTGTTGACACTCCAAGGGCGAAGCGGTATCGAATCCCAGTTTCGGCGCAATAATATGTCCGGTTCGGACGTTATTCGCGCAATATATGCAAAAGCGATGACCTACAGGAGGACTCCCAATGTCGGGATATGATGATCGTGACGGCCAGATCTGGATGGATGGCCAACTGGTCGACTGGCGCAAGGCCAATGTGCATATCCTGACGCATGCGATGCATTACGCCAGTTCGGTATTCGAAGGCGAGCGTTGCTATAACGGGAAAATCTTCAAAGGGGTCGAACATTCCAAGCGGTTGATTCAATCGGCAAAGATGCTGGATTTCGACATTCCCTATTCGGTCGAACAGATCGAAGAGGCGAAATACGCCATGCTCAAGGCTAATGGCTGGACCGACGCCTATGTGCGCGCAGTCGCCTGGCGCGGCGCGGGCGAGGACATGGGCGTGTCGGCCATGCGTAACCCGGTCCGTCTGGCCATCGCGGGTTGGGAATGGGGCGCCTATTACGGCGATGCCAAGATGAAGGGCGCCAAGCTGGACATTTCCAAATGGAAACGTCCCAGCCCCGAAACCATCCCCGTTCATGCCAAGGCCGCTGGTCTCTACATGATATGCACCATGTCCAAACACGCGGCCGAGGCCAAGGGATGCTCGGACGCGTTGTTCATGGATTATCGCGGATACGTGGCCGAAGCGACGGGCGCGAACATCTTTTTCGTCAAGGACGGGGAGGTGCACACGCCCGATCCCGATTGCTTCCTCAACGGGATCACGCGCCGCACGGTCATCGACATGCTGAAACAGCGCGGGATCACCGTGCATGAACGCCACATCATGCCCGAGGAACTGGAAGGGTTCGAGCAGTGCTGGCTGACAGGCACCGCGGCCGAGGTGACTCCGGTGGGCCAGATCGGCGATTTCACGTTTGAGGTCGGCGCGCTGACCCGCGACATCGCCGAAAGCTATGAAAAGCTGGTTCGGGAATAATCGGCCCTATTAGTGTCTGATCTGACGCTCAGAACAGCAATTGACCGCGCCGGTGTAAAACACGGCGCGGTTCTTTCGTTTCATCACCATCTGCGCAACGGGGATGACGTCATGCGCCAGGTGCTGGCCGCTTGCAATGCGCTGGGCCTGCGCGATCTGCATATTGCGCCGTCCTCTCTGTTTCCCTGTCATGCGGCGCTGATTCCCTATCTGGAAAAGGGCGTCGTGACGCGGATCACGACTTCCTACATGACCGGCCCGCTGGCCGATGCGGTCCATGGTGGCGTCTTGCCTCATCCCGTGCGGCTGCAAACCCATGGGGGGCGGGCGGCTGCCATCGCCGATGGCCGGTTACCGATTGACGCTGCCTTTGTTGCAGCCCCGGCGGTGGACGGGGCGGGAAACCTCAGCGGAGCGGTGGGGCCGCAGGCCTGTGGGCCGCTCGGGTATGGGATGGTGGATGCCGCCCATGCCCGGCATGTGGTTGCGGTGACCGATCATGTCACGGGGTCCGTGCCGCGCATTTGCATCCCGGCGGATCAGGTCGATCAGGTCGTGCACATCGCGCGCATCGGCGATGCCGGTCAAATCGCGTCGGGTACCACGGGGCGGGCGCCCTCAAAAACGGGGCGCGCCATTGCAGAGCTGACGGCGCGGTTGATCGATGCCTCCGGCCTGTTGCGCGACGGGTTCAGGTTTCAGACCGGGGCGGGGGCCACATCGCTGGCCGTTGCGCAGGCACTGGGGCCGGTGATGGCCGCGCGCTCGATCATCGGCGATTTCGCGGCTGGCGGCGTGACGGGGGCGCTGGTCGACATGCATGAACAGGGTCTATTCAGGCAAATCTGGGATGTTCAGGCCTTTGATCTGGCCGCTGTGCGTTCCTATGCCCGCGACCCGGATCATCACGCCATGTCGGCCGAACTTTATGCCAGCCCGGCGCGCCCCGACAGCATTGCGCGCCAGTTGGATGTGATGATCCTGGGGGCGGCCGAGGTTGATATGGCGTTCAACGTCAATGTCACCTGCGCCAGCGATGGCCGGATCATTGGCGGTTCGGGCGGACATGCCGATACCGCGCTGGGCGCGGCGCTGCCGATTGTCACCACCCCGCTGACGGCGGGCGGCTTTCCCAAGCTGGTGAAACAGCTGACCTGCCTGACCACGTCCGGCGCCAGCATAGGCGCCGTGGTAACCGAGGCGGGCATTGCAATTCATCCGTCGCGCCCCGATCTGGCGCGCGATGCGCAAAACGCCGGTTTGCCCCTTGTCGCGATCGAGGACTTGCGCCGTTTGGCAGAAAAAACCGCGGCACCGGCACCCAGATCGCGCCAGGGCGGCCAGGTTGTTGCCGAGTGCGAAGCGCCGGACGGCACGGTGATCGACCGGATCACACAGGCCTGAGCGAGCCTCGCGAAAGCCCTATCAGAAATCCACGCCGCGCTGGGCCTTGATGCCGGCCTGGAAAGGGTGTTTCACCTCGGTCATTTCGGTGACCAGATCGGCGTAATCGCACAGTTCGGGTTTGGCATCGCGCCCGGTCAGGATGACGCTGGTCTTGTCCGACCGTGCCTTCAGCCCTTCCAGAACCTCTTCCACACTCAGGTATTCGTACCGCATGGCGATGTTGATTTCGTCCAGCACCACCAGATCGTTTTCGCCGCTTTCCATCATCTCGCGCGCCTTGTCGAAGGCGGCCTTGGCGGCGGCGATATCGCGGTCCTTGTCTTGTGTATCCCAAGTGAATCCTTCGCCCATGGTGTGCCAGATGACGCCGCCGACATCCTCAAAGAACCGACGCTCGCCCGTGATCCATTTGCCCTTGATGAACTGGACCACGCCAACCTTCTGTTTCCAGCCCAGTGCGCGCACGACGACGCCAAAGGCGCTTGAGGATTTGCCCTTGCCCTTGCCGGTGTGGACCAGAACCAGACCGCGGCCGGGGTCCTGCGCCTTTTCGACCTTGGCCCGCTGTTTGGACTGCACTTCTTTCATTTTCTGCTTGTGATCGTCCGCGTCCGACATGGCGTGCCCTTCTTGAAATTTGCGCCACCCTAACGAGCGGTGGAAAAAGGTAAAGATCAACTCTTGGGGTCGGTGACGGACCGCGCCTTGGCGCGCTCCAACCCCAGTTGATGTTCGCGCCAGATGACAAGGGTGTTCCCGGCCACGACCAAAACCGCCCCCAGCAGCATCACCGCGGTGGGCAATTCGCTGAACCAGACATAGCCGATCACGATGGCAAAGATCATCGAGGAATAGTCATAGGGCGCAAGCATCGACGCCGGACCGAACCGATAGGCCGAGGTGACCAGGATTTGCGCGATCCCGCCAAGCACCCCGCAGCCCGCCAGCAGCAACAAGTTGGTCAGCGACGGGACGACCCACCCAAAAGGCAGGGTCACCAGCGACAGAAGGGTCGCGGTGATCGAGAAGTAAAACACGATGGCGGCGGTGTGTTCGGTTTTGACCAGCTGGCGAATATGGATCTGGACGAAGGCCCGGCAAATGGTCGACCCGATGACAAAAATAGCGCCCAGTGTGGCCGCATCCCGCACGCCCAGCCCCGAGTTCAGCCGCGGCCAGAGCATGATCAGAACCCCGGCCAGCCCCAGCGCGACGGCGGACAGGCGAACCACGCGGATTCGCTCGCCCAGCATCAGGGCGGCAAGAATCAGGGTGAAAATCGGAGTGGCATAGCCGATCGCGGTCACTTCGGGCAGGGGCAGCAAGGCAAGACCGGCAAATGCCAGCCCCATCGCCGAGGTGCCGATGACCCCCCGCCACAGGTGGCCTTTCAGGTTTTGCGGGATCAAACCGTGGCGCAATTGGCCCCGCGCGGTCAACCAGATCAGAATCACCGGAATGGCGCAGAGGGAGCGAAAGAAAACCGCCTCACCCGGGGGGATATCGTCGGCCGTGGCCTTGATCATCGCGGCGGTGATCGTAAAGATGCATACCGCGCTGAGTTTCAGCGCAACGGCAAGCGCCGGACGGTGTGAAGACAGGGTTTCGGCCATGGCGCGACCCTGCGCCGCGATTTGGAAAAGTTCAATGGGCGGCTTGATTTCCGCCCATACCAAAGGGCATTTGGTGCCTCCTCCGGTCGGAGCCGACCCATGGTTAATCAGAGATTGCCGGCTCCCGATTGCGCGCGCAGAATGGCGATCTGCTCACCGGCCAGGGTCAGGCCAGCCAGAACAACAAGAGACTGAGCGTGGCAAAGGCGCCCGTCGTTGCCGTCAGCATCGCGATCGACGCTGCCCCGCCCAATCCGCGTTCCTGCGCGAACACGGTATAGATACCGAACATCGGGATCGCCGCCGACAGGATCGCGGCAATGCGCAGATCATCGGTCAGTGTGATCAGGCCTGACGCAATCAGGACCGTGGCCGTGATGGCAACAAGGGCCGGGTGCAGGACCAGTTTCCCAATCGCGATTTGGACAGCAAGGATGCGATTGCCTTTCAGCGGCAGACTCGCCAGCGATCCGCCAATCACCACAAGCGCAAGCGCCGAGGCCGACGCCGCCAGCATCTGCAACAGCCGCTCAAGGGCGCCGGGCAGGGTCAGCCCGATGGCAGAAACGATCAGACCCAGAACCAGACCGATGATCATGGGGCGTTTGAACAGGTCCAGAAACATGGTGCTTAGCACGCTGGCAATGCTGTCCTGTTCGCGGGGCCGGGCCAGATCCATCAGGATCAGGCAAATGGGGATCAGGACCATGTTTTCGACCATCATGTTGATGGCAAGGATCAGCCCGGCCAGATCGGGAAACACCAAAAGCATGAGTGGAAAGCCGATGAAACCGGAGTTGGGGCAGGACGACCCCATAACGGCAACCGCGCGGCGGCCCGGATCCGGGGCGGTAAAGTTAAACCAGACAAAGGAGACAAGGATGGTCAGAAGACCGCCAATCAGAAAGACGGAAACATAGCCGGGGTGAAAGATGTCACCCAGATCGCGCGTGGCCACTGCGTTGAAGATCAGGGCAGGCAGCGCGACGTTGAGAACGTATTTTCCCAGGACGGCCATGTCGGTCGCCTGAAACCAACGGAAACGGACCGCCAGATACCCGATGGCGATGGCCGCATAGATCGGGAAAGTGATACCAAGGATCAGGGCCACGGATCAGCCGATTTTGCCCCGGTTTTCGCCGATCTGTCCGCGATGCAGCAGCAGGTGATCCAGAATGACACAGGCCATCATCGCCTCGCCCACGGGAACCGCGCGGATGCCGACGCAGGGGTCGTGCCGGCCCTTGGTGATGATTTCCGCCGCCTGGCCCGATTTGGTGATGGTCTGGCGCGGTTTCAGGATCGAAGAGGTCGGTTTCACCGCGAAGCGCACCACGACATCCTGACCGGTGGAAATACCGCCTAGAATGCCGCCCGCATGGTTGGAGGAATAGACGGGCTTGCCATCGTTCCCCATGAAAATTTCGTCTGCGTTATCCTCGCCGGTCAGTTCGGCGGCGCCCATGCCTTCGCCAATTTCGACGCCTTTGACGGCATTGATGCTCATCATGGCGGCGGCGATATCAGTGTCTAACTTGCCATAAACCGGCGCGCCCAGGCCGGGGGGCACATTGCGCGCCACCACCTCGACCACGGCCCCGACCGAGTTTCCGGATTTGCGCAGACCGTCCAGATAGGCGGCCCAGTTTTCGGCGGCTGTGGCATCGGGCACCCAGAACGGGTTCCGTTCGATTTCGTCCCAGTCAAAGTTGTCGCGATCAATCTTGTGCGGGCCGATCTGGGTCATGTAGCCGGTGATTTCGACGCCCGGCACCAAGGCCTTGATCGCCTCGCGGGCAAGACCACCGGCGGCCACGCGCGATGCGGTTTCGCGGGCCGAGGACCGGCCGCCACCGCGATAATCGCGGATACCGTATTTCTGCCAATAGGTGATATCGGCATGACCCGGGCGGAATTTCTCCATGATGTCGGAATAGTCTTTCGACCGTTGATCGGTGTTTTCGATCATCAGCTGCACCGGGGTGCCTGTGGTCTGGCCGTCGAACACGCCCGACAGGATACGCACCTGATCGGGTTCGCGCCGCTGGGTGGTGTATTTGGATTGCCCCGGTTTGCGACGGTCCAGCCACTGTTGGATCATCGCCTCGTCAATCGGAACGCCCGGCGGGCATCCGTCTACGGTCGCGCCCAGGGCGGGTCCGTGGCTTTCGCCCCAGGTGGTGACGCGGAACAGGTGGCCAAAGCTGTTGATCGACATGGGTTTCTCCTTTGCTGGCGTCTGTACCGGCGGCGCGCCTTTGCCTCAAGGGGTTTCGCCTTGCGTCTGGGTGGGCAGGGTCCTAGATGTGGTGACACCTCGGGGGGCCAATCCTGGCTGAGATGCACCTGTGCAGACCCGTTGAACCTGAACCAGTTAACACTGGCGGAGGGAAGGTATGGACATCACTCCACCCTTGCCTTTTCGCCGCAATAAGGAGGATGCCATGAAGTATCTGACGTTTGCAGCGGGAATTCTGAGTGCGACAGCCGCAATGGCCGAGACATCGGAACTGACCGTTTATACCTATGACAGCTTTGTTTCGGACTGGGGCCCCGGCCCGGTGATCGAAGCGGCGTTCGAGGAAACCTGTGGTTGCGATCTGAAACTGGTGGGCGCGGGCGACGGCGCGGCGCTCTTGGCGCGGCTCAAACTGGAGGGCGCGCGCACGGACGCGGACGTGGTTCTGGGGCTGGACACTGGACTGATTGCGGCGGCCAAAGAAACCGGATTGTTCGCCGATCATGGCGTCAGCGCCGAGTATGACCTGCCGCTGGACTGGAGCGATCCGACATTTGTGCCCTATGACTGGGGGTATTTCGCCTTTGTGCACAACGTTGATCTGGACGCCCCGGCCAATTTCCGGGCACTGGCCGATAGTGATCTCAAGATCGTCATTCAGGATCCCCGGTCCTCGACCCCGGGGTTGGGCCTGTTGCTGTGGGTGAAATCGGCCTATGGCGATCAGGCGCCCGAAATCTGGGCCGGTCTGGCCGACAATATCGTGACCGTGACCAAGGGCTGGTCCGAGGCATATGGACTGTTTCTTGAGGGCGAGGCGGACATGGTGTTGTCCTATACCACCTCACCCGCCTATCACCTGATCGCGGAAGAGGACGCAAGCAAGGCCGCCGCCGGTTTTGACGAAGGCCACTACATGCAGATCGAAGTTGCCGGCAAACTGGCATCCAGCGATCAGCCCGACCTGGCCGACAAGTTCCTGGCCTTCATGGTCTCCGAGGCGTTTCAATCGGTGATCCCGACGACGAACTGGATGTATCCGGCGGTGATACCTGCCGCCGGGTTGCCCGAAGGCTTTGAAACACTGGTAACGCCCGGCAAGGCGCTGTTGGTTCCGGCCGAGTCTGCCGATGCGATGCGCGATGCGGCGCTGGCCGAATGGCTGGACGCGCTGAGCCGGTAAACCCATGGCCGGGGATCGGCGCGGCGGTTCTTGTCGCGGCGCTGATCCTTGCGCCTTTGGCCGTTGTATTTCTGCGCGCCGAAACCGGGCTGGGCCTGGCCGGCTCCGATTGGTCGGCCATCCGGTTCACCCTTGTTCAGGCGACCCTTTCCGCCCTTATTAGTGTCTGTTTGGCCGTGCCTGTGGCGCGCGCTTTTGCCCGGCGCCGGTTTGCGGGGCGGGGGCTGTTGGTGACCCTGTTGGGCGCACCTTTCATCCTGCCGGTGATCGTTGCGGTTCTGGGTCTGTTGGCGGTGTTCGGGCGCAACGGATGGGTCAGCGCGGCGCTGGGCGTCTTCGATCTTCCGCCGCTTCAGATTTACGGCTTGCACGGGGTCGTCATCGCGCATGTGTTTTTCAACCTGCCGCTGGCCACGCGGCTGATCCTGCAAGGCTGGCAAAACATTCCGGCCGAACGGTTCAGGCTGGCGGCCTCGCTGGGGTTTGGACCGGGCGAGGTGTTGCGGCTGTTGGAAATACCGATGATTTTACGCGTTGTACCGGGGGCATTGGCGGTTATTTTCGCCATCTGTCTCACCAGTTTCGCGGTGGCGCTGACGCTGGGCGGTGGGCCCCGCGCCACGACGATCGAACTGGCGATTTATCAGGCGTTTCGTTTTGATTTTGATCTGGGCCGCGCGGCGTTGCTGTCGGTGGTGCAGATTGTGTTGACCCTGTCTGCTGCGATGATGGCGCTTTGGGCGGCGCGGGGCGAAGGGTTTGGCGCAGGGCATGACCGTCCGGTGCAGCGATGGGATGCAAACGCGCCGGGACTGAAAGCCGTTGATGCGGCTCTGATCGTCCTGGCCGCGTTGTTCCTGCTGCTGCCGCTTGCGGCCATTGTCGCGGCGGGCGTTCCGGGGCTGATGTCTTTGCCCGGCAGCGTCTATTCTTCCGTTTTAGTGTCTATTTTCGTGTCAGCAGGCAGCACCATCCTGCTTGTCCTTCTGGCGGTGCCAATGGCGGCGGCGGTGGCAGGCGGGGCCGCGCGCGGCGTGGAACTGGCCGGGTTGCTGGGCATGGCGGTATCGCCATTGGTGATCGGCACCGGGTTATTCCTGATCATCAACCCGATTGCCGATCCCTTTGCGCTGGCGCTGCCGGTGACGGCCTGTGTCAATGCGCTGATGGCGCTGCCCTTTGCGCTGCGGGTCCTGATCCCGCCCGCGCGCGAAGTGGTGGCCGATTACGGCAAGCTGGGCCTGTCGCTCGACATGGCCGGCTGGTCGTTCCTGCGCCATGTGCTGATCCCCCGCTTGCGCGCACAGATCGGGTTTGCCGCCGGGCTGTGCGCCGCCCTGTCGATGGGCGATCTGGGCGTCATTGCCTTGTTCGCGGACCCCGAGCGCGCCACACTGCCATTGCAGGTCTATCGCCTGATGGGGGCCTACCGGATGGAGAGTGCGGCAAGTGCCGCGTTGCTGTTGCTGGTCCTGTCGCTGGCGGCCTTTTGGATCCTAGACAGGGGAGGACGCTGGAATGCTGAGGCTTGATCGGGTGTGTATCGAAAACGGCAGTTTTCGCCTGACCGCGGATCTGAGTGTTGACGTCGGTCAGAGGGTGGCCGTGATCGGCCCGTCGGGATCGGGAAAATCGACCCTGTTAAACGGTATTGCCGGGTTTTTGCCCGTTACCGGGGGCCGCATCCAGTGGCAGGGGCAGGACATCACGCAAGCCGCCCCGGGGGATCGGCCCGTGGCGATGCTGTTTCAGGACGGGAACCTGTTTCCGCATCTGAGCGTCGCGCAGAATGTCGGCCTGGGTCTGCGGCCGGATCTGAAACTGAGTGGCGATCAGAAACAGGCGGTAGAGCAGGCGCTTCTTCGCGTCGGTCTGGAAGGCATGGGCGGGCGCAAGCCCGGCGCCCTGTCCGGTGGGCAGCAGAGCCGCGCGGCACTGGCGCGCATTCTGGTTCAGGGGCGGCCGCTGATGTTGCTGGACGAACCCTTTGCCGCGCTGGGCCCGGCATTGAAGTCCGAAATGCTGGACCTTGTCGCCGGGTTGGCCGAGGAAACCGGCGCGACCCTGTTGATGGTCAGTCACGACCCGTCGGATGCCCGGCGGATCGCGCAGCAGGTGATTCTGGTGGCCGATGGTGTGGCCCTTGCCCCGCAGGACACAGGCGCATTGCTGGACAATCCGCCCGCGTCCCTGCGCGACTACCTGGGTTAGGCGGCCACGCCGAGCCGGGTTTTCGCGATCGAAAGCGCAGCGCGCGCGGCCTCGCGACCCTTTTCAACGAAATGTGCCCGGTAGATCGCGTTGTGGTGGCCGGTGTCCTGGTACTGATGCGGGGTGAGCGAGACGGACAGGACCGGCACGCCGCTGTCCATCCCGGCGCGCATCAGCCCGTCAACCACGGCCTGTGCTACGAAATCATGCCGGTAGATGCCGCCATCCACGACAAAGGCCGCGCAGGCCACGGCGCCATAGCGCCCGGTCGTGGCAAGATCGCGCGCCAGAAGCGGCATTTCGAATGCGCCGGGCACGTCGAAAACATCGACCTGTTCGGCCGGGATCAGTTCAAGAAACCCCTCAAGGGCGCGATCGACAATGTCGGCATGCCAATTGGCCTTGATGAATGCGAAACGGGTGTGTGTCATCACGTGATCTCCTTCTTGGTTACGACACGTCCACCCAAGGCGATCACGAACAGACGCACCGCGACTGGCGGTGATCTGACCGTCCTCTTTCATCCGGACTGTGACCGTCGGCTCTGGAGTCTCACCAGATCTGCTGACACCCCGAATTGGCAGGGGCCGCTCGCGGGCTTGCAGGTCGGACCTGCTTACCGCCGGTGGGGAATTTCGCCCCGCCCTGAGAACAGGGCCAGTCTTGCCAAGGAATGCGCCGTTCGGCAAGAGGGACATGATCGAGGAGTCATCACATGCACCCCAACAAGACGTTTCACACGGCTAGCGAGCAGGAAAACCTGGCTTTTGCGCGGGAACGCGGGTTTGGCGTGCTTGCCATCAATGCCGAAAATGGCCCGCTGATTTCACATGTTCCGTTTCTGGTGTCCGAGGACGGCAAGACCGTCGATCTGCATCTGGTGCGGTCCAATCCGATCGCCCGTGCGTTGCAGGCTCCGGTCGCGGCCCGTATCGCCGTGTCGGGGGCGGATACCTATATTTCGCCCGACTGGTACGAGGTGCCGGACCAGGTGCCGACGTGGAATTATGTGGCTGTGCATCTGACCGGCCTGCTGGAACTGCGCCCGACCGAAGAATTGCGGGCGCTGCTGGACCGGCAATCGGCGGCCTTTGAACAGCGCCTTTTGCCCAAAAAACCCTGGGCCACCGACAAGATGCAGCCCGACATTCTGGACAAGATGATGCGGATGATCGTGCCCTGCCGCATGGCGGTGAATGGTGTGGACGGCACATGGAAGCTGGGCCAGAACAAACCGGACGCGGTGCGCATCGCTGCCGCCGGTCAGGTCGCGGCGCATGGGATCGGGTCCGAGGTCGACATATTGGCCGCCCTGATGCACGGCGCATAGACAGTTTGCCCTAAGGCTCCTAACGTGGCGAAAATTCTTCAGATGGGGAGCCTGCGATCATGAAGCTCTATTACAGCCCGACGTCACCCTATGTCCGCAAGGTCATGGTTGTTCTGCACGAAACCAATCAGTTGGACGATGTCGAACTGATCACGGCGGGCGGCACGCCACTGGCGCCGGCTGCGCCGCTGATCGGAAAGAACCCGCTGACCAAGGTGCCCGCGCTGGAACGCGCAGACGGGCCGGCGATTTTCGACAGCCGGGTGATTTGCGCCTATCTGGACGATCGCGGCAAGGGTGGCCTTTATCCCGGTGGCGGCAAACGCTGGGACACGCTGACCCTTGAGGCGCTGGCCGATGGTATTCTGGATGCGGCACTCCTTATGACTTACGAATCGCGTCTGCGCCCCGAGGACATTCGCTGGGACGACTGGGTGGACAGCCAGTGGGCCAAGATCGCCCGCGCCTGCGAGGCCCTTGATGGCATGTGGATGAGCCACCTCGCCGGACCGCTGGACATGGGGCAGATCGCCGTTGGGTGTGCCCTCGGCTATGTCGATTTTCGTCACGATGCCCGGGGATGGCGCAAGGGCAACGATGCGCTGGCCGCATGGTTCGAAAAATTCGATTCGCACCCCAGCATGGCCGCCACACGCCCGCCGGAAGGGATGTAACCGGGGAAAAACGGGGAAAATCTTGCGCTTCTTATGTTCTAAATCGCAATTTTCAACACCTTGGGCGTCACCTGCGACTTCCTGCGCGCCTATGACCGCTGGACGAACCAATAACACCCCGTTAGATACCCGGTCGGAGAGACCGCATTTTGTGCGGGGAATATGCATGTTTGCCCCTGAGCGGGCGCTGGAATTGGAGTAAACCTCGTGTCCCACGCAGAAGACCACGAAGGCACCCGGAGAGATTTCCTCTACTATGCCACTGCAGGCGCCGGAGCCGTGACAGCAGGGGCCGCCATTTGGCCGCTGGTCAACCAGATGAACCCATCGGCCGATGTTCAGGCCCTCTCTTCGATCCGCGTGGACATCAGCGGTGTCGAAGTCGGCACGCAGATCAGCGTTAAATTCCTGGGCAAGCCGGTGTTCATTCGCCGCCGTACCGAAGAAGAGATCGAAATGGCCCGTGCAGTGGACGTGGCCGAACTGCCCGATGGTGTGGCCCGCAACCCGAACAAGGGTAACGCCGTTCCCGCAACGGACGAAAACCGCTCGATGGACGAAAATGGCGAATGGCTGGTGATGATGGGCGTTTGCACGCACCTGGGCTGTGTGCCTCTGGGCGACGGCGCGGGCGACTTCCACGGCTGGTTCTGCCCCTGCCACGGGTCACACTATGATACGTCGGGACGCATCCGCAAAGGACCGGCGCCAGAAAACCTGCCGGTTCCGGTTGCGGAATTCATCGACGAAACAACGATCCAACTGGGATAAGGAAACAAGAAATGTCCGGTATTCCGCACGATCATTACGAACCAAAATCCGGTGGCGAAAAGTGGCTGCACAGCCGCCTGCCGATTGTTGGGCTTCTCTATGACACCATCATGATCCCCACACCCAAGAACCTGAACTGGATGTGGATCTGGGGGATCGTTCTCACCTTCTGTCTGGTCCTGCAAATCGTTACCGGCATCGTGCTGGTGATGCATTACACGCCGCATGTGGACATGGCGTTCGCCAGTGTCGAACACATCATGCGCAACGTGAACGGCGGCTACATGCTGCGGTACCTGCATGCCAACGGTGCGTCGCTGTTCTTTGTGGCGGTTTATGCGCACATCTTCCGCGGCCTCTACTATGGGTCTTACAAGGCCCCGCGTGAGATCACATGGATCATCGGCATCCTGATCTTCGTGCTGATGATGGCAACCGGCTTTATGGGGTATGTTCTGCCCTGGGGTCAGATGTCGTTCTGGGGCGCGACCGTGATCACCGGCCTGTTCGGTGCGATCCCGTTCGTGGGTGAATCGCTGCAGACATGGCTGCTAGGCGGGCCTGCGGTGGATAACGCCACGCTGAACCGCTTCTTCTCGCTGCATTATCTGCTGCCCTTCGTGATTGCCGCGCTGGTTGCGGTCCACATCTGGGCCTTCCACACCACCGGCAACAACAACCCCACCGGGGTTGAGGTGCGCCGCGGGTCCAAGGCCGAGGCCGAGAAAGACACCCTGCCGTTCTGGCCCTATTTCGTGATCAAGGACCTGTTCGCGCTGGCCATCGTGATGGCCATCTTCTGGGCCATCGTCGGGTTCATGCCGAACTATCTGGGCCATCCGGACAACTATATCGAAGCGAACCCGCTGGTGACGCCCGCACATATCGTTCCTGAATGGTACTTCCTGCCGTTCTACGCGATCCTGCGTGCCTTTACCGGCGAAGTTTGGGTCGTTCAGATCGCATCCTTCCTGACCGGTGGCATCGTAGACGCCAAGTTCTTTGGTGTTCTGGCGATGTTCGGTGCGATTGCCGTCATGGCGCTGGTGCCGTGGCTGGATACGTCAAGCGTACGTTCGGGCCGTTATCGTCCGATGTTCAAATGGTGGTTCGCTCTGCTGGTTGTCGATTTCTTCGCGCTGATGTGGCTGGGTGCCATGCCTGCGGAAGAGCCTTATGCAAGCTTCTCGCTGATCGCGTCGGCCTATTGGTTCGCCTACTTCCTGGTGATCCTGCCGGTGCTGGGTGTGATCGAAAAGCCGACGGAGCAACCTGCCACCATCGAAGACGATTTCGACGCTCATTATGGCAAAGCCGCGGATCAGGATACATCCGCTGCGACACCCGCCGAATAAGAAAAGGACTGGGACACATGTTCAAGAAACTCGCAATCAGCGGTGTCGTTGCCCTGGCTCTTGGCCCTGTTGCCGCTCTGGCGGCAGGCGGCGGCGAACAGCACATCGAAGACTTCGCTTTCTCGTTCGAGGGGCCGTTCGGTGCCTATGATCAGAACCAGCTGCAGCGCGGTCTGCAAATCTATACCGAGGTTTGCGCAGCCTGCCACGGTCTGAAGCAGGTGCCGATCCGCACGCTGGCCGACGAAGGCGGTCCGCAACTCCCGGCGGATCAGGTTCGTGCCTATGCCGCCGACAACTTTGAAGTGTTCGATCCCGAGCTGGACGATTTCCGCCCCGCGAAACCGGTCGACCATTTCCCGGAAAACACAGCTGCGGGTGCACCGGACCTGAGCCTGATGGCCAAGGCCCGTGCCGGGTTCCACGGCCCTTATGGTCTGGGCATCAACCAGATGTTCAAAGGCATGGGCGGCGCGGAATATATCGCATCGCTGCTGACCGGTTATACCGGTGAGGAAAAAGAAGAAGCGGGTACGATCCTTTATGAAAACACCGCCTTCCCGGGCGGCTGGATTTCGATGGCGCCGCCGCTGGCTGATGAACAGGTTGAATTCATCGACGGACACTCGAACGATCTGCATCACACGGCGCAGGATGTTTCTGCCTTCCTGATGTGGACCGCCGAGCCCAAGATGATGGCCCGCAAGCAGGCCGGTTTCGTTGGTGTATTGCTGCTGACCCTGCTGTCGGTCCTGCTGTACCTGACGAACAAGAAAATCTGGGCCCCGCACAAGGGCAAGAAATTCAGCTGACCTTTCGATCGGTTCGAATAAAAACCCCGCAGTTTCGGCTGCGGGGTTTTTTGTTTGTCAGGACGGCAGATGTCAGGCGGTCAGCTGGGTTCCTGAAACGCCTTTGATCATGGCCTGCACGATCTGTCCTTCTGGCTGTGCGGTGGCAAATGCGACCTCGGTAAACTGCTCGGTCCGGCCCATATGGGGGTTTTCCATCAGGACGCGGTGCGATTGCCCGACCTGCGCGGCAAGATGCTTTTGCACCTGGGCGTCCCCGGCTGCGCGCAACCGGGCGGCGCGGTCCTTGATCACGTTTCCATTCACCTGATTGGGGATCTTCGCCGCTGGTGTGCCGTCGCGTTTGGAATAGGGGAACACATGCAGCCAGGTCAGGTCGCAATCCTCGACCAGACGCAGGGAGTTTTCGAAATGCGCCTCGGTTTCGGTCGGAAAGCCGGCGATGATGTCGGCCCCGAAGGTCATGTCGGGGCGCAGTTGACGGGCCTCTTGCGCGAACCGGATGGCATCATCGCGCAAATGGCGGCGCTTCATCCGTTTCAGGATCAGGTCATCGCCATGTTGCAGGGACAGATGCAGATGCGGCATCAGGCGCGGTTCGGTCGCGATGGCCTGCATCAGGTTTTCGTCGACCTCGATACTGTCGATCGAGGATATCCGCAGGCGCGGAAGATCGGGCACCAGCCTTAGGATGCGCATCACCAGATCGCCCAGTTTCGGCGCAGCGGGCAGATCCGCGCCCCAACTGGTCAGGTCCACGCCGGTCAGAACGACCTCGTTATAGCCCCGGTCGACCAGCCGTTTGATCTGGTCCACCACGACGCCCGCCGGAACGCTGCGCGAATTGCCCCGGCCGTAGGGGATGATGCAAAAGGTGCAGCGGTGATCACACCCGTTCTGAACCTGCACATAGGCGCGGCTGCGGGTGCCAAAGCCGTCAATCAGATGGCCCGCGGTTTCGGTAACCGACATGATGTCATCGACCTGCACCGGTTCGGTCCCGAAATCACCGGCGAGGCCAGCCCAGGTTTTCCCCTGCATCTTTTCGGTATTACCGATGACGGCATCCACCTCGTCCATCGCGGCGAATGTCTGCGGTTCGGTCTGGGCCGCACAGCCGGTCACGATCACCTTGGCCTCAGGGTTTTCGCGGCGCAGCTTGCGGATTTCCTGTCGCGCCTTGCGCACGGCCTCGGCGGTGACGGCACAGGTGTTTACGATCACCGCGTCGCTCAGCCCGGCCTTGGCGGCCAGTTCCTTCATCGCCTCGGTTTCATAGGCGTTCAGGCGGCACCCGAGGGTGGTGAATTTGGGCGCGCTCATCCCCGGCTGTCCAGGAATTCCGTTGTCAGGACGCCGTCGAACACATGGGCCGTCGGGCCGGTCATCCAGACCCCGTCATCGCGCCAATCGATGTTCAGCGTCCCACCATCCAGATCAATGCGCACAGAGCGGCCTGTCAGCCCCCTGCGCGCGGCTGCAACCGCCACGGCACACGAGGACGAGCCGGAGGCCAGCGTGGCGCCCACGCCCCGCTCCCACACGCGCATGCGGATGTGATCGGGACCGATGATCTGGGCAACCTGGACATTGGTGCGTTCGGGGAACAGGGGGTGATGCTCATACCGGGCGCCGAATGTTTCCAGCGGCACGGCTTCGGCGTCTTCGACAAAGAATGTGCAATGCGGGTTGCCCATACCGGTGGCGGTCGGGCCGCCCTCGATCGGCAATTCCAGTGTGTCCATTTCTTCGGAGAGCGGGATTTCCGACCACTCAAGTTGCGGGTCGCCCATGTTGACCGAAGTCAGCCCATTACCCGCATCGCGGGCCATCAGGGTGCCGCGATCCGTGGTCAGAATCAGTTCGGATTTTCCGGTTTCGTCCATCAGGAACCGCGCGATGCAGCGGGTGGCGTTGCCACAGGCGGCCGAAGTGCTGCCATCCGAATTGTAAAACGTCAGATGCGCGTCGCCGGTGCCCGTTTCGATCACGGCCAGTTGGTCGAACCCCACGCCAAAATGCCGATGACCAATTCTTTCGGCCAGGGCCGGGGTGATTGCAAAGGACTGCGCACGCGCATCGACAACGACAAAGTCGTTGCCCAGCCCGTGCATCTTCATGAAAGGCAATCCGGTATCGCGATAGGTGTTCATTGCGCGCATATAGCGCCGCAAAGGACACGAATCCACCCTGTCGCTACGAAACATCTGTTTCGGGCTTGACCCGCACAGCATCCTTTTCTAGGTAGGCCGCCGGACGACATCGCCGAAATCTGCATTTCGCGCGTCCGATCGCGATTTAAGTGGTTGATCCCACCGGAGCAATTGGCTTAGAGAGCGGCACAGGAACGATACGTCGTTCCAAAGTTAAGTGGGCCGTTAGCTCAGTTGGTAGAGCAACTGACTTTTAATCAGTGGGTCGCAGGTTCGAATCCTGCACGGCTCACCACTTAAATCAAGGATGACAAGTGACACCTGATCGTTCCTTTACGACAGGTTTCTTTCCTTTTTTGGCTGAGCTGTTCAACAGCAGCCGTTCATGACATTCGCAGCGAAATCACCGAAAGAGCTTGCTCGACACGCTTTCTAGCGGCGATTGGCGTCGGGTAACCTCTGTTGAAAAGCGGATGCAGGGCCCTCTCAAGGTCGGCTCCGAATGCCTTTGCCCGTCCTCGATTGGAGGCAGCCTTTAGGTAAAAACCGCTTGGGAAATCAGCGGACGATCCTATGTCTACCGATACGCAATTGGTTCTTGGTCGTGCGCCTTTAATATCATGCTTCACAAAATCAGGGGCTTTTGGTAGCCGCCTTGGTCTACACACTTTTCGCGATGGGGCGTCGTCCGTCGTCAGAGCTGGATCTATAGTTTCAATAGAAAAGGCCCCCCACGGCCGGGAGGCCTTTGTTGTTTCATGGTCAGAGGTGCCACACCCTTCAAGGACGCCGCTCGAAAAGGTTTTGTTTAACCCTTGTCGCCTCGATTGCTCCACATCGCACGCAACGATTTGGCCAAGTCGTCGACTGATTCATTGCCGGTCATCTTGCCGTCATAGGCGTCAAGGCCCACCGCTGCATATACATTGGCAAAAGCACCCTGCAATTCCGCATATGTCGCGTCGTATTTCAGCGACGCAAGAATAGCCTTCAGGTTCTCCCGCACGTATTCCCGTTGGGAACCGGTCCCGGATTGGAATTCGTTCCGGGACTGCACGAAAATCTGATTAGACACGTTATAGTGCTGCCGCGCTGTGTTCATTTCATGCTGCAGGCTGTGGAACCTTTTGTTCGCGACATAGACTTGAGTGGCGATCGCCTGCGTCAAAGCAAGTGCGCGAGCATCCAGCAAGTCCTTTTGTCCGCCAATGGCGGCCTTGCGACGCGGAAGACGAGCCAAATTCATCAAGTCCCACGAGACGCGCGCGCCCCACCCACTCCAGTTTTCGTTTACCAGATAGTCGTTGGTGTCATAGTTCAGACCGAGATATCCCCGGATCGAAGGAAGAAGATCAAGAACGGCAGTGCGCTCTTCCTCTTCGTTGATCCGCAAACGATATGCGACTTCCCGCACTTCGGGTCGATTGCGCATCGCCATCTCTGTCATTTTCTGGGACGACAGTGCCGTGATGGGAGTTTTAAGATTATATCGCGACGGGATGACCACGGAAAACTTTTGATTTTGCGGGAGGTTCATCAATGCAGCCAACTGATTTTTGGCGACAAATAGATCGCGACGCAGCGCTTGGGCTGTTTGCACGGTTTCCAGCATTTCACGCTGATACCGCAACGCCTCAAGGCGGTCGCCTTCTCCATTATTTACCTGTCGACGCGCGACGTTCAGAGCCCTCTGGGCGCGTCCCTCCAGTTCGCCGACCTGTCCGAGCAAACGCTCGGCCGCAACCGCACGCCAATAGGCTGTGCGTACATCTTCGATGATCCGGTTGATCGTCGAACGACGCTGTTCTTCCGCAATCAGATAACGGTCGCCTGCCTGTTTGGCTCGGTAATAGGAAAGACCGAAATCAAGGATATCCCAGCTCAACTCGAGACTTCCGGAATCACTGCCGGGGTCGGCTGATGTCGAGGCGACCGGATCCACCACACCGTTTTCATCAATGGACCGCGAAAACGGGTCATTTGACCGATCTGACCAATCAACGCGGGCAACCAATTCCGGCAACATGTCGAATTCCGCTTCTCGAAATTCGGAATATCGCAACGCCAGCTCGGAAATCTCAACCCTGTGGTCCAGATTATATTTCAGGGCTCGCGCCATAGCCGAATAAAGATCGATGCTTTGCGTGACCGGTGTTTGTGTGGCCGCAACCGCCCGGCGTTCCTTATCTGCCGCAAAAGTTTCAAGTTCCGCTTTGGTGAACGGTTTCGGAGTCACCGTACAACCAGCCAGTGCCAGTAGTACAACTCCCGTCACACCGGCCCCGATTGATCGCCCAGCCACTTTGGGACCCGCGAACATGCGCCGCGCTTCCCCGGATTTTACCGAAAAACTAGTTTTCATACTGCCCCTCTTGTCAACGCCTGCATGAGTTTCGCACTTTCAAATTCACCGGAATGCGTCAAACGATCAGTTTGAGAAGAGAATGTATTTTCCGCTACTTCCGCTACTTTCAGAAAGCCAATTTCGCCTTGGCCATCCATATCTGCATCTACCGATATCTCGCTTGAATTGCCATTTCCAAGTGCAATTTCCAGCCTATCGAAAGAAGACCAGCTTTCCGCTGTGATGAGAATGCTCCCATCTTCCAGGGTCATGGTGTTCACCTGACCTGTTCCGTTGAATTCGATGGCATCAATCGCGACTGGGCTACGAGCTGTATCCGTCGCCGAAACCTTCAGAGTTACCACACCATCGACGACCCCGCCGTTTATCTGAATGGCGTCGCCGCGTGCCGTGACAATCACTCCAATTTCCGGGACTTGGCCTTCGAACAAGCCAAGATTTCTGGCGTTTGGAAAGTCCCGATCGAACAGGGTCACGTCGTCCAACAACGGCTCAAAACCAATTCCCCGCACTGCCGAAGAAATCGGGGTATCCGCCTTCAGGCTCGAAAATCCGTCCACGCCTTCAATTGGCAGCGGCTCTGTCCCGCCGAGGTTCTGAATGGCATTAACAGCTAACAAAATCGGATGTGGCGCCTCAAGGTTCGTGTTCATGCCAGACAACAGTGGCGGCGTTCCAAAGAGATCATTCTGCGTGCCCGCAACCTCATCCAGGATATGATCCACGATAATGGTCGTTTCTTCGGGCTCCTCATCTGCAGGAAGCGGTTCCACCTCCGGAAGCGAATTTGACGGCGAGACGTCGTTCACCGGCGTCAGGGTGATGTCCAGCGTTGCCGTGTCCGTGCCGCCCGCGCCATCGCTGAGCGTATAGCTGATCTGCGGCACCGCGCCGTCGTAATCGGGCGCCGGGGTGAAGGTGAAGCTGCCATCGCCGTTCACCGTCAGATCACCGATCGGATCGCCCGCCGCGGTCACCAGCGGCGTCGCCGTGCCCAGGGTCAGCGCATCGGCAATGCCGTCGCCATCCACATCCACCTCGGCCGCGCTGATCCCCAGCGGATCGCCATCGACATCGCTGTCGATACCGCCACCCAGGTCATCGGTGATCAGGTTGCCGCTCACCGGCACATCCTCATCCGTCACGACCGCATCATCCGTCGCCACCGGCGCGTCGTTCACCGGCACGATCGGGCCAAAGCTCACCGTCGCCGGGCTGCCATCCTCGGTGCCGTCATTGGGCACATAGGTCAGGTCCGGCACCGGGCCGATATAGTCGGGCGCCGGATCAAAGGTCACATCGCCACTGGCCGCCACCGTGAGCGTCCCGATCGGGTTGCCCGCCGCATCCGTGATCGGCGTCGCCGCGCCCAGGGTCAGCGGATCGGCAATGCCGTCGCCATCCACATCGATCTCGGCCGTCGCGATGGTCAGCGGATCGCCTTCCACATCCAGGTCATTGCCCAGAACGTTCACCGGACCCGCAGTGGTATCCTCGGTCACCGGGATCACGTCATCCACGCCCACCGGCGCGTCGTTCACCGGCGTCAGGGTGATGTCCAGCGTTGCCGTGTCCGTGCCGCCCGCGCCATCGCTGAGCGTATAGCTGATCTGCGGCACCGCGCCGTCGTAATCGGGCGCCGGGGTGAAGGTGA
>NZ_JBTLRG010000003.1:372293-417329 GCF_054482635.1 Arenibacterium sp. CAU 1754
CGGATCGCCATCGACATCGCTGTCGATACCGCCACCCAGGTCATCGGTGATCAGGTTGCCGCTCACCGGCACATCCTCATCCGTCACGACCGCATCATCCGTCGCCACCGGCGCGTCGTTCACGGGTGAAATGGTAATGTCCAAAGTCGAACTGTCGGTCCCGCCATCGCCATCTGAAATGGTGTAGTTGAGTTGCGGTACCGGGCCTACGTAGTTCAGCGCGGGCGTGAAGGAGAAACTGCCATCGGAGTTCATTGTGATTGACCCGATGGGATCTCCGGCCGCATCCACCAGCGGCGTTGCCGCGCCCAGGGTCAGCGGATTGGCAATCCCGTCGCCATCCACATCGATGGAGGCAGCCACGACTGTCAGCGGGTCACTGTTTGGATCGCTGTCAACTCCACCACCAAGATCATCCGTGATCACATTGCCGGTGGCGGTGGTATCTTCGGTGACGGTGATGGCATCCGGCGTTGCCACGGGCGGCAATGAATCATCACGATAGTCAAAGTCGGTGGAAAGCGGGGCCGCGTTGGAACCATCAGGGTTCATGTCGGCGTCACTGTCGGCAAGGTTGAAGGTCGTGCCTGTCAGGTTTTCATCGTTGACATCAAAGCCGTCAGCGACATCCGCGCCTTCGACAACATCCTTCAGGCCGTCGCCATCGGTATCGGCCGAGGCATCAATGGTAGCCTGGTCAACGCCGTGTCCTGCCTCAATCGTATCGGACAATCCATCGTTATCAGAATCATCATCGAGAACATCGACAATGCCGTCCCCATCAGTATCGACCGGGGTAAGGCCAGCGCCATAGACATCATCAAGGCCATCACCGTTCAGGTCGGTGATCGTACCATCACCTGTTGGCGCGATATAACCAGCCGTGGTCTGGGCTTCGACGTTGTCGGTGATGCCATCGTTGTCGCTGTCGATGTCAAGATGATCGGCAATGCCGTCGCCATCACTGTCCAGGGGTTGAGAGATGCTCAGGAACAGATCATCGAATGCCACAGTGTTGTCGGGGAAATAGCTGTTCTGTTCATTGAACAGGTAAAACCGCACCGTGTACTCAGTGCCTGCGCCCAGCAGGTAAGGCGCGATAGACTCCTGGCTGATGCCATAGACACCGTTCGGCGGGGTTGGTTGGAAACCATCATCGTAGATCGTCGTCGACGACAGGAATCCATCGTCCGAGATCGCAACAGCGACTTCATAGTTGCCAGCAGCTGACCCACCCCAGTCGACGGGCACGATTCCGTGCTGAATGTCCGTCAGAAATGCGTCCTGGCCCAGCGTGAACGACACTTCAACATAATCGTTCCCTGAGATGGCATCTGCGAACGTTGCTGAATCCGCACCTTGCAGGATATTCTCAAAAGTACTGGTGGGTTGTGTAAAGCCGGCCCCAAATGAGATGTCGTTGGCGTTGATGAGGATCGAGCCGATCGAGCCATCCGTTAGCGCCGCATATGAGGTGCCGCCACCAGAATTGTGATCCCAGTAGATGCGACCGGTATCCCCGGTCGACAGTTCGTCAACGTCCAGGATGCCGTCGTTGTCATCGTCGATATCGTCTGTGTCGAGGACGCCGTCGCCGTCCGTGTCGATGCTGATCACATCATCGCGGAAATCCAGATCTACGCTGGTCGGTGCAGCATTTGAGCCATCAGCGTCGGTGTCATTGTCACTGTCGGCCAGAGTATATTCGCCCGATGCGTTCAAGTTGTCGTCGTTCACATCGAACCCGACTGCGGTGTCCAAGACGTCCTTGAGACCATCGCCATCCGCATCACCAGAGGCATCAATAGTCGCCTGGGCTACTCCATGACCGGCTTCGACCGTGTCGGTCAGGCCGTCATTGTCGGAATCCAGATCCAGAGTATCAGCGGTGCCATCGCTATCCGTGTCGACTTCGGTCAGGCCAACCGCAGTAGCACCCGACGCGATGCCAGCGGCGGTTGTGTTATCATAGACGTCGTCAAGGCCGTCGTTGTTGGTGTCGGTGATCGTGCCGTCACCTGTTGGTGCGATATAGCCAGCGGTGGTTTGGGCTTCGACGTTGTCGGTAATACCGTCGTTGTCTTTGTCGATGTCCAGATGATCGGCCAGACCATCACCATCGCTGTCGATGCCAAACGTCTGATTCACGGTCACAGTCAATTGGGGGAAGAACCCCCAAGACATATTGTTGCTGCCCGCGTTAAAAAGAAAAAGGCTGGCCGTTGTCTGCGGATTGTCAAAGAGGAAATCAGCAGTGTGACCGTCAGCGGCCCCGGACATATTCAACAGCACGTCGGACAAGTTATTATCGACAGCCAATACCTGTGTGAACTGGTTGATGTCTCCGATTGTGTTGCCACCGTCCGGGTCAGTAATCACAAAATCACCGACACCGTCCGCTGCTCCCGGGTCGACGCTTACAACCGCGCCTGCGGGACTGCCAACAGGTGTCCACGTACCAGTCTCACTCCAGACATAGCCGTCGCGAACGCCAAAGGTACCCGCCGTCAAACTCTCGATGTTGTTTATCCGAATGTCTTGGAACGTGAATGCGACAGGTGAGTTTTGTGTGGTGTAAACAAGCTCGACCAACTCAGAATTGCTAACGTTTAGGCCATCACTGGAAATTTCACCGGTCGATGTGTTGAAACTGAATGGAACACTGGCGGAAGTGTTTGCACCTTCATAAATATCCAGAAAGAACTGACCAGTTGCATCCGACAAACGAATGCCTTGCGGATCGCCCGGATAGGTTCCCCCTGGGATGGTCGACACGACATTCAGGTCGATGGTGGACACAAAGAATGCGCCTTCGTCAACGTCCAGGATGCCGTCGTTGTCATCGTCGATATCGTCTGTGTCGAGGACGCCGTCGCCGTCCGTGTCGATGCTGATCACATCATCGCGGAAATCCAGATCTACGCTGGTCGGTGCAGCATTTGAGCCATCAGCGTCGGTGTCATTGTCACTGTCGGCCAGAGTATATTCGCCCGATGCGTTCAAGTTGTCGTCGTTCACATCGAACCCGACTGCGGTGTCCAAAACGTCCTTGAGACCATCGCCATCCGCATCACCAGAGGCATCAATAGTCGCCTGGGCCACTCCATGACCGGCTTCGACCGTGTCGGTCAGGCCGTCATTGTCGGAATCCAGATCCAGAGTATCAGCGGTGCCATCGCTATCCGTGTCGACTTCGGTCTGGCCAACCGCAGTAGCACCCGACGCGATGCCAGCGGCGGTTGTGTTATCATAGACGTCGTCAAGGCCGTCGTTATTGGTGTCGGTGATGGTACCATCACCTGTTGGTGCGATATAGCCAGCGGTGGTTTGGGCTTCGACGTTGTCGGTAATACCGTCGTTGTCTTTGTCGATGTCCACGTGATCGGATGAGCCATCGCCATCGGTGTCAAGCGCGACATAGGATGTCGCGGACATGATGAATTCGATACCGTCACCAATGCCGAACCCCGCAAGCTGGCGGAAATCGATTGTAAAGGTGGAAACCAGCCCCTGAAGTTGGACCGACCCCGCAGCGGTGCTGTTGGCATCATCGGCACCTGATTCCGAGGAATAGGTAGCGCCCGGGAGCGTGCCCGCACCGCCATCCTGGGCGGAATGGCCTGTTACCAGGAAGTCGGCCGTACCAGCCAGGCGTGTCCAGGACCCGCTGGCCAGTTCAACGCTGGCCGAGTTTTGCAAACCGCCTGACTGTCCGCCGATGCGGTCAAGGTGCAAAATCGGGTTCAAGACCTCGATCGGGTCGCCGGCCGCATTTTCAAAGGTGAATGTGACCGATGTGTCCCAGGTAAAGACACCTTGCAAGCTGGTGGCTCCGGCAAGGTTTTCGCTCCAGAATCCGGCACCAGCGCCGTTAAAGTTGCCAGCAGAGAAATTGCCCGAGGTATTGGTGGCACGAATGATGATGCCGTTACCCAGATCGACCGTTGCCGTGTTGCCGGAAATGGTCCAGGCACCTGATGTTGCCTGGGTTCCGACGGTCAGGCCCTCGACCGTGTCAAGGATGCCATCGTTGTCATCATCGACGTCGATCAGATCGGCAATCGTGTCACCGTCCACATCGCTGCCCGCGTCATCAACGATCGTAGTGACAGTGCCTGTTCCCAGAACGCTGTTGACTGGATTGGACAAGGAAATGCTGTAAGATTCCGGACCTTCAACAACCTGATCCCCTGTCGTGGTCACACGGAAGATCAGATCATCCATGCCATTTGCGGGGCTTTGGAAGAGGGCCGAGGAGTTATTGGACAGACCGTTTTCCACGTTGAAGTTCAACTGGACCGCGCTGCCAGTGCCGTCTTGGATACCCAGGGTGGCGGAACGGCCAAAGTCATTGCCCGTTCCCCGGAAATCGAGGTCTTCGAAATTGACGCGGATATCGCCGGTTGCTTCATCCAGGATGAGCTGGAAGGTGCCCGATTCCGTGCCGAACACCCCATCCAAGGTCATGTCGTTCCACTGGATGATGAACTGCTGACTTCCAGGCGCACCGGTCGTCTGGATAAACACATCACCGCTGCCAACACCGTTGGGATTCAACCCGTCCCAATACGCAGCGATTGCAGGGTTACCGCCGAACGCGGTTCCGCCGCTCATGTCGACGTTGTTGCCGCTGTTGAAGGCCCCGCCGAAGGTGACGTAGCCGTTATCGCTGATGAACAGCTGGGTATAGGTGACGCCGTAGAATTCGAAATTGAACCCGATCGACTGAAGTGTCGTGGTATTGCTGCCGATGTTCAGCCCGGTGCCCGTTCCCGAAATGTCGGTAAACAGGTTCTCGGTCCCCTGAACCTCGCCGGTGTAATCGGCTGTGTAAGTCAGGGTCGTTCCGTCAAACGTCAGGTCGTCGCGTGTAATCGCGATGTTATTGATGGCTGTAACAAACTCATCTGACAGGGTGCGGTCGAAATCGCCATCGTCAGCCGTGCCGTAAAGCGCCGTAATGTCGATCGACGCCGATGTGCCAAGCGGTAGAACTTCGGAGTTCGAGATGGTGTATGTTGCAGAGTTGCCTTCGTCGACCGACGTGTCGCCCGTGATAGACCACGTCGGGGCCAGCACACCCTGCCAGGATTCAGCCGACAGGCTTTGGGATTCGACCTGACCGATTTCGGTTTCCAGATCCCAGTCGCCACCCAAATCGCTGTGACCGGTCAAATCATTGGACGCTGCAATATCGGCACCTGTAACGCCGCCCAGGGCCATTGCAGCCTCAAGCCCGTTTTCACCGCCGGTGAAGTCACAACCATAAATCAGAATGTCGCCGTCCTCGGACAGCGATGCGCCAATCGTCGTCAGAGCCTCTTCGTGCCCACCCACAATGCTTTCGGCCGTCAGCTGAGTGTTGCCGAGCGACAAGGAACCTTGTTCGCCGTGGCTCAGGATGTGGATCGCATCCAGGTCCTCCCGCCCGTCGAGAACATCGGCGATTTGCTCGACACCGTCCGAACCGGCCTCGATCACGACAACCTCGGCGCCATCGGGGATCGTGGCAATCAGGTCCTGAACATTGGGAACGGTCGATTCTACGAAATAGATTTCCTTGCGGTCAGGTTGGGAGACATTGGACGCGGCGGCGACCTGTGCCTCATCATCCCGACCGGAAATGTGATCGGCATCCGGGTCTGTTGCATCGATCGCAGCATCGACCGCTTCGGCCCCGGCTGCACCGTCGAACATCATCCGCTCTTCCAGTGCCAACAGTTCGGATTCGAGCGCTTCGTTCTCGTCAATCTGCGACTCGAACTCCTGACTATCTGATGCCTTGTTCAATTCACCCAGTCCCCTAAACAACCAGTGCAAAGCTGGACCTTGAGCCTGCGGTCTCAGGTCGCCACTTCACATTACTCAAACGGCCCCTCAGGACCGAAAACCTACGATTTGGATTGCCTGTTACGGCGACATTCACACAACCGAAAGATGCAGGCAATACGAAACCTTAACGATCCGTTTACTTTTCCTAGGCTGCAATTGTGCAAAAAATTGGGCAGCCGAGCACTTCAAAAGGGGGGGGGTTGCGCCAAAAAATATCTGGCACTGTTCAAGCCATTCAAAATGAATACAAAAAACTGAATTTTTTGTTGGAAGCGAATAATGGCCCTTATCCTTATGGGTATACTCCTATCCGAAAGGGTAGGTTTAAAGGTCGACCTCGCGGATCAGGACCTGCGCGATCCGGCGCCAAATCCTTTTGGCATAAGACTCAGGCTTGCTGTGCAGTTGGAAATAGCCCCGCTGTGCCGTCTGCAAATCATCGAATGCAATTATTCGGTGTAAACCCGTCTCGGTTGAAACAGGATACCAGACACCTTTTGGCTGGCGCCCTGTGTTGTCGGTCGTCAACACGGAAATTCCTCCGCCGTTGGGGGCAGCCAGGTATCCGTCGGGCAATTCCTGAACCGAAAAATCTGAAACCGCCAATTGTTCAACTTTCACTCTGGGCACGGCAAGTTCATCGGCAACGAACTGACCCTGCTTAGCTGGATCATATCGTTCAAGATCGGTTTCATTGATGAAGCCATTTATGACATATGCGCCGGGATCAATAATGCGACCAAGAAACTGGGTACGCGCAAGCCAGGTACCGGGCTGAACCTGAGGCGGTAAATCGGTAAAAAACCCGTCATGGGCAGCCCGGATCAAAAGCGCTGCGTTCTTGTCTTTCAATGCAGAAGACGTTTGCTGTTCTTCTTCAAGCAGACGATTGACAATCAAACGCTCGGCGCGCTCGACCTCATCACCGGCGCCACTTAGAAGTCGCGCCCTGTACATTTCCATGCGCCGTTCTGATTGCTGCAGCTTCAAGGGCAATTCCGGGTCGACAAGCTGGAACAGGGGATCACCGGCACGAACGGTTTGGCCTTCTTTTACGAAAACCTTCTGGAGTTGCCCCTCGGCCTCGGCAAAGATCGACTGCTGGCGCGCCTCTTCCAGAATGGCGGGCGCGTATATCCGGGTTGAGACGGGCCAAAACATCGCCGTGACAATGCCTATCAACAGCGCAAGCGATACCCAACTGCGGGTTTTCCTGATAATTCTGTCGCGCATCACGAACCAAACACCCAACTCTTTCAAAATCGGCCTAACAACAAAAAAGGCAATTTCAATGATAAACAGGATGATTGCCAGCGCCTTGAAGAAAAATGCGTAAACCAGCAGGGCAATCGCGATAAACAGGAAGAAACGATAGATTGCCACTGCAACAGCATAGAGAACCATGAACCTTTGCATGCCGGGCGCGAGCCGTTCTGGTGGCGGATCACCCAAGTTGAACATCAGTTCGCGCAAGGCCCATTTACCGACAGCAAACGAACGCGGTTGGAGGTTCTGAACGCCAATAGCGTCGGCCAGGAGATAATAACCATCAAACCTCATCAACGGGTTCAGGTTGATGAGCAGCGAAAAGAACCATCCCGTTGTGGCGACCGCAAAGGCCGCTGACCGAAGCGTGCCATCCGGCAGGAAACACCAAAGTAAAGTTGCAAAAACCGCTACTGTCATTTCCACCAGAACGCCGCCGGAATCCACCATGATCCTGTCGCGCCTGCTTCGCAGCCGCCAGGCATCGGTTACGTCGGTGTAAAGCAATGGAAACATTACCAGAAACGCCACCCCCATGACTTGCACGCGCAAACCGCGCGATATAGCTTGATAGGCGTGGCCGAATTCGTGCAGGATTTTTACGAATATGACGGCGCCAATGTAGGTCAGCGCCCCGGTTTTCGAGAAAACATCCCTGAAATGCAGGATGAGATCGGTAAATTGCCGACTGGTCAGATAAGCGGCCAAGACAAGCAGGCAAACAGTGAACCAGACGAACTGGCGCGAAAAGAAAGGTCTGACCAAGGGCCAGGTGGCATGAAGAAATCGGTTCGGGCGCACTAGGGGAACTCGAAAAAAGATGTACCGATGCATCGCCCATTGCAGCCATGTGGTACGCTGACGAGTCTCGGCATTCACCATGCGGCGCGCGGTTCCAGGCGCATTCAGAGCGAGCAGGTCATGCTGCTTGAGGAAGCCCAACAGATTGGTCACTTCTGCCTCGCCAACAGAAAGTGCCCGCTTCGCGAGGAGGTCAGACCGTAGGTTTTCAACCGTACCGGCAGACCAGCGTGATATGATCTCTACCGTTCTTTGGCCCACCTGAAAGAACCTGTGCCGGACCGGGTCATAAATGACCCAGCTGGGTGCCCCGGACAAAAGCGGAGCACCGGGCGAGATATCCAAATCCTCGCGCAGCGGCGGTAATGGCTGATCCCCTGATGTCGCATCAGGCATGGTTTACATTCCAAACGTCTGCCGGATCCAACTCAGGGGCCGGCGAAAGACAATGAAATGCAAGCTGTGCGTTTCACCAAACAACTGCGCGGTACCGCGCGCACCGATCCGCACACGTTCAAGCGCTTTTTCATCGGTCGCTCGCCCGATAAGCCGGTAAGCAAAAGACCCATCTTCCTGCGTCGCGGCTCGGTAACTGCCGCGCAGCAACGTTGCCTCGATTGGGTTCAAAGGATCGCTGTCCAAGAAGACCCGCACGCGATTTCCGTCTTTCAGAACAATATTGTCACTGACTGGCAGACGAATCGTAAATTCCAACCGGTCGGGTGACACGATTTCCATAATCTGCTCACCTACGCCGACCGGTCTTCCGGTCAGTTCACGGGCATTGTCAAAAACCGCAATGCCGCTGGTCACCGCTTGAATTTCGACTCTCGAAAGTCGTTCGCGGGCCAAATCCCGTTCAGCTTTTGCCAGAACGAACTCGGCTTCGGCGACCTTTGTCTGCCGTGCTGCATCACGATCCACAAAGGACGAATTTTGCAGTTTCTCAAGTCTTGCCTGCGCGACAATCGCTTGTTTCTCGGCAATTTCAAAAGCATTGCGGAGCTCGGTGTCGTCGAACTGGGCCAATATCGTGCCAGTCTGAACCAGTTCATTCGGCTCAACTGTGACTTGTTTGATTGTCCCGTCAAGCGGAGCAGCAACCGCGAACCTGTGCTGACCGGTCACTTCGGCTGGCGCCAACACGGTCAGCGGTGCGCGCAAGAAACCCAACATCAAAAGCCCTGCCATGATCAATGGCAATGCCACACGCGCCGAAATACCACGGCGACGTTCCAATGCGCGGCCAGACAAAGATTCCCAAGTATGGGAATAAGCCTCGGCGACTCGTTGGGCCAAGGGGTAAAAGCTTTCTGGCCATGGTCGTTCATGCAACAAGGCCATCGCCGCGAAAACTTTGCCTTTGCGCGTCTTCAGCGGAACCAAAACCATGTTCTCAAACGTATGCCGCGCCAGGTCATCGAATTGGCCATCGTCACTCAGTTTTGCCCGAACGATTTCTCCTTCGGGGCTGGCTTTCATCAATTTTTCAACAAATTTTACAATCTGGATGTTAATCGGTGCCTGGCGGTCAAAATTGGAAACCGACGAAACAGCCTCCAGTTTCCAACCGCGTTTCCTACGAAAAACAAATGCCTGCCGGTATCCCAGAACCGGACGGCTTTCATTCGCGATATGAAAAATCAGTTCGCGCTCGGTTGGAATGCGGCGCATCTCCGATTCCAGCTGCAAAATCCGCAGCAGAGCCGCTTTTTCATCCTGATCTCTCTGGAGCTTGAGATTGCCAGTTACCTGGTTCCCTCCAGGTCGGTTCTTGTCAGGTGGCACAGGTGAGTTCACTGGGGTTGCTCAAAATTGACCAGACCGGACATACCGGGCAGGATATTTGGCACATCGTTTTCAAACGCAGCAGATATCTTTACCGTACGGCTGACAGGATCAACAGTTGACCCAAGACCCGTGACCCTTATGTCGAACGTTCCCTCGACCGCATTTAGCCGCAAACGTCCGATCTGACCGATTTTCATCCACCGCAGCCAAATTGTAGGGGCGATGATCTCAATATCTGGACGCCCGCTTGACACGATTGAGAATAGCGGTTGCGCTGGTTGGACATATTCGAACTGGTTTACAAATTTTTCCGAGATTTTTCCGTCAAACGGCGCAACGATTTGACATCCTTTCAGACGGGCCTCGGCGCCGCGGGTTCGCGCGTCGGCCGCTGCCGACGAAGCCTTGGCAATTTCGACTTCGGAACGCCCAATACCTCCGCGCGAAAACAACGCCTGACGTGAGGCGAATGTGGACCGAGCGGCTTCGGCATCAGCGCGGGCCGCTTCTGCTTCGGCATGCTGAATCGCACAATCCAGACGCGCCAGAACATCCCCCTTTGAGAACGGATCGCCCTCGTCGAACGCCAAATCGTCGAGTGTACCCGACAACACGCTGGAAATAGTCGCTTCTGCCTTCGCCCGAACAACTGACGGGGCCGTCGTTTCTTGGGCAACTACGGGCGTAGCAATTGCTGCAATCCAAAAAAACGCGGCAAGCGCAGCGAAGGATTTTGAACTCTTTCTGAAACCAAACATGATGCTTCTGGACCCATCCCTCGGTGCCACGGTGCACCTGAATTTCAACTCGGACAGTGCTCGAATTGCAAAATGGTTTCAAGTTGCGGAATATAAACAAAAGCACTTTGGATAGATGTCTTAGTTGGAAGGCGCCCCGAAGATCTGCGTCACCACACGTTGTTGCACGTTCAATGGAACGACACGGACATAAGTTGGCCTATGTGGTTGCCTGCGGCAGGCGCGTCGGGCGATGACGATACAAAGGGGTCTGATCTGGGCAAGCTGATTGCTGAACAACTTGCGAATGGTCAATTTGTTTGTCCGTTCGGCCAGTTCTCCGAACGCCATTGAAATTCTTATACCACCCGTTGAGCGCGCCGGATAAACCTTCATCACCAAAGGTCGCAGCCTTACGGAAATGGTTGATCCAAGAAGCACGATGTGCCGCCCCTATTTCCAAGACAACTCAAACATATTTGACAACAGCGCGAGTGTCCGGCTCGCGGTTTCTTTGGACCCGGTATCACTCGGCTTAATTGTTAGTACTGGCCTTCTGGGATCTGTAAATCGCGATAGGTCAGGCGAAAATATGTACCTTAAGGGCGCAGGTTTTTCCTGTTGTGACAGTCCAAATTTGCAGCGGTCGTTCCCGTGAGGGGGACGTGGCACAAGACGTATCTCAATCGGTCAGCACGCCGAAGGTTGTGAACCCCTTTTGCATGTACCGCGCCAGACCCGTTTCCGTATCGATGAAGATCCCGTTTTCGTCAGTTCCCCAGGATCGCTGGCTTTCGTCGCGCTCGACCCTGAGGATCTGGGTTCCGGGTTCCGTGATGACCCAGGCCGGAAGAGCATTGATCCAAGCATAACACCCGGCCCCATCTGGACCCGACGCAAAGCGGAAGCTGAGCGCCGGTTGCCCGTCGGGGTGGAGCCAGACGCCGTTCAGGACCTCTTTGAACCAGATGCAATAGCGGTCGGTTCCCGGGGCGGCCTCCGGCAGCGTCTCTGTCGCCTTTAGTACGGCTGCACACCAGCGCGGGGCGCTGTCGGCGGAAATATCGGGCATTTCAGTGTTCGATTTTCGGGCCCAGGCTGTGGCTGCGGCGCGGGTATTGCGGCCGATTATTCCGTCGATGCCACGCGGATTGTGGCCTGACTCTTTCAGGCCACGTTGAATGCATTTCACCACCGGGTTGGATGCGGCCAGTGTCGGCATCACCGACAGGAAAGCGACGATAAGGGCAGAATACAGTTTCACGGTCTCTCCAATATTTGGTTCAGGACGAAGGTAACCGGCCGATCCTTTCCGGAAGTTTGCTTGGCAAATTGGCGCCTGACAAGACATATGAACGCCGCCTTCCGGGATGAGGCAGGCTGTCGCGGTGACGCGTGTCGACGCGGAGCACTGGAGCGACCCTGATGCCCGGGCACGTCGTTTGACCGGCGTGACGATGGCAGGACATGCGGGGGATATGGCGCCTGACGTCGCATTCAAAACTCGCGCGGTTCGAACGAGATTTGTTGGTATATCACGGTGCCCTCATCGTAATGCGCGACAATTCTGACCGGGCCTTTCTGGGCCTCGATTGTGACTTCGCAGGACATCGGCACGCCGCCCGCGCTGCTTTTTGGGGTCGCCATGACGGTAAGGGCCGGGGCCGGTTGATCCTGGACAGTGTCGCATCGCATGACGACATGATTGAGTGTCGAGCGTCGCAAGGGGTTCAACTGACCGATATACCGCTGTGCGGGGGTGCGAAACGTGCGGGGCAGCCAGTCGTTCCAGATCAATCCCGGAAAGGCCGCGTAGGGAACCGTGGACAGGCACATGGCGAGCAGCGAAACGAGACTGCCTGACGAAGCACTCAGCGCGTTCAGCCGCAGCCCGTCATATTCCAGCGCCGCCGTCATCCAGTCGGTGCCATTTTGGCTGATCGAGTAATTGCCGTTTTCAAGCAGTTCGGTTTCGACGACCAGCGGGCCATTGGTTTTGGTGGGCGGAAAACTGTTTGCCCCCGAGGTGACGGTCCATATTCCGCGTCCTGGCAAGATCCCTGACAGAATGCCCCGGACGTTCGGATTGGCGGCAGCGGCCATGACCAGGGCGCCGCGTTTTCCATGTCCCGAGGAATGCCACTCTACGGGCGTCAGGGTATCCGGGGCGCAGACAAAATAGTTGGCCAGACGGAAATCACGCGTTGGCGCGCCGGGTCGCGCATCGTACAGCGCGCTGAGGTGCAGGTGCGGGATGATGGACCGCCCCGAATTGCCGACGAGGCCAAGTTCCGTTGAAAAATCCACGCTCTGCCCCGGCGTGACCCGCATGGAATTCTGCATCAGGTGCGCCAGGATCACATAGGTGTCCGGCGACGTTTCCAGAATGATGTGATTGCCCCAATTATCGGCATAGTTCACCACGCCTTGCTGATTGTCGGGAATGGATTGGGTGAGGCCGGCCACCCGGCCGGACACCGGCGAGAAGACGGTTTCGCCCCAAAGGGACGGGCGTCTGTCCTCGGTCTCGCCATGCGGCAGGGGCCGCTGGAAATCCAGCGCATGGCGCCATTTTCCTTTGTGCGACAGGCTGTCGTCGAACCCTTGGGTAATCTCCAGCACGCCCGTCAGGGGGATGCCAACCAGGGGCGTTCCCGTTCGCCCCCAGCGGGCGCGCAGCCAATCCCGACTGATCCGATTGCGCTCGGGCTTGTCGCTCCAGGCCTCGATCGGGTCGTCGGGGGCGCCGAAGGGCGGGCCGGACAACAAGACCAGCCCGGTAAAAAGCGTCACCGCGAAGGGAATGGGAAGGTAGGAAACACCCGAATGATTGAACAGAACCTGCAGCAGGGCGGCGATCAGCGCGGCAAAGGCTCCGCCGATTGCGGCGAACAGGATGCCCCGCATGTCCGGCAGAAAGAACACTGCGCCAAGCGCCATACCGGACAGGAAGAAATTGTAGGAGGACGCCGCCCAGTAAAAGGGCGCGCCGGTTGCAATCAGAAGGGACGAAACGACCGCACCCGATAGCCACCCGGTCGCGCCGGCCAGAAACATCGCTGGTGACCACGCCAACAGGGCACCGGCGATCAGCAGGCCGGAAACGGGCCATGGGGAAAACACGAAAACGCCCAGCGACCGCAAGAAGACGGCGAGCAGGTCAAACACACTGTCGGTCTGAAACAGGGGCCATTCGAAATAGGCGACCGAACGCGCAGGCGCATCCGGAAAGATCGTGAACATGATGAAGGCGATCAGGCAATAGGGCCACACGATCGGAGGCAGGCGGCTTTTCGCGAGCAGGTCCTTTGCCAGAAACGTGAACAGCAAACCGCCGAGTACGGTTCCCAATATCATTAGCGTCCTGAGCAACAGCGACTGGTCAGCCGGAAGGAACACCCAGGCGCCCGCCAGCGCGCTCAGCAGGGCATTGGCCCGGATCGTGACGTCGATCCCCGGACCGTCAGATGACTTTGCCAGCGGCAGCGAAAGGGCCGCGATGGCCGTCAGGGCAAGGACCCCGACCAGGGCCAGTTGCGGCTGCTGAAACAGGGCCAGCCAAAGGCCAAGTCCGACCCACGGCGAATTGACAAGGCAGATGGCGGCAACCGGGGCAAGATATGCCTCGGCGAAGACGTCCCACAACATCTTCAATCGTGGCTCTGTTTCCCAAACCTGACTTATCGCCCGCATGTCATTTGCCGGTGAGATGCTCGGGAAGGGTCTCGCGGCTTTCCATGTATTCTATGTCCTCCCGCTTTCGGATCACGTGCGGCTGTGAGGCCTCGTCAATCAGAACCACGGCCGGGCGCAAATGGATGAACTGCATCGACTGATCGAAATTGTATGCGCCGACCGGGTGCAGGGTCAGATAGTCCCCCACCCGCAGGTGCGGAAGGTTGACCGTTTCGCGGATGATGTCGATCTCCATGCAGAGATCCCCGATCAGGCGAGTCGGGTAAATCTTGCCGGGGACGGCCCGTTGAGGCGTGGCGTTGATCGCGAACCAGGCGGCTGTGAACAAAAGGTTGACGCCGGCATCAAGGACATAGCCCAGTTTTGCGGGATGCCCCGACAGGCTGTGTTCCTTGAACGCCAAGGCGGACAGGGGCGACCCTGCCGGATGCCTGTAGGCCGCGCCCTTGATCGCGACGACCGACGTGATCAGGTACCCCGCTTCGTCCACAAGGTACCTGCCGGATTCAAGCCGCAACAATGGCCTGTCTTTTTTCGGCAGGCGATTGAGTTCCGAGGTGATCGCCTCGGCATAGCTTTCGATGGGTGGAACGCTTTTTTCCGGCGGACCGGGCATTCCGTGCAAAAGGCTGTTTGACGGAAATCCACCACCGAGGTTGAGGCATTCAACCTGATGTCCGGTGTCGTCCTTCAGTTCCTTTCGCAGGCCCAGCATCGCTTGCGTGGTGACGCGGTAGGCTTCGGGATCCAGAAGATAGGTTCCGATGTGACAGTGCAGCGTGTGGAGTTTGAGCGAGGGGTTTTCAATGATCCGGCGCGCCGCATGGTTTGCCTCGCCGTTTGCGAGGTTGAAGCCGAATTTCGACCATAGCGGCGCATGGGCGCTGTTGAACCAGATACGGATGCCGACGTCGTATGTGCCGCCCAATTCACTTGCGACGCTTTCGATCGTCGCCAGTTCGTCCCAGTTGTCTATCTGGATCAGCGCTCCTTCGCTGAGGGCACGTTCGATATGATCGCGGCGTTTGTAGGGGCCGTTGAATATGATCTCGTCGCCGTTGTAGCCCAGATGCCTGGCCTTGCTGTACTCGAAAGAAGAAACAACCTCGGCCTTCCAGGACTCCTGCTTGAGAATCTGGCAGATCGCGTCGAGACGGTTGGTCTTGAAAGACCAAGCAAAGCTGGTCGTTGGGTAGCGCGACTGAAAGGCCTCGCGCATGCGCCTTGCCTGGCCCCGGACGGTGCGTTCGGAAAAGACGAACAGGGGCGTTTCGTACTGTTTCGCTAAATCCTCGACAGCGACCCCGTCGATTTCTTCGAGGGTATTTTTCAATACGCCCCGCGACAGCGGGTTTCGTTCAGCGGCCGATTCAATTGGCAGGTTGCCAAGCTCGTCCGAAATTTCGGGTCCTTTGTAGGTTTCATCCATGATCAGGAAACCTTTTCTTGTTTGGCATCGCCCGGCCATTCTCCGGCCGGTTTCACGACAGTCTTGCTGTCGATGCTCATGTCGGCGACGGTTTCGATATCGGTCACGATGTCTTCGCAGTGACGCAGGAACATTTTCCCCGGCGCACAGGGTTTCAGAACGGATGTGTCCATTCCAAGTGCCTTGCGCACGGCAAATGCGGGCATGTTGCAACCAATCTTGGCCGGAAAGGATATCCAGGCCGGAAAACGCGGATTGATCTCGAACAGATACCGTCTGCCGCCTGGCGGCTGAACGAATTCGATCTCGAAAGGCCCCGACCATTTCAGGGCTGCAATCAGGCGCTCGGCTTCGGTGGTCATTTCGGGATCATGAATGACGACGCCGCCAAAGGCTTTGCCCAGCTTGGTGCGCAGCAGTTTCCGCATGGCGCAGTGCGCAACAATTCCGCCTTGGCCGTCACCCAGTCCCGCGACAACGAACTCTTCACCATAGATCGCCTGCTGCAACAGGACCGGTCCGCCCCAGACATCGAAAATCCTTTGAAAGGCCGCGTATAATTCGGCCTCGTTGCGCACCAGGTTCGCATCGTACATCGCGCCTTTTACATAGCAGGGATACCCGGTCTGAGCCGCAAACCCTGCCAGAGCGGCGGCGCTTTGCGCGGCGAAGGTCAGCGGGGTGGGCACGTCTGCCTTCTGGCCCAACCCGGCGAGGTATTTCTTTTCTCGGGCAGCAAGCGATTTGGTTGATGGGGCCAGAACCTTGATCCCCATCGCCTCGATCTCGGACCGGAGGGTAATCACGTTTTCCAGCTCACTGTCGAGCGTTGGAACGATCAGCGAGATGTTCTCTTGCGCGTGAACCGCGCGAAGACGGTCAATGAATTCCTGCGGTCCAGAACCCGGATATGGAAACAGGTATGCGGCGTCGGCCCGGTCGGGCCCGTAACTGTGGGCGCCGCTGTCAAGCAGGTCATAGCTGATGCCGATCATCCGCGCTTCGGGCAGTTCTGCGCGAACAGATTCGATCACCGCACCGCCCGGTTGCGGGCTTTCGCCACGGTGCAGTCCGCTTACGGCAATGACGGGTGGGTTTGCAGCAGCGCTCATTTTTCCGCAGACTTTTTCTGTGGAAGCAGCGCCATTTCATCCAGCCGCATCAGAAACCGTTCCGTGTCGCTCATCGCGACAGCGGGGGTCACGCCAAATTCGGTCATGACGTCCGTTTCGATTTCCTTGCGGTCCAGCCCACGCCATGCGGCCTGCAGGATGAATGCGCCTTCGCGGCTCGTCGTGAAAAAGGCGCCGGTCCTGGTGTTGAATACAAAACTGTCGCGAAAAACCCTGATTGGGTTTTCGCGGTCCTGTGGCGGCTTTTGCTCGGATAGCGTTGTTTTTTTCATTCTTGAAATTCCCGGGTGCCCTGGCAACGTTACTGTAGTGTTAAAGGGATACCATTGATCTTGATCAAGTATTTTGCGGCCATATCGGATATGTTGAACGTCGAAATTCAGTGCGCCGGGCAAAGCTGCGCGGTGTCTTCAGACTGGGGGAGCCTCGGCAATGCAAAGAACGACAGGCCTGACACGATTAGCCACAATTCTAACGCTGGCTTTGTTCTCCGCCGTTGCCGGGCGCGCCGAGACCCTGCGCATCGCGCCACATGCTCATCTCTATTCAATCGACCCTGTATCCACCATGGAATACATCACGCGATCGCACGGGTATCTTGTCTATGACACGCTTTTTGCGCTGGACGAGAACCTTGAGCCGCAGCCGCAAATGGTTTCGGAGTGGAGCGTTTCCGAAGATCAGTTGACCTGGTCCTTTACGCTGCGCCCGGATCAGACGTGGCATGACGGAACCCCCGTGACAGCAGAAGACTGCGTGGCGTCCCTGCTCAGATGGGGTGCGCGGGATGGTCAGGGGTTGTCGCTTGTGGCCAATATGCAAGCGATAAGCACAACGTCGGACGACAGTTTCACGATCACGCTGCGCGGGCCCTATCCGCGGTTGCTTGACGATCTGGCCAAGACGTCGCTGAACGTCCCGTTCATGATGCCAAAGCGCATTGCCGAGACCAGCCCCTATGTCCCGATTACGGATGCGACAGGGTCGGGCCCCTACCGGTTCGTCGCCGAAGAATGGGATCCGGGCAAGCTGGCCGTTTATGTCAGAAACGAAGATTATGTACCCCGGGATGAGCCGACATCCTTTGGCGCCGGGGCCAAGAACGCCTATTTCGATCGTATTGAGCTGGTCGGTTACGTTGCACCAAAGGCGGCGCTGCAGGCGCTTGTCGATAACAAGGTGCAGTTTGTCGAAACCCCCTCGATGCTGGATCTGAGCATGCTGGACGGACGTCAGGACATCCGAACCGATGTGTTCGATCCGACGGGCAACTATGGGCTGGCGATCTTCAACCACCAGATGCCCCCTTTCAATGATCCCGCCATTCGCCGCGCTGTCCTGCTCGCCATGGGTCAGACCGCGTATATGAATGCCGCGATCCGGGACAAGGCGTTCTGGTCGCATTGTCTGTCGGTCTATCCGTGCCACACAAAATATTCACAGGTAATCCCGACATCCTATTACATGCAGGGCAATATCGAACTTGCCCGCAAGGCATTGGCGGACGCCGAGTATGTCGGCACCCCGGTCGTGATCATGGACCCGGTGGACAGCGCCGTTCTGTCATCGTTCTCAAAGGTCTCGGTCGCGCTGTTGCGAGATCTCGGAATGACGGTCATTCACCGCCAAACGACTTGGCGGGAATTGCGCGAAGAGGTGGGTATCAGAACCGGAGAGTCCGGCGTTGTGTGGAACATGTTTCATACCTGGTGGACGGCGAACGACCTGTCCGACCCCATGCATATCCTTTTTTCCGGAGATCCGAATTTTGGCTGGGTCGGCTGGCCTACGGATCCCGAACTTGAAGCGTTGCGCGCGGAATACGTCGCGGCCGAAGACGATGAGGCCCGCGCGGACCTGGCAAACCGCATCCAGGACCGGATCGTGCAGAGCGGCAACTTTGGGGTGCTTGGCCAGTTCATCCAGCCCATCGCATATCGGGCATCGCTCGAAGGGCTCCAGCGCCCGTTCCAGATGTATTACAACCTGTCACGAAAACCGTGACGACCCGATTTCAGGGATCCGCCTAGGTTGACAGGACTTTCTGCTGAAGCGCGATTTCTCGCCGAGAAATCGCGTGCGGCGTGAGCCGAGTAGACTTCTCTTTCCAGTCGAATTACTTGCCACGGACTCCAGTGGCTGGTGCTGCCGTTTGCAGGCAAGCGTCAAATTTGTGCCACTTTTAAGCGCAATAAGAGCCTCCGCCCGAGAGGTTCGGCAGGTCCGGGAGTTCACAAGTGACGATCCAGCAAGAACTGAAAAATCTGTGGAAGACAACCTTCGGACGCGCGACATCAGCGATCCGGGCAATTGCCCTGGCGACGCTGGTGTTCGTGCCTGGCCTTCCGTTTGGACCGGTCGCCCAGGCGGCGACTGGTGTGCAAATCCCATCGGGCAGCAAAGCGAATTTGGCCCTGGCCGGCAGGCTGCACCGACCGTCCGCAAAAGGGCCCGCGCCCGCCGTCGTTCTCATGCACGGCTGCGGCGGATGGCAGGCACCGGTTTTGTCCGCGCTGGAAGATTACGCGCGGTATCTCTCGTCGCAGGGCATTGTGGTTCTCAATCTCGACAGTTTCGGGCCGCGCAAAAATGGAGGCGGTCGCGTTTGCGGCAGTTTCAAGCGGCTTGCTGCGGCGCGCGATTACAGGACGCAAGACGCATTCGATGCGTTGAGCTATCTGCGTGCGCAGTCTTTTGTGGACCCGGAAAACATCTTTCTCATCGGTCAGAGCAATGGCGGAAGCGTGGCGCTGATCGCGGCAAAGTCGTCGACGGAACGGCGCTATGCGAAAGGGACCTCGGGCTTTCGCGGTGTTGTGGCACTGTACCCATGGTGCGGTGCGGCGGGGTCCTTGCGCCCGCGCCTGTCATCACCGCTGCTCATCCTTGGAGGGGCAAAAGATGATTGGGTGCCGCCCAAGGATTGCACACGTTTTGCACCCAACGGCGCGGCGTTGAAGGTCAAGGTCTATCCGAACGCGGCGCATTCCTTTGATGTCAAAATCCCGGTTCAGCGGTACCTTGGGAAACTCGTCGGGTTCAATCAGACCGCGGCCTCACAGGCGCGCGGTGAAATCCTGAACTTCATCAAGACCCACTCGACCCGCCGCTTCTGAGACCACCCGGTCCGGTTGGTGCCGGGTGATCCCTCGTTTCGTCAGTGACAAATGCATTCCCTTTTCGCGGCATCGCGTGAGGAAAGAGCGTGCAAGAATGCCCGACCCGTCAGCGGCCGGTCAGGGCAGGGCACATGCCGGCAGGATTTCGACCTCAGGCGGGCAGGAACTTCCCGGGGCGGTCTGGCAGACGGCGGTCCAGAACATGCCCACAGTTTCGCAATAGTCATCGATCCGTTCCTGAGCGTCAAAGAGACCCTCGAACGCGTCCAGCACGCTGGACAGCTCATCCTCGGTATCGCTGGTGAACAACTCGTGCGCATCGAAGGGTTCAGCGTGCGGCGCCTCGGAGGGAAGGAAACCCAACTCCCCATTCACGGCGCTGATGACCAGCGACATGTTCTCCAGCGGCTCGAACGGGGTGTTGCCGTTGGTAAAGGGCGCATCAAAGACCCAATTCGTCTGGGTGCCGAAACAGGCGCCTATCGGACCGGAAAACCGGATCCCTTCAAGCGCAAGGGACGGTGGCACTGTCTCAAGCGATTGAAAAGGCGGTATATTGACGGCGCTGTCGCCCGGGACCTGCCAGAAAATACTGTCGGCATGGCGAATGCTGAGGGCGCAGAACGAGTCTGGCAACAGAATCTCACCGTTCTGCTCCGGCAGCCAGTCAGGCAGCCAGCGGCGGGGGATTTCGATGCTGAACGGGGCATCGCCGATCTGGGTGAACTGAATGCGCAGGAACACGTCATCGGTGATCGTCACGTGGGGCGGATTTGAAGGCAGCACAGGCTGTGGCGGATCGGGTTGCGGAAGCGGCCTTGGGTCATCGGGATCGACATCGCCAAAGCGGCGCAGTTCGAAATCCACCGCCTGACGTCCAGCCGCCTGCTGTTCGAGCGAAAAGGTGAACTGCTGACCCGCGCGCCGGAACCGGGACAACCGGCTGTTTCCGTCGCCCTGACGCCAGAGCGCGAAATACACATCCTCGCCCCGGGCGTTTTTGGTGCGCTCTATATCGAACAGTTCCCATCCGTCCGATACCATCCTGTCCCGCAACTGCATCAGGTTTTCGCGTGGGCGAAAACCGGTGAAAACGGCGGGCGGGGTGTCGGCGCGATAGAGTCCGATGAACCGGATTTCTCCGTCGATCACCAGAGCCTCGACGTCGTGCAGATGCAGCCCGAGCGTTCTGAACAGGTCCTTGCGTTCGAGGAACTTTGCGATGGGCAGCGGGCGGTCGACCCGTTGATCCCCGGTGCCGGGACGAAAGAGCGCAAGAAAGCGCAGGCGCCCGTTCTCGCGATAGGGTTCGACATCGATCAGCCGCAATCCATCAGAGGCCCGGGAGCGCATAAGCGCCCTAAGGGCGGCCAGACCTGTAACCCGGTCCAGCGCGTTGCCGCCCGAACCTTCGGTCCAGAGCCCGGCATAGCCGCGACGCCCGTTGGCGATCATGGTTTCGATATCGACCAAGCGAAGAACACCTTCGGCACGAAAGGTCTCCATCCTGTCCTCGAATTGCTCAAGGCTGAGCAGGCCAGTGTGCAGGCTGCGTCCGGTTCCCGCGTGCCAGACAGATTGGAACCGTGTGTCCTGGGCGCAGGTGGCCGAGGCTGCGATACAAAAGGCAGCGATGGTAATGATGCGTTTCATTGTAATCTCCTTTCTTGAAAAATAGCGGCGCGGCTTAGGCATAGGCGGCGTGATAGGCATCAATCAGAACTGTGTCGGGGTTTCCCACATCGTCGCTGTTGGTCAGCAAAACGGCGTCGATCCCGTCGGGAAAGGCGATCATGCTGCCGTGGAATTCCCGGCCGCCGGTCGCGAAATCGCCGTCATGCCCGTAGTACGAGCCGCGGTCCTGCCCGTCGCGATGGCGGAACCCGAAATAGGTCCCGTTCCAGTTCAGCATGGTCCGGCGCGCGGTCCGGGACAGCACCGTGTCGTGCCGGAAATGTGCCATGAACCGGGCCCAGTCGAGCGCCGAGGCGAACCAGCCATAAGCCCCGATGGCCGTCGCGGTAAAATCGCCCCAGGAGCGTCCGTCGGAAAGGGAATTGGCGTCGTAGTAGAGGCAGGGCGCGGTATTATCGGCCTCGCGGGTCATGCCGGTGATCCCCATGGGGTCAAGCACCGTTTGCGTCGCGACATCGACATAGGGGGATCCGGACACCGCCTCGACCACATAGGCGAGAAACCAGTAGTTCCAGTTCTCGTATCTTGTGCTTGTTCCAGGGGCGTTCGTAAGGGGCGTCCCAAGGGTGCCGGGAAACCGGGACAGGCGCCCCGGCCCGTTGAACCCGGACCGATGGGTCAGCAGGTCACGGATGGTGATCTCTCCAATCGTGTCATGCGCCCCGGGGAATGTGGGTTCGATGAACGGATAGGCGGCATCATCAAGCGACAGCTCGCCATCGTCGATCAGCTTCATCACGGTCATGGCACAGACCGGTTTCGCCATCGAGGCGCTGACCATCCGTGTATCTGCTGCCATTGGGCGCTGGTCGGTTTCGGCGGCGGTGCGGGCGTCGCCCAGACCGCCGGCATCCACAAGTTGACCGTTCTGGACAATGGCCCAGGAAAACCCGACTGCGCCGCGGTCGGTCATCTGTTCGATCAGGGCGTTCACCATCCGGTTCCGGTCAAAGACCGGCCCGTGAAAGCCCAGAACGCCCGGGACAATATTATCCCAGTGGCTGCGCCGGATCAGCCGTCCTGACAAGGCGCGTTCGCGTGCGTCGGCATCGACCCGGTCTGGCCAGGCCTCGGTGAAATCGGGGTCGATCAGACCTTCGAAGATCAGTGCTTCGTCGTCGCTCGGGGTTGGGGGAATGCAGGACTTGTTCATTGGAAAACCTCTTTTTGTTGGTGTGCCGGTCAGAACGGCGGGTCGCTGTGGAATGCGTTTCAGGGAAAGGGATGTTTCGAAAATTTCGGGGGATCAGGCCGGGGTCTGTTTGCGGCGCAGCACGAACAGGCCCATCAAACCCGCGATCAAAAGCGGCAGGCTCGCAGGCAGCGGGACCGAGGCGATTTCGGGTTGGGGGGTGTATTCGACCGCGTTCGCCTGGAAAAATGAGGTCTTCATCGTGATGGATGCGCCCGGGTCCAGACTGACGCCGAAAATATAGCTGTTCTGGCCTTCGAACGTCGCTGTTGTGGTGCCGCCATCGCCAATCGCCGTTGCGCTGGCCGTGAAGCTGACGCCGGAGATGCCACCCGAGTTGATCAGCAACTGTTCGGTGATCGTCGCACCGGGGGCGCTGTCTTCGATGCTGCGCTGGTAAACGGAGATGGGGAAATGGGTCAGGCTGGCCCCGTCGCCCAGGTCAAACAGCAGGTTGAACCCACCCGAGGTCCGGGCGAACCCGTCGATGCCCGTGTACTGGGCCAGCAGATCGGCTTCGAACTGTCCGAAGATGTTGAAAGAGATCAGGTCGTCCGTCGTGTTGTCGAACCGGAAATCGCGGCTGATCGACAGGAATGACGACGCGGACGCGGCGATCGGGTCACTGGTGATGCTGGCACTGGCAAAGCCTTGTTGCGTCACGGATTTCCGGGTGATGTCGAAATTGTCCTGGTCGGGATCGGCCTCGAACAGGTTGGTGTTGTCAAAGCCGCTTTGGGCGCCTTCGAAGCCATTGGGCAGCAGCGTGGTGCTGCTGCGCGAAAGCTCGGCCGCCAGGGGCGGATCGCTGAACGGGTTGCCGACAACCGCGTCGCTCTCTTCGGTCAGGACTGCCGCGGGGTCATCCACGGCGCTGGTGGCACCAGTGGAAATTTCCAGTGTCCCGCTCCGATTGACGATATCGATCCCCTCGGGCGAATTGCCGCCGTTGATGACAAAGCTGTGGGACATGTCCAATCCGCTGAGCGCGGAAATCGGGGCTGCGATGGCGGTGTTGGCCGACAGGATGGCGGCCACTGACAGGGCAATACGGGCGTGTTTCATGGCTCAAATCGTTCCGTTGGTATCGATTTTTAAATGTTTTGCGCGGGATTTGGCCCGTGCCTGCCCAGTGTCGGATAGGGGCAGTCAGACTGCCGTCAGGTCGGATCTGACGCTGTCCTGACGTTGGCCGTCAGATGGTTGACCGGACGGAACCGCAAGCAGGACGGCCATGCAGCGCGAGAGCAAATCACCAGGTGGGCACCGACCACGATCGGGCGCATCGCTTGTCACAGAGATGTTTCTGCCGCATGATTTTCGCAGTGGGCAGCTGACTGCGACCGCGACGGGTTCGCCCAGCACCCGGATCAGAGGGCGGGGGCAAATGTCGGACCGACAAAATTCCCGATTGGTGTTTAGGCTTTTTGGGACGCCTCGGGCGCAGCTGACCGGTGTGCGCCGGTCCGAGGTGACGGGCGCGCGCAACTTGGCCCTGATCGCGCTATTGGCAAGATCCACAGGCATGCAGCGCAGCCGCGCCTGGCTGGTCGACACGCTCTGGTCCGATAACACAGTGGAACGGGGGCGGGCCAATCTGCGCCAATTGCTCCACGCGTTGCGCAGCACCATGGGCGACGCGTTCGATGATATTTTCGAGATTTCCCGCGACAGCATCGCATTGCGGCCCGGAACCGTCGATCTGGTCGGGGGGCCGGCGGACGGCACCTTTCTCGAAGGGCTGGATCTGGAGCAGGAAGGGTTCGAAGACTGGCTGCGCGCACAGCGGCTGAGCGAACCGGCGGCCGTTGCCGTGGCCCAACCGCCGGACCGGGCAGATCATTTCATTCTGCCGCGGATCATGGTTGTGCCTTTTACCGAGGCAAGCCTGTCTTCGGCCACAGGGCTGGGCGACGCGCTTGCACATGATCTGACCGGTCATTTCGCGCGCTCGCAGCTGATTGATGCGATTTCGCATTTCTCAAGCCAGACGGTGACGTCCGGGGCGCATGTGGACCTTGACTGCGATTTCGCGATGACCGGTCAGTGCCGATTGGCAGGGGATGCGCTGACGGTCGATGTCTCGTTGCTTGAACTTCCCGGCAGCAGGGTCCTGTGGTCGGACCGGTACAAGGCCAGCCTGCGGGATTTCCTGGCGGGCGAGGATGTTCTGGCGCATCAAATCTCGGGGCAGGCGCTGCGGATGATCATGTCGGGGTCGATCGCCGCCAGCTCCTCACGGCCGCTGCCGGAACTGGCGGCGCATACGTTGCTGATCTCGGCCGTGGCCCTGATGCATTCCTTTGAAAACAGTCATTTCAACCGGGCCAAGGAGCAGTTGGAAGAGGTGATCTATCGCTGTCCGGAACATTCCGTGCCCCGCGCCTGGCTGGCGCAATGGCACCTGTTGCGCGTCTATCAGAAATGGAGCGCGGATCCGGCCAATGACAGCAACAGGGCGCAGGGCGCCATCAAGAATGCGCTGGATCTGAATGCGAACTGTCCGCTGGCGCTGTCGATTGACGGCAACATCCGCACCATTTTCGTGTCCGATTTTTCGGCGGCGCGGCAACGGTTCGAGGCGGCGCACGCGATCAATCCAAGCAGCGCGTTCAGCACCCAGCTGGCCGCCGTTCTGGCCACGTTCAGTGGTGACGGAGAGCAAGCCGTCGCCCTGACCGACCGGGCCTTTGCATTGTCCCCACGCGATCCGCGCCGCCCGTTCTTCCAGACCCTCAGCGCCGGAAGCTATGTCGCTGGCGGGCGCTACTCCGAGGCGGTCGAAATGGCCGAGGCGTCCCTGCGCCACAACCCGTTGCATCTGTCCGCGCATCGCTGCCGCGTGATTGGCTTGCAACTGGCCGGGCGCGAGTCCGAGGCGCGCAAGGCCGCCGCCGAGCTGATGCGGCTTGATCCGGACCTGCGGGTTTCGGCCTATCAGCGCGACCACCCGGCGGCGCAAACCGAAATCATTCAATCCTGGGCCGACGCTCTGAAACAGGCTGGGGTGCCGGTGAATTAGAGACATTATCAAACGGAGATTTTCATGCCGATTTTACAGTCCCTCCAATCCTTGCAATCGCTTCAGTCCCTGCAATCGCTCCAATCCCTGCAGTCGCTTCAATCCTTGCAGTCCCTCGGCGCCCCGGCCTCGTCCAGCCCGGTCGGGCATCTCATGGCGCGCGACGGGATCGCGGGCGTCTGGCAGGACGTCCCGCCACCGATACCGCGCGTGTTCGCAGACCCCGGCAACCTGCACGCTTGGGGCGCGCAGAACCGACAGATCATTCTGGCTAACGAAGTTCTCTCGCGTCTTGTCTACGGGACCGATCCGGACAGTCCGACGTTCAGCGTCTATCTGGTCGATCTGGCCGATCCATCGGGGACGTCGCCCAGCCTTGCGGCGGCGTCTTTGGCGCAGCTTTCCGCCCCGACCCCCGAAGATTTCGCCGCGCAGGCCCGGCTGGTGCATGATTACGCCGACCTGCGGGCCGACCGTCTGGTGGAAATCACCGATCAGGTTGCCGGGATGTTCGGATATTTCGCGCCGCTGTTGCCCGTTCAGCCCGACCAAATGCCAATGACGCTGGCGCTGGTGAAACTTGCTCAGGATTGCGCGTTGCACGTGGCGCAGCAGGCGAAACACGCGCTGGCCTGTCGTCGCCCCGACGCCGTGTCGGCGCAGATACAGCCCGTGATCGCAACGCCCGGCCACGGCAGCCTGCCCAGTGGACACGCCACCGAGGCTTTTGCCATTGCCGAAACCCTGCGTCGTCTGGTGCCCACCGCGCGCAAGGCCCCCGGTCTGGACAGTCAGCTGATGCAGATGGCGGCACGGATTGCTGTCAATCGCACGGTTGCGGGCGTGCATTTCCCGGTGGACAGTATCGCGGGGGCGATGCTTGGGTTTTGTGTGGCCGACATCATCGCCGCGCGCGCCGGTCAGCCGATTACGGTCAGCCCGATGCGGTTTGACGGTGCCGGCGCGGGTCGCACGGATTTCTTCGCCGCGCGTGTCTGGCAGAACGGTGAGCGTCAGACCCTGACCACCGACGACGGCAACACCCTGCTTGAAATCCTGCCCGGAAGCTTGGGGACCGACCTGTCGGCCCTGCTCAACCAGGTCTGGACGCAGGCCGCTGCCGAGTGGGACCTGTAAGATGGTCTATTCCTGGCACGAGCCTCTTGAGAATGAGGCGTTTCATCCGCGGCTGGACCCGGTCAGCGCCTGGCTTTTTCAGCGCCACAGCGCCTTTTTGCGGTCTGGTGATAACACGGGCGACGCGGCCATGCTCTATGGGATGGGGATCGATGCCCGCGGATTCGATCCGGCGGTGCCCGACGCGTGGCGCGCCTTGTCGATGGCCAACCCCGTCGATCAGGTCAGTTTCGACGGCCACCCGTTCAGCACAGATCAGCTGCAGCCAAGTCTGGGGGCGCAGTTGCATGAAATCCCGGATGCGCGGGTTTCGGTCCTGCCATTGCCCGACGGTGGTCCGCGTCCAGCTGATATTTTGCGCTCCAACCGGGGGATCGGCACGCCGGATATCACGCAGCCCGATACGCCGATGCCAAGGCCCCGGGCGATCATCGGTGTGATCGATCATGGCATCAACATCTTTCACCATCGCTTTCGGCGCGGGCAAACCGACAGCCGCGTGGGTTTTGCATGGATGCAGGGGGCCGCGCGCCGAGAGGAAGACCGCATTCGGTTCGGCCGGGAATGGACCCAGCCCGAGATCGAGGCCGCGCAGGCGGCGGCAGGGCCGGACGAAGATGCCCTGTTGCGTCTGATCGGGGCGGGTTTCGAACGCCCCGGGTATCGTCCTTTGGCGTTCAGGACCAGTCACGGCACCCATGTCCTCGATCTCGCTGCCGGGGTGGACCCCGATGACGCGAGTGGCGCAGATTATCCGATTATCGCGGTGACATTGCCGCCCGAGGTGACGCGCGAAACCTCGGGGTCGATGTTGGCTGTGCCTTTCGCGATGGCGCTTGAATATATCGCGGATCGCGCGCGCTGGATCATGCGGGCGCATGGTGCGATTGCGCCGGTCTATGTCAATTTCAGCTTTGGCCTGTCGGGCGGTCCCAGACGCGGTTTGCACAGGTTGGAACAAACCATCACAAATGTTGCCGCACACCATCAGGCACAGGTCAATGACCTTGTGGGACCGGGGGTGGCGCCCCTGACGGTGGTGACTGCGGCGGGCAACAACAATCTTGCGCGTGGCCATGCGCAAGCACAGCCCGGGGCGGGCCATCTTGACCTGCGCTGGCAAATCCAGCCCGCCGATCCCAGTGCGAACTTCCTGGAACTGCGGATCGCGCTGGGCGCCGCGCAAGAGGATGAAAGCCACGCTTTCGATCTGGACCTGACCCCACCGGGCGCGGATGCGCCGCTGACGGTCAGCGACGCGGGGTCGCCCGGAACGATCCGCTTTTTGCGGCGGGGCGAGGCCATCATCGGGCAGATGTCAGCCTGGAGGAACCCCGAAGGGATCATCGTTGTGACGCTTGCGATCGAGGCCACGGACCCGGGCCCGGACGCGCGTGCGGTTGCGCCGGCCGGGGAATGGCAGGTTTCGCTGCGCAGCGTATCGGCCGCGCCAGACCGGATCGATGCGTGGATTTTGCGCGATGATGTGCCCGGCGGGTTTCGCGACACCGGGCGACAAAGCTATTTCGTCGATCCGGTCTATTCCGACCGCGATGTACGCGGGTTCCTGCGCACACAAGACACCCCCCTGGACGGGGCCACAATCCGGAGGGCCGGGACATTGAATGCCTTGGCGACAGGTCAGCGGGACACCGATGACACCGCACCACAAGCCGCGCATTGCTGGGTTGTTGGCGGGTATATGCAGGAAAATCACCGTGGCGGCGCGCCTGTGCCCGCATCCTATTCGGCGGCCCCTCTCGAGGCACTGGGCGAAGCGGTGGATCTGAGCGCGCCCAGCGATCGCTCGCTTGTGCGGTCCGGCATTCGGGCGGCTGGCACGCGCTCCGGCTCAAAGGCGGTGCTGAGCGGGACCAGCGTCGCAGCGCCGCAAGTGCTCCGCCATTTTGCCTTTGGAACTGGCGCGTTGGAGGCGACATCAGAACAACCCAGGCTGGGCCGACATGTGGTTGTGCCGGACTGAGGCCCCGCTGATGGACATGGCCGGGATCAGGGGCGCGCCGGACTGCCCGCGAACAGGTCTACCAGATACTGAGCGGCCCGCCTGGGGCCTGCATCGTGCGCGGCCCGGAACCTGTCACAGGCACTGGTCATGGCTGCAACGCGCGCCGCGATGTCGGCCGGGGCCATGTCGGCCAGAACATCGAAATCACACCCGACGCCGGCCCGGTCCGTATACTCGGCCATCAGTTCCTGATTTCGGATCGTCGGATAGACAGACACGGGCGTGCCCGAATTCAGCGCCAGATAGGTGGATCCTGCCCCCCCTTGGGTCACGGCCAGCGGCGATTGCCGCAGAAACGGGGAAATCGGCGCATTGTCGAACTGCAAGACGTCGCCCCAGTCGACCCCGTTCGCCTTGTTGCTGAACACGACGGTATCGGTGCAGCGCAGAGCCTGTTTCACCTTTTCGATCGCGGATTTGTCCGGGCTTTTGCGGCCAGTTGATCCCAGGGCGACGATGAGAAACCGGGCCTCGCGAGGGAGTTCGGGATCGGCCTGCGCATTGGGCTCCCAGGTGCAGGACCCGGCAATGTGATATCTTTTCGGCAGCTTCATATCGGGCGGGATCAGGCCCGCCGGATCGCACAGGACCGTGTGCCCGATGTCATAGAATTCCTTGGCCGAGACCAGATCGGGCAGGCCGCTGGCGTGACGCTCGGCATTCCATGACGGTGAATGTTCAGCGAACAGCCGTTCCTGATCGGTGAAATTATCTGCGGCGGCGGTCAGGAAAAAGTTTGTGAAATAGACGATGTTGGGATGATCCAGCCGCAGCTGGTACAGCCAGGGAAGGGGGCTCATGTCAAGGCAGATGATGTCAGGGTCGAGGTCCCTCAACGTCGTTTCGAGGTTCTGTTTGAACCGGGCGCCACCGGGTGTGTCATATTCGATTTGATGCAGCGGAAAAACGGGCTGCACATGTTTTTGCGCATTGCGGCTTGTGGGCGAGACAAAGTGTATGTCCGCCTGTGCGGACACCCCCGAAACGGCCCGCGCAATGGACAGCGATCTTGCCACATGACCCAGGGCCGGGCCGACTACAAAGGCAATTCGCATGTGTTAATGGTGTCCTGCGGTCCGGGTTTGATGATTGCGCAATGTGACACCATTTTCGCCGGTTTTGAAAGGGACGCCGCTCCTGACTTTATGCGTTCGGATGGGTGGGCCTTGAAACTTCGAGGCGCCGATATCGGGCGCCTTTCTGCGTGGACCGGGGCCTGCGGACCTTCGGAAAAGTTGAAATTCCGCCGCTACGGGCTTTAATCTAGATTGAGGAAGTGACGGGCGACACGATGAAACTGATCCGGGTTCTTGTTATCTTGGCGTTTGCCGGTGCAGCGGTGTCTGTCGGGGCGGGCACGGAGCGGTCTGTTTTCATCGACATGGCGCGCAAGGGCTGGGTCTATGAACTGCGCTCGGCCATGTGGCGGCGTGATCCTGACAGGCCGCCGGTGCGGATCAACGGGCGGGATATGGCCGGTGCGGCCCTGTGTGTCGTGGGCGAGCGGCCCCATTTCCAGACGGCCCGCGTTCTTGAGACATTCAGCGCGCTGATGACCCAGACCTTTGGAAAGCCGGTTCCGATGCGGTATGGCGGCACCGATCTTTCGGGCTGCGGTACAGGGCGGATCGTGTATCTGAGGCTCTATTCCGGGCGCACGCCGCATCGCGCCTTTAACGACGATCTGCGCAAGATGGACGCGGTGTATGGCATCGGCCTGCCCGCCAATCGCGACCAGTATGTGATGTCACCCGCGCAGGCCCAGACGTTTTTCGGCCGCTACGGGCGTACCACTCACCTGCTGGTCAAACAGGCCGCGGCGGCGGTGCCAACCCCGCTGGAGCAGAGGTTCTTTACTTCGATCCTGATCGAGGAACTGTATCAGTCCTTTACCTTTGGCATGGATATCCTGCATTTCGACCGCCACGCTGCGTTTCTGTCAAAGCTAGAAGAAATGCCTTTGAACCTGCGCAATCTTCCCTGGGATTCCACCCAGTTCATGGAAGGTCTGCTGCGATCCAACCCCGGCGGGCTGTGTCCCTTTGATGTTTTCATGCTGCATGCCCTGGCCCATTCTCCGTTGGAACAATCCAATACTCCGGATTTCCTCGGGTTCATCGAAACCGAGTTCGACGATCTGCTGCGGCGCACCAATGTGACAGTGGCCCAGGTTGGGCTGGCGCCCATTCTCGACCCGGCCTGTACCGGGGCGAACTAGGACCATGGGCTGTGTTTGTGGACGCGCAAATTTCGCCTAGCATCCCGTCCAACACTGCAAACCCGGCTGGCCGGGAGGAGAGGGCCGTATGGATGTAAAGATCGCGACACCCGCGCTTGGATCGTTGCGCGCGCATCTGGCAGCGGGTCTGGTTGGCCACGACGTTCTGATCGAACGGTTGCTGATCGGGGTTTTGGCTGGCGGGCACATCCTGGTCGAAGGGGCGCCGGGCCTGGCCAAGACGCGGGCGGTGAAATGGCTGTCGGATGCCATTGACGGCGGATTTGCCCGCATCCAGTGCACGCCTGATCTTTTGCCGTCGGATTTGACCGGAACGCCGGTGTTTCGCCCCAACACGGGCGCGTTTGAATTTGTCCCGGGACCGGTGTTTCACAATCTGGTCCTGGTGGATGAAATCAACCGGGCCCCGCCCAAGGTGCAGTCGGCCCTGCTTGAGGCAATGGCCGAAAATCAGGTGACCAGCGGCAATGAAACCCATCCGCTGCCGGACCCGTTTCTGGTGGTGGCGACGCAAAACCCGATCGAACATGACGGGACATTCCCGCTCCCCGAGGCGCAGCTGGACCGCTTTTTGCTGCATGTGGTGCTGAACCTGCCCGATGCAGAAACGGAGCGGCGTATTCTCGATCTGGTCGAAGCTGAAGCTCAGGGCGGATCAGCCGCGCCGACCCAGTTGCATCTTGAGGATATCCGCGCCGCCAAGAAGGAGGCGATGGCCGTGTTCCTGTCCTCGCCGTTGCGCGACTATATCGTGCGGCTGGTCACGGCCACCCGGCACGATCCGTTTCTGGCCGACATAGAACATCCGGTGTCCCCGCGCGGCACCCTTGCGCTGGCCTCTGCGGCCAAGGCGCGGGCCTATCTGCACGGGCGTGATCATGCCTTGCCCGAAGACGTGCAGGAGGTGGCGCTGGATGCCTTGGCGCATCGTCTTGTGCTGACATGGCGCGCGGTGTCTGACGGACGTACGGCGCGCGCCGTGATCGCGGATGTGGTTGACGCTGTGGAGCCATTGTGACCGCGGCGCTTGATGTCCCCGGTATTGCGCTGCAGGCGTCCTCGCTGATCAAATTGCGCGCCCTTGCCCTAGGGCAGGATGAAAGTGGCCCATTGTCCCGGTTGCCCGGCGGTTTTGTGACCCGCAAACGCGGGCGTGGACAGGAAATGGCCGATGTGCGCGAATATGTGCAGGGCGATGACATTCGCCATCTCGACCGGGGCAGCACAGCACGGACCGGCACATTGCATGTCCGCTCATTTCAGGAAGAACGCGACCGCGTGACCGTCTTGATGGCCGATTTTCGCCCCTCGATGCTGTGGGGGACGCGGCGGGCGTTCTGTTCGGTCGTGGCGGCCGAGGCGCTGTGCCTGATCGGCTGGCGCGTGGTCGAGGAGGGTGGCCGCGTGGGCCTTGTGGCTGTGGGCGCTGGCGATCCGGTGGTGATCCCCATCCGCGGGCGCACACGTGGCATGTTGGGCGTGATTGGCGGTCTGGTGCGTGCCCATGATGCAGCTCTAAATCTGGCGCTTGCGGGTGAGCGTGACGACCCACCGCTGGATGCCGGGCTGGCGCGCGTGTCGCGCATCGCACCTTCGGGGGCCGAGGTGGTTATCGCCTCGGGGTTCGAGGCGCTGGGCGAAACCTTTGCAGATCGGCTGGGGCAGTTGGCACAGGTCAGCACACCGCGCCTTCTCGCGGTGACCGATGGGGTCTCGGACCGTCTTTCGCCGGGGGTCTATCCGATCCGCCTGCCCAACGGGGTGCGGCGCCGGGTCCGGATCACCGAGGCACCATCTGACCCGCGCGCACCGCAGGTCAGCGGGTTCGAAACGGTGCGGATCGACGCGGGCGACACGTCCGAGGCCATTGCCGGGGTCCTCAATGCGGCCTTTCCCGCGGACAGGGGGCCTTAGGAATGGCCGACCGGGCGCTGACCGAAGATGCCGTTCTGGCCGGGTTACAGGACATTCGCCTGCCGGCCGACGCGGCAGGCGGGGCCCTGGCCGAAGGGCTGGCCGCCGTCGGGCTGGGCATCTGCCTCGCGGTCCTTCTGGGTCTGATCCTGCGGCAAACGGCGTTTTCGCGCACCCGGCCCGCACGGTCTGCGGCGGCGGGTGGTCCGTCGCCTGATGATATTCCACAGTCGCAAGACGCGCGGCGCATGGCGTTGTTGCGTGAGTTGAAACAGCGCCGGCCGTCGGCCTATGACAGACTGCGCGCGCGCATTTATCAACCCGGCGGGCTGCCCGATATTGCCACGCTTGAGGCCGAGGTCCGGCGCGATGATTGAACTGGCCGACCCGCTGTTCCTGCTGCTGTTGCCGCTGCCTGTACTGGTCGCCCTGTTCTGGCCCGCCCGCGCGTCACGCGGCACGGCGCTGGCGGTGCCTGAACGGATCGGACAGGGCATAATGGCCGGGGCCGGGCATCAGGCTGGCGCTACCCTGTGGCGGCGGCAGGTTTTGCCCGGGATCATCTGGGCCCTGTTGGTGATTGCGGTAAGCGGACCGCAACAAACGGCGCCGGTTTCCGCGCTCAAGGTGTCGGGCCGCGATCTGGCGATTGCCATTGATCTGTCGGGGTCGATGGTGCGCGATGATTTCTTTCTGGACGATGAGGCCGTGACCCGGCTGGAGGCGGTGCAGCGTGTCGGCGCCGAGTTCGTGCGCCGTCGCGCCGGGGATCGGGTCGCGCTGATCGTCTTTGGCTCCGAGGCGTATTATGCCGCGCCGTTTTCCTTTGATACCGAGGCGATCGCCCGCCGGATCGAAGAGGCAACCATCGGGATTTCGGGTCGGGCCACGAATATTTCAGACGCGTTGGGGCTGGCGTTGAAACGGTTGAAGCAGTCCGAGGCAAAATCGCGGGTGGTCATCCTGCTGTCGGACGGCGTGAACAATGCGGGGGCGACGAACCCGCGGGGGGTGGCCCGGCTGGCGGCCAACCTAGGGGTTCGGGTGCACACGATTGCGCTGGGGCCAAAGGATCTGGAAACCAGCGCACCGGGCGAACGCGGCGTGGTGGACGCCGCCACCCTGCGCGCCATTTCCGAGCTGAGCGGCGGCACCAGTTTCCGGGTCCGCACGACCGAAGACCTGCGCGCCGTGACCGAAGCGCTGGACCGGTTGGAAGCGACCGACAGCGATGGTCTGGCGGCCGAGATATTTCAGGAATTGTGGGTCTATCCCGCGGCGTTGGCCGCGTTCTTGTGTCTTGGCCTTGCCTGGAAGGGCGACGCATGATGGCGCTGGGCGATATCACCCTGTTGCGGCCAGTCTGGCTGTTGGCGCTGCCTGTGCTGGTTGCGCTGGCCTTGATCCTGAGACGGCGCCGCGCCGTTTTGGGTGATTGGAACAAGGTGGTCGACCCGGAAATGCTCAGGGCAATGCGGGCGCTGGGACGTGTGGATGACGGACCATCGGCCTTGCACGGGATGTACCCCCTGCTGGCGGCGGGCATCGCCGTCGTCGGTTTGGCGGGCCCGGCCGTTGAACGGCGCGACGCGGCGGCGTTTCGCAATCTGGACGGGGTTGTATTTGTTCTGGACGCGTCGCCGTCGGTCACCACTGGTGATGATTGGACCGCAGTGCAGACCATGGGGCGCTACGCCATTGCCTCCCTTGGTACGCGCCCCGGTGCCTTGGTCCTGTTTGCCGGCGATGCCTATGTCGCAACGGACATGACGGCGGACCTGCGCCAGTTGGGACAGACCTTTTCGCTGATCTCATCCGAAACAGTGCCTGACCCCGGCACGCGCCCGGCCCTGGGTCTGGCGCTGGCCGCACAGGTTCTGGATGAGGCCGATGTATTGGCCGGTGACGTCATCCTGATAGGCGACGGCAAAGGCCTTGGCCCCAAGGCGCTGACGCAGGCGGCCGACATCGCGGCGCGCGGTGCACGGTTGTCGATGGTTGTGCCGGATCCAAATCTGCCAGCCGTGCAGACGCTTGTGAGCACGGGGCAGGGTCGGGCCTTTGGTTTGGCCGAAAGTGAGAAGCTGGCCCGGTTTTTGACCGAGTCGGGACGGGATCGGCTGGAACTGCAGCAATACCCGCTGCTGTTCTGGTCCGACTGGGGCCGGTACCTGTTGGTGTTTGCGCTGCTACCCATTCTTGCGCTGTTTCAGCGGAGGCAGACGTGATGCGCAAACTCTGGATTGCGGGTATCGGGATCGCCTGTCTGGCCGCCTCCTTTGCGCTGGGCGGCATGGCACCGTTGGGGCGGCTGTTTCTGGGGGCGGGTCTGCCCGGCATGGCGGTTCCGTTTTTTTCGACCCCGGATTGGAAAGGTGTCGCCCAGTATCGTGCAGGGCACTACGCCGAGGCCGCCAAATCCTTTGCGCTGGCGGATCAGATGCTCAACATGGGCAATGCGCAGGTCCAGCAGGGCAAGTATGCCGCCGCGCTTGAGGCTTATGACATCGCCCGGATATCGGGGGATGGCGATGCGGCGGCCAATTTCGATCTTGTCGCCGCCTATTACGCCGGTCTGGCGCTGGACCCGGATACGCCCATCGCCTGGTTCACCGAAAAAGATGGCGATGGGCAGATCGTGAAATCCTCGATCGCGCAGGGCAGTGCCCGCGCGGCGGGCGCGGGGGACGAATCGACGAACACCGGGGCGTTGCTGGGACTGCCCGAACTGGCCAGCCACGGACGCGTTTCGGTGCGCAAGGTGTTTGATGATAAATTCATGGTGGCCAATGACCGCTGGCTTGTCACTCTGGCGGATGTGCCCGGCGAATTTCTGGCCGCCCGGATCAAGCACGAACAAAAACGGCGCAGGAAACTGGGCCTTGCCCAACCCGTTCCGGAGGATCCGGAATGAGATGGCTGATCCTCATTGCGATGATGGTGGCCGGACCGGCGCTGGCGCAAACGCGCCACGTGAACCCCGATGATCTGTCCCTGACGGTGACGGTGGAAAACGACAATGTCGCCCCCTACCGGCAGGAGATGGTCCTGATCACCCTTCACGGTGTCTATCGCCGTCACATCACCCTCGAAAAGATGGAACAGCCTGATCTGTCAGGATTCAACTGGATGCAGTTGGGCCAGGATCACTGGTACGAAAGCCAGCTGCAGGGCAAGAAGGTCAAGAACATGAGACGGCGCATGGCGCTGTTCCCGGATCGGGTGGGCGAACTGACCATCGGTCCCTTCGTGCATCATCTGACCCTGACGGACGAAGGCGATGACTGGTTCGAACACGACATCCAGTCCGATCCGATCACAATCCGGGTTCAGCCTGCGCCGGTGTCGGATGACTGGTGGTTCCCGGTCCGGCGGCTTGAGATTTCGGACAGCTGGTCGAACGCTCCGGACCAGTTGAACGAAGGCGAAGGCGTGTTGCGGGTCATCATGGTCAAGGCGGTCGGCGCGTCGCCCGACATGATCCCTCCGATGCCCGAGTTGCTGTCACCCAGTGCGATGGTGTTCGCCCACCCCGAACAGCGGTTTGTGGAACTGTCGCCCGAAGGCCCGGTTTCAATGGCATTCTGGCGCTGGACCGTGCGCCCCAGCAACAACACCTCGGCCATTCTGGAGCCGATCAGTTTCAGCTATTTCGACACGACAACGCGCAAACAGCATGCGGTGGAAATCACGGCCCAACGGATTGCGATGAGCGAGGCGAATTTGCCGGACCCGGTTGCTCCGCCGGTCCCGGCAACGTTGTACGCGGTGCCGTCGCTGGCGGGTGGGGTTGCGGCCTTTGGGCTGGTGCTGGCCTGGATGACGGCCGGGTTTCATTTCATCGGCACCGGGCGGTTGCAAAGGTGGGCCTTGTTTGATCCCGTGCGCCGATCCCTGCGCCGCGCTGCCCGGCGCGGGGACATGGCCGGACTACGCCGTGCGGCGGTTGCGCTGGTTCGACGCGATGGGGAAACCGGCGAACGGGCGCGCCTGTTGGCGGCTCTGGACACTGCCATTTTCGGACGTGGTTCCAACCAGTTCGACACGCGCGCCTTTGCGCAAAAATTTCTGGAAAAGACCTGAAAGACAGGGTGTGTCAGCGGTCGGATACCCGCCACCTATGGCTAAATTGCTCGAATCTGCGCCATTCGGCACCCTGTTGAGAACGCCACAAAAACAAACAACGGCGTTCCAGGGAGGATTTCAAACATGGGACTGTTTTCAAGTATTTTCGGAGGCGGCAATACCACGACAAACTCGGCTCCTAAATTCAGCAACGTAAGAATTCATCCGGCGGTGGATGGCGGCGTGAAACCCGGGGCTGCCGGCTTTGGCGGCGGCACATTGAAATGCAAGTGCGCCACGGACAAAGTTGTCGTTCAGGTGTCGGATCAGACCGCGCATAACCACGTCTGCGGCTGCACAAAATGCTGGAAGCCAAGCGGCTCGGCCTTTTCGCAGGTTGCCGTCGTTGGCCGTGACAAGCTCAAGGTCACGGAAAACGAGAACAAGCTGCAGATCGTCGACTCCGCTGCTGCCATTCAGCGCCACGCCTGCAAGGATTGCGGCGTGCACATGTACGGGCGGATCGAAGACAAGAACCATCCGTTTTACGGTTTGGATTTCATTCATACCGAGCTGTCGGAGTCATCGGGCTGGTCCGCGCCCGAGTTTGCGGCCTTTGTGTCATCGGTCATCGAATCGGGTGTCGATCCGTCGCGCATGGAGGGCATTCGCGGGCGCCTGAATGAACTGGGTCTGGCACCTTATGACTGCCTGTCGCCGCCCTTGATGGATGCGATTGCTACCCATGTCGCCAAGTCGACAGGGGCCCTGAAGGCATGAAATAAAGGCCAATTGGGCCCCGAATTCGGGAAACAGTTTCCTGAATCGGCAAAACTGTGCGCGACAGTATGCAATTGTTGCGCGAAACTCCCGTTGTTTGCTACGCTTCCGGCGGGAGGAACTTTCATGAAGCATGATCCGATAGGGCAAATGCCTTGCGGTATTCGGTCGGTGTTGGTCATCGACGATCACCCGCTTTACAGCGATGCCTTGGCGTCCGCGCTGCGCCACGCGTATCAGGACTGCAAGATCGAAACCGCCACCACACTGGGCGATGGTTTGAAACGGCTGGGGCCGGATTTCGAACCCGATCTTGTCATGCTGGATCTGAAACTGCCCGATGTGACCGGGATCAGCGGTTTCCTGCGGTTGCGCGACCGGATGCCCGATACCCCCATTCTGGTGATTTCGGCGCTGACCTCGGTTGAGATCGTGCACGCGCTGATGGATGCGGGCGCGGCAGGCTTTGTGCCCAAGGATGCGTCGACTCAGACTTTGCAGGCGGCCCTGAACGACGTGCGCGACGGCGGCAAATACCTGCCACAGGAATATCAGCGGTCCCGCCGTGAACAGTCGCTTGCGCCAAATGTTCAGGAGGTCAGCCGCAAGATCGCGGAACTGACGCCGCAACAGACCCGCATCATGAAACGCATTTGCGCCGGAAAGCCGAACAAGCAGATCGCTTATGAGCTGTCCCTGGCCGAGGCGACGGTCAAGGCGCATATCACCGCGCTTTTGCGGCGACTGGGCGTTCAGAACCGGACGCAGGCAGCCGTTCTGGTCGAAAGTGCAAGTCTTGAGTCCCTTGCTCAACCCAATGAATCGGGCGCGCGGGCGTTTCTAAGTCAGTAAGAATAGGGGCGCTCTGATGCTTCAGGTGCCGTCCAGGCCGTCATCCGTTGGCGTTGCCGTTTCATATGAACCCAACGCGGTCAGCGCGGTGGCCGATGTCGCGTCTCAGCTGGATACACGCGACACATGTTTCCTGTTGGTATTTGCCCCCGATGGTCTGGTTCTGGATGATCTGGCCGGGGCACTGAACGCGGAATTTGCCGGCCTGCCCGTGTTCGGGTGCAGCACCGCAGGACAGATCACCCCCGAAGGATATGAAACCAACGCCCTGCTGGTCATTTCCTTCCCGAAACAGCATTTCCGGTGTGCCTCGATGATGATTTCGCCGCTGAAACCCCTGTCGATCAAACAAATCGCTGCGGATGTGCGCAAACTGTCGGCCCAATTCCAGAAAACGGCCAACTGGAACCGTCTGGCGCTGACCTTTGCGGACGGGCTGTCCAAGCAGGAGGATATGCTGGTCGCCGCGCTGGAAACCGGGCTGGACGATATGCCGGTGTTTGGCGGATCGGCGGGCAATGGTCTTGCCTTTCGGGAAACCTTTGTCCTGCACAATGGCAAGTTTCAATCAAATGCGGCCATCGTGATCTTGCTGGAAACCGATCTGGAATTTGCCGGTCTGGGGTTTGATCATTTCCTGCCGACCGACCACCAGATGGTGGTGACCGAGGCGATCCCCGAGGAACGGCTGGTTCTGGAAATCAACGGGGCCCCTGCCGCTTTGGAATATGCGCGGCTGGTCGGAGTCGAGGTTGATCAGTTGTCGCCGCGCGTCTTTGCGGAAAATCCTGTTCTGGTGCGCAATAACGCGCTTTATCACGTGCGCGCCATTCAAGAGGTTCAGCCGGGCGGCGCGTTGTCCTTTCTGTCGGCCATCGATGACGGGCTTTTGCTGACGCTGGGGCGGGGGCAGGAAATCCTTAAAACACTGGAGGCCGGACTGGATGTGCACGACGCGCGCGGCGCGGCGCCCGATTTCGTATTGGGGTTTGACTGCTTTCTGCGCAAACTTGAAATCGAACAGAAACAACTGACCACCGCGGCATCCAAAATCCTGCGTGCGCGTCAGGTTCTGGGGTTCAACACCTATGGTGAACAACACTGTGGTGTGCATGTGAACCAGACCTTTGTGGGCGTCGCATTTTTCGAGCCGAGAAAGCGAGACCTGCATTGATCGACCCCGACGACCCACTTGACGTTCAGGTTGCCAAACAGGCCCGGATCATCGAGGCGCTGGTCCGTCGGGCAGGGCGGCAACATGATGTCGGCAGTTCGGCCTATTCGGCGTTTCAGTCTGCCATCGCCCTTCAGGGTCAGGTCTGGGCCAAGACCCGCGATCTGGAACGCGCCTCGAATGAGCTTGAGCTTTTGCGGTTCGACCGCGAGCAGACGCAAAAGAACTTGTCGGATGCGCTGTCTGTCATGGAGGGGGGGTTCGCCCTGTTCACCGACGGCAAGCTGCAGGTGTGCAACGATCTGTTCAAATCGCTTTTGCCCGATATCACCGATCAGATACTGCCCGGTTTGACCGTGGGAGAGTATTTCAGCGCTGTGGAATCCAGCGGCCACCTGGTCGGCGTGGACCAAAAGAACCAGCGCAATCTGTCGGACAGTCAACGTGAACCCGCCAACAGCGCGCGGGTCTCCTTTGTTCTGGAACTCGAAGGCGACCGCTGGTTCCAGATCAGCCAGCAACGGACCAGTTCGGACAATGTGATCATCCTGCAGACCGAGATCACCGATATCGTCCGAAAAAACAGGTCGGAAAAGAACCTGCTGATCGACATGCAGGCGCATTACCTGCAAGCCGCTTTCGATCACATGAGCCTTGGCATCTGCACCTTTTCGCGCGCCGGGACGGTCATGATTCAGAATGACCGGTTTCGCGAACTTCTGGGGCTGCCGGTCAAACTGGCCAAGAACGGGACGAGTTTTTCCCACATTCTGGAATTCATCAAAGAAAATTACCTGCTGTCGGCAAGTGACCTCCAGGCCATTGACGGCTGGCCCAAGAAACTGCGCGACGAAGGGCGGCTGCGCGAGCGTCTGCGCCATGTCAGCGGCAGGATGCTGGATCTGCATGTGCACCTGCTGCCCGATCGCGGGTTCCTGGTGGATATCAAGGATGTCACGCTTGAGTCGCGCACAACCGAGTTGCTGGAAAAACGGGTCGAGGAAAGAACCTTTGAACTGACCGAGGTGAACCGTCGCCTGACGGAGCAGTACGAGGATCAGGCCCGCGTCGAAGAAGAACTGCGCCTTGCCAAGGAAGAGGCCGAGGCCGCCGTATCGTCGAAAACCCGGTTCCTTGCCGCCGCCAGCCACGACCTGCTGCAACCGATCAATGCCGCCAAGCTGCTGATTTCGACCCTGTCGGACATGTCGCGCGGAACCAACATGGCCAATCTGGTCGAACGTCTGGACGGATCGTTCACGTCGATGGAAACCCTGCTGCACGCGCTGCTTGATATTTCGCGGCTGGAAAGTACCGGAAGCGGCCTTGCCCCCACCGAATTTTGCCTCGGCACGCTGATGCAGACAGTGATCGAAGACCAGTTGCCCGTCGCCGAGAAAAAGGGTGTGCAGCTGGATTTTGTGCCGTCCTCGGTCTGGGTCCGCAGCGATCAGCGGTATTTGCTGCGTTCGATCCAGAACCTTGTGGTGAACGCGATCCAGTACACGGAAAAGGGGCGCGTTCTGGTCGGGTGCCGGCGCAAGGATGACGCGGTCATTCTTGAAGTCTGGGATACCGGTATCGGGATTTCCGGCAAGGATCAGAAACGCATCTTTGATGAATTCACCCGCGCCGAGAATGTACCGCCAGGGTCGGGCATGGGGTTGGGCCTGTCGATCGTCGACCGAACCTGCCGGCATTTGGGCCACAAGGTTGGCGTGCGCTCGAAACCAGGTGTCGGATCGGTATTCTCGATCGAAATGGACGTGGTACAGGTGCGTCCCCAGGCCCGGATACCGGAACTGAAAGTGCGCCATAACCCCGACGCCGAAATGAACCTGATCGTTCTTGTGGTCGAAAACGACCCCGATGTCCTTTTTGCCACGGTGCAAAAGCTGGAAAGCTGGGGCGCCAGTGTTCTGGGCGCGCGCTCGACATACGAGGCGCGGGAAATGGTGCGCGACATGGGCATCGCCCCCGACATCATCCTGGCCGACTATCAGCTAGATGGCGATGACACGGGCATCCGCGCGATCAAAAACATCCGCGCCGACACGGGCACGCATGTGCCCGCAGTCATGATCACCGCCGACCGGAGCATTTCCCTGGTCAAGGCCGGGTCGGAAAACGATTTCACCGTTCTGACCAAGCCGGTTCAACTGTCGCGTCTGCGTCCGCTGATCGATTGGAAAACCCGGCGCGAGCGTGCCGATCCCTATGGGCTCACAGACAAAAGTATCGCGTGACGACCCATTCGATTTCTATAGGCTGACGGTGGGAGGAAATCGATAATGTACAAAGCTTTGGTTTGTCTGATCGCCGTGTTGGTGACATTTGCACAGCCGGTCGTGGCCGAAGAGAAAGGCCATGAAACCTATGACCTTCTGTTCAGGAACGGCACGCTGAACGATGTGCCCAAGGACCTGCATCTGGTCTATGAACGGGTGGTCACCAACACGATCAAGCCCGAAACCGCCGAGCGCGATACCGGCACTGTCGAACTGGGCTTTGCGGGGGGCGAACCATTGCAGGCGCGGTTGAAGTTCATTCAGGACGACAAGTACCGCAATCTGGGGTCTTTCCCGGCCAGCGTGGGCAATCCGATCGTGATGTATTTCGTGGAAACCGTTGTGCGGGATATGGCCGAAACGGCGGGGGGCAGCCCGTTTTACATCCGCAACCGGGTCAAGGACGCGCTGGTGCAGCCAGCAGAAATCGAAAACCTGAACATGGACTATGACGGGCAAACCATTTCCGCGACATCGGTGGTGATGCGCCCGTTCAGCGCCGATCCGAACAAGGAACAGATGAAAGGGTTCGGCGATCTGGAGGTGACGGTCGTGATGTCCGACGCGGTTCCGGGATGGTATCATTCGCTGAGCGCGCGTGTGCCGGATGGCGACAGTGACGGCATGATCTATGACTCTACCCTGACCTTTGAAAGCCTGGATGCGTCGAAATGAGATATGCATTTGCGGCCCTGGTGGCCACGGGTCTGGCCCTGCCTGTCAACGCACAGGGCGTGGCATCCCAGTTCAACGATTACCCAACCGCGGCGCGGGCGGATTATGTGTTTGCCTGCATGGCCACAAACGGTCAAAGCCGCGATGTGTTGGAAAAATGCGCCTGTTCGATCGACGTGATCGCGTCGATCCTGCCCTATGACAAATATGTCGAGGCCGAAACCGTCCTGTCGCTGCGCCTGACGGGCGGCGAGCGGATGGCAATCTTTCGCAGCGCCGCTGTCGCCAACGAAATCGTGGCGGACCTGCGCCGCTCTCAGGCCGAGGCCGAGATCATCTGTTTCTAGGCTTGACCGGCCTTGGGCAGCACCTGCTCGAAAACGTTGCCTTCGGTGTCGCGGGCGCGCACGCGCAGGTCGGGTGAGCCGTTGTCGTTATAGTCAAAGCGGAACACGGGGTTTTCGCTGATCGAAATCCCGCCTTCCATGACAAACAGCATCTCATCGCCCTGGTAAACTTCCAGCTTGTCGATGAAATGCGCCGCGATGAACAGCTGGGTCACCTGATCGCGCTGCAGACCGGAATAGTTGGGGTGCCGGATCATGATCTGCGCTTCGCGGCGGGCCTTGGACATCAGCGGCTTGGCGTCAAAATGCTTCAGCTTCATCTGCCCCATCGACGCAAGCGCCAGTTCGGCGTCCTTGGTGGCCGGTGCGGAACACCCGCCCGATGCCTTGACGAAGCGGCCGTTCATGAAACTGCCGTTGTCGGTTTCGGCGATGATACGCAGGTTCGAATACATGTTGACCCGCACGCGCAATTCCATGTTCAGCGGGGCCATCGCCTCGCCAAAGGTCAGATCGGCGGCCAGCGGGGCGGGGTTTTCATCAATCACGATTTTAGCGCTCTTGATGCGAACCGACGGGTCGGTCTGGCGGATCAAAACCGGCACCGTGGCGGCGTCATGCGCGCGGTAAGGTGCTTCGACCTCGAACAGGGCAGACCCGTCCTGAAGGGTGGCGTCGCCTACGATGTCGATTTTCAGTTCGGCCCAGGTTTCGCCTGCGTTGAGCGGGTTTTTGACGGCGGCGTTTTCGGCGAATGCCGACCCCGAGGTAAGCGCTGCAAGCACCATTGCCAGGACGAATGTCTTCATCGGATCCTCCCACTTTTCGCGATTGACTGTGGAATATGCCACAAAAAGAGGCAAAAATATACTAGATCATTTGTCTAGATCGTTCACGGTTGCGTGCTCGGCCCCGGTGTCGTCCCGGTAAAACCACGACTTATTGCTGGGTTTCCGCAATCAGCATCTGTGCAATCGCATAGAGCCGTTTTTCCAGCAGCACGGGCGTTTCACAGACATAAATCAGCGATTGCGCCCGGTCGGTGTAAATGCGCTCGTCCCAATCAAGCTGCTCTTCCAGCGCATCGACCTTGTCATAATCGGGGTCGTCCGCGCGCATCAGGTCGGTCATGGTCTTGCGGGTGGCGTCAATTCTTTCGGACATGGCGATCTGGGACTGCGAATATTCCTCGATACCCTTCATGATCGTTTTCCGCGTCGTTGACAGGCGGTCGAAGGTTTCCGAAAAAATGTGCCCCATGATGGCCTGGTCATTGCCATGGGTCGCCGCGAAATCAACGATCAGGGGGCGGATTTCTTCCAATTCGAACCGCCGCAGGATCAGGCGGCTGACAATGTCCTGCACATCCTGTTCGGCGGCTGGGGATAGGTCGACATCCTCGATCGGGTAGGGCCACATGATGCCGACCGACAGGTTTTCGACCTTGCGCTGAACGCAGGGCCACGTGGGATCGGAAAAATCCGCGGCACCCACGGGCCACGCAAGGAGGCTGGCGATCAATGCCCAGCCCAGTTTCCCACCAAATTTCATGCGCAGTTCCCCCCTGGTCGCGGACCTTAACGCAGACTCATCCAGAGTCCACCGGGACCCAATACCAACCAATGTATCAGTTGTTCGAAATGGCCCCCCCTCTCATACTTTTGAAAAGCGCCACTGATGCGATAAATTTTTGGGAGGACAATATGCGGACACGTGCGGCGGTTGCGCTGGCGGCTGGGAAGCCTTTGGAGGTGATGGACGTTAACCTTGAGGGTCCGCGTGCGGGCGAGGTTCTGGTCGAGATCAAGGCGACGGGGCTTTGCCAT
>NZ_JBTLRG010000004.1:0-398094 GCF_054482635.1 Arenibacterium sp. CAU 1754
CATCAACGGCTTCTACAACCCGCGCCGTCGGCACTCAGCTTTGGGCTGGAAAAGCCCGGTCGCTTTCGAACGAAAGGCGGCTTAAACGAGCACTTGGGGCGGCACGAAAGCGTGACAGGTCCAGTTTTGTTCAAGAGGTGATGCGAAGCGAGCTAGCTCGACAGTCACCGTCCATGACAATGTTTGTATTTCTTACCAGAGCCATACGGGCAGCGCTCGTTGCGCCCGACCTTCCTACGCGGCTCGACGGCGCTCGGTGGACCACGGCGCTGATCAAGCAGTGCCTGTAAGGGTGCCGGGATGTGGACTTCCCGCTGCGGCGGTTCACCGACTTCCAGCAAACAGAGCGTCGCACTGCTCACGCTTTGGTAGTGGTTAGTCGTCGTTCGACGCGACGATTAGCTGTCCCAACGCTGTCAGACGATATTGTGTCTTCTTGTCGTAACTTCGAGCAACCAATCCTGTTGCCAGGAGGTCAGGACCGAGCGATTCAAAGTCGGCTCCTGTGCATTCCTTCAGAAGTTCGTTCTTCGTAGCAAAGTCGCCATCCTCACTCAGGACCCAGAGAGCAACGCCGACCGAATTACTCATGAAGCCGTCGGGTAAATTTGGTTTTGTCTCCCAGTTTTTAGCTTCTTCTGCGGGCCGGTCAGATACGATCATGGCAGAAATCAAGCGAGTGACCTCCGTCGAAATTCCGCCAGTCTTGGTCAAGATGGTGTTGCGAAGATCGACGATATCAAGATCGGTCCGCTCAAGTTTATCGAGGTGAACTCGGATCATTTCCGCGCCCCACGGAGTGAGGAATTGCGATTGTTCTTGTCGACGAATGGCCAGAGACCGCAGCTCAGCGTCCGATGCACTCATGATGATGACTGGACGGATAGTGCGGTTCAGGACAGATGGCTGACGTTCGAGGAAGTCGAGAAGCGTTTTGGCTTCCGTTGCATCGTTGGTTTCGTAAACGAGGATCTTGCGCTTGCCGTTTTCCGCCCGCGTTTTTTCGACGATGCGGCGCAGATCACTGATCGAAGTCGCTTCATGGACAATGATCTTGTCCTCACGGGCACCAGGAAATGTTCCAACCTCGGCGAGACGACGCAGTGCATGTGATACCTTCCCGATTCCAAGAATTTCAAGGCCACAAATGATCTGCACCGGATCCGCAGTTTTCGGGTCGATGAGCCGCTCCATAAAAAAATCGCTGAGGGGCGAGTAAGGCCATTGATCTTCCGGCTGTTTCGGTGCGGCGGAGTAGCGCCTCCGGTGGGTCGCGCTGTCGTAGTTGATCGTTGGGTCCTTGTTCTCGATTTCATCGAGAGCGTGATAGATATCGTTACCCGTGCCGAGCATCGCGGCGACTTCCCGAGTGCGAAGCAAATAATTGAAGCGGTTTTCACTTCCGGGAACCGGGACGCGACCAAGAACACCAAGATCGAAGAGCTCTTCAAGGAGAGCCTCGAAAGACGGAAGTGTCGGAGCTTCGCTGTTCTTAGGCCAGTAAAATGAAGCTTCGTCCATCAAAACACGCGTCGGAAGACCTGTGATGAGCGCACGGCGCTCATCACCCTCGTAGATCAAGCGCGCCAGCGTATAGGCGACCAGTGCGTAGCGAGGGTCGAGATTGAGGGTAAGATGGAACTTCTCTCGGATCCGGGTTTCGATATGCTCGAAGTTTCGGTGAGCGAAAAGGTCTTCTGACGGTATCGTCCAGAGGGGCTCGCCCTCGGGGAGCTTGAAGGTTTTTCCGCTACCGTGGCCGTGCATGGTCGAGAGAAGACCCTTCATGTATTCTTGGACCAGGGAAGGATAGTAGTTGGCCCAGGTCAGGATCTCCTCGACGGCCTGCATGTTCTCAAACGCGAAGCCAGCGGCGCGCATGGGTGATACAACCAGATCGAAAGCTGCGCGCTTGTCATCGATGTTTCGATTGAGCGGGCCGATACAAATCGGCTCCCCGAGGTGCCAGAGCGGAGAATTTGGCTGCTTGTTCATCCGCTGGACGTTATGAAGCCCGGCGAAGACGACCTTGAAGGCGCGCTGCGTTTTCTCCATGAGCTCCTTCAGCTTGCTCAGCTGCGGGTAATCATCGCGTGTATCCTGAGTCATGAAGTTGTCAGCTTCATCGAACATGCAGATGATGCGCCCATTGGGGTGGCGGTTTACCCATGCTTGGATATCGCGTGAGACGAGATCCGCAGAAGTGTGGTCCAGCTTTATGACATCGTCCGGCAGCATCGTGGAGATGTGGCGCCAGATTTCGTTGGTTTTTTCAGAGATACCCAACGCTTTGATTTCACGATTCACGATGAACCGTTTTTCGGCTTCATCGTGCTGTGTCTGGGCCACATGCGCGAGAAGCGCAGATTTCCCGAGTTGGCGGCCACCATAGACAAGGCACCCATCAGCAGTCTTGTCGATGATTTTGCGCACTTCGTCTTCACGGCCGAAGAACATCTCAGGCGGAAGCTGACCGGCGTCGGTCGTGTAGGGTTCAATGCGACCATAAGGAAGTCCGCACTCGAAGACAGTGCGGGCCCGCGTATCACGACGGGTCGCTGCGAAGGCGATCAGAGCCTCGTCGATCAGGAGCGCCGGAATCACTTTGCTACGCAAACGCTCCGCAATATCGCGCCGCCGCGAGGTGTCGGCGACACCGGAAAGGAGAATGACTGCCGGCTTACTGGAGGCTGTGATCGCCTTAATGATCGTCTCCGGCAGAGTCTCTGGAGACGCGACAATGAAGCTGTAACCGCTCGTTGCATTGGAGCCAAACACAGGCGGCAAGAACCATCCATCCGAGACGATACGGCCATGAAAAGTCCCCTTCCAGGAACCCTTGCGGCCAAGTTCCTCAACCTTCGATATGTTGACCTGTTCGAATCCAATCTCTTCGAAAAGCTCCTTGATCTGCCCCGGAGTGGGCTTTTTCGTGCGCATGCCCAACATCAGGTCGCGATACATTTCGATGAAGCTGATCGTGGCAGCGCGACGATCTTCCTCCGCAAACAGGAGGTTTCCCTCCGTTGCGGTGGCTTCTTTAAAAGCCTTGCCTCCGGTCGGCCATTGGTCAGAGCTGGCGTAGGGAAGGAAGTTGGACGAGAATTCACCGATAAGGCCTTGCAGGTCAGTCTCAAACACTGCCGCTGACCGGCCATCCCTAAGCTGTGCGATCCGGTCCTCTACCGCCTCGATGGTGAGTTCGTCGAGTTTCCCGAGAAGAGTTTCGACATCGTCCTCGTTGTCAGGCTTTCGGTATTCATTGATGCGAACGATTTGACCGTCGCGGATGCTCTTCTCGATGTCTTCGATCGATTGATCGAGAAGCCCAAGGCGGTCGCCGAGCCCAGTGATGTCATGGACTTCGCTACCATCGGCGAGGCCGTCGATTTTATCGAGGGTGAGCTTACACCATGTCAGCTGTCGGCTGATTTTTTCTTGGTTTTTGAAATCGACCTTCTCGAGTGCAGTGAGCATCCGGTTCCGGAGTTCAACTTCAGGCCGCCAGAATTCGACGAATTCGGTTACCGCCTGTAGGATTTCCCCTTCGGACGAGACATCGAATTGATCGACCATGCGATATGCGGAATCGAACGCACCCTCTGAGCAGGCGCGCTTGATAGCATCCTCTTGTCCAAGGATTTTATCCTCAGACAGAACCCGTGTGTAGATTTCGGCGCGCGCTTCCAATTCGGATAGCGCTTCCCGGTCAACCGGAGGGAGCAGGTCCATTTCGGCGTTGAGTGCATCGTCAAGCGTTGAGAACCGACCAGTATCTCGCCCAAGAAGCGCCTCGCAGGTCTCGTTTATCTGATCACCGATCCAGGTCGCTATGGCGGCAATCAGCGGATCATCAGTGCTGCTAATTTCAGCCTCAAGACCATCCTCGGCCTTTTTGAGCTGCGTGCGGAGTGTGGCCGTCGTCAGCTTTGCGCGTTCCTCCGACTGCTGGCCGCGCTCTCCGCTGGAATGGGTTGCTTCATTCCAGCGCTCTAATAGTGTCACCGGTTCGTCGAATTGACGAGCGAGGTATTCGACCCCTTTCGAATAGAGAACGAGGTCGTTGTATCCCTTTTCAGATGCATATGTCTCTGAGAGAGCTTCGATGGATTGGGCGTCGCGAAGGTTCTTGATGGCAATACGGACCAAGTTTGGAGCCGCCGGGTCTTTTTCTGCGATTGCCCGAACGGCTGCTCCGAGTTCACCATTTTGGGAGACGACGTAGTGCATGAATTCGGTGGCGAAAGGCCATCTCGATGTTTTCTGACGAAGAGCGTCACAAATTTTCTTCAGCCGATCGGTAAGGCGCTGTTTCTCGGGAGCCCCCGGCTGCCCGGAGAGTTCGGCGAGAATATCAGGGCTGGGAGGGTAATCGAAGCTGAGCCTCGAGACGGTTTCGTTCACTTCGACCAAGTGTTGCCCAAGGGTCCCTTTGCAGAGATCGGAGACTTGGGTGCGAAGCGTCGTATCCTTCGAGAGAATTGCGGGCCGCAGAATAGAGCCGAGGACAAGAACGGAGGCAAGATCAGAGAGTGAGGCCGAGGTGGCCATCCCGACGTGCTCATTGAACTTCTGGAGATCAGGGCCAAACCCGCGGTAGGGAGCGCGACTTGCAGCGGCGACACGCAGGGCGACAGCAGGGATCGGAAGAGCCATCCCCTCTTGCTCATAAGCTTCTGCGGCGTGTGCCGCGATTGCGATGAAATCGCGGTCGATGAGAGATGCGAACACGTCGTTAGAAATGGGCGCAGGCTGAAGGGGCGGAGGGTTCGTCTCTTCCTCTTGGTCGAGGTGTTCTTTGAATTTCCTTTCGGGAAGCTCGTCAGACGCGCTGACTTCGTCGGTGATATCGACCAACACGGAGCTGGAACTTGCGTCTTCCTCGTCGGCATCGGGCTGAGATGATTTTGTGTCAACGTCCAACGAGGGGACATCTGTCGTCAACTGATCTTCAGTCGAGTGTGTATCTTCATCGATTGTGTCGCTGAGTAGGTCGTCTTCCTTCGCATCAGACAACTCGGTTTCAGTTTGGTCTACGTTGTCCTCAGGATCACTGTCGTCGGCGGCGATGGGTTCTGGGTTTTCTTGCCCTGCACCGTCTTCTTCGCTTCCATCCTCTTGGGCTTCAGTCTTAGCCTGAAGCAGACTTTGTTCGCGGATCTTGTCGAAGATTTCAGGATAATCTGAAGGATCGAAATCTTCATCGAATGTGTCAGCATCTCTGGCCGGATCGTATTCCTCCAACAGGGACATGAACCGATCAGGTTTTTCGTCACCGAGAGACCGGAAGATTTCGAGGATGGCCTGATATGCATCTTTCATCCGGTTGATCTTATTTTCAAGCTCTTCAGCCTGAATGGCGAGCTCGCCGATCAGAGCAAATTTCTTAGCGGCCGTTGCCTCGGATATTTCTTTACCCAAAGCTTCGAGTTGTTCGTTGGTCGTCGAGATTTTTTCTTTGCGGCTGAGGATGAGGTCATAGAACCTGTCGGACAGGAGAATGCCGGCAATTGGGCAGGCGATCCTCGCGACATCGTCGCCTTCATTGATAGCTCCAAGCGTCCTGAGGCGTTCTTCAACATCCTCCGACATTTCGTCGGCGATGACATCCTGCATTTCGCGAGCGGCGATGGTCAGCTCGGAAATGGCCTCGAGCCTTTCAGTGTTCATGACGGAACCGATTTGGATCTCCTCCGCCAACCCTTGGATTGCTATGTGAAGATGGCCAAGAATCAAGATGGAGTGCGCTTCGGGTTCGACTTCAAGGAGACCAAGAAGCTCCTCCGAAAAGTCGAGCCAATGCAATCCATCCTCGACATCCGGCAGTCTATCTTCAACCCAGTCCGTTGGTCCGCGGTAGGTGATAATATTAAGGGCTTTTTCGTATAGCTCCTCAAATGATCCGGGGTCGGTAAGCGCGTGATAGTAGTTCATGACCGCGTATTCGCAGAAAGACCCTACTGCAACTTCAGGAGGCACGTCCTCAAAAAGGAGCTCATGAACACGGTTATGAAGCCCCGGATGTGCTTCAAGGCGCAGTTTTGACAACGGAAGTTTCGGAATGACGCTTTTTTTTGTTCCACTCTTCCTGGATCTTGGGCCTTTTTGTGAGCCTCGTTTTTGCATCACCATCGTTTCAAGGATGGGAAAAACCCAAGGGTGGTTTTGGACACGATAAAGCAACTCTTCATAAAGATCTGCCGGCTCGTTCGGGTCGAAATCAGCCTCAATCAGTGCCGCGATTGTCTTCAGGTCATGGTTGGTGAAATGGCGCGCTTCTGCAAAAAACTCCGGTGCATCGGGGCAGATTTCAAGGACTGGGAAACCACTGAAACTCTCAGGCGACTCCCAGTGCTCCGGCCTCCATGTGCTCATCGTTTGAACGGCAGTAGGGATACCAGCAAACGAAGTGGTTTCAGACGCGGTTGTGAGAGCGAACGATGGTTTGTTTTGCGGCGTGTCTTCTGGCATGTTCGATCTCCTATTTGTTCCAGCTTTGCGTAAGCTGCACGCCTGCTTCGAGTAGGATTGCTTCAATCCATGCAAGGGCTGGGCGCCGTTCGAACTCAGACCATAGTCTCTGGTTCGAGTAATCGTTGAGACATCGCGTGCAACTTGTCACGCAGTCTTGGTTCTCGCAATTTAAGATCTCGCGGGCTGCAAGAAGGAGGTCGACAGACTGGAAGCCATCCTCTTGTGTCAATCGAGTTGAGTATCCAGCACCGCCGGAAACAGTGTCGTAGAGCACGATTACGAGATGGCCATCGAGTCTTTGAACGATAGCCCGCAGATCTCGCGCGTCCGTCTCGAGTAGTTCGGCAGCACCGAGACGAAGGGCCTCTTGCAGTGTGCGGTCGATTTTCGTCGAGGTAATCAGATCCCCATTCGGATCATGGGGAGTTCCCTGGAACAGAATGGCGCGCACATCTGTTTCAAAGACATGCGCAAGATCGATTGGCCAGACTTGGAAAGACGGATCATATCGGCAATCCCGGCCGGTTCGTGGGTTGGTGTGTGCCTCGAGGACCATGGGTTGCTGCCATGCGTTGTTAGGTCCTGCACTCATTGCTGGGACAGCATGTTCACAGCTGGGGCACCATGCAAACCCGCCCCCATGCCGACCTTTGTTGACCGTGATGATGCGCCCCAGTTGATCGTCGGGCCGGTTGGAACCGGGCGCGTGGAAGGTCAGAATCCCCGGCACGTCCGTTGGCACGTAGCTTGAGATCGGGGCTTCAGTGAGGAGGAGAGCTTCTTCCGATACAGTTGACCGAATTCGACTGGCGCCGGGATCTCGGCCCTGACCATCGCGAACAGACGTCAGGAATCCGTGTGGCTTAATGAAATCACGTTTTCTGTTGGTAGATGAGAATTGCGCGCCACATTGAGAGCAGTGATCGTCGGGGGTTACGCGCTGAGGGGTAATCTGAGGCGACCGGCACACGTCGCAAACGCGGTATTGGGCTTTCTCGATAAAGGCATCGTCGCCTGTAAACTTGGATCGTTTGGAGATGCCGTCAGAGATCCAAACGCGGCCGCCCGCAACGATTTCCGAGCCTGGAGCGTATTCAGAGATTCCAATGGCACCATCGCGATCGAGTTCGAGGACGGACGTATCGGATGTCTGCCCCGCCGCATTCAGGACCTCCAAGGAGACCGAGTGAACAGGGAATGAATAAGTCGGGATAACCGCGCGTCGCGATAGCTGATCGATCATGAATTGCCCAATGTAGAGGCGCTGCTGGGTGCGTAGTGCCTCCTGATATCGACCAATGCGCGTGAAGCCTGCCGAGTCACCGGAGTCGAGTTGTTCCCGCTCCTCCTCGAGATCGTCGATGCCGGATTGCATAATGGCCCAGCGACCCCAGACAGCGTCGGCGAATTGCATCACTCTTTTGCGCAGCTCTTTTCGGCAGCCTTCGGCATCGAGCGCAATGTCCGCATGTGCGGAAGGAAGTCGTTTTCCCAAGGCTGCCGCCGCTTCAACATCTTCATCTGCGTTGTCGAGCCAAGAATTGAAGTCTTCGTCGAACGCCACTCGCGCGTCGTCGGTGAGTGAGGCAGCAAAGACGTCGCGAAGTTGAGGAGATCCACTCCTTTGGTAGTTCGCAAGCCGGTGCTCGAGGAACTTTGCCAAAAGCATTGAAAGCTGGTGGCGTTGAAAAAAGCCTGCGTTGTCCAAGCTGAGGTATGGCACACGAGGTTGCTCGGCGAGATACTCTTCAAACCGCTCGAAGACCGCGCGGTCGTATCGGCCCGACCGTGAGGTTGTCAGAACGATCGGGGCAACCTGTGCGCGGCGCCCTGCCCGACCAGCTCGCTGCTGGTAACTTGCGATAGACGGTGGAACGTTCTTGCAAAGAACACTTTCCAGATCACCAAGATCGACGCCCATTTCCATCGTCGTGGTGCAGGAAAGAAGATTCACTTCTCCGATCTTGAAATCTTCTTCGATCGAGGTTCGGATTTCGCCAGCAATTGCCGCAGTGTGTTCGCGCGCGATCCCCATGATCGGGTGCTCGTGGTAGCGCGCAACATAGTGGTTTTGCTCAAAAAGATCAGCGCGATCTTCAGCGGTGATTTCGGTCAAAGTTCCTTTACAGCCCATAGACTGACAAACGCCCGCGGTGTCGAATTGGGTTCGACTGCCACATTTGACGCATTGATTAAGGTGGACGTCTCTGCCGGGAACGACCTTGATACCGGGCCCAAATTTCAGGCCGCGACCGACTCCGTGGCGTGCAGTGATAGATCGGGGCCCTTCCATCACTTTCCAGAAAGCCGTCAGAACATCGAGTATTTGGTTGTCATCAATGGCTTCGCCTGTTGCGGTCGCCATTTTTTTCAGAAGTGCAGTAAAGCGGTTTGGCCGGTTTGCCGCAGGGATGAGATTTATCGCGGTTGTCGCTCTGCTGTTCTTATCCCGGGTAAAACAGCGTGTTTGCTGCGCTGCAATTCGGGTCCAGATCGACTCATCGACGAGATCAATCATGCCTGACCCTTGATCGGAGACGGCACGATGCTCTCTGATCATTTTCAGGAGATAGCGGACGTAAGCTTCCGCGAAGGGTTTCATTTTTTCCGGAAGGTGCTTCTCTACAGCGAAGACAGCACGATCGAGGTGATCATAGTTGACGCCGAGGAGTCCAAACCCCTCAAGCCCGAGACGACCGCGCCCGAGGGTTGTCAGCTCAGCCACGATCAGGGCCTTAAGGCGCTGCATTTCATTTGTGCCGGTTTCAAGCTCGGGTAGAACGCCTGGTCGATACAGTCTTAGCCCGTCTTTTCGAAGTTCGTTTCGAACAGCGGAGACGAGGTTATCTATATCAATTTCGCCGTTGGCGTCGACGGCGCGCAGAATGGCGCTGCGAAGAGCTTGTTCACGAGATGTGCGCTCAAAGAACGGCGCGAAGAACGCGGCGTCCTGCCTGTTGTCTGAAAAGACCAGCAGGTTGCGCCCGCCCATCGGGGGGGTGGTGCCGAAGTCTCGGCTCGGCATCGATTCAAGAATTGACTGGGCAGCAACAGCAGCGAGGGCTTCGTCGCCCGGCCTGACGGTCGTGATCGGCTCGGGAAAACGAGACGAACGATGGTGGCAAGCGACGCAGCGCGGCATGTAGCGGCGACCATCGTCGGGATCTTCATGCAACTCGACATTCTCGAGCGCGACTGCGCCAGCAGCCTCTTCTTCAAGCGGAAGGCCGGAAGCAGGATCAAAGTAGATCATGTGCGGCGTATCGTCGTCAGTCGAGGTGTCGTCCTCGTCATCTTCCTCCACGGCCTTCCCGCCAGGCACCAGCCTTAACAGCCGACGTGGGCCGCTGCCCGGGGATGCTTCGAGATGCGTAGGACCATCCCAAGCTTCAATGTAAGGCTCACCGCAGTTTCGACAGACGAAGAGCTCAAAGACGGGTCGATCTTCGTCATCTATCTCTGCGCCGATAATTACCTGTGATAGGCTTTCGCTGTCATTAGCCTTGAGGGACACACCTGTTCGGTCTGGTGCGCGCGATATCAGGTGGTATCGAGCAGGGAGAAGCGGAAAGACGGCGGCGCTTTCACTGACAGCAAGAACGCCGATGGAGATCAAGCCGACCAGCGCAGAAATTGCGCCTTTACCCGCATCTGGGAAAACGTCTTCGGCAAGCCGAGTGAGGGGGATGGAGCCACCCTCGAGGCGGCGCGCAATTTCGTGCACTTCATTGAAGTCGGAGAGGCGCTCAATCAACGCATCACCGAGTGATAGCTGTGCCTGATCGAGTGACAAGGCGTCTAAGCCGAGGAATTCGGCTTCGGCGTTCCAGCCTTCTATGTCCATAGGACTGTCTGTAAGTGCGACTTCTCGAACCATACTGGCGAGGTCTGATGCTCGTGCCCAGTCTTCAAAGCTAAGCCCGCTGGGAGAGGCGGGTTTTGACAGTTTCGGGTGCAACTTCCTTTGCGAAGTGATCACAGCGCGCTCGCCGGCAAACGGCTCTCCAAAGAGACGCTCAGCAAAGTCCGAAAGTTCCCCTTTTCTCTTGGGATTGAGAGATGCTGATGTGCCGATGCATCTCACTTGGCCGTCCGGGATCTCAAGGTGAGCTTTCAGTCGTCGCAAGAGAAAGGCGACTTCGATCGCTTGAGCGCCCGTGTAGGTGTGGATTTCGTCGAGAACGATCCGGCTAAGTCGCGCATTTTGAAGAAGCGGTCGGTTCGTCGGAAGGAGAAGGATATGCTCCAGCATTGCATAGTTCGTGATGAGGATATGCGGAGGTGACTGGCGCATCTCCAGCCTCGAAAGCTTCCAATTCAGTGGAACATCAGCGTCCTCTCCAAAGGTCTGCTGGAAGCTGGGTGTTTCGCGAAGTTTCGTGACTTCTTGCTCCCGCGTTGAATGTGATTTCACCTGTCCGGTATAGCGGCCGAGCGTGATGCCCGGATCGCCGAGGTCACGGAAAAGGAGCTGGGCGATCCGACCGAGTTGATCATTAGCCAGTGCGTTGAGTGGGTAAACGAGGATCGCACGGACGCCGGGTCGTTCAAGATCTCCCTCTTTGAGGATGTCATTGATCATTGGGTAAAGGAAGCTTTCCGTTTTACCCGAGCCTGTGCCGGTTGCGACGAGATAGTTCTTGTCTCTCAATAGCGCTTCTTCTTGGTGCGCATGAAGTGGACGATCCCAGACAGACGGCTCGTTCTGGGCAAATTCGATCCACCTGGGGTCCAAGAGCCCTTCACCGTGAAGCTGCGCAAGGCTGCGACCTTTTTCAAAGTCCGGAAGCGTTTCGACGTATGGACCTTTGACAAAGGTGAGGCGACTGACCTTCTCGCGCAGCTGTTCCGCGAGCTTCGGGGCTCGGATCTCGTTGATCGGAGATGAAGTTGCCACGAAGCGCGCGAGAGTTCGGTTGAGATCTTCGCGGTAGGCGTTCGGATCAAGAATGGTCATTAGGCAGGAGCTCCCTGGGTGGTCGCATGGCCCCACAGGGCGCGAAAATAGACAAAGAATTGAACTCCGGCGCGAAGCATCATGGTCATAGCGGAGCCAATGTCTTGGCGCGACAGTCCTGTTCTCGAAATCATATCCTGAAGGAATGCCTCAGAGCGTTTCTCGGCGCAGGCGCGAGCAAAGCGCTCGATCTGGATTGCGATCTTGGCTGGAGTCGGATCACCGCCTCCATTGATGTCGAAGGCCCTAAGATCATTCAAGTTCTCTGCGTGGGCTTCGCAGATGATCCTACATGCATTACCAAGGGCGCCGCCGCCTACGAGATCCCCGATGTCTGTTTCCCTCAAGCGGAAACGTAGATCGACAAATGCGGTGCGTAGCGCATTCGCCGACAGACCGTCGGGAATGTCAGGGTCATTTTGCAACCGTTCAAGCCACGCCAGCAAGGGATGTTCAGTCATGAGGTCGGGGAGAGGATCGGGCGTCTCGATAGTCATCATGAGATCGAGACTTGAAAAGCCGGTGCCTACCGAAAGGCCTGAAAGGGCATGAGTTCCAGCCTCGAATACCCAAGGCGCCACTCCGACGATGTCATGACGAGCGGTGCTACCTTCGGGTCGAGTGACATTCAACACGGGCTTGATGGCACCCACGATCTTGTTTTGAGCGAAAGTCTCGAAGGCATGAGCGTAAACGGGATAGAGCGTCGCCGACAGCTGGCCGCCCAATGCATCAGGCTCCGGATGCGTCAACATTTTAGCAAGTCTTACGACAGTGTTTCGGTCAGGTTTCGCGATTGATCCAGCGACGCCAACTGCAACCGGAGCGCGCGAGCCATCTTTCACAGGCTCGATGACACCGTTTGGGTCTAAGGTTTCGAAGGTAATTCTTGCGGGTCCAGTAATCCGACCTTTGTCCACACGAACAGTAATGACTCTCGTGCCCTGGTCGCGCGTAGCCTTGACCGCAGGAAGAGGCGGAAAGGAGGCGGGCAGCACCCCAAAGGCGTAATCGCCGATATCAGTATCTTTTCCGACTGCCTCGACATGAACACGCAAGGCGTCTGCATCCGCAGTCGGCCGTAGCGTCAGCACAATCTCCTCTTCCGTCTCGTGCAGGCTCAAGGAGCCCGCGTCCGTTACGCGTCGAAGGCGCGCAAGGAGATCCAGCGTCCCATCGGCACGCCGGATCGCGATCCGGTCATCTCCTGTATCCTCTTCGAGCTTCTCGGCTCCGATTTCGAAGATTTGTCGCTGAATGAACGGACGATTTATTTGGCGCCCGAGGACGATCAAGTCTGCATTTCTGTCAAAGCAGCGAAGTCGGAGCGTATCGTGGCGGTTGTCGTAACCGAGCGCCACGGTCCCCCCTTTCGGAACGAAGGCTTGATCGTTCGTCGAGATCCGGAAATGCCAGAGCTTTTCGGACCTTGCTGTAAGGTCGAATTCGTAAGCCTGCTCTTCGAGCGACAATCCAAGAATTGGAGTTTCGGCTTCAGATCTCGGATCAACGGAAAGCCGTTCAAAGGAATCGACCTGCAAGCCAGAGCTTCTGGCTGGCAGGTAATTCGATGGAACCTTGACATTCTCGAGATCTCCCATTGGTGGCATCGCAGCAGGCCAAACCCATGAGGTCGCCTTTAGGTCCGCGCGGGCGTTGGTGTCGCCGGCGGCACCCGGGACCAAGACTTCGAAAGTAGCTTTTCCCGGATCGGCCGCAGGATCGAAATTGAGGCTTGAGAACGAAACGCGCGCCTCGTTTTGGCCATCGATCGATATTCGACTGTATCTTGAGGTCTTGCCGATCCTGGCTCTAAGGATTCGTTCAGCTCCGCCGATTTCGGGATCAAGCCTGACGTAAATCGTAAGGTCGTTTGCATAGAGCGCGTTTTGTCCGTTCCTGCCGATGACCGTTCCATCAAACCAGATGGCCGTATCGATTGGAGATGCGATTTCCAAGGGCGACCTCTCCCCAAACGAAAGAGTTTCGCCAAGATCTACCCAAGCAGAGAAAACCGTCGGATCTTTGGTCGGGATCGCTTCTCCAAATTCGGATGCGCTGAAATGCATCTTACTCAAGATAACCAGGCGTGTGGCAGCAACTTCAATCTTACGGGTCGTTTCTTCGATGCGATGCAGGAGCGCCCCACTGTCAGCATCAAAGATCAGGACTTCTGTTTCTGTGGGAGCGAAGGCAACGTCGATAGTTGCGGAGCCTGCACTCCACTTGAGTGTCTCTGGCCATGGGGCGTCAATAGAGGCTCGCTTTCCTCCCGGGATCTGTATTGGGAACAGGCCAGTTTTGATGGATTGCGATTTCGATGAAATCTCGGGCAAAAGGCCAAGTCCATCTCGATGCCAGATGACGGACGGAGGTCCGACAAAATCAGATCGTTTCTTTCCAATGCGCCGGGCAAATGCGTCATACGCCTCGAAGAGTGATCTTTCTCCTGGGCCTGCACCGACTTCTCCGCGGCGCCAAGCGTCAAATCGGCGCGCATAGTGAGCGGATTCATCGAAGCGAATTGGGGCGACAAGGCGCGGTTGACCGGCGCAATAGTTGGCTACCGCAAGTCTTTGCCAATGCCTTGAAGCAACCGTGTCTTCGGTCGCGGGTGGTCCTTTTTGAAATGCTGTCCACAAAAAGGCTCTGGCCAGATTTTCGTGCTGCGGGTCAGGAGCGCCGAGGGGCGAGAAGAAGACCACGGTAGGGTCGGTGCTGTTCTTGACCGGAATACCGATGCGCTGTGCGGCGGCGATAAAGCGCGCCTTCATGATTGCACGCTTCTCGCCGCCGATCGCTTCGCCGAGGAACTTCTCAAGGTGTGAGTAGATCTCCCGATCTCGGGCGGTGTAGCTCTTTGAGAGAGGGTAGAGCACGGACCAAACCCCGAGGGTCGGGAACTTCGCCAAGAGCATGTTTATGGAGTATTGGCGTGCGGCTCGGCAAGCGGAGGCGTAAAGATCTTCGGGTAGATTTAGGTCAGCTACGAATGGAGTCGCGTCCTTTGCAGTCCAGATGGACTGCATTTCCTTCTCAAGAGAATTGAGGCTGTCAGATGCCAAGATGCTACGCTTTCCTAATCTGTCCCATTGGCGCTGACGTCAGACACGCCGCTGGCTGCGTAGAGGATCTGCGACCGGGCGATCTCGTCCATGCCGTCCGGGAGCGTCTCCGCCAGTGAGAGCACATCATCCTTGGTCGGCGCCAGGATGCAATCGAGACGACGCAACACCACGAAGGGCAACACCACCTTGCCATACTCGGACTGCTTGAAATCGCCCCGGAGAAGCTCGGCGATCGACCAGACGAAACTGCCCAAGCTCTTGATGTCGTTGTTGCTCATGTGTGCCTCAAATTCTTTTCCCGTATAGGATGTTACGTCGAGATCGGAAGCGCAAGCACGATTGCATCTAATTCGCGTCAGCCAGTCCGTTCTCTATTCCGGGCACCCCATAAAGACGTGACCAATGGGACGTTGATGTAGTAGTTACCGCGGACGGCTTGGTGCTCTGATGCGAAGCCCCCGTCACGGAGGTCACGAGGTGAAGCTATCCAGAAACTTTTCGTCCGCAGCGGAGTTCCGCGCGGCGTGGCCGGATGTTGTAGATGCCTTGCAGAGATTGCATGAAAGCCAACTTATTCTGCCTGATTACCGATACGAGGTCGCTCACGAAGAACTCCAACGGACGAAAACTCAGCCTGCTCCAAACGAAATCGAACGCGCCTTGCGCCGCTTCTGGGGTTTCGATGATCGGTTTTTCGGGGATGCGCCTAAAGGCGGCGGCAATAGCGATTTTCAATGGTGCGTTTACTGCACAGCCTATCTGTTCACTGACAAAGACCTTGCGCGAGACATCTTGACGGCTTTCTCGCCGCTGCTCGGAACCTTTGCGCAAAGAATTTTCGGCACGTTGTTTTCCCGAAAGGTCTGCTCCACGTTCATGGACGACGTTGCCCATGTCTTATGGGAAGTTCAGGGCCTCTCACCCATCTCGGAACCGGACTTTTTCGACTGGCATGGCAATCTAAATTTGTTCGAGGATGATGTTCGGAATGCCTTGCTGTCGATCCCAGGGTCGAAGCCGTTGGCACGACCTTCATTCCCACCCAAGGCGGTTATGAGCGTTTTTTGCAGGGGCGCCAATGACCCTACCCTCACCCGCTCCTACTTAAGGGATCTTCGGCGATTCTATCGGGAGAGCGGCTATTGGGACATCGCTTAATGCTTTGGTTTCGATGAAATCGAAACGCTGCACTGAATGGAATAATCACGCCCAGACCGTAATCCCCACCGCCAAAATCGCGCACGCTCAAGTTTGGAAGCGCCCAGGTCCCGGACATCTCAGAACGCCAGATTGAGGCCCCTACGGGAAAGATCAACTTGGAAGAGTTCGTCCTGGGTCGTGACGATATTCTCGATCTCAGAGGAGGCTTTGGCTTCCTGGAGCGCCAAGGTGTCGATCAGGACGCCCTGGTTGGGGATCGTGGCCGCGCGCCCTTTCAGCTCCGCGAGAGCTCGGTTCGCAGCAGCAAGTGCCTTCAGGACAGGCACGGTCTCCAGAGCCACAGCAGGTGGGAGATCGGGAGTCTGGAAGGTCGGCTTTAATATGTCGTGCACATCATGTTAACGAAATGCGGCTTTGTTAACATCAAATATGAGATATGTGCGGGAAAGCTGATTTCTTTAAAAAAACGAATGCTGAGCAGACGGGCGCCACCTTCCGAGAAGCAGCGCATTTCTGTTGACCATCTTCTCCCTCGTTCGGCCTTCGGCCTCTCTCAGTCCGATGAGCACCTCCCTGCGGTCGGCGCTCAGCCAGGTAATGTTCTACATCATTGGGGTGCTGGTTGTTGGCTCTGCTGAGTGCTTCCTCTATGCAATGGCGCGCCATTACGACCTGGGGCCAAGTCGTCTCGCCATCGGATGAAGAGGAAATTGCCGGTCACCTGCAGCGTTGCAGACAGGCCCCTGACGGTCACCTAGATGTTCATGAACTCCCGGAACACGACGAACTTTTCGAAGTGCGTCTCCTCGGTGCTCATCTTAGTAATATACTGGATAACCCCCGAAGATTCAACGCTCTGGCAGTCGAAAGATCCCTGACGCACCAAGCTCAGCCAGTGCATGTGCCCGATCTCCGGCAAGCGCTCAGTGCGTGCAGCGCGTGCAGCATTCTCGATATGAGGATCCACCTGAGCGATCAGGTGCCAATGGGGGTTCACATCCATCTTCTCCGGGAAGGCGAACCAGACCAGACGCTCGTCCGGCCGCTTGACCCACTTCGGTCCATTGATCTCGCGGTTCACGCGCGCATCCCACGATTTCAGCAATTCGCGCATGCGCGAATAGCCCAAGGGCTGGTGGTTCGATGCCAGCGTGATGAAATAGGTGAAATCGTAGTCGAGCAGCTTGTTGCGCAGCTCTCTGCGCATACGCTGGTGTAGGGCGCGCCGCACTCCACGGCCGATTTCGTCGCTGCCTGCCCAGTCTTTCATGTGTTTGGATCCTTCGATGATTTTGGTCTACCACGCATTATAGCAAGATCGCGCTCGCGACGCAGAAGATCGGAGAAAAATTTTGCCTCATCAAGCGCATGAACCAACCTTGCCACCAGGAAACGCATCAGGCTAGTTGGGGAGCTCGCTGGTGCGAGCTGCGAATGTCTGCGACGTCAGACAGCGCAAAACACCCAATGCCGGCCACGGATTCGGCTAGCGGCTCTGGCGATCGACGAATTTGGCATGGGAGCTTCCGAGATCAGGATACTGGCGGCGCCAGAATGCATCCCCTTCATGCCCTTGTGGTTTTACTAGGACTTCGCTCTTCCCACGATCATGCACGATGGCTCCCACCGGAACGTCGAGCCATTCCTCATCAGGGTTTCGCGATGCAAGAAGCCGTATCGCCCTAAGCGAGAACAGAGGAGCATAACCATTCACGGGGACGGAAAGGATGCTTGCGGTCTGGCGCATCCCCAACCTCCTCTGGACGATCCAGCACATCTCGACATTCCCCAGCCGTTGATCGCGCTGCCGAACAGCCCCTCGTTCACACCTCTTGTGCATGACCTGCCTTGGTCTGGTTGGTGTCGCTGATTGCACAGACCCTTCACGCATTCAGACGCTCTCAGGCGCGCTCTGTGCGTCCCTGAGCATGATCCGCGTTCGGTCACGCTCACTCACGTGCTGTTCGCCGGGCTTCAGGTCACCCGTGCGCGTTTCTGTAGCCCTGGCGTCGATACGCTGATGCGCCAAGCCCTTGATTTCTTGGTTTCACGCTTCTCAGACGTTTACATTTTTCTGGAAAAACGTGGTTTTTGAGCCAGATCTGTCAACTTTATGTAAACATAGGGTAAACGTCGAAGCCCGAAATCAAGTCAAAATCACCTGTTTTCGAGCCTCGAAGGTTTCCGACTCTTTTACTCATGTAAAGGTCTGTCAACCCGATGTAAACGTCGTGCAGTGAGCGCACCTCTCAACGGCCCTACAAGCGCTCACGCGGCTTACAAAACGCTGACAAGGATAGAGCCAGAGCCGAAAAGTTGACGTTATTCATCTTCCGGTAACCCTAAGAGGTTGTTCCCAAGTTTACGGCGATCAACCTGAATTTGGATGTCGTCTTTCAAGGTTACAAACCAATACATCGAACCAGTGAAATGATTCATCCGGCCGTAGCCAGGTGCTTCGGCGACAAGCCCGGGCGTCTTTGGAACCTCGTGCTTTGCCAAGGTGACCCGTAGAGCTTCGGCCTCTCTAAATATCGCATCTGAGAAATCCCAATACTCCCGAATTGATGAAACGAACTCCTCATCGTCTACCTTCTTGAGATGCTGCGAGTGCCATGTGGGAGCAACTCGCACCATTCTTTCTTTGGCTTTCGCAGCCTCCACTACTTCGAGCACAGCAGCTGGGCGCCCTTTGTGGTCAATGGCAGCGACTTTGTCAGCAGTTTTGAGAATATTCCTAGCGCGTTGACGCCAAGTTCTCAGAAACTCGTAGACGCTAAAAATCCACATCTGGCTCAATGCTGAAAGAGGCAGCAAAACATCTGTGGGTGTGCGTTCTCTTTCGATGTAAGCTTGAGCAGCTTCACTCTCAATGCCACGTAGAACGGTGAAGTCCACGAAAGCAATATTCCTTGCCTGCATTCCAAGCCAAAGATCGTCACACAAAGGGATCGAGCTGGACCAACCCATCAGGTTGAACTCGTTCTCAGAGTTCATTTCTCTTCCTTCCACAGCTTGTAGAAAACTTCAAATTGCAGGCCTCGTGGTTGCGTAACAAGAACTTCTCACCCAAGCCAGTGGTATGGAAGGGTTCCCACCATCCTTTCCAATGTAAACCTTTGTCAAGCCTATGCAAACGCTGCGCAGGGACCCGGCGAGACGCAGAAGCTCAACCATTCCTCGCCGCCATCCCGCCTGCACCCGTCAAGCCCTCCGAGGCGCACAGAGGCGCCGCAGGAGTTGCACTCGGCGCAAGGTGGGACTGGGGTCGCTGTCATTGCTCACCTCGCGCAGGAAGCGCAGCCAGGCGCGCTCGTTGGGGGTCAGGTCGTCCTCCTTGTCGCGCATGATGACTACCTCCCGAAGATCGCCTTGATCGCCGCCTGCGACCTGCTGGTCAGCCGGGGATCGGTGTTGTTCGAGGCCTCGCGGATCGCATGAAGCCAGCCGAGCTCATTACTGGTTATCGGCGTCCCGAATATCTCCACGATGGCCTGGGCAGCGGTATCACCGACCGCCTGCTCCAGCGCAAGACGCATCAGATAAGAAGGATCACACTCCAGCGCATGTGCCATCGAAGGCACCCGGTCCAGCGCCAGCTTGGTGGCGCCGGTTTTGATCATGCTGATCATGTTGGGGTTCGGGAAGCCGGCCTCGCCGGCGATCTGCAACTGGGATTTGGTGTGTTTCAATTCCAGCACCCGGCGTTCCACGTATTTCGCCAACCCGGTGTCTGCATGCGGTTTCTTGGTCATTCTCGCTCTCTCATTTGTGATGCAGCGCGTGCTGCATGTCTTCAATATAGCGATGGCCAGGATGGGGATGTGTGGCGGGAAGATATTCAATAACAACACCTTACGAGGGGCGTCGGGAACAGTGTCCCTCTATTTTTTATTGCACTACCTCCGGCTGCATGCGTAGCTAGAGACATGCCTGATACCGATCTAACATTGAATGAAACTGATATTTTCACTCAGTTGGAGTTCATGACGTGGCGCGACAAGCAGTTGGAGGTAATTAGTCAACAGATCGAGAGCAATTTTCCAAAGCTGATTAGTCGGATCGATGAACAGATAGACAACGCAGGCACTATGAATCTTGCTTGGTCTCAAGTGCAGCTTGGCAAGAAAATTTCGGAGCTTTGCGCGGAATGGTCGAAAGAGCAGGCTGAAGAAGCATTGCAGAAAACTGAAAGTGCCCTTGATGAGCTTTGGAAGATGTTGGAACCCGAGTTTTCAATCGATCCAGGGCTGATGGGTAGGTTTGTAAGTGTGGCGCCGGCGCTGGCGAGCGTGGGATTGGCAGCCACATCAATTGCAGCAGTTCCCACGGTCATCTCTATTGCGACTGTTACAACCGGCGGCTTCCTAGCCTTCTTCTGGGCGGCGCCATACATAAGTTGGCCCCTTTTTGCTTTAGGAGCCGCTGGACTGGGTGTGACGGCCTTCTTAAGCGGTAAGCTCTTCGACAGAGCAATTGAAAGTTGGAGAGAAGCTTTACGCCGACGTGCCTACAAGCGCGCAGAAGAAGCCGTGTTCGGTTTGGGAGCTCCGCCGTCTCAGAGAACAATATTGGATGACATTCAGGCGCTGGCCATTCAGGCAACTGCAAACAGCATGGAGGACAGGGCTTGAGTGTTTTACTTTATGAAATACCTGAAAAACTCATTGGCCAGGTGCATTCGCGAAGTGCAGAAGTGATAGGCGCCGTCATCAAAGAGACGGCGACTGGTCAAATCTTGGGGCACGTCCAACCAACAAGCGTTTTGGAGACATTTGTAGGGTCTGCTATTCAGGGCGCCGGTTCAACCATATCGCAAGGTCTCAACCCGCTCGGGCTGGTAACAGCTGTCCAAAACGAACAAATCAAATCTCAATTGCGAAACCTGAATTCGGCTTTTGGCGTCATGCAAACTTTGCAGGTGAGCACCTTGGCAGTATCTGGACTTGGCCTCGGAGTTTCTGTTGTTGGTTTTGCTGTCATGCTCAAGCGCTTGAATGCAATTGAACGGCACATTGGGGAGTTGAGTGACAAGATCGACCAGGTCACCGCAGATCGTCGAAGCGACAACTTAGAGGCTCTATTTGCAGATATCGCCACGGACCTGGATACGATCGAAACGCTTCAAGCTCGCAAGAACGCGCAAAGGGTCGCAGAAGCTGCGCAGGTATCCTTAAGTCGCTCGGCCGCGCGCATCAAACCGCATTTTGAACGTGTCGCAAAAAATGAAGACAACCTCACCATCGAAGATCTGGAATTACTCTGGTCTTTGGCAGCGGCAATGCGTCTCTGTCACGATGCGAGCATCAAGGCCCTTTTTCACATTGATGAACTTGGCGTTGCGGCAGAGTTATCACGAAAGCAAGCCGATCGTTTTGCCCAACTCAGTCATCCACTGGCACCAGATCGCCTTGCAAGGCTGATCGCCAGGGCTGCTGGTGATTTTGAGGAGATGAGAAAGGTTCGCACCTCTGCGCTGGGAAAAGCTCAAGCTTTGACCGCCAGCCTGCGAGAAAGCGCCGTTCAAGGGGCCAGTGACAGGTCTCTTGCACAGACGCTTCAGCAGCGAGGGGCGTCTGGTCGGCAATATCTGGAGGAAGCTGAACAGGAAACGGAAAGCCCGCTTCTCCTACTACCTGGGTGAGACCGAAATAGCTCATTTTGTAGCATTCGCCCTAAAATGACGCGTTTCAAGCGGACCACTCGGACCACTCGGACCACTCGGACCACTCGGACCACTCGGACCACTCGGACCACTCGGACCAGCAGGAATCCTGGTGCGCGCCCATGTCTACAGCGGTCTAGCCGGTCCGAGCGGTTCAAGTCTTATCAAGCGCGCAACCAAAAGCTGCGCACCTGTGCCGTCAGGAGCCGGCTCCATGATTGCACGCGGCGCGGCACTTGCCGACGAACTGGCATTCACGGGAAAGGACACGACGTTTTCGATGTCGGAACCGGGACGGGAGGTGATGGTCTGATCAGTCATTTCAGTCTCATTTGTAGGCATAGGAATAATAACCGGCGCCAAGAGGTCCGCACCGACGAGGGGCACTGCGCCCCGCCGAAGCAGGAACGCTGAATCAATTTGAAGACAGGGAGGCCGTCAGCCTGCCATCAAGGCGTCCGGCTCGAACTCCAGGAAGGCGACAAGACCACAGGCCAGCTGACCTTCCCACTTCTCAATGTCCGACAGGCGCCAACGGGTCGTAGTCCCACCCAGCTTCACAGGCGCAGGGAAGTCGCCCTTGCGCTTCCAACGCCAAATCGAGTCCTTGGATACGCCGAAACGATGCGCAACCTGGTCAACAGAAAGATAGAGGGTATTTGCGGGGGCAGTCACTGTCGATGATCTCCTGTTTAGGCACACGAAGAGAGCCTGCTGCAGAGAGTTCTCCTCGTCCGGCAGAGCCATTCAGGTGCACGTTGATGTATAGTTGGCTTATAGCAAAAATTTTTGCGAATTTCCTGAGAATTCGAGCGAATTCGGTATTTTCCATATTTGGAGGTCGGCATTGCGTCCGCCATCGCAACCGATACGAACTATCGTCGGGAGAACTGAACAGCTTAGTGGAATGAGAACCACGTCAGTCAAAAAAATCGCCGGAACAACAGAACGTCGCTTTTCGTTGCATCCAATAGAATGATCTTTGGTGGCAAAGATGGTGGCAAGAAATCACCAAAATGATAAAATAACATAAAAATCAATAATTTAGATGATTTTGTGGCGGAGACGAAGGGATTCGAACCCTCGAGACCCTTCCGGGCCTACTCCCTTAGCAGGGGAGCGCCTTCGACCACTCGGCCACGTCTCCGTCGACCCGTTTAGCGGTGTAGGGTCAGGGAAACAAGGCGAAATTTCCAACTTTCTGAAACCGGGGCTTTGGGGATTGAACCCTTTGAAATGGCATGGAAAGGCGCGAACCTTTTGCGGTTTCGGGCACACCTGGGCCCATCAGACCTTTTGGTAAAAGGGGCGCTTGCGACTCGATCCGGGGAGGTTCCGTAGGAATCCGGGTTGTGTGCACCATGTTTGGATTCGGTTTGTCGTGCCTGTCTGTGCGTGTCGATCCTAACCTGCCAAAAGCTTGTGATTTTCTTAGGTTTTCCAGCGTATTACCCTTGGCCCATGGACCGGATTCAATCTGCAGGGGTTGCCATCCCGCGACCTTTGAGCGAACCATAGGCACCCGGGTTTGTAGAGAGTAGACGACGAATGGCCGATACGCTTCTTGGCGGAATTGTTATCAACGAAGTTCTGGTTGATCCGAATGGCACGATCAACTTTGATACCGATGGGAATGGGACGGCTGGAAGCACGGATGAATACGTCGAACTCTACAATTCATCGGACGTCGCAATAGACATATCCGGGGTTGAGCTGTGGGACGCCGGCGTTGGCAAATGGTTCACGTTCCCGGACGGCACCGTGTTGGAACCGGGCGCCCACGCGCTGGTGATGACAGGTGTGCAGTCAGGTGGCAGCCTGCCGACTGGCGACACGAACGACCTCTTCTTTGATGCGGGTCGGGGCTCGGCGCTGATCAACAATGGCGGCGATAACATCATTGTCTATGACCCCGCCAACGACGAATATATCGCGGCCACTTTTAACGGCGATGTGTTGGACGACCCGACAACCGGCGTTGGAGGATATTCCAGGTTTTCCGCGACCGCGACGCAGTCGGGATCAGGCGAAGATTTCGGTTTTGACACTGACGGGCAATCGCTGCAGCGCGCGTCGGATGGGGCAGATGTTTTTGCCGATGATACCCCGACGCCCGGCACGACGAATGTCTGTTTCGTAAAAGGCACTGCGTTCGAAACGCCGGATGGTCCCAAGTTGGTCGACGCCCTCAGTCCCGGTGATCTGGTCAACACATTGGACCGTGGGCCGAAACGGGTGAAATGGGTGTATTCCGTGACTTGGTCAGCAGAAATTGTCGGCGCACAGCCCAATCTGGCGCCTGTCCTGATCCGCAAGGGGGCTTTGGGGAATGGCCTTCCCTGGCGAGACCTGCGGGTCTCGCAGCAGCACAGAATTTTGGTGGCCAGCGCTATTTCCCAACGGATGTTCGGATGCGTTGAAGTGTTGCTCGCCGCCAAGCACCTTGCCGCGCTTCCGGGGGTTGAAATCGACTGTCGCGAAAAGCCTGTCACCTACTACCATGTGATGCTGGACCGCCACGAGGTGTTGATCGCCGACGGCATACCCGCAGAAAGCCTCTACCTTGGCGCCGAGGCCATGAAAGCGATTCCACCCAAGGGCTTGCGCCAAATTGAGGTGATGCTGGGCAAGACGATCGAACAGCTGGGGCAAACGGCGCAAATCCGTGCCCGCCCGTTTGCAGAAAGCAGGCGTGCCAGGACACTGGTTGCCCGACACGCAAAAAACGACAAGCCCTTGATTGCGGCGCCACTGTATCAAAACGCGTCCCGGGCCGCCGCGCGATCTGGACATCGCGTCATGATCTGAGATGCGCTTGGTCCCTTTGGGACGTGTCCGGGAACTGCAGGCGCCGGGAAAATTCGCGGCATCATCGAAAAGCGACAGGGCAAAAATCCTATCGGGATATCATCGTTTCGCCGTCCGGGCCGCGCGAACGCAATTTCGAGTCTGGCCGCCGCTAGGGTATCGGCGCCCGAATGCTGCCAGTTTCAGGGCTGTTGGTGCCCCTCGCGTCATGGGGGCACTGGACAGCGTCAGGTGTTAAACAGGAAATGTAGAACGTCGCCATCCTTGACGACGTAACTTTTGCCTTCGGCGCGCATCTTGCCCGCCTCCTTGGCGGGCTGTTCACCGCCAAGTGCGACGTAATCATCATAGGCGATGGTTTCGGCGCGGATGAAACCCTTTTCAAAGTCACCATGAATGACACCAGCCGCCTGGGGCGCTGAGGTTCCATGTTTGATGGTCCAGGCGCGGGCCTCTTTCGGGCCAACGGTGAAATAGGTTTCCAAGTGCAGCAATTCGTACCCGGCCCGGATCAACCTGTCTAACCCGGCTTCTTCCAGCCCCATTTCCTCAAGGAACATCTGCGCCTCTTCCGGATCGAGCTGGCTGATTTCCTCTTCGATCTGGGCACTGATGATCACGTGGGAATTGCCCTGTGCTGCGGCCATTTCGGCCACCTTCGCGGAATACTCATTGCCGGTTGCCGCCTCGGACTCTCCCACGTTGCACACATAGAGGACCGGTTTAGTCGTCAGAAGTTGCAGCATTTTCCAGGCTTTGACGTCTTCGGCATCCACGTCGACCACGCGGGCGGGTTTGCCCTCTTCCAGAACGGCAAGCGCGTCCTTTAGCAGGCGTTCCTGCTGCATCGCCTCCTTGTCGCCGCCGCGCACCTTGCGCACCAGTCCCTGAAGACGCTTTTCGATGCTTTCGATATCGGCCAGCATCAGTTCGGTGTCGATGGTTTCGGCATCGGCCACAGGATCAACGCGCCCCTCGACGTGGGTTACATCGCCGTCTTCGAAACAGCGCAGCACATGGGCAATTGCGTCCACCTCGCGGATGTTGGCAAGGAACTGGTTGCCCAGGCCTTCACCCTTGGAGGCGCCTTTGACCAGCCCGGCAATATCGACAAAGGTCATCCGCGTCGGGATGATCTGTTTCGATCCCGCGATCGCGGCCAGTTTTTCCAGCCGGGCGTCGGGCACGGCCACTTCGCCCACGTTCGGCTCGATCGTGCAAAACGGGAAATTGGCCGCTTGTGCAGCGGCAGTTTTGGTCAACGCGTTGAACAGGGTCGACTTGCCGACGTTCGGCAAACCGACGATCCCCATTTTAAAGCCCATTTTGGCCTCCGATCCTGGTTCGGGCCGCTTCTAGTGACAGGGCGGCCAAGGCGCAAGCACCTGTGGGCATCGAGCGCAGGCTATCGTGGCATCCCCAAGTGCATTCCTGCATCCACCAACAGGGTTTCACCGGTCACGTGGCGCGCCGCGTCCGAGACGAAAAACAGCGCCGCATCGGCGATATCGTCCGGCCCCGAGGCGGCGGCCAGTGGCGTTGCCGCTTCGATCGAGCGGGTGACCTGCGCAAATGCCGCCTCGTCCATCGTGTCCCTGAACCACCGGGTGCCGATGAAACCGGGGCACACCGCGTTGACGCGGATATGGGGCCCCAGCGCGCGGGCCAGCGACAGGGTCATCGTGTTGAGCGCCCCTTTGGACGCGGCATAGGCCACCGACGATCCGATGCCTTTTATCCCGGCTATGGACGAGGTGTTCAGCACGGAACTGGCCCGCCCGGTCTGTTCGGATGTGGCGACCAGCATCGGTTTGCAGGCCTGCAACATCATGTAGGGGCCGACAACGTTGACCGCGTAGATGTCCATGAAATCGTCTTTGGACAGCGCATCGAGGTCGGAATGGTCCTTGGCGTGTCGGGTGATGCCGGCGTTGTTGATCAGGATGTCCAATCGGCCGTGCGGCGCGGCCGCGGCGGCCAACGTCTTGCAATCGTTCGGGTTGGCGACATCGGCCTGAACCACGCTGACCTGCGCACCCGCCGCGCGGCAAAGATCGGCGCATTCTTCGGCCTCGGCAGAGGAGCGTGAATAATTCACGATCAGCGATGCCCCCCGCTCGGCCAGTTTTGTGGCCATTGACCGCCCCAGCCCCGTGGCCGATCCGGTGACCAATGCGACACGTCCCTCGAAATCCGTCATTTTGCCAATCTCCCCCTTCGGCACCATTCGGTTGCAGCCAAGAAACCCGATCCCGCACAACAAGGAAAGCGATTTGCCACGCCCTGCAGGTGCACAAGGTAGATTGATTTCCCCGGCTGGTTTTGGCATGGCAGGCAGAACCAGAAGGAAGCCAGCCCATGACCCGCATCGAAGCCAAGTTTGCCGATCTCAAAGCCCAGGGTAAAAAGGCCTTTGTCGCCTATGTGATGGCGGGCGATCCCGATTACGAAACCTCGCTCGAGGTGGTCAAGGGACTGCCTGGCGCCGGGGTCGATGTGATCGAACTGGGGCTGCCCTTTACCGACCCGATGGCCGATGGCCCGACCATTCAGCTGGCCGGACAACGTGCATTGGATGGTGGCATGACGCTAAACAAGACGCTGGCCCTGGCCACCGAGTTCCGCAAAAATGATGATACGACACCGATTGTCTTGATGGGCTATTACAACCCGATCTATTCGCGGGGCGTGCCCAAATTCCTCGAACAGGCCAAGGTCGCAGGTATCGACGGGTTGATCATCGTTGACTTGCCGCCCGAGGAAGACGCCGAACTGTGTATTCCCGCGCAAGAGGCCGGTCTGAACTTTATCCGTCTGGCGACGCCGACCACGGACGACAAACGCCTGCCCCGCGTCATGCAAAACACATCGGGGTTTGTTTATTACGTGTCGATCACCGGTATCACCGGATCGGCCGAAGCAAATGCCGACGATGTCGCGCCCGATGTCGCACGGATCAAGGCCGCATCGGACCTGCCCGTTATTGTTGGTTTTGGGATCAATTCCCCGGAAAAGGCCCGCAATATCGCCAGCGTTGCGGATGGCGCCGTTGTCGGGTCGGCCATCGTGTCCAAGATTGCCGATGGCAAACCGGTGGCAGAGGTTCTGGAATTCGTCAAATCGCTGGCCGACGGCGCCCATTCGGCCTGATCCGGCAGGGACCTGCGACACGGCACAGGCGTGTCGGATCGGGTTCAGCCTGATCTATCGTCCCGGCACCATGGGCAGAATGCTCACTTGAGAAACATCCCCGGCATTGGTAATCCGAATTGACCAATGTCTAAGGGGCGCACCCATGCCAGTCATCACCAACATCCAGGACCTGAAACGCATCTATGAACGGCGCGTGCCGCGGATGTTCTTTGATTATGCCGAAAGCGGCAGCTGGACCGAACAGACGTTTCGGGAAAACACCACCGATTTCGACCAAATCCGCCTGCGTCAGCGTGTGGCCGTGGATATGTCCGGGCGCAGCACTGCAAGCCAGATGATCGGTCAGGACGTTGCCATGCCGGTGGCGCTCGCCCCGGTGGGGCTGACGGGCATGCAACATGCCGACGGCGAAATAAAGGCCGCCAAGGCCGCCGAGGAATTTGGCGTGCCCTTCACCCTGTCGACCATGTCGATCAACTCGATCGAGGATGTGGCCGAGGCGACCACCAAACCCTTCTGGTTCCAGCTTTATACGATGACCGACACGGATTATACCGCGCGGCTGATCCAGCGGGCCAAGGATGCCGGGTGTTCGGCGCTGGTGATCACGCTGGATCTGCAAATGCTGGGCCAGCGGCACAAGGATCTGAAAAACGGTCTGAGCGCCCCGCCCAAGCTGACCCCGAAAACCATTGCCAACCTGATGACAAAATGGCGTTGGGGCATCGAAATGCTTGGCGCGAAACGGCGCAACTTCGGCAATATCGTGGGCCACGTCGAAGGTATTTCCGATGCTTCGTCCCTTGGCGCGTGGACGGCGGAACAGTTCGATCTGACGCTGGACTGGAACAAGGTCGGCAAGCTGATGGAACAATGGGGCGGCAAGGTCATCCTCAAGGGGGTCTTGGACGCCGAAGATGCGAAAATGGCCGCCAAGCTGGGGGCTGACGCCATCGTCGCGTCCAACCACGGCGGCCGCCAACTGGACGGAGCGCTGAGTTCCATTCGCATGCTGGCGCCGATCATGGACGCGGTCGGCGGCGATATTGAGGTGCATCTGGACAGCGGCATCCGGTCGGGTCAGGACGTTCTCAAGGCTTTGGCCATGGGGGCGACGGGAACCTATATCGGGCGCTCGTTCGTCTATGGTCTGGGCGCGATGGGACAAAAGGGCGTGACCACCGCGCTGGAAATCATCCGCAAGGAACTGGACATGACCATGGCCCTGTGCGGGGAAACCAACGTGAAAAACCTTGGCCGGCACAACCTGCTGATCCCCCAAGGGTTCGAAGGGACATGGCAAGACTAGGTCCATGCTGATTTTCTCTGCCCAGTCGCTGGCCTTTATCGCGGTGCCCAAAACCGGGTCCACCGCGATTGCGATGGCGCTGAAACCCAAGGCGGACATCCTCTTTACCAAGCGGCGCAAGCACATAACAGCGCAACGGTTTCACAACCGCATTGCGCCGTTTCTGGACCAGGAATTCGGCGTGCGCCCGGATCGGTTTGCCGTGATCCGCGAACCGGAAGAGCAAATTCGCAGCTGGTATCGCTATCGCGCGCGTGAGGCGAAACAGGGGTCGGAATTCAGCACCGATGGCGTCAGCTTTGACGAATTTGTGCGGCAGGTCATTTCGGACGATCCCCCCGCCTATGCCGGGATTGGCAGCCAGTGGAGCATGCTCACCTCGGGCAAGGGCGAGGTTCTGGTGCATCACCTTTTTGCCCACGAGCGCCCGACCCGCCTGATCAATTTTCTGTCCGACCGGTTCGATGAGCCGGTCACCCTGAAGGAAAAGAACGTCTCACCCCGCGTTCCTGCGGAGCTTGAGCCCAAGACACGGGCAAAACTCAGGGCGGCGCGGGCGGATGAATTCGCCCTTTATGACCGGGTGATCGAGGCCGATGGCGAATTGATCACCCCCGTGACCTGATCCGCCGCGCGATCATCGGCACCAGAACTACCGAAACCATCACCAGCATCGCCGCTACCAGCAGGAACGCAACGCGCAATCCGAACCGGTCCGATGTTATGCCGATGATGCTGGGCCCCACCAGAAAGGCACCATAGCCAATGACCGACGCGCGCCCTATGGCCGCGACCCTTTCATCTTCGGGCACCACCCGCCCCACGAACCCCATGGCCAGGGGCACGACCACAGAAACGCCCAATCCCATTATGCCAAACCCGGCGTAAGCCAATGGGATGGTTGGCGCCAACGCGGCAAGCGTGACACCGAAGGCAGACACAATGCAGGCGATTGCAATCATTGTCGTGTCCGTCACCCGTTTCACAATGATCTGTCCGAACAGTCGCCCAATGCCCATGGTCAGCCCCAGAACCGCCGGTCCCAGCGCGCCTTGTGCCGCGCCGCCGCCAAGCGTGCGTTCGATATGCAGGGCCGACCATCCTTCGACGGCCTGCTCGCACATGAACCCGACCAGAAACACCAGCCCGCCCATCCACACCAGAACCTTGCCCGAGACAAGCGAACCGCCGTCCGCCCCTCCGGCGTTACGCCGATGGGGGCGGTACATCGCCGGGCTGATCACAACGATCAACGCCCCGACCACGCCAAATATCGCCAGCGGGCTCCACCCCGCCTCGCGCGCGAAACCGGTCAGAACCGCGCCGCCCGCATAGGAAAAGGAATAGATGGCGTGATTGAGGTTCATCAAGGGCCGTCCCCGCACGGCCTCAGCCTCGGAAATGCGGGCATTCATCAGGATGTCGGACGTGCCCGACGCTGCCGCCGCCAGGAACATCCCGAACGTGAACAGCCACAGACCCGCGGACACGGCGGGAATCAGAAAGAGCATCCCCATCGCAGCACTGGCCGCGAGCACGGATAACGCGCCCAGTTTGCGGTCGACCACCGGCGCCAGCCACATCGCGGCAAGGGCCCCCAGACTGGAAATCAGGAACGACAGGCCAAAGGCCGCATCGTCAGCGCCAATCCGGGCCTTGATCACCGGAACCTGCGCACCGAAACAGGCCCAGACAAGCCCCATGGCAACAAAGGCCAACAGCGTTGCGCGGCTGTCCCGTATATCGTGAATGAACCCCATGATGCTGCCTTGGCACGCAAGGCGGACACGGGCAAGGAAAACTCTTTTCAACCGGGGAAAGCTGGTCTATACGCGCGGCTTCACGCGGGCATACAGCCTTGGAGGATGCCCGCCCTTACAATTGGAGAATTATCATGGCCGGAGAGATCCCAGATCTTATCGCCCAGGAACGGACGGGGACAGGCAAGGGCGCCGCTCGTCAGGCACGCCGCGCAGGCATGGTTCCGGGTATCGTTTTTGGTGGCGACACTGATCCGCTTCCCATCAACATCCCTTTCAACGTTCTGTTCAAGAAACTGAAAGATGGTCGTTTCAAGTCGACCCTGTTCAACATGAAGGTTGACGGTCAGGACGACGTTCGCGTGATCTGTCGTGACGTTCAGCGTGACGTGGTCAAGGACCTGCCGACGCATGTCGATTTCATGCGCCTGCGCCGTTCGACAAAGATCAACCTGTTCATTTCGGTCGAAGTGACCGGTGAGGACGTATCACCCGGCCTGAAAATGGGTGGCGTTCTAACCCTGATCCGTCCCGAAGTGGAACTGATCGTGACTGCAGGTGACATCCCCGATCACATCACCATCGACGTGTCGGGCCTGGAAATTGGTGACAACGTCACGATTTCTTCGGTTGACCTGCCCGAAGGCGCCAAGCCGACCATCGACCGCGATTTCGTGATTGCCAGCGTCTCGGCCCCGTCGGGTCTGCGCTCGTCCGAGAGCGAAGAGGAAGAAGAAGCCGAAGCAGAAGCAGCGGCCGAAGCAGAAGCAGAAGCAGCGGCCGAAGCAGAAGAATAAGAACTGCGTCACATCGCGGTTTGTCATTAACGGGGCCCGGCGGGCCCCGTTTTTCTTTACCCTGCGGGAACTGGAAATTCCGCCCGTTTCAGGGCATGACTTGGATCAGCCTGACGCATTGAACGGGAGAGGCACCATGAAACTGATTGTTGGCCTGGGGAATCCTGGCGCAAAATACGCCCGGAACCGGCACAACATCGGCTTTATGGCAGTGGACCGGATCGCCGCCGATCACGGGTTTGGCCCCTGGAAGTCAAAATTTCAGGGCGTCCTGACCGAGGGCCGGTTGGGCCGTGAAAAGGTTTTGTTGCTGAAACCGGAAACCTTCATGAACAAATCGGGACAGTCGGTGGGTGAAGCGATGCGCTTTTACAAACTGGAGCCCGAGGATGTGATCGTCATCCACGATGAATTGGACCTCGCCCCCGGCAAGGTACGCGTCAAACAGGGCGGCGGCCATGCGGGGCACAACGGCCTGCGGTCGATCCACGCCCACATTGGCGAGAATTATGCCCGTGTGCGTCTGGGGATCGGCCATCCGGGCCGCAAGGACCTGGTTGCGCACTACGTTCTGCATGATTTTAGCAAGGCCGACGAAGACTGGCTGGATGACCTGATGCGCGGTATTTCCGACGGGGCGGCGCAATTGGCCGAAGGCGACAGTGGCAAGTTTATGAATGCGGTGGCGCTGCGCACGGCACCTCCAAGGTCATCAACCAGCCCCAAGCAGGACCGGGCCCCGAAACCGAGCGCACAAACGCCAAAGGCAGACCCAAACCCTGCCCCGGACACCCGCTCGCCACTGCAAAAGCTTGCGGATCGGTTCCGGTGACCCTGCATCAGGCGTTTCTTGAACAGGCCCGGTCCTGCGCGCGCCTGGGATCGCCTTTTATGGAACGCCTTTTGACCCTGCTTGCGCATCATTGGCCCGCCACCACGTCCCTGGCCCAGAAATGCGCCCTCTGGAGCGGGGATCTGGGACCCAATGGGGCCTCTCTTCCCCTGCGCATTGCTGGCGGGTTGCACGCGCTGGTGCTGACAGGTCAGGACGCGGCCCTGATCGCGACCTACCCGCCGAACGATGTCCCCGACGCCGACCTGACCGCCGCCGTTCTTGGCGCGTTGGAGCGGCACAGCCAGTTCATGACCGACTGGATCGATAACGCGCCCCAGACAAACGAGGTCCGCCGCAGCGCGGCCCTGATCCCGGCAGCACATGTGCTGGCCACCCGGTTCGACCTGCCCTTCATGATCTCCGAACTTGGGGCGAGCGGCGGACTGAACCTGATGTGGGACCGGTTTGCGCTGGAAACGGACCAGGGGCGCCTTGGTCCGGCCGATGCGGCGCTGACTCTGAAACCGGACTGGACCGGAGCGATGCCCGCGCCAGCAAACATCAGGGTCGAAAACCGCGCTGGCGTCGATCTCAATCCGCTGGACGTTCATGACCCGGATCAGGCGTTGCGCCTGTTTGCCTATCTCTGGCCGGACCAGCCGCACCGCGCCGACCTGACCCGCGCGGCCATTGCCGTGCAGAAGGCACAGGTGGACCGGGCCGATGCGGTCGATTGGCTGGACCAGCGCCTGACCGATCAGCCCGATGGATGTGTGCACCTGATCTATCACACGATCGCCTGGCAGTATTTCCCGCCGGAACGGCAGAAAAGGGGCCATGCCCTGATCGCCGCTGCCGGTGCCCGGGCCAGCACTGACCGCCCCTTGGCCTGGCTGGGTCTTGAGGCGGATGACACGCCGCATGGCGCGGCGCTGACCCTGCGCCTGTGGCCCGGCGGTCAGACAATTCCACTGGGCCGGGCGGATTTTCATGGACGATGGGTGGAATGGGCCGAAAGCGGCCTGCCGCCACGTTAACGCTTGCCTCGAATCCGGCGGCGCGGTCAGATGCACCCAGTCGGGGGGACATCATGCGCACATTCGGGAAATGGCTGGGCCGCGGAATATTCGCGCTAATCCTCGTCGCGGCGGGCATCGGGGTCTGGAAACGCGAAGAAATCACCCGCCTGATGGCCGTGAATTCGCTCTTTTCCGAGGAAAAAATCGTAGCGAACTTTTCCAACATGGACGCGGCCTTTCTGACCGTGCCAATCCCGCGCGGCCCGCTGCCCACCAGCCCCCTGCCCCATGGCGCAGAGACCAAACTGGCCGCAGATGTGCAGGATTGGATCACCGACCGGGCGGTCACATCCCTGTTGGTCCTGCAAGACGGCAAAGTCAGATATGAAGAATATTTTCGCGGCACCACGGCGCAGGACCGCCGCATTTCGTGGTCGATCGCCAAAAGCTATCTCTCGGCGTTGTTCGGTGTGCTGCTGAAAGAAGGCGCAATCGCGTCGCTGGACGATCCGGTGACGCAATACGCCCCGCAGCTGACCGGCAGTGCCTATGACGGGGCCAGCGTCCGCAACGTGTTGAACATGGCCAGCGGTGTGACCTTTGACGAGGATTATCTGGACTATGATTCCGACATCAACCGCATGGGGCGCGTCGTTGCCCTGGGCGGGAAGCTGGATGATTTTGCCGCCGCGCTGCGGGACACATTCGCACGGCCCGGCGAAACCTGGAAATACGTGTCCATCGACACCCATGTGATCGGCATGATCATTCGCGGCGCGACCGGGCGCAGTGTTCCCGACCTTCTGGCCGAGAAGATCATCGCGCCGCTGGGACAGGAACAGGATGCCTATTACGTGACCGATGGGGCCGGGGTGGCCTTTGTTCTGGGCGGGCTCAACCTGACCACGCGCGACTATGCCCGGTTTGGTCAGATGATTCTGCAGAATGGCGCATATGGCGGCACGCAGGTGGTGCCGCAGGACTGGATCGCCCAATCCACCACGCCCAGTGCGCCCACCGACGATGGCAACATGGGCTATGGGTATCAATGGTGGGTCCCGGCAGATGGCCATGCCGGCGAATTCACCGGGCGTGGCATTTACGGGCAGTATCTCTATATTGATCAGTCAAAGGGCGTGGTCATCGTCGTGACGGCGGCAGATCGTGGTTTTCGGGGCGACGGCGTGAATGAGGCCAATATCGTTATGCTGCGCCGGATCGCCGACAGCCTGTAAAGGATGACCCATGGAACCAGAGGAAAGCGTCAATGTGCTGGGCCAGCCGCTTGTGCCCTGTTCGACGAGCCCAATAACCGGGTTCTTCCGGGACGGGCATTGCAACACCTGCATTGCGGATCAGGGCAGCCACACGGTGTGCGCGGTGATGACGGACGAATTCCTGGCCTTTTCAAAATACGTCGGCAATGATCTCAGCACCCCGCGCCCGGAATTCGGGTTTGACGGGCTGAAGCCGGGCGATCACTGGTGCCTGTGCGCGGCCCGGTTTTTGCAGTCCGCCGACGAAGGCTGTGGCCCCAAAGTGAACCTTGCCGCAACGCATCGGCGTGCGCTCGACATTGTTCCACTGGAAATTCTGGAAAAACACGGCCTCTGACCCGTCGGGTGTTTTCAGGTCAGCGGCCCGTCCATCAAATCTTCGATGAACAAGCTCAGAAGTTGGGGCCGCCCGCTCACTTTGGCCTTGCGGTAGATCGCGTTGGTCTGTGCCTTGACCGTGCCTTCGGACGTCTGGCGCATCTGGGCGATTTCCTGTGTGGACAGGCCCTTGATCGAAAACAGCGCCACGTCCTGCTCGGCCGGGGTCAGTTCCCATTCGGCGAACCGGTCTTGCAGCAATTCCATGAAGGCACCCGATGCCGCGCGCAACTGGGATTTGGCATGCGCGGATTGCACCATCGACCAGCGCAGCGCCACCGCCCCCAGGATCACCCCACAGATCAGGCCAACGGCGGCGCTGATTTCGATCAGTTCGTAAAAGGTCCAGTTGATGGGCACGATCGGCAGGCCCAGCATCGTCACGCCGATATCAAAAACGAAAAAACCCGCGCATAATATCTGCACGATCAGGATGGCGACTATAGCGAGTTTGCTCTTCATTCAAGACGGCCCTTGTTCAGTCATCGCCACCGTCATCGCCTTCGCCACTGTCGCCGCCGTCGTCGCCTTCGCCGCTGTCTCCACCGTCGTCGCCCTCGCCGTCGTCGCCGCCGTCTTCTCCGTCGCCGTCATCGCCGCTGCCGGATCCGCTGCTATCCCCCTCATCGCCGCTGTCGTCACCGTCGTCACCGCTATCGTCGCCTTCATCGCCGTCGTCGCTGGCGTCCTGGTTGTCGTCGTCTTTCGATCTGCGGCCCAGGTCGACGATGCCAAATCGCGGTTCGCCGCCGTCTTGTTCGGTCCAGTAATCGCGCAGAATCGCGCCAGTGGTCGGGTGGAAAATGATCTCGCGCGTGAGGTTGCGGCTTTTGGCAATGATACGCCCGCGTCCCAGCAGGGTGCGCGACACGGTAATCTTGCTAAATCCCTGTTCGCGCAGCTGCTCGATGATGTTGGATTGCACATCTTCCGCCCGCGCCGGGAGGCCCGCCATCACCAAAGCAACCGTCAAGGAAAACTTTCTGAGCATTTTCACCCTATACACGAAAGGACCCGCAAAAGGCTGCGGGTCCCTGTTTTTTGATCCCGGCAGGTCACACCGGTTGGTTCTGACGCCAGGCCTCAGTCGTCGCCTTCGCCGCTGTCGCCACCATCGTCGCCTTCGCCGCTGTCACCACCATCGTCGCCTTCGCCGCTGTCACCACCATCGTCGCCTTCGCCGCTGTCACCACCATCGTCGCCTTCGCCGCTGTCACCACCATCGTCGCCTTCGCCGCTGTCGCCACCGTCGTCGCCTTCGCTGTCGTCGCCGCCATCATCGCCTTCGTCGCCACTGTCATCGCCTTCGTCGCCTTCGTCACTGCTGTCGTCGCCTTCGTCACTGCTGTCGTCGCCTTCATCGCTGCTGTCGTCACTTTCGTCGCTGCTGTCGTCACTTTCGTCGCTGCTGTCGTCGCCTTCATTTCCATCGTCGCTGCTATCGTCGCCTTCGTCCGAATCCGACTCATCGGATTCATCATAGCTGTTGTCGTCGATGCCGCGCACTTCGACCACGAAAGCATCCGGCGCGATGTCCTGAGCCTGGCTGACGGCCTGAGACACAGTTGCATCGTCGGTGTTCAGGCCAAAGGGTGCAACCCCCATGGCGGCCTGCGCCGTACTTCCCATGAGTACTGCCACTGCTGAGAGCTTGACTGTCTTGTTCATGACGTTTCCTTTCTCGATCCTAAGGCCTGCAGGATGCAGCGCCCTGTGACCCAAAATGTGGTAGATGCGGTCACGCACAATCTGACAGGGGTTTATTCCAACCGCCATAAACGGCAGGTAAAGGCGCATATACCTCAGGTTTATGCGCCGGTTCCGGCCATATATGCAGGGCTACAGAGATGGACCGCCCCGGAAATCACCGGGACGGCCCGTTTTCAGTTGCGCAGTCGGACCAAGTCGCTCATCAGCCCCTCGGTCCCGTTGTGCACGGTCAGGCGTTCAACCTTTCCGGCAATCGTCTCCAGAGCTTCAAGCTCCTTCAGACGCAGCATCACCGGGTTGTCGGCCATTACCTTGGCCGTGTTCAGAAGCGAACGGGTGGCGTTCGTTTCCTCGCGGCGCCGGATGACGTTGGCCTCGGCCTCTTTCTCGGCGGTGACAACCTTGTTCAGGATGTCGCGCATCTCGCCCGGCAGGATCACGTCCTTCAACGCGATATCGCCCAGCTCGATCCCGATAGCGGCCATTTCGGCCCGCACGGTTTCGGCTGCCTCGGCATCGACCGACACTTTCTCGGCCAGCAGCCGGTCCAGCGTCAGCGCACCCAGCGTTTTACGAAAGGCCAGTGCCAGGGCGCGATGGAGCGCCTCGTCAAAGTCCTTTACCGCCGTCACGGCACATTCGGGATCAACAACCCGGAACGCAGCGGTCAGGTTGACGCGGATGGTCACGCGGTCCTTGGTCAGGATCTCGTGCCCCGTCACGTCATGTGCCCGCCAGCGGGTGTCCACGTGCTTGACCGCCACGTGGCGGCCCAGCTTCCAGAAGGCATGGGTCCCCGGGCGCAGTGGCCCGCGCGCGTTCCCATCCACTGTCAGCATCCCGACATGGCCTTCGGCCACTTCGGTTGCCGTGAACTCATCCGTCAGCCCGGCGGTGACCAGCCGTTTTGCCAGTGCCACCGGAAGGGCCAGCGTGTCCCCCACGCCATGGCGTTCCACCGTCCACGGGCCAGCGTCCGTCCAGAACACCGCCCGGCCTTCGGGTTTGACCACCATGTGCGGGCGCCCTTCGTGCAGGACCACCATAACCTCGCCTTCGGCTGCGCGCACCTCGGTCAGGTGTGCCCCGGCCAGGTCCGGCCGCTCCCGGAACAGCGCCCGGTCATAGGGCGATACGAAACGGAGACGGTCCAGGTTATGCACCTCACGCAGGATACCGCGCCGTTTCAGCCGGTGCTCGCCTGGTCCAAGGATCGCGTCAAAGCGCCCTTTTTCCAGCACCAGCATGCGTTCGGTTTCCATCAGCGTGACACGGGTATGCCCGGTCAGTGTGTCGATCACTCGTTTGATCAGTTCCATTGTCGTCTCCTTTTCTTATTGTCCTATCGTCGTCGCAAAGCGCGATCTCCTTTTGGTTTCATGGGGTTGGGGCGATATGCCCACAGGTGTGATGCCTCGATATGAAGTAGGAAAAGACCCGGAACCGCGCCGCGCCATGGTCGCCGGTGGGGGCGGTGAGAGCGGACAGCACAGGCCACAGGCGGGGCATGGGGCGGATCGAAACCCACCCGTCCCGGCCAGATAACGCGCGATGTCATCATCCCCATCCCGGCCAGTGACCAGAGCAGGTGCAGGCCCTTTGCGATGCCGTCCCCCAAGGGGCAGCGCCGCGCCAAACCGCCCCTGCTGGAACGGTCCCGGACCCGAATAGATGTTTGCGATCTTTCACAATCGGTGGGACTCGAACCCACAGGCCTCTCGGCTTTTCCATTCGGAATGGCGGGAGTCGAACCCGCTACACACAGATTAAGAGTCTGTTGCTCTACCTAATGAGCTACATTCAGGTGCTGAGGGAGGAATCGAACCTCCGACGGCTGGAACCAAAATCCAGTGCTCTTCCTACTGAGCTACAAAGCAGTCCATTTATCCCTTGCCCCTCAGGCATACGGGCACCGAAGGGCGGGCCGCACCGGTGGAGTGATCACCTCCAACCGCATGAATGGGTTCGTTCAAAACGGATGCGCTTGATACGGGCGATTGGCGGATTCGCGCAAAACCTGATTTCGGTAGGGAAATGCCTGTGGCTCGCGCGCAACAAAATTACCCACTTGCGCAACAAATGCAAAAGCAGGCCACGTAGGGCCTGCTTCATCCGTTCAGATCCGGGGTCGGATCATTGCAAAAGTTTCAATCTTTTTCTTCCATCTCGAACCCCAGCGCAGCAGCGACGGTAAAGATGTCCTTGTCGCCCCGTCCGCACATGTTCATCACGATGATATGGTCCTTGGGCAGGTCGGGGGCGATCTTCATCACATGGGCCAATGCGTGGCTGGGCTCCAGCGCGGGAATGATCCCTTCCAGCGTACAGCTGAGTTGAAACGCCTCCAGGGCCTCGACATCCGTGATCGAAACGTACTGGGCACGGCCGATATCGTGCAGCCACGAGTGTTCCGGTCCGATGCCAGGATAATCCAGACCGGCCGAAATGCTGAACCCTTCCAGGATCTGCCCGTCGTCATCCTGAAGCAGATAGGTGCGGTTCCCGTGCAGAACGCCGGGTCGCCCGCCGGTGAGCGAGGCGCAGTGTTCCATCTTTGCGTTGACGCCTTTGCCGCCGGCCTCGACCCCGATGATGTTCACGTCGGGATCATCAAGGAAGGGATAGAACAGGCCCATGGCGTTCGATCCACCGCCGATGGCGGCGATCACGGTATCGGGCAGGCGACCTTCGCCTTCCTGCTCGGCCAATTGCCAGCGGACTTCCTTGCCGATGATGGCCTGAAAATCGCGCACCATGGCCGGGTACGGGTGCGGCCCGGCCACCGTACCGATGCAATAGAAGGTATCGCGCACGTTGGTCACCCAGTCGCGCAGCGCATCATTCATCGCGTCCTTGAGCGTGCCACGCCCGGATGTGACGGGAATGACTTCGGCCCCCAAAAGGCGCATGCGGAATACGTTGGGCTTTTGACGTTCGACGTCATGCGCCCCCATGTAGACGATACATTTCAGACCGAACTTGGCACAGACGGTTGCGGTGGCCACGCCATGCTGACCGGCACCGGTTTCGGCGATGATCCGGGTCTTGCCCATGCGGCGGGCAAGGATGATCTGGCCCAGCACGTTGTTGATCTTGTGCGCGCCGGTGTGGTTCAACTCGTCGCGCTTGAGGTAAATCTTGGCCCCGCCTAGGTGCTGGGTCAGGCGGTCCGCGTAATACAGCGGGCTGGGACGGCCGACGTAATGCGCCCACAGATCGTCCATCTCGTCCCAGAAGGATTGATCGGTCTTGGCCTTTTCGTACTCTTCCTGAAGGCTCAGGATCAGCGGCATGAGGGTTTCGGACACGAACCGCCCGCCGAAATCACCAAACCGGCCGTTTTCGTCCGGTCCGGTCATGAAAGAATTAAAAAGATCGTTCATTGCGCGTGCCCTCCGCGTGGGATCATGACCCCATGTGGATAGGGGAGCGCACCGGAGTTTTCCAGCCCAAAAGATGCCCTGTCCGCGCCACCAAGCAGACTTTGAAGCGCTGGGTCAGAGACAATTCCGGCGCAGGAAGGGTCCGCACAAAAAAAATCCGCCCACCATGCGGTTCATGATGGGCAGACGCTTGCATTAAAGTCCGTTTCACAGCCCCGGACAAATGGGGCCAAAGGACCGGCTCGATCTTAGCTGCCGGGCAGCAGAACCTTGTCGATCACGTGAATGACCCCGTTTGAGGCTTCGATGTCAGCGCCCACAACTTTGGCACCGTCAACCTTCACACCATTGCGGGCGTTGACGCTCAGACGGTCGCCTTGGACCGTAAGAACCTTGGCGCGCTTGCCGGCGATATCGCCGGACATGACCTTTGCCGGCACGACGTGATAGGTCAGGATTGCGATCAGCTGATCTTTGTTTTCGGGCTTGAGAAGGTTTTCGACAGTGCCTTCCGGCAGCGCGGCGAACGCTTCGTCCGTGGGCGCGAACACTGTGAACGGGCCATCGCCCTTGAGCGTGCCAACCAAGCCCGCAGCTTTCACAGCGGCGACCAAAGTGTTGAACGATCCGGCAGACACGGCAGTGTCTACTATGTCTTTGCCCGCTGCATATGCAGGCGCAACGCCCGAAGCTGCGACCATTGCAGCACCGACAACACCCAGAAATTTACGACGAAACATGTTCTTTCCTCCTGTGATTTGAATAACAGGGGTACGGAGGGGTTTACGCACCAGATCAGAAATTCCGCTTTGTTTCACCCGGGTCAAATTGTCGTGCAAAAGTGATCCGAAAGGGCCCTGATACGTAGGCCGCCGTCGGCCATGTAAACGGTGTCAGAGCCGGGCGGCCGCGATGAACGCCCGCATCTTGGCCGCGTCCTTGACCCCCGGTGCGCTTTCGACGCCCGAGGACACGTCCACCTGCCGCGCGCCGGTCATCTGGATTGCCGTTGCCACATTTTCGGGCGTCAGCCCCCCGGCCAGCATCCACGGCACCGGCCAGCGCCGCCCCGCGATCAAACGCCAGTCAAAGGCGAGCCCGTTGCCCCCAGGCAGATCGGCATCTTTTGGCGGTTTGGCATCGACCAGAATCTGATCGGCCACTTTCAGGTGTTTTTCAAGTTCAGGCAGGTCGCCCTTGTCCGCCACGCCAACGGCTTTCATGACCGGCAGGCCATAGCGCGACTTGACCTCGGCCACACGCTCGGGCGTTTCGTGGCCGTGGAGTTGCAGCATATCCAGCGGCACCTCGTCCAGCAGACGGTCCAGAAACGCATCATCAGCATCCACCGTCAGCGCAACCTTGCAGATACCCGTTGGCACCTGCCGCGCCAGATCGGCGGCCTGTTCCAGGCTGATGTTGCGGGGGGATTTCGGAAAGAACACAAAGCCCACGTAACGCGCGCCCGCGTCAACTGCGGCGGCGATATCTTCGGGGCGGGACAGCCCGCAGAATTTGACCTGAATGCCGTTTGGCATGTTTGGCTCAGCCAGCCTCATCCAGAATGGCAAGAACCTCGTCCTTGCCCTGATGCTTTTCCGTCTTGAGCCGGGACACTTCGCGCTCAAGCTTGTTGACCTCGCGCGCTTTGACCGACGCCTCGCGGCGATGTTTGTATTCGCGCAGCCATTCCCAGACAAAACCGATGATAAGACCCGCAACGATCCCGCCAAGAACAACGACGAACAGCGGCAGGGAAATCGACAGGTTGAAGCCAAGCAATTGCTCCAGCGCATCGGGCATCAGTTTCAGATCGACGAAGCCCCGATTAGCAAGCGACACCGAAATCAGAACGATCGCGAGCGCCGCCAGAAAGGCATAGCGAATGTAGCGCATCAGTTTACTTTCCGTTCAACCGGTCCCGCAGCAACTTGCCGGTTTTGAAGAAGGGCACATGTTTTTCCTCAACATGCACCGTTTCGCCGGTCCGCGGATTGCGACCAACCCGCGCATCGCGCTTTTTCACCGAGAACGCCCCGAACCCACGCAGTTCAACCCGGTCGCCGCGCGCCATGGCCCCGGTCACCTCTTCGAACACGGTGTTTACGATGCGCTCGACGTCGCGTTGGTACAGATGAGGATTCTCATCAGCGATTTTCTGAATCAATTCCGACCGGATCATTGATGGTCCCCTCCCAAGCGTCGTTTGCAGCGTTCTGATCTGACACCGACTATAGGAACATTGTCGCGACTTCGAAACCAGAACTATCGGATTACGAACGGAATTTTCCGCATCCACCGCAGGATTCAGGCGCTGGCGGCCTCCGGTTTCGCCCATTTGAGGACAAAACACCGCCGATGTCGTCCACGCCCATCCCTATAACATGTGTTTGATTCGCATGCTTTCAATGCGCGCTGCGAACCAGGGTCGCCGGCCCTGTGCCGGCAGTTCCGGGCCCTCGTGCCCGCGAATGCCCCCGCGCAAATTCCCATGGATCCGAGCCTGAATGCAGTCCGCGCCCCTGAAATCAAAAACAGCCCCGGATTTCTCCGGGGCTGCCTGATCTTTTGCCAGAAACTCTGGTGACGCTTATTCGTCGCCTTTCAGCGCGGCGCCCAGAATGTCGCCCAGCGATGCGCCCGAGTCCGAGCTGCCATACTGTTCGACGGCTTCTTTTTCTTCGGCGATTTCGCGTGCCTTGATCGACAGACCCAGACGACGTGTCTTGCTGTCGACGTTGGTGACGCGCACGTCGACCTTGTTGCCAACACTGAAACGCTCGGGGCGCTGTTCGGCGCGGTCACGCGACAGGTCGCTACGGCGGATGAAGGATTTCATGCCTTCGTATTCCACCTCGATGCCACCGTCTTCGATCGCGGTCACTTCGACCGTGATGATCGAACCACGCTTCACGCCGCCAACGGCATCTGCGAACTTGTCACCACCCAGCGCCTTGATCGAGAGCGAGATACGCTCTTTCTCGACGTCAACCTCGGAGACAACCGCCTGAACGACATCGCCCTTGCGGTAGTTCTGGATCGCGTCTTCGCCACGCTCGTCCCAGGACAGGTCCGACAGGTGAACCATGCCGTCGATGTCGCCTTCGAGGCCGATGAACAGACCGAATTCGGTGATGTTCTTGACTTCGCCTTCGACTTCGGTTCCCTCGGGGTGTGTTTCTGCAAACACTTCCCATGGGTTGCGCATGGTCTGCTTCAGGCCCAGCGAAACGCGACGCTTGGCGCTGTCGATTTCCAGAACCATGACTTCCACTTCCTGGCTGGTCGAAACGATCTTGCCGGGGTGGACGTTCTTTTTGGTCCAGGACATTTCCGAGACGTGAACCAGACCTTCAACGCCCGGCTCCAGCTCAACAAACGCACCGTAGTCGGTGATGTTGGTCACGCGGCCGGTGTGCACCGATTCCAGCGGATACTTGGCAGCAACCAGATCCCAGGGATCTTCCTGCAACTGCTTCATGCCCAGCGAAATGCGGTGGGTTTCCTTGTTGATCTTGATGACCTGAACCTTGACGGTTTCACCAATCTGCAAAATCTCGGACGGGTGGTTCACACGGCGCCATGCCATGTCGGTGACGTGCAGCAGGCCGTCAACACCGCCCAGGTCAACAAACGCACCGTATTCGGTGATGTTCTTGACCACGCCCTCGACGGCCTGACCCTCGGTCAGGTTGCCAATGACTTCGGCGCGCTGTTCGGCGCGGCTTTCTTCCAGGATGGCGCGACGCGACACAACGATGTTGCCACGACGACGGTCCATTTTCAGAACCTGGAACGGCTGCTTGAGACCCATCAGCGGGCCGGCGTCGCGCACGGGGCGCACGTCAACCTGCGACCCGGGCAGGAACGCAACAGCGCCACCCAGATCCACGGTAAAGCCACCTTTGACGCGGCCAAAGATTGCGCCTTCGACGCGCTCTTCGTCTGCGTAAGCTTTTTCCAGGCGATCCCAGGCTTCTTCGCGGCGGGCCATTTCGCGGCTGATGACGGCTTCGCCACGCGCGTTTTCGACCTGACGCAGGAAAACTTCCACTTCGTCGCCGGGGGCGATTTCAGGAGCTTCACCAGGGTTTGCGAATTCTTTCAGATCAACGCGGCCTTCCATTTTATAGCCGACGTCGATGATGGCTTGCCCCGCTTCGATCGCGATGACTTTGCCTTTGACAACAGACCCTTCTTCGGGCGTGTCCATTTCGAAGCTTTCGTTCAGGAGGGCTTCGAATTCCTCCATCGATGTGTCTTGAGCCATGTGGTCTCAGATTTCCTTTTCTTCGGTTTTACTGGCCGTGCGGTTGTCTCCGCCGGTCTTTGGGGTTCAAATTGGTCGCCGCGACGGTCCAAACAAACGAAGGGCCGCGGAAATCCCCGGCCCTGCTCAGATTGTCTGCGATCTATACCGTCGCGTTAACGAAGTGGCGTATAGAACAGCCCCCAGCGTTTAGCAAGGGCCTGAACCGCTTTCGGCGAAAGGCCGCTAGATAATGTCGTCCCATTTCACCCTTTTGCGGACCGCGCGTCTTCGATCGCCTTCAGAGCGGCCTGCAACGCCTGCTCAATGGTCATTTCACTGGTGTCCAAAGTCACCGCATCGGAAGCAGGTTTCAGCGGGGCCTGGGCCCGGTCCGTGTCGCGGGCATCGCGTTCACGCACATCCTGCAGAACGGCGTCGCGGGTCACGTTGATGGATTTTTCCCGCAGTTCCAGAAACCTGCGTTCGGCGCGCACTTCGGCGCTGGCGGTGACGTACAGCTTCACCTCAGCTTCGGGGCAGATGACCGTGCCGATGTCCCGCCCGTCCAGAACCGCACCACCGCTGCGCCGCGCAAAGGCGCGCTGAAAATCCACAAGGGCCGCACGCACTTCGGGGATCACGGCCACCTTGCTGGCGGCCTGCGCGACGGCCGGTGTCCGCAGGTTTTCGTCCTTCAGGTCCGCGCCGGTCAGCTGTTCCGCCGCTTCGATGGCTGGCACACCTTCCAGGACCTTGGCCCCGACGGCGCGGTACAGCAGCCCCGTATCCAGGTGTTCGAACCCGAATTGGGCTGCAATCGCCTTGGAGATGGTTCCCTTGCCCGCCGCTGCCGGACCGTCAACTGCAACTGTGAATGCCAAATGTCCCCCTTGGCCCGCATTCCGGACCGATGGCTGCACCGTTTTCAAGAACTTCGGTTCTACCTGCGAAACCCGCGCTGCAACAGCCCGTTTTCACCCGTTTGCCCGATCTGATAAACGACGGTCACGCCAAAACGACCACGCGGCCAAGGCCAGACACAGCACAAACAATGCCGATTTCGTCACAGTGAAATACCAGGCCAGGCTGCTGACCTCGCCCGGAATGGCCTCGGGCGACAGCACCCTGCGCAACAGCAGTTGATCTTCGCCCAGATCGGCCAGCGCGAACAGGACAGCCGGGGCGATCGCCACGATCCGCCCCATCGGCCAGACCATCAGAACTACGAAACAGGCAAAGGACAGGATGAAAGCCGTGTCCATGTACAACAGAATACCGCGATAAGTCGCGAGAAGATCGGGACCAAGCGCGACAGAAAAATCGCGCAGATCGGCATCGGAATACCCGGTCAGGTCGGACTGCGGCAGGGTCATGTCGCCCGCCGCCGGGGCGATCTGCCAATTGAGCACGATCACCATCGCACCGAATGTCAGCGCCGCGCTTTGGCCGATGACCCACCGCCAGTCGCGCAGCCTGTTCATCCCCGCGCGATCCCGGCGCCCAGCGCGGCCATAAGCGGTTCGAAAATCGGAAAGGACGTTGCGATTGGCGCCCCGTCATCCACCGAAACAGGGGCTTTTGCAGCCATGCCCAGCACCATGAACGACATCGCGATCCGGTGGTCCAGATGGCTTTCGCAGGTCGCCCCGCCAGCCACCGTTCCGGGGCCGTGCCCTGTGACCGACCACCAGTCGTCGCCCTCTTCCACATCGACGCCACAGGCGCGCAGGCCGGTGGCCATGGCATCAATCCGGTCGCTTTCCTTGACGCGCAGTTCCTTGACGCCGCGCATCATGGTGACGCCACTGGCATTGGCGGCAACCACCGACAGGACCGGGTATTCGTCGATCATGCTGGCCGCGCGCTCCGGGGGGACGTCGATCCCCTTCATATCAGGCGAAAACCGCGCGCGCAGGTCAGCCACGGGTTCACCGCCTTCGACCCGTTCGTTTTCATAGGTCAGATCGGCGCCCATTTCACGCAGCGTGGTGAACAGGCCCGCGCGCGTCGGGTTCAGCCCGATACCGGGGACCAGAACGTCCGACCCGGGCACGATCAGCGCCGCACAGACCGGAAAGGCGGCGCTGGAGGGATCGCGCGGAACGGCGATTGTCTGGGGCCGCAATTCGGGCCGGCCAGTCAGGGTGATGACCCTGCCCTCGTCGGTTTCTTCGGTGCTGATCTCGGCGCCGAATCCGGCCAGCATCCGTTCGGTATGATCACGGGTGGCTTCCTGCTCGATCACGACAGTCTGGCCCGGCGCGTTCAGCCCGGCCAGCAACACGGCCGATTTCACCTGCGCCGAAGGCACCGGAACGGTATAGCGCACCGGAACCGGGTCGGCCGCGCCGACAATGGTCATCGGCAGACGCCCGCCCGCGCGGCCCACAGCCTGAGTTCCGAACAGGGACAGAGGGTCGGTCACCCGCGCCATCGGGCGCTTGTTCAGGCTGGCGTCACCGGTAAATGTCGCGGTGATGGGCGATGTGGCCATTGCCCCCATGATCAGGCGCACGCCGGTGCCCGAGTTGCCGCAATCGATCACCTGATCGGGCTCGGCAAACCCGCCGACGCCAACACCGTGCACCGACCATTCGCCGCCCCCGTGATCGGTCACCTCGGCGCCAAAGGCGCGCATCGCCTTGGCCGTGTCGATCACGTCCTCGCCCTCAAGCAATCCGGTGATACGGGTCTCTCCCACCGCCATGGCCCCTAGGATCAGCGAACGATGCGAGATCGACTTGTCGCCGGGCACCTCGGCCACGCCGCTCAGCGAGCCGCAGGGGGTCGAGGTCATCGGGATCGGGGTGCCGTGGGCGGACATGGGCGGGTTCCTTGGGTCTGTTTCGTCACCGGGTTTAGCGAATTGCCCCAGCGCGTTCCAGCGCCAATCACCCCAAGCGGCGGAAGGTCAGGTAATGGGGCGTGCGCCCTTCGCGCAGAGCTTTTTGTTCATAGCGGGTCGAAATCCAGTCGTCCCACGGTTCCCGCCAGTCGGATGGCCCCTCGGCCAGCCATTCAAAACCGGCTTTCGGCACCTCATCGAGGGTCTGACGCACGTAATCTGGAATGTCCGTCGCCACCCGGAAAATCGAGCCCGGTTTCAGCACGCGGGCCAACGGGTCCAGATGTTCAGGCGTCACAAAGCGGCGGCGATGATGGCGCGCCTTGGGCCAGGGATCGGGATAGAGCAGAAAGGCGCGCGAAATGCTGGCGTCCGGCAGCACATCGAACAGATCGCGCGCGTCCCCCGGATGCACGGCAAGGTTTTCCACCCCCGCGCGGCGGATCTTGCCCAGCAGCATGGCAACACCGTTGATATATGGCTCCGCACCGATGATCCCCACGTCGGGGTTTTGGGCGGCCTGGTGCACCATATGCTCGCCCCCGCCAAACCCGACCTCAAGCCAGACAGGTTTGCCGCCGAACAGCTTGTCGAGATCCAGCGGCGTGCGGTCCGGGTTGCTGTCCCAATCCACGGCCCCGGGTGACAGGGCGGCCAGATCCTCGTCCAGATAGGTCTTTTGGCTTTTCTTCAGGGCCTTGCCCTTGAGGCGGCCATAGAAATTGCGATGCGGGCGATCAGGCTGTGTCATGGCGCGAGCATGTAGCGACAGGCGCGCGCCGCTGCAAGCAGTCGCGCATGTTTTGCGGTTTCAAGCGCGATTGCCGGACGGACCCCAAAATAGAAAAAGCCGCCGGAGTGCAAATGCAGTCCAACGGCTTTTCCCGCAGAGTTTCCGCTTTGGTTCAGACCGCGCGTTTCAGCGCATCGACCAGATCGGTCTTTTCCCAGCTGAACCCGCCTTCTGCATCCGGCTCGCGGCCAAAATGGCCATAGGCGGCGGTGCGCTGATAGATCGGCTTGTTCAGTTGCAGATGCTGGCGGATGCCGCGCGGGGTCAGGTCCATGACCTGATCCACTGCCTTTTCGATGGCGGCCGGGTCAACGTCACCGGTGCCGTGGGTGTCGGCATAGATCGAAAGCGGCTTGGATACGCCAATCGCATAGGACAGCTGAATGGTGCAACGTTCAGCCATGCCTGCGGCCACGACGTTCTTCGCCAGATAGCGCGCGGCATAAGCCGCCGAACGGTCAACCTTGGTCGGGTCTTTGCCCGAAAACGCGCCGCCGCCATGCGGGGCCGCGCCGCCGTAAGTGTCAACGATGATCTTGCGCCCGGTCAGGCCGGCATCCCCATCGGGGCCGCCGATGACAAATTTGCCCGTCGGATTCACGTGCCATTGGGTCGCCTCGGTCAGCCAGCCCTCGGGCAGAACCTCGGTGATATAGGGCTGAACGATCGCGCGGATCTGGTCGCTGGTCAGATCGTGGTCCAGATGCTGTGTCGAGAGCACGACCGAACTGACGCCGACCGGTTTGCCATCTTCATAGATCACGGACAGCTGGCTTTTCGCATCCGGGCCCAGTGCGGGTTCGGTCCCGTCTTTGCGAACTTCGGCAAGACGGCGCAGAATCGCGTGGCTGTACTGGATCGGGGCCGGCATCAGCTGCGGAGTTTCGGTCGTGGCATAGCCGAACATGATCCCCTGATCGCCCGCGCCTTCGTCCTTGTCGCCCGACGCATCGACGCCCTGCGCGATATGCGCTGACTGTTCGTGCAGCAGGTTGGTGATTTCGCAGGTCGCGTGATGGAATTTGTCCTGCTCGTATCCGATGTCCTTGATACAGGCGCGGGCGATATCCTCGATCCGGTCCATGTAATCGTGCAGCTTGTCCTGATCGGACAGCCCCACTTCACCGCCGATGATGACGCGGTTTGTCGTGGCAAAAGTTTCCGCTGCAACGCGTGCTTCGGCCTCTTCTGACAGAAAAGCGTCCAGAACCGCGTCGGAAATGCGGTCGCACACCTTGTCGGGGTGACCCTCGGAAACGGATTCCGAGGTGAAAATATAGTTCTTACGGGCCATGAAGCTGCTCCATTCAAATATTAACCATCACGCCAGGAAGCCGTTGTGATGTAGTCAGGTCCGGTTACGCGGGCTTGCGATCCGGGTCAATCGGTCTTGATGCGATTTTTGACGGCCTTGTACCCCCAAAGGCCCAAGATCAGCGCCAGTATCGCGGCAAAGGCCGGCCAATCGCCGGTTCGGGCATATATGGTGGCCGCAAGCGGCGCAGGCAATGGGGCGTCGACATATCCCGCCTCGCCCAGGGGCACGGCATGGGTGATACGGCCCCAGGGGTCGATCATGGCCGAGACGCCCGTATTGGCCGCGCGCACCATCGGCAGCCCCTGTTCGATCGCGCGCATGCGGGCCTGTGCCAGGTGCTGATAGGGGCCCGAGTTCCGGCCGAACCAGGCGTCATTGGTGATCTGCAACAGGAAGGTGGCGCGCTCGGGTGTGCCGCCCACGTCCTGCGGGAAAACCGCCTCGTAGCAGATCAGCGGTACCGCGCGCCCGATCGCGCCGAAATCCATGACCTCGGGGCCAGGTCCCGCGCTGTAACCTTCGCCCAGTTGCGCGGCCAGGCCGCTCAACCCGAAGGCTGACGCCAGGTTGCTCACGGGAATATATTCGCCGAACGGCACCAGGTGATGCTTGTCATAGGTGCCCGCCAAACGGCCCCGTGCATCCAGGCGGATCATCGTGTTATAGCGTCCGATATCGTCCCAGCGCAGAATGCCCAGCGCAACCTCGGCCCCGCCCGCCGCCTCGGAAATGACCTCCAATGCGGGCCCTGAATTATGCAGCCAGTTGGTCAGCGCCGTTTCCGGCCAGACCACAAGATCCGGGCGCGGGCCATCGGATGTGAAGGACACCAGCCGGTCAAAGAACATGGCGATGTATTCTGAATCCCATTTCTGATGCTGCGGCGCATTCGGTTGTACAAGCCGCACGACGGACCCGGTCATCACCGGATTTCGTGCCGGCGCCCCAAGTCCGGCAACCGCCCCCATAAGCGCCAATGCGGGCAAGATCGCGGCCACGGTCGCGGCCGGTCGCGTGCTGGGCACCATGACCAGCCCGATCGGCAGACAGGCCAGCAGCATCAACATGGTCAGGCCATGCGGCCCCACCAAGGCCAGCAAAAGCGCCGCATCCGTATCGATCCAGACCTGCGACAAGCCGTTCCACGGAAATCCGGTCAGCACATAGGCGCGGGCAAGCTCGGCCAGTGACAAGGTCGCCACCAGGGCAAGGATGCGCGACTTCGGGGTGCGCCCAAGGACCCGTGCGCCCCAAAAGGCTGCAGCCCAGAACAAGGCCAATCCGCTGGACAGAATAATCAGGGCAAAAGGCGCCATCCAACCGTGGCGCGCGGCGTCGACCTGAAAAGGCTCGATAATCCAGGCCAGACCATGTGCAAAATACCCGACGCCCAAGGCCCAACCGGTCAGGGCGGCCTGACGCGACGATCCCGCCGCCCCCAGCAGCAAAGGCACGACCATCAGGGCCACCACGGTGGCCGACCACAGGCCGATGGGTTGCAGGCCCGCTGCCGCCGCGGCGCCCAGACCGGCGGCCAGCGCCATACGCACCCACAGCGGCCAGAATGCCCATGGTGTCATTCAGTCGGTTCCGGCAACCGCACGCGCATCCGTTTGATCCGCCGCGGATCGGCATCGATTACTTCGAATTCGGGACCGTCGGGATGCTGAACCACTTCGCCCCGATTCGGGACACGCCCCGACAGCATGAAGACAAGACCACCCAGCGTGTCGATTTCCTCTTCGTCCACTTCCTCGTGCTCGGTCAGGGACTGGCCGATCTCGGCCTCGAATTCATCCAGCGGGGTCTTGGCCAGAACGATATAACAGCCCGGCTTTTCCTTGACCCAAGTCTGATCCTCGTCGGTGTCATGTTCGTCGGCAATTTCACCCACAACCTGTTCGATCAGATCCTCGATGGTCAAAAGACCGTCCACGCCGCCGTATTCGTCGATCACCAGGGCCATGTGGCGCCGCTCGGTCTGCATCTTGGCCAAAAGCACGCCAATCGGCATCGACGGCGGCACGAACAACAGCGGGCGCAGCATCGTTTCCAGATCGAATTCTGCAGCATTGCCGTTGAACCCGTGAATCAGGGCAAAGTCCTTGAGGTGGGCAAAGCCCAACGGCGTGTCCAGCGTTCCGTCATAGACCGGGATCCGCGTCAATCCGCTTTCGCGGAACACGGTGACCAGTTCATCCTTGGTTATTGTACTGGGGACCGCGACAATCTCAGCCGTCGGAATCGCCACATCCTCGACCCGCATCCGGCGCAGATTGATCATCCCGCGCGATGGTTCGAAACTGGCGGGCTGAACAACGTCGGCGCTGTCTTCGGTTTCATCGGCGGGCGACAAAGCCCCGAACAACCGGCCCAGCAAACCGGACCTTTCTTCGGGTTTCTCCACCTGATTTTCGCTTGGTTCCCCCTGCGAAAGCGCGCGTTGCGCTGCGTTAGAACTGTCGTCTGTGTCGCCCATAATTCCTGTCCGAAAAAGGCCGCTCAGGGCCCGTCTGAATCTGTATATGGGTTATCCACCCCCAGATTGCCAAGTATGGCAACCTCAAGTCCCTCCATCAACGTGGCATCCGCGTCACGTACATGATCGTATCCCAGCAGATGTAACAGACCATGAATGACCAGATGCGTCACGTGATCGCGCATCGGTTTTCCCGCTTCCGACGCCTCACGCGCGCAGGTATCATAGGCAATCGCAATATCGCCCAGCGCCAGTTCGCCATCAAAATCGGGACTGGGTTTTTCAGGGCGCCCGCCCGGAGATCGCGCGGCCAGCTCGGCGGCGGGCCAGCTCAGAACATTTGTCGCTTGCGGTTTTTCGCGAAAATCCTCGTTCAGCACGGCGATGCGCGCATCGTCACAGGCCAGAAGAACGAAATCGGCGTCACCCACGCCCAGATGATCCAGCGTCGCCCGCGCGGACCGATCGGCAATGTCCTGCAGTCCCAGATCGGACCAGCGATCGTCCTCGATCACCAATTCAACCGGCATCGCGCGCGCCCCTGCTGTACCATCGCATCTCAGGGTGCTTCGATATCGGTTTCATATGCCTCGATAATGGCCGCAACCAGCGGGTGGCGCACGACGTCCTTGGACGTGAAATAGTTGAACCCGATCTTTTGGATGGTCTTGAGCAGCCGCTCGGCATCAGACAGGCCCGACGGCACCCCGCGCGGCAGATCGATCTGCGTCCGGTCGCCGGTGATCACCATGCGCGACCCTTCGCCCAGACGGGTCAGGAACATCTTCATCTGCATCGACGTGGCGTTCTGCGCCTCGTCCAGCACCACAAAGGCATTCGACAGGGTCCGCCCCCGCATAAAGGCCAGAGGCGCGATTTCTATGCGCTTTTCCTCGATCAGCTTTGCCAGCTGCTTGCCCGGCAGAAAGTCGTTCAGCGCATCATAAAGCGGCTGCATGTAAGGATCGACCTTGTCCTTCATGTCGCCCGGCAGATATCCCAGCTTTTCGCCCGCCTCGACGGCCGGGCGGCTCAGGATGATCCGATCCACGTGCCCCTGGATGAACATGTTCACCCCGACGGCCACGGCCAGATAGGTCTTGCCCGTTCCCGCAGGCCCGATTCCGAAGGCCAATTCATTTTCGAACAGCGACTGGACATAGGCCTTTTGTGCATCGGTGCGCGGCTCGACCAGCTTTTTCCGTGTCTTGATCTCGATCTTGCCGCCCCGGAACATTTCCATCTGATCGCCGGAGTCGGCGGTCACGACGCTGCCCATGCGCAATTCGCGGTCAATGTCGCCGGCTTCGACGTCGCGCCCGGCCTCAAGCCGTTGATACAGCGACCGAAGCACGTCGGCGGCCTGAGCCTTGGCATCGCCCTCGCCCATGATGGACAACTGGTTGCCACGGCGCACGATCTGAACGCTCAGCTTTTGTTCGATGTCGGCCAGATTGCGATCATATTCGCCGCACAGGTCAATCAACAAACGATTGTCGGGAAATTCGATCAGCACCTCGTGAGGTGCGGTGTCAGTCTGCGGTGGGGTCAGGGCGCCAATGGCCAATCCACTCTCCTGTTTTTCCAATATGATGTGAGCGTGCCAATTTCACGCCCAGCGTGCAAGCGCATGTATGATGATTTCGCAAAATTGAAACAAAAAACGTCTGGCCATGATCCGGACGGCCGTGAATTGTGCAGATTTTCGCCCTGATGCGATCATGTCCGGGACATCCGAGCCGGGTGCAAAAGAGTCCCGTTGCCATCGCTGGCGGCGCGGAGTCCCGCAATAGCACCCAAAATGAACCCGCGCACGGGAATGAGCAGCGACTTCAGACGTCGCTCACAACCTCTCCGGCCAGTGAGTTGGACCCGGAATCGACAATGCGCACCTGCGCCAGATCACCGATGCGGGCGTTGGCGTTTTGAACATGAACCGCATGCAGGTATTCCGATTTCCCGACCATCTGCCCGTCCAGGCGGCCCGGCTTTTCAAACAGAACGCTGACCGTACGCCCGACCATTGCGTCCTGAATCTCTCGCTGCTGGCGGGTGATCAGCGCCTGAAGCCGCTGCAACCGATCCGAGGCCACATCGTCGGGAACCTGCGGGCGTTCGGCCGCAGGTGTGCCGGGGCGCGTGGAATACTTGAAGGAATAGGCATAGCCATATTTGACCTCTTCGATCAAATCCAGCGTGGCCTGGAAATCCTCTTCGGTCTCTTCCGGGAAACCGACGATGAAATCCCCCGACATCAGGATGTCGGGCCGCGCGGCGCGGATTTTCTCGATCAGGCGCAGATAGCTGTCCGCCGTATGGCTGCGGTTCATGCGCTTCAGGATCTTGTCCGATCCGGCCTGCACCGGCAGGTGAAGATAGGGCATCAGCTTGGCGCAGGTGCCATGCGCCTCGATCAGGTCATCGCCCATGTCGTTGGGATGGCTGGTGGTGAACCGTATACGTTCCAGCCCATCGATCTTGTCCAGCGCCCAGATCAGCCGGGCCAGGGTCCAGTCGCCCCCCGCACCGGCCCCGTGATAGGCATTCACGTTCTGACCCAGCAGCGTGATTTCACGCACACCGCGCTCCACCAGGTCACGCGCCTCGTCCAGGATACGGTCGGCAGGCCGCGACACCTCGGCGCCACGGGTATAGGGCACCACGCAAAAGGCACAGAACTTGTCGCACCCTTCCTGAACGGTCAGAAAGGCCGTCGGCCCGCGCGACGCCTTGGGGCGCCGTTTCAGTTTTTCGAATTTGTCCTCTTCGGGAAAATCCGTATCCAGCGCCTTTTCTCCGGCGCGGGTCCTGGCCTCCATTTCGGGCAGACGGTGATAGGATTGCGGCCCCACGACCAGATCCACCAAAGGCTGACGGCGCATGATCTCTTCGCCTTCCGCCTGGGCCACGCATCCGGCCACACCGATTTTCAGATCCGGCTTTTCCGCCTTCAGCCCCTTGAAGCGGCCCAGCTCGGAATAGACCTTTTCGGCGGCCTTTTCGCGGATATGGCAGGTATTGAGCAGGATCATGTCCGCATCCTCGGCGGATTTGGTTTCGACATATCCCTGCCCGCCCAGCGCCTCGGCCATGCGTTCGCTGTCATAGACATTCATCTGGCAGCCATAGGTCTTGATAAAAAGCTTCTTGGGGGCCGTCATCGCATCGTGCCTTCGGGTTGGGGATCAGCGGCCTGACTTAGACCGTTCCGGGATGGCTTGCAATGCACGCGCAATTAACCGACTCTGCGCCAAAACGCCAGAACGGCAAAACCCGGGCACCCGCATGCACTACAGATCGCTTGATGATTTCCTGAAATCCGGCAAGGCCGCGCTGGCCAAGGGGCCGGTCGCACTGATTTTTGTCGAGGACGATGTCGAAATCGCCACGACACTGCGCCACCATGTGCAGTGCGGCTTCAAAACCACCGTGGCCCTGATGCCCGATGAATTCGACCTCCCCGAGGACGTCGCCCAGATCGTGGAACGGGTTAGTTTCGATGCCGGCCCGCCCCAATCCGTCTTTGATGCGGTCAACGCGGTCATCGCCGCCGCGCCGGGCATCTGGCTCTATTACTGCTATAACGGCGAATACCTGTTCTACCCGTTCTGCGAAACGCGCACGGTTGGCGAAATGCTCGCCTTTCACGCCGAGGAACGGCGCGACGCGATGCTGACCTACGTGATCGACCTTTACGCCGAGGACCTCGGGGCCAACCCCAACGCCGTGTCGCTGGACAGCGCCTTTCTCGACAAATCCGGCTATTATGCGCTCGCCCGGAACGATCCGGCTTCGGGCCACCCGCGCGAACGCCAGCTCGACTTTTTCGGCGGTCTGCGCTGGCGGTACGAGGAACACATCCCCAAACCCAGCCGCAAGATCGACCGCATCGCCCTGTTTCGCGCGCGCGCCGACCTGACATTGCGCCCCGACCACACGTTCAGCGATGAAGAGTTCAATACCTACGCCTGCCCGTGGCATCACAACCTGACGGCGGCTATCTGTTCGTTCCGCACCGCCAAGGCGCTGAAACGCAATCCCGGTTCGACCTTCGAAATCCAGACCTTTCGCTGGCACAATTCCACCCCGTTCGAATGGCATTCGCGCCAGTTGCTCGACCTCGGGCTGATGGAACCGGGTCAATGGTTCTGACAGACACGACCGCCCCCCTTCATCTTGCCGGAAAAACTCCGGGGTTTGGGGCAGTGCCCCAATCGGCCCGCAGGGCCGACCCCGGTGCGCATTTCCCGAAACAGGGCCTTGCCCCGCCCCCACCGCACAGTTAACCTGTGCCCCATGTCAACGGGAGAACCGGCGCTTTGCCGGTGCCGAAGGAGCAACCGCCCCGGAAACTCTCAGGCCCAAGGGACCGTTGGCATCAGACCAAGACTCTGGAGAGTGGCACGCTTGCGGGCCCGCCGAAGGGATAACGATCTCAGGCCAAAGGACAGAGGGGGCATCGCCACGTGGACAACCGTCCACGGAACTGGGGTGCCGACTGTATTTCTCTGAAATCGCATCGGCCTGTTAAGGAACGGGTATGACGGATATGCAAACCACGCCGCTGCACGGGTTGCACGTGGAACTGGGCGGAAAGATGGTGCCTTTCGCGGGCTATGACATGCCCGTGCAATTCCCAACCGGGATCATGGCCGAACATACCCACACACGGGAAAAGGCCGGGCTGTTCGATGTCTCCCACATGGGTCAGGTCCTTCTGGGCGGCGCTCCGATGGATCAGATTGCAGCAGCCTTTGAAACCCTGGTGCCGATGGATGTTGCCGGTCTTGGCACCGATCGCCAGCGCTATGGGTTTTTCACCAATGGCACGGGCGGCATTCTGGATGACCTGATGTTCGCCAACCGGGGCGATCACCTGTTCGTGGTGGTCAATGCCGCCTGCAAGGGCGATGACATCGCCCGCATGAAGGCCGCGCTGGAACCGGACATCACCGTGACCCCGGTCACCGACCGTGCCCTCATCGCGCTGCAGGGCCCCATGGCCGAAACCGTGCTGTCCAGCCTCGCCCCCGCGGTTGCCGACATGCGGTTCATGGATGTGGCGACGGTCTCCCTCAACGGATCAGACTGCTGGGTCTCGCGCTCGGGATACACGGGCGAAGACGGCTATGAAATCTCGGTTCCCGCAGCCGCCGCCGAAAGTTTGGCCCGCGCGCTTCTCGCGCACGAGGCGGTCTTGCCCATCGGCCTTGGCGCCCGCGATTCCCTGCGGCTCGAGGCCGGGCTGTGCCTTTATGGCCATGACATCGACACCACCACCCTGCCGGTCGAGGCCGGTCTGGGCTGGGCCATTCAAAAGGCGCGCCGCACCGGCGGCGACCGCGCGGGTGGCTTTCCGGGGGCGGATATGGTTCTGGCGCAATTCGACACTGGCGCCCCGCGCAAACGGGTCGGGCTGCGCCCCGAAGGTCGCGCGCCCATGCGCGAAGGCGTGGCGCTTTTTGCCGATGAAACCGGCGGCGAACAGATCGGCCAGATCACCTCGGGCGGGTTCGGCCCAACCGTGGGTGGCCCGGTTGCCATGGGCTATGTGCCAAAGGAACTGGCCACGCCCGGCACCCGGTTATATGGCGAATTGCGCGGCAAGCGACTGCCGATTACCGTAACGGCGCTGCCCTTCGTGGCGGCAAACTTCAAGCGATGATTCCAGAGGGATAACCGGACATGAAATTTACTGAAGAACACGAATGGCTTCTGCCCGAGGGCGATCTGGTCATCGTTGGCATCACCGAACACGCCGCTGAACAACTGGGCGATGTTGTCTTTGTGGAACTGCCCGAAGAAGGTGCCGAAGTCACCAAGGACGAAGAAATCGTCGTGATCGAAAGCGTCAAGGCCGCCTCGGACATCCTTGCCCCGCTGGATGGTGAAATCGTTGAAGTGAACAGCGCCCTCGTCGACAACCCCGGCAAGGTCAACGAAGACCCGCAGGGCGAGGCCTGGTTCTTCAAGATCAAACCCAGCGATCTTTCCCCCATGGACGATTACATGGACGAAGCCGGTTACAAGGACTTCATAGGGTAAGCGCACCATGGTTATCCGCCGGATCGTTGCCAACCTGCACACCGAAGACCCCGGCGCACTTGCCGGGTTCTACCGCGATGTGTTCGGACTTGAACCGGCCATGGATCAGGGGTGGATCGTCACGCTTCAGGAGGCATCGCAACAACCAGTGCAACTGAGCATGGCCGCGCAGGGCGGGTCGGACACCGCCCTGCCCGCGCTTTCGATCGACGTGGATGACCTGGACGACATTTTGGCGCGGGCCCGCGCCCTGGGCCATGAACCTGAATATGGTCCGATCAATGAACCTTGGGGCGTGCGGAGATTTTATCTGCGCGATCCCGCCGGAACGCTTTTGAATATCCTGACCCATCGCGGACCCTAAACCGCGACTTGAACCCGGAGCTTTCGCATGACCTTCAAGCCAACCGACTATTTGCCCTATGACTTTGCCAATCGTCGGCACATCGGGCCATCCCCGGCCGAAATGGCAGACATGCTCGACACCATCGGTGTCACGTCCCTGGATGCGCTGATCGACGAAACCGTTCCGCAATCGATCCGCCAGAAAAAGCCGCTGGATTTCGGCAAACCCAAATCCGAACGTGAACTTCTTTATCACATGCGCAAAACGGCCGAGAAGAACAAGGTTCTGACCTCGCTGATCGGCCAAGGGTACCACGGCACCGTGACGCCCCCCGCGATCCAGCGCAATATCCTGGAGAACCCGGCCTGGTACACGGCCTATACCCCCTATCAGCCCGAAATCTCGCAAGGGCGGCTTGAGGCTCTGCTGAATTTCCAGACCATGATCAGCGATCTGACCGGCCTGGAAATCGCCAATGCATCCCTGCTGGACGAGGCGACCGCCTGCGCCGAGGCGATGACCATGGCCCAGCGCGTGGCCAAGTCCAAATCGCACGCCTTCTTTGTCGATGAGAATTGTCATCCCCAGAATATCGCCGTGATCCAGACCCGCGCCGAACCGCTCGACATCCGCGTGATCGTCGGATCGCCCGACGATCTGAACCCCGAAGAGGTGTTCGGCGCGATCTTTCAATACCCCGGCACCTACGGCCATGTGCGCGATTTCACCGATCAAATCGCCGCGCTGCATCGCGCGCAGGCGATCGGCATCATTTCGGCCGATCCGCTATCCCTGACCCTGCTGAAAGAGCCGGGCGCCATGGGCGCCGACATCGCCGTGGGCAATACTCAGCGTTTCGGTGTGCCAATGGGCTATGGCGGCCCGCACGCCGCCTATATGGCCACCAAGCAGCAATACGCCCGCGCCATGCCAGGCCGCCTTGTCGGGGTCAGCATCGACAGCCACGGCAACCGCGCCTATCGCCTGTCTCTGCAAACCCGCGAACAGCACATCCGCCGGGAAAAGGCCACGTCCAACGTCTGTACCGCGCAGGCGCTTTTGGCCGTCATGGCCGGATTTTACGCGGTCTTCCACGGCCCCGAAGGGCTGCGCGCCATCGCGCAGCGCATCCACCGCAAGACCGTCCGACTGGCCAAAGGGCTTGAAGCGGCCGGGTTTCATGTTGAACCGGATGCCTTCTTTGACACCATCACCGTGGATGTCGGCCTGCTTCAGCGTGGCGTTCTTCAGGCCGCCGTGCGCGAGGGGCTGAACCTGCGCCGTGTCGGCGACACCAAGGTGGGCATCACCCTGGATGAACTGACCCGCCCGGCAACAATCGAGTCCGTCTGGCGCGCCTTCGGGATCATCCTCGAAGATCGCGATTACGCCCCCGATTACCGTCTGCCCGATGCGTTGCTGCGGACCTCGGACTATCTTGAACATCCGATCTTTCACATGAACCGGGCCGAAACCGAAATGATGCGCTATATGCGCCGTCTGGCTGACCGCGATCTGGCGCTCGATCGTGCGATGATCCCGCTGGGGTCCTGCACGATGAAGCTGAACTCAGCCGCCGAAATGATGCCGATCAGCTGGCCCGAATTTTCCCAGCTGCACCCGTTCGTGCCCTCCAATCAGGCCCAGGGGTATCGCGAAATGATCGACGATCTCTCGGCCAAGCTGTGTGAGATTACCGGCTATGCTGCCATTTCGATGCAACCCAATTCGGGCGCGCAGGGCGAATACGCAGGTCTGCTGACCATTGCCGCCTATCACCGCGCCACCGGGCAAGGGCACCGCAACGTCTGCCTCATTCCGATGAGCGCCCATGGCACCAACCCGGCCAGCGCCCACATGGTCGGCTGGAAGGTCGTGCCGGTCAAAACCGCTGAGAATGGGGATATCGATCTGGAGGATTTCCGCGAAAAGTCGGAAAGACACGCCAATGATCTCGCTGGCTGCATGATCACCTATCCCTCGACACACGGTGTGTTCGAGGAAACCGTGACCGAGGTGTGCGACATTACCCACGCCCACGGTGGTCAGGTTTATATCGACGGGGCCAACATGAACGCGATGGTGGGCCTGTCGCGCCCCGGCGATCTGGGCGGCGATGTCAGCCACCTGAACCTGCATAAAACGTTTTGCATCCCGCATGGCGGCGGCGGCCCCGGCATGGGCCCGATCGGTGTGAAACCGCACCTCGTGCCCCATCTGCCCGGACATCCCTCGACGGGCGGCGCTGAAGGTCCGGTATCCGCCGCGCCTTACGGCTCGCCCTCGTTGTTGCCGATCTCCTGGGCCTATTGCCTGATGATGGGCGGCGATGGGCTGACTCAGGCCACCCGTGTCGCGATTCTGAACGCCAATTACATCGCCACGCGTCTGGAAGGGGCCTATAATGTGCTCTACCGTGGCAAACAGGGGCGCGTTGCCCATGAATGCATTATCGACACCCGCCCCTTTGCCGACAGCGCCGGGGTCAGCGTCGATGACATTGCCAAGCGCCTGATCGACTGCGGGTTCCACGCCCCAACGATGAGTTGGCCGGTCGCAGGCACCCTGATGATCGAACCCACCGAATCCGAAACCAAGGCCGAGCTTGACCGGTTCTGCGATGCGTTGCTCGCCATCCGCGCCGAAATCACCGAGATCGAACAGGGCAAGATCGACCGCGACAACAACCCGCTGAAAAACGCGCCCCACACGATGGAGGACCTGGTCAAGGACTGGGAGCGCCCCTATTCGCGCGAACAGGGCTGCTTTCCGCCCGGCGCCTTCCGGGTCGACAAATACTGGCCACCGGTCAACCGGGTCGACAACGTCTTCGGCGACCGTCATCTGGTCTGCACATGCCCGCCGATGGAGGACTACGCCGACGCCGCGGAATGACGCTCTGACTTTCCTCTTTCCAGGAAACCTCTGGGGGTCCCCCCGACGGGGCGGCGGGGGCGAAGCCCCCTCACTCCGCCGGCAGCTACACGCCCCCCTGCAAAAATGGCGGTCGCACAAGCGGCCGCCATTTTGTTGTCAAAGCCCAAGGGCGGGGCGCGTCGCCCCCCCGGTCACCCGGTCCCCGCTCCGTCGGTGTCTTCCGGGTCCTCACGCCGGACAAGTCCCAGATCGTAAAGCACCGCAAAGGCCGCCGGAGTGACAAACAGCGCCAGCAACGTGGCCCCCGACAACCCAAAAGCAAGGCTCGCTACGATGGGACGCAGGAATTGCGCCTGGGTGGATTGCTCAAGCAACAGGGGGGTCAAGCCCAGAACCGTGGTCAGCGATGTCAGAAAGATGGCGCGAAATCGATCGGACACGGCGGCTGCGGCGGCGTCCTGCAGTGTTTTCCCTGCATTGAAATGGTCCTTGGTGAATTCGACCAGCAGGATCGCATCATTCACCACGACCCCTGCCAGCGTGGCGAGGCCCACCATACTGGGCAGCGACAGTTGTATGCCCAGGGCCGCGTGCCCCCACATCACCCCGACAAGGCCCAGCGGAACCGCCACAAGAACCGCGGCAGGCTGCACGAAGCTGCGAAACTGCACCGCAAGGATCAGGAACACCCCGACCAGACCCATGCCCAGATTGCGGACGAGCGAACTCCCGGTCGTTGCGGAATCCTCGGCCTCACCGACAACGACGACTGAAATCTCGGGATAGGATTGCATCAGGTCGGGCAGAAAATCGGCGCGCAGGGCGGCCATCAGTTCATTGGCATTGGCCACCGCCGGGTTGATCGACCCTGTGACCGCAACCGTCCGCACGCCGTCGATCCGTCTGATGGCCGCGTAGCCGCGCGTCTGTTCAATGGTCGTTACGGCCTCAAGCGGCACCAGCGCGCCCCCCTCGCCCGGAACGCGCAGGGCGGCAAGGTCGGCGCCATCGTCCCGGTCCCTGCGGGCGAGGCGGGCCACCACGTCCAGACCGCCCAGCGCATCGCGCACTTCGACGCCGGTATCGCCCTTCAATGCGCCGCGCAGAAGGGCCGCGACCGTCTCGGCACTTACCCCCAGTGCCGAGGCCATGGGCGGGTTCAGCCGCACCACCTGTTCCGGCTTTCCGGGTTTGAGATCATGCTGCACATCCCGCACGCCCGGAAAGGCAAGGAAGAACCGCCGCATATCCTCGGCCACCAGTTGCAACTGACCCAGATCAGGCCCCTGAAGACGGATGTCGATGGGTTTGCCGCCCGGTCCGCGTTCGCGGTCGGTGAAGCGCATCGAAATCATATCCGGCTGCCGGCCGGTCATCTTTCGCCAGGAATCCAGTACATCATCCAGGGCCGTGGTCCGCACGCCCGCAGGCAGCAACTCGGCGCTGATGGTGGCCAGATGGGCGCCGCTTTCCGCGGGCGCATCGGCGTTTGCCCCATAGGAAACCGTCACTGATTGGACCAGTGGCTGACCGTCCGGTTGCTTCGGAGTTTCCCTGGTATTCAACTGGTCCAGCGCCTTCAATGCGGCGGCGACGCGCGCCTCGGTGCGCGCCAGCGGTGTCCCTTGCGGCAAAAGGAACCGCGCTTCGACCGTGTCGCTTTCCAGACTGGGAAAGCTCTGGAATTTCAGCCAACCCGCCGCAATCGGCACAAAGGAGGTCACCAGCACCGCCACGGCAAGGCCGAGCGTGAGGTAGCGCGCGCGCAACGCGGCGCGGGCAATCGGCATGATGACCCTGTCGCGCAGACTGTCAAAAGCGCCATTCGTTGCACGGGTCAGGAGACCCTCCCGGCCGGTCTGTTTCAGGGCATGGGCCAGGTGATGGGGCAGAACCAGAAAGGCTTCCAGCAGACTGACCACCAGCGTGATCACCAGCACGATGGGCAGGAATTTCAAAACCTCGCCGATCTGTCCCGCCATGAAGCCCAGCGGCCCGACGATCATCACCGTTGTCAGGAACGAGGATGTCACCCCCGGCAACACTTCGGTCACACCGATCACTGCGGCATCCGTCGCGGTTTTCCCGTCACGGCGGTGACGCACGATATTTTCGGAAATGACGATGGAGTCGTCCATCAAAAGCCCGATCGCCACCAACAGCGCCACCATGGTGATCATGTTTATGCTCAGGCCCATCAACTGCATGACGAAAATCGTGCCGAGAAATGACACCGGCAGTGTCATGGCGACCCAGAATGAAAAGCGCAGACCAAAGAACAACCCCATGACCACAAGGACAAGAACCAGACCCTGAACCCCGTTGGAAAAGATGATATCCAGGCGCTCGACGATATTTTTCGTCGTGTCCTGAGAGATGGTGAGCGTGATCCCGTCCGGCGCGGCGGCACGGGCGTCCTCGACCCCGTTTCGCACCGCCTGCATCACGCGCAGCGCGTCCTGCTCGCTGGTTTTGACGACCGTGATCAGGGCGGCGCGCTGCCCGTCGTGCAGGGATTTTACGGATGCGTCGGAAAATGCGGTGCTGACGGTCGCAACATCGCCCAGACGGACCTCGGCCCCCAGGGACGAGGCGGTCAAGGGTAGTCTTGCAATGTCCTGCGCCGTGCGCCGCTCCCCGGCAAAGCGCACGGTTGAATCCACATCGCGCCCTTCAAGGATGCCGGCGGGCCGGTCCAGCGAATTGCGCCGCAGCGCCGCCGCGACATCGGCGATCGTAAGCCCATAGGTCCGCAGGGCAGCGTTGGAAATCTCGATCGCAACCTCGCGATCCGAAAATCCCTTGATGTCGGCGCGCGCGATCATCCGATCGCGCATAAGCCGTTCGGCCAGCCCATCCGCATAGGCGAACAGGACATGCGGGTCATCGGGGCCGGTCACGGCGATGGTCGCCACGTTGGCGGTCCGCTCGACAATGCGCGTCACCGGCGCTTCGGCCTCGGCCGGATACCCGGTTTCGCCCTCGACGGCAGTTTTGACATCGTCGGAAAAGGCCGTCATGTCGCCCCCTTCCACCATCTCGGCGGTCAGGACGGCCATGTTGTCGCGTGCTTCGCAGGTCAGTTCATCCAGATCGTCAACCGCGCGCACCGGATCTTCTGCGACCATGCAAATGCCGCGTTCGACCTCGGCAGGGCTGGCCCCCGGATAGGCGATGCGCACCTCGACCAGCGAGGGCGACGTGACGGGGAAGGTATCGCGCTGCAGGGTCGGAGCCGCCATTGCGCCCAGACCGATTAGCGCCACCATCAGGATATTGGCAGCCGTCGGGTGACGAACGAAAAGGCCGATCATTTCGCCGCGTCCCCGGCGGCCTGACGCCTGATCTGATCCGCCAATTCGGCGTCCTCGACCGCAAGCACGGCCATGCCCGGAACAGCCACGGCCGGATCGCTTACGACCAGTTGCTCGCCGGGGTTAAACCCGTCAGCAACCAGGGCAAGGCCGTCCGTTTCAAAAGCGACCGTGACAGAGCGGCGGGCCAGTCGACCGTCGCCGGTTACGACCAATGCCTTGCCGCCCCAAACGGCCGCGGCCGGGACAACCAGCCCCATGACCGCGGGTGCCGTCAATTCGACCTCGACAAACATGCCCCGGCGCAGGGGCGGCCGGCGTCCCGGCACGGCCTGTCCAACCGGATCGTCCACCGACACGATGATTTCCGCACTCTGGGTGCGCGCATCAATCGCCTCGCTTATGCGCGAAATACGGGCCGGCCAGGTCACCGCATGTCCGGTCTGCGACAGGGTCACGGTGGCCGACAGCAAATCCTGTGGATTGCCACCGGACAGGGTGCGCACAACGGGGCCCATCCGCCCCATCGGGAATTGCGCCGACACCTCGGCCCGTGCGGTGCCGTCCGCTGCGAAAAGGGTTTGCCCCTTGCTGACCACCTGCCCCAGATCGGCCGAAATCTCGGCGATCAGAACGTCGAACGGCGCCTTGACCTCGGTGAACCCAAGGCTGCGCGCCGCGCTGTCGCGCTCGGCGCGCAGTACGTTGCGTTCGGCCGCGTTCAGGGCCAGCTGGTTCGCGATATCCGTCAGTTTCGCCTGCGCGGTCAGGGCCGACCGCTCGGCCTGTTCGACGACCGTCTGGGTGGTCGCGCCCTGGGTCTGCAATTCCCGCTTGCGGGCCAGGTCGGCCTCGGCCAGCGCACTTTCGCGTTCGGCAATCACCTGACTGGCCGCAAGGGTGCGGTCCTTGACCTCCAACGTGGCGCGGCGGGCGTCGATCTGGGCAAGGTTCAGTCGAATATCGGTATCGTCGATGCGCAACAGAACGGTGCCCATGGACGCGGCGCTGCCATTCTGCAATTGCGGGGCGGTTTCGACGATTTCACCTTCCACACGGGCAACCGCGCGCCACTCATGCGCCGGTTCGACGGTGCCATAGCCCGTCACCCGCGGGACGAATGACAACGGGTCCAGCGTGATCACCCGCACCGGCACCGCGGCTTTGCCCCGTTCGGTTGGCACCGGATCGGATTTCAGCGTCGCCGAAAACAGCAGAATACCGACACCGGCGGCACCTGGCAAAATCACGGCCAGCAAACGGGTTATCGCGCGCCGGATCACACCGAAACGTTCCATCACCAGCCCCCCTCACTACGGTTTAAAATAGGGAAAAGCCGCTTGTCATTTCCTGTGCGCACAACGTCACGAGGTCTGGCCCCCGAAGGCATATGGAGATCTCCTGTTTCGCATGACGTCCATTCATGCTGATCCGTTTCGCGATGTCTATTCGCATCGGGGCAAGGCGTCCTTGATTCACATCACTGCCTCAAGATACCACGAATACTCAGTTCAGCTGTGGTCTCTGGCGTGACAGGTCGACCCCGAAACCAGATTGGCAATGCGCAATGGCTCGACCGCACTGGCAAAGGCCAAATGGGAAAAATCCTTAAGCAGGAGAAAGACAAAATGAACCGTGGTCATTTTCCGGTTTTCCCAAGCAATTGTGCTGAAGAAACAATAATACAATTTGTATTCAATTTGTATTTTTGCTAACGATCGACGAAGTATTTTTGACGAAGAGCCTTCGATGTCTGCAAAAGAGCGTAAAAACAAGCTTTCCGAACATCTGATGCACGCGATTCTGACACAGGATTTGATGCCGGGTGTCGAACTTGACGAAGCGGCCCTGTGCAAAGCGTTCGACTTATCCAGAACGCCGGTCCGCGAAGTGTTCCGCGACCTCGAAGGTTTGGGCTATGTGCAGTCGCGCGAAACCCGCGGGGTGCGCGTGTCGGACCTGTCGCACACAACATTGCGCGACTTCTTTCTGGCCGCCCCGATGGTCTATGGCGCCATCCTCAGGCTGGCCGCCCGCAATGCCACACCCGAACAGATCGCAGCCTTGAAAGAGGCCCAACAGCAATTTCGGGCGGCGCTGAGGCAGGGCAATCCGGCAGACCGGACGCTGGCCAACCATCTGTTTCACCAGATCACCGGGACCATGGCCAGCAACATTTACCTGTTGCCGTCCTTTCACCGGCTGCTGATCGATCACGCGCGCATCGGCATGACGTTCTACCGTCCGCGCTCGGGCGAGATGGCACAAAACCTGTCGCGCGCCAGCGACCAGCACGACGCCATCATCGCAGCAATCGAATCCGCCGACGAAACCCGTGCCGCACAACTTGCCGAAGACCACTGGGCGCTGTCCCGTGGACAAATTGAAACCTTCGTAATGCCCGCATCGCTTGACCTGCCCCTTGGCCGCGATCTGGCTTCGTCGTCTTCCTGAGGACCGCCATGACCCCCCTCTTTCGTTTTGACGGAATCTATACCCCGCTTGTCACGCCGCTGATGACCGATGGCTCGGTCGATTGGGACAGCCTGGCCGATATGATCGAGTTTCTGGTTGGCAACGGTGTTCACGGCCTGATTTCCGGAGGGTCAACCGGTGAAAACTATGCCCAAACCGCTGCCGAGCGGATCGAGATTGCGACGTTCACCAGTGAGCGGCTGAAGGGGCGTTTACCGCTGGTCATCGGGACGGGTGCGATGCTGACCAGCGATTCAATCGCCTTGGCCCAGGCCGCGCGCAACATCAAGGCGGACGCGATCCTGCTGGCCAGCCCGCCTTATGCCGTCCCGACCGATCAGGAAAATGCGCTGAATGCGCTGGCCATCGACCGGGCCGCCGATCTGCCGATCATGCTGTATAACTATCCGGGTCGCACGGGTACGATGATGGGCGAGGATTTTCTGGATCGTGTCGGACGCAGCCGCAATTTCTGCGGCATCAAGGAAAGTTCGGGTGACATCAACCGGGTGCATCTTCTGGCGCGCGACTATCCGCATATTCAGCTAGGATGCGGCATGGATGATCAGGCGTTGGAGTTCTTCGCCTGGGGCGCACCGTTCTGGGTCTGCGGCGGTTCAAATTTCCTGCCCCGGGAACATGTCGCGCTGTATCAGGCCTGCGTGGTCGAAGGCGATTTTGCAAAAGGCCGTCGCATCATGTCGGCCATGCTGCCGCTGATGCGGGTCCTGGAACAGGGCGGCAAATTCATCCAGACGATCAAACACGGCGTGACCATGAACGGGATCGACTGTTCTGTCGTGCACCAACCGCTCAAACCGCTCAACAAGGACGACAAGCGCGCGTTGGAACAGGTCGTGCGCGTCTTGAAACGCACCATTTCAGACATTCAGGCAGGGGGGTAAGCCATGGCGTTGCTAACCAAAGAGGAATACCAGGCGATTGCGCGCGATCTGAGCTTGCCCACCGGTGCGTTCGTCGATGGCGCGTTCCGCCCGGCCGCATCGGGCAGGACGTTTGACACCGTCAACCCGGCAACCGGCCAGACCCTTGCACAGATTGCCGCATGTGGTGCCGAGGATGTCGACTTCGCCGTGGCCAAGGCACGCGATGCCTTCGAAGATGGGCGCTGGTCGCGGTTGCACCCGTCCACGCGCAAGGACGTGCTGATCCGTCTGGCAAAGCTGATCACACGAAACGCACGCGAACTGGCCGTCATGGAAAGCCTCGATTCCGGCAAGACGATCTATGATTGCGAGACCGTGGATTTGCCCGAAACGATCCATTGCCTGAAATGGCATGCCGAAGCCATCGACAAAATTTATGATCAGGTTGCGCCGGCATCTGACGATCACATCGCCATGGTCGTTCGCGAACCGGTTGGCGTTGTCGGCCTTGTTCTGCCGTGGAATTTTCCGCTGCTGATGCTGGTCTGGAAAATCGGGCCGGCGCTGGCTGCCGGATGCTCGGTCGTGGTGAAACCGGCCGAGGAAACGTCCCTGACCGCGCTGCGTCTGGCCGAACTTGCCATGGAGGCCGGCCTGCCCCGCGGTGTGTTGAACGTGCTGCCCGGCAGCGGGCCTGACGTGGGCGAGCCGCTGGGCCGGCACATGGATGTCGATGCGGTTTCGTTCACCGGATCGACCGTCACGGGTAAACGGTTCCTGTCCTATTCGGCCGACAGCAATGCCAAGGAGATCGTTCTTGAAATGGGCGGCAAGAACCCTGCGATCGTGATGGAGGACGCCGAAAACCTGGACCGGGTCGCCGCCCATATCGTGAACGGCGCCTTCTGGAACATGGGCGAAAACTGTTCCGCTACATCGCGCCTGATCGTCCATGCGGACATCAAGGACGACCTGCTGACCCGGATCGCGGCACATGCGCGCGAATGGGTTGTCGGTGATCCTCTGGACCCCGAAACGCGGGTGGGCGCGCTGGTGAGTGATGCCCATTTCGGCAAGGTCTGCGACTATCTCGAACAGGCGGAAAGCGTGGTGTTCGGCGGCACCGCAAAGGACGGGTTCGTGGACCCCACCGTGGTCGACTTGCCCGGCAACGACCACCCCCTCGCACGCGAAGAAATTTTCGGCCCCATCCTGTCGGTGCTGACCATCAACAGCTTTGATGAGGCCATCGCCGTGGCCAATGACACCGATTACGGGCTATGCGCCTCGCTGTTTACGGCCAATGCCAAACGCGCCCTGCGCGGCGCACGCCAGTTGCGGGCAGGTACCGTGACCGTCAACAGCTTTGGCGAGGGTGATATTTCGACCCCCTTCGGCGGTTGGAAGCAATCCGGCTTTGGCGGGCGCGACAACGGCGTTCACGCGCATGATCAGTACACCCAGCTGAAGACCATCTGGCTGGACCTGTCGGATGACGAGGACGAGGCGGTGTCGTGACACGCTATCCGGCGGCGCGCCTGCCGGTGCACCGGGGTCCGGCGGCGTGGAGCGCAATCCTCGGGCCGCAGGCGCAGGCCACCCCCCTGCGTGCGGCGCGAACTGCGGATTTTGTCATCATCGGGGGTGGCTTCGCGGGCCTGTCCGCCGCGCGCCGATTGCTGCAACTGCAGCCAGGCACACGCATCGTATTGCTTGAGGCGGGGAGGATCGCCGAGGGCGCAGCCGGACGCAATTCGGGGTTCATGATCGACCTGCCGCACGAACTGACTTCGGACGACTATGCCGGCAGCGGCGATGACCGGACACAGATCGACCTCAACCGTCAAGCCATCGCTTTTGCCCGGGATGCCGTGGATGACTTTGGGATCGACCCGAATTTCTTTGATGCGGCGGGCAAGGTGAACGGCGCGGCGAGCGCGGCCGCGGATGCGCATAACCGCAGCTACGCCGCCCATCTGGATACGCTGGGCGAACACAGCGAAACGCTCGACGCCGCGCAGATGCAGGACCTGACCGGAAGCCGGCACTATCGCTCGGGTCTTTTCACGCCCGGAACGGTCATGCTGCAACCGGCGGGCTATGTGCGCGGGCTGGCGGGCGGACTGTCCGACCAGATCGCACTGCATGAACAAACCCCGGTCACCGCCCTGACCCGCCATGGCCCCGACTGGGAGGTCGAAACCCCCCAAGGTGCAGTCACCGCGCCGCGCGTCATCCTTGCCACGAACGGCCATCTGGAAAGCTTTGGGTTTTCGCGCGGGCGTCTGATGCATGTGTTTCTCTATGCCTCGATGACGCCGGAACTGGACACCGATGCGCTGGGGCGCCTTGGCGGCGCCCCGCGCTGGGGCATCACCCCGTCCGACCCGATGGGCACCACCCTGCGGCGGATCAATACCGCCCAGGGCGGCAACCGCATCGTGACGCGTACCTGCGCAACCCTGCGGTCCGGTATGCAGGCCAGCGCAGGCGACGTGGCCCGCGCCACCCGTGTGCAACGGCGCAAATTCGACGACCGGTTTCCGCCGCTGGCCGGGATGCCGATGGAATACGAATGGGCCGGGCATCTTTGTCTCAGCTTGAACGGCGTTTCTGTCATGCGCGAGCTGGAACCGGGGCTGATATCAGCCTGTGTGCAAAACGGCCTTGGCACCGCACGTGGCACCCTGACGGGGATCGCTGCCGCCGAGTTGGCCTGTGGCGAGACCAGCGCCATCACCCGCCATTTCACTGCTGAACCCGCCCCCAGCCGCCTGCCCCCCCGGCCAATCCGCGATATTGGCGCCAATATCGCCCTGCGCTGGAAGGAATGGCGCGCCCGGAGTGAGTGAACAGGCGCGTCCCTACCCGGTTGGACGGCGGCATCCCATTCCGTCGTCCCCTTGTTGCAATCGGGTCGGCGCAGGCTAGGTCCAAAGGCCAATGGGGCAGTCTGTGACGCCTGAACCTTGCAAGTGACACTGCCGAGCCGCCCAATCGCGGCAGGGGTCTGAGAAAGGCGCATCGGATGACGACGAAAAACGCAGCGCGGCGCATTGCCGTCATCGGCATGGGACCGCGCGGTCTGGGCGCTCTCGAAGCCTTGGAAGAGCGGACCCAACAGGCGGGTATGACCCTTGATCTGGATATTTTCGATCCGGTCGAACACTACGGTGCAGGCCCTAACTTCGACCCGGATCAAACGCCGCTTTGCATCCTGAACATTCCCATCCGCGAGGTGGCGCTGGACAGGCCGGGATACGCGGGGGCACAAACCGCGACGTTTTCAGAGTGGCTTGGGCCAGACACAGACCCGGATGCCTTTCCTGCCCGCGCCACGCTGGGCAAATATCTTGCCGAACGGTTCCGCGATCTGGAGGAGCACGGGAAGGCCCTGCGCCTCAGCCGGCATTCCGAAATGGTCCACCACATCGAAGGCGCGCCTGAGCGCTGGGTCCTTGTCACCGATCGGTCCCGACATGGCCCGTATGACGAGGTTCTTTTGACCCAGGGACAGCCCCGGACGGCCCCGGACGAACAGTTGGGCCGCTGGCAAACGCATGCGCGCAGCTGCGGCGCCGACCTGGTTTCGGCCTATCCCGCCGATGCGCTTGTCCGGGCCGCCAAGAGATGGGCGGGTAAGTCCGTCGCGGTGCGGGGCATGGGTCTGTCCACACTGGATGTTTTGCGAATGCTGACCTGTGGTCTGGGCGGGGTATTCGAAAACGGGCGCTATCACCCCTCGGGTCGTGAACCTGCGCGCATTCTGCCCTTTTCCCTTGACGGTCATGCGCCGGTTCCAAAACCCGCCACAGCCGCTGTGGATGAGAGTTTTGATCCGTTGCGCGAAGAAACCCGTGCCTTTGAAGAGTCGCTGGCCACCGCCATCGCCGAGGGCCCTCAGGACACGCTGGTGCGCATCTGCGACGCGCTGGTGCCGCCCGCCCTGCGCATTTTGAAGGCAACAGGCGCGGCGGCGGATGTCGAAGCAGTCCAGACCTGGCTGGCGGTCGAACGTGACAAACCCGGCACACAGGAAACACGCGCTCCGATCCCGGCCTTGCAGGATGGTATCGCCATGGCGACGGGCCGCGTGCCGCCCTCGCCCGCCTATGTCATCGGTCAGCTCTGGCGCAAATGGCAAAACGAAATCAGACGCGCCTTTAATCCCGCCCGGATCGTGCCGGACACAATCAAGGCGGTGGTCGGTTTTGACGAAGGGCTGAAACGGTTTTCATATGGTCCGCCGGTGTCCTCGGCCCGGGAACTGATCATGCTGAACAAGGCCGGGCTGGTCGATCTGCACGCGGCTGACGACCCGGACATCCTGCTGATCGATGCCGGTTGGCGGCTGGTCGAAGACGACGACGCGACGGATGTCTGCGCCATGGTCGACGCGGTGCTGCCCTCTCCTGCGCTTGACCGGATCACAGAGCCCCTCATCGTGAAACTGAAAGCAGACGGGCGCATCCACGCGATTGCCGACGGGTTCGGCGCCGACACCGCAGCGGACGGGCAAATCATTGATCAGACCGGCAAGGTCCAGACCGGGCTGAGCCTGTTGGGCCGGCTGGCCCTGGGCAGTGTCATTGGTGTCGACTCCATCCACGACTGCCTTGGCGCGGCGTCGGACAGATGGGCCGAGGGCGTCATCTCCCGTGGGGTCTGAACCCGCCGGTCAATATTCGTCGTTCAAAGCGTCCGCAGCCGGAATTTCCCGTTCCCGGCGGGCGATATAGTCAAGCAATGCCTCGTTCCGGCCTTGGTCCAGCTTTGGTTCTTCGTAGACGTTCAAAAGGTGGCGGGCATGTTCCAGTGCGCGTTGGGTGATCTCTTGCGCCCCCTCTGCGATCCATTGTTCGATCGAGTTGTTGTCGAACATTTCGGGCATGAAGAACGCGGTCTGGAAATTATCCTGCGTATGCGGATGGCCCAGATAATGCCCGCCCGGCCCCACGTCCGGAACAGCCGCCAGCGCGGCCTCGAAATCATCCCATTTCACACCTTCGGCCATGCGGTGCCCCATGGCGCATTGTTCGGCATCGACGATGAATTTCGCGGTCGAGCAATGCATCCCCGCCTCGTTCCAGCCTGCGGAATGCCAGATGTAATTCGCCCCGGCATGGAGCACCGCCGACAGGGTCGTCGCCGACTCGTACCCGGCCTGGGCATCGAACGTCTTGGCCCCGCCCAGTGTGTTCGAGGTCCGCCAGGGCACATCGTAATACCGCGCCATCTGACCGATCATGAAATTCATCAGGCTGATTTCGGGCGTCCCCGCCATCGGCGCCCCCGACCGCATCGACACGGTTGACAGGTAATGGCCGTAAATCGCCGGACAGCCCCGGCGAATGACCTGTGTGTAGGCAAGCGCCGACAGGGCCTCGGCGTTCAACTGGGCAACCGTTGCAGGCACGCTGGCGGGCGTGTTCGCCCCGCCCAGCACGAAGGGCGAGCACAGAACAGGCTGGTTGCGCCGGCAAAAGGCCCGCATCGCCCCCAGCATCGTTTCGTCCCAGACCAACGGAGAGTTTCCGTTGCAATTTCCCGTGGTGACGGGGTGCGTCTCCAGAAAATCCTCGCCAAACAGGATCGCGCACATTTCCATCACGTCCTCGGCATTCTTCGGGCTGGTGGTCATGCCCATGAATGTCTTGTCGGAATGTTTCATCGACGAATACGTGATACGCAGATGGCGCTGGCTGATCGGGTGATCATAGGGTTCGACAATGTGATGGGCCGAGGAATGCAGCGCGGGCAGCATATGGCTGAGTTTGTGGAACATCGCCAGATCGTCCAGCGTCGGGTTGCGCCGCACATCGTCCAGATCGCGCAGGTAGGGCGCGCCGGTCATCGGCACGAATATCGACTGGTTCCCGCCAAGGGCGACGTTCTTCTCCGGGTTGCGCGCGTGATACGTGAACTGTGACGGGATGGTCGCGATCAGCTCGCGCACAAGCGCCCGGTCGAGGATAACGCGTTCGCCATCAACCCGGGCACCGGCGCGTTTCCAATCCTCCAACGCAATGGGATCGCGAAACTGCACGCCTACGTTTTCCAGAATATCCATCGAGGCATTGTCGATACGCTCGACCTGCGCGCCATCCATGACTTCGCACAGGGGCAGGTTTCGCCGCAGACCCGGCAGCATGGTGAAATCCGTCGCTGTGCGCAATGTGCGTCGGGCGGCCCGCCCCCCGGAACGGCCTCGGGCCTTTTGCGTGTTTTCCATGGGCGTCTCCCTTTCGCCCTAGTATTCGCGCGAAACACGTCCGGATCGTCCCGGTTTCCGAAATTTCGCTGTCAGAACACGACATCCCTATGTTGGGGCGCAGGTGCCGGCATCCACGGAATTTTTCTCTGCCCTAGCGGGAAAAGATGACCGGGAACCAGTCTTCGCGCAGGCGGTCACCCGGTTGCATGCCATGCCCGGGATAGGGCGGCGAGGTTGGCCCGGGGCGCTGAACATATCGCGCGTCGTCGCCCACAAGGCGCAGCGAAAATGCGCGCCTCCGCGTGTCGCTCTGATTGCCGCGGGCACCGTGCAGGGTGCGGAAATCAAACGCGACCGCATCACCCGGTTCCATGTCGAATTCGACAATCCGCATGCCTTCGGCATCGGGGTCCGGCACGGGCATGTAGTCGCCTTGATCAAAGAACTCCGTCTCGGACGCCCAGCGCGTCGGCAACACCTCGCGCGGCCAGCGGTGCGATCCGGCGACACAGCGCAGCGTGGCATGGCGCACCGGGTCCAGCGGCGACCAGAAGCTGACGGTCTGTCGCCCCTGCACGAAATAATAGGGACTGTCCTGATGCCAGGGCGTGGCCATCGAGGTGCCGGGTTCCTTGACCAGAACATGGTCATGAAACATCTGTACGCTGTCCGATCCCATCAGATCCGCGGCGACCTCGGCGGCGGGCGACTGGCGGATCACCTCTTCGAAGACGGGGATGCGGGTCCAGTTGCAGTAATCGTCAAAGAACCGGCCGGTTTCACCCGCGCGCTTGTTCTCCGAGGCATAGGGACCCGGGTCCGCCATGTTCTGCGCCACGCCGTCGCGCAAACGGTCCACGTGATCGGCGAACAGGCCGCGGATCAGAACGACGCCATCGGCCGCATAGGTCGCTAGGTCGTCTTGTGAAATCAGGGAATGGGTCATGGTTCACCTCGGCAAAGTCGCCCCACAATGGCCGGGGCGGCGCACCAGTGCAACATCGCGGTGCCGGGTTACTTGCGGCGCAGTCGGATCACCACGTCGACCGATGCGATCTCGGCTCCTTCGGGCGCATCGGGCAGGTTGGTGATGATCAGTTGATCGGATGCGGCATCTGTTAGCCGTCCGTCATCTTCCCAGTAGAAATGCGGGTGATCGTGGGTGTTGGTGTCAAAATAGCTTTTTGATCCGTCCACCGTCACCTCTTGCAATAACCCCGCCTCGCAAAAGGCGCGCAGGGTGTTGTAGACCGTGGCCAGAGACACCGACGCGCCGGTGGTGCGGGCAGAGTCAAACAGGCTTTCAGCCGTGACGTGGCGGTGTTGCCCGTCACCCACCAAAAGTTCGGCCAGGGCCACGCGCTGACGGGTCGGGCGCAGGCCAGCAGTGCCCAGCCATTTGGTCGCGGTGTCGGTCGTGTTCGGCGTCATTGCGGGTCTCTCATTCCGGGTTACCCCCATATATAGGGCGCATTGCGGCATGGTTTCAAATGAATTTCATTTGCAACAGCCTGCGGTTGGGTCAATCCGAACGCGTCCGCCCACCCTTGCAGGACACGCCAACGCGATGATAGACAAAAGAAAATGCAGCAGTGAACCAGGCAGGAGACGCGCCCGAATGGCCCATTACCCCAGCAGCTTTGACAAAGAGGGATTGCTGAAATGCGCCCGTGGCGAACTTTTCGGCCCCGGGAACGCGCAATTGCCCGAACCTCCGATGCTGATGATGGACCGGATTACCGAGATCAGCGCCGATGGCGGCAGCCACGGCAAGGGGCACGTTGTGGCCGAATTCGATATTCACCCGGACCTGTGGTTCTTCAAATGCCACTTTCCCGGGAACCCGATCATGCCCGGCTGTCTGGGTCTGGACGGTCTGTGGCAGCTGACCGGCTTCAACCTGGGCTGGCGCGGGATGCTCGGCCAAGGCATGGCCTTGGGCGTGGGAGAGGTCAAACTGACCGGCATGGTGAAACCCGACCGCAAGATGCTGACGTATTACGTCGACTTGACGCGCGTCATCGACCGCAAATTGAAGATCGGTGTTGCAGATGGACGGGTTGTCGCGGACGGCGAAGAGATTTATTCCGTAAAGGACATGAAGGTGGGCTTGGCCGCGGCCGATGCCTGATCACCTGAAACCTGGGTGCCACCAACAAGGAGAGTGCCGATGCGCCGCGTCGTAGTCACAGGGCTGGGCATTGTCTCGTCCATCGGAAACAACCGGGACGAGGTTCTGGCGTCATTGCAGGCCGGGACCAGCGGGATCGAAGCCAGCCCGGAAATGACCGAACACGGCTTTCGCAGTCAGGTAGCCGGCACGCTCAAGATCGACGTGGCCGAGCATGTCGACAAGCGCACCTTGCGCTTCATGGGACCGGGCGCCGCCTATGCCCATATCGCGATGAGCGAGGCGATTGCCGATGCGGGGCTGGATGAGTCCGACATCGTCAACCCGCGCACCGGACTTGTGGCCGGGTCCGGCGGCCCCTCCACCTCGGCCATGCTGGCCGCGCATCAGGTCGTGCTGAAGACCGGTGCGACAAAGCGGATCGGCCCCTTTGCCGTGCCCAAATGCATGTCTTCGACCATCAGTGCGAACCTTGCGACGGCCTTCAAGATCAAGGGCATCAACTATTCGATCACCTCGGCTTGCTCGACCAGCCTGCATTGCATCGGCAATGCCGCTGAACAGATCATGTTGGGCAAACAGGATGTGATGTTCGCCGGTGGCGGCGAAGAACTCGACTGGACCCTGTCCTGCCTGTTCGACGCGATGGGCGCGATGAGCAGCAAGTACAACGACGCCCCCGCAACGGCCAGCCGTGCGTTTGACGCCAATCGCGACGGGTTCGTGATTTCAGGCGGCGGCGGTATCGTCGTGCTGGAAGAACTGGCACACGCCAAGGCACGCGGTGCCAAGATCTATGCCGAGGTCACCGGCTATGCCGCCACGTCGGACGGCCATGACATGGTGGCCCCGTCCGGTGAGGGCGGCGAACGCGCCATGCGCCTGGCCCTGTCCACCCTGCCCGAGGGGCGCAAGGTCGGATATATCAACGCGCATGGCACCAGCACCCCGGTCGGCGACGTGGGCGAGGTCGAGGCCGTGCGCCGCGTGTTCGGCCAGGGCAGTACCCCGCCGATCAGCTCGACCAAGTCGATGACCGGCCACGCGCAAGGCGCGGCAGGGGCGCTTGAGGCGATCTTCAGCCTGCTGATGCTGGACAATGATTTCATCGCGCGCTCGATCAATGTCGAAACGCTGGACCCGGCACTGGATCCTTCGGAAATCGCGCTGGAAAAAGTCGAGAATGCAGGTCTGGACAGTGTCATGACCAATTCCTTTGGTTTTGGCGGAACGAACGGGTCGATGATCCTTTCCAAGTACAACGGGTAACGCAAAGAATGTCGGATCAACTCAAGGGACAGCGCGGCCTGATCATGGGCGTCGCCAATGAACGCTCGATCGCCTGGGGCATCGCCAAGGCCATGCACGAAGCGGGCGCGGAGCTGGCGTTCACCTACCAGGGCGAGGCATTCGGCTCGCGCCTGAAACCACTGGCGGCCAGCGTCGGATCCGATTTCATGGTTGATGTCGATGTCACCGACGATGCCTCGCTCGACACCGCATTCGATCAACTGGCCGCACGCTGGCCGACAATCGATTTTGTCGTCCATGCGATCGCCTTTTCGGACAAGTCCGAACTGACCGGCCGGTTCCTGAACACCAGCCGCGCGAATTTCAAGAACTCCATGGATATCAGCGCCTATTCCTTCATCGAAATCGCGCGCCGCGCGCATCCGATGATGGAAGAGAAGGGCGGCACCCTGATCACACTGACCTATCAGGGCTCCAACCGCGTCGTGCCCAACTATAACGTCATGGGGGTGGCCAAGGCCGCGCTTGAGGCGGCGACGCGATATCTGGCCAATGACCTGGGGCCGGACGGTATCCGGGTCAACGCGATTTCGCCGGGTCCGATGAAAACGCTCGCAGGGGCGGCCATTGGCGGGGCGCGCAAGACATACAAGCACACCGGCCAGAACGCCCCTCTGCGCAGCAATGCAACGCTGGAAGCGGTCGGCGGAACAGCGGTTTACCTTGCATCAGATGCGGGCGCCTGTACCACGGGCGAAATCATCCGCGTGGACGGCGGGTATCACGTTCTGGGCATGCCCCAGCCCGATTTTCTCTGACACAACTTCAGGACGACAAATCCGTTGGCAATTTCCCGCCAGCGGATCATTTTTTCTGAATTTGCCATTGCTCTGCCACAGTATGGTGTCATTGTGATCCCATGACGCATCTTGATGTTCCTACAGAAGAAGAATTGCGCATTCCCCGGCGGCGCCAGGCGACGCTTCGGGTATTGTTACGTGGTGTGGCCATGGTTGCACTTTTGATGATCCTTTTGGTTATTTTGACACAACCGGTATTCAAGGACCGTATCCAGCAATTTCTGGGTAATGAGCCTGCTGGCGGATCAGCCAGCGGCACATCGAACAACTAAAGGCGCAAGGCTTTTCCGAACTGCCTGACCCGGTGTATCGCATACCGGGCCAGAGAGAGTGCGGGCCGGTATATGACCGACATGGCAGCGAAATACCCGCCCAGTTCAATTTCAGGTGGAACAAGGACCGCGCCAATGCCAGGCCCTTGTTGAATTTTGTCGTTCCCGGCCCTCAGGCAGGGTCGATGCCCATCAGTTCAATCGCAAAGACAAGGTCCTGCCCCGCCAGTGGATGGTTGGCGTCCAATGTGACCTCGGCCTCGGCCACATCGACCACCGTGACCGGCATGACCTGCCCTTCGGTGGTCTGCATCTGCAGCTGTGTGCCCAGTTCCAGCGGGATGTTGTCGGGAATAGCGTCGCGCGGCACGGCCTGGCGCATCCCCGGATTGATCGGGCCATAGGCCTGATCGCAGGGCACGTTCACGGTCTTTTTATCCCCGACCGCCATGCCCGGCAGCGCCACGTCAAGACCGGGAATGATCTGGCCGGACCCAACCTGAAACTGCAGCGGATCGCGCCCTTCGGACGTGTCGAAGGTAGAGCCGTCAAGCAGGGTGCCTGTATAGTGAATCCGCACGGTATCGCCGGTTTTGACCTGGGTCATGGGTATCCAATCTGAAAATTTATGGGTGAGTTTGAAAAAGGCCGCGTATCGGCGCGGGTGCTTTTGAGCGGTCAGTTTAGCAATCGAGCCGCAAAAGGTAAAGCTGACCACCGGCGGTGACGCGTGGCCCTCCAGTCCTGCGATAAGGGTTTCGCGGCGGGATTGCCTGTGTCAGGGTCCAGACGAACAGGGGAAAACAGGGGGCCCTCCCATGCCGATCAGTGTCTGTGTCTTTGATGCCTATGGGACGTTGTTCGATGTCGCCGCCGCCGCGCGGCAGGCCGCCGAAGCACCGGATTTCCCGGCGCTCAGGGACAAGTGGGTTCAGGTTGCCAATCACTGGCGGCTGAAACAGTTGCAATACAGCTGGCTGCGCGCGGTGGCCGATGCGCACACGGATTTCTGGGAGGTCACGCAGAACGGTCTGGACTGGGCGCTTGAGGCGACAGGGCTTGATGGCGACCCCGCGCTGCGACAGCGGTTGCTGGATCTCTACTGGGAATTGCAGGCCTATCCCGAGGTGCCCGCCATGCTGGCCGCGCTGAAGGCAGGTGGTTTGCAGACGGCCATCCTGTCGAACGGGTCCCCTGCGATGCTGGACGGGGCCGTTCAATCGGCCGGCATCGGGGACGTGCTGGACGATGTATTGTCGGTCGAAAGCGTGGGCATATTCAAACCGGACCGGCGGGTGTACGACCTTGTTGGCGCGCGGTTCAAATGTGCCCCGGACGAGGTGTTGTTCGTGTCCTCCAACGGATGGGATGCGGCGGCTGCAGCGGGGTACGGGTTTACCACGGCCTGGGTCAACCGCGCGGGTGAACCGATGGACCGGCTGCCCTGGACACCGCAAACCGTCCTGTCGGATTTGACGACCATCCCGAAACAGGCCGGATTGTAAGGCTGGCCTCGTCCCGGTGCGTGGTCTACCAATTGTTCGGAACACACAACACCGGACAAAACGGGATACCACATGAGCACTCTGGAAATGATCGAAGCCGCGGCCGCGCGGCTTGAAGGACACGCGCGGCGCACACCGCTTTTGAGTTCACCGTTTCTGGATGAGATCGCCGGGCGGCAGGTTCTGGTGAAACCCGAGTGCCTGCAACATACGGGCAGTTTCAAGTTTCGCGGCGCGTGGTCGGCGCTTTCGGCGCTGGACCCGGAGGTGCGGGCGCGCGGGGTCATCGCGTTTTCCAGCGGTAACCACGCGCAGGGCGTCGCGATGGCCGCGGCGCGCCATGGCACCTCGGCGGTGATCGTGATGCCGTCCGACGCGCCCAAGCTAAAGATCGCCAACACCCGTGCGCTGGGGGCTGAGGTCATACTCTATGATCGTGCCACGGAAGACCGCGATGAAATCGGCGCGAAACTTGCCGCGGACCGCGGTCTGACCCTCATCAAACCTTATGACGAACCGCTGGTGATCGCCGGGCAAGCCTCGGTCGGGCTGGAAATCGCAGAACAGGCCACCAAAGAGGGCGTGACCGCAGGCGATGTCCTGGTCTGCTGCGGCGGCGGTGGCCTGACAGCAGGCATCGCGCTGGCGCTGGAGTCGCGCGCGCCCGATATGCGCGTGCGCCCGGTCGAGCCGGAAGGGTTTGACGATGTGGCCCGGTCCCTGTCCTCTGGCGGTATTGAGCGCAACGCTCGCATGACCGGATCGCTGTGCGATGCAATCGTCACGCCGCAGCCGGGCAAACTGACCTTTCCAATCATGCAGCGTTTGTGCGGACCCGGATTGGCGGTCACCGATGACGAGGCGTTACAGGCCATGGCCCTGGCGTTCTTGCGGTTGAAAATCGTGCTGGAACCAGGCGGCGCCGTCGGGTTGGCGGCGGCGCTCTTTCATGGCGACCAGGTCGAGGGCGAGGCCGTGATCGCCGTTGCCTCGGGCGGGAACGTCGACAGCGCCGTGTTCCGGATGGCCCTGGAAAAATACGCAGAGGAGTAAGCGGGATGACCCGGTTCACGATTGCCAGTTTCAACGTCAAGAACCTGATTGGCGCGGACGAGGAATATTACAAGTTTCAGACCTACACCCCCGAGGAGTTCACCTGGAAACAGGACTGGATGGCCGATCAGCTTTTGACGCTGGATTCCGACATCGTCTGCTTTCAGGAGATTTTCGAAGAAGACGCCCTGCGCCAGGTGATTACAGAAACCGACCGGCGCGGCATTGCCGCGAATGAGGCCACGGTGCCGGATTCGTCCAAACGCTATCACAAAAAGGCGATTTTCCGGAAACTGTCCTATACCCCCTATACCGGCGCGGAACTGGCCTTTGCGCCCAATGCGTCCGATGGCGAACCGGGGCAGCGTCGCCCGGGCCTGGCCACCCTGTCACGGTTCGGATTTGCCGAGCCGCCCCGCGTGTTGCAGGATCTTGAGGAGCCGCTGAACATCCCGATGTCGTCCCTCGGTGGCGAACACAGTGCGGGACATTACACCATCACGCGGATGTCCCGCCCGATCCTGCTGACGCGCATTCCCGTGGGGGATCACGTGGTCAGCGTGTTCAACTGCCACCTGAAATCAAAGCTGGGAGAATTCATTCGCCCTGCCGGTGCGCCCTTTGCGCCCGAGGCTGTCCTGACGGCTTATAATCCTGCGGGCCGGGCAATGGGGGCGTTGCGATCCGCCCTCAGGCGGATGGCCGAGGCCTGGGTTCTGCGACGCGAGATACTGGCCGAACTGGACCGCGGTCATCCGGTCATGGTGCTGGGTGACTTCAACGACGGTGAACATGCGGTCAGCAGCGAAATCATCAGCGGCGAGGTGCCGTTTCACAACTATTCCTGGATGCTGCGCCATGATGCCAAGCACCCGAATGACCGGTATTCCAAGGAAGAGAACAAACAGATCACCGAGGCGGTCGAACGCGTGCGCCTGCATTCGGCGGAAAAGATGTTCGTGCGCAAATCGCTGCGCGACATGGTGTATACTGCGGCCTTTGGTGGGATTTATGAAAGCATCGACCAGATTTACATGTCCCGGCATTTCCTGCCCGAATACCACCGCGCCATCGGCGAGATGGAATACTACAGCGTGCTCAACGACCACCTGACCGACGGCAGCCACCCCGAAGCGCCCTATAACAAGCTGGCCTCGGACCACGGTCAGATCATGGCACACATGCGGATCGGGCAGGATTGACGCCCGGCAAAAACCGGGGCCGGATGCTTTACCTTTCGGCACGCCGCGCGCTAGATAGGCACAGAAAAATTCTGGGGGAGTTTTCATGCACATTGCAGATCTGGGTGACGTGCAGCTGCACTATCGGATCGACGGCGATCCGGACGGCGCGCCGGTTGTTTTTGCGAACTCTCTTGGAACCGACCTCCGCCTTTGGGACGCGGTGCTGCCGCTGTTGCCCAAGGGGCTGAAATTCATCCGCTACGACAAGCGCGGGCACGGGTTGTCCTCGCTGCCGCCGCCCCCCTATGCGATGGGTGCGCTGGTGCGCGATGTCGAAGGCTTGCTGGACCATTTAAACGTGCGCGACTGTGTGTTCGTGGGTCTGTCGATCGGCGGCATGATCGCACAGGGGCTGGCGATCAAGCGGCTGGACATGGTGCGCGCCATCGTTCTGTCCAACACCGGCGCCAAGATCGGCACGCCCGAAATGTGGGCCGAGCGGATCGAGATCACCAACCGCGACGGGATCGAAAGCATGGCCGATGCGGTGATGGAGCGCTGGTTCAGCAAGGCGTTTCTGAAGACCCCCGACCTGACCCTTTGGCGGAACATGCTGGTGCGCCAGCCGGCGCAGGGCTATGCGGGGTGCTCGGCCGCGATTTCCGGAACCGATTTCTATACCCCGACCAGCGGCCTGCGCCTGCCCGCCCTCGGCATCGCGGGGGACGAGGATGGCGCGACACCGCCCGACCTGGTGCGCGAAACCGTCGATCTGATCCCCGGCTCGCAATTCCACCTGGTCCGCAAGGCGGGGCATCTGCCCTGTGTCGAGCGCCCCGAGGAATATGCCGCCGTCCTCAGCGGGTTCCTGAAGGAGATTGGCCATGTCTGACTCATGGGAACTGGGCATGAAGGTACGCCGCGAGGTTCTGGGCGATACGCATGTCGACCGCGCCGAGGCGGCCAAGACCAGCTTTGACACGCCGTTTCAGACGCTGATTACGGAAGGCGCCTGGGGAACTGTCTGGGCCAGCGACGCGATCACGCGGCGCGAACGATCCATGCTGACACTGGCCTTGCTGGCGGCCATGGGAAACTTCGAAGAAATTCCAATGCACATCAGGGCTTGCGCGCGAACGGGAGCCACCCAGCGCGACATTATGGAAGTGTTCCAGCACGTCGCCATCTATGCCGGAGTGCCAAAGGCGAACCACGCCATCAAACTGGCCAAGGCGACCTTTTCCGAAATGGAGGAAGATACATGACATTGCTGCCACGCAATCGCGCAGCGCACCCGGTTGCCTATGCACCCGGATACAAATCAAGCGTCCCGCGCAGCCCCAACCGTTCGCTGATTTCCATGTCCGCCACACCGACCGAGCAGAATGGCCCGACCTTCGGTCACAACATGCTGGGCGAAACAGACAACAACCTGATCCTCAACTACACCGGTCAGCCTGCGATCGGCGAACGCATCATCGTGCATGGCCGGTTGCTCGACGAAAACGCGCGCCCCGTGCCGAATGCCCTGATCGAAATCTGGCACGCCAACGCCGGTGGCCGGTATCGCCACAAGAAGGACAGCTATCTTGCGCCGCTGGACCCCAATTTCGGCGGTTGCGGGCGCACCATCACGGGTGAGGATGGGTCATACGAATTTCTCACCATCCGGCCCGGGGCCTATCCCTGGCCGAACGGCCCCAATGACTGGCGGCCGATGCACATCCACTTCTCGGTCTTCGGGCACAGCTTTGGCCAGCGCTTGATCACCCAGATGTATTTCGAGGGCGATCCGCTGATCCCGCTTTGCCCGATCGTGAATACCATCCCCGATCAGGTGGCCATCGACCGTCTGGTTGCGCCACTGGACATGAACACCGCCCTGCCGCTGGATGCGCTGGCCTACAAGTTCGACATCGTGCTGCGCGGATCGCGCCAGACCATGTTCGAAAACAAGATGGAGGGGATGTAAGATGGTACAGAAACTGGATTACCTGACCGAAAGCGCATCGCAAACGGCGGGCCCTTACGTGCATATCGGCTGCACCCCCAACTTTGCCGGGATCGAGGGGATTTACTCCGAAGACCTGGGGCTGCGCGCCTTTCCCGACGATGCGCCGGGCGAACGGATCGCCATCACCGGCGTGGTCTATGACGGCACGGGCACGGCGCTGCGCGATGTGCTGATCGAAAGCTGGCAACCGGACGGCGATGGCAATTTCGGGCCCGGCACGCAGGGCTGGTGCCGGATCCCGTCGGACCAGACAACGGGCGAGTGGACGCTCGACACCGTCAAGCCAGGTTCGGTCGGCGGGCAAGCCCCGCACATCGCCCTGTGGCTGGTGGCGCGCGGCATCAATATCGGCCTTCAGACGCGCATCTATTTCGAAGGCGACGACCATTCAGGCGATCCACTGCTGAACCGGATCGAACATCAGAACCGCGTCCCGACCCTGATCGCCAAGAAAACCGGCGACGGGCAGTATCGCTTCGATATCCGCCTGCAAGGTGAAGGCGAAACCATCTTTCTGGATATCTGATGGCCGATTTTCTTCTGATCCATGGGTCATGCCACGGTGCGTGGTGCTGGCGTGACCTGATCCCCGCGCTCACGGCGCGGGGGCATACCGCACGGGCCATCGACCTGCCCGCCAATGGCGATGATCCCACCCCGGCCAGCGAGGCGACATTGCAGGGCTGCGCCGATGCGATCCTTTCGGCCTCGACTCCGGAGACGGTGATTGTCGGCCATTCCTGGGGCGGCTACCCAATCAGCGCGGCCGCCGAAACCGACCCGACAGCCATGCTTGCGCTGATTTACCTATGCGCCTATGTGCCGATTTCGGGCCTGTCGATGGTGGACATGCGCAAACGCTCCAAACGTCAGCCGATCCTGCCAGCAGTGATCCGAAACCCCGATGGCATCACCATGTCTATCGATCCCGAACAGGCACCCAACCTGTTTTACAACGATTGCTCGCCCGAGGCCGTCGCCTATGCGGTGCCGCGCCTGTGTCCGCAGGCCATCAAACCGCAATCGACGCCACTGACCGTAACCGAGCGCTACGCGTCAGTGCCCAAATCCTATATTCGCTGCACAGACGATCAGACCATTCCGCCCGAATATCAGGCCGAAATGGTCGCCGACTGGCCGCGCGACAGGGTCTATGAAATGCCTACATCGCATTCGCCATTCCTGTCCGATCCCGATGGTCTGGCCGACCTTCTGGGCCAGATTGCCGAGCGCGCATAATGGCCGGATCGGTATTTGACAGCACGCTCTATGGCCGGCTTTTCCCCACCGGTGCCGCGGGCCGGTTGTTCACGGATGCTGCGGAAATCCGCGCCATGCTGCTGGTCGAAGGGGCGCTCGCCAAGGCACAAGGGACCCTGGGTGTGATCCCCGACCTCAGCGCCGCCGCGATTTCGCGCGCCGCGATGGAGGTTCAGGTCGACCCTGGCGTGATGGCCAAGGCCACGGGAACAAACGGCGTGAGCGTCCCGGCGCTGGTATCGGCCTTTCGCGCAGAGATGAGCGCACCGGAACACGCGCAATTCGTGCATTGGGGCGCCACGTCCCAGGATATTTCGGACACCGGGCTAATGCTGCGCCTGCGCCAGGCGCTGATGCTGATCGAGGATGATCTGGGCCAAATTCTGCGCGCGCTGGCCAATCTGGCCGAAACCCACGCCGATCTGCCAATGGCGGCACGCACCTATGGCCAACACGCCACGCCCACCAGTTTCGGGGCCGTTGTGGCCGGGTGGGGCGCGCCGCTGTTGGGGTTGATAGGGGAATTGCCCGCGTTGCGTGGCGCCTGCCTTTTGGTGTCCCTGTCTGGCGCTGCGGGCACCTCTTCGGCTCTTGGTCCCCAAGCGACGGACACACGCGCCGCGATAGCCGAGGCGCTGGGCCTGAGCGACCCCGGACGTAGCTGGCACAGCGATCGCACGCCGATATTGCGCATTGCAGACTGGATGGTGCGGGTCTCGCTTGCCCTGGGTAAGCTGGGCGAGGATGCCACCGAACTGGTTCAAAGTGGCATCAATGAACTGAGCCTCGGGGGCGCGGGGGCGTCTTCGACCATGCCGCAGAAACAGAACCCGGTTGGGCCGTCGGTCCTAGTTGCGCTGGCGCGCCAGTCGGCGGGGTTGCACAGCGTGTTGCAGGGGGCGGCGATGCCGCGACATCAGCGGGACGGGGCGGCCTGGTTCACCGAATGGATGTGCCTGCCTCAGATCGTTCTGGGGGCCGCCGCCTCGACACAGGCGGCGCTGCCGCTGTGCCAGGCATTGGCCCCGCAACCCGCGGCCATGATGGACGCGCTTGAAGGACAGCTGGGCATGATCCACGCCGAGGCACTCAGCTTTGCGCTGGCAGAAACCCTGCCGCGCCCCGAGGCGCAGGCCGCGGTCAAGGCGCTGTGCCGCGCGGCGCAGGAAAAGCAAACGCCCCTGCGCGATCTTGTGATGCTGGAATATCCCGACCTTGACGCCGCAATGCTGTTTGACCCATCTCATCAGATGGGTCATGCCCCGGCCGAGGCGCGGCGGTTTGCCCAAACCGTGCGCGACAGGCACCCAGCGCCCGGCTAGGCGCGTCAGACAGGATAATTGCCTTGCGTCTGCCGGTTCTGTTCATCCTGATGACAGTCGTTCTCGACTCGATGGGCGTTGGGCTGATCATGCCGATCATGCCCGATTTGATCCGCGAGGTGCATGGCGGCACCCTGTCGAACGCGGCCCTTTGGGGGGGTGTTCTGACCACCGTTTTCGCCGTCATGCAATTTGCGGTCGGGCCGTTGATCGGCAACCTGTCGGACCGGTTCGGGCGCCGCCCCGTGTTGCTGGTCTCGCTGTGCGTGATGGCGCTGGATTACCTTGTGATGGCCGTGGCCGGGTCGATCTGGCTGTTGCTGGCCGGGCGTATCGTCGGCGGGATCACCGCCGCCACCCATGCAACCGCCAGTGCCTATATGGCCGACATCTCCAAACCCGGCGAAAAATCGGCCAATTTTGCGCTGATCGGCGCGGGATATGGCATCGGGTTTGTACTGGGCCCGTTGCTGGGTGGGGTCTTGGGCGAATACGGCACCCGGGCGCCATTTTATGCCGCCGCCGCGTTATCGGCGCTGAATTTCACGCTGGGCCTGTTCGTCCTGAAAGAAACGGTCACCGATCGCATCCGCCGCCCGTTTCGCTGGGCGCGCGCCAACCCGCTCGCGGCCTTCGGCAACATGGCACATATGCCGGGCATCCGGCCGCTTCTTCTGGTTTATTTCATCTATTCGGTGGCCTTGTATGTCTATCCTGTCATCTGGGCCTATTTCACCCAGGCGCAGTTCGGGTGGAGCCCGCAGATCATCGGCCTGTCCCTAGCCGTGTATGGCATTTCATCCGCCATCGTGCAGACCGTTCTGATCCGGTTCATGCTGGTCCGGGTCGGGGATGCGCGCACGGTCGTTTACGGGTTTGTTTTCGACATGCTGGCCTGTGGGGCGATTGCCATTGTCACCGATGGCACGCTGGCCTTGTTTCTGACGCCCGTGGCCGCATTGGGCAGCATCGCAACGCCAGCCTTGCAGGGCATCATGTCTCAGCGGGTCGATGACGATGCGCAGGGCGAATTGCAGGGCATCCTGACCAGCATGGCAGCGCTGGCGACAGTTGTGTCACCCATGATGATGACAACGGTGTTTTCGGCATTCACCGCCCCCACGGCGCCTGTTCACTTTCCGGGCGCGCCCTTTGTCCTGGCGATGCTGCTGGTCGTGGCCGGGTTGCTGGTGTTCCTGCGGGTGTTCCGAAACGCGTGAAAATTCCGCCAAGCAGAATTTCGTTTCGCACTTGCGAATGGCGTGTATCCCGGTAACGTTCGCCAAAACCGTTAGGGAGAAAACCATGCAAACCATCAAGGCGGCCGTGTGCCACGCGTTCGGGAAACCATTGGTCATTGAGGAGGTTCTTCTGGACGATCCCATGATGGGCGAGGTCGAGGTGGAACTGGATGCAGTGGCCATCTGCCATTCGGACATTTCGTTCCAGCAGGGCGGATTTGGCGGCGCGTTGCCCGCCGTTTACGGCCACGAGGCCGCAGGCCGCATCACCGCCTTGGGCGACGGTGTGCATGAGTTCGAACTGGGCGACAGTGTCTGCGTCACCCTGATCCGGGCCTGTGGACATTGCCCATCCTGCTACTCGGGGCATCTGACCACCTGCGAAACGCCGCGTGATGGTACCAAGGGGCCGCTGAAAACCAAGGATGGCGGGGCAATGCTGCAGGCGATGGCCTGTGGCGCCTTCGCCGAAAAGGTGGTCGTGGATCAAAGCCAGATCGTCAAAATCCCGGATGACATTGCCAAGGATGTCGCCTCGCTCATTTCCTGCGGCGTGATCACCGGGGTCGGCGCGGCCGTGAATGCCTCGGGCATCCGTGTCGGTCAGGACGTTGTGGTGATCGGCGCCGGCGGCGTGGGTCTGAATGCGATTCAGGGCGCGCGCATCGCCGGGGCGCGGCGCATCGTGGCGGTGGATATGCTGGACGAAAAGCTGGACGTCGCCCGCGAATTCGGCGCGACCGATGTTGTTTCGGCCAAGGATGCCAAGCCCTGGAGAAAGGTAAAACAGATTTTGGGCCGGGGCGCGGACGCGGTTCTGGTCACCGTGGGCGTCGCACAGGTTTACGACCAGGCCCCCCGATACCTGGCGGCCAGCGGCAACGTGATCATGGTCGGTATGCCCCACGGCGATACGCAATCGTCATTCTCGCCGCTGAACATGGCCGATCAGGGCCAGGGGTTCATCGGCTCGAAAATGGGCAACGTGGTGATCAAACGCGACATTCCCTGGATGATCGACCTCTATAAACAAGGTCGCCTGAAACTGGATGAGCTGATTTCGGGCCGTTGGGAGCTGGAACAGATCAACGAGGCGATCGAGGATACGCTGGGCGGCGCGGCCAAGCGCAATGTGATCCTGTTCAACCGCTAACCCGGTCCGGCCGCATCCCTGCAATCCCGGTTGCAACCTTGCAGCCCGGATAGCATCCTTTGCCGGGCGGGCCAGTCCCGCCCCGTTATCCCAGGGAGACCATCATGAAGCTGCAGGACCTCGACATCATCGTGACGGCCCCGCCTGCGCCGGGATGGGGCGGGCGGTATTGGATCCTGGTCAAGGTGACCACCGATACCGGCATCACCGGCTGGGGCGAATGCTATGCGTCCTCGGTCGGGCCGGACGCCATGCGCGCCGTGATCGAAGATGTCTTTGCCCGCCACATGCAGGGCGAAAACCCGGAAAACATCGAACTGATGTTCCGCCGCGCCTATTCCTCGGGGTTCACGCAACGTCCGGACCTGACGGTCATGGGCGCGTTTTCAGGTCTCGAGATCGCCTGTTGGGACATCTTGGGCAAGGATCGCGACCGCCCGGTGCACGCGCTGATCGGGGGGCGGATGAATGACCGCATTCGCGCCTATACCTATCTCTACCCCCTCCCCCATCATGAAATGGACGATTTCTGGGTCTCGCCGGACATGGCCGCGGAATGCGCCGCCGCAATGGTAGCCAAGGGGTACACGGCGGTGAAATTCGACCCCGCCGGCCCCTACACGATGCGCGGGGGCCATATGCCGGCCATGAGCGATATTTCGAGCTCGGTCGCCTTTTGCAGGGCAATCCGCGAGGCGGTCGGTGACAAGGCCGACCTGCTGTTCGGCACCCACGGACAGTTCACCACCGCAGGGGCCATCCGGCTGGGCCGCGCGTTGGAGCCCTACACCCCGCTGTGGTTCGAAGAACCGGTGCCGCCCGACAGCGTCGCCCAGATGGCGCAGGTGGCCCGCGCCGTGGCCATCCCCGTGGCAACGGGCGAGCGGTTGACGACCAAGGCCGAATTTGCCCCGATCCTGCGCGAAGGCGCGGCCAGCATCCTGCAGCCGGCGCTTGGGCGCGCGGGCGGAATATGGGAGGCCAAGAAGATCGCCACCCTGGCCGAGGTGTATAACGCGCAGCTGGCCCCGCATCTTTATGCCGGCCCCGTGGAATGGGCCGCCAACATCCAGCTGGCCGCCGCAATTCCGAACCTGCTGATGGCCGAAACCATCGAAACGCCGTTTCATGACGCGCTGATCAAGGGGTCGATCCGGGTCGAAAACGGGTTCATTACCCCGCCCGATGCCCCCGGACTGGGCATTGATGTGGACGAAGACCTGGCCCGCGCGCACCCCTATCTTGGCGGCTCTTTGCATCTTGAAATGCAGGAGCCCCCCTGCGATTACGTCAACGGAAACGCATTCCAGGGGGGTGCCCCCCCGTCAAAGGGGTGACAAAAGCCGCCCGATTGGGCATGATATCCTATCTCTGATTATTCTTAGGGACGACGTATTTGATGAACCAAATTGACGCCGCACTTGCCCCGGAAACCCCAGTGGATATGGCCGAGCGCGCAACCGAGGCCGCCTCCTATCTCAAGGCGCTGGCCCACGAAGGACGTCTGATGATCCTGTGCCACCTCGGCAGCAGCGAAAAATCGGTCGGCGCGCTCGAGGACCTTCTTGATATCCGGCAGGCCGCCGTCAGCCAGATGCTGGCGCGGCTGCGGGATGAAGGCTTGGTCAAGACGCGCCGCGACGGGAAGACCGTTTACTATTCGCTTGCCGACGAAAAAACCGAGCAAATGATCGGGATGCTCTATTCTCTGTTTTGCAACAGTAAATGAACCGCCCGTCCGCGACGTTTTCAGGGCCTGACCTTTGCGCGCTCCCCGCGCGCGAGATCGTTTCGCGCCTGCGCAGCGGTGATCTGGAGCCTGCCGACGTTGTCGCGGCCTCGGCCACGCGGATCGCGCAGGTCGAACCTGACGTGAACGCCATGCCTACCACCTGTATCGACCGGGCCCGCGCGGCGATTGGTGATTTGGCGGCCCATGCGCAGACCAATGAACAAAATCCCGGTTGGCTGGCAGGCCTGCCCATCGGGATCAAGGATCTCAACGCCGTGGCCGGCGTGCGCACGACCTATGGCAATCTCGCGCTGGCGGATTTTGTGCCCGAAACCAGTGATCCGCTGGTCGATATTCTGGAACATCGCGGCGCGCTGGTCATGGGCAAGACAAATACACCCGAATTTGGCGCGGGCGGCAATTCGACCAATCCCGTCTTTGGCGCAACGCGCAACCCCTGGGACACCCGGATGAATGCCGGTGGCTCTTCCGGGGGCGCGGCGGTATCCCTTGCCACGGGCGAAGTGTGGCTCAGCCACGGGTCCGATCTGATGGGCTCTCTGCGCACGCCTGCGGCACATTGCGGGGTTCTGGGCCTGCGCCCCTCGCCGGGTCGCTGTGGCGGCGGACCCGGCGCGGCCGCCTTTCTGACCGAAGGGTTGCAGGGGCCGATGGCCCGGGACGTGCGCGATCTCGCCCTGTTTCTCGATGCCATGACCGGATGGGACCCGCGCATGCCGATCAGCCTCGACGCACCCGCCACCCCCTTCCAGACTGCGGTCGATCAACTGCCCCGCGCACCGCGCATCGCCTTCAGCGAGGATCAGAATGGGTTCGCTGCCGTCGAACGCGAAATCCGCGACGTTCTTCGCAGCGCGATGAACACCGTGGCCCGCGCCGGAGCCGAGGTGACCGAGGCCTGCCCCGACCTGCCTTACCTGAACGATACCTACATGGCCCTGCGCGGCATGCATTACGGTGCCGTGGTCGCCCGCCTGCCCGACCATGTGCAGGCCACATTCGGCCCGCGCCTAAAGGACAACGTCGACTACGGCCTGAACGTCAGCACCGAGGATCTTTTCAACGCGATTCCCCGGCGCAGCCAGCTCTACGATATCATGCGTCAGTTTCTGGACGGGTATGACGTGCTGGCCATCCCCGTGGTCGGCATCGCCCCGATCGACGTCGCGCAGGAATACCCCCGCCTCGTCGACGGGCGCGAGATCGGCACTTACGAGGACTGGCTGCGGTTTTCCTTTCTGGCCACCACAACCCTCCTGCCCGCACTGGCCATGCCTGCCGGTTTCACCGACGCAGGCCTGCCGGTCGGGCTGCAGTTGATCGGCCCACCGCGCGGCGAGGCCCGGCTTTTGCAGGTCGCCCGCTTCGTCGAAGACGCGCTGGACCTGCCCGCCACGCCCATCGATCCGATCCGGCGTCACTGACACCTTTTCATCTTGCCAGAAAAACTCCCGGGGGTCCGGGGACAGGCAGCCCCCGGTCCTGCCCGCGCAGTCCGTGCGGCGTCAGATCAATTCGACACGTATCCCGCCACCACCTGCAAAAGCTTGAACGCGGTGGCGGCATCGTTTTCCACCACGGCCAGAAACTCGCTGGCACCGATACGCAGGCATTTTATGTCGCTGTCGGCCACCATGGTCAGGGCGCGCGGCTCGTTGCGGATTAGGCCCAGTTCCCCGACCAGCGTCCCGGCACCAACTCTGGCGATCAACTGATCCGCGGCGCCGTCCTTGGGCAGGTAAAGACCCGCCTCTCCTTCGAGGATCATATAGGCGCCATCGGTCGGCGCGTCGTCCTTTCGGAACACGACCTCACCCGCCGGGGCCTCGTACCAGCGCGCGCCAAAGGCCAGCAGTCGCAACTGCTTGCGGTTCAGCCCCGAAAACAGGTCTGTCTGTTCCAGCGCGCGCAGCTTGCGCGCCAGGTCGGCGCTGGCCATGCCATCTTCTCCGGCAGCCTCACCCATGTCCTCGGTCACGATACGGCCCCTTTGCATTTCGAATGTGGCATCGAATTCGTCCTCCGGGTCAAAGTTTTCGCGCATATAGATCAAGGTCGCCTCGGGCATCAGCTTGCGCAGGTTTTCCTTCACTGCCACTTGGGTTCTGCGACTGTAGCTGTCAAACACCTGATCCAGGATCACGATGTCGGGGCGTTTGATCGTGGCGCGGGAAAAGGACAGCGGTTCGGCAAAGGTGGGCGACAGGTTGGCCCCCGACAGGGCAATGGGCAGGTCATAGATCAGCTGCACGACCAGTTCCTGCGCGCCGCCTTCGATCAGCACCTCGGCGACCGTCTTGCGCAGATCATCGACGCGCCCGCCTGCATCCTGCGAAATCTTACCGAACAGCGCGTTTTCCAGAACAGTCATACCCGGGACAAAAGCCCCCTTGTCCAGCGGCACGAACAGGTCCCCCAGACTTTCCAGCAGCGCCGGCGCGTGCGTTTTGCGCAGTTCCAGGATGCGGGTCTTGATGTCTTCGGGAAAGGCCGGGCCAATCTGGTCGGCGGAAATCCGGAACGGCACCGCCAACAGGTGGCCCATGTCGATTTCGCTGAGCTCGGCTGCGCCGCTCTTGCGGGTTTTCTCAACAAGGGCCAGCGTCGTTTCATAGGTTTTCACGTCAAGTCCGAGATTGCGAAACAGCGGATGGTCGGTGCCGTCCAGACCAAAAATCTGGCGCAACATGTCGGTCACGTCCTGGGTCAGGGCCACCAGGGCCTTGTCCAGTTTGAGCACCCGCAACTGGGTCAGGAATTCCCCCTGCGACGCCAAAAGCTCAGGCGTGATGGGTTGGCGCGGGGCGGCAAACAGCAGGTTTTCGGCCACCGGCAGCGAAGGATTGTAAAGTTCGGGATCAAGCGGATGAACATGTCGGTCCAGCCCGGCCGCGGCCACCGCCTCTCTGACGGCGGGGCGCAGACCCACCAGGGCGCGGGCCAGCTGCGGATGCTGATCCGCATCAAACCGTTGATCCAGGACACGGCGAAACAGGGCATTGCCCGGCCCCATCCCTTCGATCAGGCGCAGCCACCAGCTGCGCAGTTCCTCGGCGGTTTCGAAACCGGCGGCACTCGGATCCTGCCAATTGGCGCTCAGCGGATCGGGGCTGTTTCCAGCCAGAAACGCCTCGCGCGCAAAGGGCGTTTCGCCCTCGCCCGCAATCGGGCAGCGGCGGATCGGCATCATGACGTTGTCGCCGAAGGTGCCCCTGAAGAACATTGGCCGGGACGATGCGTGGCCGATGCGCGCCGCGATCACCGCGTGATGCAGCATTTTCAGGTCCTGATCGCCGATACGGACCGTGCCTGCGGCCGGCAGAACCTCGCGCGTGAGGAGCTCGCCCAGCGCGCGCCGGTCCTCGGAGCTGGGCGCGGTGATGCCGATCTCCTTGCCCGCCGGGAAGGAGGCATTCAAATCCTCAAGAACGGCGTTGCCATCCGCATCGCGCACCGTCACGTGATCGAGAACGATATCGCCGGTCAGATGTGGCAGGTCTTCGGGCTCATCCTCGAACAGGGTTTCGTCCATGATACCGGGGGGTGCAAAGCGTTCGGTGATCACCTCCCAGCGCAGGGCCATGTCCTGCGTCTGGTTGTAATAGGCCAGCAATTCCTTCCAGGGCGAGCTGAGGTCCTTGTAGGCCGCCAGCGCCGCGACCAGGGCGCCCAGAGAGACACTTCCCTGAAGAACGAGGTATCCGCCGATGGAAAAGAAAAAGAACGGGGTCAGCTGCGAGATGAAGTTGTTGAGAAACTTCATGAAGAATTTCTTCTGGTATATCTCGAAGCGGATATTGAACAGGCGGCCCAGCTGGTCGGTGATCACCGCCATGCGATAGCGCCAACCGCCGCTGGCGCGAATCGCGGAAACCCCCGCCGCATTTTCGCCGATTTCGGCGGCCAGAATGCGGACCTCCTGTATGCGTTTCTTGTTCAGCAGGTTGATCTGCCGTTGAAGTTTCGGGATCAGCCAGGCCTGAAGCGGAATAAGGGCACAGGCGGCGACGCCGAACCAGAAGCTTTGCAGGAACAGGAACCCCAGGATCGTCAGCATCTGCCCCGCCTGAAGCACCGGCTGGCTGATAGCGTCGCCCATGAGACCGCCCATGGGTTCGCTTTCGGCCGTTATCATCGACACCAGTTCGCCCTGGCTGACCCGTTCGAAATAGGGCTGTGGAAAGCGCAGAACACGCGAGATCAGCTGATAGCGAAACCGCCGCAGCATCCGCTCGGACAAGACGCCTTTCATCGTATTGATGCGCATCTTGACCAGCCCGTGGGCCAGAACAGACAACAGAAACGCGATGCAGAGAATACCCAGATAGGTCACCTGATCGACCTGGTATCCGGCAAATTCTATTTCCGAGGATTGCGCGCCGATGGCATCGTTGATGATGCGTTTGGGCAGTTCGAGTGTGAGATAGAGCAGCGGGAACAACACCGCGGTGACCACCAGCAAAACAAGCTGATCGCGTTTGGAATATTTCCAGATGAAGCGGAAAAGAGTGCGTTCTATGAGAAAGTTCCGAAAATTATGTGTATCGATCAACGGCATGCGCCGCTTTCGAGAGGCGCCTGCACATCACCAGCCTAGCAAGGCAAAGCCAGTATAATCAAACGCTAACATATACGATCCGCCCCGGCGATTGCAGACAGAAGACGAAGCGCCTAAGCTGACGCTCGTGAGATGCGCCGGAGTTCGATTTGCCTGACCTTGTCAGCAAAGTTCTGATCCTGATCTGCCTTTTGCAGATCAAACACATGTTTGCCGATTATTTTCTGCAAACGTCGCGCATGCTGTCGGGTCGCGGAGAGTACTGGCATCTGGGCCGGGCCCAGCACGCCAGTGTACATGCGATCGGGTCTGCCATTGCCATTACGCTGGTGGGTGCCCCGGTCGGTTTCATTGTGGGACTGGCGCTGGCCGAATGGGTGGTGCATTTCAATATCGACTGGGCCAAGGCACGGTATTCCGAAGCCAAACAGTATGATCCAAGCGAGGCAGGATACTGGCGCGCCAACGGGTTTGATCAGGCTCTGCATCATCTGACTTACGTGGCGATGGCCGCACTTTGGGTTTATTTCACCGCCGGGTCGGCACCGTGAAAGGGGGCTCTGCCCCCGCCGCCCTGCCGGGCGACTCCCACGGAGTTTATCGAGCAAGATGAAGCCCTGTGTCAGCCCAGGACCGAGAAGCTGCTGTCCTGATTGACCGGGCGTTTCCGGGAATAAAAGCCAACGTCGATGTCGCGGTTCAGATAGGGAAGCGTGAAGGTCAGCGGCGCGGCGTCGTGATGCCCCCCGTTTTCGCAATAGGTCACAAGAGCCGCCATCATCTTGCCCGCGATCGGGGCGTTCTTGTACTGGTTCCCGCTGGTGCCGCAGGCCATGTAAAAGCCCGGTAGGCTGGAGCGGTCGTAGATCGGGATCCAGTCGGTAGAGGCATCGTAGAGGTCCACCACGCCGCGCGACTGCCGGGGAATGCCGAGCGATGGGACGCGTTGCGCATAGCGCATGGCCTGCGTGGTCCATTGATCGGTGAAATCGCGGTCGTAGTCGCGGTCATTTGCGGCCCAATCATGCGGGTCGCATTCGGGGTCTTCGGAGCCGATCAGGATGTGGTTGCCATGTTCGGGGCGCACGTAGCAGGCGATATCGCTGTCCGATACGATCGTTCCCATATTTTCGAAATCGAACCCTTGAGGGCTGGGCAGATGTGCAACCTCCTGACGCAGGGGGCGGGTCTGGATGGTCATGTCCTCGAGGACCCCGGCCATGCGGTTCACGATTGATGAGCCGGGACCCGCGACGTTGATGACGACGGGGGCGTGGAGGGTGTCGCCACCGGCCAGTCTCACGCCACTGACGCGTCCGCCGCTTTGCAGGATCTCGACCACCTCGGCGCCCAGCCGGATGCGCGCGCCATGCTGTTGGGCCGCCGCCAGCAGGTTTTGCGCCGAGAGCGCCGGGTCCGTCACATAGCCCGCGTTGGGCCAGTTGACAGCCCCGCCCATGCGACGCCCGTTTGGCTGGCCAAAGGCGGGATTGTCCAGGCGCTTTGGCGGCGCGAAACTCTCCAGCGTGTAGATCGGCAGACGCGCGGTGATCTGTTCCGGGGTCATTTCCTCGTACGGGCACCCCAGACCGGCGCTGAATTTCATGTGCTTTTGCAGATGATCGTTGGCCTCGGTTTTCATCACCAGGCAGCCAACCTCGCGGAATTTGGCAAGATCGGTGCCAGCCGGCAGCCCCAGGTATTCGGCCCAATCGCGCCAATAGTGATAGCCCTCCCACGCCAGGGCGGTGCCATCGAAGGTCGAATAGTGCATCCGCACGATGGCGCAGGACCCCGAGGTTGAACCATGCCCGGCCTGCTGGTTGCGATCCAGCGACAGGGTGGCCCAACCAGCCTTGGACAACTCGAACGCGATGGCCGCGCCGATGACGCCGGTTCCAATGATGATGACGTCGGGAGATTGGGTCATGAACTGGCCTCATTATCAGCAGCAAGAGCATAGGCACGCAGGTCCGCGATTTCCTGCGGGCGCGGGTGTTGGCCGGTGAAGATCAGCAGGTAATGCGGGACCAAAGCCAACCGGTCCTGCAGGGATTCGTTGAGTTCGGCCTCGTTATAGCCGTTCTGCATGTAATAGAGCACGCGTGCGCGGGTCATCGCCTCGGTCGGGTCAAAGTCGAACCGTTCGAACATTGCCGTCAGAGCGGCCACGCGGCGCTGATCGGACAGGTCGAGCACCCGGCGCACCTTGCCTGAACGGCGGGCCCAGGCGCGCACGGCAAAATCCAGCGCCGTGTCGAAAAGCACCGGGTTCACGACACAGCGAAAAACATTGCAGACGGCTTGGGTTATTGTCTCGGCCGGCCGTTCCGCCTGGGCCACGAGGGCGGCGGTATTGGTGTCCTGCCAGCGTTTCAACAACGCGTCGAGCAGGTCCTGTCGCGATTTGAAATACCAGTAGAAACTGGACCGCGACACACCCAGCCGATCGCCCAGCGACATCACCTTGACCTGTTCAACCCCGTCGCTGACCAGAACATCCATGGCGACGTTCAGCCAATCCTGGCGCGTTACCTTGATATTACCGCTGAGCGGTTCAAGGGTGGGATCGTCCCGGTGCAACAGGCTGGGTTTGGGACGGGCCATGGGTCAGGCATCCGCGCCGGGCGCAACGGCGCCGCCCGGTTCCGGTGAACAGGTCGCACATGCGCGGATCATGATCGCATCGCCACGCCTTTGGGATCATAGGGGGACGGGGCGATCACGCGGGCGGGGCGTTCGACACCGACCACATGCACCGACAAGGGCGTGCCCGTGTCAGCGCAGTCGCGGTCAACCAGCGCCATGGCGAGTGATTTTTCCAACGTGTGCCCATACCCGCCCGAGGTCACAAAGCCGACCTTGCGGTCGCCTGACCAGACCGGTTCATACCCGCTTGCGTCCGCGTCCAGCGCGTCGATTTCAAGCGTGACAAGCACCTGCGCCGGGCCGGGACCGTCGCGCTCGGCCATCGCGGCGGCGCGACCGACAAAGTCACCCTTGTCCCATGCGATCCAGCGGTCCATCCCGGTCATCGCGGGGGTGTAACCCTGGGTGAATTCCGCCGACCAGATGCCGAATGATTTTTCAAGCCGGGTCGAAAGCATGGCGTTGAAACCACATTCGCGAATGTCCTGCTCCGCGCCCGCCGCAAGCAGCATCTGGCGCAGCGCGATATGATCGCCCATCCGGCAGTTGATTTCATACCCCATCTCGCCAGTCACCGACATGCGCGCAACGCGAGCCCGCACAAGGCCGATGTCGAACGATCCGCAGCCCATGAACGGCAGGCCGGATATGTCCTGTTCGGCCAGGGTTTCGATCACATCGCGGGATTTGGGGCCGACAAGGGCAAACCCGGCGATTTCCTCGCCTAGGTCGGTGACGGTCACGCCGTCCTGCAGATGGTCGCTGAACCAGCGCATATGCCAGGCGCGCAGGTAATAGGACCCCATGATCCACCAGGTTCCATCGCCCCAGTTCAGCACCGTCAGATCCCCTTTGAGCCTGCCCGTTTCGCTGAGCATCGGGGCCAGTGCGGCGCGGCCTGGCTTGGGCAGTTTGCTGGCCATGAGGCGGTTCAGCCAGCGTTCGGCATTGGGCCCGGACACCGCGAACCGGGAAAATCCGGTGATATCGAGCAGGCCAACACCCTTGCGGATGGCGTTGCATTCCTGCGCCACGATGTCATGCGCGTTGGATCGTTTCAGGGTCGGCGTTTCGACAAAGCCATTGGGCGCGAAATAGAGCGGCACCTCGAGATCCCAACTGGCGCCCCATTTGCATCCCGCCTCGGTCATGGCGGTATGGGCGGGGGCCATCTTAAGCGGGCGACCGGCGGGCAACTGCTCGTTCGGGTAGGTCATCACGAACCGGCGAGAATAGAACTGCCCGGTGGTTTCACGGATATAGCGTTTGTTCTGGGCAAAATCGCCATAGCGGGCCACGTCCATGCCGAACACGTCTGCCTCGGGTTCGCCGTGGATCATCCATTCGGCCAGGGACTTGCCAACGCCGCCGCCTTGCAGGAATCCGGCCATGACCGCGCAGGCGCACCAATACCCGGGCTTGCCGGGGACCGGGCCGACCAGCGGATTGCCGTCCGGCGAAAAGGTAAAGGCGCCGTTGACCCATGTTTTAACGCCGACCTCCTGCAGGCAGGGATAGCGTTCAAACCCGAGGGTCAGTTCCTTTTCGATGCGGTCCGTGTCTTCCTGAAATAGCTCCACTCCATAGTCCCACGGGGCGCCGTCCATGGCCCAGTGTTCGTGATCAACCTCATAAATGCCCAGCAAAACGCCCTTTTGATCCTGTCTGAGGTAGGTGAACCCCTCAAGGTCCACGGTCATCGGAACTTCGAAATCGATCTGTTCCAGTTCCGGAATGGTATCCGAGACCAGATAATGGTGTTTGAGCGGTGAGACCGGCAATTCAATCCCCGCCATGCGCCCGACCTGTTTGGCCCAAAGCCCCCCGGCGTTGACCACGTGTTCGGTGTGGATCGTGCCCTTTTCGGTCACCACGTCCCAGCCATCGGACGTCTGGTGCAGTTCAAGAACGCGGTTGTGTTCAATCACCTCGGCGCCGCGTTTCTTGGCCGCGCCGGCATAGGCATGCACGGTGCCCGTCGTGTCGATATAGCCTTCGCGGTCAGCCCACATGCCGCCCAACAGACCGTCGGTGGACATGATCGGGTTCAGTTCGCGCGCCTCTTGCGGCGTCACAAGGCGGCAATCCTCGATCCCGATGGACTGGAACACGCGATAGGCCGATTGCAGCCATTCCCAGCGGTCCGGCGTTCCGGCCATGGTCAGCCCGCCGGTCATGTGCAGGCCGATGTTCTGACCGCTTTCCTGTTCGATCTCGGACAAGAGGTCGATCGTATAGGCCTGAAGCTGGGCAATGTTCGGATCGGCGTTCAGGGCATGGATGCCGCCCGCCGCGTGCCAGGACGATCCGGCAGTCAGAACGCTGCGTTCGATCAGGCAGACATCGCGCCATCCGAATTTCGCAAGATGATAAAGAACCGAGGCGCCCACCACGCCACCGCCGATCACCACGGCCTGATAATGCGCCTTCATGGATGCCTCCCCCCCTATTGTCGGACTGTCCTGTTTGAAACGACGGTATTCAGCCGGGGCACGTCCGTCTAGACATTTCTGTCCAGTACGATTTGGGGGCTTTTTCTACAGGTCAAAGTCAAACTCGCCCTTGCCTTAGGGCGGCTGTCTCAGAACAGGCCGTTATCGTTTTGGGACTCGCCCGCAATGACCTGCAGCACGTCCCAATGCTCGACGATCCTGCCGTTTTCGTCAAAACGGAAGACATCCATCCCCGCATAATCATCGCTTCCGGGCCATGTCTGATGGCAATGCAACACCACCAGCTCCCCCTGCGCGACCGAGCGCACAAAACGCACGTTTTTGCCCGGGTATTCGGTGGCCATACGCTCAAAATAAGCGATGAAGGCATCCTTACCGTCGCCCACATGCGGATTATGCTGGGTATAGGTTTCACCAACAAACCGCGCGATGGCCTCGCGCGGTTTGCACTGATTGAACATCAGGTCGTAAAACGCCTTGGCGTTTCGGGTGTTGGCGTCGATGTCCTGTGTCACAACGCCTCGATGATGGTGACGTTGGCGATACCGCCGCCTTCGCACATGGTTTGCAGCCCATAGCGTTTTCCGCGCGCCTTGAGCGCGTGCACCAGCGTCGTCATCAGTTTTGCCCCCGATCCGCCCAAGGGGTGGCCCAGCGCGATGGCGCCGCCATTGACGTTGAGCTTGTCCGGATCCGCGCCTGTGTGCTGCAACCAGGCCAGCGGGACCGGGGCAAAGGCCTCGTTCACCTCGTATAGGTCGATATCATCGATCTTCATGCCAGCGCGCTGCAGCGCACGGTCGGTGGCGAACAAAGGCTCTTCCAGCATGATGACCGGATCGCCTGCGGTGACGGTCATGGCGTGAATACGGGCCAGCGGGGTCAGCCCATGGGTTTTCAGCGCCTGTTCCGAGACAACCATGACAGCGGCCGATCCGTCGCAAATCTGGCTGGCGTTGGCGGCGGTGATGCGGCCCCCTTCGACCAGCGTTCGGACAGACCCAATACTGTCGAGCGTTGCCTCGCGCCGGATACCTTCGTCGTGAATGTGGCGTTCGGGGCCTTTTTCCGTTTGCACGTCCAGCGCCAGTATCTCGGCATCAAATGCACCAGAGTCTGTGGCCGCAATCGCGTTCTGGTGGCTGCGCAGTGCGAACCGGTCCAGATCGTCTCGGCTCTGCTTCCATTTCTCGGCGATCATCTCGGCGCCGGTGAACTGGCTGAAAATCGTTCCGGGGTGTTTGCGATCCAGACCGGGGCTGGTGGGACTGCCGGGTTCGGGCGTGCGGCTCCATCGGCCGGTCGATCCCATGGCGACGCGGCTCATGCTTTCGGCGCCGGCGGCGATGACCACATCCTGAACGCCGGACATGACGGCCTGGGCGGCAAAGTGGATCGATTGCTGGGACGACCCGCATTGACGATCGATCGTCACGGCAGGCACCGATTGCGGCAGGGTCGACGCCAGCACAGCGTTGCGTCCGAAATGCAGGCCCTGTTCGCCCGCCTGGCTGACGCAACCCATGATGACATCCTCAACCGCGTCGGGCGCGATGCCGGCCCGGGCGACCACATCATCCAGAACGGCCGCGGCGAGATCGACAGGGTGCCAGCTGGAAACGCGGCCTTCCCTTTTGCCACCGGCAGTCCGGGTGGCGCTGACAATATAGGCTTCGGGCATTGGTTCATCCTTGATTGACGGGGGTCAGGTCGGCACGCAGGGTAAATGCAAAGCGCGGTATTTCAATCCCCCGAGTGACAAAAGCGTTCAGGCAATCGGCGCCGGGTTACAGCGCCGCACTGGGGCGCGATTTGACGTTTTCATACCATGATTGCGTGGCGGTGTTGGCATCGGGAATGCGCATCTTGATGACGCGCGCAAAGTCGAGAAACACAAAGGTGGTGATGTCGGCCAGCGTGAAATGGTCGGTGGCGATGAACGGGCTTTGCTGAAGCCGCTCTTCGACAATGTCAAAGAAGGCCGCCGCGCGTTTCATTCCGCGTTCGGCCAGTTCCGGGATTTGTTCATAGTTTTCCGTCCCGGTTATGGCGCGTCCCTTCATGTGCGGGTTGCCGTTGCGCAGGGCCTCGCCGATGGGCATGCCGCCTTGTTGTTCTGCGATGGCGTTCCACATCATCACCGCGCCCTTTTCCTCGGCATTGCGCCCCATGAGGGGCGGTTCGGGAAAGGCCGCTTCGAGATAGGCCGCAATGCCGAGGTTTTCGGACAGCACATTGCCCTCCTGTGTGACGAGGACGGGAATGGTCGCGCGCGGGTTCACGGCCAGAAATTCGGGTGTCAGCTGTTCGCCCTTGGCGATGCTGATATCGCGGGTTTCAATATCCAGCCTTTTTTCGGCAATGAACATCCGGGCACGGCGCGGATTGGGCGCGGTGGAACAGTCGTAAAACAGCATGTGATTTCTCCCCCCTTGGTTGCCGCCAGCATTGTTGCATTCGCGCCTTGGCACAAGGGGGCGTGACGCAGGGTTCAGGCCCTCAGGGTGCGTGCGACGGCCCGGGCGATCACCTGTTCCTCGTCCGTATTGATCACCATAACACGGATCGGCCCAAAACCGATCCGCGTCTGGTTCTCTGCATTCGCCTGCAAATCCAGTTCCAGCCCGAGAAAGCCCATGCCGCTCAGGACGCGGGCGCGGATTTCAGTGGCGTTTTCGCCAACCCCGCCGCAGAACACGACACCATCGAGCCCGCCCATCACGGCCGCCATTGCACCCAGTTCACGCTTGATCCGGAAGACGTAGTAATCAATGGCTTGGCGCGCGTGTTCGGCGTCGCTGGCCAGCAGTGTGCGCATGTCGTGGCTAATACCGGACAGACCTTTCAGCCCGCTTTCCTTGTAGAGCATGGTGGTGATTTCAGCACTGCTCATGCCCTGATCCATCAGATACAGCAGCACGCCGGGGTCGAGTTGGCCACAGCGGGTTCCCATGGGCAGGCCATCAAGCGCGGAAAACCCCATGGTCGAGCCAATGCTTTGCCCGCTCCTGATTGCACACATCGAGGCCCCGTTGCCCAGATGGGCAACAACCACCCTGCCCCGTGCAAGTTCGGGCCAATCGCGCTGCAGAACACCCGACACGTAATCGTAGGAAAGACCATGAAACCCGTACCGGCGTACCCCCTGATCATAGTATTTGCGCGGCAGCGCAAAGGCATCGTTCACAAAGGGATGGCCCCTGTGAAACGCCGTATCGAAACACCCCACCTGAACCGCGTCCGGAAACGCCTCTTGCGCAGCGGCAACAGCGGCCAGGTTATGGGGTTGATGCAGCGGGGCAAGCGGGATCAGGGCGGTAAGCTGATCGATCACCTCGGGTGAAAGTTCGACCGGTTCGCCAAACGTCTTGCCGCCGTGAACGATGCGATGGCCTACCCCTGCCACCTTTTCGCCGTCCAGCACGGGCGCAACCGCCCGCAAGATGGCGCGGACGGCACCGGCATGATCCGCCGGGCCGATTTCACTTGTCCCGCCGCCGTCCCCCTTGAGGATGAGCCGGGCAATCGGCCCAAGGTTCTCGACCTGCCCGGCCTGCAGCAATTCCGGCTCGTCCCCGTCGCGGTAAACCGCGAACTTGATCGAGGAACTGCCCGCATTGAGGGTGAGAAGAATGCTCATGCCCGACCTCGCGCTGCGTGCAGAGCCGCCACCGCGCAGGAGGCAAGCCGCGATTTTTCGTCATCCGCACGGCTGGTCAGGATCACCGGGCAGCGCGCCCCCATCACGATGCCCGCCGATTGGGCATGGGCCAGATAAGTCAGCTCCTTGGCAAGCATGTTGCCGGATTCCATGTTGGGGGCGACCAGGATTTCAGCCCGGCCCGCGACCAGCGAATGAATGCCCTTGGTCGCGGCCGCCCCCAGATCGATGGCGTTGTCCATGGCCAGCGGCCCATCGACCAGACCGCCCTTGATCTGACCGCGTTCCGCCATTTTCGACAGGATCGCTGCGTCCAGAGTCGACGGGATGGCCGGGTTCACCTTTTCCACAGCCGACAGAACACCGACCTTGGGTTCGACAATGCCCAGGCTGTGCGCCAGATAAATCGCGTTCTGGATGATATCCGCCTTGGTCTGCAGATCGGGCGAAATATTGATCGCCGCATCCGTTACCATCAAAAGATGCGCAAGGCCCGGCACGTCCATGACGAACACATGGCTCAGGCGGCGCCCGGTGCGCAGACCGGTTTCGCGTTTCACGATTGCCCCAAGGAACACGTCCGTATGCAGGTGCCCTTTCATCAGGGCGGCGGCCTGCCCGGAATGCACCATGGCCACCGCTTGCGCCGCCGCAGCGTGGTGATCGGGCACATCCACGATCGTGTAGCCGGACAAATCGATATCCGACTCCTCGGCCGCAGAGGCGATCTTTGCCGCGCTGCCGATCAGGATGGGCGTGATCAGCGTGTGCTGCGCTGCCAGGATGGCCCCGCCCAGCGCGTCAGGCTCTTCGGGGGCAACAACGGCGGTGGGGATCGGCGGCAGCGGTTCGGCCAGTTCGAGCAGACGGTCGAAATGCACATGGCTTTGCACCGTCAGTCCAGGGATTTGCATGTGCTGGAAGGTCATCGGTTTTTCGGGGGCGAACACCTCGGCCTCGCCCTCGACGATCATCCGGCCATCTTCGGCCGAAACGGTGGTGTCAAATCGCACCAGCCGCCCGTCGCCCTTGCCCGTAATGCGTACCTTGGCCGTCAGGGTTTCGCCCGCGTGGGCCTGACCGACGAACCGCAGGGTCTGCGTGTGATAGAGCGTCCCCGGCCCCGGCAGATCACAGCCCAGAACCGCCGAGATCAGCGAGGCCACCCACATGCCCGGCGCGACCGCCTCGGGGCGGCCATCGCCGTCACCGTCCTCTTTCGGCAAGTGCATCGGGTTCAGATTGCCGGACGAATTGGCAAAGACATAAAGGTCGTCGGCCCGCAGAACGCGTTTCAGTTCGGCCTCCATCCCGATTTCCAACTGGTCGAAAGGAACGTTTTGCATCTGCGCCTGCATCCTTGGCTGATCCGGTTGGTCCAGAGGTAACGGCAAATCCGGCGCAATGCTACGGATTCGCGCCCCTATAGCCCGCCGATCACTTGCGATAGATAAAGCAACGCCCCTCGACCGCGCCCTCGGGCAGCGGCAGTTCGGTCAACGTTTCGAAATACATCCGGTCGCTGGACACCATCAGCCCCCCGGGTGCCAGAAGCGGTTCAATCAGCGGCGACACCTTGCGCGCGAAAATGTCGTTCTTTTCCCGGTTGTGCCCGCCCAGATCGGCGTGGATCAGGCTGGCGGTCGGGCCAAAGCGTTCAACGGACTGGGGCAGCGTTTCCATCACGTCGCCAAGAATTGTCAGATCTTCCGGCGGTGTCGAATCCGGATGTGAGGCAACCGCACGTTCGAACACATAGATGTCACGTCCGGTGATCTTTTCGCGCATGTGGTGATAGGTGCGCCCGTTGCCGAGGCCAAGTTCAAAGGTCGGCCCGGTCATGTGGGCGGTTTCGGCAATGGCAAAATCCAGACAGGCGCGTTGCGACACCATGCGGTCGATGAAAAGGTCAAGGCGGCTCACGGGTGCGATCCTTTGTTGGGGCCTGTGTGTCGGCCGGGTCGCCAAGTCATGCCAAATTTCCACGCCGATGTGTAGGCCGCCTGCGACAACAATTTCACGTGTTCCTCACGGGTGCGTGCAATTGTCATTTGACTAGCGGGTCGGCGCCAAGCGAAGGTAGTCCCCGAAGACTGGGGGTTAGACAAAGAATGATGTGCAATGCGTAACCGAATGAAAGTTCTCGCATGGCCCCTCTGCTGACAGTCGAGAACCTGAGCATCGGGTTCGGCCGCGACGACCCGGTGGTGCGCGATGTCTCGTTTCAGGTTGAACAGGGTCAGACACTGGCCCTGGTCGGGGAATCCGGGTCGGGCAAAACGGTCACCTGCCGTGCCATCCTGCGCATCCTGCCCAGAATTGCGCGCATCCATTCGGGCCGGGTGGTGCTGAACGGGCGCAACGGCCCCCTGGAATTGTCCGCCCTCGGCAAGCGTGCAATGCGCGATGTGCGCGGCGATGCTGTGTCGATGATCTTTCAGGAGCCTATGCGCTCCCTGTCGCCGCTTCACAAGATCGGTAATCAGGTGTCCGAGGTGCTGTTGCTGCACAAGGGTGCCAGCAAGACCGAGGCCAAACGCGAGGTTCTCGCCACGTTCGACCGGGTCGGTTTTCCCGACCCCGAACGCGCTTATGGCTCCTACCCTTTCGAAATGTCGGGCGGAATGCGCCAGCGAGCGATGATCGCCATGGCGATGGTGTCAAAGCCCGACCTTTTGATCGCGGATGAGCCGACCACGGCGCTGGACGTGACCACGCAGGCACAGGTTCTGGGCCTGATGAAGGATTTGCAGCGCGACACCGGCATGGCGATGATCCTGGTCACCCATGATCTGGGCGTGGTGGCCAACATGGCCGAACAGGTCGTGGTCATGCACAAGGGCCGCGTGATGGAATCCGGGGCCGCCGCACCCTTGCTGAACGCGCCGGCGCACCCCTATACCCAACAGCTTTTTGACGCCGCGCCCAGTATACCGGCACAGGCCATCGCACCGCCCCCGTTGCCCCGGGACGATCTCATTCTTGAAATGAAAAACGTCTCGAAGACCTATTTCATGCGAGGCTCGTCCTCGTGGAAACCCAGCGCCCCGATACAGGCCTGCCGGGGCATCGATCTGGCGCTGCCGCGCGGCAAGACGCTGGCCGTGGTCGGCGAAAGCGGATCGGGCAAGACCACCGCGGCACGTATCGCGCTGGGGGCCGAACCGCCAGATTTGGGGGGCGAAATCATGTTTCGCGCCACATCTGATGCGGCCCCAATGCCGGTGCATGCCATGGACAGCGCCGAACGGTTTGCCTTCAAGAAACAGGCCCAGATGGTGTTTCAGGATCCGTATTCGTCGCTCAGCCCGCGTATGCGAATTCTGGACGCCCTCAGCGAACCGCTGGACATTCACGGGATCGGCACCCGGTCGGACCGGCGCGACAGGGCCGCGCAGATGCTGAAACAGGTCGGCCTGAATTCGGGAATGCTGATGCGGTATCCGCATGCGTTTTCAGGCGGTCAGCGACAGCGCCTGTCGATCGCACGGGCGCTGATGCTGGATCCGGCCCTCGTCGTTTGTGACGAACCGACCTCGGCATTGGATGTCTCGGTTCAGGAACAGATCCTGAGCCTGCTTGAGGATATCCGCGACCGGATGAACCTGAGTTACCTGTTCATCAGCCACGATCTGGCCGTGGTCGCGCGCATCGCCGATGACGTAGCGGTGATGCGCCAGGGGTTGATCGTTGAACAGGCCCCGCCGGAAACCTTGTTCAACAACCCCAAACATCCCTACACGAAGGCCCTGATCGCGGCGCAGCCGACGCCTGATATCAACCGCCCCATCGATTTGAAGCTGGTGGCACAAGGGGCCGGATCGCCCGAAAGCTGGCCCGAGGCTTTCCGGTTCTCCGCCAACGTCGTACCGGCGCTGACGCAAATGGACCCCGGACACAAGGTGCGTTGTCATGTCTAAAATATTTCGCAAACTGATCCTCCCCGCAGCGATTGCCTGGGCAACCACCTGCGGTGCCGCAGCTGCGGACCCGACCCTGCAGGAGGGGTCCTTCTGGAAATCAGAAGTGACGCGCGGCGACCTGCCGCCGGTCACCGAGCGCGCCCCTGCGGTGCCGCTGTTTGTCGATCTTGAGGCCAAGGGGCGCCAGTTCGGCATCCAGGGCGGCACGCTCGCCACAATGGTGTCACGTGACAAGGACATCCGCCAGATGGTCGTTTACGGCTATGCCCGGCTGGTCGGGTATGACCAAGGATACAATCTGGTTCCCGACATTCTGGAACGGTATGAAAATCAGGACAACAAGGTATTTACGCTGCATCTGCGTCCTGGCCACCGCTGGTCGGATGGCGCGCCGTTCACCTCGGCCGATTTCGAATACTGGTGGAAAGATGTCGCAAACCATGCGGAACTGAGCCCGGCCGGCCCCCCAGATTTTCTGCGGATCGATGGCAAATATCCCAACGTGACATTCCCTGATGCGACCACGGTCGTGTTTGAATGGGACGCGCCAAACCCGAATTTCCTGCAGTCGCTGGCACAGGCGCGCCCGCCGTTCATCTATCGCCCGGCGCATTACCTGAAACAGTTCCACATTGATTACGCCGATCCCGCCAAACTGGAAGAGGCCATCAGCGAGAGCCGCGTCAAAAGTTGGGCGGCGCTGCACAACAAGCGGGACAACATGTACAAGTTCGACAGCACGTCGTTGCCGACCTTGCAGCCGTGGATCAATTCCAGCGCGGGCAAAAAGATCCGGCATCTGTTTGTGCGTAACCCCTATTACCATCGGTTCGACAGCCATGGTGTTCAACTGCCCTATATCGACGTCGTCGAGATGGAGATCGTGACGGGCGGTCTGGTTGCGGCCAAGGCAAACGCGGGCGAGGTGGACCTGCAGGCGCGCGGACTGGATTTCCGCGACATCCCGATCCTGCGCAAGGGAGAGGTGGATGGCGGCCACTACAAGACCCTGCTGTGGGCGAACGGCACCGCAAGCCAGATCGCAATCTATCCGAACCTGAATTATGCCGACCCGGTCTGGCGCGAGGTATTGCGCGATGTGCGGGTGCGGCGGGCGCTGTCCCTGGGTATCGACCGGGACACAATCAACCGGGCGCTGTTTTTCAAACTGGCAAAACCGGGGGCGATGACCGTGCTGCCCGCCAGCCCATTTTTCGACCCCGCCAACCGCGCGGCCTGGGCCGCGTTCGACCAGGAACAGGCAAATGCCCTGCTGGACGCGGCGGGTCTGGATAAGAGGCGCAAGGACGGTATCCGATTGTTGCCTGACGGACGCCCGATGGAGCTGGTGGTTGAAACCGCCGGTGAACGACAAGAGGTCGAAAACGCCCTGCAGATTGTTACCGACACCTGGCGTGAAATCGGCATCAAGATGGTGATGCGTCCGCTGGACCGCGATATTCTGCGCAATCGCATCTATTCCGGCACCACCATGGCGGCGGTCTGGTACGGGTGGGACAATGGCATTCCTCAGCCCTACACATCGCCCGACTATCTGGCCCCGCGCCATCAGGAGTTTTTCGCCTGGCCCAAGTGGGGTCAGCACTATCAAACCGGCGGAGAGGCCGGCGAAGCGCCGGATATGGAACCCGCGATCCGCCTGATGGAACTGTCACACCAGTGGGAAAAGGCCCAGACCGACGAAGAACGGAGCGCCGTCTGGCGCGAAATGCTGGCCATTCACGCCGATCAGGTGTTCGGCATCGGCATCCTCGCCGAAGCGCCACAGCCGGTGGTGGTGTCCAACCGCCTGCGCAACGTTCCCCAAAAAGGCATCTGGGCCTGGGATCCGGGGGCGCATTTCGGCATTCACCGTCCGGATGAATTCTTTTTCGCTGAGGGCATGACGGACTGATGTCCACTTTACGCTACGCTGTTTATCGCTTTGGCACGATGCTTCTGACCCTGCTGGTGGTGTCGGCACTGATCTTCATGATCATCAACCTGCCGCCGGGCGATTACCTGTCCAACCAGATCAGCGAATTGCGGGCCACGGGCCAGTCTGCCGGCGTGGCCAAGGCCGAATTTCTGCGTAAGGAATATGCGCTCGATCGCCCGCTCTATCAGCAATACCTGATCTGGGTCGGGTTCATCCCCGGACCGCAAGGGTACTCGGGCCTGCTGCAGGGCGATTTCGGCTGGTCATTTGAATTCGACCGCCCTGTTTCCGAGATCGTGGGCGACAGCCTGTGGCTGACCGTTCTGGTCAACCTTGCGGCCGTTCTTTTCGTGTATCTCGTCGCGTTGCCCCTGGGCATTCTGGCGGCGGCCAAATCCAAGACCTGGGTCGATTACACATCAGCCTTTGTTGGCTATCTCGGGTTGGCCACACCCAATTTCTTGCTGGCGCTTATCCTGTTTTACTATGGGCACAAGTATTTCAACCTGCCCATTGGAGGGTTGATGGACCCGTCGTTCGAATCCGAGCCGCTGAGCTGGGACAAGGTGAAATCCATCCTGCTCCACCTGATCGTGCCGACCTTCGTGATCGGCACGTCCGGCGCGGCGGCGATGATGCAGCGGCTGCGCGCGAACCTTCTGGATGAGCTGAGTAAACCCTATGTGGAAACCGCCATCGCAAAAGGGCTGAGCCCGGTGCGCATGCTGGTGAAATATCCGTTGCGCGTGGCGTTCAACCCGTTTGTGGCGGATATCGGGAACCTGCTGCCGTCGATGGTGTCGGGGTCGGTTCTGGTCTCCGTGGTCCTGGGCCTGCAGACCATCGGCCCAACCCTGTTGACCGCGCTCAAGACGCAGGATCAGTTTCTGGCCGGGTTCGTTCTGATGTTCGTGGCGCTGCTGACACTGGTCGGCACGATGATCTCGGACATCCTGCTGGTTCTGCTGGATCCGCGCATTCGCTATCAGGGGCGCCAGTCATGACCCAGTTACCCGATGGCCGCTATGTGGACGATGCACCCTATGATCCGGAGACCAGCATTCAGACACTGGAACGCAGCGATCTGGACGCGCCCAACTGGTTGTTGGTGTGGCGCCAGTTCAAACAGCACCGGCTGGGCCTGATCTCGGGCATCTTTCTGTTGTTTTCCTATCTGATGCTGCCGTTTGCGGGGTTCATCGCCCCCTACACCCCGAACGAGCGTCATTCCGAATATCTCTATTCCGCACCCCAAAGCATCAACCTGTTTCATGAGGGCAAATTCATTGGGCCCTATGTCTATGCGGTGTCTTCCCAACCCGATCTGGAAACTTTCCAATGGGTGTTCACGACGGATGAGACCAAACCGATGAAGTTGGAGTTCTTCTGCGAGGGCGGCACCTATCGTCTGGCCGGCTTTATCAAGACTAACCGGCATCTGTTCTGTGCGCCCGAGGGGGCAACCATTTTCCTGTGGGGGTCGGACCGGTTGGGCCGTGACGTGTTCAGCCGCATCCTGTTCGGCGCCCAGCTGTCGCTGACCGTGGGCCTGATCGGGATCACCGTTTCCTTTGCTCTGGGCATCTTTTTCGGCAGCGTTGCAGGGTATTTCGGCGGCGGGATCGACTGGGGCATCAACCGCGTGATCGAGATTCTGCGATCCCTGCCCGAATTGCCGCTGTGGCTGGCCCTGTCGGCGGCCGTGCCGTCAAACTGGGGGCCGGTGGCCGTGTTCTTTATCATCTCGGTTATCCTGGGCATTCTTGACTGGCCGGGATTGGCACGATCGGTGCGATCCAAATTCCTGTCCCTGCGGGAAGAGGAATATGTGCGCGCGGCCGAAATGATGGGGGCCTCGTCAAGCCGGGTCATCCGCAAGCATCTGCTGCCCAATTTCATGTCGCACCTGATTGCCAGCGCCACACTGTCGATCCCGACAATGATCCTGGGGGAAACGGCGCTGTCGTTCCTGGGCCTTGGCCTGCGCGCCCCTGCAGTAAGTTGGGGTGTCATGCTGAATGACGCGCAGAACCTGGCCAATATCGAGATCTATCCCTGGACCGCCTTGCCGATGGTGCCGATCATCGTGGTCGTACTGGCGTTCAACTTTCTCGGGGACGGGTTGCGGGATTCACTGGACCCCTACCATCACTGATCTGCGTGATGTCGCGTCCTGCCCTGTCGCACGCGCGGCGGCTGGGTGGGAATTTCGGCACAAAAAAGACCTGAAATTTCCCAAACCCTTCCCGTATTTGACCCAGAGTGAAAGGTAACCAAGTGGTTAGTTGTTAAAGAGGGTCAAGATGAACGCCATGACTATGCGTCCCGAAGCACGTCCGATGTCGACGATCTGGGCAACCCAAAGCCGAACGCCGTCTGCAAGTGCTTTGGACACGGAAACAAAAGTGACCTTGGCCTGCCATTTGAACCAGACGTTTTCCGCGGCCACGTCGTGGTCCGACCTTGTTTCGGCGCTGGATGCGCGCGGGTTCGGGCTCCAGTTTCTCAATGACCGCCTGATCCTGATCAACGAGCAGAACGGAGTGGCCCTGTGCGCTTGCGGGTCACTCGGGTTCAGTTTTCAGACCTTGGCGCAGAAATTGGGAAAACCCAGTGTTCAGGCCAATACCGGACGGATCATCCCCAAACCCGGCGCAACGTGAGGCCCTAGCGGTCGTCGCCACCGCCCTGGTCCTCCACCACCTCTTCGTCTATCGCGGCCTGGACAGCACCTGAAACCGCGTCACGCTGTTCGTCCGTCAGGTCATCGACCTTGCCGTCGGCCAGACGCACGGTGACCTCACGATGGGCAAAGCGCACACCTTCCCGGGCAAAAAGTTCGCGGATTTCTTCATATACCTTCTTGCGCACCAGCCATTGATCGCCCGGCTTGGTCATGAATTTGACCCGGATGATCATGGCGCTGTCCTGCATTTCGATCACGCCCTGTGATTTCAGCGGCTGGATGAAGTTGTCCCCGATCACCGGGTCCTGCAAAAGTTCCTGCCCCAGTTTCTTGATGATCTTGCGCACGTGTTCGACATCGGTGTCATAGGTTACCCGCAGGGGCAGTTTCATGATGACCCAATCGCGCGAATAATTAGTCAGCACCTGAATTTCGCCAAAGGGGATCGTGTGCAGGGCGCCCAGATGATGGCGCAACTGGAAGGACCGGACCGAAATTCTTTCGACCGTGCCTTTGACACTGTTGACGTCGATATACTCCCCCTTGCGGAACGCGTCGTCGAGCAGAAAGAACGCCCCTGAGAAGATATCCCGGACCAGGGTCTGCGCCCCAAAACCGACGGCTAGTCCCACAACACCGGCACCGGCAAACAGCGGGCTGACATTGATGCCGATTTCCAGCAGCGCAATCAGCGTGATCGAGACCACGACGATCGCGAGGATGGCACCGCGAAACAAAGGCAGCAGCGTGGCCAACCTGCTGGCGCCACCTGCGCCGCCCTCGTTGCCCAGTTCCATATCTTCTTCGGGAACTGTTTCCTCGGCGATCTTGCTGTCGATCCAGATGCGAAAGAAGTGATAGACGACATAGCCGATGAACAGGATCACCAGAACGTCCAGCGCCCGACCCACCAGCGACTCTTCCATGACCATGTTTCCCGGATCCCAGATCCGCAACAAGGCATAGCTGCCTGCGACAAAGGCCAGAATACCGGCAACGCGGCGGGCGAGGTCCTCGAACGTGGTGATCGACGGGCGCGGAGGCCGGGGCGGCAATGGCTGTTCACTGTCCTCGGCCGCGTCGGCGATGGCCATCTCGGCGTTCATCCGTTCAACCGCGATGGTGCGGTCGAAATAGCGTTCGATCACGTAATTGATCACGCCATAGACCACCACGATCGACAGGAATACGACATAGGCCCCCAGGATCAGAGGTGTCTGTTCGGGACGTTCCAGAACCAGATCAAACGCCAGTTTGAACCAGCCAAAAATCATGTATCCGATCAACAGCGGCGCCCAGGCCGCCACCACCAGCCGTTTGACAAATGTCAGTTCTGAATGGGGTTTGCCATTGCGAATGGCATTGGTGATCGCATTGGCGTTGAAAAGGATCATCAGAATATTCGCGATGGCCCCGATCAGAGACAGTATGCCGTAGAGGATGGCATAGACGTTATAGTTCAGCCCGAAATCGGCGACCCAAGTGGAAAACAGAATGGTAAAGATGTTGTACCAGGCCAGGATCGCCGCCCAGTAATACAGCCCCTTGGCCGCGCGATCCGAAAACACCGGGATCCGGTACTGGCTGAGAAAGGGCGACAACAACATGCGCCACAGATCGGAAACGGTGCGCCCGACGAAATAGGCAACGTAGATGGCCGAAATCGTGAACTGCACCGACAGATCGTCGACCGGACCGAAAATGATCGCTCCGATCGTATAGGCCAGAACCATCGAAAATATCGTGGCGCCCACACCCATGACGAACCGGAAAACCAGGAACGGCATTTTCTCTCGGTAGCCGGTCGGGTTTTCCCGTATCCTTCCGACCACAAAATTGCGCACAAGCCGCTTGCCATAGATTTCTCGGGTCAGCAGCTGTGCCAGGACAAACAGGCCCACGCTCCACAACAGGACATTCACATAGGTCATGATGCGCCCGTCGGGGCTGGTGGCGCGCAGAACATACGCGACCTCGTTGAACGAATTGGGCAGATCGCGCAGCCGTTCACGCAGCGTTTTCCGGAACTTGTTGGCCTCGGCCTGCGTCTTCATCAGAGATGATGCGCCTTCCATCGCCACGTTGGCCGTGGCCTCAGGGTCCGGGGCTGCGGCGGTGCTGATCATGTTGCCCGCGCTGTCCACGATGATGACGTTGACCCCGCTTTCGGCGGCCTGGCGAATGGCCTCGGCCAGCGCCCCGTTTTGTGCCGGGTCCGTCCCGTCCGTGCCCGATTGCGCCTGTGCGAGACCGGGCGTCAGGAAGGCAAAAAGGACCGCGACAACGAGCCATGTGAGGTTGGTCAGCATGAAGAATTTCGCCTTGCCTGATGGGTCAGTTGAACCGAAGGCTATAGGCCCATACAAAATGACGCAATTGGCAGGGCCGCAGGTAACGCTTAGATTATCGATAAGGCTTGGTTCCCCAAGCAGGGATGATGAGTTTCGTGTTTTCAATCCAAGGCATTTTTACTAGTACGAATTCAAGTAAGATCGCGCCGTTGCAACATATGCTGCCAGGACCTCAGGAACCGGGTGCACGCTCAACGCCGCGACACAGACCGACCATGAGGCAAGATATGGCCGCGCACGCACATCAGCACGAACCTGCCGCGATGGGCGGCTTTAAGGCGCGCCAATGAATCGCCCCGCCTCCCCCCGTTCGTCCCGCGCGCCGCGCATCATGCTTTATAGCCATGACACCTTTGGCTTGGGCCATCTGCGCCGGTCCCGGGCCCTGGCACAGGCAATCACCAAGGCGGACCCGGATGCATCCGCCCTGATCCTGACCGGATCGCCGGTGGCGGGACGGTTCGATTTCCCCCGCCGCGTGGATCATGTGCGCCTGCCCGGCGTCACCAAGCGGCGCGATGGGAGCTATGTTTCCCAAACCCTGGGCATGGACATCGAACAGACAACCGAACTGCGCGCCGGATTGATCCGCTCAACGGCCGAGCAATACGAACCCGACGTGCTGATCGTCGACAAGGAACCTGCCGGGTTCCGGGGGGAATTGCTGCCGACGCTTGAGCAGTTGAAGGCCCAGGGGCACACGCGGCTGGTTCTGGGGCTGCGCGACGTTCTGGACGACCCCGAGGTTCTGGCCGCCGAGTGGGACCGCAAGAACGCGATCGAGGCCACCGAACGTTTTTATGACGAAATCTGGATCTACGGGCTGCGGTCAATCTATGACCCGACCGCAGGTCTGACCCTGAACGACGAAACCCGTGCGCGGATGCATTGGACCGGCTATCTGCGGCGCAAGGTGCATAAATCCGCAGAACCGCCGGAACAGCCCTATATCCTGATCACACCCGGTGGCGGCGGCGATGGTCAGACCATGGTGAACCTGGTTTTGTCCGCTTATGAGCAGGACCCCACCCTTTCTCCGCGCGCCATCCTCGTCTACGGCCCCTTCCTGTCGGGCGACATCCGGGCCGAGTTCGAAGCGCGGGTCGATGCATTGGGCGGCCGGGTCACCGCCGTCGGGTTTGAATCGCAGATCGAAACCCTTTTTGCCGGTGCTCAGGGTGTGGTGTGCATGGGCGGATACAACACGTTCTGCGAGGTCCTGTCCTTTGACAAACGCGCTGTGATCGTGCCCCGCACGGTGCCCCGTCTGGAACAGTACATCCGGGCCAGCCGCGCCGAAGAACTGGGTCTGGTCAAAATGCTGGACGAAAACCGCGATGGCCTGTCGGTTCAGTCCATGATCGCCGCGATCCGCAACCTGCCGTCCCAATCCCTGCCGAGCGAGGCGATTTCCGACGGTCTGCTGGATGGTCTGGAATACGTGACCGGGCGCATTGCCGCCCTGCTGGGCGAGCGTGCCGAACAGGCCGCCGAATGACCACAGCCGCCACGCCGCTTGCCGTTGTGGTCAAGGGCTGGCCACGCCTGTCGGAAACCTTCATCGCACAGGAACTGGTCGCTCTTGAAGAGGCGGGGCATCGGTTTGACATCTGGTCCCTGCGCTTTCCCACGGACACCAAGACCCATCCCCTGCACGACCGGATCAAGGCCAATGTGCGTTATTTGCCGGAATACCTGCATCACGAACCGGAACGCTCCTGGCAGGCCTTTCTGAAGGCACGGCACCTGCCCGGTTTTGACGATGCCATGCGCATCTGGCGTGATGATTATCGGCGCGACAGCACCCGCAACCGGATTCGACGGTTTGGCCAGGCCTGCGTCATGGCTGTGGAAATGCCGCAGGATGTGCGCGGGCTTTACGCCCATTTCCTGCATACGCCGTCTTCGGTCGCCAGATATGCGGCCATCATGCGGGGGCTGCCGTGGGGCTTTTCGGCCCATGCCAAGGATATCTGGACCTCGCCCGAGTGGGAGCTGCGCGAAAAGCTGGCGGCCGACAGGTTCGGCGCGACGTTCGGCGCGACCTGCACGGCCTATGGCGCGGCACATCTGCGGGAATTGTCCGGCGATCCCGGACGGATCGACCTTATCTATCACGGGCTGGATCTGAGCCGTTTTCCCGCCCCGCCGGATCGTGCAATGCGCAGGCCGGATGCGCCGATGCACCTTTTGTCTGTCGGGCGTCTGGTCGAGAAAAAGGGGTTCGACCGGCTGATCGCCGGGTTGGCGCAATTGCCCGCCACGCTTGACTGGCACTGGACCCATATCGGCGGGGGCGGTTTGAAATCGGAACTGGCCGCTCAGGCCGCTGCGGCCGGCATCGGCGCGCGTATCACGTGGCGCGGGGCCTGTGACCAGCCCGAAGTGATCGAAGCGATGCGCGCGGCGGATCTGTTTGTTCTGCCCAGCCGTATCGCCTCGGACGGCGACCGTGACGGGCTGCCCAATGTGTTGATGGAGGCCGCCTCGCAACGGTTGCCGATCCTGTCGACGGCGGTATCGGCGATCCCTGAATTCATTGAAAACGGCGTGCATGGGGTGTTGTCCAAAGACACGCCCGAGGCCTTGGCCGCGGCGATCACGACCCTGGCCGACAACCCGGCAAAAGCCATCGAAATGGCCGATGCCGCGCTTGACCGGTTGCGCCGCGATTTTGGCATGGATCCGGGCATTTCCCGGCTTTCGGACCGCTTGAGCCGGATGTTGGCGGAGGGCTGAGCGTGCGCAGGGTTGCATTTTATGCCCCGATGAAACCGCCCGATCACCCGACCCCCTCGGGCGACAGGGAAATGGCGCGCAACCTGATGGATGTCATCGGCGCAGGGGGCGCGGTGGTGGAGCTGGCCTCGCGTCTGAGGGTTTTTGACGGCAGGGGCGATGCCGCGGTGCAGGCCCGCATGGCCCGGGATGCAGAGGGGGAGGTTGCCCGGCTGATCGCTGTCTTTCTCGAACGGCCCATCGCGTTGTGGGTCACTTATCACAACTATTACAAAGCCCCGGACCTGATCGGCCCGGCCGTCTGCGCGGCCCTGGGGGTCCCTTACGTCCAGATTGAATCAACACGGGCCCGGCGGCGGTTGACCGGCGATTGGGCCGGCTATGCCGCAGCGGCCGAGGCGGCCAGCGATGCGGCTGACGTGATCTTTTACATGACCGACCTTGACCGGATCACGCTTGAAAGAGACCGGACCGATGGACAGCGCCTGGTGCACCTGCCCCCCTTCCTTCCCCGGGACACCCTGCCCCCGGTCGCGCGCCGGGACGCGTCACGGATACTCAGCGCGGGCATGATGCGCCCGGGGGACAAACTGGCCTCCTACCGGATCATCGCCGACACGCTGGCCCGGCTCGAGACCCCGGATTGGCATCTGGATATCGCCGGAGACGGGGCCGCCCGGTCCGAGGTCGAGGCGATGATGACCCCGTTCGGCGACAAGGTGCGCTTTCTCGGAGTGCTGGACAAGGATGGCATGGCCGCGGCCTATCTGGATGCGGGTCTGTTCTTGTGGCCCGGCGTCAACGAAGCCTTTGGCATGGTCTATCTTGAGGCACAGGCCGCCGGGCTGCCTGTTCTCGCTCAGGACCGTCCGGGCGTTCGGGATGTTCTGGCGCCCGGGGACTACCCCGCCCCCGAGGCAGGGCCAGCCGCGCTGGCGAAGGAGCTCGACCGGTTGCTCGGGGCGCCCGAGGTGCGGCGGGCGCGCGGCGACGCCGCCCGCGCCCATGTCGCGCAATTTCATCTGCGGGGCGCGGCGACTGAAACGCTGTGGTCGGCCCTGGGCCCGCTGATAGGGCGCGGATCATGATCCGGCTGGCTCTTTTGCGCCACGGCCCGACGGCGTGGAACCGCGCAGGCCGCATTCAGGGGCGCAGCGATATTCCCCTGGACCCCGAGGCGCAAAAGGATCTGGCCGCACTGTCCCTGCCCGCCCCATGGGACCGGGCCGATCTGTGGGCCAGCCCCCTGCAACGTGCGGTGCAGACCGCGCGCACCGTGACGGGACAGGACCCGCGCACCGATCCGGCACTGACCGAGATGTTCTGGGGCGAATGGGAGGGGGCGCATGGCGCCGACCTGGCCGCCGATAAAACCAGCGGGTTTCGCCACATCGAAGACTGGGGCTGGCAATATCGCCCGCCGGGCGGCGAAAGCCCCGCAGATGTGCGCGCCCGCTTGCAGCCCTGGCTGAGCAGGTTGACGCGGGACACGGTTGCCGTGTGCCATATCGGGGTGATGCGGGTGCTGCTGGCACAGGCGCATGGGTGGGATTTTGACGGGCCTGCGCCGTTCCGCATCAAACGCAACCGCCTGTTCGTGATTGAGCTGGACCAAGAATGCATGCGCCCGCTGCCCGAACCGATGCGCCTGATCCAGTCAGGAGACACGCCATGAGGGTCATGATCGTTGTCACGCACCTGTTGGGCACGGGGCATCTGAGCCGCGTTTTGACGTTGGGGCGGGCCTTTTCCGGCGCGGGGCATGACGTAGAGGTCTTGTCGGGCGGGATGCCTGCGCCGCAGTTGGACCACACCGGCGTTGAGGTGCGCCAACTGCCGCCCTTGCGGTCGGACGGGACGAATTTCACCGATCTTCTGGATGCCGCTGGCACCCCGGCAGGGCCCGATGTTCTGGCTGCGCGCAGGGCGGCTCTGGCCGCGGCGCTGAACGACGATCCCCCCGATGTCGTCATTACCGAGCTTTTTCCATTTGGCCGCCGGGTTCTGAGCGATGAGTTCCTGTCCCTTCTGGATGCGGCCCGCAGGCGGGCGCGTCCGCCCATCGTTCTGGCGTCGATCCGGGACATCCTGGCCCCGCCGTCCAAACCCGCACGCGTGACCCGCACGGACGAGATCATCGCGCGTTATTATGACGGCGTGCTGGTTCATTCCGACCCGAGGGTTGCCCCGCTTGAGCTGAGCTGGCCGGTCTCGTCCACGCTGGACAGCAGGGTGCATTACACTGGGTATGTCGCCCCACCCGCCCCCAAGGTCCAGTTGGCGCCGACCGGCGAGGTTTTGGTCAGCGCTGGCGGCGGCAGCGTCGGCGCCGCGCTGTTTCGCGCCGCGATCGATGCCGCACGGCTGATGCCCGATGTGCCGTGGCGCATTCTGATCGGGGGCGCGGATGCAACGTCCGAGATTGCCCGACTCAAGACGCTGGCCCAAGGCAGCCGGGTAACGGTAGAACCCGCCCGCCGCGATTTTCGTGCGTTGCTGACCGGGGCTGCGGCCTCGCTCAGCATGTGCGGGTATAACACCGCGCTGGACCTGCTTCAAACCGGGGTTCCCGCGGTTGTGGTGCCGTTCGACGCGGGCGGCGAGGTCGAGCAGAGCTTGCGCGCCAAGGGGCTGGCCCGGTTGCAGGCGGTCGAAATCGTGCCCAGCGCGACCCTGACGCCACAGACGATCGAGCAGGCCCTGATCAAGGTCATGGCGCTGGGCCCCCGCGCAACGGATGACCTGCGGTTTGACGGCGCGGACGAAAGCGTGCGAATTGCCACCCGAATGGTCGAGGCACGCGCATGTTGACGGATTGGACACCCCTGGGCGAGGAACTGAAGAACTGGGCGCGCGATGGCCTGACCTTGCCCCTGTGGTGGCGCGATGACGATGCCGTTGCACCAACCCCTGCGCTCGACCGGCTGGCCCGGTTGTCGCACACCTGCGATCTGCCCGTGCATCTGGCCGTGATCCCGGCCCATGCGACCCGGGAACTTGCGGGTGTGGTGCGCGATGAGGCAAACCTGATCGCCCTGGTCCATGGCTGGGCACATGAAAACCACGCCCCGGACGGCGCAAAGAAATGCGAATTTGGCGCCCTGCGCCCCTTGCAGCAGCGCCGTGACGACGCCGAACGCGGATTGACGCACATGCGCACCCTGTTCGGTCCGGATTTGGCGCCCGTTTTTGTTCCTCCCTGGAACCGCATCGCGCCGGACCTCGTCACGGAACTGGCCGGGATCGGGTACCGCGCAGTGTCCACGTTCACCCCGCGCACAGCCGCCTTTGCGGCGCCGGGGCTGGCGCAGATCAACACCCATCTGGACCCGATCAACTGGAAAGGGACGCGATCCCTTGTGGCGCCGGATGTCCTGATCGCGCAGCTGTGTGACCAGTTGGCCGCGCGCCGGCTGGGCAAGGCGGACAACGACGAACCCTATGGCATTCTGACCCATCACCTTGTGCATGACGCTGCAATCTGGGAGTTCACCGAGCAATTGATTTTGCGTCTGATGGACGGACCGGTGACGCGCTGGAACGCACTGGATTTCACCCAAGACAAGGAGACCACCCCATGAGCCGACTGGATTCGATGCTGCGCCGGCTGGCGGCGCAACGGGATGGCCTGAATTGGGCCGCCGGGCTGATCGCCGGATTGGAGGGAGATGTATTGGACATGGGGCTTGGCAACGGGCGCACATATGATCACCTGCGCGAAATCCTGCCCGAGCGGCGGATTTGGGTCATTGACCGCGTGTTGCAATGCCACCCGTCCTGCATCCCGCCCGAACAGGACTTTCTCGAAGGCGAGGCCGAGCCGATGCTGAACCTGCTGGCCGATCGTGGCGCGCGGATTGCGCTGGCTCATTACGATTTCGGCTTTGGCGTCAAAGAAAAGGACGTGTCCGAGGCCGCCCGGCTTAGCTCTCTGGTGGCGCGCGTGATGGTGCCCGACGGCATCCTTGTGTCCGGCCAACCGCTGGTCGGGTTTGAACAGATCACCGGACCCGAAACGATCGCACCGGACCGATATCTGTTTTACCGGGCCTGAGAGACAGCCGTGACCTTCAACCGCTATGCCCTCTACTATGCGCCCCCGGCCGATGCCGCGTGGGCGCGGTTCTGTATCGGCTGGCTGGGCTGGGACATGGAAACCGGGCAATCGGCGCAACCGCCCTCCCTACCCGCGTTGCCCGTTCCGCTGGAGGACATCACGGACACGCCACGCAAATATGGTCTGCATGGCACGCTGAAACCGCCGTTTCGACTCGCGCCCGGTTTCGATCGCAACGCGCTGGAACAGGCCTGCGCGGACCTGGCGGCGGGGCTGGCACGGGTCGACATGACCGGTCTGGACCTTGCCCGGATGGGGCGGTTTCTGGCACTGCGCCCCGTTGGAGATGAGACCGCGATGGGAAATCTGGCGGCGGCCTGTGTGCGCGATCTGGACCGCTTTCGCGCCCCGGCGCCGCCCAAAGAGGTCGCGCGCCGTCGTCAGGCGAAGCTGAGTCCAGAACAGGACCGGAACCTTATGCGCTGGGGCTATCCCTACGTGATGGAGCAATTCCGGTTTCACATCACGCTGAGCGGCAGGTTGCCCAAACCTGTTCTGGACGAGGTTGAAACGGTATTGAGCGACCTTTTGGTGCCGCAACTTCCATCGCCCTTCGCGGTGGATGACATCGCCCTCGTGGGCGAGGATGACACAGGCCATTTCCACCTGATCCGCAGGTTTGCATTGAGCGGATAGGGCCGCGTTTCCCTGCCGGACAACGGGCGGCGGAAAAACAATGCCGGCCCTACCATTGCCCGGTCCGAGCGCGTATATGCGGCGCGACTCTGACCCAATGAGGTGCCCCATGTCCTTTGACCGCAAAATCAAGATCGCCCCATCCATCCTGTCGGCCGATTTCGCAAATTTCGGCGCCGAGTGCGAAGCCATCGAGGCGCAGGGCGCCGATTGGGTCCATGTGGATGTGATGGACGGACATTTCGTGCCCAACATCACCTTTGGCCCGAGCACCTGCGCCGCGATCCGGCCGCATATCAAGGGGGTCATGGATGTCCATCTGATGATCGCACCTGTTGATCCCTATATCGAGGCGTTTGCCAAGGCCGGGGCCGATGTCATCACCGCCCATGTCGAGGCGGGTCCGCATATCCACCGCACCGTTCAGGCCATCCGCGGGGCTGGCGCCAAGGCTGGCGTCGCGCTGAACCCGGGCACCCCGGCCAGCGCCGTGGCCGAACTGATGGACATGATTGATCTGGTCTGCGTGATGACCGTGAACCCCGGATTTGGCGGCCAGAAATTCATCGACATGACCGCCAAGATCAAGGAGCTGCGCGCCATGATCGGTGACCGCCCCATCCATATCGAGATCGACGGCGGCGTAGACCCCACGACCGCCCCGCGTGTTGCGCAGGCCGGGGCCGATGTTCTGGTTGCGGGCTCGGCCGTGTTCCGGGGCGGATCGGTGAGTAACGCGAACGTTTATGGCGATAACATCAAATCCATTCGTGCGGCCGCCGAAGGCGTTTACGTCTGACCCCCAAACCGGCCCGTCAGTCGCGGCTGAACAGAGTGCGCTGACGGCGAACGACCCGCCTTATTTCAGCTGGTCGGCAAAGGCTTCGAGCAGTTTGTGCTTGAGGATTTTGCCGGTTGGCGCTGCGGGCAGATCGGTCGCCACGATGATCTGGCTGGGGCGTTTGTATCCCGCCAGACGTTCGGCGGCAAAGGCGCGCAACTCGGCCGGGTCGGGCATATCGTCCGGCGCGGCCTGCACAAAGGCCAGCACCTGTTCATCCCCCCGGACCGAGCGTCCGATAACCGCGCATTGGATCACTTGCGGATGGTCGTTCAGCGCGGCCTCGACCTCGGGCGGGTAGACGTTGAACCCACCGTGAATGATCAGTTCCTTTGAGCGGCCAAGAATGTGCAGGAACCCCCGGTCGTCGATCATGCCCAGATCGCCGGTATGCAGCCAGCCGTCGCCATCCAGCGCCTTGGCGGTTTCTTCGGGGTTCTTGTAATAGCCCTTCATCACGTTGGGACCGCGGGTCAAAACCTCGCCCTGACCATCGCCACCGCCTTCGACGGTTTCGTCGATCATCACTTCGATCCCCGGCAGGGGCGGCCCCACCGAGATATCCGGATCGCCGATTTCATTGTTGGTGACGCAGGTCCCCGCGGTGGTTTCGGTCATGCCGTACCCGTTTTGCAGGGCAACGCCGTAAAACGACTCAGCCTTGCGTTTCCAGGCCGGGTCAAGCGGCGCCGCCCCGGACGAGACATAGCGCAGTTTGTTGTCGCGCAGCGTTTCGTGGCCCTGTTCCTTGGCGAATTGCATCAGCAGGGCGTGCATTTGCGGGACCGCGGACAGCAGGGTAATACCATCGTTCAAGGCCTGATAGAGTTTGGCCGCCGTGAACCGCGCCTCGAAATGGATATGCGCGCCCACGTAGGTCGCTGCCGTGGTGACCGAAGTCAGGCCGAACACATGGGTGATCGGCAGAACGCCATAGATCAGGTCATCGCGCGTCATGCCGCGCAGCTTGGCCGAGGTCTCCCCCCCGAACAGCATGTTGCCATGGGTCAGCATAACGCCCTTGGGCGTGCCTGTGGTGCCCGTCGTGTAAAGCAGCACCGCCACATCCGGCAGATCGTCAGGGGCACTGTCAAACGGGGTGGCCAGATGCATTTGGCCGAATGTTCCGGAAACCGGGCGAGCCTGCATCCTATCGGCATGCGCAACGGCATCGGGCGAGGCTGCGGAGGTGAACAGGACCGCCGCCGGTTTGGCATGGTTCAGGATGCGGTCGATTTCCGCCGCGGTCTGGCGGGCGTTGACCGGGGCGACAATCGCCCCGAGACGTGAACAGGCAAAGAGCGCTGCCATGGCCGCGGCGCAGTTTTCGGCCAACAGCAGCACGCGATCCCCGGCGCGCACGCCTGCATCGCCGAGCAGTGTGGTGATGTCGCTGCAAGCCGCATCAAGCGTGGCATAATCCCACGACGCACCGCCGGAGTCGCTGACCGCCTTAGCGGTCGGGCGGGTTGCGATCTGCGTGCCCAGATAGTCGTGCCAGCGTCCAGTCATGCGTTGAAATCCGGTTTGCGTTTTTGCAGGAAGGCCGAAATTCCCTCGGCGGCTTCGGCCCCGCCCTGAGCACGGGCCATGGCGTCGCGTTCCAGATCCAGTTGCTCGGCCTCGCGCGTCTCGTAAGCGGTTGCGACCAAGCTGCGGATCGTGCTTTGCGCATCGCGCGGGCCCTTGGCCAGTGCATCGGCCAGCGCGTTCGCCTCGGCGTCGGCCTGACCGGCGGGAACAACCGCGTTGACGGCCCCCAGTTCAGCCATGCGCCCGGCAGCGACCGGGCGGGCCAGCAGGCACATTTCCATCGCGAGCGGGCGCGGCAGCATCCGCGACAGGGCCGAGGTTAGCCCACCATCGGGCACCAGCCCGGCCTTGACGTATGAGGCGGTGAACTTGGCATCTTCGGCGGCGACGATCAGATCGCAGGCCAGCGCAATCGATGCCCCTGCCCCGGCAGCCCCCCCTTCCACTGCCGCGATCACCGGGACCGGCGAGGACCGGATGGCGCGGATCACGCCATGCAACCCTTCGATCTTTTCGCGGCGTTCCGGCTCGCTCAGCTTGCTGCGTTCAATGAGGGTGTTCAGGTTACCCCCGGCACAGAAAAAACCGCCCTCGGCCGTCAAAATGATGGCGCGGATGCGCGGGTCCCGGGCCTGCCCGACGGCGCTGTGCACGGCATCGTAGAATTCGGGCGAAAGGGCGCCACGCTGGGCGGCGTTCATGTTCACGACAACCAGACGGTCGCCCCGGTCATCGACACGCGCAAGGGTCATCTGCGTTTCTCCTGTGGAACGGGTTTGTAGACGCCCGCGCTGGTGGCCACCAACGTGCCGTCTTGGTCATGCAATTCGCCCGAGATGAACAGCGTCCGCCGCCCGCCGCCAGTTACCTGCGCGATGGCGGTAACGTGCCCCGATTTCGCCGGGGCCAGGAATTGCGTGTTGAACGACAGGCTGAGCATCGGCGGCAGCGTTTCCGGATCCGCCTTGAGCGAACCGGTCAGGCCGCAGGCGCTGTCGAGCAGCATGGCGATGATACCGCCGTGCAACACGCCATGGCGATTGGTATGTTGCGGACCAACGTCAAGATAGAGGCGCGCACGCCGGTCCGCGTGGCTGACATCGGTCACCCACCCGACAAGGCGCTGTGCCCCGGTCTCACCTACGATGAGACCGGGCGTTTCCTCAGGCTGCGCTGAGTTCAATAAACCGCTCCATGTGATAATCGGTATCGCCAAAGCGATGATCAGTCATCACGATCCGCTTGGCGATATGGGCCAGTTCATATTCCTGCGTCATGGCGATGCCGCCATGCATCTGGATCGCTTCCTCGGCGACGAGACGACCGACACGGCCAATCAGGTTGCGCGTGCTGGCGATGTGCAGATCGCGCGTTGCCGGGTCTGCATCCATGTAGCCTGCCGCATTGATCACCGCCGACCGCGCCTGTTCCAGTTCGATCAACAGGTCGGAATAGCGATGCGCCAGCGCCTGGAACGTGCCGATTGGGCGACCGAACTGCTTGCGGGTCGTCAGGTAGTCGCGGGTCAGTTCGGTTGCCGCCTCCATCGCACCCAGCGCTTCGGCCGCCAGGGCGACGTTGGCGGTTGCCACGACATCCTTGAGCGCGGCGAACCCTTTTCCAGCGTCGCCCAGGCGAGCAGAAGCGGGAAGGCTGACGTCGTCGAGGGTTACTTCGGCGGCGCGGCCACCGGCCAGCATTGGATAGCCGCGCATGGTGATGCCCGCGGTGTCGGCCGGTACGAGGAACAGCGAAATGCCGTCCTCATCCATGATGCCGCCGGATTCACGTGCGGAAACGATCAGGTTGCCCGCCGCCTCGGCATTGATGACAACCGCCTTGCGCCCGTTCAGGACAACAGTGTCCCCACTGGCCTTGGCCGTGGTTTCAACGCGGCTGAGGTCAAAGCGGCTGACGGGTTCGCCATGCGCCAGCGCCATATGCTGTGCACCGGCGATCACCTCTTCGATCAGCTCTTTCTGGCTGTCATTGCCCAGCGCGGCGATCAACCCGCCGCCCAGGATGGCCGTGTCGAGGAAAGGTTCGACCACGCCGGCACGCCCCAGTTCCTCGAACACGGTGGTGATGTCGAAACCAGCACCGCCAAAACCGCCCTGGTCCTCGGTGAACAAAGCGCCAATGACGCCCAGTTCGGCCAGTTCGGCCCAGATTTCCGCGCTCATACCTTCGTCACTGTCGATGATGGCGTTGCGCTGGGTCGTGGTATAGCGGTCGGACAGATAGCGACGCAGGGTATCCTGCAGCATTTGCCGTTCTTCGGTCAGGTCAAAATTCATCTGCTCAGCCCCCCATTTTCACTTTGGCGATGATCCCGCGCTGAATCTCGTTCGAGCCGCCAAAGATCGACAGTTTACGGTTGTTGAAATACGACGCGGCCACCGGAGCCGCGTAATCGGGTCCGATCGGATCATTGTCGCCTTCGACCGCTTCGGATGCGAACGGCATCGCGTATGGGCCAACCGCCCGGCGCGCCATGTCGTTGATCTCTTGCCGGATGATCGTGCCCTTGACCTTGAGCATCGAGCTTTCCACGCCGGGCGCCTGTCCGGCGGCGGCCTTGGAAATGATGCGCATATTGCTGGTCGACATCGCCATCAGGTCGATTTCCGTCTTGGCAATGCGGGCGGCAAAATGCGGGTTTTCGATCAGCGGCTTGCCATTGGCCATCTCGGCCCGGGCGATACGCTTGACCGCATCCAGACCCGCCTGGCTGAACCCGACACCGGCAATGTTGGTGCGTTCGTGGGTCAGCAGATACTTGGCATAGGTCCAGCCTTTGTTTTCCTCGCCCACCAGGTTTTCAACCGGCACTTTCACATCGGTGAACCAGACCTCGTTCACCTCGGGTGTCCCGTCCAGAAGAACGATGGGCCGCACCTCGATTCCGGGGGTGTTCATGTCGATCAGCAGGAAAGAGATGCCTTCCTGCTGTTTGACCTCTGTATCCGTGCGCACCAGGCAGAAAATCCAGTTGGCGTACTGACCCAGCGTGGTCCAGGTTTTCTGACCATTCACGATGTAATGGTCCCCTTCGCGCACCGCGCGGGTTTTCAGCGACGCAAGGTCAGACCCGGCACCCGGCTCGGAATAGCCCTGACACCACCAGTCTTCGCCCGACAGGATGCGCGGCAGGTAGTAATCCTGCTGTTCCTTGGAACCGAATTTCTGAAGCACAGGCGCCAGCATCGCCAGACCAAATGGAACGATGCGCGGCGCAGCGGCACGGGCGCATTCTTCTTCGAAGATGTGCTTTTGCACGGCGTTCCATTCGGCACCGCCGAACTCCTTGGGCCAATTGGGGGCAAGCCAGCCCTTTTCATTCAGGATTGCGTGCCACTGGTCATGCCCTTCCTTGCCCAAATCCTGCCGTTTGCGGACTTTGTCAGACAATTCCTTTGGCAGTTTTTCGGCCAGAAACGCCCGGACTTCGTCGCGAAAAGCAATCTCTTCGGCTGTATAGTTCAGATCCATAGCTTTCTCCGATCAGTGATTTTTAACCCGGCCAGCGACCCCTTTGCCGCCGCCGGTAAACTTGGCCACAGCACCCGATCAGGTGCTGCAACGTTTTCCTTGCAGCATCAAATGGCCTCTTTGTTGAGGTCGTCAAATGTGCGCCCTTCGGCAACCAGCTTTTCCAGCAGCGGCGCAGGCTGCCAGAAAAAGTCATCTTCTCTGGCGTATGTCTTGATGTCGTTCAGCAACTCTGGAAGCCCCTGAATATCGGCCCACTTGAGCGGCCCGCCAAAGTAGCGCGGAAATCCATAGCCAAAGAGAAAGGTCATATCGACGTCCAGAGGGCGGCGCGCGATGCCTTCGCCGACGACCTTTGCGGCCTCGTTCACCATGGCGGCCATATACCGTCGTATGATTTCCTCGTCCGTAAAGTCGCGCGGCGTGATGCACAGTTCGGCGCGCTCGGCCTCGATCAGCTCCATCACCTTGGGATTGGGAACGCCTGCGCGTTTACCAGCCTCATAAATGTAATACCCGGCGCCGGTTTTCTGGCCCAACTGCCCGGATTCGCAGAGTTTGTCGGCATAGGTCGGCACCCGTTCACGCGGATCGCGCGTGGGGGCAAGACGTTTGCGGGTCATCCAGCCGATATCAAGGCCGGACAGGTCCGCAACCGCATAAGGCCCCATGGCAAAGCCGAAATCGGTCAGCGCCTTGTCGATCTGATAGGGGCTGGCACCGTCCAGGATCATGTGTTCGGCGGCCGTGCGATAAGTCTTCAGAATGCGGTTGCCGATGAACCCGTCACACACACCCGCGCGCACGGCGATCTTGCCCATCTTCTGACCCAGCGCAAAGCTGGTTGCGACCACGTCCAGGGCGGTCTTGTCGGCCACGACGACCTCAAGCAGTTTCATCACATGCGCAGGCGAAAAGAAATGCAGCCCGATCACGTCCTCGGGGCGCGAAATCGACGCGGCAATTTCGTCGATATCCAAATATGATGTGTTGGTGGCCAGGATTGCTCCGGGCTTGCACACGGCGTCGAGTTTGCCAAAGACCTGTTTCTTGACATCCATGTCCTCGAACACGGCCTCGATCACCAGATCGACGTCTTTCAGATCGTCGTATTCGGTGGTCAGGGTCAGGGCTTTTTCGGTCATGGCCGCGAATTTTTCCTGGGTGATCTTGCCGCGTTTGAGCGCACCGCCAAGGTTGCCTTCGATCCGATTGCGCGCGGCGTCGGCGGCCTCGGGTGTCATTTCCAGCAGGACCACCGACAGGCCGGCCAAAAGGGCCGAGGTGGCGATGCCCGCCCCCATCGTGCCGCCGCCAATCACGGCGATGGCGGACACGTCGCGCGGCGCAATGCCCTTGAGTTCTGGAAGCTTGCTGACCGCACGTTCCGAGAAAAACGCGTGGATCAGGCCTTGGCGCTGATCCGTTTCCATAAGTTCGAGGAATAACTGGCGTTCGTACTTCATCCCTTCGTCAAAGGGTTTTTCCGTCGCAGCCTGAATGGCGCGCACGGCAACGGCGGGTGAAATTTGCCCCCGGCCCCGTTTGAGCACGGAGTCATAGATCGCTTCGAAATCGACCGGTGCGGGCGGGGCCATTTCGCTGACCGGGCGGCGCGTCGCGGCGCTGTCCAGCAATTCCTGCGTATAGGCGATCCCGATTTCGCGCGGGTCGCCTTCGGTGACACGGTCAAGGATTCCCAGGTCCAGCGCCTCGGCGGCGCGGACGTGACGACCCGTGGTGATGATATCCAGCGCCGCATCAAGGCCGGCCAGACGTGGCAGGCGCTGGGTCCCACCGGCGCCGGGCAGAACACCGAGCAGAACCTCGGGCAGGCCGACGCGGGCCGACGGCACGGCGATGCGGTAATGGGTGGCCAGCGCCACCTCAAGCCCGCCGCCAAGCGCGGTGCCGTGGATGGACGACACGACCAGCAGCGGCGAGGATTCAATACGTTTGCAGACATCGGGCAGATACGGCTCTTTCGGCGGCTTGCCGAATTCGCGGATATCGGCCCCGGCAAAATAGGTGCTGCCGTCGCCATAGATCAGAACCGCCTGAACGCCATCGTCCTGTTCGGCTTTTTCAATGGCCTCCATCAGTCCGGTCCGAACACTATGGCCCAGCGCATTGACCGGTGGGTTCTGCGCCTTGAACACGGCAATATTGCCAACCCGTTCGTATGCTATGGCCTGTGACATCCCTACCTCCGCTTACAGTCTTCTTGCCGCAGTGCCAGCCCCCTGGCCCTGCGGTCGTTCCGTCCGGTGCTTCTGGCACCTCCCCCGGCGCGCCGTCGCGCAAATTCGCTTGGCCTGAGACCTGCCAGACCATACCCTCGAATTCGGTCTAAGCAAGAATCCCGACGGCGACAAGTGTTCCGATATGCGGAATTGTATTCCACAAAAATAATTCTCCCACAACTGGCAGTTTGCGGCATGCTGAGCGCGATGTCGCATGAACTGCTCAGAGGAGCCGAAAATGACCCGACGTTACGTCGATCTGTCTGTCCCGCTGGAAATGGGTATCGCCTCGGACCCGCCGCAGATGTTGCCGCAGATCAACTATGTAAACCATGCCGAGTCGGTCGACCTGATGACCGCATATTTCCCCGGCCTGACAGGTGAGGACCTTCCGGGCGGAGAAGGCTGGGCAGTCGAAACCCTGCAGATTTCCACCCACAACGGCACCCATATGGATGCGCCCTATCACTACCACTCGACAATGGATGGCGGGAAACGGGCGATAACGATCGACGAGGTTCCGCTTGAATGGTGCTTCAACCCCGGAGTCAAATTGGACTTTCGCAATTTCGAAGACGGCCATGTGGTCAGCGCCGCCGAGATCGAGGCCGAGCTGGACAGAATCGGCCACAGTCTCAGCCCGCTGGACATCGTCGTCGTGAACACCTCCGCCGGGGCGCGCTATGGGCAGGACGATTTCCTGCTGAAAGGCTGCGGCATGGGGCGCGAGGCGACGTTGTACCTGACCGAACGCGGCGTCCGGGTCGTCGGCACCGACGCCTGGAGCTGGGACGCGCCCTTTGCCTATACGGCGGAAAAATACGCCGAAACCGGAGACGCGGACATCATCTGGGAAGGGCACCGCGCCGGGATGGTGCAGGGATACTGCCAGATCGAAAAGATGGCCAATCTGGACCAGTTGCCCGCCAGCGGGTTCATGGTGTCGTGTTTTCCGTTCAAGATAAAAGCGGCCTCGGCCGGTTTCACAAGGGCGGTTGCCATATTGGATGATTAGGGCCGGATAATCCGGCCGGTCGTTCAGCGACGCACGCAGGCCCAAACCGTTCGGGTCGATTTTTCCTCGACCCGCGCGAAACCGGCGTCACGCAGGATGGTTTTACATTCCCGCATCCCCGGCACACCGTAGGCCTTGGGATGAAATTCCAGCACAACGGCGCGGAACCCGCTCAGGTCGGCGTGGCGCAAAAGGTCAAGTTCACCCCCTTCGATGTCCATCACCAGAACGGTCGGTTTGATCTCGGCGCAGGTGGCGGCGAAATCGGCCGTGTCCACGTCAACGGTCTTGCGTGCGCGCCCCTCGTCAATCAGGGACGATCCGAGATAACTGTTGTGCAGATGAAACGGGATGGTCTTTGGACGATCCGGTGCGCTGATGAGAACCGTGTTGCGGACCTGAATTTTCTTTTCCAGGTCGTTTTCCCTGTACAGCTCCTCGATGGCCGGAATCAGTTCGGGGTTGGCTTCGAAACTGTGGACCGACTTTGGCTTTGCGTTTTTTGCAATGACCGCGCCGACAAGGCCGATACCAGCACCGATTTCCAGAACGACATCCTCTGGTGTTACAACATGCAGCGCGCCCTCGATTTCCTGACCTTCGTATTCAGCCGCGTTGATCCGCGCGATGCGGCCTTCGTGCAGGAATTTGGACGGGGGCACCTTGACGCCCAGACAGACCGCAGCGGGGTCCACCGCTTTTTTGGCGGGCGTCTTCGGCGCGGATTTGGCCGATGAGGCCGAAGATTTCCTACGGCTCGCCGTCTTGGATTTTGCTGTCGTTTTGGTGGGCACTACCGCGTCCCTCATCTTGACTGTGTTGGCGCACATCCTGTGGTTTCAGCGCCGGAAAAGCAAGAAACGGCATGAGCCCGCGCCCCCGTATGTCCGGGATACGCAAAAGACTGTTACCGGCAAGGCTCACCCACTAGCACCGCGTGCGTACGGGCGGGCAGCCCTTCGACAGCATTGCGCCGAACGCAAGGCGGATATACCGCTCTGGGGGCTGTTGCTTTAGGTCAGAGTGACCTACCTTGTTGCCAAGGGAGGAGACCACGAAAGTTTAGGATGGTTTCCAAATGGCTTACACAGCAACACACACAGCCGGCGCGGCAATCGAGCCGGGCGTTTTCAAGCGTTTTCTGACCGCAATGTGGGACGGTCTTGTCCGCATCGGCGAAAACAGCACGATCATGCGCCAGGTCGACGCCTTGAACGCGATGAGCGACGACGAACTGGCCGCACGCGGTCTGACGCGCCAACAGGTTCTGCACCGCATTTTTGCTGGCAGACTGTACATCTGAACCAGGTGCGGGATTTCCCGCACAAACGGCACATCACGGGCGATGCGAAATCTGCGTGGCCACGGGTGTCCCTTAAGCGCCTTTACCGCCGCCATTCATTGGCATCGGTAAGGGCGTTTTTCGTTTCGCGATGTGTCAGCATCCCTGCAATCTTGCGCGATATGAGTTGACAACTCAACTCACACCCTAGATTTTCCCGATGACACCAGCCACGGCAGTGGCCCATACGGGAGGGACAAGTTCATGCGAACACAGGTCGCGATTATCGGCGGTGGGCCATCGGGCCTTTTGCTGGCGCAGTTGCTAATGAAGGATGGTATCGACGCCATCATCCTGGAACGCCAGACCAAAGACCACGTTCTGAGCCGAATTCGTGCCGGGGTTCTTGAAATGGGTTTTGTCGATCTGATGCGCAAGGCGGGCGTCGCCGAGCGAATGGATCGCGAAGGCATCCTGCATGACGGCACGGTACTGTCCTACGACAACGACCGCGTCAGAATCGATTTCACCAAATACGCGGGCCGTCCGGTGACGGTATATGGCCAGACCGAAGTGACCCGCGACCTTTATGAGGCCCGCGAGGCTACAGGCGGCGAAACCCTGTTTCAGGTCGAAAATGTCGAACTGCACGACCTGAAATCCGACGCGCCTTACGTCACATTCCGCCACAACGGAGAGGACAAGCGCATTGATTGCGACTTCGTGGCCGGGTGTGACGGGTTCCACGGCGTCAGCCGCAAGACCATTCCCGACACCGTGCGCAAAGAGTTCGAAAAGGTGTACCCCTTTGGCTGGCTGGGTGTGCTGTCTGAAACCCCACCCGCGCACGGGGAATTGATTTATGCCAACTCAGGGCGCGGGTTTGCGCTCTGCTCGATGCGGAACGAAAACCTCAGCCGCTATTACATCCAGTGCGATCTGAGCGATAAGGTCGAAAAATGGTCTGACGATGCCTTCTGGGATGAGCTGCGCCGCCGCATTCCCCAGGACGTTGCCGAAACGATGGTCACGGGGCCGTCGATCGAAAAGTCGATCGCACCGCTGCGGTCGTTCGTGACGGAACCGATGCGCTGGGGCCGGTTGTTCCTGTGCGGAGACGCTGCGCATATCGTGCCACCAACCGGCGCCAAGGGGCTGAACTCGGCCGCATCGGATGTTTTCTATCTGCATCGGGGTCTGGTGCAGCATTTTCAGGAGGGCGATTCCGCTGGCATCGACCAGTATTCGGAAAAGGCGCTGGCCCGTGTCTGGAAAGTCGAGCGGTTCAGCTGGTGGATGACATCGCTGTTGCACCGGTTCCCGGGACAGTCCGAATTCGACCTCAGGATGCAACAGGCCGAACTGGCCTTTCTGATCGAAAACGACGACGCTCAGGCGACACTGGCGCGCAACTACGTTGGTCTGCCATACTGACCCGGTCGCATGCGGGAGGGCAATCATGGAATTGGCACACGGACATAAACCCATCACGGCGCCATCCGGCGTGCCCGAATGGGATGTTGATCCATATGACCCCAAGGTTCTGACCGACCCGACCGGGTTTTTCGCCGATCTGCGCGGCAAGGGGGCCTTTGCCTATCTCAGCCAGTACAAGATGCTTGCCTGCGGTGGGTACGAGGTGACGAAAGAGGTTTTTTCCGACCACACGCGGTTTTTGTCCTCGCGCGGGATCGGCGTTTCCGATTTCCTGCTGGAAGAACCCTGGCGCCCCCCGTCCATCGTGCTTGAGGTGGACCCTCCGGCGCATACCCGCACGCGGCGTGTCCTGACGCGCGCGCTGTCGCCCAAGGTGGTGGCCGATCTGCGCGATGCCTTTGCGGCCGAGGCTGACCGGCTGGTCAGTGAACTGGTCGGCAAGGGCGAGATCGACGCCGTGACGGATTTGGCTGAGGCTTTTCCAACATCTGTTTTCCCCAAGGCGGTTGGGATCAAGGCGCCGGATGCGCGCAAGCTCATCGATTATGGGGCGATGGTGTTCAATGCGATCGGGCCAGACAATGCGCTGCGCCAAAAGATCATGGGTATGGGCCCCGAAATCGTGCCGTGGATCAACGAACACTGCCAACGCGACCAGTTGACCGGCGATGGCATCGGCGCGGCGATCTATGCCAGCGCCGACGCAGGCGACATTACCGAGGACGAGGCCGGAATGCTTGTGCGGTCGCTCCTGTCGGCGGGGGTGGACACGACCGTGACCGGCATTGGCAACGCGTTGTGGTGCCTTGCCCAATACCCGGATCAATTCGCGTTGCTGCGTGATGATCCGTCGCTGGCCATGGCCGCCTTCGAAGAAACGCTGCGCTTTACGTCACCGGTTCAGGCCTTCTGCCGCACCGCCGGTTGCGACACCGAAGTGGCCAGCATTGCCATCGAAGAAGGCAGCAAAATCCTGTGCGTTCTAGGCGCTGCCAACCTCGACCCGGACCAGTGGCCCGACGCCGAGAGGTTCGACATCACGCGCAAGACCGCTGGCCATCTGGCGCTGGGGGTCGGAGTGCATATGTGCGTCGGCCAGAACATCGCCCGCGCCGAGGGGCAGGCCGTTCTGCGCGCCCTGGCCGAGCAGGTATCGGCCATCGAACCTGTCGGCACGCCGGTGTGGCGGGCGAACCACGCCATTCACGCGCTCGACCGGTTTCCCATCCGTCTGGTCCCGAAATGAACCAGCACCGAAAGACCCAATTGCCCGCCTGCCCCGAAGGACGCCTGTCGCATCCCACCTGCAAAAATGCGCAAGGCCGACAGGTGATCGACACAAACACCTATATTCCCTATTTCCTCGCGGCGGTGAACAACGCCCTGTCGCGCGGGGCCTCGGCGCGTTATCTCGGCGATTTCGGCGTAGGGGTAACCGAATGGCGCGTGCTGTCGATGCTGGCGGCCGAACCCGGCATCCCTGCGGCACGCATTTGCGATGTCATCGCGCTGGACAAAAGCGCGGTCAGCCGCGCCATCGTCAAACTGGACGAAATGGGCATTCTGGACGTCGATGTGTCAGCCACCGATCCCCGGCGAAAATCGCTGTCCCTGAACGCCGAGGGCAATGCCCTGCACGATCGCATACTGGCCACTGCCCTCGAACGTGAGGCAAAGCTGATCCAGGGCGTCGATCCCGATGATCTCGAAGCTTTTCTGCGTGTGATGCGGCAGCTGCGAAAGAACGTTCGAACGCTTTGACGCTAGGTGCGATTAGCCTGCGCTTTCGGTATCGATTTCCACCAGCACCTCGCCCAGCCGGACCTGCGTGCCGGATGCAACCGGTATGGCGCGGATGGTGCCGGACACGTCTGCGGTGATCTCATGCTGCAGCTTCATCGCCTCGAGAACGGCCAACCGGGTGCCCGGCGTGACCGCGTCGCCCACCGCCACGTCAACTGACAAGAGCTGACCGTGCATCGGCGCGGTGATCCGCCCTTCGCCGGTCCGTTCATCCCGCTTGGCCGAGGCACCGACCAGCCCCACCAGGAACGTCCGGGTGGCGGTTGCGATATGAATGTTCCTGCCATCAAAATGATGGCCGCGCAGGTCGATCCGCCTGCCGTTGATCCGCAGGTCCGGCACAGAGCCTGAAACCTCGAACTCGTGGCCTTCCCACCCGACGACAAGGCCGGCCGCAGCGCGGTCGTGGACTGTCACATGCAGGTCCTGCCCGGTATGGCGCACCAGCATCGGCCGGGACAGTCCCCCGGCGCTGGACCACCCCAAAAGCGGCGCGGGGATATGTTTGGCTTGCGCGACGTGGCGGGCCTGCTGCGCGCGATAGATCAGCGCCGCCGCCAGCGCCAGGTCCTCGGGCGGCACGGCCTCCTGCGCGGCAAAATCATCGCCCAGGGTGTCGTCGATGAAGCCGGTTGTCGCCTCCCCCCTGGCAAAGGTGGCATGGGTCAGAAGGGCGCGCAGGAAAACGCGGTTCTGCGTGACCCCCAACAGGATGGTGTCCTCCAGTGCCGCGATCAATCGCCTGCGCGCCTGCCCGCGATCCGCGCCATGGGCGATGATCTTGGCCAGCATCGGGTCGTAAAAGGGGGAAACGGCCATTCCCTGTACAACCCCGGCATCGACGCGTACCCCGTCGCCCTGCGGCGGCTGCCACCGCGCGATCGTGCCGGTGTCCGGCAGGAACCCGTTTGCCGGATCCTCGGCATATATACGCGCCTCGATCGCGTGTCCGTTCAGCGACACGTCCGATTGGGCGAAACCCAGCGGCGCGCCCTGCGCAACGGCCAGTTGCAGCGCCACAAGGTCACGCCCGGTGACAAGTTCGGTCACGGGATGTTCGACCTGAAGGCGGGTGTTCATTTCGAGAAAATGGAAATCGCCATTTCCGGACATCAGAAATTCGACCGTACCGGCCCCTTCATATCCGATGGCGCGCGCTGCATTGACCGCGGCGGCCCCTATTCGATCCCGCAGATCGGGTGACACACCGGGCGCGGGGCATTCCTCGATCACCTTCTGATGCCGCCGTTGGAGCGAGCAATCCCGCTCGCCCAGATGCACCGTGGTGCCCTGCCGGTCGGCAAAGATCTGCACCTCGATATGACGGGCATTGGTCAAGGCTTTTTCAAGGATGATCTCGTCCGAGCCAAAGGCCGATTTCGCCTCGGCGCGGGCCAGCCCCAATGCGCCTGGAAACTCCTGCGCCCGGTGCACCAGACGCATGCCGCGCCCGCCCCCACCTGCCGCGGCCTTGATCATCACCGGATAGCCGATCTTGTCTGCTGCCGCGATCAGGGTCGCATCCGATTGATCCGGGTCCTCGTACCCCGGGATAACCGGGACACCGGCCTTGATCATCAGGCGTTTTGCGGCCGCCTTGTTTCCCATGACGTCAATCGCAACGGGCAACGGGCCGACAAAGACCAATCCCGCAGCCCCACAGGCCCGGGCAAAGGACGCATCTTCGGACAGGAACCCGTACCCTGGATGGATCGCCTGTGCGCCCGAGGCTTGGGCCGCCTCCAGAATGCGATCTGCGCACAGGTAACTGTCAGAAACCGGACCGGGACCGATATTGATGGCCTCATCGGCGAAGGCCACGTGGGGGGCGCCTGCGTCAGCATCGGTATAGACCGCGATGCACCGCATCCCCATGTCGCGGGCGGTCTTCATGATCCGCAACGCGATCTCGCCCCGGTTGGCAACCAGAAGGGATGTAAATTCACTCATGGGCGTGCGACCCCGAAGGTGTTGGGGCGCAAGGCACGCGCGCGCCCCTCGCGGCAGGTTTGCAGGCAGAACCCGATCACCTTGCGCGTCTCGCGCGGGTCGATCATGCCGTGATCCAGCATGCGGCCCGAGGTGTGAAAGGCATCCGATTGCTGATCGAAATGCGCGGTTATGCGGGCGCGTTGCCTGGCCAGTTGCACCTCATCCACCGGGGCTCCCTTGCGCGCGGCCGTGCGGCGGGCAACCTGTTCCATTGTCGTGGCGGCCTGTTCGCCCCCCATGACCCCCGTCATGGCGTTGGGCCAGGTCAGCAGGAAATCAGGATCGAAGGCATAGCCGCACATGCCGTAATTTCCGGCGCCAAAGCTGGCCCCGATATAGAACGACAGTTTGGGAACCCGCATGTTGGTCACCGCTTGAATCATCTTGGAGCCGTGTTTGATCATGCCGGCCTGTTCGTATTCCGTCCCGACCATGAACCCGGTGGTGTTGTTGAGAAAGATGATAGGCGTGCCGGACTGATCGAGAAGCTGAAAGAAATGCACCGCCTTGGTGGCCCCATCCGGATCAAGCGGGCCGTTGTTGCCGATGAGGCCGACGGGATGCCCAAAGACACGCGCCTGAAGACAGACAGTCGCCGGACCATACTCCGGCTTGAACTCACGCAGGTCGGACCCGTCCACCAGCCGCGCGGCCACCTCGCGCATCTCATAGGGTTTGCGATAGTCCACCGGCACCACCCCGGCCAGTTCGTCCGGGTCATGGCGCGGTTCGTCGAACCCTTGATCTTCGCCGGAAAGCGCATCGTTCCAGTTGAGATCAGCAATCACGTCACGCGCGATTTCGATACCATGGGCATCATTTTCGGCCAGATATTCCACGAGGCCCGTGGTCTGGGCGTGCATCGCCGCGCCGCCAAGGTCCTGATCATCGGCGATCTCGCCTGTCGCCGCCTGCAACAGGGCGGCCCCGGCCAGCATCGCCATCCCGTTGTCTTTCACACCGATCACGTAATCCGACAAACCCGGCTGATACGCCCCGCCCGCGGTCGAGGCCCCGTGCAAGATGGTCACCACCGGAATGCCCGCGGCCGACAGGCACGCCAGTCCGGAAAACAACCCGCCGCCATGCGCCCAGAGTTCGACCGTGTAGGACATCAGGTTCGCGCCCGCGCTTTCCACGCAATGCACAAACGGCAGTTTCTGTTTCAGTGCGATATCCAGCCCGCCCAGCGCCTTTTCCACCGTCTTTGTGGTCGACGCCCCGGCATTGATCCCGGCATCATCGATATAGACAAGGCAGCGCACGCCCGAGATATACCCGATCCCCATGATGACGCTTGCGCCGGGGATTGTCGTTTCCGGGTCCGGGTCATCCACGAGGCAGGACGCCATGTTATAGAGTTCAAGAAACGGCAACCCCGGGTCCAGCAGTGCGGCCAGCCTTTCACGCGGGCTGAGCTGACCACGCTTGTCGAACACGGCACGGCGTTGTTCGGATTTGGCGGTTGCGCGCGCCTCCAGCCCGCGCATCTTGTCGACCAGCGCCAACATGTCCGATCGGTTCCGGGCAAAGCTGTCGGATTCGGGATCGACCTTGCTTTCAAAAACGCTCATCTCAGCCCTTTCCATATCTGCCGGTCCACCGGGATCGGCGCGGCCAGCAGCAATTGGGCATAGCCCTTGGCCTGCGGGTCGTTCCTGAGCGACCTGGTGCCGCCCCCGCCCAGCGCATCATGCAACAGAATGTTCATGGACAGGCTCCCGGGTAAATAGAACCGTTCGATCCGCCCTTTCAGAAAATGACCGAACACCCGGCGCAGATGGTCATCGCACAAGGCGTGCCAGATGAAGGGCATCAGGGTTTCATGCCGCGCAATCACGCCGATATTGGCGATGTCCCCCTTGTCGCCGCTGCGCGCCCAGGCAAGGTCGATGAGGGGAACGTCGAGCACCTCACCGCTCAGGTCCGGCTGGGCCGGTGGATCGGGCCGATGCGGTGGCTTTGACGGAGCAGCGGCGATTTCAACGGACGCCCGCCGCGCGCCGGTCGCGTCTTCGATGACGATCTCGACATCCGACTTAGGCGTTGGAAAGGAAAACAGCGCCATCACCGGCGACGGCCTGGGCCGCGCCCCTGCAAACCCGCTGAGCCCGGGCGGCGTGGCAAGGCCCAGTCCGGTGGCCTCTTTCAGGAACAGGGCAACCGCGCGCGCATCGGGGTGTTTGACGGCGATCTTGGCGGCAACCTCGCGTGCCGGGCCGCTTTGGCGCAGCGCGCCGAACTGGGTTTCCGCGCCAATCAATTCCACGTCCACCTCGGAAAAATCCGGTGCGTTCCAGCGGTGCAGGGTTTTGCGCGCCCGGCTGATGGCCGCCTCGGCAAAGGCGCGTGCTTTTTCCTCGGCTTCGATCCCGTAAAAACTGAACAGGTGGCCGCCACGGTATCCGTTCTGCCAGATCAGGCAGGTCTTGTAGCTGTCGGGCGCGCCCCGCCCCTTGGCCCCGCAAACCCGGACGCGGTGCTCAGCGGTTTGGACCAGCGTGACGTCGGAAAAATCGCAGACAACATCAGGCAGGACATAGGATTGCGGGTCGCCGATTTCATAGAGCATCTGTTCACCCACCGTCGCGGGCGACACCAACCCACCGGTTTCGGCGGGCTTGGAAACCTCGAAACTGCCATCAGCGCTGATCTCGGCAATGGGATACCCGATATCGGCCATGCCACCCGGAACGGCCTTCCAATCGGTGAAATTGCCGCCCGTGGCCTGCGGCCCGCATTCTAGGATATGCCCGGCAAGGCTGCCTCCGGCCAGTTGATCCAGTTGGTCCGCGCCCCAGCCGAACGCATGGATGCAGGCGCCCAGTGTCACGGCACTGTCCACGCAGCGACCGGTGATGACGATGTCCGCCCCGGTATCCAGCGCTTGGGCGATGGGGAAAGCCCCAAGATAGGCATTGATGCTTTGGATCGTGCCGGGCGCCGGAAAGGACGCGCCGGTAAACATGTCGCTTGGCGCCCTTGCGGCGATGTCATCGCGTTGCACCATCAGGTCATCGCCCCGCACAACGGCGACCCGCAGATCCAGCCTTTGCCGCGCGATTTCTCCCCTGAGAGCGGCCGCACATCCCAACGGGTTCACGCCCCCGGCATTTGAAACGATACGCACACCCTGACGGGCAATTTCCCCAAGGTTGCGGGCCATCGCCCCGGTAACAAAGTCGGTCGCATAGCCCAGGCTTTCATCGCCGGCACGCATGCGCGCAAGGATCGCCATGGTGATTTCTGCAAGGTAATCATAAACGACAAAGTCCAGATTACCCGCGTCCAGCAATTGCCGGGTTGCATGCGCCGCATCCCCCCAGAACCCGCTCGCGCCACCGATCCGCACAGGTTCTTGGTCGGTTTTCATCGTGGGCTCCGGCAGTCAGGATGGACGGTAGGGCGAACCCTGCCAAATGCCTTGGGGCGATGCAATCCTGCCGTGCCACATCCGGCTCTGCCGTCCCAGTAGGGCGGAATTCAGAAATGGAGCGCAATCTTGATCGAGCGGGGCCACTTGCCAATCGGGCGGCAAGTTGTCAGCGTCGGGAAAATTCCAAACGGAGCCCTTTCAATGTCCGATCCGGTGCTTTTTTCCCCGCTCACGCTGCGCGATGTGACCTTTCCCAATCGCATCACGCTGGCCCCGATGTGCCAGTATTCCGCCACGGACGGATTTGCCAATTCCTGGCACCTTGTCCATCTGGGCGGGTTTGCCAATGGCGGATTTGGTGCCGTGATGACCGAGGCAACCGCCGTTTTGCCCGAGGGCCGCATCACCCATGGCGACCTGGGGCTGTGGTCGGATGACCATGCGCAGGCGCTGAAACCGGTGATCGACTTCGTGGCGAAAGCCGGGGCCCTTCCGGGGATCCAACTGGCACATGCCGGGCGCAAGGCCTCGATGCAGCGCCCGTGGCGCGGGAACGGACCGTTGACTGAAACCGATTTTGAACTGGGTGACACGCCCTGGCCGATCAAAGGTCCCAGCGCCTTGCCCGTTGATGACACCTGGCTGATGCCGCAGGAAATGACCCAAGCCGACATTTCCGAACTGACGGATGCCTTTGTCGCCGCCGCACGTCGCGCCGATGCGCTGGGGTGTGCCTTTGTCGAAATCCATGCCGCACATGGGTATCTGTTGCAAACGTTCCTCTCCCCCGCCACGAACTTGCGGAGCGACAGGTATGGCGGTGATCTGGCCGGGCGCATGCGGCTGCCGCTGGAAATTACCGAAGCAGTGCGCGCGGTTTGGCCGGACGGCAAACCGCTTTTTGTCAGGATTTCATCGGTCGATGGTTTTGAAGGCGGGTGGCAACTGGACGACAGCGTGGCGCTGGCGCGCGAATTGAAACTGCTGGGCGTCGATGTGATCGACTGTTCCTCGGGCGGCAACCAGGGCCGCACCAAGGTCAGCGCCGGGCGCACGGTTCCGCCCGGTTATCAGCTGGGCTATGCCGCCGAAGTGCGCGCCAAGGCCGGTATCGCGACCCAGGCGGTCGGCATGATCCTCGACGGCGCACAGGCCGAGGCAGCATTGCAGGCGGGTCAGGCCGATCTGATCGCGATTGGGCGGCAAGCCCTGTTTGATCCGTTCTGGCCCCGCCATCAGGCCTATGACATGGGCGTCAACGCCTATTCCGACTGGCCCGAGCCCTATGGCTGGTGGCTCGACAAGCGCGAGCCAAGCATCCAGGCCGCGCGCGCGAAACCCTGATCAAAGGAGGGCCAAATGGCTTTTTGCGAACTGCGCCAATACGAAATCCGGCCGGGATGCATGGCGGACTGGCTGAAACTGATGGAAGAAGAAATCATACCGCGGCAGGTTGCGCTCGGCATGATCATCGCCGGCAGCTTTCGGGGCGGAGAAGATGACAGTGTTTACGTCTGGCTGCGCCGGTTTGAGAGCGAAGAGCAAAGGGAACGGCAAACGAGGCGTTCTATGGATCGGACGTCTGGAAAACCACCCTGCAACCCAAAGTGGGCGAACTGATCAACCGCGAAACCATTCAGGTGCAGCGCATCGTTCCGACCGCCTTGTCCGTTCTGCAATAGCGCGGATGAACACCCACATGGCGCGCCCTCCCTATGAGCGAGCGCGCCAATGGCGCTGCTCATGCAGGCGGTATCGAATAATCCTCATCCGAGACATGATCCAGCCAATTGGCGGTGGCCCCATCCACAGCCTCTTGTATCGCCAGATGCACCATTCCCGTCGTGGCTGTGGCGCCGTGCCAGTGTTCTTCACCCGGCGGAATCCACACCGTATCCCCCGGCCGGATGATACGCGGCGCTTCGTTCCGCAGCGCGACTAGGCCGACACCGGACAGAACGTGCAATGTCTGGCCCAGCGGGTGGGTGTGCCACGCGGTCCGCGCCCCCGGTTCAAATGTAACGCGCAAGGCCCGGACTCGAGCCGGTTCCGGGGCATTGGCAATCGTGTCCTGCCATACCGTTCCGGTGAAATAATCTGACGATGCCCTAAGCGTTTCGCGGGACCCGGCGGCGATAATTTCCATGTCTGCATCCTTTGGAATGACACCGCCTTGCAAGCGGTTGGACCAGTCATAGCGCATTCGCGCCACGGCGAACACCGCCTGTCACACTGATCGCCAGACCATGGCTTAAAATGTATCGGGGTGCCACAAACGAAAAACGCCCGGCTAGACTGCCGGGCGCTTTTCATTATTGTCGGCAGAGTTCCGTTACACGAGCAGCGAACTTTCTGCGCGAGACACATCCTCCGAAACGAAAACATCCGTGTCGTCCAGACGGAAATCAGAGATCTGACCGTCCAGCGAACTTTTTCCGCCTCCGCTCAGCTTCCAGTCGCTGGCCCCGCTGATCTCGAAATCGGTAGAGCTTTCATCAAGGACAAGCACACCGTCGATCATAACCTGCATCCGGTCTTCAACATCGTCGATCAGCACGAATGCATTGTGAATGTCCGTGTCATTCAGGCCGATGTCATTGATTTTGAAAGCCTTGAACCCTTCGTCCACCGTCGCCGCACGGATGACAAAACCATCATCCACGACCTTCATCATGAGTTTCTTGCCATTCCAGAAAATCTTGGATGCACTCCCATCGGCTACGTCGCGGGAGAAATCGACAGAAACCGAAAGCCGGTCAGAATCCTCGAACTCTTCTTGACGACCGATCCTTGCAAAGTCCCGGTTGCCGTCGAAATCAAGCACGGCACCATCGCTGGTTTGCAGGACCTGAGCATCGTCTTTGAGGATCTTTTTCTTTCCGTCCAGGCTCGCAATATCCAGCACGATTTCACCGACACCGGTCACAGGTGTTCCTCCAGGATCACCCGACGAACCACCAGAGTCCGCTGTATCACCTGTACCACCGGTTCCACCCGTGTCAGCCGTATCGCCTGTGCCACCGGTTCCGCCAGTGTCAGCCGTATCGCCTGTGCCACCAGTTCCGCCAGTGTCAGCCGTATCGCCGGTGTCACCAGTTCCGCCAGTGTCAGCCGTATCGCCGGTGTCACCAGTTCCGCCAGTGTCAGCCGTATCGCCGGTGTCACCAGTTCCGCCGCCTGCAGGAGGCAATCCGGAGTCGTCTTCGGAGACAACCTTGTTGATTGCCGATCCGGCCCCGTCGAACAGCGTATATTCAGGCTGCGAACTACTCAGTGAGAAATCGCTCAATTCACCCGCGAAATTCGTCTCGTTCCAGGGGTTGCCCAAGGTCAGGGAACGCGGGAAATCGTTCAGATCGCCAGCAACTGCCTCAGAGGCGCGCACCGAACCGTCGACAAGAATCTTCAGCGAATTGCTGGCGCTGTCAAACACGATCGAAATGTCATGCTTGGCACCATCCGTCATCGACACGCCGCTGGTCACTGCGGTAATCCGGCTGCCATCGTCCGCAAACATGTCGAACACGAAGTTGCCCGACTTGTCGACCGAGGCGATCATGCTGCCATGGATACGGAAAATTTCTCCCCAGTTTCCCGCACCGCCAGTTGACTTGAGGGTCATCGACAGGTCGAATTTGTCAGTTCCGAACAACGCATCCAGTTCCGTCGCGGCGATTTCCGCCTGAACGCCGGTGGCGCCCAAAACGATACTTTTTTCGCCGTTTGCAGACTTCAGATCCAGATCAGGCGTATTGTTGGCCTCTTCCAGACCATAGCCGTGGCTGATGAACGATCCGCTGGCACCATCAAAGGAAACCAGCAGTTCTCCGGCTACGCCGACAACGTATGAAGATGTCGACACCGACCCATCTGCGGCCACGACCTTGAGCGCGACATTGTAGTTGCCGGGCTGGTCAAAAGTGCGCTGTACGAGCGGACCGGTTGATGACGTTCCGTCGCCGAAGGTCCAGAAGTATTGGGTCTCAGCTGGATCCAGCAAACCTGCCGGGCCAGCCGACAAGCTCGCATCGAACACCACCGAACTGTCATTGTTCTGACGCGATGTAACCTGGAAAACCGCCTGAACCGAAGATGGCGTAACGTCGAACTGCGTCATCGCTGCGCCAACGCCGTCGGCTGCGCTGTCCGGTGTCACCAACAGACTTGTACTGCCGTCCGTGGCGGGAACACCCTCGACAAACAGGTTGCCGACATAATTAACGGCCTGCGGATCGTCATAGTTCACCGTCAGGTTGCCGATCATCTGGATACCGCTGGCCGCGGCAATGTCATACGCGTTGCCATAGATACCCGCCGAAAGATTGTTTTCTACCACGAGGTTACGTGTGCCATTGGCCAGGTTGATCATGGGCTGATCGGTCACGCCACCACTGCTTTGCACAAGAGAGTTGTTCGACAGCGAACCGCTGACCACACCTTCCAAGCGCACCGCCTGCGAGTCGCCCAAGTGAATCACGTTATCTTCAATCTGGACATTCTTGAATGTTTTGCTGAAGTTATCCTCGAAATAGATGCCCAGCAGAGACTGCCCATCGCCTTCTTCGAAGAGGTTGTCGCGAATGACGAAATTCCCGCTGGCCCCAGTCTGCGAAGTTGTGGTCCAGAAGTGGATCATGTCACCATGGTCGCCCAACCCGCCCAGTTTCCACGGGTTGAAATTGTAGAAGTGATTTTCGACAACGGTCACGTTGCTGTTGTCACCACCCACCAGCGGCGACGTCCGCAGATCGTGAATTTCGTTTCCAAGAACAACGACACCGTCGTTGGCCCCAAGAACGATCCCGCGCGTGAATTGCGAGATATCGTTGTTCGCAAATACGAGGTCGGTGGAATTTTCGGCGGTGATGCCTCGCCCGATAGGCTCGCCCATGATCCCATATTCGGTCTGAGTACCTGGTTCGGAGTCTGCGGGAACGCCTGCGATGCTGACCCCGCCTTCCAGAACCGAATTCTTGACCTTGATCGACGACGAATGGTTGATCTTGATCGCACTGCTCCATTCCAGGGTCTGTTCATCTGGAACGAAATCGACAATCAGGTTGTCGAAAGTCAGGTTGTCACACTGATAGACATTCAAGGAACCAATAACGGCCGGGTCGGATGGTGCGGCGGAAATGATCGTCACTTCGGCGTCAAACGAATAGTTGGACAGGTTCAGATCGCCGTAATCCCCAGCGGCGAGTTTGATCCGGTCGCCCCCAGTGGCGTTTTCCAAAGCAGTATAGAGTTCAGCTGTTGAGCCAACTGTAACTATTGCCATTCATTCTCTCCTCGTTTTCGCGACAAACGGTCGAGCAAGACCAAAACCGTTGCCGATTAGGAGGTGAATACACATGGATTCGGAATTTTTCTGGTTCAAATTGTGTCAGCATCATGCACTCAGCCGAAAGTTGCTGACACATTGGCGACATATTGCGACTTACCGGTTTGACATCTTCCTAAGTCTTTTGACAACCAATGCCGGGTCAGACGCCACCCTGCGAATTTTCAAAAGCGTGTCACGTACCGGACCCAGACTGTTGTAGCGATAGGTTTCAAGCTCGGGCCAGGCCTGCCGCACGGTTTCCTCGGCGGCACGGCCATTGCGTTTCCACTCAGCCGGCAAGCCGATCATCAGCTCGATCACCCTGCGTGTCACCAGAGGTGCGTAACGCACCAATGTGGGATCACACGGGAACTGTGCCGCGCCCCACGGCCCCATGCGTTGCTCGACATAGGCGAGATCCAGATTGTGCAGGGTGTTTTCGAACGGTGCCGCCGCCATCCAGTCGGACAAACGGGCAACCACCTCGTCTTCCTTGCGGAACCCCATGCGCCCGGTCAGCGTAGCGCCGGACACAGCCGTCTCCGGGGTGTCCGAGGGCTGCCAGAAAAACGCGCGGCTCACCTCCCCGCCAGCGCCGCCCAGCAGAACATGCTCGGCGCGCAAAGGCGCAACACTGGGATAGTACCAGGAATTACCGTCCGCCACACAGTGCCCCCCCAACCGCAGATAATGGTCGCGCTGCTGATCGGATGCGACCTGTCGGGGCAACTCCATATGGTGAAGGCCCTCTCCCCGCGCGATCATCCGGGCCATGACGGTGTCCATCGAATGACCATCCGCGCCGGTCACGGTGACAAAGCTGGCCTGATCCAGAAACGGCCGCGCACAGGCCAGAAGCATCCGCGTGTCCCGCCCGCCGGTCAGGGAAATGGCGACCTTCTTTTCGCTGCTTGTCAGAATGCCGTATTGCTGGCGCACCAATTGCACGATTTCCTGAATGCTCTCGCGCGGGTCGCTGGCCTCGGGAATATCAGAGGTCGGCCAGTATCGGACAGCGGTCCATGTCTGCAGGTCGAGGTAATGATTGGGCAGCAACCGATCGACACCCCGGTGCGCGGTCAGCCCACCGGGGAACCAGCCGCTTTTGTCGACACCAAGGGCATTGCTGAGCGCGTGCTGAAACCGATCCTCATACGCGGCATCGCTCAGGATTGAATTCGCACTGCATCCCGCCCGTTTCGCCGCGGCGTCAAACACGCATGGCACCAGCGCAGAGCAATCGGGATAGATGCGCCCAATGCCACCCAGGTCCGCAATCCACAGGAACCGCCCCGCAAGCGAGGTTATGACGGCTTGGGCAAAGCGATCCGGGTCATTGTTATATGCAAACCCAAAGCGGTGGGGTGCAGCGATCATCCGGTTGCCCGCCAGATCAATGGGAAAACCGATCAACCAGCCGACAGACTGCCCCGTCTGATCAGTGACCGGCACACACTCCATGTCCGGACCCACCGTCAGGTGATACCCCGCGGCAGCAACCGCGCCGGGTTCGGGGTTTGTCGTCAGCCTGTATTGCCAGGCGTCCATTGCGGGTAACGTCATTGATCAAAAATGCTCCAAAGGAATGGAATGATGATCCGCCTCAGGTTTTGGAGGCGGTGACAATCAGAAACACGCCCCCCAGAATGGCAATCAGGCCCACCGCGGCCTTGGCGTTGAACGCTTCCGTTCCGGACGCGATTCCATAGTAGAAAAGGCAGGCCGTCACCGAGGCCGTCACGATGGCATAGCTGGTTGCCAGCGGCAGCCACCGGATGGCCAAAAGATAGGACCCCAGCAAAACGACGCTTGAGACCATGCCCATCCAGAACCAAGGCGACAACAGTATCCCCCGGGCGATCAGTGCAACCGACCCCGAACTGACATCGACGCTGTGGATCGCCTTGCGGAACAGGATGTTCGCGCCGACGTTGCACGAAATGGCAAGTCCGATGAACATCCAGGCGATGACGTAAGTTCCCATTTTAACGGTCCTGATATCTGATTTCGATGTGCGGCCCGCAAAACGGCCCGTCGTTTGAGATGGGGGATGCAAGGCCCATCACAGCGGCAACTCCAGCGTTTTGGCCGCGATGACAAGCAAGACGACCGTCACCCCGACATAGCGGCTGATCTTGTCCTTGACGGCAAACTCCACCGGATCATGGCTCATCTTTCCGCGCCGCGCGCGCACCCAGATGCGGTTGCCCCAGTAGAGCAGAACGAAACTTACCGCCCAAAGCAGATCGGGCGTCTTGTAGATTCCGGTAACCTGGGTGTCGTTCACGAACAGGGCAAAGACGACGATCGACGCGGTAAAGGCTGACACACCGAACGTGAACATGCTTTCAACGTCCGACGCCACATATCCGCGCCCCGCGGCAACGGCGCCGTCGCCCTTGAGATTGGCCAGTTCCGTATAGCGTTTGAGATAGGCCAGGCTGACAAAGAAGAAGATCGAAAACCCGGCCAGCCAGGGCGAAATGGCGACGCTGATCGCGGCCGCCCCGGCAAACAGCCGCAAGGTATAGAGCAAGGCCAGGGTCATCACATCGACCGTCTGATACCGCTTGAGGAAAAAGGAATAGAGGTTCGTCGCTACGAAATAGACCAGCAAGACAAAGCTGAATTTCAGCGACACAAGGGCGGCGATGACAAACCCCAGCATCGGCAGGGCCAGCGCCCCGACCACACCCAGCTTGAGTGGCAGTTCCCCCGAGGCCAGCGGGCGGAACCGTTTCTTGTCGTGCAGGCGGTCCGCCTCGAGATCGAGAAGATCATTCAGGAAATAGGCACCCGACGCCACGACCGAGAAGGCACAGAATGCCAGCAGCGCCAGCAGCACCTTGGACAGGTCGCCATATTGGTGGCTCATCAGAAGGGGGACAAACACCAGCACGTTCTTGACGTATTGCTGGGGGCGCATCCCCCTCAGCAGCGCCTTAGATGTGCTGCCCCGCGTCTGAAATTCCTTTTCCAGTTTGCCCTGCTTGCGCAGGTCTTCGACATGCCGGGACGGGGCGTTGACCGTGACGGCGGCAGTGGCGCGCTCCCAGATGGGAACGTCGGCCTTGCTGTCCCCGACATAGGTAAACGGCTCTTCGCCCGCAAAACGGCTCATATGATCGCGCTTGCTGGACGCCTTCATGTTCACCGAGTCCGAACTGGCCAGAATCTCATCATCAAAAATCTCAAGGTGATCGGCAATCCGGCGAGCGTGGGTTTCGCTGGCTGCCGAGGCCAGAACCAGCCGGTCGCCGCTTGCGTGTCTTTCGCGCAGATACTCCACCACCTCGCGTTCATAAGGCAGGGCCTCGACCTTAAGATCGCAGGTTTCGGCCACGCGCCGCTTGGCATGCGCGCGCCCCTTCATCAGCCAGCCCATCAACCGGAAAACGGCCAGAGGGTTCTTTTTGATCAGGCGCAGTGAGGATTCGACAAACAGGTCCGAGCGGATCAGCGTTCCATCGATGTCGACAAACGTCAGCCGGTTTTGTTCGGTGTCCGGGCGTTCAATGGTCATTTAATCAAATTTCTCCGCACGCCTTTCGGCCATGCATCTAACAACTGGGTCAAAGGCTGAGGCGATCATTTCCCCGCCCCTTTACGACAGGCCGAATGCGTGACCGAAATACACAATGCAAATTGTTCAGCTTCAAGGCCAATATCTGGCATTTCTGGCACCATGTCACTGTCCGCGCGCCACGATTGTATCCACGGATTGAATCGCACGGGCGAACTCCATCGCGTTATGCGCGCCCGCCAGAACGATCACCGTACACACAAGAAGCCTTGCAAATGTTGCCCCACGCCGGGCCAGCGGGTTTGCCGCGATCACTAGCAGCACCGGGCCGATCTGCGCCGCATAGAGAAACACCTCGGCGCCATAGACAAGGTAGAACACCAGGAACAGGATCAGGGAAACCAGTGCCGATACCTGCAGCCGCTGCCAAGCAAGGCTGCGTTCCCATGTCGGGGTCAGGGGGCCATTTGCATAACTGCGGACAATCTGGATCAGCCCCGCTGCCAAAAGCGCGACCCAACTCAGGGCAGCCGCAATATGAAGCGTGCCGCCAAAGCCATAGTTATACATCCGCAAAACAAATTTTCCCGGCGTGCTGAGCGATTCAACGATTTCATGCACTGGCGCGATGGCCGGGGCAATCAGCACAAGGGCCGGGCGCCACTGGATCGGGTTGGCCTGCGCCTGGCCGATGAACTGTTTTTCATTCATCAGCGACAGGACGTTAAAGAACAGACCCGCATCCCCGAAAATGCGGTCCTGAATGACGGCAATGACCGCAGTCAGAACGAAGGCGCCGCCAAGATACAAAACACCGCGGGCAAAGTTGCGTCGGAACGCGGCCCAGATCGCCGCCGGGCGCAATGCATCGAGCACCCCGGTCGCCGCAAGGGCACCGGATACGGCGATCAGGAAATTCGTGGTCGTGATCGACAGGGCCGCGATGCCGCCAAAGATCATCGCAATGGTGCGGCGCAGGGGGTCACGAATGTCGATCCAATAGACCATGTGCAGGGCAACAAGGATCGTCGTCATCGAAAACGGATAGGTCGACGGCACCGTCATCCAGAACACGAACCCCGCCGAGCTGAGCATGAGAAGGGTGCCAAGGACCCGGTCCGGAAACACCAGACCGCCCCGGCGCAGCAAGGCCCAGAAGGCAAAGGTGCCGATGCTTGCATTCAACGCCAGCAAAAGGGCGACGGCGGTCAAAACGTCGCCGGTGATCTTGATCAGAAGTACCGTCGGGGGCCACAGCAGGATCGAAAAAATCGGGTGCTTGAACAGCCCCTCGTGCCCGTGCTCCCGGACGCTCAGGTTTTGCACGACGCGGGGCAGGTCGCTGTCGAACCACACATCGACGAACTGCCAATCGGTCAGCGCCGCCGGCAGGGCCCGAAACCCGAACCATGAAATGCCGAACGCCAGGGCACACAATACCAACGCTTCGGCGGCGATGCTGACCGGGGTGCGGCGCTCGATCGCGGCTTCGTTCAAATCATTCAAACCAACTGACCCCTGGGGTTAATTCTTATCCTGGGACGTTGTTTATGCTTTACTTGATCGCAATTCACACAGCTACCAAAGATTTCCCTGCATGTTGCACCGCAGCAGAAATGCAACGTCGGCAGCGATCAATTCAGCCGGTTTTGGCGCGATTATCATCATTTCATCAACGGTCCTGGCCAACCTCAGGGCCACTGCGCGGGCTTGTCAGTTATCTGTTGCGTTGAAAAAGGTGCCCCAATACTCTTTGGAAAGAACCAATTTTTTTGGAGTATCAGAATTGCTCAATATTTCCGCCTCAGACGTCGTCGCCGACCCTTTCCCTCATGTGATTTCCGACCAGATACTGGATCCGTCCATGTACGCCGCGCTGCGGGCCGACTATCCCGATTCAAGCATCTTTGAAGACCAGAAAAGCGAAACCGGCGTAACCGGGAGCCGAACCGGTCAGGGGTTTGACATCTATCGCGGCGACACCAGTTACGACAGCCTGATCGCCCGGTCCGAAGCCTGGGCCGAGTTCGACAACTGGGTCAACTCGCCCGCCTTCGTCGAGAAATTTCTCGAACTGTTCGGGCCGCACCTGGAAGATATCGGATGCCGCGCCGAGATCCTGCCGGATCGCTACGACCACGGCCTGATCGAAGGCCGCTCGGGCATGACGGCCAAACCGACCCTGCGCGAGCGTCTGAGCAACGTGCGCGATTCCTTTATTCCGAAACGGGGAAATCTGGGCGCGGTCGATCTGTTCACGCGGCTTGATATCCACAAGGCTCTCAAGGGGTATAACAAGGCCGTGCATTGTGACCGCGCGAACCGGTTGTGTTCGCTGATTGTGTATTTCGTGGATTCCGAAAAGGAAGGCATCGAAGGCGGCACACTGACCCTGCACAAACACCGCGAGAAGAAAGCCCCGCAGGATTACGAACGCCACCCCAAGCCCGAGGACGCCCCCGTGATTGCCACGTTGTCGCCCAAGGAAAACATGGGCGTCTTCTTTCCCTGCTGCAACAACTCGTATCACGGCGTGAATGCGATGAAGAGCAATGGCAAGGAACGCGACTATCTCTACATCAACATTTCTGGGCAGACGGACACCTTCTGGTAAACCGATCCGCAGCCTGATGATCCGTTAACGGCGCTCACTTGGGCGCCGTTTTCTCATGGTCAGTCGCGCGCCAGGTTCGCAAAGGCCGGGTGATCCAGAACCAGACGCGCGATCAGATCGGCGCCAGCCATGCTGGGATGGTTCTGGTCGAAATAATATGCCACCCCACCGGCCCCGGCCACACAGGTGTCCTCCACACAAAATGCATCGGCCGCGTCGATTACCGCATATGGGGCAAGGACGGGCAGAAACAATCGGTCGAAAACGGCGCGCATTTCGGACCACTCAACCAGATCAGGACCTGAGAGATCGGCATCAGGTATCGCTGCGGTCTTCATTGCGATGTTTTCAAATGACGCGGGCAATTCCGGCGCCTGAACGACATAGGCCACGGTCTTCGTCTTGCTTAGCTGTTCCAGAATCCGGCGCAGACCATCGGCCAGGTCGGCGTGCCCCTTCGCATCCGCATCCCGCAGGTATTTCGTGATCCGGTGGGTCACGACGACATGGGTCACGTCCGCATCTTCAGCCAGCGAGGTCAGTGCGTCCTGGGTCCAGGCGGCACAGGGGGTCGAGAACCGCTCGCTCTCATATTGCGGGCTGCAGAGCGAAAAGCTGAGGTGTCGGACGGCGATGCCATCGTTCTGCAAATCTTCGGCCAGGGCATAGGCCAGTTCCACCGCGTGGCTGTCGCCAAACACGGCAACACGGGCCGGACCGGACAGATATGAACAGGCCTTGTCCGGGTGCAAATAGCTGTGTCCGCTGGTATGGCATTTGGCGCGCATCGGGCTTGCCGTCGTGCTGGCGATGTAACTGGCCTGCGCCGGGGTCAGCCGACCGGGCAGCCCATTTCCAGAAATCGCAACCGCGCCCAGCGCGACAAAGACCAACCCGCCCAGCGCGCTGGCCCCGAACAACCGTGGACGCGTCGGCAGCAGCGGCACGGGTGACGTGCGAAACGGCTGTTCGATGAACCGCCACGAAAGAACAGCAAGGCCAATGGACAGCGCCGCAAGCGACAACATCAGCCCTGTGGACGGTTCGCCCAATGTACGAATGCGGGCAAAGGCAAACAGCGGCTGATGCCAGAGATAAGCGCTGAAACTGATCAGACCGATGCCCACGAACACGCGGTTGGCCAGAAACCGGGCGGTCAGGGTTCCGGACGTCGCGAACAGCACGATCAGGGCGGTCCCCAGAACCGGCGCCAGCGCGTAAACGGACGGAAACGGGATGGTCTTATCATAGGCGAAAACCGATATCACGATCAGGCCTGCGCCAAGGGCGGCCAACAGATCATGGGTCGGGCGCGCTTTCTGCGCCCCCCAGAACGCGCAGATCGATCCGATCATCAATTCCCACGCGCGGGTCGGGGACAGATAGAAGACTGCCGAGGACGAAATCCGGGTATCGCGCAAGGCCCATTCATTCAGTGCAAGGCTGAGAACCGCGATCACAAGCACGCCATAAAACGCAGGCGCCCGCCCGAACCGCCAGAGTGCTGCCAGGAAAAGCGGGAACAGAAGATAGTATTGCTCTTCGACCGCCAGGCTCCAGGTATGCAGCAAGGGTATCTGTTCGGCAGCGGGGGCAAAGTAATCATCCTGCTTCCAGAACAGGACGTTGGACACGAACAGGGTGACGGCCACCAGGCTTTTGCCGAAGTCCTCAAGCCGCGCGGGCGACATCCACATCAGCGCAAACGGAACGCAGGCCAGCATCACGGTGAACAAGGCGGGCAAAATCCGCCGGGCGCGGCGTTCGTAAAAGGTGACGATGGAAAACCGCCCCTTGGCCAAGTCGCCCAGAATGATGCTTGTGATCAGGTAGCCGCTGATGACGAAAAAAACGTCAACGCCCACGAACCCGCCCGCAAAGGTGGAAAACCCGGCATGAAAAAGGATGACTGGCACGACGGCAACCGCCCTGAGCCCATCAATTTCCGGTCTGTAATTCATTCAAAAAATCTAGCCACATGAAATTCGTGATGGTCAAAGTCTTAGCCACGCAACCCGGATGAGGCAACGCATGGGTTTATTGATGCCTCAAACGTCCTCGCAAGAGGTTGTCGCGAAATACCCCCGCAACGCCTTTGGGATCACCTCGCGTGCCGCGTCTTTCCCGGGATGCAACCCGTCGGGCAGATCGGCCCTTGGCGATGGGCGGTCCGCCCAGTGTCGTGTCAAGTTGACAAACCCGACCGCATTGCGTGCGGCAAGGTCGGGATAGAGAGCGTAATACCGGCCGATCATGGGCCGCAGGACACCGCGCGCACTGCTGACCGGGTTCATCGTCATCAGGACAATCCGGGCCTCGGGGCGTTTTTCGGCTAGCGCATTCAGCATGGACTGGTGATTTGTCCGGCTGCTCCCGGGCAGAATACCGCGGCGAATGTTTGCGTCATTGACCGCGAATTCGATCAGGACGATTTCCGGGGCGAGCGCCACCACCTTGTCCACTTGCTCAAGCCCCCAATGCGACGTGGCGCCGGGCCGGGCGACGACCGAAACCGCGACGTCGCGCGACGGGCAATTTGCAAACATGTCGCCCAGTTGATCCGCCCAATCGTAATTTGCGGTCAGACTGGTGCCCAGAACAACGACTTTGATGGGTCCGGTGCCCGCCGGGATCGACGGCACAGGAATATCGACGGTCTTTATATCAGGGCGGACACCCCAATAGGCACGCGCGACCAACAGGCAGAAAACACCTGCGAACAGGGCAAGAAGAATGGCACCCGCCCTCAAGTCAGGCCCTGACTGGCCAGTGCGCGTTCGGTTTCATCGGCATCGACAAAACGGCCATATTCTATGACATCGATATCCGAACGGATCACCTTGGCCGGATTGCCCGCCACCAGCGATCTGGGCGGCACCGACTTGGTCACAACCGATCCCGCACCGACAACGCAATTGTCGCCCACCTCGACCCCCGGGAGGATCATGCTGCGCCCGCCGATGAAACAGTTCTTGCCGACCCGTGTATGCACATAGAGGCCCCGGGTCCTGTCGTGGGTCAGGATACGGGCCTCAAACGCGATGTAACTGTGCGCACCGATGTGAACGCCGATCGGAAAGGTCCGGTCCAGCTTTGCCGAAAGGGAGTATTGCACGGTGGGATGGATATCCATGCCCCACAGACGCGTGTCGATCCAGCGGCGCGTATTGACCAACAGGTTGCGCAGCCCCGACAGGCGGTTCAACCCACGGGCCTTGGCCTTGGTATGTCCTTGAGAATTGCTTGTCATAATACTGGTGGCCTTTGTCGCCCTGAAATTCACCCTCAGAGATAATCCATCGTCCCTGTCCGGTCCATCGGCCATCCGGCTTTTGCGTACCACATGTTTAAAGGATGGTATAAACTCGCCGCGATACAGTCACATTTTGCGGATAAAGACCCTCTTACGATTGACTATTTGGATACAAGTTGCTTCGCATGGCGGGCATTTCGACATAAGTTGATCTCGGCCCAAACCCATTTTTTTCGGAACACATTCTTGGCAGTAAGCGAACAGATATCCAGACCAGTGAGCGGCAAGTTCAACGTGCCCAGCGCCAAGTACGTGCTTGGCAAACGTCGTGTTGCCCTGCCGGTTGCCCTGTTTCTGATCGCTGTAATCATCCCGGCCCATTTCTATGCGGGCGGGCTTTTACTGACCAGCGTCCGGTTTGTGCTGTTGCTGTCGCTGATTCCGATCCTGATCAAACTGTTTCAGGGTAAGTTCGGACGCGTGATCCCAACCGACATACTGTTCGTCATTCACATCGGGTGGATGGCCGTATCGCTGTCGGTCAACAACCGCGACTTGCTGGTCAGCCAGATCGGGTCTGTCGGGTTGGAGTTCATTGGCGGGTACTTCCTTGCACGGGCCTATATCAGGACGGCAGAGGATTTCATCGCAATGGCGAAATTCTTCCTGTTCCTGGTGTGTATCTCGGTGCCCATGGCACTGCACGAATCCCTGACCGGCAGACCCGCAATGATCGAGGCGCTGTGGAGAATGCCGTTCTTTGTGACCGAAAAGATCGTCACCATCGACGGCCGCCTGGGCCTTGAACGCGCGCAGGTCGCCTTTGGCACGCCCATCCACTATGGGCTTTTCTGTTCGGTGGCTTTTTCTCTCACGCTTGTCGGGCTCAAGGATATCATCAGCGACATGGGGCGCTGGGTTTTTGCCCTGATCATCGGGACAGGGGTGTTTCTGTCGCTGTCCAGCGGCGCGCTGTTGCCGGTGTTCATGCAGTTCTTTCTGGTGATGTGGTACTGGATTTTCCGCAACCTGCGCAGCCGGTGGATCATCCTTCTCAGCATCGTGGCCGTGGTCTATGTGGCCATTGACCTGGCGTCGAACCGGACACCTCTCAAGGTGTTTTTCACCTATGCCACGTTTTCGGCCCACAATGCCTATTGGCGCAGCATTATCTTTGAATGGGGTATGAAAAACGTCTGGGCCAACCCGTGGGTGGGTCTGGGGCTGAATGACTGGGTACGCCCCTGGTACATGTACTCCGGCAGCATGGATAATTTCTGGCTCGTCATTGCGGTGCGAAATGGCATTCCGGGCTTTCTGATGCTGGCGGTCGGTTATGCGCTGGTCATGTTCCAGGTCATGCGCGTCAACCTGGAACACAACATCATGCTGGCGCGGCTGCGGCTGGCCTGGGTCATCACATTCATCAGTCTGACATTCACCCTGTGTACGGTGCATGTGTGGTCGTCGGTTTATTCCTTTGTGTTCTTCCTGTTCGGGGCTGGTGTCTGGTTGTTTACGTCCGACCTGCCGGGAGACACGGAGGACACGCCTGAGACAACGGCGCCAAACCCGCGGAATATCGGATACAGCCGTCAGACCACGTCAGCGATGGCGCGGGATCACACGCCACATTCCACGCAAGAGCAACCGGTGGCGCATGATGATGCGGGCCAGACCGAAGAAACCGTGCGGTTTTCCCGGTTTGCACCGGCCAGAACACGGGCGTCGCGCAAATCGTCCAACCCCGGCGCGGGTAAAAAGACAGGCTCAAGACCCAGGAAATGAACCCGCAGATGAAAACGCTTGGCGTTGTGATTGTGACCTACAACTCAACGGATGTGATCCTTGATTGCCTGGAAAGTCTGCTCAGCACGACAGGCACTGATCTCTATGTCGTGGTGGTCGACAACGACTCCCCCGATGGAACGGCCGGGTTCATCGAACGCTGGGCAGCCGGCAATGTCGAATACACCCCTGCCCCCGATATTCCGATTGCGACCGGCAGCATCGCGAAACCCATACCGCTCAATCAAACCGGCCCCGGCCTGACCCTGATCCGGTCAGGCCGCAACGGAGGGTTTGCCGCAGGCGTCAACGTCGGGTTGGCGCATCTTTCGGAAATCCCCGAGGTTGACCGGTTCTGGGTTCTGAACCCGGATTGCGTGGTGACGCCCGATGCCCCTGCCGCCTTTGCCAACTGGCCAGCCCCCGAAGGCGGGTTTTCCCTTTTGGGTGGGCGGATCATCTATCTGGAAACCCCGGATCAAATCCAAAGCGATGGCGGCCGCGTGAACATGACAACCGGCGTCACCGGCAATATTCACCTTGGGGCCCCTGTGGCAACAACGCGTCCCCCCGACCTGTCCGACATCGGGTTCATCGCAGGGGCCAATCTGGTTGCGTCGCGCCAGTTTTATGAAACCGCAGGCCCGATGCACGAAGATTTCTTTCTGTATTACGAAGAGGTCGATTGGTGCATGCGCCGGGGCGATCTGCCTCTGGGGTATTGCTCCGAAGGGATTGTCTATCACCGCGCCGGAAGTTCCATCGGCTCTCCCACGCTGGAGCGCAGCGGATCGGCCTTTTCGACCTACTATCTATACCGCGCGCGCATGATGTTCATGCGCCGGCACCGGTGGTGGATGCTTCCTGTTGCTTACGGGTATGCCATGGCCAAGGCGGGTCAGATGATGATGCATGGCCGCAAGGCCGAGGCGCGCGCCCTTTTGCGCGGCATTCACGGGATGCCGCTGGACTGAAACAGGGGCGGTTAGCCGCCCTTCAGATCCAGTGCATAGAGGCGATAGATATTGGGATCGAAAATCGAATTCGGCGTCAGACCGCTTGGGCGGCTAATATCCTTGGGGAAAATCCGCGACGCGGCGAACACTTCCTCGTCGAATGATTTCAGATCACCCGGCAAGGCGCGAAAATCAAGCGGTTCCAGGGCCGCGATGTGAAAGCCCCAGAGGCCAAAACTGGGGATGGCGATCTGATAACTGGTGGCGTGATCGAACACCGTGTCCAGCGTTTCGGCCACCGTCCAATAGGTGCGCGGCGCAAAGAACGGCGAGGAGCTTTGGGTGACCAGCGCCCCGTTCTCGGTCATGATATTGCGCACGCCGGTGTAGAATTCGACCGAATACAGCTTGGCCAGTGCCTCGTTGTGGGGATCGGGGAAATCGATGATGACACGGTCATACCGGCGCGGCGGATTGCGGATGAAATTAAAGGCATCCGCATTTATCACGTTGACCCGCGGATCGTTCATCGCCCCATTGTTCAACCGTACGACCGGGGCAAAGGTCTGGCCCAGCTTGGTCATTTCCGGGTCCAGATCGACGATGTCGATGTGCTGCACGGCGTCGTGGCGCAGGACCTCACGCACCGCCAATCCATCACCGCCGCCAAGGATCAGAATGCTCTGCGGTATGTTAGAGTGGCTCATCACCGGATGCACCAGCGCTTCGTGATAGCGGTACTCGTCCGTTTCCGAAAATTGCAGATGGCCGTCGATATAGAGACGGATGTCGTTCTTGCGCCAATTGTTGGTGACGGTCAGCGACTGGTACGGCGACTGGGCCTTCCAGATCACCTGATCGAAATAGAGATGGTCCTGCGCATAGGCGGTAATGCGACTGGCCAACAGGGTCAGCGCGAACAGGGCCGCAACCATGCTGCCAACCAGGACCAGGGTGCGCCTTGGATGGGTAAGGTGATCGCGCAGATAGATCACGTTTAGCATCGCGACCGACATGTTGATCAACCCGATGGCAAAGGACGATGCGATCAGGCCAAGGGACGGCAGCAGGAATATCGGAAAGGCCACCGACCCCAACAGCGCCCCAACATAATCGAGGCTCAGAACATCGGCGATGCTTTCGCGCGTGGTCGACCGTTCCGCCAGAACGCGGGTCAGCAGCGGGATTTCAAGCCCGACCAAGAACCCGATCGTGCAGATGAAAAAGAACTGACCCACTAGGTACAGCCAGGGGGCCGCCGGAAACAGCATGAACAGGGATATGGAACACACACCCCCGATCAGCCCCAGCAACAGTTCGACGTAGATGAACGCCTGAATAAGGCGGCCCATGATGAACCGCGATACATAGGACCCGATACCCATGGCGAACATGAAAAACCCGATCGTCAGCGAAAACTGATAGACAGAGTTGCCCATCAGATAGCTGGACACGGTGCCGATGATCAGTTCGTAAACAATGCCGCACAGGGCGACGATCAGGATCGAGGCAAGAAGGATCAGCGACTGATGCCGGGGCAGGTCGCGATAATCGTCGTCGCGGGTACCGGTGGACATGGGTTTTCCTTGGTCTGGGTCACAAAAAAAGCCCCGCCGCCGTGGCTGGCGCGGGGCTTTTCGAATTCAGGCTGGCTTATTTGCCCGCGCGAATACCGCCCGAGCGGGCACGCGAACGTGCACTGGACGGTGCTTTGTATGCCGAGCGGCTGGTCACGTTGCGGTTGGCGAATGAGCCACGCGAAACGCCAGCGGCGCGCTGTTTGCCGATGAAGTGGCCCAGCAAGGCGCCGGCAAGGAAGCCGGTGCCAGAGAACCGCAGGCCGGTCGAATTGCCCGCCACGTCCGTGGCGATCAGGCGGTTGTTCTCTTCGTCGATTTCGACGGTGAACACCTTGCCTTCGTCGTTGTCCTGCGTGCCGTTACCGTTGGTGTCGGCATAGCCCAGGAAGGACGCGTCCTGCTGCACGTTCAGGCCCAGCGGCTTGTCATAAAACTTGGGGTCCGCGTTCAGAACAGCGGTGTAAAACAGCGTAAATTCCTTGATCTGATCGTCTGAAGGGGCCGTCACTTCATTTTCGCTCAGGAAGCCCTGATAATTGACCAGCGCGTATTCCGTGCGGTCCAGAACCTGACCCAGATCGGCGGTCTGCTCACCACGGTCACCCAACACTACGCCGTAGATGACGTATCCGATAACCGCGAGCACGACCAATCCCTGAATTTTCCTCAACATAACTTTCTCCATACCGAAAATGGGCATACCTGCCCGTATCTCTACGACGTCAATTGGCGACACCACCAAACCTGATGCAACCCAGAACTGTAAAAATCAGCCAATTTTCCGACTGATGTATACCCGGCCGCAACAATTTCCTGATTCAGATTTGTTGAAATGTCACTGGGCAGCGCGACAACAGCCATGCGGGCCCCTTTCGCGTTCTGGGTGGCTTGCTCCAGCCCGGCAATCCCGGCTCCGCCCTCTTCCCAAACAAGCGCCAGAGTACCGTCCGCCTCGGGCGCCATTTCAGCGCCCAGGATGCGCAGACCGTCCATCTCTGGCCGGTCGGGCTCGGGTTGGTGCTGGTACTCGGGATTGTCCAGACCATAGACGATTTTGGCCTCGCCCGGCGCGTGATAATCGGGCACGACCAGTTCGACCTTGGCCCCGAAATCTTCGTACATCCGGTGTGCATCGGCATAGATCGGAACGCCGTCTTCGGCATAATCGGAGGTTGCCATGAAAATCTTGCGAATGCCGATCTGGTTCAGCTTGCCCAGTAGGTCATTCAGCATCTGGCCGCCCAGTCCCTCGTCGCGCCGGTTTTCATCCAGGTAGGTCCAACTGAGCCAGGCGACGTTTTCCGCCACATCGTCCGGCTCAAGATAAAAGCCCGTCACGCCCAGAACGGTGCCCCGCTCCATAAGTACGAACATGCCGTCACAGCCGCGCTCCAGAATGGTGTTTTCCGCGTCCAGCGCATCATCTTCGTCGACTTGATTGATGATATTCACAACCGAACTCAGATGGTTCAGCTGCATGGGTTTCAATTGGGGACCACTGCCCCCGGCATTGAACAATTTTGAGAACATCGCGCTTGCTCCGCCAATCAGAAATGAAACTCCGTGAACCCATACCGCAATATTGGTCGCCGGCAACACCGCTTCGAGCCCGAAACCACCCAATCCCAGAAGAAAGAACATCCACTTCTTTTCATCCGGCATTGAATCGACAATGGCATATCCGCCGATCCCCAGAACCACGCCCGAAATTCCGATGAAATTCGGCCCGACTAGCAGGGCCTGCGCCAATCCCCCGAACAGAATACAGGCCAATGCCAAAGTCAGCAGCCCGCGCCACCCTATCTTGGGCTCGACGATGGATCCGCCCCAGAACAGCAACAGAAGGTTCATCCCCAAATGGGTCGATCCGCCATGACGAAAAGGCCCGATGGTCAGGGCCTCGATCAAGGATGGATGAGGATTATAAACCCAGCGCCCCTCGATCACGTAAACAGCGATGCAGGCCAGGCATAGAACAGACGTGGTGATTGGCCACCGGTCCAACTATCGTCACGTCCCGGTCATTTTGGAACGTGTCTGCATCCGTTCCGGCAACCCGCGCTGGATGGTTTGCTGGAGGACGGTTTCGGGGGCAAAGAATTCTTCCAGAACCGCCACCGCGCGTTCGGGCTTTGCGTCGCCGCACATGAAAATGTCGATCGCCGCATAGTCATATTCGGGCCAGGTGTGCAGAGAAATATGGCTTTCCGCCAAAAGAGCCACGGCCGTAAACCCTGCCCGATCGCCGAAATCATGTGCCTCAATCTTGAGAACCTGCGCATTTGCAGCCTTGGCCGCCCGAGTCAGAACGGGCGCAATGCCAGACGCATCAAACAATTCACGCGCGCCATAAAATTCGACAATCTGATGAACCCCCAAGGGGGTATCGGGCAAAAACTGGGGGAAACTTTTCAAGATATCGACCACAAATCACACGCTTCCAAGGTGCCGAAAGTAGTGGCTTGTCTTTTCGCTGGTATCAACAGGTAGTTTTGTTTTCGCCAACGAACACTCCGCAACAGTTGAGTTGCTACCACAGTTTGTGGCGCCCCAAGGTTGTCAGGTCATGTAATCCCAAATGCGGCAAAGACTATGCGGAACGCATCAGACAGCGGTGCGACCCCGTACAGTGTTGGAAATGCCTCGCTTAGGGCAACATAAAACATCGTGATGGCCCACCCGGCAACCCGGACCCACCCGCGCCTGAGAAATTTGCTTCGGCGTTTTTGAAACAACTGTGTCCACCAGATCAGCGCCGCCAATCCAAACCCGTGCCATAGCCCCCAGAAAAGCCAATGCGGCGGCCAGGCCACATGCCATAGACCGACAACCCCAAAACATATGATGATAGACAGGTATGGGTTACGCGTGTGCCCCACCAGCGGCATGTAAATATAGGTCAACACCCATGACGCCAACGTCATGTGCCAACGCTGCCAAAAATTGCGCAGACTGTGCGACAGGAACGGCAAGTTGAAGTTTTCCATAATGGTCAGCCCAAACAGCCGGCTCGATCCAATGGCAATGTCGGAATAGGCGGAAAAATCCAGATACGAAAACAGTAGCGCCAAGAACAGGCAGGCCCAAACCTGAACCACGGACACGTTTTCAAGGTTTTCAACCAGTGTTCCGAAATCCCCCCCGGTACTGCGTTCAAGAAGCTCAAGAGCAACAACCGCAAGAACGAATTTCTTGACCAGCCCCTGTGCGATTCTCAACAGACCTTCAAACACGAAATCCCACTGAAAATCCTCGGCCTTGTTTGCAAGAAAATGATCAAACCGTTCAATCGGACCGGCGGTGAAAATTGGTGCCAGAAACATGAATGCCGCAAAATCCGAGAACCCGTGCGCGGGCAACGTGCCACGCCCCCTTTCAATTGAATAATGCAGAATTTTGAACGTGAAATAGCTGATCCCAATCGGGATCGCGAGGTCAAGAAAACTTACCTGATGGCCAAGCGCCAACATGATCGACGGTAAATACTTGGTCCAGAAAAAATAGACCAGAATGATCACCAATGGCCAACGTGAACGGCCGACTTTTGAAAACATCCTGGAAACCGGGCCGCCAGTTTCGGGGGCGTTGTGCGCAAAAAAAACTATCGCCGCCAACACCGCAAGGGACGCGATGTCAAACGGTGCAAAGTACGTCAACAAGCCAAAGCTCATGAATGCCAATGCGGCCGTTCGCACGGCTTTGGGCAGGAGCCAATAAAAGATCGGCGAAACAACCAGAAAGGCCCACCAGAGCGGAGTCGTAATCACCTCAGAACCCCTGGTACTGAAATGCGCTCAGGTTTCCGATCTGACCCAGCAATTCAATAATCGCGACACCGAACAGAAACCCGACAATCAGACCCTTTAAAATTTGCCCTGCACGACGCGCCCTGAGCAACGCCGGGTCGTCGTTCGTTTGTGCGTGTTTTTGCATGTTGATCATTTTGCTTCCAACTCAGAGATTTTTTCAGCAAGCGCTGATCTTAATCGCGCCTGTGTGTCAGATTTTCCGATGTGGTAATGATCGTGATACGCCTCGGCAGAAACGCCCGCTTCAATGATCGGCGACCAGAAATGTGCCCCGATTTCACGGGAAAACTCCCGATAGCGCGCGCTTTCGGCGGCAACGATTTCGGTCAGTCGTCTTGCTTCCACAAAATCCGGGCTGGGCGTTTCGTGGAAGAGAACGAGGTCCAGATTTTCGTAATCACTCAATCTTTGGGCCAGTTCCCTTAGAGTGTGCAGAAGAGATTGATTTTCCGGATCAAAAGAACTGCGGATTTGTGCTGCGATCGCCGGGCCGTTCCTTTTTTCTTCGGGCCAGCTAACTTTTGGTGCAAAAATATCCAAACGCGGCTGCGCAGGGGTGCGGGCAAGGAGACGCATCAGGGTTTTGCCCCCGTTCAGACGAAAAAAATTCCAGTTATCTGCGATGTAAAATGAATACCTTGGGCGTGGTGTTCCGCCCAGTCGCAAAACTTCCTGGTCGGCCCAGTCCGATCGGATACCAAGCCTGCCGAACCGGTCAATCTCCAGCATCTTTTCAGGTGTCCACGCGTTCAAGGTGACGTCGACGCCCAGAACAACAACAATGCGCTGGTTTTTTCTGCTTTCCGCTGACTGCAAAACGGTCTCAAGAAGTGCGAATTGGTCCAAAGGGCTTTGCTTTGCTGTTGTCAGCATCGCGACGTGCCATTGCTCTCCGGTTTTTTCAGAAATCTCCTGCGCGGTCAGCTCTTCAAAAGCAAACGCGCTGGCCATCACAGAACTCCCCAATATCAGAGCGAGAGGGCTGTCATTCGGGGTTTGCGCCGCATGGAGCGAACGATATGTTGCATACCCGTCCACGTCCAATTCCGAACGCATTAGATAAACCCCGACAGGTGAGCCAAGCGTCGCATAACTAAAGTACCATAGCGCAATGCTGGCAATCGCAAGGAACCCGATCAGCATCGCGACAAAGGCGGCTCGCGAACTCTCGACAAATCCGGCGACAAATGCTTGCCAAATTTCCATTGCCCGCCCCCAGCGTGTTGAGGTTTTCTGTGTCATGCCTGCACCATTGTTTCCCCGGATGGGCCAGCATAGGTCGCAGTGATCGTCGGATAATCGATCTTTCCGTTTGAGGTCCTCGGCAATGCGTCAACAACATGCCAAACCATGGGCTGCATAAACGGGCTCATGCTTTGACGGGCCAATTTTTTCAGTTCCCTGAGCGACAATTTGGGATCCCCACGGATCACAACAACCGCCACAACCTGTTGCCCCACGATTTCATGAGGCACGCCAATTATCGCGACTTCGTCAACCAGCCCGGTGGCTTCGATCAGGCCCTCGACCTCATCCGGGCTGACACGAACGCCCATCGATTTGATCTGTCGATCCCGACGCCCCTGGACAAACAGATGCCCTTCGTCGTCGATCCAGCCAATGTCACCAGTATAGACCGCAGGCGCCGCAGGCAGGTCCGTTTCGCAATGCAACGGATCGGGCCGGCGAACCTGGGCCGTTTTGATCGGATCGCCCCAGTACCCCAAAAACACACCAGCGCCGCGATGAACAATTTCGCCCAGTTCTCCGGGCTTGGCGATCCCTCCGTCTTCGGTGATTACCGCAATCCCGGCCCCGGGCAGTGCGCGCCCAACTGAACCGGGTTTTGATCGCGCAAGGTCCGGCGACAGTGTCGCCGACCGATACGTTTCCGTCAGGCCATAGTTCAGAGAAATTTCAACATCCGGAAACAGGTCAAGGGTATCTGCGAAAAGAGACTTTGAAATCTTGGACCCGGTATTGGTGATCAATCGCAGCGACGCCAAATCGGTATCCCTGATCGGGGAGATCCCACGGATCAATTCCGCATATAGCGACGGAACCCCGGGCAGAACGGTTGGTTTGTGCCGTTCGATGGCGGCACACAGGCCAATCGGCCCAGGCACATCGGGAAGGACTTGGGTCACCCCCAGCAGAAAGGTCGAAAGAAGTTGCCCCCAACCATAGTCAAACGCCCAAGGCACCGTGCCCAGAAGCCTGTCGTTATGCGACAAGCCCAATGCGCGACCAACCGCATCCGCTCCCCAGATCAGGTTGGCGTGCGACTGCGCCGCCCCTTTGGGTAGACCGGTGGATCCTGATGTGAAAAGAACGGATGCCGGATCATGAAACAGGACCGGCAGTGCATCCGTGCCTGAAACAGCATCCGGACCACCGAGACCCAACTGTTCCAGATCGAATACAACACCGTCAAATGTCAGCCGCGATGCATGGTCCTGATCTGTGATCAATGCACAGGCTTTGGTGCGTTCCGCAGCATGTGAAATATGAGCTGTTGGGGACTGTGCGTTGACGATCGTGGGGATCATCCGTGCGGCCAACACACCTAAAATCGCAATGGCCATTTCCGGCGAGTTTTTTGCCCAGACGATGCAACGACCGCCATAGGGCAATCCACGGTTTCGCAATTGGAGCGAAAACTGTGCCGCACGCGCGCCAAGTTCGGCAAAGGTCAGACCGGCATCACCTTTGAGAACCGCGGGATGGTCTGGCCATTGCCGCGCGACCGCCCGAAAACGGGACCAAACATCGGCCATCATCGGATTTCTAGACACTATTGGCATCCAAAAGGTCAGATGACTTCCCTACAGGCGTGCTCGCTGGGGCCGTAGAAGCATCTGATCCCTGACCTAAACTGCCCCAATGATTCAACAGGCTTTCGGTAACATCACGAAAGACACCATTTTCGACAATGACTTCACGTGGTTCCGGGTGACTGATAAACCTTGTAGGGCTGGCCGTCAGACCGTATGCACCGGAATTCTCGATCGCAATTATGTCACCAACGCCGAGCGCGGGCATTTCGATGTTGGTCGCCAGAACGTCAATTGTTGTACACAGCGGACCGGTGAGCGTGAAAGTTTCCACTGGGCCATCGGGGTTGGAAATGTTGTAAAGGCGCCAATTGCGGCGAATGACGCTGCCCATCATCCCGCAAGCCGCCAGATGATTATTGAACCCAGCATCACAAAGGCGCAAGTTTGTGCCCCGGCTGGATTTTTCGGCCACCACCGAGGACAACAACCACCCCACGGGGCCGATCAACCACCGCCCCATTTCCAGAACCAATTCGGCTTTTGCAAAGTCCGGATCGGTTTGAAACGCGTCAATGATCGGGTTTACCAACGAAGCGAGCAATTCAACGTCCAGCGGCACATCGTCGGGCAGATACGGCAGCCCAAAACCAGAGCCAAAGATCAACTTCTCAGGAGCAGCCCCCAAGAGGTCCGTCGCCTTGCGGAAAACCGATATGAAAATCTCAAAGTTTTCGGCTATTGCTCGGGCGCTGAGACTGTTGGTCCCGGAATAGATGTGAAACCCTTTGATGCGCAGCCCGTCACATTTTGAAACGGCATCAATTGCCGGCGCCAAGTCTTCTTCGTCTATCCCAAATTGACTGGGTTTTCCGGCCATGTTGACCCCGAAACCCCGGGGTGTGTTAATTGGGTTGATGCGCAAAAGAACATCCTGAACGACGCCCAGGTCACGCGCAATCCGCGATGCATGTTTCGCCTCCTCAACGGATTCGACGACCAATTCGCCGATGCGCAAAGATATGGCTGTTTCAATCTCGATCGTTCTTTTGACCGGTCCGGAAAAAGTGATCTTTCGCGGATCAGCACCAGCTTTCAGGGCGCGCTCGGCTTCGGCCAGTGAACTGACGTCGAAAGTCACCACACGATGTTTCATCGCCGTCAGAAGCGCAACGTTGGGGTTGGATTTGACAGCAAAGCTCACGCAAAACCGCCCCTCGAAAGCGCGTTCCAGAGTATCGTAACGCTGATTGAGACCGTCCAAGTCGTATACGTACAATGGCGTCCCAAACTGACGGGACGCTTCGATCAATTGTGCATCTGACCTCATGACATACAGTGCGCGCGATCCACGTAGTTCAGAACGCGCTGCACGGTATCAAGGTTTTCCAACGTCACATCCATCGGGGCGATCCGGATCTTTGCCTGGGTCTCGATGAAGGTCATAAGATTGACGAGCGCAAAGCTGTCGATGATGCCGCCGCTGAAGAGTGGCGTTTCCGTGTCAATATCGGATGTGTCGATCCCCAGATCATATTCCAGAAATTCAAACAGTTGCTCATTGGACAAACTCAAAACGGTACTCCCAGCAATAGTAGTTTCGTAAAATTTTCTCGGCCAACAAAAGGGCCGGATAGGAACTAATGCTAAACAATGTAACAAATAACTGATCTTCTTGGAACGCAAAACTCGCCAATCGGGTCGAAGGCCGCTGAAACGCTCACCATCCGCACACATTTTTCAGCATCTGAACGTCGTGCAATGCCCCAGAAGAATGTATCAACGCGGCGATCCCAGAACTGTCGATCAAAAAAGTTTATATTCGATATCTTAAGACAAAAATTGTCAGATCACCGAAAGACGGTTCGGTTGAAATTGGCCTCCCGGGTCGACACTGGAAATAAGGCACCTGTGCAACACCGTGACAGGGAATCCGAACGCAAAAAACGCCCCGTGGGACGTTAGTAGATTGTAGTTGTTGTGTAAAATTTGGTTGCGGGAGTAGGATTTGAACCTACGACCTTCAGGTTATGAGCCTGACGAGCTACCGGGCTGCTCCATCCCGCGCCAATTGCGCTGCCCCAGGCAATGAATTGTATGGGGCACATCGAAGAGAGATACATTCACAGGATTTTTTAGGTTTGGCAGTGACCTACTCTCCCACGTCTTAAGACGCAGTACCATCGGCGCTACAGTGCTTAACTGCCGGGTTCGGGATGGGACCGGGTGTTTCACTTGCGCTATGACCACCAAACCGAAAAAATCCTCTGAATTCCAAGTCTCGTACGACTGTATAAGTGTATGCTTTTGATTTATCTGGTAAAAGTCTGGCTTTTACTGGATCAAATCAAGCCTATCGGGCAATTAGTACCAGTCAACTGAATGCATTGCTGCACTTACATCTCTGGCCTATCGACGTGGTGGTCTACCACGGCCCTCAGGGATACCTTGTTTTGAGGGGGGCTTCCCGCTTAGATGCCTTCAGCGGTTATCCTGTCCGATCATAGCTACCCTGCACTGCTGCTGGCGCAACAACAGGTCCACCAGTGGATCGTTCACCCCGGTCCTCTCGTACTAGGGGCAACTCCTCTCAAGTATCCTACACCCACGGCAGATAGGGACCGAACTGTCTCACGACGTTCTAAACCCAGCTCACGTACCTCTTTAAACGGCGAACAGCCGTACCCTTGGGACCTGCTCCAGCCCCAGGATGAGATGAGCCGACATCGAGGTGCCAAACACTGCCGTCGATATGGACTCTTGGGCAGTATCAGCCTGTTATCCCCGGCGTACCTTTTATCCGTTGAGCGATGGCCCTCCCACTTGGGACCACCGGATCACTATGGCCGTCTTTCGACTCTGCTCGACTTGTCAGTCTCGCAGTCAGGCTGGCTTCTGCCATTGCACTCAACGAGCGATTTCCGACCGCTCTGAGCCAACCTTCGCGCGCCTCCGTTACGCTTTAGGAGGCGACCGCCCCAGTCAAACTACCCGCCACGCAGGGTCCCGGATCCGGATAACGGACCGCGGTTAGACATCAAGAGTGCGAAGGGTGGTATCTCAAGGGAGGCTCCACAGAAACTAGCGTTCCTGCTTCAAAGCCTACCACCTATCCTGCACATCACAATCCTGATGCCAGTGCGAAGCTGTAGTAAAGGTGCACGGGGTCTTTCCGTCTAACCGCGGGAAACCTGCATCTTGACAGGTAATTCAATTTCGCTGAGTCTATGTTGGAGACAGCGGGGAAGTCGTTACGCCATTCGTGCAGGTCGGAACTTACCCGACAAGGAATTTCGCTACCTTAGGACCGTTATAGTTACGGCCGCCGTTTACCTGGGCTTCAATTCAGAGCTCTCACCCCTCCTTTTAACCTTCAGGCACCGGGCAGGCGTCAGACCCTATACGTCGTCTTGCGACTTCGCAGAGCCCTGTGTTTTTAGTAAACAGTCGCCACCCCCTGGTTTGTGCCCCCAGCCAATACTTGCGTAGAAACTGGGCCTCCTTCTCGCGAACTTACGGAGGTATTTTGCCGAGTTCCTTCAACATAGTTCTCTCAAGCGCCTTGGTATTCTCTACCAGTCCACCTGTGTCGGTTTAGGGTACGATCTAATGAAGGGCTATTTCCAGGAACTGCTAAGCGGCCTGCCCAATCCGTTAAGGGCAAACAACCTTCGCAATCCGTCACATCCTTCTGGCCCAGGAATATTAACCTGGTTCCCATCGACTACGCCTTTCGGCCTCGCCTTAGGGGTCGGCTTACCCTGCTCAGATTAGCTTTAAGCAGGAACCCTTGGACTTTCGGCGAGAGTGTCTCTCACACTCTTTGTCGCTACTCATGTCATCATTCTCACTAGTGATCTCTCCACCGGATCGCTCACGCGCCGGCTTCACTGAAAACCTCTCTCCTCCAATGCGGGCGAACCCGCTAAGGAGGAATGAGATTATGTCACACTACGCTCTGCTACCATGCCTTACGGCATCCTAAGCTTCGGCTCATGGCTTGAGCCCCGTTACATCTTCGCCGCAGGATAACTTAATTAGACCAGTGAGCTGTTACGCTATCTTTAAAGGATGGCTGCTTCTAAGCCAACCTCCTGGTTGTTTTGGTCGTCCCACCTGCTTTCCCACTTAGCCATGAATTGGGGGCCTTAGCTGTAGGTCAGGGTTGTTTCCCTCTCCACTACGGACGTTAGCATCCGCAGTGTGTCTGCCATCTAGTACTCCCGGGTATTCGGAGTTTGGTTAGGATCAGTAAGCCTGTGGGGCCCCATTACCCATCCAGTGCTCTACCCCCCGGGGTATTCGGATGACGCTCTACCTAAATAGATTTCGCAGAGAACCAGCTATCTCCGAGTTTGATTGGCCTTTCACCCCTAGGCACAGCTCATCCCGATCTTTTTCAACAGATGTGGGTTCGGTCCTCCAGTAAGTGTTACCTTACCTTCAACCTGGCCATGCCTAGATCACTCGGTTTCGGGTCTGATCCACCTAACTCATTCGCCCTATTAAGACTCGCTTTCGCTGCGCCTACACCTAACGGCTTAAGCTTGCTAGATAGACCAAGTCGATGACCCATTATACAAAAGGTACGCTGTCAGGCCGCAAGGGCCCTCCAACTGATTGTAGGCGTTCGGTTTCAGGTACTGTTTCACTCCCCTCGTCGGGGTGCTTTTCACCTTTCCCTCACGGTACTGGTTCACTATCGGTCAGTAAGGAGTACTTAGCCTTCGAAGGTGGTCCTCCGATCTTCAGACAGAATTTCACGTGTTCCGCCCTACTTAATACGTCCTATCGTGCTTCTTATACGGGACTGTCACCCACTATGGTTGGCCATTCCAGACCATTCTAATCACATTCAAGGCTCGGCTGGTCCCCGTTCGCTCGCCGCTACTAGGGGAGTATCAATTGATTTCCTTTCCTCCGGGTACTTAGATGTTTCAGTTCCCCGGGTTTGCCTTTATAACCCTATGTATTCAGGTTATAAATACCTGGTTTACCTCATTATTGAGTGGCCCGAAGGCCAACAATAACAAAGTATCAGGTGGGTTGCCCCATTCAGAAATCCATGGATCAAAGCTTATTCTCAGCTCCCCATGGCTTATCGCAGAGTATCACGTCTTTCATCGCCTCTTACTGCCAAGGCATTCACCAAACGCCCTTCTCGCGCTTGATTTGATCCAGAAAAAGACAGGCTTGCACCCATCACAGAACGGAAGCTGGTAAGAAACCGTTCCCTTATTCTGAACCAAAAGCATACTTTCCCGCCCTTCCTGATGTCGTTTAGGAAGGACAATGCGTGACTTACGTCACGCGGGTTAGTGTACTTGACTTGGACAACTCTGTTCGTTTCAATCCGGCAGACGCATGGATGGTCGAGGAAACAACCATGTCATACGCTCGCGTCACCCCGAAGGGATCGGCACCAAACTGAGATCATCCCCTTACTTAGGGCGATCAAACAGTGTTGATATTGTATCTCTCTATACGATGTAAAAGTCATCCGATTGGATGATCAAACACTTGATTGAAGTGCTTGATGATCAAATCGTGAAATGGTGGAGCCTAGGAGGATCGAACTCCTGACCTCCTGAATGCAAATCAGGCGCTCTCCCAGCTGAGCTAAGGCCCCATAAGGCAATCACGCCAATTTGGTGGTGGGTCGAGGAGGACTTGAACCTCCGACCTCACGCTTATCAGGCGTGCGCTCTAACCACCTGAGCTACCGACCCAGACAGACCGGTAGGTCTGTGATTTCTACTGAAGAGATATGAGGACGGCCTGGTCCGATGTTTGATCAGCTTTGTTTGCTGATCTTCTGCTAAGTGTTTCACGAGGCTGGACAAGTCCAACTTACTAGAAACATCCTTAGAAAGGAGGTGATCCAGCCGCAGGTTCCCCTACGGCTACCTTGTTACGACTTCACCCCAGTCGCTGAGCTCACCGTGGTCCGCTGCCCCCTCGAAAGGTTGGCGCACGGCCTTCGGGTGAACCCAACTCCCATGGTGTGACGGGCGGTGTGTACAAGGCCCGGGAACGTATTCACCGCGTCATGCTGTTACGCGATTACTAGCGATTCCGACTTCATGGGGTCGAGTTGCAGACCCCAATCCGAACTGAGACAGTTTTTTGGGATTAACCCATTGTCACTGCCATTGTAGCACGTGTGTAGCCCAACCCGTAAGGGCCATGAGGACTTGACGTCATCCACACCTTCCTCCCGCTTATCACGGGCAGTTTCCCTAGAGTGCCCAGCCGAACTGCTGGCAACTAAGGATGTGGGTTGCGCTCGTTGCCGGACTTAACCGAACATCTCACGACACGAGCTGACGACAGCCATGCAGCACCTGTCACTGCGTCCCCGAAGGGAACCATCCATCTCTGGATGTAGCACAGGATGTCAAGGGTTGGTAAGGTTCTGCGCGTTGCTTCGAATTAAACCACATGCTCCACCGCTTGTGCGGGCCCCCGTCAATTCCTTTGAGTTTTAATCTTGCGACCGTACTCCCCAGGCGGAATGCTTAATCCGTTAGGTGTGTCACCGAATAGCATGCTACCCGACGACTGGCATTCATCGTTTACGGTGTGGACTACCAGGGTATCTAATCCTGTTTGCTCCCCACACTTTCGCACCTCAGCGTCAGTATCGAGCCAGTGAGCCGCCTTCGCCACTGGTGTTCCTCCGAATATCTACGAATTTCACCTCTACACTCGGAATTCCACTCACCTCTCTCGAACTCAAGACCAGGAGTTTTGGAGGCAGTTCCAGGGTTGAGCCCTGGGATTTCACCCCCAACTTTCTGATCCGCCTACGTGCGCTTTACGCCCAGTAATTCCGAACAACGCTAACCCCCTCCGTATTACCGCGGCTGCTGGCACGGAGTTAGCCGGGGTTTCTTTACCAGGTACTGTCATTATCATCCCTGGCGAAAGAGCTTTACGACCCTAAGGCCTTCATCACTCACGCGGCATGGCTGGATCAGGCTTGCGCCCATTGTCCAAGATTCCCCACTGCTGCCTCCCGTAGGAGTCTGGGCCGTGTCTCAGTCCCAGTGTTGCTGATCATCCTCTAAAACCAGCTATAGATCGTAGACTTGGTAGGCCATTACCCCACCAACTATCTAATCTAACGCGGGCCGATCCTTCTCCGATAAATCTTTCCCCCGAAGGGCGTATAAGGTATTACTCACCGTTTCCAGTGGCTATTCCTTAGAGAAGGGTACGTTCCCACGCGTTACTAACCCGTCCGCCGCTCACCCGAAGGTGCGCTCGACTTGCATGTGTTAGGCCTGCCGCCAGCGTTCGTTCTGAGCCAGGATCAAACTCTCAAGTTGAAAAGCAATTGCTTGCTTATCCTTGACGTTCGAACCTCTGCACATCGCCCCGATCGGCAAGATCGGGGCAGTCTCTGTTTGTTGTGCTTCAGGTTTTCATAAGAAAACAAGAAACCGTCCAAACAGTGAAGCTGACACTGGTCATCGGGCCGAAACCCTACCAGCGTTGATATACAGACGTTGATCCATCGAATGAACCAAACCGCCCACATATCTCTTCAGATATTATCAATTTCAAAGAGCGTAGAGACAAAATCTACAGGATGCGCCCTAACTTCTTGGCGCGCCCCGCCTGTATTACCTCTGGTTTTTTTAGTCTTGCGTCTCGTTTCGGTCCGTTCCGTTTCCGGTGTGTCCCGCCCGTCTGGCGCCCCGTTGGTGCATCTCTGCGCCGCCGGTGAGGGGGGTTCTACGGTTAGTGGCACATACCCGCAACCCCTTTTTTCAAGAAACGTCGTTTTTTTTGAATTTTTATAAATTATCATTGTTATTCAATACCTTAATATCAGTGAAAAATCGCATTCCATTCTGTTTTTGGGGTTTTGGCCCTCGGACGCTCGCGACTCATTTGGGCCGCTAACACCAAATATGGGGTTATCCACCGTGTTATCCCCAAGAAGACGGGTTTTTGCCCGCGACTCTGTCATGAATCACCCCTTCGACTCGCGACTCGCGGGGCGATTCACTGGAAATGAATCGTATATTTCGGGCTCCAAGGGGTGAATCGGGTGAAAATCGGTTCCCGTTTCAAGAATCCTGCCCGAAAAAGCGGCATGACTCGCAGTCAAATCAGCTCCAGGTCCGGAATCAGCGATTCATTCGGGGTGCTGCGCGCCTCGCAGGCGGTGTTCCAGCCCCCAAAACGGGTGAATCGCTCGGCCCGCACATCAGTAGCAGCGACGTTCGTCTGGAATCGCCGGTTCAGTTTGCGCTGGCGCGGCGCGATGCGCCGGAAAACCGTGGCACCCGCAAGGCAAGCAGCCCGCAGATGACAGCCAGATAGATCAGCGGTTCGATCTGCAGTCCCTTCGCCAACATGACAAAGTGCAGCCCGCCCAGAAATGCGGCCGGATAGACCAGCTTGTGAAGGCTGCGCCATTTAGGGCCCAGATGGCGGATCGACCAGTTGTTCGATGTGATCGCCAGCGGGATCATCAGAACAAACCCGATCATCCCAATGGTAATATAGGGGCGTTTGAGGATGTCGGCCCAAATCCGATCCAGCGCCTGGACATCCAGAAACAGCCAGACGCACAGATGGGCCGAGATGAAGAGAAACGTCACCAGCCCCACCGCCCTGCGAAACTTGATCAGGTTCAATCCAAAGAAACGGCGCAGCGGCGTGATGGTCAGCCCCAGAATCAGCAGCTTCAGACCGGTCTCCCCGTACGCATGTTCCAGCGCCTTGATCGGCTCAGCCCCCATGCGCCCGACCAGCGCAAGATAGAACAGCCAGCCGGCATATCCTGCCCCCAGTATATAGAGCGGCCAGGGAGGGGTTTTGCGGGCGATACGGTTGATCAGGTCAGACATGGTTTTCACGCGTTACTATATACATGTCGAAAACCGCAAAAACCGCTCTCTATTATATAAGACAGTAAATCCGCCAACCGGCCCTAGAACCACTTGGCCAGATCCATACCGTCATAAAGGGCGGCGACCTCTTTCTCATACCCGTTGAACATCAGCGTCGGTTCGCGTTTGGCAAACAGCCCACCGCCAATGCGCCGCTCGCTCGCCTGCGACCAGCGCGGATGGTCCACATTCGGGTTCACATTACTATAGAACCCGTATTCGCCGGCGTTGGCCTTGTTCCAGCTGGTCGCCGGCTGCTTGTCCGTCAGGGTGATGCGGACAATCGACTTGATCGATTTGAACCCGTATTTCCACGGAACCACCAACCGAAATGGCGCACCGTTCTGATTTGGCAGCGGCTTGCCGTAAATTCCGGCGGCCATCAGGGTCAGCGGGTTCATCGCCTCGTCCAGGCGCAACCCCTCGACATAGGGCCAGTCCAGAACAGGGTACCGCGTGCCCGGCATTTCATCCGGGCGCAGCGCCGTTTCGAACGCGACATACCGCGCCTCGTCCCGGACCCCGGCGAGCGCGAGAAGATCGGCCATTTCGAACCCGTTCCAAGGCACCACCATCGACCACGCCTCGACACATCGGAACCGATAGATGCGCTCTTCGATCGTCATCTCGGACATGATCTGGTCCAAGCTGTATTCGCCGGGCTTTTCGACCAGACCGTCAATCGTCACGCTCCACGGGCTGGTGGTCAGGCTGGAGGCATACCGCGCCGGATCATCCTTGCCGGTGCCAAATTCATAATAGTTGTTGTAGCTGGTGATATCTTCCCAGCTGTTGGGCTCCAGTTCCCCCTCGCTGGCCATCAGCGGCCCGGCAATCGAAGCAAGCCCGGCCCCCGCTGCCCCGGCCAGTATCTGGCGGCGGTTCAGAAAGGTGCCAAAGGGCGTGACATCTGCAGAGGTGAGGTCTGGTTTCCAGCGGTTGGCCATGGGTGTCTCCGGTTTATCTTATTACGAGGTAATCCGTCGCGCACCGCCAGCCAAACTAATTCGCCTCACGTTTCAGCGACTGCATTGTAACGTTGGCCTGAAATCGCATCTCCCCCGACGGAAACCGGCTAGGCTCGATCAGGCGGATGAACTGATGCAATTCTCGCGCCCGAAAACGGGTGTGTTTGACATGGCGCAAGGCCGCCACCGCGCAAAGGCACCACACTCACCGTGATCGCAGACCCGGCTTTGGTCGGCTGCCTAATTTGGGAGAAAACAAATGAAACGGATTTTTCTGACCACGGCGCTGGCTCTTTTCGGGTGCGCTGCCGCCGCTCAGGATATGGTGACCTACAAAACCGACCAGAGCTTTGACGACATCGCATTTGGTGTGGAGAGCGCGATTCTGGATCGCGGGCTGGTCGTGGATGCCGTCAGCCATGTCGGCACGATGCTGGAACGCACCCGCGGCGATGTGGGATCAGACGTCATTCTGTATGAAAATGCCGATGTCTACAGCTTTTGCTCGGCCACCGTCTCGCGCAAGGTGATGGAGGCCAATCCGATGAATATCGTGTTCTGCCCCTATGACATCTTTGTGGCCCAGATGGCCGACAATCCCGGTGAGACCATTGTCGGGTTCCGGACCTACCCGGACGGCGCGATGCAAGAGGTTCAGTCGCTGCTGGACGAAATCGCCCGGGCCGCCATCGGTCTGGACTAATTTACCGGTGCGGGTCTGCTGCCTTGGCGGCAGACCCGTTTTGCATCACACCCATTTCGCCAGTGGCGGCAGGCTCATCAAAACCGCGTTGGCGTCATGCCCGGTTTCCAGCCCGAATTTCGTTCCCCGGTCATAGACAAGGTTATATTCGGCATAGAGGCCCCGGTGGATCAGCTGGGTGTCCTTGTCGGCATCGTCCCAATCCTGCACCCGGCGTTTTTCGACCAGCGGAACAAAGGCGGGCAGAAACGCGCGGCCGATGTCCTGCGTCAGGGCAAAATCCGCAGCCCAGTCACCGGTGCAATAGTCATCCATGAAAATGCCCCCTACCCCACGTGCCCGATGGCGGTGCGGAATATAGAAATATTCATCGGCCCATTCCTTGAGCCGCGGATAATGCGCCGCCCCATGCGGGTCGAGATGCTCTTTCTGCGTTGCGTGGAAATGCGCGGTGTCCTCATCATATTCGATGCACGGGTTCAGGTCGGACCCGCCCCCGAACCACCAGGCATGCGGGGTCCAGAACATCCGCGTGTTCATGTGCACCGCGGGGCAATGCGGGTTCTGCATATGCGCCACCAGCGAAATGCCCGAGGCCCAGAACCGCGGATCGTCCTTCATTCCCGGAATGCCCTTGCGCGCGGCCATGGCCGATTGCGCCCGCTCACCCAGCGTGCCGTAAACGGTGGACACATTGACCCCGACCTTTTCGAACACCCGGCCGCCGCGCATCATGCTCATCAACCCGCCGCCTGCGTCCGATCCGTCGTCCGAGGCGCGCCTGGTCTCGCTCACTTCGAACGTGCCCGGTTCGGCATCGGCCATCGGGCCCTTGTCGTGGCTGGTTTCCAGCCCCTCGAACGCCTCGACGATCTGATCGCGCAGGGTACGGAACCACGCCGATGCACTGGCTTTTTCTGTCTCATAAGGTACTGTCATTTCTGTCGGCCTGTTTCTTGAAGAGCTGGAATCTGGATATTTATGGACAGTCCCACGCCGGAGTCCGATCAGGACGGTGGCGTCGGGGCCGGGGCCGGGTCGATCAGGCTCCGGCCTCCGTCAAAGGTCAGGATTTGCCCGGTCATAAATCCGGCAGCATCCGACACAAGAAACTGTGCCGCTTCGGCCAGTTCGCTGGGGGCCGCGATCCGGCCCAGCGGTGTAAATTCCTCGATCTTCTGACGGTATTCGCGGTTGTCCTTGAGAAAGGATTTCAACGACGCACTCATCACCGATCCGATGGCCACGGCATTGACCCGAATGCGATGCGGTGCCAGCGCAACCGCCAGTGACCGGGTCATCTGATCCAGCGCGGCCGATGCCACCGAATAGGCCATCAATTCAGGATGGGTGCGGCGCGCGGAAATCGAGCTGAGATTCACGATAGCCCCCGCGCTCCCCTCGGTCTGACCTTCCGCTTGCTTGATCATCCGCTTGGCGACCAGCTGGCTCAGCCGCAGGGATGTCATGACGTTCTGCGCCAGCAACGTCTCAACAGTATTATCATCGGGGTTCAACGCATCGCTCAGTTCAACCTGACGCGCACCGTTGACCAGAATGTCGATCTGATCAAAGGCATCGATCGTGGCCGACAAAAGGTTCGCAATGGTCAACTTTTCGCGCAGATCGCCGGCAAAATACCGGATGTTGCCTTCTTCGGGTTGTTCGCCCAGTTCCTCGATCAGCGCCTTTTCGTCGGAATCGACGAACATCACGTTGGCGCCTTTTTCGGCAAATTGGCGACCGATCGCCAGCCCGATACCGTTGGCCGCGCCCGTGACGATGGCGGTTTTTCCCGCAATGGAAAAGGACATGCTGGTCTCCTTGGCTGTGCCGAGCGGGTTCAGTCTAGCGGTGTTCAGCGCCGCGGGCGAGAGGGCCGCGCCGCATGCAGGATTTTGAAACGATTGTCGCCGGCCACCTCTTCCACCTGCGCGAAACAGTCGTTCAGAGTGGACTCATACCCAAGATGCCGGTTCGCCACCATCCAAAGATGTCCCGACGGCGCCAGAATGCGCGCGGCGGCCCGGATGAAGGCCCGGCCCAATTCCGGATCGCTGGAGCGCCCGGTATGGAACGGCGGATTCATGATCACGCTGTCGACCCGGCCTTCGGGCCGCCAGTCCAGCGCATCGGCCCAGTGAAACGTGGCGCGCGGGTCGGTCACGTTCTGACGGGCACAGTTCAGCGCGATTTTGTTGGCCTCGACCAGATCGACCTGTTCGATCTGCGGATCGGCCAGAACATGCGCCGCCAGATATCCCCATCCCGCACCCAGATCGACGACATGCCGCCCCAGTTTCGCAGGCAGGGCCGCCGCCAGTTGGCGCGAGGCCGGGTCAATCCCGTCGGCGGAAAAGACCCCCGGCGCGGTGACGAACCCATCAACCTCTTGCGTGGCGGGCGCGCGCCAGGCCGAGACCGTTTCTGCATCGCCATCGAGCCAGAACAATTTGCCATGAGCCTTGGAAATGGGGCCGTGCGCCTCACCCAGCTTGCGCGCCTCTTTCCACAGGCTGTCGATGCCGTCAGTCTTTGCACCATCCACGATCACCGGCCCGTCGGTCAGCGCCATCGCCTCGGCCACCAGTGCGCGGGCCTGGGCCTTGGCGCGTGGAATGAAAACGACCGATGCGGCAAACCGGCCCGCATGCGCGCCCGGTTCCGCGACACAGGTGTATCCACCCGCCTCGAACGCTTTGAAATCGGGAAAGACCGGTTGAATGATCACACAACGGTCGCGCGGCAACGGCGACAGATCGATGTCGCCACGCGGGTGGAAGACGCCAATCGGCCCGTCATCAGGCAAAACAAGACCGCCCTGAGAACAGGCAAGGCTCAAACGCTGGGACATGAAATGCTCAGTCTTCCTTTTCCATCGTGCACTGCAAAGGGTGCTGATGGCGGCGGGCGAAATCCATGACCTGCCCGACCTTGGTTTCTGCAATCTCGTGACTGAAAACGCCTACGACCGCGACACCTTTCTTGTGCACCGTCAACATGATCTCGAACGACTGGGCGTGGGTCAGCCCGAAAAACCGCTCCAGCACCAGCACGACAAATTCCATCGGCGTATAGTCGTCGTTCAACAACAGAACCTTGTACAACGGCGGGCGCTTGGTCTTTGTCCGCGTTTCCACAAGGATCGAGGTGTCATTCTCGTCATCCGAGTTGTTCGACATGATCAAAGGCATGAGCAGCATGACGCAGGTTTGTCCGGTTTCGAAATTTCGAGTGAGCGTTTTTGCTTATATAACCCTATTGCCAGATTCGAAAAGACCAAGAGCACAGGTGATATATGCCCAAACATCTTACGACCGTCGGATTTGATGCCGATGACACGCTCTGGCACAATGAAATGTTCTTTAAACTGACCCAGCAACGCTTTGCCGATCTGCTGGCCGATTATGCGGAACCGGATCATCTTGGCAACCGGCTTCTGGCCGCGGAAAAGCGCAACATCGGTCAGTATGGGTTCGGGATTAAGGGCTTTGTTCTGTCCATGATCGAAACCGCGATCGAGGTGACCGAGCACCGGGTTCCGGCCAGCGTGATCAAGGAACTGCTTGAGGCGGGGCGCGATATGCTCGCCCATCCGATCGAATTGCTGCCGCACGCGCAGGCGGCGGTTGCGGCCGTCGCCGAAACCCATCGCGTGGTTCTGATTACCAAGGGCGATCTGCTTGATCAGGAACGCAAGCTGGCGCAATCGGGGCTGGGCGATATGTTTGATGGCGTCGAAATCGTTTCGGACAAAACACCCGATCGCTATGTCGAAATCTTCACGCGTCTTGGCGACGGCGTGGAACGGGCAATGATGGTGGGCAACTCGATGAAATCGGATGTGGTTCCGGTCGTATCCGCCGGGGGCTGGGGCGTCTTCGTCCCGCACGATCTGATGTGGGATCTGGAACATGCCGAACCACCCATCGCATCAGACCGCTATCATGCCCTGGATGATCTGGGAGGGTTATCCGATCTGATCCAGAAAATTGACTGACGGCGCAGTTAGAAAAGTCGCCAATTTGGCCAAAATCGCCGGTCTAGCGGATAGCCGATCCTGATCCGCTAGATGTTGTGAATCCGAGGCGCCACAAATCAAGAACGCCGTGCAAGCACCGGGTTTATTTTAAGTTTTTCCTGTGTTAGTCTTTATTCCATAAAATCAAAAGCCAGTCGGATAACCGGCGGCGTGAGGCAGACAGAGGCAATTATCGTGCAGGTACGGCTTAGCAGCCCGTCCCGTGTGGGCGTGTATTTATTCACCGCATTCTGGTTTTTAGTGGTTCTGCCACTAAGCGTCGTCGCCGCACCCTATGCGGCGCATGTGATCGACGCGCGCACAGGCGAGGTGCTGCATTCACGCAACGCGGATTCCCGGCTTCACCCGGCATCGCTGACCAAGATGATGACGCTCTACATCGCCTTCGAGGCGGTGCGGAACAAGGAAATCAGTCTCGACACGCAGGTGCGCATTTCCAAACACGCCGCCTCCGAACCGCCCTCCAAACTCGGCCTTCAGGCGGGCCAGCGCATTCAGTTCCGCCACCTGATCCGGGCCGCAGCCGTGAAATCGGCCAACGATGCCGCAACAGCGATCGGTGAGGCGATCAGTGGCAGCGAAGCCGCCTTTGCCCGTCGCATGACGCGCACCGCCAAGGCGCTGGGCATGACTCGCACGACATTCAAGAACGCCCATGGCCTGACCGAGTCCGGGCACCTGTCTACCGCCCGCGATATGACCCTGCTGGGCCGTCATCTGCTTTATGATTTCCCGCAATACTACAATCTGTTCTCGCGTCGCACGACCGTCGCAGGCGGAAAATCCGTCGCCAACACGAACCGTCGCCTGCTGGCAGCCTACCGCGGTGCGGACGGGATCAAGACCGGCTATACCCGCGCCGCTGGGTTCAATCTCGTTGCGTCGGCCGAACGAGGCAACGAGCGGGTAATCGCAACCGTTTTCGGCGGGAAATCTTCCAGCGCGCGCAACGCCAAGGTGGCCGAATTGCTTGACCTAGGGTTTCGGCGCGCGCCGTCGCGTGCCCCGGTCCGCAAACCCAGCCGACCCGAATACGTCGCACAGGGCAAGGTCATTCAGGGCACTGGCGGCGGCGGCAAAAGAGGTCCGGCGGGCAAGACCATCCGCCTTGTCGGCGCCGTGCAGAAAAGCCTTCGGCCAAAGGCGCGTGATGTAGCACCGGTTCTCGTCGCGGAGGCCGTGGTGGAAACCGCGAACGAGGCCGGCAGTCTGTTGCAGGCGCAAATCAACGCGGCCGTGGCCGAGGTCAAAGCCCCCACGCCAGCGCCGGTCGCCACCACCAAAACCGCATCAGACAAGGCCCCTGTGGCCGTCCCCCGCCCTGCGGCACGCCCCAAGGACTTGATCCTGGCCTCGACGGCTCCGACAATCGAGCCCGAACAGGAAATCGTCACCCGGCTCTCGACATCGGGGGGACGTCACTGGGGCATCAACGTGGGCCGCTACACCAGCCGCTATCAGGCCGAAAAGGTCTTGTTACGCACGGCCCTGTCGGAGATGTCCACGCTGGACGGCACCCTGCGCAAAGTCGTGCAATCGTCACGCGGGTTTGATGCGAACTTTCTCGGCATGACCCGCGAAACCGCCGACCTGGCCTGCCGCCGTCTGCAGGCGCGCAATGTCTCGTGCTTTATGATCGGCCCGTCCTGATCACCGCACCAAACACCCAAACGCAAAACGCCACCCTTTCAAACGGGTGGCGTTTTCATTTTCAGGGTTTGGGGTGATCGTCCCATTCATCCGACAGGATGCGGCGGCTGTCGCCCTCGGGATCGTCATACTGGTCAGATTTGACCGTGTAGATAAAGGCCAGCAGCCCCACGGCCCCCAACGTCAGCGATATCGGGATCAAATAGGTCAGAACACTCATTTCGCCCCCCTCAGCCGCAGCGCATTCAGCGACACGGTAATGGAAGAGGCCGACATCGCCAATGCGGCAATCAGCGGCGTGGCCAGTCCGGCCACGGCCAGCGGCACGGCAACGATGTTATAAAGCGTCGCAATGCGGAAATTTTCGCGGATGCGCCGGGTCGCACGGCCCGCCGTGTCACAGGCATCGGCGATCGGTTCCAGATCCTGGCCCAGAAGAACGATGTCCGATGCCACGCGTGCCGCATCCAGAGCCGACGCCGGGGATATCGACACATGTGCCGCGGCCAGCGCGGCGGTATCGTTCAAACCATCGCCGACCATCAGTACCTTGTGCCCCTGTGCGGCAAGCTCTTGCACGCGGGCCGCCTTGTCCGTGGGCAGGGCGCCCGCGACCCAATCGGCAATGTCCAGACGTCTGGCCAAGGCTGACACCGCCCCGGTTGTATCGCCCGAGATCATGATCACCTGCTTGCCCGCGTCGCGCAGGGCGCGAACGGCCTCGGACGCGCCGGGGCGCAGGGCGTCCTCGAACCGGAAGGCGCGCGGCATGTCCCCCTCGATCGACAACCAGGCCGTGGTGTTTTCCGCCTCGGGCGCGCCGACCCAACTGGCCCGGCCAAGACGCACACGCCGTCCGCTCCTGAAACCTTCCGTGCCATAGCCCGGAACTTCGGAAATGTCGTCCACCTCGGCCGGCGTGATCCCGGCCTCCTCGGCGGCGCTGCTCACGGCCTGCGCCAATGGGTGCGACGACGCGTTGGCCAGCGCTGCGGCAACGGCAACATCGGCCGCAGCATGGTCAGCGAGATTGGTCAAAACCGGGGTCCCAGCGGTCAGCGTTCCGGTCTTGTCAAAAACCACCGTGTCCACCTGCGCCAATCGCTCCAGCGCGGTGGCATGTTTGATCAGCATCCCCTTGCGGAACAACCGCCCCGACGCCGCCGTTGTCACCGCAGGCACGGCAAGGCCCAGCGCACAGGGGCAGGTGATGATCAGAACGGCGGCCGCGATATTCAGCGCCACGCGCACATCGCCCGACCACAGGTACCAACCCAAAAAGCTGAGCGCCGACAGGATATGCACCCCCGGCGCATAAAGTTTCGCCGCCGCATCCGCGAGCGATGTGTAGCGCGACCGCCCCGATTCAGCGATGGCCACCAGATCGGCCATGCGATGCAGGGAACTGTCCTGGCCCACGGCAGTGGCACGCACCGTCAGCGGCCCGGTCAGATTCACCTCGCCCGCGCTGACCACAAGGCCCGGCGCGGCAAAGACCGGCACGGTCTCGCCAGTCAACAAGGACCGGTCAAGTTCAGACTGTCCCGTAACAATTTCGCCATCCACCGGCATGCGCCCGCCGGGGCGCACCAACACCAGATCACCGACCGCCAGTTCGCCGACCGGCACTTCGACTTCAATCCCATCGACAATGCGGATGGCGCGCGGAACCTCGAGCGCGCTCAGCTCCTCGGCGGCGGATCGGGCAACGGCGCGGGTGCGATAATCAAGATAACGCCCCGCCAGAAGGAAAAAGGTCAACGTCAGCGCCGCATCGAAATAGGCATGCGCGCCCGACAACGAAGTTTCCCACAGCGACGTGACCAGCGCCAGAACGATGGCCAGAACGATCGGCACATCCATGTTCAGCCGTCCGACCGACAGGGCCGACCACGCATTGCGGAAAAACGGCTGCGCCGCATAGGCAATTGCCGGCAGGGTGATCGCGGCGGAAATCCAGTGGAACATGTCGCGCGTCGCATCCGACGCACCCGACCACACGGAAACCGAAAGAAGCATCACGTTCATCGAGGCAAACCCGGCTACCGCCAGCCGGATCAACAAGGCCCGCCCCGCAGTATCGGTCTGCGTCGCCGACAGCGCGCCGGCGTCCAGTTCATGCGCCTCGTATCCAAGCTGCCCAAGCAGCGTGACAAGTTCAGGCGCCGACACGTCCGGGTCGGCCTCGATCATTGCGCGCTTCAGGGTCAGGTTCACCCGCGCGCTGTTCACACCCGGATAATCCGACAACCCCCGCTCAACCGCAGAAATACAAGCCTGACAGTGGATCGTGGGCAGCGACAGCGCAATCCGCGCATCCTTGAGCGGAACCTCGACCGGCTTGGCCGGGACGGCCAGGCACCCCGGACAGGCTGCCGCCGAAGGGGGACGTGCCAGGGCCGTCATCGCATTACCCCCGCACGTGCAGGATGACACGCTGCGTAAATTCGGTGCCATTCGACGCGCGCGCGACCATGCGGATATTCCAGTTGCCCGCGCCCAGGTCGACAGGTGCGACATAGGCCGATCCGTCAAAGACGAAGTCGGGTTCGACGTCTTCCTTCACATGGGTTGCGCGGCCCAGCGTCGCCTTCAGCTTGGCAACCTCGACCGGGGCACCCTGTGCATCGGTGATCTCCAACCGCACCTGGCCGTCCTGCGCGTCGGCCCGCACAGTCCAGCCCAGCGCCTCCTGTGCCTTGCGGCGCACATCGAACTGCTGGCTGGCAACGAATGAGTTCTTGGCCTCAAGCCCAGGAAAAGTTTTCACTGCACTGTAAGCGAGGGCGATATTGACAGCGATGATGACGCCAAACGCACCAATAAACAGGGCGGCGGCATGTTTGCCGGTGAATTCGCGTTGTGCCATGGGTCAGTTTCCCTTGCCGTTGAAAGTGGTGTCCTTATGGGCCCGGTCACCGTTACTCAGGTCCTCGACCCAGAATCGGACCGGCGTGCTTTCGGCCAAGGATGGGGCAGAACTGCCGGGCGAGACAACATAAACCCGCTGGAGCATCGCCGTGTCTGCCGGAACCTGCACCGATTCATAGGGCGTGCCTTCCAGTTGGATGCGCAGGGTCGGGTCGCCCTCGACCGCCATTTTGAACTGGCGCGGTTCACCGTTCTTGTTGCGCAGCCGAACGTCATAGGTGTTTCGGATCGATCCGTCAGACAGGGTCACATAGGTCGGGTTGCGGATCGGCGCGACGGTCAATTCAATATCCGAGCGGATGAACAGAGCAAATACCAGCCCGATCCCCACGAGCGACCACAGAACCGTGTACATAATGGTCCGCGGGCGCAAAATGTGCAGCCAGATATTGCGCGGCTCTTCGCCTGCACGTTCCCGCGGCTCGTCCGACAGGGCCATGTAATCGATCAAGCCGCGCGGCTTGCCCGTCTTTTCCATGATCTCGTCACAGGCGTCGATGCACAGGGCGCAGGTGATACACTCCAACTGCTGACCATCGCGAATGTCTATGCCCACGGGACAAACGTTGACGCAGGCCATGCAGTCGATGCAATCGCCCTGCGGCGCGCCTGCCTTGACCTCCTCGGAATGTTTCCGCGGTTCCCCGCGCCATTCGCGATACCCGACAACCAACGTATCCTCGTCCATCATCGCGGCTTGGATGCGCGGCCAGGGGCAGGCATAAATGCAAATCTGTTCGCGCGCGAACCCGCCAAACAAGAAGGTCGTCAGGGTCAGGATGGCCATGGTCGTATAGGCCACCGGATGGGCGTTGCCCGTCACCAGATCACGCAGCAGCGTCGGCGCATCCGAGAAATAAAACACCCAAGCCCCGCCGGTGGCGAGGCCGATCAGCAACCAGACAACCCATTTGGTCAATCGCAACCGGGCCTTACGGAAATCCATTTTTTTCTGCCTGTGCAGGCGCAAACGCGCGTTGCGATCGCCTTCGATCCAACGCTCCACAAGAATGAAAAGGTCGGTCCAAACCGTTTGCGGACAGGCATAGCCACACCAGACCCGACCAAGGGCCGAGGTAAACAGGAACAGCCCCAACCCGGCCATGATCAGCAACCCGGCCACGAAATAGAACTCGTGCGGCCAGATTTCGATCCAGAAGAAATAGAACCGCCGGTTCGCCAGATCCAGCAGAACCGCCTGATCCGGAAGGCTTGGCCCCCTGTCCCACCGGATCCACGGGGTGATATAATAAATGCCCAGCGTTACAGCCAGGATGAACCATTTCAGGTTGCGGAATTTGCCGGAAACCCGCTTGGGAAAAATCGGCTCACGCGCGGCATAAAGGCTGGGGGCTGGGTTTGTATCGCTCAAGGGATCTCTCGGGATTCGGAGTGTTTGATGTGCCCCTTCTCTCAGAACGCGAACCAGACAACTTTGACATGGGTCAAAAAGGGCATCCTATAGTCACGTTTTCACCAATTGCAGGGGCTTGACGCGTTGCCCCCCGTGCTTTGGGAGGTGGCGATTTCCATCGCTCCGGACGGATACCGGAATAATATCGTTATTTGCATGTTTCAGTTTCGCGAAATACTGTCTCGCAACGGAAATCGAGTTTTTGAGGATCAAGATATATGACAACTTATTCAGTGAGCGGGTACGCAGTTTATTACGACAGTTTCACAGGCGCCTTTCTGGATATCGATGGGTCCGGCATAACTCTCGATTTTGTCGCGCCTGACAACCTCACGACATTCAGTTTTCAATACGAGTCGGTCCTTCCCGGACAGACGGCTTTGGGTATAGAAAACGCCCAGATCAATTTTTTCGGGTACAATTTCTGGGTCGGCGGCGACGACTCCAAGCAAAACGGATATAATTCGGACTATAACCTATTTGTTGATCTCGACTGGACCTACGCTGGCGCGAACAGTGCGGCCTTGCTGGATATGTATTTCAGCAACGTTTCGGTTCCCGGCCTTGGCGTTGTCGACGTCGAATATTTCTTTTCGATGAATGGCGATCCGTTTCCGGTCATGACCACCCAAGCGCAATTTTCTGCATTCCTGAACAGTTTCACGTCTGTCGGTCCTCTCACCGGGTCCTACGGCCCTTACACAAACATTTCCCTGTCCAGCCTGAACGGGACAGTGACGGAAAACGACACGATCATTGGCAGCTTCCTTGATGAGACCCTGAATGGCGGCGCCGGAAATGACGACATTGACGGCGGATCGGGCAACGACACATTGAACGGTGGGTCGGGCAACGACATTTTCCGCAACGGCTTTGGTTCGGACCACATGAACGGCGGCACTGGCATCGACACGATGGATTACTCGGATGCGTTTTCGGGTCTGATCGTGGATTTTGAGAACGGTGCCTCCAACAGCGGCGAGGCCTTTGGCGACACTTTCACCGACGTCGAAATCCTCCTTGGCGGAGATTTCGACGACGATCTGCGCGGTGACGATGCGGATAACACGCTCGACGGGGGCGATGGCAAGGATCACTTGAATGGACGCGGCGGGGCCGACATCCTGAAAGGCGGGCTGGGCACGGACCGCGCCGTTTATGCCGATGCGGCGGCAGGGGTCACTGCCGACCTCGGGGCCTCGGCCAACAACAAGGGCGAGGCCGCAGGCGACACCTATTTCTCGATCGAAGACTTGGAAGGCAGCACAAATCGTGATGATCTGCGCGGCAACAACGCGAACAACGCGATCTGGGCCAACGCCGGCAATGACACCCTGCACGGACGCGGTGGCGATGACGTTCTCAGGGGCGAAGCCGGCGATGATGTCCTGCTTGGCGGTCTGGGGGCCGATACCCTGAACGGCGGCAGCGGCATCGACACGGCCAGTTATGCCAAGGCCAAAGCGGCCGTAACAGTCGACCTCACCGATGCTCTTTTGAACACTGGCGAGGCGGCGGGCGATACCTTTACCGCGATCGAAAACATTACGGGTAGCAACTACGACGACACCCTCACGGGATCGGCCAAAGCCAATATCATTCAGGGCGGCAAAGGCTCGGACCTTCTCTTAGGACTGTCGGGTGACGATACCCTGAACGGTGGGGCTCTGGCCGATGAACTTGAAGGCGGAATTGGCGATGACATCCTGAAAGGCGGCGGCGGGAACGATCTTTTGTCGGGTGATCAGGGCGCCGATACCCTGTTGGGCGGCAAGGGTAAGGATACGGCCTCATACGCGTCGGCGGCCTCGGGTGTGGTTGCGGACTTTGTCAATTCGGCGAACAACACGGGCTATGCGGCAGGCGACACCTATTCACAGGTCGAAAATCTGGTTGGCAGCGACTATGCCGATACCCTTTCTGGCAATGGCGGCGGCAACCGCATTCAGGGCGGGCGCGGCAATGACGTGCTGAACGGGCGCGGCGGCAATGACGATCTGCGGGGCGGCAATGGCCGCGATACGATCAACGGCGGCGGCGGCGATGACTACATGATCGGCGGCAAAGGCATTGATACCTTTGAGTTCAAATCTGGCGCTGACGTGATCGCCGACTTTGACAACGACCGGCTGCGGCTCGACGATTCCCTGTGGGGCAACGTTACGCTGACCAAGGCCGAAATCCTGGACTTTGCCGCCGTGGTGGGCAGCGATACGGTTTTTGATTTTGGCGGCGGCAATACCCTGACACTCGAAGGGTACACCGACATCGCGGGCCTCGACCCGTTGTTGTCGGTCTTCTGAGGCCGCTCAGGCCGCTTTTGCCGCGCGGCGCAACCACGCCTGAAAGGTGCGCGCCGCCGGCCGCAAGACACCGGGCCGGGTGACAATATGATAGCCTTTGTCGCCCGGCTCTTCGTGCAGGGCCACGACCCGCCCGACCTCGATATCCGCCTCGACGAAGGTGCGCACGGTCACGGCGACCCCTTGCCCGTTGCGCACCCCGTCCAGCACCAGATTGCCGGGCACCTGAACCGTCGGGCCGATGATACCCTGCTCAAACCCTTTGCTGCGCAGCCAATTTGATCCTTCGGTCGTGCCCAACTCCTCAAGCCACGGCAATTCTGACAGGTCAGCCAATTGCGTCGTCTTGCGCCCTTTCAACAGGGCCGGTGCGGCGATGACGACCAGGGGCGATTGCACAAGCATTTCCGCATCGAGTCCCGTCCAATCCCCGGACCCGTATCTGAGCGCAATATCAAAGCCGCCCGGTTTCAGATCGACGAGAATCGGCGACGGATCAAGCATCAGGTTCACTGCCGGATGCGCCGCTCGGAAGTCCGACAGACGCGGCATCAGCCAGTTCGCGGCGAAACTGGGCGTCGACGAAATGTGAACCGCCCTTGCTGCATCGGCCCCGGTCAATTCGTTCACAACCGATGAAATTGCCCCGAACCCAACCTGTAGTGCCTGTGCCAGTTGCGCGCCTGCGTCCGTCAGCCTCAGCGCCCGCCCGGACCGGTCCAACAGGGTCACACCCATATGCTCCTCAAGGGCGCGTAATTGCTGACTTATGGCAGCATGGCTCACATTCAACGCTTCACCCGCCTGCACCACGTTTCCCGCCTCGACAAAGGCAGAAAAGGCGCGCAGCGCGGCCAGCGGAGGCATGTCCCGCCACATCATATGTTAGCTGATCTAACATGTATCATAATTCGTTTTCTCGCATTATTCGGCCATTCGGGCAACCATGCTTGCAGTTACCCAACCACAGGAGCCCAAGATGCTGAACATTCTTGCAAGCAGTTTCATGACCGCAACCCGGACCGGCCAGGTGCGCGTCCACGACGTACCGCCCAAAACAACAGCGCGCCGCAAGCGCCGCTGGAATGCGCCCAGCCGCTGGATCGACCCAAACCACCTTTGAACAATAAAAAACGCCCCGGATGATTTCCGGGGCGTTTGGTGGTAAACAGGTGTCGGCTTTTCAGGAAACGCGCGAACAGATCGAAAAGCCGACACCGCGCTTCCGGTCCGGGACTCCGGTCCGGAAGTGTCCGGTCAGACGGTTATTCGCCGCCTCCCAACTGGTGAACATAGACCGCAACGGCGCGCACCTGCGCCGGCGTCAGACGCTCGGACCAAGGCGGCATCACACCATAGCGACTGTTGGTAACAGTCTGCATCAGCGTGTCGTAGTCCCCACCGTAGAGCCAGATCGCATCGCTAAGGTTCGGAGCACCCTGTTCACGATCGCCTATGCCGTCTTCCATGTGGCAGGCCGCACAGTTGTCCTCGAACACGACCGCACCAGCCTCGACCAGGGCCGGATCATTCGCGGTGCCACCCGACAGGGTCTGCACATAGTTGACGACCTGGGTGATTTCCTCAGCTTCAAGGATTTCACCGAAGGCGGGCATTTCGGAATACCGCGCATCGTCATCCTCTTCGTTGCGGATGCCGTGCAGAATGGTGGTATGAATTGCTTCGATATCACCGCCCCACAGCCAGTCGTCGTCCAGCAGGTTGGGATAGCCCTTGGCCCCGCCCGCGCCCGACCCGTGGCACTGTGCGCACCATGTGCGGAAAACGGCGCTGCCGGAAGATACCGCATAATCGTTCAAGTCGGCATCGCCGGAAATCGCGTCCAGTTCGGCCGACGCGAGGCGTTCGTTGATGGCCGCGTTCGCCGCCTCGGCCTTGGCGATCTCCTCGGCCACCTCGGCGCGGGTTGAATATCCCAGAACACCTGCCGTTGCGCTGTTGATCATCGGCCAGGCCGGGTAGGCAATGGTGTACCCGATGGCCCAGACGATACAGGCATAAAAGGTCCACAGCCACCAGCGCGGCAATGGGTTGTTGAATTCTTCGATGCCGTCCCAGCTGTGACCGGTGGTTTCCGGATCACCCTTCTGTTTTGGGGGTACTTTACTCATTGCCGCGCCTCCTCGGGATTGGCGGGTTTGTCTTCGTGACGGAACGGGATGTTTGCCGTGTCATCATAGGTCTTACTGGCGCCCGGGCGGAACACCCAGGCAATGACGCCAACAAAGAACACGAACAGGGCAAGAAGCATCCAGCTGTCTGCAAATTCGCGCAGGAAGGAATAGATTTCCATGTTTCCCTCCCTCAGCGGCTTGCGTCAGGCGTGAAGGTCGAGAAATCGACCAGCGTGCCCAACATCTGCAAATAAGCGATCAGCGCATCCGCCTCGGACACACCGGGCGCGCCGTCAAAGTTGCGCACCTGTGCCCCCGGATAGCGTTCCAGCATCGCATCGTAATCGGCGTCCGGATCGGCTTGTGCGGCAAAATCCGCCGCCGCGTTTTCGATCATCGCCTCGTCATACGGGACACCCACGAACTGATGGGTTTCCATCAGGTCCTGAATGTACTTGCCGTCGATCATCTTGCGCTCGAGGAAGCCGTATTTCGGCATGACCGATTCCGGCACGACCGACTGCGGGTCGCGCAGGTGGTCCACGTGCCATTCATCCGAATACCGTCCGCCAACCCGGGCCAAATCCGGCCCGGTCCGTTTTGACCCCCACTGGAACGGGTGGTCATACATCGACTCGGCGGCCAGGCTGTAGTGGCCATAGCGTTCGACCTCGTCCCGCATCGGGCGGATCATCTGGCTGTGACAGACATAGCACCCTTCTCGGATATAGATTTCACGACCGGTCAGTTCGAGGGGAGAGTAGGGACGCATCCCCTCGACCTTTTCGATTGTGTTCTCGAGGTAGAACAACGGTACGATCTGCACGAGCCCGCCGATGGTCACGACCAGAAAGCTGAAGATCAGCAGCAGGGTCGCGTTGGTCTCAAGTATCTTGTGTTTGTCGAGAATTGCCATTGTCTGGCCTCCTTATTCGGCCGGAATGGCTGCTGCGAGGTTGGCCTCTCGGGCCGGCGCCGCACGCACAGTCATCCACAAATTATAGCACATGATCAGCGCACCGGTGAGATACATCACACCACCCAGACCACGCACGACATACATCGGGAACTTGGCCGACACGGTTTCCGCGAACGAGTTCACGAGGAAGCCGTTGGGGTCCACTTCGCGCCACATCAGGCCTTCCATGATACCGGTCACCCACATGGATGCCGCGTAGAGAACAATCCCGATCGTGGCCAGCCAGAAGTGCCAGGACACCAGGCGCAGCGAATAGAGCGCCTCGCGCTTCCACAGCACCGGAACCAGGAAATACAGAGCACCAAAGGAGATCATGCCGTTCCAGCCCAATGCACCGGAATGCACGTGGCCAATGGTCCAGTCGGTATAGTGGCTGAGCGAGTTGACCGCGCGGATCGACATCATCGGACCTTCAAAGGTCGACATGCCGTAAAACCCGATCGAGATCACCATCATCCGGATCACCGGGTCGGTGCGCAGCTTGTCCCATGCACCCGACAGGGTCATCAGGCCGTTGATCATGCCGCCCCAGCTGGGCATCCACAGAACGATCGAGAACACCATGCCAAGGGTCGAGGCCCAGTCAGGCAGAGCCGTGTAATGCAAATGGTGCGGGCCCGCCCAGATATAAAGGAAGATCAGCGCCCAGAAGTGGATGATCGACAGTTTATAGCTGTAAACCGGACGCTCGGCCTGTTTCGGCACGAAATAGTACATCATGCCCAGGAAACCGGCTGTCAGGAAAAAGCCCACCGCATTGTGGCCGTACCACCATTGCGTCATGGCATCCTGCACGCCCGAGAACACCTGCACCGACCGGCTGCCCCAGATCGAAACAGGGATCGACAGGTTGTTGAACACATGCAGCATCGCCACCGTGACGATGAACGACAGGTAGAACCAGTTCGCCACGTAAATGTGACGCTCTTTGCGCTTGATGATCGTTCCCAGGAACACGGCCAGATAGGCCAGCCAGACGACCGTCAGCCACAGGTCCACATGCCATTCCGGCTCAGCGTATTCTTTGGACTGGGTCGACCCCAGCAAATAGCCGGTGGCCGCCAGCACGATAAAGAGCTGGTACCCCCAGAAAACGAACCACCCGAGGTTACCGCCCCAAAGCCGTGCGGCGCTGGTGCGCTGTACGACATAGAACGATGTCGCGATCAGGGCGTTGCCCCCAAATGCGAAAATCACCGCCGAGGTGTGCAGCGGGCGCAACCGCCCGAAATTGGCATATCCCTGCGCCCAATCGAAATTGAGCTGCGGAAACGCGAGTTGAAACGCGATGACCACGCCAACGAGAAAGCCGACAACGCCCCAAAAAGCAGTTGCGATCACGCCTGCTCGCACCACCGAGTCGAAATACTCGTTCGTGGGAACAGCCGCGACAGGGTCTCCTGTGCGTCGCAGAGTATGGATGAAGAGGCCAAAGGCCACGACCATCACGATAATAGCGTGCACCATGTAAGCCGCGTCACGTGCGTAGTTGATTCCGATCATCGCAAACAGAGTGATCAAACCAAGCACGATCAGCTTGATATAATTAGACATTTTGCGTCCCTTTGCCATGTCCCGGGCGATTCTGTCGCCGCCCCAGACGGATTTAGACTGATTGCTTAGTGCAAAACAGTAGGCTTTGCTGCCTTGATCTGTATCAAGACGCGTGCGCCATTTCTGTGAGAGGCATTCATTAATCACACTCCAGCCGCCCGACCCGCGGCACAACAGTCAGACCGACGAGGTAGAAATGGCTTACAAATCTCTGTTGACGGTACTTACCGACCCGAAAATCGCCGATGCGGCCCTGTCACAGGTGATTGCCTTGGCCGAGGCGCAGGACGCGCATGCCGAAGCTCTTTGTCTGGGCGTGGATCGCACGCAGACAGGATATTACTATGCCGGCGCGAATGCCCTGGTGTTGCAGGAAACACTGGCCCGTGCCCATGCCGAGGCCGCCGAAATTCTGGAATATGCGAAAACCGTGCTGGGCCGGTCGGGTGTGCGCTGGTCTGCCGACGAAGGGGTCGCGCAGATCGCAGATCTGGGGCGCCACGTCGCGCATCACTCCCGCTTCTCGGATCTCGTGATCCTGCCCCGCCCCTATGGCGAAGGGCGTGGCGCCGAGGTCGAGGCCGTTGTCGAGGCGGCCCTGTTCGAAGGGCATGCGCCGGTCATGGTCGTGCCCGATGACGCCAAACCCGTCAGTAACCCCAAACAGGTCATCGTGGCCTGGAACGAAAGCGTTGAGTCGATGATCGCCATCCGCAAGGCCCTGCCATTCCTGCAAGCGGCCGATACGGTGCGTATCGTTGTGATCGACCCGCCGACCCACGGCCCGGAACGCTCGGACCCCGGCGGCCTGCTCAGCCAGATGCTGGCGCGCCACGGTGTGAATTGTGAAATCGACGTTCTGTCCAAATCGATGTCCCGCGTGTCGGACATTCTGAACCGCCATGTGACGGATACGGCGTCGGACATGGTCGTCATGGGCGCCTATGGTCACTCCCGCTTTCGCGAGGCAATTCTGGGTGGCGCCACGCGCAACATGCTGGAGAAAGCAACTGTTCCGGTCCTCATGGCGCACTGAGCGAAACGGAAAACGCCCCGCACATGGCGGGGCGTTTCACAATAAATCAGGTCTGCCGCGGATCAGTCGACATATCCGCCATCACTGTCGTCACCGGCCTCATCCATCAGGCGGCGCATGTCAGGCACTGTCACGCGCCGTTTGCCTTCCAGTTCGATGACACCGTCGCGTTTCAGCGCCGACACCTGCCGACTGACGGTTTCAAGGGTCAGACCCAGATAATCGGCCATCGCCTCGCGCGTGAGCGGCAGTTCGAACGCAACCGAAGACGAGTCCTGATCGCTTTCTTGCGACGGATCCCGGCGGGCGATGATGCTCAGCAGGCTGGCAATCTTTTCGCGCGCGGTCTTGCGCCCCAGCACCAGCATCCATTCGCGCGCGGCGTCCAGTTCATCCAGCGTCATTTCCAAAAGACGCTGGGCGATGTGGGGCGTGTCCCGCATCATGCTTTCGAACGGTTTCTTGCGGAAACAGCACATCACCAGATCCGTGGTGGCAACAACGTCATAGGCAGAACCCTCGCGCCCCGGGCGGCCCACGAAATCCGACGGCAACAACAGGCCGACCATCTGGGTGCGCCCGTCCTCCATCGTCTGTGTCAAAGTCGCGATTCCCGACACAACCGATCCGACAAAATCCATGTTGTCGTTGGACCAGATGATCGTCTGTCCTGCTTCATAGCTGCGGTAATACTTCATCTCTTCGAGACGGTTCAATTCGTCTGACTCGCACCGGGCACAGACCGCACGATGCCGAATAGGACAATCGCCACAGTTTGGAGACATCTTCGTGCTGGGAACGTTCATGTTTTTATCCAGTTGATCTGCATCAAGGCAATGTAGGAATGATACTAGTTAATTCCAGAACATGATAACCAAAACTAATCTCGCCCGACTGGGACTATTTGACACGAGGGTACCACGGTACACGAGTTACCCGACAGCCCCCCATTTCAATAATGATGTCGGGGCGGCGGAGTATCGCGACTGGATATCCCAGATCGAACCGGGTCGCTCGGTTTCGATGTACATCCATGTCCCTTTTTGTCGGCGCCTGTGCTGGTTCTGCGCCTGTCGCACCCAGGGCACCCAGAAGACCGAGCCGGTGGCCGCCTATCTCGAAACGCTCAAGGCCGAATTGGCGTTGCTGGCCAAGCAGTTGCCCGAAGGGGTCACCCTGTCGCGCCTGCACTGGGGCGGCGGCACGCCGACGCTGATGTCGGCGGAAATGATGACCGATCTGGCGCAAACCATCGCGCGCGTTGCGCCATTGGCCAAGGATGCCGAATTCTCGGTCGAAATTGACCCCAACGAAGTTGACGAAGAGCGGCTTGATGCGCTTGCCGCTGCCGGCATGAACCGCGCGTCGATCGGGGTTCAGGATTTCGACGAAGAGATTCAGAAGATCATCGGTCGCATCCAAAGTTACGACGTGACCGCCAAAGCGGTCGACATGATTCGAGCGCGGGGAATCAAGAGTCTGAACGCCGATATCCTGTTCGGTTTGCCGCACCAGACCCGCACGCGTATGACCGACAGCGTGCAAAAACTGCTGTCGCTGAACCCGGACCGCGTTGCGCTTTATGGCTATGCGCATGTGCCATGGATGGCGCGTCGGCAATCGCTGATCCCGTCCGATGCCCTGCCAACCCCGCAGGAACGTCTGGAGCTTTTCGAAACCGCGCGCCACCTGTTCGTCTGGGACAACTACAACGAAATCGGTATCGACCATTTCGCGACGCCCGAGGACGGGCTGAGCCGCGCGCAAAAGGCTGGCCGCCTGCGCCGCAATTTCCAGGGTTACACTGACGATGACTCCGACGTTCTGATCGGGGTCGGCGCATCGTCCATCTCGCGATTCCCGCAGGGTTATGCCCAGAACGCGCCATCGACCTCCGCCCATACCGCCAGGATACGGGATGGCAATTTCTCGACCGAGCGGGGGCACACATATCGCGGCGAAGACGCGATGCGTGCCCGCATGATCGAGGCGCTGATGTGCGATTTTCGCATCGACGCAAAGGAAATCCGCGACCGCTTTGGCATCGGTCAGGCGCAGTTGGATCAGATGTTCCGCGACGCCGACGCCGCATTCGAAGGCAATCTCGTGCACAGCCCGGATGGGTTGTTCATTCCACAGAAGGCCCGGCCGCTTGCGCGTCTGATTGCCCGCCATTTCGATGCTTATGAGCTGAGCAAGGCCGGCCACAGTTCCGCGATCTGACAGCGCCGCAACAGGCTCAGGCAATTTTTGGGTGACAACGCCCTACGGCGCACCGCATCCTTGCCCTGCATGTCAGGAGAGGATCAGAAATGGATGCGACGGGTGGATGTTACTGCGGAGCGGTCCGCTATCGGATTACCGGGGAGCCGATGCTCAAGGCGCAATGCCATTGCCGCGAGTGCCAGTACATTTCCGGGGGCGGTGCGAACTTTTTCATGCTGATCCCCGAAGACGGCTTTGCCTATACCAGCGGCACGCCGAAACAGTTTTCGCGCAGCGATCTGGACACGGCCGTAACCCGCGAATTCTGTCCCGATTGCGGAACCCATATGCTGACCCGGCTGCCCGGTCGCGATCAGGTGGTGGTCAAGGTCGGTACATTGGACGACCCATCCCAATTTGCCCCCAGTATCGCCATCTACACGATGGATCGGCAGCCCTTTCACCAGATCGCCGAGGGCCTGCCCAGCTTCGAGCGTCTGCCGCCGCGCTGACGCGGACTACATGGCCGCGGCGATCAGGGTGCGGGTATATTCCGTGCTGGCGTTTTCGAACACGTCTTCGGCGCGGCCCTGTTCGACCACATCGCCCTGTTTCATCACGATCACATGGTGCGACATCGCCCGCACCACGCGCAGATCATGCGAAATGAACAGATATGCCATGCCATATTTCTGCTGCAAGGCGCGCAGCAAATCGACGATTTGCACCTGCACCGTCATGTCCAGCGCGCTGGTCGGTTCGTCCAGAACCAGCAACTTGGGGCGCAGTACCATGGCGCGAGCAATGGCGATGCGCTGGCGCTGGCCACCTGAAAATTCGTGCGGATAGCGGTCCATCGTGGCCGGGTCCAACCCGGTTTCCATCATCGCCTCGGCCACCAGTTCCCGTTTGTTTCGGTTGGGGTCCACGTTGTGGATACCCAGCCCCTCGGCGATGATCTCGGCACAGGTCATGCGCGGACTGAGACTGCCGAACGGGTCCTGGAACACGATCTGCATGTCCTTGCGCAATCGGCGCAGTTCGCGCGTCGACCACTTGCGAATGTCCTGCCCCAGAAAGGCGATGTCCCCCTCGGACGCGATCAGCCGCATGATGCCCAGCGCCAGTGTCGTCTTGCCTGATCCGGATTCGCCCACGATGCCCACGGTTTCGCCTGCGCGCACCGACAGGGTCGCGTCGTTGACCGCCTTCACGTATCCGACCGTTTTGCGCAGCAAACCCTGCTGAATGGGGAACCACACCTTCAGATGATCGGTGTGCACGATCTCGGGCGCGTCCCCAGCCACCGGATCGGGGGTTCCCGTCGGTTCGGCCGCCAAAAGCTTGCGGGTATAGGGGTGCTGCGGATTGGCAAAAATTTCGGCCGTGGGGCCGCTTTCGACGATCTCACCGCTTTTCATCACACAGACCTTGTCGGCCACCTTGCGCACGATGCCCAGATCATGGGTGATAAACAACAACCCCATGTTTTCCTGCGCCTTGAGGTCCGCGAGCAGATCCAGGATCTGCGCCTGAATGGTCACGTCCAGCGCCGTTGTCGGCTCATCGGCGATCAGGATGTCGGGCTTGTTGGCCAGCGCCATGGCGATCATCACCCGCTGGCGCTGCCCCCCGCTCAGCTGGTGGGGATAGGCGTTAAGCCGCGTTTCCGGGTCACGAATGCCAACCTTGGTCAGCAGATCAATGATGCGCTCGCGCGCCTCTTTCGCGCCCAGGCCCTGATGCAGGGCCAGCGATTCAGCCAATTGCTTTTCAATCGTGTGCAGCGGGTTCAGCGATGTCATCGGTTCCTGAAAGATGAAGCTGATGTCATTGCCGCGCACCTTGTGCAGCAGCCTCTGCCCCGCGCCGATCATCTGCTGACCGTCATAGGTCACCGACCCTTCGACGGTCGCACTGTCCCCCAACAGGGAAACGGTGGACAGGGCTGTCACCGATTTACCCGACCCGCTTTCACCGACCAGCGCCACGGTTTCCCCGCGATCCACGGTAAAAGACACACCGCGCACCGCCAGCGTCGTTTCCGCGTCCTGGCGAAAGGACACTTTCAGATCACGCACTTCCAGAAGGCTCATGAAAACGTCTTTCTGGGGTCAAACGCATCGCGCACGCCCTCGAAAATGAAGACCAGCAGCGACAGCATCACGGCGAACGTGGTGAAGGCAGTGAACGCAATCCAGGGCGCCTGAAGGTTCTGTTTCGCCTGCAACGTCAACTCGCCCAGCGACGGGGCCGAGGACGGCAGGCCGAAGCCAAGGAAATCCAGCGCCGCCAGCGATGAAATCGTCGCGGTGATGATGAACGGCAGCATGGTCAGCGTCGCCACCATCGCATTGGGCAGCATATGGCGGAACATGATGGTCATGTTCCCCACGCCCAGCGCCCGTGCCGCGCGCACGTATTCAAGGTTGCGCGCGCGCAAAAACTCGGCCCGAACCACGCCGACCAATCCCGTCCAACTGAACAAGATCAGCAATCCGGCCAGCAACCAGAACCCGCGCCCCAGAATCGCGAACATGATGATGATGACGTAAAGCGACGGGGTGGATGACCAGATTTCGATGATCCGCTGAAAGATCAGATCGACCCAGCCGCCAAAGAACCCCTGCACCGCCCCGGCGACAATCCCGATCACGGTCGAAGCGCCGGTTACGATAAGCGTGAACAGGATCGACAACCTGAACCCGTGAATGACCCGCGCCAGAACATCCCGCTTGGTGTCATCCGTGCCCAGCCAGTTTTCGCTGTTGGGCGGCAGAGGCGCCGCGCCGGGCCGGTCCACCGCCGTGTCAAAGGAATAGGGGATCAGCGGCCAGATCATCCAGCCCTTGTGAAACTCTTCAACGCCTTCGCCAAAACTGCCGTTTTCGACGGCTTCGACAATGCCTTCGGGATCGTCGAAACATTCGACCATGCCGCCCGTGGCGATCAGGCATCGCACCTCGGGGTCGCGGTACACGGCCTCGGTCTGGAAATCGCCGCCGAATTCCGTTTCGGGATAGAAATTCCAGATCGGCGTGTAAAAGCTGCCCCGATACTGGATGAGGATGGGCTTGTCATAGGCCAGAAACTCGGCAAACAGGCTCAGCCCGAACAACACGGCAAAAATCCACAACGACCAGAACGCCCGGCGGTTGCGTTTGAAGTTGGTCCAGCGGCGCTGGTTCAGCGGGGACAGTGCCATCAGCCTTCCCTCCGCTCAAAGTCGATCCGCGGATCGACCAGCACATACATCAGGTCCGAGATGATCCCGACAACCAGCCCCATCAGGCCAAAAATGAACAGCGTGCCAAAAACGATCGGATAGTCGCGCGCCACGGCGGCCTCGAACCCCAGACGGCCCAGTCCATCGAGCGAGAATATGGTTTCGATGATCAAGGAACCGCCAAAGAACACCCCGATGAATACCGCCGGAAACCCCGCAATTACGATCAGCATCGCGTTGCGGAACACATGGCCATAGAGAACCCGGCTTTCGGTCAGGCCTTTGGCGCGGGCGGTCATGACATAGTGTTTCTTGATTTCGTCCAGGAAACTGTTTTTGGTCAAAAGGGTCAGCGTGGCAAAGGCCGAAATCGTGCTGGCGATGACCGGCAGGGCAATGTGCCAGAAGTAATCACCGATCTTGCCCAGCCAGCTCAGCTGATCCCAGTTGTCCGACGTCAGCCCGCGTAGCGGGAAAATCTGCCAATATGATCCACCCGCGAACAGAACCAGCAACAGGATCGCAAACAGGAAACCGGGGATCGCATAGGCCACGATGATCGCGCCGCTGGTCCAGGTGTCAAAACTGGTCCCGTCGCGCACCGCCTTGCGAATGCCCAGCGGGATCGACACCAGATAGGCGATAACCGTCGACCACAGACCCAAAGTGATCGACACCGGCATCTTTTCCAGAACTAGGTCGATAACGCTGACGGACCGGAAATAGCTTTCGCCGAAATCGAACCGCATATAGTTCCACATCATGTTAAGGAACCGCTGCAACGGCGGCTTGTCGAACCCGAATTCCTTTTCCAGCTGTTCGATGAACTCGGGCGGCAATCCACGCCCGCCGACATATTTGTCGTTGATCGCGCCAACCTCTTCGACCGCGGCATCCCCCTTGCCTCCGGCAAAACCGCCGAACACGTCGCCCTGACCTTCGGACCGCGCGATGATCTGTTCGATGGGACCGCCCGGCACGAACTGTGCCAGGGTGAAGTTGACGATCATGATCCCCAGAAGGGTGGGAATGATCAGCAACAACCGCCGCAGGATATATGCGCCCATATGGCGGTTACCTCAGTGCACCGGCGGCCTTCAGGGCCGCCGCTTTGTCGGCGTTGTACCACCAGAAATCCAGATACCCCAGATCATAGGGCGGGATCGGATCGGGATATTCATATTGATCGTAAAACCCGACCCAGTGGTTCGCCTTGTACCAGACGGGAATGATGAAGAATTCGTACCGCAGCGCCCGGTCCAGCGCCCGGATCATGGCGCGTTCCTGCTCGGAAGTTTCGGCCAGCAGGGATTCGGCGATGATCTTGTCGACCAGCGGGCTGGCCAGCCCGGCCGGGTTGAACAGGGAAAACGCCGCGTCCTCGGACCCGAACATCTGCGAGAGGCCGGTACCCGTGCCCAGGAAGGGGCGGTAAAAGTCAAAGATCAGGTCGTAATCGCGGGCGCGTTCACGCTGCGTGTACTGGGCGGCATCAACCTTTTCCAGACTTGCCGCGATGCCCATGGATTGCAGGGTGGAAATGAAATTCTGGATCACCCCGCCCAATGTTCCGTCGCTGGACGAATTGAACAGGAAATTTATCTCCAGCAGCTCCCCCTTGTCATTGCGCCGCTTGCCATCGCTGCCGACGGCCCATCCGGCCTCGTCCAGCAGCTTCATCGCCTGACGCAGGTTGCGCCGGTCGGTCAGGCGGGCGGGGTTCGAGCTATGCGGCATGCGCGCCGGTTCGCTCAGCATCTCGGGCGGAACCAGATCGCCCAGGGATTTCAGAAACTCCAACTCGGCCCCTTCGGGCGCGCCTTGGGCCATCACCGGCGTCCCTTGCGAGAACGAGGCCCGCTGCTGGAACAACCCGTATTGCAGGCTTTCGTTGGTCCACTCGAAATTATAGCCCAGCGCAATCGCCTCGCGCACGCGCTTGTCCTTCAGCACCTGACTGCCCAGGTTGAACACGAACCCGGTGGGTGTGGGCGGGCTGCCATCCGGGATTTCGACCTTGCGCACATAGCCGTCCTGCACTTTCGGGAAATCATACAGCTTGGCCCATTTCTTGGAATCGCCCTCAACGCGGATGGTGTATTCCCCGGCCTTGAACGCCTCGAACGCGGCGGTGTCATCGCCGAAATATTCCACGCGGATGCGGTCGAAATTGTGCCGTCCCTGGTTCACCGGCAGATGCGCGCCCCAGTAGTCGGGGTTCCGCTTGTATACGATGCGGCGGTTCACATCGATCGAGTCGATCATGTAGGGCCCCGATCCGGGCGATGTTTCCATCCGGCTTTCATCCAGCCGCGCGCCGGTTTCGTCGAACCATTTCTTTGACCAGACGGGCACGCCGCCGACCTGGTCGATTAGGCTGCGCCGCGAAATGCCGGGCGTGAAATAGAACTTGATCCGGTAATCATCCAGAACCTCGGCCTTGGGGATTCGTTTTTTCACCGCCGCCGCATAGGACGGCAGACCCTGCTCCAGCAACAGGTTGTGTGAAAACAGGACGTCATGCGCCGTGACCGGTGTGCCGTCGGAAAACCGCGCCTCGGGGCGCATGTGGAAGATCACCCAATCCTTGGTGGCCGGGTATTCCACCCGCTCGGCCAGCAACCCGTACCCTTCGCCGTAAACGTCCGCCGCGCCTTCATCCAGCAGGCTTTCGTACATGATCGTGCTCAGAACACCGCCGCGCCCTTTGACCGAATAGGGGTTCATGGAATCAAACGTGCCCAGCGCGGCGAACGCGATTTCGCCGCCCTTGGGCGCATTCGGGTTCACGAAATCATAGTGTTTGAAATCCGCAGGGTATTTCAGATCGCCATAAAACGAATATCCGTGACTGACGATCATTTCCTCCTGCGCCTGAACCGGCGATCCGACGGCAAGGGCCGCAGCAAGGACAATCCCGGCCAATCTGCGCCAGGCGCCGGCAACGGGCGTGCGAAATGGCGCCGCGGAAAACAATCTGATCATCTGGCTCATCCTCTGTTGGCGGGCACGATTTTTGGCCTCGATCTTTGGTGACCTAAGCTAATGGCGTGGGCGGACAACATTCAAGTTGAGAAATTGTAAGGTTTTGGTGAGTGCGCACACATCCCGTCACAAGAAAAAAGCCGCTGCAATCTGCAACGGCTTCGTTCATGTCGGTTGTGACAATACTTACTCGTCGATGCTGTCGAGATAGGCGATCACGTTAACGCGGTCTTCGGCCTTTTTCAGGCCGGCAAAGCTCATCGTGGTGCCGCTGACATACGAACTCGGCTTGATCAGGAATTCGTTCAGGCGCTCAGCCGTCCATTCCCCGCCCAGTGCCGCCAAGTTGCCGGAATAGGCGGTGAACCCGTCCGCAGCAGCAACTTCACGCCCGACGACACCGTAAAGGTACGGGCCAGTGCCGTTTTCGCCAGCTTCCAGCTTGTGACAGGCGGCGCATTTCTTAAACACCTTTGCACCCTTGCCGATATCGGCCGAGGCCATCATCTCGTCAAAGCTGACTTCGGCAACTTCTTCGCCGGCTTCTTCGCCACCGGTTTCAACGACATAAGACGGCTCACCGTGTCCGCCCACATGGTACAGGCCTTCAGCCGCCCATTTTGCCAAGAGGAGAATCAGAAGGGTGCCGCATACAGCTGCCACCGCCTTGGTTGAGGTCATGGTATCCATTTGGTCGCGAGTCCATTTGATCTGTTTGGGCGGTTGTCTAAGCCTTCCCCTTCGCCGAAGCAAGGTATAGACACCGCGACCAAACGCCCAATTTGCACTTCTGTAAAGAAAGTTCGACCATGGCCACCCATCGCATCGCCTTTCAGGGCGAACCAGGAGCATACAGCCACGAGGCCTGCCGCGCCGCGCGTCCCGACATGGAGGCCCTGCCCTGCCGCACGTTTGAGGATGCGATTGATGCTGTCAAAACAGGTGCGGCCGACCTTGCCATGCTGCCGGTTGAAAATTCGACATATGGGCGCGTGGCCGATATTCACTCGCTTTTGCCCCAGTCGGGCCTGCATATCATCGACGAGGCCTTTGTGCGGGTTCACATCAACCTGCTGGCCCTTCCCGGTGCTAAGCTGGACAATATCACCCATGCGATGAGCCACACGGTGCTGTTGGGTCAGTGCAAGGAATTTCTGCAAAAACACGGCATCCACCGCATTACCGGTGCCGATACCGCTGGATCGGCCCAGCATGTCGCACAGGACGGCGATGCGTCAGTCGCCGCGCTGGCCAGTGAACTGGCGGGCGAAATCTATGGCCTGAACGTGCTGGCGCGCCATATCGAGGACAACCACGACAACACGACCCGCTTCCTGATCATGTCGCCCAAGGCCGATTACAAGCGCCGCGGCGACCACGGCATGATCACCAGCTTCGTGTTCCAGGTACGAAACATCCCGGCCGCTCTCTACAAGGCGATGGGCGGTTTCGCCACCAACGGCGTCAACATGACCAAGCTGGAAAGCTATATGGTCGGCAGTTCCTTCACCGCGACCCAGTTTTACGCCGACATCGAAGGTCACCCGGATGATGCCAACGTGCAGCTCGCGCTGGATGAGTTGCAGTATTTCACGACCAACGTGGAAATTCTGGGGGTCTATCCCGCCGCAGCCGGGCGTCACTGACCGGGTCTGGTCAGAATCGGGCCGTCACGCCATGCGCTTGTGACGGTCTTCCATATTCTTGGCATAGCTGGCGACCTTGATCTTGAAACGCTTGGTCAGGCTGGTCTTGGCCAGTTTCAGAGACTGCACCAAAAGACGGGCCGACAACGTTTTCGGCATCAGTTCCAGCGACACGGCCATGCGCGTGCGGCGTTGTGACAGCGGAACAAGATCAACTGACATGACCCCGTCCAAACCCTGGGACTTCGCATCGAAACGCATCGCGTTGGGGCGATCATACTCGGCCAGAACCAACCGCATGTCGCGCGGTTTGCCGCGCAGCAGGAAATGGGTTTTCCACGCCATGCCCGCACGCGGTTCGCCATATTCGTCTTCGCGTTGAACCTCCACACCGCGCCGGATCGCCGAGCGTTCGAAGGCCTCGAATTCGGACAGAATCGAGAACACCTCATCAATCGGGGCTTCGATGTCTTCTTTGGTGGAGAATTTCATGACGGTCCTGATTTGAATGAGTGGCGCGAGTCTTGCCTCAGTCCAAAGTATCCGCAAGCCAGTTTTGCAAAAGAAAATGCGCGATAGCGCCGCGGCGCGCTGGCTTGATAACCGGATGGTCTCCGGCAAACACAGTCATCATATCGTCGCGGGTGACCCAGATCGCATCTTCGATCTCTACCGGATCGATCTCGATCTCTTTTGACAGCGCCTCGCCCCGGCACCCGAACATCAGTGAGGCCGGAAATGGCCAGGGCTGGCTGGCGAGATAGTCGACCCGCCCGACCTGCACACCGGATTCTTCGGCCACCTCGCGCCGCACGGCCGCCTCAAGTGTTTCGCCGGGTTCGACGAAACCGGCCAAAAGCGAATACATCCCCTCGGGCCAGCCGGGCGACCGCCCCATCAGGACCGAGTTGCCATGCGTGATCAGCATGATGACAACCGGATCGGTGCGCGGAAAATGATGTGCGCCACAGTCCGGGCAAGTCCGCTGCCAACCAGCGTGCGAAACGGCACTGGCCGCACCACATTTGGCGCAGAACCGATGGGTGCCGTGCCAGTTGATGATCGCCTTGGCCGTGGCCGCCAGTTCGGCGTCCCGCGGGCTCAGCCGGGACATGACGCGGCGCAGTTCAATAAAAACGTAGTCCGGCGGAAAATCCGGGTGATGCTGCTCGGACGGGTCCAGGAACAATCCCAGCGATCCGGCATCGAGCCCGTCAGGCTCCCACCCGGAAATGTCACAGGCAAAATCCGGCGCGCCGCTTTCTTCCAACCCCAACAGAACGGGGTTTTCGATTTCGCCCTTGTAGCCGGCTTTCAGGATCGGATGGTTCATCGGCACCATCGCCAATTTGTCGCCCTGCATCAGAACCTTGCCGCGCCATGTCAGCACACAGGCCGCATGTGAATGGTGTGACGCGTCATTCATCGCCTGCGGGTCGTTGCGGATATGGGCCGCCCGATTCAGGCCGGATCCGCCGAATGTAACCTGCTCTGCGTTTTTCATTGCCGACCCTGCCTGTTCGCCCCGGGCACGTTTGTCATGCCGCCGCGCCGAGCCATTGCATAGCTGCGTGCGCAATTCAATTCCACCCGGGAGACGCCAAATCGCGCCACCGCTGACACAAATTGGACCATTCTATCCGCTGTTCCGACGCGACAATAATGTGTTTTCAACGGTTTGACCCAATTTCAATCAACTCTCACAGTAAGAATTCGTTAAATGTTTGCCCGATCCATTTGTTTGCGCGCAATTTCGTGACAACCGCGCGCCCCATTCCCCATGGCATAACAGCCCGGCTGCGCCTGATGGCGACATCCGATCTGCATATGAATCTGACGGATTACGACTATTTCGCAGATCGTCCTGATTTGACCGTTGGCCTGACGCGCACCGCAAGCCTGATCACCCAAGCGCGTGCCGAGGCGGCGGACATGCGCGCGCTGAGCCTGCTGTTTGATAACGGCGATGCCCTGCAAGGAACCCCTCTGGGGGATACGGCCCGCGAAAACAACACCCGCAGCCATCCCCTGATGCGGGCCTTTCGGCACTTGCGCTATGACGCCATGGGCCTTGGCAACCATGACTTCAATTATGGGCTTTCGGTGCTGGGAACCGTCCTGCGGCAGGCGCCCTGCCCGGTCATCAGTTCGAACATTCACAAACTGTCCCTGTCCAACCCGCCCGGGTTCTCGCCCTACGCCATTCTCGACCGGATCGTGCAATCAAACGGGGCCGAGTGGCCCATTCGCATCGGGGTCATCTCGGTCCTTCCCCCGCAGACCCTCACATGGGACGCGCATCTGCTCGGCGGGCAGGTCAGTACCGACGATATCCTTGAGTGCGCCCGGCGTCTGGTGCCCGAACTGCAACACGCCGAATGCGATCTGATCGTTGCGCTGGCCCACACGGGGCTGGGCGAGGCGACGGAACGCGCGAACATGGAAAACGCCGCGATCCCGCTGGCCGGGATCGAAGGAATCGACGCGATCATCGCCGGGCATACGCATTTGCGGCTGCCCGGGCCGGATCACGCCGGGTTCGGCCATGTCGATGCGCAGGCCGGGTTGGTGCATGGAAAACCGATGATCATGCCCGGGGCCGCCGGGTCGCATCTGGGCATCATCGACCTTGACCTGACAGGTGCGGACTCGGGGCGGTGGTCGGTATCGGGGGCACGCACCGAACTGCGCCCCATTGCCAGTCGCGCCCATCAGGGCGCTGTGATCGCTCTGGCCCCGCAGGACCCCGCGCTCAGCAGCCTTCTGGCGGACGATCACGCCGACACCCTCACCCGGATCAGGCAGCCGGTGGGACGCACCCGCCACAACCTGCACAGCTATTTCACCTTCATCGTCCCGGACCGGTCGCTTTGCGTTGTCGCGGCCGCCCAAGCGGCGGCCCTGCGCCCGTTCCTGTCAGGGACCAAGGCGGGTGATTGTCCGCTTCTCTCGGCCGTATCTCCGGGCAAATTCGGCGGCCGCGCGGGCCCGACCTGGTTCACCGATGTTCCCGCCGGTCCCGTCCTGCTGCGCAATGTCGCCGATCTGCAAGTCTTTCCCAACGACCTACACGCGGTCCTTCTGTCGGGCGCACAACTGATCGACTGGCTTGAAATGTCCGCCAGCCTGTTCCACCAGATCACGCCCGGGTCTCAGGGGGCCACGCTCCTGAACCCGGCCCTGCCCTGCTATCACTTTGATGTTCTGCATGGGCTGACCTACGAAATCGATCTTTCGCGCCCGGCCCGATATACTGCCGACGGGACCCTGACCGCCCCCGAAAACCGGCGCATATGCAACGTGCGCCATGCCGGACTGCCGCCGTCGCCGGATCAAATGTTTGCCGTGGCTCTCAACAGCTACCGCGCCAGCGGCGGAGGCCATGTCGCCGCCCTTGAAACCGCTCAGCGGCTCTGCCTGCCGCCGATCTCAATCCGCGATGTTCTGCGTGATTACCTGACTGGCACCCTGCCGCCGGATCCTCTGGAAAATGCCCCCGACCCGTGGCGCTTTGTCCCGATGCCGGACACATGCGTCAGCATCCGGACCGGCCCCGGGGCGCAGAAATACCTGTCCGAACTTTCAGGCCGGGGGATCAATTGCGAGGGACGCGACGACGAGGGTTTTCTCAGGCTCAGCGTTCCCCTGTGACGCCGCTTGCGAATCCGCGCCGCGCCACCTATATCCCTCGTTGAGAGGTTGGCGCGGGCAAGCGCCTCGCCAACCTGGTCAGGTCCGGAAGGAAGCAGCCACAACGAGCCCCGCTTGGGTCGATGTCCAGCCTCTCACTTTGTCACCGTCGGGTGCCTGCGGTGAATACCGCACCACATTCCATTTTCTTGCCGAACCTTTGGGACCATTCCCTTGATGTCGCGAATATGCTCCTTCAACCGCAGCCGCTCTGCCCAATCATGAGGCGGTTCTAACCTGAACCCGCCATTCGACTTCCATGACTGAAGGTTGGCCGTGCGGACGAAGGAGACTCTTGCAATTCAAGTCATAAGCCGCGGTGCGGCGAACAGACGCCGGAGCGGTGTGCTTTATCGTCGTATTTGCCTGACAAGGTCTTGGCTTTCGGCAGCGTAGCCAAATCGCCGTGCCGGGGGGCGGCCCAGCGATGCGCGGCGGCCTTCGGCCTTGTTCCGCGCTTGCGCACAAAGTTCTTTCTGTCACTCTGGCCCTTTCCCGACCTTTGCCGCGCAGGTGAAAATTATCTGATTATGCCCCTCAAGAGCGGTGATCCGCGATCAACTCGGGCCAAAGGGCCGCGTTTCGACGGGCGAATGCCCCCATGTGACCGACCGAATTCAAACCGAAATCTGCGTGGTTCAGTACCCGCATTTTTGCGCGGTTGACCCCATAGAGCCCCACCAGCTTTGATACCGAAAACGGCGGGCTGGTCTGATCGTCCTCGAAAGCAATCAAATCCACTGGCGCGCCACTGCGCGACCAATCCGGATGCGGCAGGGTCGCGCCGAACTCACCGTAACAAAATGCCGGTGAGATGCACCACCGCCGCCACTGCCAATAGACCGAGGCCGGGAGATCCACCCCAAATCCGCTGATCCGCCCCGGTAGGTACCCGGCCATTTTCACGACCAGCGGCACATGACCGAACCAGAACAGACGCGCCAGCGCCTGATAGGGCCAGGGATGGTCGTGGTGGTGCACCATCCCGCTGGACACACCGATCATGCGCTCCACGTCTTCGATCCCTTCCTGCAACGGCATCAGCATCGCCCCCAGGGAATGGCCCATCACCCACAAGGGCACTCCGGGAAGCGCCGCGCGCAAAGCGGCACGGGCGGCCGGTTGATCGCGCAAAGCCCAATCAGCCATGGTCACCCTTGATGCACGCATATGGCCCCGTGCCGACAGGCCGAAATCACTGTAATCATAGGTCAGGCACGCGATGTTCTGCTGACCGGCCAACCACTGGGCAAAGGCACGGTAATATCCCTGCGGAACTCCGGTTGCACCGTTCAAGACCAAGGCGGCCCTGGGCGCAGCAGATGGCAGAAACAGAGTTCCCTGCAAATGCGCGTCTCCGGCGGGGAAGGTAATCGCCTTTGTCGCGCGACTGCTCGTCATTTGCATATCAAGCATTTCAGTCTCCGCTGCGCCCTAGACCGATTGGTCCACTCTCTATCACTGGACCAATCGGTCTAGGTGTGTCAAGAACGGTTCATGACAGATCGCCCCCTCTCAACCAAAGAGCGTTTGATCCGCTCAGCAGCTGACCTGTTTCGAAAAAAGGGTTACAACGGGGTTGGCGTCAGTGAAATTCTATCTGCCGCACATGCGCCCAAGGGCTCGCTTTATCACCATTTTCCAAATGGTAAGGCCGATCTGGCCATTGCGTCGGCCACCTGGGCCTCGGACGGAATACTGCGCCTGATCGCGGCGGCGTTCGAACCGGCAGACAGCTTTCATGACGGCGCGGTGACGTTGTGTCACAAACTGGCCAAGCTTTTTGACAAGTCCGACAGCTGGGATGGCTGCCCAGTGTCGAACGCCCTGTTCGATGGTCCCGGAAACGAGACGTTTCGCACCCTGTCCCAGCATCTTTTTGAGGGCTGGATCGCGGAACTGGAACACCATGCTACCCGGCTGGGCACACCCCCCGAGGACGCACATCGCGTCGCCGAACATTTCTTCATTTTGCTGCAAGGAGGCTGGAACCTTGCCCGCGCGCGCAAGGATTCGGACGTTCTGCGCAAATTACCCATACCGGGCTGACCCGGGTCGGACAGGAGGTCACCCTGCGCGTTTCGAAAAGAAAAAGGCCGGGCGGACCCCGGCCTTTTGGTCGACTGTCGTTCGGCCGCCTTACAGACGCCGCGCGCCGAAGGTGTCACAGGCGTTCACATCGCCCGTGTCAAAGCCGCGCTGAAACCAGCGCGAGCGCTGTTCCGACGTCCCATGGGTAAAGGTGTGGGGCTGTGGCACGCGCCCGGACTGGCGTTGCAGGTGATCATCGCCGATCATGCGCGCCGCGTTCAGCGCCTCTTCCAGATCGCCGCGCTCCATCACGCCTTCGACCGCGCGGGCCCACAGACCCGACAGGCAATCGGCCTGCAATTCCAACCGCACCGTCAGGGCGTTGGCATCTGCCTGTGACGACTGGCGGCGCACCTGATCGACCTGCCCAAGAATGCCCATTTCGTTCTGCACGTGGTGTGCAACCTCATGGGCGATCACATAGGCGGCCGCGAAATCGCCCCGCGCGCCCAAACGGTTGGACAGCGTGTTGAAAAACGCCAAATCCAGATATGCCTTGCGGTCAGCCGGGCAATAAAACGGCCCCGTCGCCCCCGAGGCCCCGCCACAGGGGCTTTGCGTGACGTCAGAAAACAGCACCAGGACCGGCGCCGTGTAGGTGGCGTTCATCTGGTTGCGGAACACCTGGGCCCAGACTTCCTCGGTCGTGGCGAGAACCCGGGATGAGAATTCGGCGGCGCGCTGCTCCTCGGCGCTGGGCCCGCGTGCCTCGCCGGCGGGCGCGGCTTGCTGGTTCAACAGCGGCGTGACATCGATGCCCGCAAAATATCCGATGGCCAGAACCACCAAAAGCCCGACACCCCCGATACCACCCGCAGCGCCGGCGCGGCGGGCGCCCCTTCTATCCTCGACATTCCGGCTACCCCGGATCCCTCGCAAACGCATTGCACATCTCCTGTCTCGTTGACCCGTTTATAAATGAACAAAATGAACTTGGCGACGGGTCCGCCATGTACAAACCATTACTTTCGACGTCAGGTTCCCTGTCCATTGCGTTTGTAAGGTCGGGTTCGGTGGACGCCACCGGCCAGCCGTTCTAACCTGACGCGAACTTCGCGAATCCTCATTCGATTGGTCCCAATGTCCGAATCCGCCCCGTCCGAGTACAAGGTTCTCGCCCGCAAATACCGTCCTGAAACCTTTGCCGATCTGGTCGGTCAGGACGCGATGGTGCGCACCCTGAAAAACGCGTTTGCCGCGGATCGCATCGCGCAGGCGTTCATCATGACCGGCATTCGCGGCACCGGTAAAACCACGACGGCGCGGATCATCGCCAAGGGCATGAACTGCATCGGGCCCGATGGAAATGGCACGCCGACGACCGAACCCTGCGGGCAATGCGAACATTGCGTTGCCATCATGGAAGGGCGCCATGTGGACGTGATGGAGATGGACGCCGCCAGCCGCACGGGCGTAGGCGACATCCGCGAAATCATTGATTCCGTTCGATATCGCGCGGCCTCGGCCCGCTACAAGATTTACATCATCGACGAAGTTCACATGCTGTCGACCAGTGCATTCAACGCGCTGCTCAAGACGCTTGAGGAACCGCCCGAGCATGTGAAGTTCATCTTTGCCACGACCGAAATCCGCAAGGTGCCGGTAACAGTTCTGTCCCGCTGTCAGCGGTTCGACCTGCGCCGGATCGAACCCGAGGACATGATCGCCATGTTGCAAAGGATCGCCACCTCCGAAGGTGCGCAGATCACCGAAGATGCGCTTGCCCTGATCACGCGCGCCGCCGAAGGGTCGGCGCGCGATGCGACCTCGCTTCTGGATCAGGCGATTTCGCATGGGGCGGGCGAGACCACGGCCGATCAGGTCCGCGCGATGCTCGGCCTTGCCGACCGGGGCCGCGTTCTGGACCTGATGGACATGATCCTGCGCGGAGACGCGGCGGGCGCGCTGACCGAACTCAGCTCGCAATATGCCGAAGGGGCCGATCCGCTGGCGGTGCTGCGCGATCTGGCCGAGATCACCCATTGGGTGTCCGTGGTGAAAATCACGCCCGATGCGGCCGAGGACCCGACGATTTCCCCGGATGAGCGCGCCCGCGGCTCGGCCATGGCCGAACAGTTGCCGATGCGGGTGCTGACCCGGATGTGGCAGATGCTGCTCAAGGCGCTGGAAGAGGTTTCCGCCGCTCCCAACGCGATGATGGCCGCCGAAATGGCCGTGATCCGCCTGACCCATGTGGCCGACCTGCCCAGCCCCGAGGAACTGGTGCGCAAGCTGCAATCCACGCCGCCCCCGCCGATGCCCGGTGGCGGGCAACCCTTGCCCTCGGGCGCAGGGTCCGGGCCGGCAGGTACAACCTCAGCCGTGGCACGACCCGGCGGCCAATCGGGCGCACAGGCAGCCCCCGCACATGCCCCGGATACGGCATTGGCCCGCTTTCCGACCTTCGATCACGTGGTCGAACTGATCCGCGCGCACCGGGACGTCAAACTGCTGGTCGAGGTTGAAACCGGACTGAAGCTGGTCAGCTATCAACCCGGACGGATCGAATTCGTACCGGCCCCGAATGCCCCGGGCGATCTGGCCCAGCGGCTTGGCTCCAAATTGCAGGGCTGGACCGGCAACCGCTGGGCGGTCAGCGTCGTGTCAGACGGCGGCGCGCCGACCATTGCGGACATCCGCGACGAAAAGGAAAACGCCCTGAGATCCGAGGCCGAGGCGCATCCGCTGGTCCAGGCGGTTCTGGCGCGGTTCCCCAAGGCCAGGATCACCGAAATCCGCACGCCCGAGCAACTGGCCGCGGCAGCCGTCCAAGAGGCATTGCCCGAAGTCGAAGATGAATGGGATCCGTTTGAAGACGGTTGATCGGCCCCTAGAGCAACCGGGCGAGGCAGAGCGAAAAGCGCAGCTTTTGGCAAAGACCCGCATCCCAGGAGTTTTCAGGCCGCCCCACTTGTTCATCGCGCCGTGCACTGCGATATGTATTTTCAATCTGAAAATGATCTGGTCCCGCGCTGCGCGGGTCACTTAACAGGAGAATGATATGCTGAAAGGTCTCGGCGGGCTTGGCGATATGGCCAAGATGATGAAGTCGGCGCAGGAACTGCAGGGCAAGATGACCCAGCTGCAGGAAGACATGCACAACATGATGGTCACTGGTGAATCCGGCGCCGGTCTGGTCAAGGCGACCTGCAGTGCCAAGGGCGAGTTGAAGGCGCTGGATATCGATCCGTCGATCTTTAACGGCGACGACAAGGAAGTGGTCGAAGACCTGATCCTGGCCGCGATCAAGGACGCCCAGCACAAGGCCAGCGACAAGGCCCAGGAAGAAATGGCCAAGCTGACCGAAGGCATGGGCCTGCCCAAGGACATGAAACTGCCGTTCTGAGGCAGTCGGACAGAGCGGCGCGCCTGCGCCGCCCCTATTCAAGGCACCCGTATTGAGCAGCACCCGCGACATCGACAACCTGATCGAGCTGATGGCCAAACTGCCGGGCCTCGGCCCGCGTTCAGCGCGGCGGGCGGTGCTGCACCTGATCCGCAAGCGCGCCTTGTTGCTGACCCCGCTGGCGGACACGATGCAGACGGTGGCCGCGACCGCGCGGGAATGTCTCAATTGCGGCAACGTGGGCACGGCGGATATCTGCGATATCTGCGCCTCGGACAAACGGGCCACGGGCGAATTATGCGTGGTCGAGGACGTGTCGGACCTGTGGGCGATGGAACGGTCGGGCGTGTTCAAGGGACGCTATCACGTTCTGGGCGGCACGCTGTCGGCGCTGGATGCCATCGGACCCGATGAATTGCGCATTCCGCGCCTGATCGACCGGGTCGAAACCGAAGGTGTGAGCGAGGTGATCCTTGCCTTGAACGCCACTGTGGATGGGCTGACCACGGCCCATTACATCGCGGATCAGTTGGGCAATCGCGTCAAACTGACGTCCTTGGCGCAGGGCGTGCCCATTGGCGGCGAACTGGATTATCTCGACGACGGGACGATTACGGCCGCGCTGAATGCGCGCAAAGAGATTTAAAAGGCCGCCCGCTCCTCCCAGACTGGGCGGCCTTTCCGAGTTCTACCAGCTTAGAGGACGATAACATCCAGCGGCGGGAACCCGTTGAACCCGACCGACGAATAGGACGAGGTATAGGCACCGCAGTTGCGGATCATCACCTTGTCCCCGTCACGCAATGCCATCGGCAATTGCACAGGTCGCTTTTCGTACAGGATATCGGCACTGTCACAGGACGGGCCGGCCAGAATGCAGGGACCGGTTTCGCCGCCGTCGTGGTCAGTTACGAACTGATAGCGGATCGCCTCGCCCTCGGTTTCGGCCAGGCCCGAGAAACGGCCAATGTCCAGATAGACCCAGCGGTGCAGATCTTCGGGCGATTTGCGCGACACCAGCAGAACCTCGGACGCGATATGCCCGGCTTCGGCGACGAGGCCGCGGCCCGGTTCGGCCATGATGTAATCCACGGCGCCAAAACGATCGCGGACGGCCTGCATGACCTGCGCACCATATGCGCGGGGCGCATCAATGTGCTCGCCGTAAAACGCCGGGAACCCGCCGCCGATGTTCAGAACGGTAAAGTCGTGACCGTCGGCAATGGCCTGGTGCCACAGGGCAGCGACCTGGTCGAGAACCGGGTACCAGTATTCGGCTTTGCGGGTCTGGCTGCCGACGTGGAACGACAGGCCAACCGGGTTCAGGCCCAGTTCACGCGCCAGTGTCAGCATGCCGGGAACAGCGGCCGGGGCGCAGCCGAATTTGCGGGTCAGCGGCCAGTCGGCCGAGGAGTTTTCGACGATGACACGCAGGTAAACCGATGCGCCGGGGGCGTTCTGGGCGATTTTGGCCAGTTCCGCCTCGGCATCGACCGAGAAAAGCTCAACCCCGACCGAGCGGGCGAATGCGATGTCCGAAGGGCGTTTGACCGTGTTGCCGAAAGAAATGTCGCAACCGCGCGCACCCTGCGCGAGGCACTGTTCGATTTCGGCACGGCTGGCCGCATCAAAGCGCGAGCCTTTCTCAACCAGCAGGCGCAGGATTTCCGGAGCCGGATTCGCCTTGACCGCATAGTGGATACGCGCGCCTTTCAGACCATCGGCCAGTGCATCGTACTGCCGGGCAACCTGGGCGCTGTCGACCACGAGTGTGGGCCGGTCAAACCGGTTTTGCGCAATGAATTCCGCAGCAGCGTCCGAAGCAAAGTGATAGTCGGCGCGAAATGCGCTTTGGGTAGTAGCGTTCATCGTCATCTCCAGAAGTACACGCCCATCTAAGGGCAGGGGTCGCAAAAGGAGACGTTACCGTCGCTACATAAACGCGGGTCAGTCAGGGTTGGCTGACCGGCCAGAGGCGCGTGCGTTGGCGTCTGTAGAGGCGCACATAAATCCTTTCTGGATTCGATCAAGAAAAAAGTGCGGGTAAGCCAAAATTTTTCTGATTGGCGATTTTCCGGTCGTGCGCAGAGGTCGGAAAATCGGGTTGTCGGCTGGCCCGGTGGCCAGCCGATAAACTGCGTGATCAGGGGATCAGGTTTTCTTCGTCTTCGTCGTCATCCGACGCATTCGGCAGGTTAAAGAAGCTGTCGGCATCGACGACCTCTTTTTCCTTTTTCTCTTCTTCATCATCGCCCGACCCGGACAGCGAGAAGGTTTCAAGACCTTCGATGGCTGTCGGAATGCGCGGTTCGGCCTCCATGCCCAGTGACTGTTCGGTGCTGACCAGTTTGCGACGTTCGTCGTCGGTCATCACTTCGCCGGCGGCGGCCTTTTTCGCAGCGGCCTTTTGCACGGCGGCGTCCAGTTCGGACTGTTTGCACAGGCCCAGCGCAACCGGGTCGATCGGCTGAATGTTCGAGATGTTCCAATGCGTCCGTTCGCGGATCGCCTGGATCGTCGGCTTGGTCGTGCCGACCAGCTTGGAAATCTGCCCGTCGCTCAGTTCCGGGTGGAACTTGACCAGCCACAGGATCGAGGCCGGACGGTCCTGACGTTTGGACAGCGGCGTATAGCGCGGGCCACGGCGTTTTTCCTCGCCCACGGCGGCGGCGTTGAATTTCAGCGTCAGCTTATGCAGCGGGCTGGCCTCGGCCGCGTCGATTTCTTCCTGCGTCAGCTGGTTGTTGGCGATCGGGTCAAATCCTTTGACCCCTGCGGCAACATCACCGTCGGCGATGCCCTGCACTTCCAGTTCGTGCATGCCGACGAAATCAGCAATCTGCTTAAAGCTGATCGTCGTGTTATCCACCAGCCAAACGGCGGTTGCTTTGGCCATGATCGGTTTTGCCATGGGTTTCTCCTTACTCAAATCTTCCCCGTTGCCTGGCTTTGCAGGCTGCCCCGGGATTTTGTGGGGCGGTTTCCGTTGTCGGGGAACTTGGGGCCTATATAGTCAGGCCAACACAATAAGGGAAGAGGCGAATGCGCTGGCTTTTGATCTGGCTTTTGTCCGTTACTCCGGTTTTCGCCGATGGCGAAGCAGCCGGGAAATTCGATTATTACGTCCTGAGCCTCAGCTGGTCGCCCAACTGGTGTGCGATCGAAGGGGATGCGCGCAAGTCCGATCAATGTGACGACCGACATGACCACGGGTGGATCCTGCATGGTCTTTGGCCGCAGTATCACCGCGGATATCCGTCGTTCTGCCGCACGGGTGAACGCCCCCCGTCGCGCGGCATGACGGCGGCCATGTCCGACATCATGGGCAACGGCGGTCTGGCCTGGCATCAATGGAAAAAACACGGCACGTGCAGTGGGTTATCGGCCAGCGACTATTTCGCGCTCTCGCGCCGTGCCTATGAGCAGGTGAACCGCCCCGCCGTTTTCCGCAAACTGGATCGCCCCGTGAAACTGCCCGCGACCGTGGTTGAGCAGGCTTTCCTTGAGGCCAATCCAACCTGGACCAAAAGCATGCTGACGATCACCTGCAAACAGGGTCACATCCAGGAGGCCCGCCTGTGCCTGTCGCGGGATCTGAAACCGGTGCCCTGCGGGCGCGACGTAATTCAGGATTGCCGGATGAAGGACGCGGTGTTCGCCCCGATCCGGTAAGACCGGGGCGACCCATTCCGCCTGTTCAGACGCGCAGAATCGTGCTGCCGGTGGTCTTGCGGGCCTCAAGGGCGCGATGCGCCTCGGCCACATCGTCCAGCGCGAATTCCTGATCGATGCGAATTGCGATGTCCCCCGACTGTACCTTGCCAAACAGATGCATTGCCATCGCCTGGCAGGAGTCGTGATCCGCGATATGGGTGAACAGCGTCGGGCGCGTCACCTTGAGCGACCCCTTTTGCCCCAAAATCCCGAGGTTGAATGGCGGAACCGGCCCCGAGGCATTGCCGAACGAGATCAGCATGCCCAGCGGTTTCAGGGAATCCAGAGACCCCTCGAACGTGTCATTGCCAACCGCGTCCATGACCACATCGACACCTTTTCCATCGGTCAGATCGCGGACCCGTGCGGCGAAATCCTCGGTTCGGTAATTGATGCAATGGTTGGCCCCGTGATCCAGCGCGAGCTGACATTTTTCATCCGTTCCGGCGGTGCCGATCAGCGTGATCCCTTCCGAGCGGGCCCATTGGCAGGCGATCAGCCCGACGCCCCCGGCGGCAGCGTGAAACAGGACCGTGTCACCCTTGCTGATCGGGGTCGTGCGGTGGAACAGGTATTCAACCGTCATCCCCTTGAGCATCATCGCCGCGCCCTGTTCGAATGACAAATCGCCCGGCAGCGGACAGACTTGCGCGGCGGGCATCACCCGCGCCTCGCAATAGGCCCCCGGAGGGGCGGCGGCATAGGCGGCACGATCACCGGCTTTCAGGTGGGTCACACCCTCGCCCACGGCGTCGATCACCCCCGCCGCTTCCATGCCCAGCGCATGCGGCAATTCAAGCGGATAAAGACCGGTGCGCTGATAGACGTCGATGAAATTCAGACCACAGACCTTGTGGGCGATGCGCACCTTGCCCGGGCCCGGGTCGCCAACCGGACGATCCACCAGTTTCAGGTTTTCCGGTCCGCCGAATTCTTCGATGATTGCCGTTTTTGCCATTGTTCTCCCCCCAAATGACGCAATGAAGTTGCCGGGCGTCTTACCCGGCCACCTTCATCACGATCTTGCCAATATGGCCGCTGCTTTCCAGCCGTGCATGCGCCTTTGCGGCATCGGCAAGATCGAATTCGCTGTCCATCACCGGGGCGATCCGTTTGGCATCCAGCAGGGGCCAGACCGCCTCGCGCAGGTCCTGCGCAATCCGGGCCTTGGCCAGGTTGCTTTGCGGGCGCAGGGTGCTGCCGGTGATTGTCAGGCGGCGCACCATCAGCTGGGCAAAGTTCAGTTCGGCCACGGGCCCTTGCAGGAACGCGATCTGAACAAGCCGCCCATCATTGGCCAGCGTCTTGACGTTGCGGGGAATGTAATCGCCCCCCACCATGTCGAGGATCAGATCGGCGCCGCCCTCGGCCTTCATTACTTCGACGAAATCCTCGGTCTTGTAGTTTATCGCGCGCTCGGCCCCCAGATCGGTACAGGCCCTGCATTTGTCATCCGATCCGGCGGTCGCAAAAACACGCGCGCCAAAGGCGTTGGCCAATTGAATGGCCGTGGTCCCGATCCCAGAGGATCCGCCGTGAACGAGGAACCGCTCTCCTGCCTGAAGCCCGCCGCGCATGAACACGTTGGTCCACACGGTGAAATAGGTTTCCGGCAGGCAGGCGGCCTCTTTCATGCCCATGCCATCCGGGATCGGCAGGCAATGGGCCGCAGGGGTGGCCACATATTCCGCATATCCACCGCCCGGCAGCAGGGCGCAAACCTTGTCCCCCACCGACAGCTCGCTGACCCCATCGCCCAGAGCGACAACCTCGCCCGACGCCTCAAGCCCGGGCAAATCGCTGGCATCCGGCGGCGGGTCATAGGCCCCTGCCCGTTGCAGCGCATCGGGCCGGTTTACACCTGCATAGGCGACTTTCAGAACGACTTGGCCATGGGCGGGAACGGGCACAGGCCGTTCGGTCAGCTTCAACACATCCGGTCCGCCCGGTTCGGAAATTTCCACGGCGCGCATCGTTTCAGACATAGTCTCCACCCTTTTCCCTAAGTCTCGGTTGGCGGCACTCTCCGTGAGATTTGCGTCGAACACAACCAGTCCCGCATCAGCCCTTGGACGATCGCCAACGGCCCGGCAAATCCGAGGGCGTGTTTTGCGAGGGTGCCTTGATCTGGGTCATCAGCCAGTTCGGCCCGGCCAGAAATGGCTTGAGAAGCGGGTTCTTGTTGACCTCGGCCTTCAGCTTTTCGATCTGCATCACATTGTCGATGCGCCGATCCAGGAAATCCCAGGTCGCCGTATTGCCGGCGCTGTCATCCCCAAGCCAAAATAAGACCGTCGATGAATAGACCGCCGACAATGTAGCCCGTTTCGAGTACCAGTTGAAATCGTCCGACGTATCGCCCAGCGCATTCCAGATCAGATCGCAGGTGCCCCAGATCGCCTTGGCCCCGAGGGGGGCATATTGCGGCAACGCAAACAGGGTCGTGCCCCGGCGCACGATTTCCTTGTCCTCGACCGCCTCGATCCGGAACCGCACGGCGGCGGCGATCTTGTCCCGGAACCGCAGGTTCGACAGGTCCTCGGTTTCGATTCGTGCGAGCATGGCCGCGTCGCCGCGCGCGTGATAGGCCACCGCCAGATCGACCGCACCGCGCGGACAGGCGGCGCGGGCCAGCGCAGGGTCCAGTCCCGCATCCGAAACAGCGGCCGAGAACGTCGCCTCGCTCCATCCGTCAAAGGGAACATGCGGCAAAGCCGCGTCCAGCAGTGTGTCGATAATGTCCGTGTTGGGCGGTGTCATGGCGGTGTCCTTGATCAGCGGGCAGTACTGGACAAGATAGGATTCCCTTGCTATACGGCCACTTCCTGCAAATCCTTGCAACTCGTAACTTAGAAAGGTGGTGAAAACCACATGCAGGTTAGTGTTCGCGACAACAATGTCGATCAGGCGCTTCGTGCCCTGAAGAAAAAGCTGCAGCGTGAAGGCGTATTCCGCGAAATGAAGCTCAAGCAACATTTCGAGAAGCCGTCCGAGAAAAAAGCACGCGAGAAAGCCGAAGCGATCCGCCGCGCCCGGAAACTGGCACGGAAGAAAGCTCAGCGCGAAGGGATGCTCTAAGCACCTTTTCTCAGCTTTTGCTGACACGGTATTTGACGACCCCCGGGCTTCCGCTTCGGGGGTTTGTCGTTTTTATGGGGTATATTTGTACGCCGCCGCGTGGCCCGCACCTGTCCCGGATACTTCTGATCCGTCAGCCGCGCGCATCCGCCAGGATCATGTCACTGGCTTTTTCCGCGATCATGATGGTGGGCGAGTTTGTGTTCCCGCTGGTGATCGTCGGCATCACACTTGCATCGACCACCCGCAGCCCACCCAGGCCGCGCAGGCGCAATTGCGGGTCCAGCGGCGCCGCGTCATCCGCCCCCATGCGAACGGTGCCCACGGGATGGAAAATCGTCGTTCCGATATCGCCGGCGGCGCGGGCAAGGTCTGCGTCACTCTCAAAGGTCAGGCCCGGTTTCATCTCTTGCGGGTCATATTTGCGCATCGGGCCCTGCGCCATGATCCGGCGCGCCTGCCGCAGGGCGGCAACGGCAACGGCACGGTCCCCTTCGGTCGACAGGTAGTTTGGGGCAATCTCCGGCGCATCCTCGGGATTGGGGGATGTGATCTGAACATGGCCGCGGCTTTGCGGGCGCAGGTTGCAGACGCTGGCCGTCATGGCCGGGAAATCGTGGAGCGGCTGGCCAAACGCCTCAAGCGACAGCGGTTGCACATGATATTCAAGATCCGGTGTCTCAAGATCAGGCCGGGATTTGGAAAACGCGCCCAACTGACTGGGCGACATCGACATGGGCCCCGACCGGGTCAGCAGATATTCCATCCCTATCCGCGCCTTGCCTAGCAGGGAATTGGCAATGGTGTTCAGCGTCTTTGCCCCGGTCAGTCGCCAGGCACAGCGCAGTTGCAGATGATCCTGCAGGTTGCGGCCAATTGCAGGCATCTCATGGTGAACCTCGATACCATGTTTCTGCAACAACGCACCGGGGCCGATACCGGACAGTTGCAGGATTTGCGGAGACCCGATGGCCCCGGCGGACAGGACCACCTCCCCCTTGGCGCGGGCTGTCTTGAGCGCTCCGTTCTGACGGTATTCGACGCCCACAACGCGACCCTCTTCGATCAGCAGGCGGGTCGTATGCGCGCGGGTTTCAATCTTCAGAGTATCGCCCCTGGCCGGGGCCAGAAAGGCGCGCGCCGTGTTCAGCCGCCAGCCTTTGCGCTGGTTGACCTTGAAATACCCGACACCTTCGTTGTTGCCTGTGTTGAAATCGTCCGTATGCGGCAGCCCTTCGGCCTGCGCGGCGGCCATCCAGTCGTCCAGCACATCCCAGTGCAGCCGCTGATTGTCGACGCGCCATGGCCCGCCGGTGCCGTGCATGTCGGACGGGCCGTCAGCGTAGTCTTCGACCCGTTTGAACAGCGGCAGAACATCGTTCCAGCCCCATCCGACATTGCCCATCTGCCGCCAGCCATCGTAGTCGGCCGCCTGCCCCCGCAGGTACAGCATTCCGTTGATCGACGAACATCCGCCCAGAACCTTGCCACGTGGATACATCAGCGAGCGCCCGTTCAGCCCGTCATCCTTGGCGGTTCGGAACATCCAGTCGGTGCGCGGGTTCCCGATGCAATAGAGATAGCCCATGGGGATGTGGATCCAGTGGTAATTATCGCGCCTGCCCGCCTCAAGCAGCAGAACCTTGTGGCCCGCGCGCGAAAGCCTGCTGGCAACGACGCAGCCCGCGCTTCCGCCGCCGACGACGATATAATCCCAGTTCATGACCGACCTCCCAATGAGGCCAAACTAGCAATCGGGCGGGGAATGACAATCTGATTGCGCGGTTAGACCGCGACCTGATTGCGCGGTCAGACCGCGACGAGGCTTAACTGCTCCTGCCGATGCAGGGCCGGTTGCCCCATCAGCACCTCTGTCTCATGCAGGGTCAGAACCTGGCGCGCGGTCTGCGCATGCGATGTGGTGGACTCTTTCATTGCCTGAACCACCTGGAAATCTGGATCGGCCTCGGCATTTCGCTGCAAGATGTCAAAGGCCGTATCCCCCAGGAACAAGCTCTCACAGAGGGCGCCATTGGCGGTAAGAACGCCATGATCATCCAGCAACAGATGGACGTATTCAATTCTGGGGCGCGGCGCGAGACGAATTTCGCGCCCGTTGACCAATGCCTTGGCCGGTACCAAAACCTCGCCCGAACCAAAAAGCAATTCTGCGCGGGCCGACCGCAACAGAACCCTGTGGTTCTGCGACAGCAACAATGGCTTCGTGTTTCCGACGCTGCCTTGCGCGAACCGGACCGGCGCGGCGGCCCCATATCCGGGCACCGTCATCCGCCCGACCCAGCGCACCGTCTGAACGGACCTGTCCAGCGTATCCACGAGGTCACCTACGCTCAAATCATTGCACCGGATGGGTCCGTGCGGCCCTTCGATCAGTGTCTGGCCGGCGAAACAAATGAATTGATGGTTATAGCTTGCGTTCTGATCCGAGGTGTAAAACTGCGGCTCGGCCGACGGGTTGTAATTGTCCCAATACCACTGCTGAAGATCGAAATCGGGGGTCCAGATGATCTGGGTCGTTACCCCGTTCTGGTCGAGCCCTTCAAAAACGATGATCCCGCCATCGCCCGGCGCCATGTCCGAGCGCACGACAACCGCATCTTCGATGGAACGGGCGCCCCCGTTGCCTGTCCATTGCAGATCATAGGCATCGCCAATCTCGAACAATCGGGGATCGGGATCGTCAGGGTTTGATGTAATGATTAGATGTGTAAAGGAATTTGGCGGATAATCGAATTTTGACGCCGTGGGCGTGACACGGACATTATCGCCGGTCGAGGCGGCAAATTCTTCATCCACTCCGTAAAATGACAATGACATCGCGGGCTCCTTGGGCACGCGATCGTTGCAAATTCAAAATAACCTAAAGTGAATTTCCGCTTTCGAAATTCATCGCAATTTATTCAAATCAAACAGGCAGGGCCGTCGTTTTGAATACCGTGCGCAAGGCAAAGCTGCTTTGCATCTGGGCCACGCCCGGCAAGCGGGCCAGATGCTGCCTGTGAATGCGGGCAAAATCCTCGGTGTTTTCGGCGACCACTTTTAGAATGTAATCCGCCGTTCCCGCCATAAGATGGCATTCCAGAACGTCGGGAATGAGGGCCACGGCCTTTTCAAAGGCGTCCAGAACATCATCAGTTTGGCCGCGCAGGGTGATTTCCACAAAGACGGTCGTGGACACGCCCAGTTTACGCGCATCGACCAGCGCGACATAGTCGCGAATGTATCCATCGGACTCAAGCCGTTGCACCCGGCGGTGACAGGCCGACGGCGACAAATTCACCTTTTCCGACAATTCGGCGTTCGACATGCGGCCCTGCGCCTGAAGGGCGGCCAGAATCTTGCGGTCAATCGTATCAAGGGACATTGGCGCACATCTTTCGCGGTGGGTATGACAATATTCGAAGACTATTCGAACAAATGACACTAACACGAGTTATATTTTCACAGAAATTGCAGTCAACACGTCTCATACTGAACGTGTTCAGTCAGGGAGGGACAGAATGAAAATCGGATGCCCCAGGGAAATCAAAGCACAGGAATTTCGCGTCGGCGTGACACCAAATGCCGCGCATGAGGCGGTTGTACACGGGCACGACGTTCTGATCGAAACCCAGGCCGGCGTCGGCGCAGGGTTCGATGACGACGCCTATGTGACCGCAGGCGCGCGGATCGTCGACAGCGCCGAGGAAATCTTTGCCAGCGCCGACATGATCGTGAAGGTCAAGGAACCGCAGAAAAGCGAACGCAAAATGCTGCGCGAAGGGCAGGTGTTGTTCACCTACCTGCACCTTGCCCCGGACCCCGAGCAAACGCGTGATCTGTTGGACTCGGGCTGTACCGCGATTGCCTATGAGACCGTCACCGATGCCGATGGCGGCCTGCCCCTGCTGGCCCCGATGTCCGAGGTGGCCGGAAAACTGGCCCCGCAAGTGGGCGCATGGACGTTGCAAAAGGCAAACGGCGGGCGCGGTGTTTTGCTGGGCGGCGTGCCGGGAGTCGGGCCAGCGCGGGTTGCCATCATCGGCGGGGGGCACGTCGGCACCCATGCCGCGCGGGTTGCTGCTGGCATGGGCGCGGATGTGACTGTTCTGGACAGGTCACTGCACCGGATGCGCTATCTGGACGATGCGTTCTCGGGCCTGTTCAAGACCTCCTACGCAAGCAAGGGCAACACCGCCGAACTGGTTGCCGCTGCGGATTTGGTCATCGGCGCGGTTCTGGTTCCCGGCGCCGCCGCGCCCAAGCTGGTGACGCGCGATCAACTGTCGACCATGAAACCCGGCGCGGCGATCGTGGATGTTGCGATTGATCAGGGCGGATGTTTCGAAACATCGCGCCCCACCACGCACGAGAACCCGATTTATGATGTGGACGGGATCATGCACTACTGCGTGGCCAACATGCCCGGCGCCGTGGCGCGCACCGCAACCATCGCCCTTGGAAATGCGACGATGCCCTTCATGATCGAACTTGCCAACAAAGGCTGGCGTCAGGCCTGCACCGACAATCCCCATCTTCTGGACGGGTTGAACGTGCATGCGGGCAAGCTGACGTATTATGCCGTGGGCAAGGCGTTGGGAATCGACGTGACCTCGCCCACGGTGGCCATCAGGGGCTGACGTCGCGAGGCGAAATCAGCCATCTTTGCGGATCTGCACCTGGTGCGGATAGGGAATGGAAATGCCGGTGGTGTCGAAGGTTTCCTTGATGATCTTGGTCAATTCGAATTTGACGTCCCAGTAATCGGCGGCCGCACACCAGACCCGCGCGGTCAGATCGACCGAACTGTCGCCAAGGTTGGTCACACGCACCCAGGGCTCCGGATCATCCAGCACGCGGCTGTCGGCTTGGGCGAGGTCCAGAATGGTCTGCATCGCCGTGTTGGCGTCATCGCCATAGTCGATGCCAAACACCAGATCGACGCGGCGCGTATCGTGATGCGAAAAGTTCTTGATGATCGCGCCCCAGGCCTGACCGTTGGGCACAATGATCTGAACGTTGTCCGGCGTGGCAAGTTCGGTGAAAAACAGGTTCAGATCCTTCACCTTGCCCGATGTCCCGCCGATATCGACAAACTGGCCCAGCTTGAAAGGACGAAACAGGATCAGCATGAAGCCTGCCGCCAGGTCGCTGAGCGTTCCCTGCAGGGCCAGACCAATGGCCAGCGTTGCCGCGCCCAGCATGGCAACCAGACTGGTTGCCTCGATCCCGAACAGGCCCAGAACCGCCACAAGCACGATGATCAGGATCAGCCACCGCACGATGCTGGCCGCAAAATTGCCCAGCGTCTGGTCGATGTTGGGATGCGCGTTCACGCGCCGTCGCACAAAACGGGATACCAGCCCCGCCACCAACCACCCCACGATCAGGACGATCAACGCCTTGACGCCATTGATGACCACGGGCGCATAAGCCCCCAGTTCCGCCAAAATGTCTTCCATCTTTTTCGTTCCTTTTTTCGCGCTGTTTCAAACACTGAAAAAAGAAAGGGCCTGCCAATGGCAAGCCCTTAGTTCGCTTCGTGAGTGGAGTTTTTATTTTTTCAGTGCATCCCGGATTTCCATCAGAAGATCGACTTCCGACGGACCTGCGGGTGCCTCTTCGGCCGCTTCTTCTTCTTTTTCCGCGGCGTCCTTGGCTTTGTTCACGGCCTTGACCAGCATGAACACAACCCATGCGATGATCAGGAAATTGATCAGCGCCATGATGAATGAACCGTAAGCAAAGACTGCTGCGCCGGTTTCGCGGGCCGCATCCAGGCTGGCGCCTTCCGGTACGTCGCCGGACAGAACGGCGTAGTTGTTGGTAAAGTCGACACCGCCCATGAACAGGCCGATGATCGGGTTGATCAGGTCACCCACCAACGACGTCACAATTGCTGTAAAGGCAGCGCCGATAATGATACCGACTGCCATGTCCATGACATTGCCCTTGGCAATGAAATCTTTGAACTCTTGAATCATCTAGTCGTCCCTCGTTTCTACTGGCCCGTGCGTTTGTTCGCTCCGACACATTTGATGCAGCAGAGATGCACGCAACCATTTCTGTTTTCATGGGGAAAAAAACGTAGTTTACCCCCATCACCACAACGGAGATCCAGATGACCACTCTCACCCAGTTCCCCATCACCCAAAAATGGCCCGCCAAGAATGACGAGCTTATTCAACTCTACTCATTTCCCACACCCAATGGTGTAAAAGTTTCTATTGCGCTTGAGGAACTTGGGCTGCCTTACGAGGTGCACAAAGTCACCCTGTCGGACAGTGACGTCAAAAGTCCCGCGTTTTTGTCTTTGAATCCAAACAATAAAATCCCCGCCATCATCGACCCCAACGGGCCTGATGGTCAGCCCATCGGATTGTTCGAAAGCGGCGCGATCCTGATTTACCTAGCCGAAAAGACCGGCAAGCTGATTGGCCAGACCGCGACGGACAAACTCAAAATCATCCAGTGGCTGATGTTCCAGATGGGGGGCGTTGGGCCGATGTTTGGCCAGCTGGGGTATTTCTACAAATTCGCCGGAAGCGAAATCGACGACCCGCGTCCGCAGGAACGTTACGTAACGGAATCAAAGCGTCTGATGAACGTTCTGGAACAGGCGCTTGAGGGCAAGGAGTGGATCGTCGGGGACTATTCAATCGCGGATATCGCCATTGCGCCCTGGCTGCGGGCGCTGGATTTCTACGGCGCGCGTGACACGGTCGGGTGGTCCGACCATCCGAACCTGGTGAGCTACGTCAAACGGTTCGAGGCGCGGCCGGCCGTTCAAATCGGTCTGGTCACCCCCCCGCGCGACTGATCGCAGGGGCGGACGGCGCCCGGTCTATCCGGGCAGGGCGCCGGTCAGAACATAGCGCAGGATCTCGACAACCTGCTGCGGGTCTTCGGCCACGGCCAGCGCGGCGGCATCGACCTCTTTCAACGCATGCGCATGGTCGGGACCGTGCAGAATGATCAGCGACTTGCCCAGCGCGGCGGCATAGCCCGCGTCAAAGGCCGCGTTCCACTGTTTGTACTTGTCACCAAAGCGGACCACCACGATGTCGGCATCCTCGATCCCCTTGCGGGTGCGGATGGCGTTCACCTTTGCGCCCTTGTGGTCGTGCCAGAACTTGTTGGGTTCCTCGCCCAGGATGGCAACACCGCAATCATCGCTGGCCGCGTGATCGGTCACCGGCGCACTGAACGTCACGTCCAGGCCGGTGGCGCCCTCGGTGATCTGTTCGCGCCAATCGGTGTGGATTTCACCGCTCAGATATACATTCAACGTCATTGCATTGTCTCCTTGTCAGGCCGGTCGGGCCTGCGCCGGATCACCCGCGCAGCACACCGCCGGTTGCCTTGGTCACTTTTTCGACGATCTTGGCGCTGACCGCTTCGATGTCAGCATCCTTGAGCGTTGCCTCGGTCGGCTGCAACCGGACAGTCACGGCAAGAGATTTCTTGCCTTCCCCCAGGCTGCCGCCGATGAATTCATCAAAGACGCGCACGTTTTCGATCAGGGTCTTGTCGGCGCCGGCGGCCGCGTTGACCAGAGTCAGCGCCTCGACATCCGCATCGACGACAAAGGCAAAGTCACGCTCGACCGCCTGAAGGTCACGCAGTTCCAGCGCCGGGCGGGTCGCGCCCGACTTGCGCGGCAGCGGCACCTGGTCCGGCCAGATGGTAAAGGCCATCGCCGGGCCCTTGATGTCCATCTCGGCCAGGATTTTCGGGTGCAATTCGCCAAAGACGCCCAGAACCTTTTTCGGCCCCAGACAGATTTTGCCATGCCGCCCGGGGTGCCACCATGCATCGCCGCCGCGCAGGATTTGTACCTTGGCCGGGGCACCGATGGCGGAAAGCACCGCCTCGGCGTCGGCCTTGACGTCAAAGACGTCGACAGGGCGCGACGTGCCGTGCACGTCCTTGGGCGCCGTGCGACCAACCAGGATACCGCTCACCTGCGTACTTTGTTCCTCGGGCTCGCCACCATGAAACACCGGACCCAGTTCGAACAGCGCCAGATCCATGAACCCGCGCGCCTGATTGCGCGCCGCGGCCTGCAATAGACCGGGCAGGAGATCCGGGCGCATATGGCTCATCTCGGAACTGATCGGGTTTTCCAGCATGGTCGCATCATCGCCGCCGCCAAACAGCGCGGCACTGGCCCGATCAATGAACGAATAGGAAACACATTCGTTATACCCAAGCGCCGCCGCCGTGCGGCGCGCGGCCTGCTGGCGGCGCTGGCCGGGTGTCATGATCGGCTTGGGGATGCCTGCGGTAATGCGCGGCAGCGGGCGACCTTCCAGCTTGGTCAGCGACGCGATGCGCGCGACCTCTTCGACCAGATCGGCCTCGCCCTGCACATCGGGGCGCCAGCTGGGCACATGGGCCATGTTGCCCTCAAGACGGAACCCAAGGCGCGTCAGCGTCTGGCGCTGATCGCTTTCGGGGATGTTCATGCCTACCAGTGACTGCACCCGCGCGGCATCCAGCTTGTAGGCGCGCGAATGGTCGGGCACGTGACCAGCGACAACAACCTCGGACGCCTCGCCCCCGCACAGATCAAGGATCATCTGCGTGGCCAGTTCCAGCCCCGGAATTGTGAATTCGGGATCGACACCGCGTTCGAAACGGTACCGCGCGTCCGAGTTGATTTTCAGCGCCCGGCCCGCCAGCGCGATCTGGACATGGTCCCAATAGGCCGATTCAAGGAACACATCGACCGTGTCCTCGGTCACGCCGGTATCAAGCCCGCCCATGATGCCCGCGATGCTTTCTGGGCCGTTGTCGTCGGAAATCACCATCATGCCCGGGGCAAGGGTGTATTCCTTGTCATCCAGCGCGGTGATCGTCTCGCCACCGGCGGCACGATGCACCCGCAGATTGCCCTGCACCTTGGCCGCATCGAACACGTGCAGCGGGCGGTTGCGGTCATAGGTGAAAAAGTTGGTCACATCGACCAGCGCCGAAATCGGACGCAACCCGATGGCGCGCAGCGCATCCTGCAACCATTGCGGCGAATGCCCGTTCTTGACGCCCCGGATCAGACGTCCGGCAAACAGCGGGCAGCCGTCCTTAGTATCCTCGTCGATCGACACCTTGATCGGGCAGTCGAACTCACCCGGCACCGGCGCGCCATCGCGGTTCTTGAGCGGGCCCAGACCCCGCGCCGCGAGATCGCGCGCGATGCCCTGAACGCCCAGCGCATCGGGGCGGTTCGGGGTGATCGCGATTTCGATCACCGGGTCCACGCGGGACGGGTCGTTTTCGGCCAGCCAGTCGACAAACCGGTCCCCCACCTGCCCGGAGGGCAGTTCGATGATCCCGTCGTGTTCTTCGCTCAGCTCCAGTTCCCGCTCGGACGCCATCATGCCGTGGCTTTCCACGCCGCGGATTTTGCCAACCGACAGGGTGACATCGATGCCGGGCACGTAATCGCCGGGCTTGCACAGCACGACCGTGATCCCCTCGCGCGCATTGGGCGCGCCGCAAACGATCTGCTTGTCGCCCTCGTCGGTTTCCACGGTGCACACGCGCAGACGGTCGGCATCCGGGTGCTGTTCGGCGTGTTTGACCTTGGCCAGGGTAAAGGCCGACAGCTTATCGGCGGGGTTCGAGACCTCTTCCACCTCAAGCCCAAGATCGGTCAGCGCCTCAAGGATTTCCTCAAGGTTGGCCTGGGTGTCCAAATGGTCTTTCAGCCAGGAAAGGGTGAATTTCATAGTTGAATTCCTAATTTTTCGGCTGCTTCTTGTTTGACGTAGGCAATCGCCAAGTCCTTCATCATAGACAAAGTCATTCCTCCAACAGCAGCCGCGCCTTCTCTGGTTTTGTTCCAGACCGTTTCCCCACGAACCGCGTCCAAGTAATCATGGCCAGAGTTAGTTAAGCGATATCCGGAATCCGAAACTCGCTCCAAGAAACCAGCGTCACACAATAGGTCTACGTGGTGAATTTCTCGGTCATCCGATTCCGACGTCCGCGAAAACAAGACAACATTTGATTCAGCAGCTTCCACCTCAAAGAGAAGTTCACGCAAATAGTCTAGGTCCCGTCTCACCGGCTCAGCCCCCCATGCAGGTTCGGCTGGTCCAGACTTGCAAACCCGTAATGGCGCAGCCAGCGCAGGTCGCTGTCGAAAAACGCGCGCAGATCCGGGATGCCGTATTTCAGCATCGCGATCCGGTCGATCCCCATGCCAAAGGCAAAGCCCTGCCATTCGTTCGGGTCGATCCCGCCCGCCTGCAGCACCTTGGGGTGCACCATGCCAGACCCCAGAACCTCCATCCAGTCGTCACCTTCGCCGATGCGCAATTGCCCGTCGATCCAGGAACACTGGATATCAACCTCGGCCGATGGTTCGGTGAACGGGAAGTGTGACGCGCGGAACCGCGTCTTGATCCCGTCGATTTCAAAGAACGCGCTGAAAAATTCTTCAAGCGTCCATTTCAGGTTCGCCATCGAAATATCCTTGTCGATGGCCAACCCCTCGACCTGGTGGAACATGGGCGTGTGCGTCTGGTCGTAATCGGCGCGGTACACGCCGCCGGGGCAGATGATGCGCAACGGGGCGCCCTGTGCCTCCATCGTGCGGATCTGCACAGGGCTGGTATGGGTGCGCAGCACGTGGGGCGGGCGATTGTCGCCCTCGGCCCGATGCATGTAAAACGTGTCCATTTCGGCGCGGGCCGGATGGTGGCCGGGAATGTTCAGCGCATCGAAGTTGTACCAGTCATTGTCGATGCGCGGCCCTTCGGCCACGGCAAAGCCCATTTCGGCAAAGATCGCGGTCAGTTCCTCGGTCACCTGGCTGACCGGGTGAATGGTGCCCTGACGCCGGTCGCGCGCGGGCAGGGTCACGTCCAGCCATTCGCTGCGCAGACGTTCATCCAGCGCCTTGTCGGCAAGGGCGGCCTTTTTCGCGGCGATGGCCGAGTTGATTTCATCCTTGAGCGCGTTCAGCGCCGGGCCGGCGACCTGGCGCTCTTCCGGGGTCATCTTGCCCAGTTCGCGCATCTTGAGCGCGACTTCGCCCTTCTTGCCCACGGCGGCCAGACGGATCGCTTCCAGCGCGTCCTCGTCGCCCGCGTCGGCAATCTGGCCCAGATATTTCGCTTTCAACTCGTCCATGTCGGCCCCCAAAAGGTTTCACGACCTGCTAGCCGCAGCGCCCCGCGAATGCAAGTCGGCCAAATGGGCAATGGACAGATCAATCCGCCTACAGATACCGTGACAGCACAGATCGGGGGGAGAAACAGATGTCGAATTTGAACACGGTCCTTGCACACGCGGTGTCCGCCGGAGATGTGCCTTTTGCGGTGGCGATGACGGCAAATGCCGACGGGGTCACATTCAGCGGCGCCGCCGGAGATGCCGCGCCGGGGCGTGCCGCAAATGAGAGCACGGCCTTTCGCATTTTCTCGATGACCAAGGGCATCGGCGCGCTGGCCGCGATGATCCTGGTCGACCGGGGCAAACTGACGCTCGACACGCCGGTTGGCGATGTCCTGCCGCAGTGGAACGATCTTCAGGTGCTTGACGGGTGGGACGGCGACGCGCCGATCCTGCGTGCGCCGAAAACAACGGCGACCCTGCGCCATCTGGCGACCCATACCAGCGGGATGGATTACGAGTTCTGGAATGCGGATGTGCCCCGCTACATGGAGGCCACCGGCCTGCCGAGCATCCTGTCGGGTCTGAAATCGTCGATGATGTACCCGCTCACCTCGGACCCGGGAACGCGGTGGGGGTATGGTCCGTCCATCGACTGGCTGGGTCAGATGGTCGAGGCGGTCGATGGACGCCGCATCGATGCCTTTTGTCAGGACGAGATATTTGATCCGCTGGGCATGAAGGACACCGCGTTTGAACCCGACACTCTGGTCGATCGGCTGGCCGTGGTTTCAGCCGCCGTTCCGGGCGAAGGGTTTCGCGGGGTCGAACTGGCGCCGCCGCCGCACCCGGAAGTCTACGGCATGGGGCATGCGCTCTACTCCACGGCGCCGGACTATGTCCGGTTCCTGCGGATGGTTCTGAACCGGGGGCAGCTGGACGGGCAGCGCATCCTGTCGGACGCGGCGTTCGAGGTGATGATGGCCGACCAGATGCGCGGCCTGACCTTTCAACCGATGAAAAGCGTCGCGCCGAACGTCAGCGCGGATGTCGACATGTTCCCGGGCACCAAGGTCACTCACAGCTTTGCCTTTGTGCGCAACGAAGAGGATATTCCCGGCAAACGCAGCGCCGGGTCGCAGGGGTGGGCGGGGGTGTGCAACACCCATTACTGGATCGACCCGGCCAGGGACGTGGCCGCCGTCATCATGACCCAGTCGCTGCCGTTTCTGGACCCCGGAATGCTGAAAACCTATGATGCCTATGAACGGGCCGTTTATGCCGATCTGTAAGCGCCCCACCCTCGCGGCAGAGGCATGAGCACTGAACCCGCGCGCCCCTGGCTGGTGCTGTTCGGTCTGGCCCTGGGCGTCTGCGTCACCAACGGGTTTGCGCGCTTTGCCTATGGTCTGATCCTGCCTGCGATGAAATCCGAACTGGGCTGGACCTATGCCCAGGCCGGGTGGCTGAACACGGCCAATGCCCTGGGCTATATCGCGGGGGCGGTGATAACGATGGTTCTGATTTCGCGGATCAACCCATCGCATCTTTTCAACTTTGGCCTGGTGACAACGGCGGTAGCCCTGTTTGCGACCGGCTATGATCCGGCGCTGTGGTGGCAATCGCTGTGGCGAATTCTTGCGGGCATTTTCGGGGCGATGTCGTTTTCCACGGCAGGTGCGCTTACGGCACAACTATTTCAGACTGATAAGCGCCGCAATGCGCTGGCCATTGCCCTTCTGTTCGGGTTTGGCGGCGGGCTGGGGATCGTTCTGGCCGGGGCGGCGCTGCCTCTCATGATCGAACGTTACGGCAACGGGTCCTGGCCCTATGCCTGGACCGTGATCGGGACCACCTGTTTCCTGATGCTTCCACTCAGTCTCTGGGCGGCCAACAGCGTCAAACCTCCACTGCAAAAGACGGACGTCAAACAGCCCCTGCCCCTGCGCAGGATGCTGGCCGAAATGGCCGGATACGCGGGGTTTGGGCTGGGGTATATCGTCTATCTTACCTTTCTCAGCGCATGGATGACCGAACAGGGATCAAGTGCCGCGCTGATTGCAATGGTCTGGGTGATGCTGGGTATTTGCCTGTGCCTGTCGCCGTTCGTCTGGCGCCCAGTCTTTGCCCGGTTCAAATCGGGCCTGCCGCTGGCCATGATCCTGACGTGCATTGCGACGGGTTCGGTTCTTCCCGTTCTTGTGCCAACAGGGCCGGGGCTGGTCCTGTCGGCAATCGTCTTTGGCCTGTCGGTGTTCATGGCACCGGGCGCGGTGACAAGTTTCACCCGTCATAACCTGCCGATGGAAAGCTGGGGCGCGTCCATAAGCTTGTTCACCGTGGTCTTCGCCTTTGCCCAGACCATCGGCCCCTATGGTGCGGGACTGATCGGGGACCTGACCGGAAACATCGGCGACAGCCTGATCGTCGCCGCCTGCGTCCTCATGCTCGGGGCCGCGATTGCGCTGCTTCAGCGCCCCTTGTCCTGACACAAATCCGAACGGCAATTCATGTGCCGGTTTATGGACTTTCCACACCGCCACCTTAAACATGGACAGACCTCACGCGCCGATCAGAACATTGATACGAAACAAGCATACCCAATGACCGAAATCACTGTCTCGTGGCAGAAGATGGCGCAGGATATTCGCGCCCTTCTGGACCAGAAAAAATTTGACCGTGCCCGCAAACTCGCCCGCGCAGCGGCGCAGAAGTGGCCCCGAATACCCGGGCCCTTCGCTCTCCTTGCGCGGATTTCCCTGGCCGAGGGCAAGATCAAACAGGCCCGGGCGCATTTCGACAAATCGCGCGCATTGGGTCTGTCCGGCACACGTGCACATCGTCTGGGGCTGAATATCGCGTTGGACGGCGGGGATGCCGAAGCGGTCCTTGAACATGCCGCGCCCTTGCTGGATGCAGAGGTGAAACTGACCGTGTCGGAATGCCTTGGCATTGCGCACAGTCACGACGCGCTGGAGCGCTGGAACAATGACCCGGTGTTCTGGAAACGCCTGATCGACATGACCAGTCCAAGTCACCGGTTGATCCACGCGCGCTACACCACGCTGTTTCTGTCCCGCCCCGAGGAAGAATGGCCCGCAACGCTGGAATCCGCGGTTTTTGGCCCCGACGGAGGGCCCGCCCACGCGGTGGCCTTCAAACAGTTGCACAGTGCCTTCGGGAACCTGTCACCCGCGATTGCCGTCCTGGCCCGCCGCGCCGCAGACACATGGCCCGATGATCCGACTGTAAAAGGCCTGATGCATATTCTTCGGCCGCAGACATCCTCGCCGGCGCCGGATGACACGGCTGGTCCCGGATCGCGCGCTGCGCAGTTGAATGCCGTTCTGGAAGACTGGCGGGCAACGTCGCCTGACCCCAAGGTTTTCAATGCCTTAAAGACCCAGCTGACGCCCGACGTTCTGCAGCGCGATCTGCTTCGCAATGACCCGGAAAAAGAGGTGCAGGTGAGCCCCGTTGGGCCGTCTGATCTGGTGATGATCGTCATCGCCGGGCTGGGCGATCTGCATCGGTTTCCGTTTTCCCTTATCGACGCCTATCTGGCGGCCAGCGGCATCACCGGTCTTTACCTGCGCGACGGGAAACGCACCCTTTGTCTGGGTGGCATTCACCAGATCGCCGACAGTTATGACGGAACCGTCGCAGGACTGCGCGAGATCCTTGGTCAAATTCCCGGTGCCAATCGCCTGGCCATCATGTCCACCTCGGCCGGCGGCATGGCTGCAGGCAACTTTGGCTGCGATCTGGAAGCCGAAACATTGCTGATGTTTTCGCCACCGACAAACGTGTCGCCCGCATTCCTGAACGCAATGAACGACAGCCGCGGGCGCATCGTGCAAAAGCGGCTGGCCAATATCGAACCGCGCGATCTGTTGGATCTGCGGGCCCGGTTTCAGGCCAGTGCCCATGTGCCCAAAACCTTAATCACATATTCTGCCAACCGGCGGGAGGATCGCCTGCATGCTGAAAATCTAGGCGATCTGGACGGCGTCGAATTAAAGCCGCTCAGCGACACCAATCAGCATCTGGTCCTTCCGGACTATATTACCGACAATTCGTTTCTGCCTTTGCTGCGCGCACTGGTTTGACAAAATCCAAAAAGGACAGGTCGAAAATGCTGCAAATTCTGGACGCGCCAGAGCAATCCCCCGCCCGTCGGCTGGCCGCCCTGCGCAAGAAACTCATCCGGCTGAAAAGCAGCAATTATGACGTTTCCAACACCTGCAACCTGACCTGTGAGGGCTGTCTTTATTTCGCAAAGCCCGCCAAGGACCGTATCGACAGCGAAGCGGGCGATATAACGTGGGACACCCTGTTCAAGGCAGAGGCCGAACGCGGCATCAACTTTGCCTATCTCGCCGGGGCCGAGCCGTCGATGACAATGGAACGTGTGCGCGCGGCGGCCCGGCACATCCCCTACGGCGTCGTCTTCACCAATGGCACCCGCAGGATCGATGCCGACATTCCCTATCGCCTGCATGTGTCGATGTGGGGGCTGGGCGACAACAGCGACAAACTGCGCGGGGCGGACGTAAACGCCAAGGCATTCCGCAATTATGCCGGGGACGATCGCGCCGTTCTGGTGTTTACCGTCAACGCCCAGAACACCCATGAAATCGTCGAGGTTTCGCGCCTTGGACACGAGCACGGCTTGCCGGTCACATTCAACTTTTTCTCACCGACCGAAGAATACAATGTGTTCATGGCCAGCCGGGCAAACAAGGACAATCAGTATTTCCGTCTTGGCGATGGTGACGGGGACCTGCGCCACAACGCCGCCTCCTTTGCCCGCGCCAAGGATCAAATCGACGAGGCCCGAACGCTCTATCCGGATACCGTCCGTTATTCGCCACACTATCACGACTGGATCACCCAACCCCTGGATCAGGTGATGGAGTTCGACGAGAACAACGTGGCCATTGATTGCGGGAACCGTCTGACCAAATGGCACCGCCATTACAAATCGGACGCCACCATCAGCGAAGAAAAATGCTGCAGCCCCAACCTGGACTGCCGCGAATGCCGCGGTTACGCGATGGGATACGCAACCTATTTCCGCCGGTACCACACGTTCAAGCATGACCGCGAATCCGCCCGGCAATGGCTCGAGGGGCTGGAATTGTGGGCCGACCTGTTTCTGCCCCGCAACATGTGATCTGAAACGCAAAAGGGCCGCCCAATGAGGCGGCCCTTGGCATTTCAGACTGTACCCGGATCAGGCGGTCAGCGCGGCCTGTGCCTGTGCGACGATTGCACCAAAGGCTTCGGGCTCGTGCACGGCCAGATCGGCCAGAACCTTGCGGTCCACTTCGATGCCAGCCAGGTTCAGACCGTTGATGAAGCGGCTGTATGTCAGCGCCTCGTCATGGCTGCGGACGGCGGCGTTGATCCGCTGGATCCACAGGGCGCGGAAGTTGCGCTTGCGCTGCTTGCGGTCGCGGGTTGCGTACTGGTTCGCCTTGTCAACCGCCTGCGTTGCCACCTTGAAGGTGTTCTTACGGCGACCATAATAGCCTTTTGCGGCCTTTACGATTTTCTTGTGACGAGCGTGGGTGACGGTTCCGCCTTTTACACGTGACATATGATCAGCCTCCTATCAGCGGTCGTAGGGCATGAAGCCCTTGACGATTTTTGCGTCCGGGGCGGACAGCGTTGTATTGCCACGCGCATCGCGGATGAATTTCTTGGTGCGCTTGATCATGCCATGACGCTTACCGGCCTGGCCCGCGAGGACCTTTCCGGTCGCCGTGACCTTGAAGCGCTTCTTGGCGCTGGATTTCGTCTTCATCTTGGGCATTTCCGTCTCCTGTTCTTAAGATCGGTAGAATGCACGACTCGGCATGCCACTTAGGCCGGTCGCGCGGTCAGAGGCGCCGTTTACGAAAGACGGGCCACGCTGGCAAGGGGTAATTAGCCGATGAACTTACCAATGACGCCAAAAAACACGTCAGGGATTTGATCCAGGGTGTACCCGGTCGGCTTTGACGTCGTCGCGATGAGAATCAGCGATCCGGCAATCATGATGGTAATCGCGGACGCACGCGGCGCGCGACCATCACTAAGTGCCGACAGCACCGAAGGAACGGACAACCCTCCAAGGATCAGGCCCACAGTCAACAGAATGTCCGGATCCATACCAAATCCACCTCATAAAAAATCTGAACGGGTCTTATCCCGGATCGGTATTGTAAATCAAACGTTCATCGCACGGGGCGACGCGCAAAATGTTGGTTGTGCCGGGAACGTTGAACGGAACACCCGCCGTGATGACAATCTGATCGGTTGTATCGGCAAACCCGCCCGCCCGCGCGGCGCGCGCGGCATTGACGACAGCCATCTTGAACCGCTCCAGTTCGCCGGTCATGACGCAATTGCATCCCCAGCTGAGGGCCAGCCGCCGGGCCGTGCCGCGCAGCGATGTCATCGCGATGATCGGAACACCGGGGCGTTCGCGCGCCGTCAACAGGGCCGTTGTGCCGCTTTGGGTGAAACAGCAGATCACCTTGATATCTGTCGTTTCGGCAATTTCGCGCGCCGCCGCCACGATTCCGTCGGCCACGCCGGATTGCCGCCCGCCGCGCGATGCAGCGATGATTTGAACATAGTTGGGGTCAGCTTCGACTTCGATGGCGACCTTGTCCATCGTGGTGACCGCCTCAACCGGGTACAGGCCCGCGGCGGATTCAGCCGACAGCATGATCGCATCGGTGCCTTCATAGATCGCCGTCGCCACATCGGAGACTTCCGCACGTGTCGGCATCGGGCTTTCGATCATGCTTTCCAGCATCTGGGTCGCCACGATCACGGGTTTTGCGGCGGCACGGCATTTGCGCACCAGACGTTTCTGGATCGGCGGAACGGCCTGGACCGGCAGTTCGACGCCCAGATCGCCGCGCGCGACCATGATCCCGTCCGATGCCTCGAGAATGGCGTCGAAATTATCGACGGCCGAGGGCTTTTCGATCTTGGACAGGATCGCGGCACGGCCATCTGCAAGCCCACGCGCCTCTTCCACGTCGGCGGGCCGCTGTACAAAGGACAGCGCCAGCCAGTCGACGCCCAAGGTGCACGCAAACTCAAGATCGTCGCGGTCCTTTTCCGACAGCGCCGCCAGCGGCAGCACCACATCGGGCACGTTCACGCCCTTGCGGTTCGAAATGGTCCCGCCCGTGATGACAGAGCAATCGGCGTAATCATCGCCACAGTCTTCGACCTTGAGACGGATCTTGCCGTCATTGACCAGAAGATGCGCGCCCATTTTCAGCGCCTGAAAAATCTCTGGATGCGGCAGGCAGACGCGGGTTGCGTCGCCCTCGGCCGGGTTCAGATCCAGACGGAATGATCCGCCCTCTTCCAATTCCTCCGATCCGTTGGCAAAGGTGCCAACCCGCAATTTCGGCCCCTGAAGGTCGGCCAGAATGGCGATCGGACTGTCCAGATCCTTTTCGACCTGCCGGATGATGCGGTGTTTTTCGCGCAGTTCGTCATGCGTTCCGTGGCTCATGTTCAGGCGGAAAACGTCTGCTCCGGCCTCGTGCAGCGCCCGGATCATGTCATAGGTTTCCGAGGCAGGGCCCAGCGTGGCCACGATCTTGACGTTGCGCAGACGTCTCATATGTCAGTCTTCCTTTTTTCAGAAATGTTACCGCAAACATTCACAGCGTGGTTATGGCGCATTTCCCATTCGCGGGCAACTGGCCTAAAGCTGTCAGCAAACAGGTGACAGGCAAATGACATATACCCCATTTTTCATTCACGGCGAAACCCGGCCCGGCCCCTGGCTGGTAACCTGCGACCACGCGTCCAACACTGTCCCCCCCTCCGTTGGCGGCGGCGACCTGGGCCTCTCGCGCGAGGATATGGAGCGTCACATCGCTTATGACGTGGGCGCCTATGGGGTATCCCAGCATCTTGGAACGCTGCTGAACGCGCCTGTCATCGCCTCCAATTTCTCACGCCTGGTGATTGATCCCAACCGCGGTGAGGACGATCCGACCCTGTTAATGAAACTTTATGACGGGTCGATCATTGCCGCCAACCGCAATGCGGACGCGGCCGAGATCGAACGCCGTCTGAACCTGTGTTACCGACCCTATCACGAACAACTGGCGCGCTTGGCGGCGCTGCCCCATGCCATCATCGTTTCGGTGCACAGTTTCACCCGCCAGCTGCGCGGACGCGAGCCGCGACCATGGGATGTCGGCGTGCTCTATGCCGGGGATGACCGGCTTGCCAGACCTCTGATTTCCCTGCTCGAGGCCGAGGACGATCTGGTCGTGGGGGACAATGAACCTTATTCGGGCCATCTGCCCGGCGATGCCATCGACAAGCATGCCATCGCATCAGGGCGCCCCAATGTGCTGATCGAATTGCGCAATGATCTGATCGCGGATCACAAGGGCCAGAAACACTGGGCCGAACGGCTGGCCCCTATTCTGATCGCCGCGATGGAACAGACCGATTTGTAAGCTCCGACAGGTCAGCGGGGGTGACAGGTCGGCGGCGGGGCCTTAGATCAGTATCAAACAGACATCAGGAGCCCGCCATGGACAAACAGACCAAGATCGAAATCGAAGCCGCTGCCTTCCGTCGTCTGCGCCAACACCTGATGCAGGACCGAACGGACGTGCAGAACATCGACATGATGAATCTGACCGGGTTTTGCCGCAACTGCCTGAGCCGCTGGTATCAGGAGGCCGCCAACGAACGCGGCATCGAAATGTCCAAGGACGAGGCGCGCGAAATCTATTACGGCATGACCATGGATGAATGGAAAGCCAACTATCAGACCGAGGCCAGCCCGGAAAAGCAGGCCGCCTTCAAGGTCGCGTTCGAGGAAAATGTCGGCAGCAAGGACTGAAATTACGTGCGCAGGGCCGCCATCCTGCGGATGAAATCGGCGCATTCGGCGGGCGCTGTCATCGGGATCATGTGACCGCGCCCGGCCAGTTCTTCGTACTGCAAGCCGAACGCCTGCATCGGCTTGCCATGCACCTCGCATGACAGCAGCGCATCCTTGTCCCCGTAAAGAATTCCGCCCGGCACCTTCAGCTGCGGATATTGCGCCGACTGCTGCGGCAACCCGTCCTCCAACATCACCAGATCGGCCGAGGCCCCGACAAAGGCCTTGGGCCGCATGCCCAGAACTGCGGCGGCGCGGATCAGGAAATCGCTCACCGGCGGCTCGGGGTAAAAGGCGGCCTTGATGACCTTGTCGGCCATGAATTTGCCCATGGGAATGGCAATCGTATTGGCCACCATCCGCCGCATGACCGGGGATTCGATTGCCAGCCCCTGAAAGATGGGGGCGACCTCATCCTCGTGCTGGGTCGCCGGGGCCAGCAACGCCAGGGCGCCCGCCTTGTCGGGGTCGTGCAGTGCCATTGCCAGCGACAGCGCCCCACCCAGCGAATGGCCCGCCAGAACCGGGCGTTCGATGCCCTTTGCATCCAGAAATTCCCAGATCATGCGCGCCTGTTCGTCCAGCGCGGCCAGATCGTCGGAGTCACGATCCGAATACCCGCAGCCGGGCCGATCAATCGCAATCACGCGGAAATCCTGCGCCAGCAAATCGGAGATCGCATAGGTCATATGCTGGAGCTGACCGGACAGCCCGTGGATCAACACGACGGGAGGGGCATTTTCCGGACCCATCTCGACGTAATGGATGGACCCGCCATTGACCGGCTGTTTCGGACCGGTTTGGGGAATTGCCTTTTCCGCCTGCCGGGCCATGGACCCCGTCCACAGATACAACAGTGCGGCCAGAACAAGGGCCGCAACAAGAATGATCCACAGGATGGAAAACAGTGTCGACATGGAATGCTCCTCGGCGCGGGTCAGGACTTCGGGCAACTATAAGGGGCTGTGTAGAAATGTCTGCCCGAAACAAGCGGCAAACGCATCACGACAGCGCCAGAACCAAAGCCCCTGCTGAAATGAGCGCCACGCCGCTCCAGCCGCCAGCACTCAGCCTTTCACCAAGGAACAGGACGGCGATGATGGCGACGAAAACCACGCTGAGCTTGTCGATCGGGGCAACCTGCGAGGCCTTGCCGATCTGCAACGCCCGGAAATAGCACAACCAGGAGGCCCCGGTCGCGAGACCGGACAGCACGAGGAACACCAAGGATTTGGGCGGCATCTGCGACACCGGCTCAAAACCGCCGGTGCCCCAGAGCAGGGCAGCCAATACGACGATCACGACAATGGTGCGCAGGAACGTCGCGAAATTGGAATTGATATCCGACACGCCGACCTTGGCAAAAATGGCGGTCAAAGCCGCAAAAACGGCCGACAGCAACGCCCAGAATTGCCAACTCTGCATCATCCGCAACGCCTAGCAGAGGCGCGCGTGAAAATCACGTCAAATTGCGGCCTTCAGGCTTTCTTCGAGATAGATTTCGCGCAACCGGGGCGCAACGCGTCCCGGAACACCTTCGCCAATCTTTGCACCGTCGATTTCGACAACCGGCATCACGAAGGTGCTGGCCGAGGTGACAAATGCCTCGTCCGCCGCGCGCGCCTCATCAATGGTAAAGTTGCGCTCTTCGACCTCCATCTGCGCCTCGCGGGCAAACCGCAGAACGGCGGCGCGGGTGATGCCGTGCAGGATGTCGTTGCTCAGCGCGCGGGTGATAATCTTGTTGCCCTTGACGATATAGGCGTTGTTGGATGTGCCTTCGGTCACGAACCCGTCCTCGACCATCCACGCATCGTCGGCCCCGGCCTTTTTCGCCATCATCTTGCCCATGCTGGGATACAGCAGTTGAACGGTCTTGATGTCGCGCCGGCCCCAGCGGATATCGTCGATGCTGATGACCTTGATGCCCTTTTTCGCAACCGGGTTGTCGGCCAGACCCGGCTTGTTCTGGGTGAACAGAACGATGGTCGATGGGGTTTCGTCCGGATCGGGGAAGGCAAAATCACGATCCCCGGGCGCGCCGCGCGTCACCTGCAGATATACCATGCCCTCAACGATGTTGTTGCGCGCAACCAGTTCGCGGTGAATGGCCAGCAATTCGCCCATGGTGACGGGGCAAGCCATGTCCAATTCCGCCAGCGACCGTTCCAGCCGTGCGGCGTGGCCGTCGAAATCAATCAGCTTGCCATCCAGGACCGATGTCACCTCATACACGCCGTCCGCCATCAGGAAGCCGCGATCAAAGATCGAGATTTTGGCCTCATCTTCGGGCAAGTATTCTCCATTCACGTAAACGGTGCGCATCTTGTATCTCCTATCCCCAGAGTGCGGCACTCGGCGGGTGCACTCCGGCGTCGTCAAAAATCAGGGCGTTGTTGCGGTCTTCGGCCAACAAGAGCGGCCCGTCAAGGTCTACAACGGCCGCACCCTGCGCAACCAGCGTCGCAGGCGCCATGGCAAGCGACGATCCGACCATGCAGCCGACCATCACCTTGTACCCCTGCGCAAGGGCCGCATCGCGCAGCGCCAGCGCCTCGGTCAGGCCGCCGGTTTTGTCGAGCTTGATATTCACCACATCATACTTGCCCTTCAATGCCGCAAGGCTGGCGCGGTCATGGCAGCTTTCGTCGGCGCAGACGGGCACGGGACGTTCCATCCCGATCAGGGCGTCATCCTCGCCCGCGGGCAGGGGTTGTTCGACCAGTTGCACACCCAGACGCACCAGATGCGGGGCCAGATCGGCGTAAACTGCGGCGCTCCACCCCTCGTTGGCGTCCACGATGATGCGTGCATCCGGAGCCCCGGCGCGCACCGCCTCAAGCCGGGGCATATCGTCAGGTGTGCCCAGCTTGATCTTGAGCAAGGGGCGATGCGCGTTTTTCTGCGCCTGTGCGCGCATGGCGTCGGCCGTGTCCAGCGATAGGGTATAGGCGGTGATTTCCGGGCCGGGCCGGGTCAGACCGGCCAGTTCCCAGACCCGTTTGCCCGACTGTTTCGCCGCAAGATCCCACAGGGCACAGTCCACCGCGTTGCGGGCCGCGCCCGCTGGCAAAAGACCGGCCAGGTCGGCGCGCGTGAAACTGTCGGGCAAGCCTTCGATCTGGGCGGTGACCGACTCCAGCGTCTCACCATACCGCGCATAGGGCACACATTCGCCCCGGCCCGTCGCGCCCCCGTCGGTCACATGCGCGGTCAGCACCTGCGCCTCGGTCCTTGAGCCGCGCGAGATGGTGAACACTTGCGCCAGCCGGAACACGTCACGGCTTACCTTGATCTGCACCGGCTTTCCCCTTTGGTTCTTTCAATGCCTGACCGGGTTAAATCACAGCCCGGCCAGCGCATCCACCAACCGGTCCGCCCCCTGCCGAAACGGGTCGACCGCAGGCAGGCCCATCCGGGCCTCGGTTTCGGCCAGATAGCTCAGCGCCTGATCCTCGCCCATGTGCTGGGTGTTGACCGATATTCCGACGACCTCGCAGGCCGGGTTGGCCACCCGTGCCAGCGGCAGCGCGGTGTCGCGCAGCACCTCAAGCGACGGCAGGGTGTAATCCGGCAGCCCGCGCATGTGCGGTCGGGATGGCTCATGGCTCAGGATCAGCGCATCGGGCTGGCCGCCGTGGATCAGCGCCATGGTCACACCCGAGAAGGACACGTGGAACAGACTGCCCTGCCCTTCGATGATGTCCCAGTGATCGTCGTCGTTGTCGGGGGTCAGATATTCGACTGATCCGGCCATGAAATCGGCGATCACCGCATCCAGCGGCACGCCCTGCCCGGTGATCAGAATGCCAGTCTGACCGGTGGCGCGAAACGTGCTTTTCAGACCCCGTTTGCGCATCGCCTCGTCCAGCGCCAGCGCGGTATACATCTTGCCCACCGAACAATCGGTGCCCACGGCCAACACGCGTTTGCCGCTACGCTTGACCCCGTTGGCAATCGGGTATCCGACGCTCGGCACCCGCACATCGTGCAATGTGCCGCCGTGCGTTTGCGCCGCGGCGACCAGATCGCCCTCGTCCCGCAACAGGTTGTGCAGGCCCGAGGCCAGATCATACCCCATTTCCAGCGCCTGGATCAGGACCGCCTTCCATGTGGGGCTGATCACCCCGCCCCGATTGGCCACGCCAATGACCAGCGTCCTGGCCCCGGCCGCGCGCGCCTGTTCCAGCGTCATGTCAGTCAGCCCGACATCCGCACCGCATCCGTCCAGACGCAACTGGCCCACCGCGTTTTCGGGGCGCCAGTCCTTGATGCCCTGGGCCACCTTGGCCGAAAGCTGATCGGGCGCATCGCCCAGGAACAATAGATACGGGGTTTCGATCATGGCGCAGCCTCCTGTGATTCCCTCACAGGGTAGAACCGATTGAAAACGAGTGTTTTGCTTTTTGCAGCGCAGAATGCATCGATTACTCACTTTTCTTCGAACAGGCCGCTCTATCATAGAATAATTTTGCACAAGTCGCCCTTACTACGCCAAAATTGACGCAAGTCAGGTCGCACTTTCTGCAACTGCACAATAAACCTTGCGCAGGGCCACGCAATTTAATACCTCCTGAGCGCAAGAATCCGCAATTTCCTTACCCGAAAGGTGCTGCCTCATGAGCTTCCGCATTCAGCCCGCCGCCCCGGCCCGTCCCAACCGATGCCAATTGTTTGGCCCCGGATCGAACACCAAACTGTTCGAGAAAATGGCGGCCAGCGCGGCGGATGTCATCAATCTCGACCTTGAGGATGCGGTGGCCCCCGACGACAAGGAACAGGCACGCAAAAACATCATCCAGGCCATCGGCGACGTCGATTGGAACACCAAAACGCTGGCCGTGCGCATCAACGGCCTGGACACGCCCTATTGGTACCGTGACGTGGTTGATCTGCTGGAACAGTCGGGCGACCGTCTGGACATGATCATGATCCCCAAGGTGGGCTGTGCCGCCGATATCTATGCGGTTGATGCGCTGATCACCGCGGTCGAACGCGCCAAGGGCCGCACCAAACCTGTCAAGCTTGAGGTCATCATCGAAAGCGCGGCCGGGATCGCCCATGTCGAAGAAATCGCTGCCGCCTCGCCCCGTCTTGAGGCGATGAGCCTGGGTGCTGCGGATTTCGCCGCGTCGATGGGTATGCAGACCACCGGCATCGGCGGCACGCAAGAAGATTATTACATGCTGCGCGAGGGTCAGAAATACTGGTCCGACCCCTGGCATTGGGCACAAACCGCCATCGTGGCCGCCTGCCGCACGCACGGGTTGCTTCCGGTTGACGGCCCGTTCGGTGATTTCAGCGATGATGAAGGGTACCGCGCACAGGCGCTGCGCTCGGCCACGCTGGGTATGGTGGGCAAATGGGCGATCCACCCCAAGCAGATTGCCCTGGCGAACGAGGTCTTCACCCCGTCCGAGGAAAAGGTGAACGAAGCCCGCGAAATCCTCGCCGCAATGGAAGAGGCCAAGAAATCGGGCTCGGGCGCGACCGTCTACAAGGGCCGTCTGGTGGACATCGCCAGCATCAAACAGGCCGAAGTGATCGTCAAACAGGCCGAGCTGATCGCCGGCTGATCCTGAAACGGCCCCGGAGCCATTCCGGGGCCGGTTTCCCTGCTACGCCCGCAGGTCTTTGGGCGATCCCATCACCACATATGACGTGATCGACGTGACATGGGGCAGCGTGCCCAGAACGTCGGTGTGAAACGTCTTGTAGGATTTCAGATCGGCGCATTCGACGCGCAACAGGTATTCGATCGTGCCGGTGATGTTGTGGCATTCGGTCACCTCGGGCGCCCGTGACACCGCCCGTTCGAACCCTTGCTGGGCGGCTTTTGTATGCTCCCCCAGTCCAACGCCGATATAGGCCACGAACCCGATGCCGCGCGCCTCGGGGGGCACAACGGCGCGATACCCGGAAATGACACCGCTGCGTTCCAACTCCTGCACCCGGCGCAGACAGGCCGAAGGGGACAGCCCGACACGCTCGGCCAGGTCCACATTGCTGATCCGGCCGTCCCGTTGCAATTCCTGCAATATTCGGTCGTTTATTTGATTGTTCTTCGCTATTAGTTGCGATTAACTCCCAAACGCGCATGAAAAGGCAATTACATTCCGCGCAAACCGCGCAATTATGCGGGCATGAACAGCGAACTGCTTTTTGGCCTTATCCTTTTTGCCTTTGTCTCGTCCATCACACCGGGGCCGAACAACCTGATGCTGATGGCGTCCGGGGCGAATTTCGGGTTTCGGCGCACGCTGCCGCACATGATGGGCGTGGCGCTGGGGTTCGTGTTCATGATCCTGCTGATGGGGCTGGGGTTGGGCCAATTGTTCGACCTCTATCCGGTCAGCCACACGATTCTGAAAATCGTGTCCGTCCTCTACCTGGGCTATCTGGCCTGGAAAATCGCCCATTCCGCGCCCGTGGGGGCACGGCGCAGCGAAGGGACACCGATGACCTTTCTTCAGGCCGCCGCGTTTCAATGGGTCAACCCTAAGGCCTGGGCGATGGCGGTCACCGCCATCACGGCCTATACGCCCGACCACAGCATGGGCGCCGTGGTTCTGGTCTGCGCGATTTTCGGCGCCATCAACCTGCCCTCGGTCGGGTCATGGACCTTGATTGGCCAGCAGATGGCCCGCCTCCTGACCAACCCGCGCCGGATGGTGGCGTTCAACTGGACTATGGCCGCGCTGCTGATCGGGTCACTCTATCCCGTTCTCTGGCCGAACTGACCCCGATTGCAGCCGCTGGCGAGTTGCAAACCCTCCCCGGCAAGGTCATATACGGTCAGACAAACATCAACGGGGCACCGGATGACGCAGTATCTGGATTTCGAAAAACCGCTCGCCGAAATCGAAGGCAAGGCGGAAGAATTGCGCGCCCTCGGACGCGCGAACGAAGAAATGGATGTGGCAGATGAGGCCGCCGCGCTTGACGCCAAGGCGGCCGCGCTTCTCGGCGATCTTTACCGGGATCTGACCCCCTGGAGGAAATGTCAGGTCGCGCGTCACCCCGAACGCCCGCACTGCCGCGATTACATCGAGACCCTGTTTACCGAATACACTCCGCTGGCCGGTGACCGGAACTTTGCCGACGATCACGCCGTGATGGGCGGGCTGGCCCGGTTCAACGATACGCCTGTCATGGTGATCGGCCATGAAAAGGGCAGCGACACGAAATCACGCATCGAACGTAATTTCGGCATGGCCCGTCCCGAAGGCTACCGAAAGGCGATCCGCCTGATGCAGATGGCCGGCCGTTTCGGCCTGCCGGTGATCACCCTTGTCGACACGCCCGGCGCCTACCCCGGCAAAGGGGCTGAGGAACGTGGCCAGTCCGAGGCGATCGCCCGCGCCACGGAAACCTGCCTGCAAATCCCCGTTCCCCTGGTCAGCGTCATCATCGGCGAAGGCGGATCAGGCGGCGCGGTCGCCTTTGCCACGGCCAACCGCGTGGCGATGCTGGAGCATTCCGTCTATTCCGTGATCAGCCCCGAGGGCTGCGCCTCGATCCTGTGGAAGGATTCCGAGAAGATGCGCGAAGCCGCCGAAGCCCTGCGCCTGACACCGCAGGATTTGCTGGCCCTGGGTGTGATCGACACTATCATCAGCGAACCCAAAGGCGGGGCGCATCGCGACAAGGATGCCACCATTGCCGCGGTCGGCAAGGCCATCGGCACGATGCTGAATGCGCTTGCGAAAAAGGACGGTCCGGCACTGGTCGCCGACCGGCGCAACAAGTTCCTCAAGATGGGGTCCAAGGGTCTGGCGGCGTAACGGGCCGGGTGCCTATTCGGATTCCGGCCTGCGCCGCGTTGCCTCAACTTCTCCAGCGCAACAGCCGCTTTTCCAGCAATCCGATGCTCCAGCTGGTCAGCACACCCAGCGCCGACAGGATCACGACGCCGGCGAACAGGCGCTCCAGATCATAGAGCGCGCCGGCCTGCAGGATATAAGCGCCAATTCCATATTCCGCGCCCAGCATTTCGGCGGCGACCAAAAGGATGATCCCGATCGCGATCGACACGCGAAGGCCCGACAGGATCCCCGGCAGCGCACCGGGCAGAACGATCTTGCGCACGATGCTGAGCCAGCTCAGCCCGAAACTCTGCCCCATCCGCACCAGCGTTCGGTCCACATTATCGACCGCGCCATAGGTCGACACCACCGTCGGGGTGAACGTGCCCAGCGCGATCAGGGCATATTTGCTGCCCTCATCAATACCGAACCAGATCACGAACAGCGGGAGCAGCGCGATTTTCGGGATCGGGAACATGGCCGCGACCACGGGCACCAGCCCGGCCCGGACATAGCTGAACAACCCGATCATCACGCCGACACCGATGCCCGCGCTGATCCCCAGCAGGCTGCCAACCACAAGGCGCGTCAGCGACGGCGCCATATGGGTCCAGAGCATGCCCGACTGCCAAAGCTGTTTCAGCGTCAGCGCCACATCCGACGGGCGCGGCAGGGTCAGGTTGCCGATCCATCCGGCCCGTGTCCCCCATTCGATCACGATCAGCAAAAGGACAAAGACAATCGCCCCTGTCCCGCGCTTGGCCGTCGGGCGAAACCCGCCGCCGCGAAAGGCGACCGGATGCGTGGTGGCGACGCCGGGTTCAGACATTCAGCAATTCCTGATCGGCGGCCATGGCCTCTTCCTTCATCAGCGACCACAGCCGGGCCTGCAGGTCCTCCAGATGCGGGTCGCCACTGCGCCGTTCGGCCAGCGGTGTGTCCACTTCGATCACTTCGCGCACACGGCCCGGGCGGCGCGACAGAACGGCGATGCGGTGCCCAAGGCGCACGGCCTCGGCCAGGTTGTGTGTCACGTAGACCCCGGTAAAGGGCTGGCGCGTCCAGAGGGCCAGCAAATCCTCCATCAGCAATTCGCGCGTCTGCGCATCCAGTGCCGAAAGCGGTTCGTCCAGCAACATCACCGCCGGTTTCACCGCCAGGGCACGCGCAATGGCCACCCGTTGTTTCATCCCGCCCGACAATTGCCGGGGCAAGGCGGCGCGAAAATCGCTCAGTTTTGTGCGCGCCAGAACGTCGTCGATGATGGCATCGGCCCGGGCGCCGCGAATGCCATGATCCTCAAGCACCAGCGAAATGTTCCCCCCGACACTGCGCCACGGCAACAGGGCAAAATCCTGAAACACGTAGGTCAGCGGGTTGAGGCACTCAGCCGGCGGCGTGCCCAGTTGCAAGACCTGCCCCTGATCGGGCCGTTCAAGCCCGCCGATCAGCCGCAACAGGGTGGATTTCCCGCAGCCCGACGGCCCCACGATACACAGGATTTCACCGGCCGGAATGCGCAGCGAAACATCCTGCAACACCGGCATGCCGCCATAGTGGTGCGTGAGGGAGTCCAGGGTCAGGTCCATGTCTTGGCGGGGGCGGCGCCCGGTGCGCCGCCGCCCTTTTCCTTACATCATTTCGGCATAGGACGGATCGACCAGCGTATCGGTGGTGATGCTGTCCTTGACCAGACCTTCGGATTTGAACCAGTTCAGCTGATCGCTGACCGACGCCATGTTCAGCGCGCCGTTCTTGTTGATCCGCATTGCGCCATTGATGATCGAGCCGCGCGCCTTGGCGTATTCACGGTCGGTATAGACGTATTTGTGGATCAGTTTCACCATATCCTCGGCGGCGTCATCGCCAGCGGTCTTGTCGACCAGCGCGGCGTTGAAATCATCCGCCCCTTTGGAAAAGGCGCGCATGAACGCCTCGGTCCTGGCACGTTCATTCGCCGCGTTGGCGGCCGAGGTAAAGACGGTCGTGACCTGATAGTTCGGCAGATAATCGGCGACGTTGCCGATGACCTTGACCGCCCCGCCGCCGGCCAGCGCCTTGGCGATGTGGGGGACAATCGACCAAGCGTCGACCTGGCCCGATTTCATCGCGCCAATGATCGCACCCACCTTTTGCAGCGGCTTGAAGCTGAGTTTCGCGCCCTCGGCCGCGGCGATTTTCGACCCCATGTAGTGAAAGGACGACCCCGGCTGAGTCACCGCAAAGCTTTTTCCGTCCAACTGCGCGGGGCTGGTCAGCCCGGCGTCATAGGCCGCGTTCGAGGCAAGGATCAACTGCCCGTCAATGCCCGGCTCTTCGCTCAGCGCGCCGCCGATCACCTTGGCCGCCCCTTTTTCGGCAAGGCTGATCAGACCGCCGGAAATGGCCGTCACCGCGTAATCTGCATCGCCGGATGCAATGGCCACCGCCATTGGCTGGGCCGCCTGAAAGAACTTGAATTCGACATCCAGCCCCTCGTCCGCGAAATACCCGCGTTCAAAGGCGACAAAGCTGGCCGCGTGGCTGGTAAAGCGCAGGGCGCCAACGGTCATCTTGGTATTGGCCAGTGCAGGCGACCCCAGCATTGGCAGCGCTGCGGCGCCACCCACCAGTCCCAATGCACCACGGCGTGTGAAATTGTTCATGTAAAATCCTCCCAAATTCGATGCTTGGCCTCCTGTCTGGAGGGGTGCACCGCTGGGCCGATCCTAGAACGCAATACCGCGCGGGCGCAATCGCCTGAAATACCACATGTTCAGGTTCAAGCAGCCCACCGAATGGATCAGCTTGTGATTGGATCGCCCGCTAAACCGCCGCGCACCCGGTTCAGGCGGTCAGCATCCGAAGGCCCTGCGTCACGTCCGAGCGAACCGCCAGCCGCAAACCCGGCTCATCCCCCGCCTTAAGCGCGGCGATGATCAGTTTGTGATAATGCGGCGGTTCGGTGCGCCGCAAACGCCCGTACAGCATGCGCATCGTCGGACCCAGTTGCAGCCAGACGGTTTCGGCCATGGCCAGCATCGCAGGGGCCTGGGCGCGCAGATACAGGGTTCGGTGAAACTCCAGGTTCGTGCGGATGTACCCCACCGGATCGCGGTTGATGATCACCTCGCCGATCGTGTTGTTGATCGTCTGCAACCGGTCGATCAGCGCCATATGCGCCCGCGGCAATGCACGGCTGGCCAGCTCGACTTCCAGCAATGCGCGCAAGGCGGCAAGTTCCTCGATCCGGTCATGGCCGGGTTCAGGTGTCGAAACGCGTCCCGAACTGGACAGGAACAGGGCCCCTTCGGCCACCAGACGGCGCACCGCCTCGCGCGCCGGGGTCATCGAAACATCGAATTCCTTGCCGATACCCCGCAGTGTCAACGCCTGACCGGGGGCGATATCACCATGCATGATACGCGTGCGCAGCGCACGATAGACCCGGTCATGGGCCGCCGGGACAACATCTGAAACACGTGGATTGATCATAGGACTTTTGTGATCACAAATCGCCAGCGGGTCAAATGCTATTTCGACGCAGCACTCTCGAACCGATAGCGATGCAGCGCGCTCCCTTCGCCGCGCAGCCATTTGCGCGCCGTGTGATGCGGACCGTAAAGCCGCTCGACCACCGCCCAGAAGGCAGGCGAATGGTTCATCTCGGCCAAGTGGGCGACCTCATGCGCGGCGACATAGTTCAGAACCTCGGGCGTGGCCATGATCAGACGCCAGGAAAACATCAGCCCGCCGTCAGACGTGCATGACCCCCAGCGCGACCGCGTATCGCGCAAGGTAAGACGATGATAGGGACGCCCCAGTTCGCCGGCGTATCCGTCTGCGGCGCGCGCAAGGCGATCACGCGCAAGTTCGCGCAGCCAGGTCTGCAAGCGCACGCCGACGCGATCCTCGGGCACGGCGATCTCATCATCGGACATCACCACCCGCCGCCCCGAGGCCGGTACGATGCGCCTTGGGCGTCCCTCGACCGGCACCAGCGCGCCAAACCCCACGAAGACATCGTCGGGCCGGTCCGAAAGATGGTCGCGGATCCAGTTTTCCTTGCTGCGGGCGAACTCAAGCGCCTCGCGCTCGGCAACCCGGTTTGGCACGGTCAATGTCACCCGCCCGTCCAGATGCGAGATGCGCAGCGAAATGCGGCGCGCACGCCCCGAACGCCTCAAAGTCAGCGGCACCGGGGGATTGCCCGGCAGGTGATGGTCGGTCATGGATGCAACTCTACTTGCTAAAGCCTTTGACAGTGCCCACGTCATATGGCACGTGACCGGAATCGTCGATGCGACTCAAGCCATAATCAAGGGGATTGCCAATGCCCAAGGAAGAATGGGGCACAAAACGCCTATGCCCGACCTCAGGTAAACGTTTTTACGACCTGAACAAGACTCCGATCGTCAGCCCGTACACGGGCGAGGTCATGGAAGTGGATGTCAGCAAGGCGCGCATGATCGCGGCCGATGCCGAAGACGCGGCCACGGTGAAAGCCAAAAAAGCTGCCGAGACAGATGACGATGCCGTTCTCGAAGATGACGACGCGCTCGATGTCGATCTGGGAGATGACATTCTGGACGACGACGACGAAGATGATGACGTCTCTCTGGACGAAATCGCAGACGTCGCCGCGGATGACGAAGAGTGATCTGAACAATTAAAGCCGGGCTGGATTTTTTTGCTTGATCCTGCCCGGCGATGCGCCTAGACACCGGCGCACGGTTTTGGGGCCTTAGCTCAGCTGGGAGAGCGCTTGCATGGCATGCAAGAGGTCAGGGGTTCGATCCCCCTAGGCTCCACCAAAACTCCTCCCCATTCACCACATAATATGTCTGATCCGACAGGTGCATTCGCATGCCGTTAAGACGTGCTTGGTCCGTGCCCTGGCAAAGCTATGTGACACTTAAAACGGCGACACACTGCTGAATTGACCGATGAAGGCGAGGGCCCGCATGCGCGGACCCTGCAGCGTTTCAGTCGGTCAGCGCGCCCTCGTCGGAACGCTTCATGCGGCGTTTGACGGTCTTGCCGACGATGATCGGTAGGATGAACCCCACCGCTGCAACACTCCACAGGATTATGGCGAGCGGGCTGTCGATCAGGGTCCACCAATCGCCATCGTCGATTGTCACGGCGCGGCGCAGGTTCGATTCCATCGCATTGCCCAGCAATGTGCCCAGGATCACCGGCACCAGCGGCACGTCCAGCTTGCGCAGGACCCAGCCGATAACGCCGAATCCGACCATCACGATCAGGTCGAAACTGGACCCCGAGATCCCGTAGATCCCGACAAAGCTGACCATGGCCACAACCGGCATGAGGATGCGCGGCGGCACCAGCAGAACGCGGGTAAACAGGCCCACCATCGGGATGTTCATCGCCAGCAACATGAAATTGGCAATGAACAGCGCCGCAATCAGACCCCAAACCACATCAGGGTTCTGCGTGAACAGCAACGGACCCGGCGTGATGTTCAGCGACAGCAGCACAGCCAGCAGAACCGCCGTTGTGCCCGACCCCGGCACGCCCAGCGCCAGCATCGGCACCAGCGCGCCCCCCGCGGCGGCGTTGTTGCCGGCCTCGGGCGCGGCCACACCGCGCGGATCGCCAGTGCCGAATGTGCCGTCCTTGTCCACCAGCCGCTTTTCCATCGAATAGGAAATGAACGACCCCAATGACGCCCCCGCCCCCGGCAACACACCTGCAATGAACCCCAGGAATGAGGTGCGCAGCATCGTCGGCGTGCAGGATTTCAGCAGCGCAAAGGAGGGCGTCAGGCGGCCAATCTCGATCTTGCGGCCGGCGGCCTCCGCGCTGCCGTGGCGGTGTTCAAGAAAGATGAACACCTCGGACAGGGCAAACAGGCCGACAATGGCCACAAGGAAATCGATGCCGTCATAAAGATGCACCTCTCCAAAGGTAAACCGCGGAACGCCGGTCTGGGTATCGACCCCGATCATGGCAAGGCCCAGCCCCAGCATCGCGGCAAAGGCCGATTTTGCCTGATTGGTCGAACTCACCCCACCCAGCGTGGCAAAGGCCAGCGCGAACAGGGCAAAATATTCCGCCGGACCGAACAAAAGCGCGATCTTGACCAGTTGCGGCGCCAACAGGATCAGCCCCCAGGTCGCCAGAAACGCCCCAACAAAGGACGCAATCCCCGACAGGGCAAGCGCCTCGCCCGCACGGCCCTTTTGCGCCATCGGGTATCCGTCAAGGCAGGTCATCATTGCCGGTTCATCGCCCGGAATATTCAGCAGGATCGACGAAATCCGCCCGCCATACATCGCGCCGTAATAGACCGAGGTCAGCAGGATCAGCGCCGCCGTCGCATCCAGCCCCAGGGTAAAGGCCAGAGGGATCAGGATTGCCACGCCGTTTGACGGCCCAAGGCCGGGCAGGGCCCCCATCACCGTGCCCAGAAAACACCCCAGCAGCGCCAGCAGCAGGTTCTGCCAGCTCAGCGCGATGGCGAACCCGTCGCCCAGTGAACTCAAGGTTTCCATGATTTCCCCTCAGAACCCAAGCGGCCCGCGGGCCAGTGAAAGACCCAGGATCAAATGGAACACCACATAGATCCCGCCCGAGGTGAAAGCGCCCGTGAAAAGCGAGCCCAACGGCGGCGTTCCCAGCCGCCAGGTGAGGTAGGTGGCGGCCACCGCGGTTGCGATGACAAACCCGATGACGGGCAGGAACTGGGCATAAAGGATCATGACAACCACCGCCGCGCCGATTTCGGCCAACCGGCCCACGGCGGGCCATTCCGGTTCGGTATCCGGACGCAGAACGATGGCTAGGGACGACAGCGCCAGAATGGCCGCGATGATCAGCGGAAACGCCTTTGGCCCCACCGCATCCGACAGAAAACTTTCCTCGATCAACAGCGCCGCCCAGGCATAGCCCAGCGCCAGGATCAGCCCGAAGGCCCCAAAAACGCGGTCACTCATGGTCTCACCCTCCCCTAAATGTCAGTTCTGGATGACCGGGGCGGTGACCCCGCCCCGGTCATGATTTTACTTGATGATGCCGATATCGCGGCTGATCGTCTGGATTTGCGAGACCGAGTTCGACACGAACTCCTGAAACGCATCGCCCTGCAGGTCGAGCGGCGCCAGACCATTGGCGGCCATGATCGCCTTCCATTCGTCCGAGGCATAAAGCGCGGCCAGCTTTTCAACCCAGGCGTCATAGGCCGCGTCCGACATGTCGCCCGGCGCATAGAACCCGCGCCAGTTGGCGCCAACCACGTCGACACCCTGTTCCTTGGCGGTCGGGAAATCGGCGAATTCACCGTCCAGACGCTCGGGCGACAGGACCGAAATCACGCGGATGTCGCCGCTGTCCACGAACCCCTTCGCCTCGGACAGATCGCCGGTAAAGGCCTGAACCGACCCGGCCAGCAATTGCGTCACCGCCTCGCCGCCGCCGTCAAAGGCGATGTATTTCACCTTGCGCACGTCTTCGATCCCATGCGCATTGGCCGCCATCAGCACCTTGAGGTGGTCCCATCCGCCCACAGCGGAACCACCGGCAATCGCCACGCTGGTCGGGTCGTTTTTAATCATGTCCAGCAGTTCGGGCAGGGTTTGCACCGAGCTGTCGGCAGCAACGGCGATCACGCCGTAATCGGCCCCGATGGTCGCCAGCCAGCGCACCTGGTCCATGGTATTGCCGGGATAGGCGCCCTGCGCCAGCCGTGTGGCCGTCGCGGATGAGGCGGCGACGATCAGGTCGTTGTCATCGCCGCGCTTGTTGACCACCTCGGCAAAGGCAACGCCACCGCCGCCCCCGGCCAGGTTCACAACCTGCATCGTCTTGTCCAGCAGGCCCAGGTCCTGCAGCGATTTGCCCACCTGACGGCAGGTGAAATCCCATCCGCCACCCGGGTTCGCGGGGGCGATACATTCGGGGTTTTCCGGTGTGAACCCCTGGGCGCCCGCCGTCAGGGCGGACAGACCCAAGGCCGCTGCGGCCAGTGCGCTGCGCGCAAATGAAAATGTCATGACTTACTCCTCCGTTCATGATCAGGCCGGTTTTCCCGGCGCTATGTGACTCCGCGTCTTAGTGGTTGAACCTGTCAGCAACCTGTCACACTCTGCCAGAAACCGGCGCCAACGCGCCGACACCGGCTGAACTTGGGGGTCCGCAGGGTGCGCTTGCTGCTTGTCGAAGACACATCCGACATGGCCGAGGCGATTGCGATCCGCCTTGGGCGCAGCGGAATTGCCTGCGATGTGGCCGCCACCCTGGACGAGGCGCGCGGCTTTCTGGATGTTCAGGCCTATGACGTCATCGTTCTCGACATCAACCTGCCCGACGGGCTGGGCACCGATCTGTTGCGCGACCTGCGGGCGGCGGGCACGCGCACACCGGTCCTGATGCTGACGGCGCAGTTTTCGGTGGATGACCGGGTGTCAGCGCTCAACCTCGGGGCCGACGACTATCTGGTCAAACCCTTTGATCAACGCGAACTTGAGGCCCGCATTCAGGCCCTTTACCGCCGCGACCAGGCGCAAAAGGGCGAAGATATTTCCCTGCGCGACCTGACATTCAACCCAACGGCCCAGCTTGTCACGGTTGCGGGGCAGCCCCTGCCGGTCACGCGCCGCGAATTGGCGCTGCTGGGCCTGCTGATTCACAACCGGGGCAAGGTGATGAGCAAGGAACGCCTGTTCGAAGGGCTGTTCTCGTTTGACGATGCCGATGTCGGGCTGAACGCGATCGAGCTCTATATCGCGCGGCTGCGCAAAAAGTTGGTCGGCAGCGGCGTGCGGATCGAAACCCAGCGGGGGCTGGGCTACAAGCTGGATCTGGATGCCTAGGCGCGACCTGTCCCTGGGCGCCCGCGTGGCGCTGGCCGTCGCGATCCTTTTGGCGGCGGGGGGCGTTCTGGTCTCTGTGGCCGCTTTTGCCTATGGCCGGCAAGCCGCGCAAGAGGCCTATGACCGCCTGCTTGTCGGGGCCGCCAACGACATTGCCGCCTCGGTCTCGGTCGGCCCGGAAGGGCTGATTGTCGACCTGCCCACGTCGGCCTTTGAACTGCTTGCCCTCGCCCCGAATGATCGCATCGCCTATCGCGTCATGGGGCCGGGTGGCGAGTTTCTGACCGGGGACCGTGACCTGCCCGACCCGCCGGATGCCCCCACGGGGCAGATTGCATTTTACGACGCTAAGTTCATCGATGAACCGGCCCGCTACGCCGCCGTCAGCCGCCAGTTCGCCGAACGCGACATATCCGGCTCCGTGCAGGTGATCGTCGGCCAGACCCGGCTGGCGCGCCGGGCCCTTGCGCTCGACATCACGCGCCGGGCGCTGATCGTTCTGGCCATCACCGGGGTAGCCATGGCGCTGTTGGCCGGATTTGTCGTCCGATCCGCCCTGCGCCCGCTGGACCGGCTGACCACGGCCTTTGCCGCGCGCGACCCCTATGATCTGACCCCGGTTGAGGCCCATGTCCCGCAAGAGGCCGCCGGCATGGTGCAGGCGCTGAACGGGTTCATGGGGCGCATCGACCAACAGGTGTCCTCCATGCGCACGCTGATTTCGGATTCCGCTCATCAACTGCGCACCCCCGTGGCCGCGCTGCGCGCGCAGGCCGATCTGGCCGCCGAAGAACCCGACGCCAGCCGCCGCTCGGCCATCGTACAGCGCATCCACCAGCGCACTGTCGATCTGGGGCACCTGCTGGATCAGATGTTGTCGCGGGCGCTGGTCATTCACCGCACCGAAAACCTGCGGCGCGAGCGGTTCGATCTGCGCGACGTCGCGCTTGAGGTCACCGAATCCGACGATCACGCCCTGACGACCCCCGGTACGGACATCCGCCTGGCCATAACCGAAACGCCGGTGATGGTGGCCGCCGACACGCTGTCCCTGGCCGAGGCGGCCAAGAACCTGCTGGCCAATGCGGTCAGGTACGGAAAATCCCCAATCACCGTTGGCGCAGGGGTGCAGGACCGTCAGGCAATTCTGTGGGTCGATGACAGCGGACCGGGCCCCGATGCCGCGACACTCGGCCAGATCGGCGCGCGGTTTACCGACCGGGGAAACGCCGCTGGCCAGGGGTCGGGCCTGGGCCTGTCGATCGCCCACGCGGTGGCGCGGGCCTATGGCGGCGATCTGACTCTCACCCCCACCGACACCGGATTTCGCGCCGCACTTGTTCTGCCTCTGGCTGAGGGGCAGTCATGATCCGGCGTCTGTTTGCCCTTCTTCTTACCCTCGCCGCCGCGCCGCTCAATGCGCAGGAGGCGCGCCAAAGCTTTGGCCCGGACACTGCCGACACCCGCCTGTTGGTCCGCTCGACCACTGACATCGCCGTGTTCGGCCCGGTGATGGACGCGTATCTGCGTACCCGGCCCGATCTGGCCATCGATTATGAACAATGGGGGTCGAACGCGCTCTATGACATCAGCCTGCAGGATTGCCGCGCCGGGCGGTTCGGGGCCGATGTGGTGATTTCTTCGGGCGTGCATCAGATGGTCCACCTGGTCAACAACGCCTGCGCCGCCGCGCACCGATCAAACCTGACGGCAGACCTGCCCCAGGCGCTGCGCTGGCGGGACGAGTTATGGGGCATCACCCGCGAACCGGCGGTGATGGTCTATAACCGCGATCTGGTGCCCCGTATCGAAGTGCCGCGCACCCGGTTTGATTTGCTTGACCTGCTGCGCCCGCAACGCACGCGTTATGCCGGGCGGGTGGCCACCTATGACGTGGAGTCCTCCGGGCTCGGCTATCTCTTTGCATTTTCCGACGCGCGTGAGGCGACGACCTTTGGCGCCCTTCTGGAAAGCCTGGAACGCAGCGGCGCGGTGGCGACCTGCTGTTCGGCCGAAATCATCGACGGCGTGGCCAATGGAACTTACCTGATCGCGTATAACGTCCTGGGATCCTACGCCCAGGTCGCTGCACAGCGCGACCCGCGCATCGGTATCGTACTGCCCAATGACTATACCCTTGTCCTGAGCCGCGCACTAATGATCCCGCGCACCGTTGCCAACCGCGAGGCGGCGGGCGACCTGCTGGATTTCCTTGTGTCCCCCGACGGGAAAGCCGCCCTGCGGGAGGTTTTGCTGATCACCCCGCTGACCGGAAAGGACACGCAGGATGAACACCCCACCCTGTCGGAAACCGCATTGCGCCCCATCGGTCTGAGCCCGGCGCTGATCGTTGCGCTGGACCAGCAAAAACGCCAGAGGTTCATCGACCTCTGGCGCAAAAGCTTTCCGGTGAAATAGGCGCTTACCCCTTGCCTTTCCACGGCACCAGCAAACGCTCGGCCCAGCGCATCAGCATGTCGATGCCAAACCCGATGATGCCGATCAGGATGATCCCCATGATCACGATATCGGTGTTCTGAAATTTCGACGCCACCATGATCATCATGCCGGCCCCTTTTTCAGCGGCAACCAGTTCCGCCGCAACGACAGTGCCCCAGCAAACGCCCATGGCGACCCGCGCCCCGGTGAAGATTTCCGGCAGGCTGTTGGGCACGATCACATGGCGCATGATCTGCGCCTTGCTTGCACCCAGCGAATAGGCCGCGTGCACCTTTGATATATTGACCCCCGACACGCCCGATCGCGCCGCGATCGCCATGATCCAGAGGGCCGCAAGAAACAGGAGGATGATCTTGCCGACCTCCCCGATACCGGCCCAGATGATGACCAGCGGGATCAGCGCCAGCGGCGGCACCGGGCGCATGAATTCGACAATCGGATCGAACCAGCCGCGGAACCAGTTGCTCAGCCCCATGGCATAGCCCAGCGGAATGCCGACCAACGCACCAAAGAAAAACCCGACCACAACGCGAAACAGGGAATATCCCAGGTGCTCCCACAGGGTGCTGCCCCGGAACCCCTGGCCTGCAATCTCGCCCACCCGTTTCACCACCGCCTCGGGCGAGGGGAGCCAGATCGGCTCCATCTGCCAGCCCTTGGCCGGTTCGAAATTCAACGTGCCTTTCGGGCTCATCCCCACGCGGCCGAACTCGGTGATCACTTCGCCACCGGGGGCGAGATCCTGACCGTTCACTTGGGTGATTTCTGCCCCGTCGTCGCGGCCGAAGTCGTCATTCCTGTCCACGCGGATCAACCCGCTGCGCCAGACGCCGACCTTGGCAGCGTCATTCTTGGCCCACCCGTCGCCCGGATCGACCTGGGGCAGGTCCACCTCCTGATCGATCGGATGCACCAGCACCGTGACCGTCGCCGTGTCGCTTTGACCATCCGGTGTCTCGGCCGTGTATTCGAATGTTGCCAGCCCTTCGAACGGGCCGGGCGCATGCAGGAATTTGGGCAGCAAGGCCGACCCGGTGAACATGCCCCACAGCAAGAACAGCGTCAGGATCGAAATGACCGAGGCCATCCGGTTCGGCTGCACCGCGCTTTCGTCGCCGAATGTGACCGTTTTCAGCGAGGTGAAATCATGCCGCTGCGCGCGTTTGCTGATCTGCCCGACAACAACGAAGGCGACGACAAAAATGGCCGCGTAAATCAAGAAAGGGATCATGCGCTTGCCTCCGTGCGGCCCATGATCTCTTCTTCCATGTCCCAGATCATCGCCAGAATTTCCTCACGCCGCTCGGCGAATTCGGGGTGTTTCTTGACGTCGCGCAGATCCGCGCCAACGCCCATTTCGGCAAACGGCAGACGATATTCGCGATGAATGCGCCCCGGGCGCGGGGCCATCACCAGCAAACGTTCGCCCAGCAACAGCGCCTCTTCGACCGAATGGGTGATCAGGATGATGGTCTTGCCGGTTTCCTTCCACAGTTTCAGAACCAGCGACTGCATCTTTTCGCGGGTCAGCGCATCCAGCGCACCCAGCGGTTCATCCATCAGGATGACATCGGGGTCATTGGCCAGACAGCGGGCCAGCGCCACGCGCTGTTGCATCCCGCCGGACAATTCATATACGGCCTTGTCCTTGAAATCCTGCAGGCCCACCACCTCAAGCAGGTGATCGACGACCTGCGCCTTTTCCGCCTTGGCCATGCCCTTCATCGACGGGCCGAACCCGACGTTTTCGCGCACGTTCATCCATTCGAACAACGCGCCCTGCTGAAACACCATGCCCCGTTCGGCATCCGGGCCGGTCACCTCATGCCCGTTCAGAACGATCCGGCCCTCGGTCGGGGCCAGAAATCCGGCCACGATATTCAAAAGCGTGGTCTTGCCACAGCCTGACGGGCCCAGAACGCTGAGCAATTCGCCCGCTTTCAGATCAAGCGAAACGTCCTTCAATGCCTGCACCGCGCCGCCGTTAGGCAGATCGAACCGCATCGAGATATTTTCTATGGAAAGCCCGGACATATCCCACCTGTTGTCTGGGCGGATGGCATCCGCCTCTTGCGTTCTTGCCCCCGGCCCGCAGAGCTGCGGACCGGGGAAATCACTTACATGCCGGCCGCCGCCTGAAGCGGACCGGTATTGACGGCGCTGTCATAGGAATCCTTGGCCGCGTCGATGCTGCCGGCGTCGACGAACACATCCGCCACGCCTTTCATGAATTCCTGGCTGCCGCCGCCCAGCCATTTGGCCGAAAGCTGCTCTTCGACACTGGGGAACACGAATGTCGCCATGGTGGATTCAGTCGCTTCCGCATCCATACCGGCGTCTTTCGCGATCACGGGCAGCATCTCTGCCGTGTTCTCGCCGCTGTTCCACATCGCGTTGGCATCTGCGGTCACTTTCAGGAACTTGGCCAGCAATTCGCTTTCTTCGGCGACAAACCCGGCCGGGGCGCTGGTCACGTCAAAGACCAGGATGCCCAGTTCTTCCTTTTCGGCGCCGGTCAGCAGGACGTTGCCGTGTTCCTTCATCCGGCGCAGCGCGCCGCCCCAGCCACAGGCCATGTCGACACTGCCTTGTGCAAGGGCCGCGGCCCCTTCGGCAGGGGCCATATCGACGACCGTCAGACCGCCCACATCAATGCCGAAATGGCTCATCTGTTTCAGGAAGCCATAATGCGCGGCGGTACCCAGCGGCACGGCAACCTTCTTGCCAGCCAGTTCGCCGGCGCTGTCCTTGTCGATCTCAAGACTGCTGGAGACAACACAGTTATCATTGTCGGAATAGGATACGGCCACATCCACGATCTGAATGTCCTGCCCGGCACTGTTGGCCACAACGAAGGGCGGTACACCCTGACTGACACTGATCTGTACGTCCCCCGACGCCATGGCCGCGCTCATCGCGGTGCCGGTATCAAAGCTGACCCAGTTGACCTTGACGCCCATTTCTTCGTCATAGGTGCCATTCACCTTGGCGTATTGAAACGGCATCGGCCATTCCAGGAAATAGCCAACGGTGACTTCGCCACCATGCCCCGCGGCCAGCGCGGGCATTGCCGCCACGCTCATGGCGGCCCCGGCAACGGCGCCCATCAATTTGAATTTTGTCTGCATAGTTGTCTCCCTGAATGGTCCGCTTGTGCGGCGCTTTCGTTCTGACTCGCGTACGGTGCACCGTCTCCGGCTCCGCACGTCTGACCTGATCCGAAACGAAATCCCCTTGGCGATCAATGTTTTTTCTGGAGTCCAGGGACATTTCCTTTCGCCGTGAGACGCGCTGCAAGATGCGCCGAAAGGGTTAAATCATCCTGTTTTCATTAGCTTAGTGAAATTCAGATACCACTGCTCCCGCTGTTTCTCTTGTTTTTGGACTTAGTGCTGCACAGCAACTGGCCCTATATTCTGCCGTGTTTTCGCGCTGTTGTTTTTTGATCAAACACAGGCCCCGCCGTGGCGCGCGGCCTGCGTTCTTCTCCAAATTCGAAAGGGCCCGGCATGGAAGGCATGTTCAGTGACAACGATATTTCTCATGTGGTCGAGGCCGACAAGGCGCATGTCTGGCACCACCTGAGCCAACACAAACCCTATGAAACCAGCGACCCGCGCATCATCGTCGAAGGACGTGGCATGCGGGTGTGGGACCAGTATGGCAAGGAACATCTGGATGCCGTGTCAGGCGGCGTCTGGACAGTCAATGTCGGTTATGGCCGCGAAAGCATTGCCAACGCGGTGCGCGACCAGTTGCTGAAGCTGAATTACTTTGCCGGGTCTGCCGGATCGATTCCCGGGGCGTTGTTCGCGGAAAAGCTGATCTCGAAAATGCCGGGCCTGTCACGCGTCTATTTCCTGAACACCGGGTCCGAGGCAAATGAGAAAGCGTTCAAGATGGTGCGCCAGATCGCGCACAAGAAATACGGCGGTAAAAAGAACAAGATCCTGTATCGCGACCGCGATTACCACGGCACGACGATCACCTGTCTGAGTGCGGGCGGCCAGGACGAACGCAACGTGCAATACGGCCCCTTCACCCCCGGTTTTGTCCGCGTTCCCCATTGTCTGGAATATCGCCGCCACGAACAGGATGGCGCGCCGGTCGAGAATTACGGTGAGTGGGCCGCCGATCAGATCGAACAGACCATCCTGCGCGAAGGTCCTGACACGGTGGGCGCGCTCTGCCTTGAACCCGTTACCGCAGGCGGCGGCGTCATCACCCCGCCCGAAGGCTACTGGCAAAAGGTGCAGGAGATCTGCCGCAAGTACGATATCCTGCTGCATATCGATGAGGTCGTCTGCGGCATCGGGCGCACCGGCACCTGGTTCGGCTATCAGCAATATGGCGTTCAGCCCGACATGGTCACGATGGCCAAGGGCGTGGCCAGTGGGTATGCCGCCATTGCCTGTCTGGTCACCACCGAAGAGGTGTTCAATTACTTCAAGGACGATCCCGCCGACAAGCTGAACCATTTCCGCGATATTTCCACTTTTGGCGGCTGCACATCCGGCCCCGTGGCCGCGCTGGAAAACATGCGCATCATCGAGGATGAGAACCTGCTTGAAAACACCAATGCCATGGGCGCGCATATGATGGACAACCTGAATGCCCTGATGGACAAGCACAAGGTCATCGGCGACGTGCGTGGCAAGGGTCTGTTCTGCGGTCTTGAACTGGTCACGGATCGCGACACGAAAGAGCCGGTTTCCGAGGCCCAGATCGCCGCAGTAACCGGCGACTGCATGGCACAGGGCGTCGTGATCGGCGCGTCGAACCGGTCGGTTCCGGGCAAGAACAACTGCCTGTGTTTCTCTCCGGCCCTGATCGCAAAGGCGGACGACATCGACGAAATCACCGATGCCGTGGACAAGGCCCTGACTAAGGTATTCGGCTGACGTATCGCTGGCCCCGGCGCATCGTCCGGGGCCAGCCCTTAGACCACCAGCTGGAACAGCATCCCCGACAGGATCGCGCCCAGCACGCCCAATCCCAGATAGGCCGCAAAGACGCGCGGTTTGACCAGCGACCAGACGGCCGCCATCGCCGGGATCGAACTGACCGCCCCTGCAATCATAAAGGCCATCGCGGCGCCCGCGCTCATCCCCTGTTCCATAAGCCCGGCCAAAAGCGGCGGCGCAACGTATGAATTCAGGTAGGCGGGCATCCCAACCAGCGCGGCAATCGCGATGGACCCGACCCCGTCGCCGCCAACCACGCCCGCGATCAGGCTTGCGGGCACATATTGCACCAGCACGGCCTCAAGCACATAGGCCAGCGTCATCCATTTCAGCAGGAACACCCCGTTGCTGATGAACTCGGCGCGGAAGGTTTCGCGCCGGGCAGGCTCGGACCAGAACCGCCATTCGGGTTTGCCGTCGAGTTTCGGGCCCGAGCCGCAGCATCCGCTGCGCTGATAGACCTTCAATGGCGCGGCAAAGGCGCCCTGACGCATCAGCCCGCGCACGATCAAACCGCCAAACAGGCCCAGCGCCACCGCGGCGACCGCCTTGCCAATGGCAAAGGACCAGCCCAGCGCGCCGGCCGTGATCAACAAGGTCGGCGGGTCGATCAGCGGCGAAGATAACCAGAACGCCATGACCGCCGACAGCGGCGCGCCCAGCGCCAGCAACCCGGCAATGAACGGGATCACCTCGCAGGAGCAGAACGGGGCAAGGCCACCGAACAGGGCCGCCAGAACGATCATCCGCCCCTCGCGCCCCTGAAAGGCACGCGCCACCATGACCTCGGCGCCGGTTGCCTTGAGATAGGCCAGCAACAGAACGGCAAACAGGATGTAGGGCGCGGTTCCCCCCAGCGCACGCACAGCAAATGTCGCCACGGTGCCGAGGTTTTCCGGGTCCAAAACAGCGACGGCCAAAAGGATCGCCGCGCTCAGCGCCCAGGGGGTTTTCAGCGCGGCAAGGGACAGGCCCGCCCGCGGGGGTTGGGTCGTGTCAGCCATCGTTGACCGCCTTTCTCACTGCGTCCGCGCAGCATTCGCTCAGGATGAAGCCCGCAAGGTCACGCAAATGGGCGTAACAGGCCCGGTTGATGACCGTGCGCCCGACCTTTTGCTGCTCGACCAACCCGCCGGCGGCCAAAAACTTGAGATGATGCGCCAGGGTCGAAGGGGCGATGCCGGTGCGATCCTGAATTTCACCCACGCTCAGACCGGCCTCTCCGGCCCGTACCAGGGTTTTCAGGACCTGCAGCCGAGCCTCGGACCCCATCGCTGCAAACCCCTGTGCGGCGGTTTCCCACATCTTTCATCTCCTAAATAACTATAAACCTAGTTATTTCGATTCTTCTGATCCGTCAATAGGCCGCGCCGCCCTGAACGGCACGAGCGGACTAAGTCCAGATTGCAGCCCCTGTAAGTCCAGCCTATTGTGCTGACATGGCAATTTCGGTCGAGACCTTCTTTCTGGATCCGGACGTGCAGGGCACGTTGCAGGCGCGCATTCAACAGATGATCGCCCGGGGGATCCTGTCGGGCCGGTTCCATCACGGGGAAAAACTTCCCTCGACGCGGAAACTGGCCACGCATCTCGGGGTCAGCCGCATCACGGTCACGCTCGCCTATACCGAGCTTTTGGCTAATGATTACCTCACTTCGCGTGGACGCTCGGGGTATTACGTGTCGGAAAACGCCCCGGTTCCACCCGTTTATGACCCTTCCCCCCGGTCCGAGGATACGGTCGACTGGTCCCGTGCCATCACCCGCAGCTTTACCGAAGGCGACACCCCCGAAAAGCCGCAGGACTGGCAGACCTATCGCTATCCCTTCATCTATGGGCAGGTCGATCCGACGCTGTTTGACCACGCCAACTGGCGGCTCTGCGCGCTGCGCGCGCTGGGGCAAAAAGATTTCAATTCGCTGACGGCAGATTATTACGACCGCGATGATCCGCTTTTGGTCGAATTCATCGCCCGCCACACCCTGCCCCGGCGCGGGATCACAGCCCGGCCGGAACAAATCCTCATCACGATGGGGGCGCAGAACGCCCTGTGGCTGACGGCCCAGGTGCTGTTAAGCAAACGCCGCCGCGCCGCGATCGAAGACCCCTGTTACCACGCCCTGCGCGATCTGCTCATGCATACGCGCTGTCCGGTATCGCCCATTCGCGTGGATGCGGACGGGCTGCCGCCGGATGCCATTCCGCCCGAAACGGACGTCATATTCTGCACCCCCAGCCACCAGAGCCCGACAACCGCCACCATGCCGATGAAGCGCCGCCGGGACCTGCTTGACCGGGCGCGCGATCTGAACGCGCTGATCGTCGAGGACGACTATGAATTCGAAATGTCCTTTCTGGGCGCCCCCTATCCGGCGCTGAAATCGATCGACCGCGATGGGCGGGTGATCTACGTCGGCAGCTTCTCCAAGTCGCTCTGCCCCGGGCTGCGGCTGGGCTATCTGGTTGGGTCCGAGCCGTTCATCCGTCAGGCCCGCGCCCTGCGCGCTTCGGTGCTGCGCCACCCGCCGGGCAACATCCAGCGCACCGCCGCCTATTTTCTGTCGCTGGGCCACTATGATGCACAAATCCGGCGCATGTCGCGGGCGCTGCACGCGCGGCGCAAGACGCTGGAAACGGCCATCGCCCAACACGGCCTGACAATTGCCGGGCGCGGTGTCTATGGCGGGTCGTCGCTGTGGATGCGGGCGCCCGACGGGGTCGATACCGATGTCCTGGCCACACAGTTGCGCGCTCAATCCGTCCTGATCGAACCGGGCGCCCCGTTCTTTTCCGGGCCGGAAAAGCCGCGCGATTTCTATCGGCTGGGCTATTCCTCGATTCCGGAATCGCGCATTGAGCCGGGCATTGCCCGATTAGCTGCCGCGCTTGCGCCCTAGCTGGACCTAACCAGCCAAACAGACTGGCCCTAACCGCCCCCGGGCCAAGCGCCTAGAAACGTTCAACCAACACTCTGCGCGCCGCGCCGGGCTGTTTGTGTTTCAGGGGAGATTTCACAATGAAAATGACCACCGAAGAGGCGTTTGTAAAAACCCTGCAACGGCATGGGATCGACAACGCATTCGGCATCATCGGGTCGGCCATGATGCCCATTTCGGACCTGTTTCCCAGCGCCGGAATCACCTTTTGGGACTGTGCGCATGAAGGCAGCGCCGGGATGATGTCGGACGGGTACACCCGCGCGACCGGCAAGATGTCGATGATGATCGCCCAGAACGGCCCCGGCATCACCAATTTCGTGACCGCCGTGAAAACCGCGTACTGGAATCACACGCCCTTGTTGCTGGTCACGCCGCAGGCCGCGAACAAGACCATCGGTCAGGGCGGATTTCAGGAAGTCGAACAGATGAAACTGTTCGAGGACATGGTCGCCTACCAGGAAGAGGTGCGTGACCCATCCCGGGTGGCCGAGGTTCTGACCCGCGTGATTTCAAAGGCCAAACGCCTGTCCGGCCCGGCCCAGTTGAACATCCCGCGCGATTTCTGGACACAAGTGGTCGACATCGAAATTCCCGAGCCGATTGAGTTCGAAGTTTCGCCCGGCGGCGAAAATTCGGTCGAGGCGGCGGCCGACCTTTTGTCCGGCGCCAGGAACCCAGTCATCCTGAATGGCGCTGGTGTTGTTCTGGCCGGTGCCATCCCCGCCTCCATGGAACTGGCCGAACGGCTGAGCGCTCCGGTTTGCGTTGGCTATCAGCACAACGATGCCTTCCCCGGGTCGCACCCCCTGTTTGCCGGTCCGCTGGGCTACAACGGATCAAAGGCGGGCATGGAGCTGATCAAAGACGCAGATGTGGTTTTGTGCCTTGGCACGCGCCTGAACCCGTTCTCGACCCTGCCGGGCTATGGCATGGATTACTGGCCGACTGACGCCAAGATCATCCAGGTTGATATCAATCCCGATCGCATCGGACTGACCAAAAAGGTCACCGTCGGCATCGTCGGGGATGCCAAGAAGGTCGCCAAAGGCATTCTGGCCAATCTCAGCGACAGTGCCGGGGACGAAGGCCGCGAAGAGCGCAAGAACAAGATTGCCAAGGCCAAATCCACCTGGGCGCAGCAGCTTTCGGGTATGGACCACGAAGACGACGATCCTGGCACCACCTGGAACGAACGGGCCCGCACCGCCAAACCCGACTGGATGAGCCCCCGCATGGCCTGGCGCGCCATTCAAAGCGCCCTGCCCAAAGACGCGATCATCAGTTCGGACATCGGCAACAACTGTGCCATCGGCAATGCCTACCCGTCGTTCGAAGAAGGGCGCAAATACCTTGCGCCCGGCCTGTTTGGTCCTTGCGGCTATGGCCTGCCGGCCATCGTCGGCGCCAAGATCGGCTGCCCTGACGTGCCGGTTGTCGGGTTTGCCGGGGACGGCGCCTTTGGCATCGCCTGCAACGAACTGACGGCCATCGGGCGCAGCGAATGGCCCGCCATCACCATGATCGTCTTCCGCAACTACCAGTGGGGCGCCGAGAAACGAAACTCGACCCTGTGGTTCGACGACAACTTTGTCGGCACGGAACTGGACGAAAGCGTATCCTACGCGGGAATCGCCAGCGCCTGCGGGTTGCAAGGGGTTCAGGCCCACACGATGGAAGGGCTGACCGCCGCGCTGAACACGGCGATCACGGATCAGATGAAACATGGCCGGACCACCCTGATCGAGGCGATGATCAATCAGGAACTGGGCGAACCCTTCCGCCGCGACGCGATGAAAAAACCGGTACATGTCGCCGGGATCGACGCGGCCGACATGCGCCCGCAGAAGGTCTGAGACCACTCAGGCCAGGGCCACCGTCACGGCGGTGGCCGCCACGATATCCTCCACCCGCGCGCCCCGGCTCAGATCGCACACGGGGCGCGCGAACCCTTGCAGGAACGGGCCCAGCGCCTGCGCACCCGCCAGTTCCTGACAGAGTTTATAGGCAATGTTGCCTGCATCCAGATTGGGGAAGACCAATACATTGGCATCACCCGCGCCCATTCCCTTTTTGGCAGCGATCCCGGCATTCAGGGCCGCGTCGGCCTGTATCGGGCCGGTGAACCCCGTGGCCTCGCAGACCGAGCGCACCAGATCGACGCTGTCGCCGCTGCCGGATTGCCCGGTGGAAAAGGACAGCATCGCGACCCGTGCATCGCCCAGCAGCGCCGCGCCCGTGGCCGCCGACGCCCGCGCAATCGCCTCAAGCGTGGGCGCATCCGGACTGACGTTCACGGCACAATCGGCAAACACCATGTTGCGCCCATCCGGGAACAGCATCAGGAAAAACGACGATGGCGCGCTGACCCCCTCGGCCAGCCCGATGCCGATGGCAGCGGCCTCGATCACCCGCTTGGTCGGGCTGTCGGCCCCGGCAACCATCGCGTCCGCCTCACCACAGGCCACCATGGCCGCCGCGCGATACAGCGGTTTCTGCAACATCCGGCGCGCAATCGCCTGTTTCAGACCGCGCGTGCGCTCCAGCGCCGCGACATGCGCGTCCGAGACATCACTCAAACCGACTGGCACGCAAATCTCATCTGCGCGCAGCCGCGCAACGGCCTCGGCCACACGCGGGTCCTCCATTTCGGGGAAGACCACCCGCGCCTGTCGCGCTTTTGCCGTTTTGAACACCTGTTCCAGAATTGCCATTCCCGCCCCCAATCCTGCCCCTGAAGGAGCCTGAAATGAGCGAACCCGTCAAGATCAACCGTGGCCTGAAGGGCGTGTACTTTGAACGATCCGGCGTCAGTGACATCGACGGTTCGGAGGGTGAACTGAGCTATCGCGGCTATTCCATCCATGATCTTGCGGCCCACTCCACGTTTGAAGAGGTTTCTTACCTCCTGATCCACGGCGAATTGCCAACTGCTGCGGAACTGGCCGAATTTGACGGCCGTTTGCGCGTGGCGCGGGGCGTGCCTGATGCCATTCACGACATCATCGCCGCCTGCAAGGATGGCCACCCGATGGACGTTTTGCGCACCTCGGTATCGGCCCTTGCCGCTGTGGACCCGGTCAGCCAGAAAACCGGCGAAGACGCATTCGTGGACAATGGCATTCGCCTGATCGCGCAGGTCCCGACCCTGATCGCCGCGCACGAGGCCATTCGCAATGGTCGCACACCTGTTGCCCCTGATCCCGACCTTGGCCATGCCGCCAACTGGCTGTGGATGCTAAAGGGTGAAAAGCCCAGTATTGACGCGGCCCATCTGGCGGATGTCGATTTCATCCTGCACGCGGAACACGGCGCCAATGCATCCAGTTTTGCCGCCCGCGTCACGGTTGGAACCGAGGCAAACCTGCACGGGGCCATCGTCACCGCCCTGTCCACCCTTGCCGGCCCGGCACACGGCGGCGCGGCAGAGGACGTGATGAAAATGGTCCATGAGATCGGGACGCCCGACAACGCCGCGGCCTATGTCAAAGCCAAACGCGCCGCGCGCGAGGCCGTGACAGGGTTTGGCCACCGCGTTTACCGCGCCGAAGACCCGCGCGCACGCCATATGCGGGATGGTGTGCGCAAACTGGGCGATGAAATGGGCGCGCCCGAATGGTACGAAATTCTTCAGGCCGTGGTTGAGGCCATGAAACCTTATGCGCGCCATGGTCTGAACGTGAATGTCGATTTCTATTCAGGCGTGATTTACCAGCTGCATGGCATCCCGATGGATCTGTATGTTCCGATCTTTGCCATTGGGCGCATGCCGGGCTGGGTGATCCAGTGCATCGAACAACAGCGCGGGAATATCCTGATCCGCCCGCTGACCCTGTACAACGGACCGGACCCGCGCGCCTATGTGCCATTGGGGGACCGATGACCGATTTCCGATTGAACGGCAAAATGCACAAATTCGTTTTGCATTCCCCCTTCAAACCAGAAAATTGTCGCGAGCCTCGCGGAATGCCCCTAGGCTCGTGCGACACGATGAATAGGTAGCTCATGGCCCTGAAACAGCCCCGGTTGGACACATCGCCCAAAATCTCGGACGAGGTGCGTAAAACGACCTGTTACATGTGTGCCTGCCGGTGCGGCATCAACGTGCACATGAAGGATGGTCAGGTCGCCTATATCGAAGGCAACCGCGATCACCCGGTCAACAAGGGCGTACTCTGCGCCAAGGGCAGCGCCGGCATCATGCAGCACAACGCCCCGTCCCGCCTGCGCGCGCCCCTCAAACGTGTCGGTCCGCGCGGATCGGGAGAATTCGAAGAAATCTCATGGGATGAGGCGCTGGAGATCGCAACCGGGTGGCTGGCGCCGATCCGTGCCGAAAATCCGGAAAAGCTCGCCTTTTTTACCGGCCGTGACCAATCGCAATCCTTTACCAGCTTCTGGGCGCAGAATTTCGGCACGCCGAACTATGCCGCGCACGGCGGATTCTGCTCGGTCAACATGGCGGCGGCGGGCATCTACACGATGGGCGGCGCCTTTTGGGAATTCGGGCAGCCCGACTGGGACCACACGAAACTGTTCATGCTGTTCGGCGTGGCCGAGGATCATGACAGCAATCCGATCAAGATGGGCATCGGCAAGATCAAGGCGCGCGGCGCGCGGGTCATTGGCGTCAACCCGATCCGCACCGGATACAACGCCGTGGCCGATGACTGGGTCGGTATTACCCCGGGAACCGATGGGCTGTTCATCCTGTCGCTGATCCACACTCTGATGCAGGCGGGCAAGATCGACCTCGATTACCTCGCGCGGTTTACCAATGCGCCAGTGCTGGTGAACGGCGATGACAAATCGCCCGAGCACGGCCTGTTGATGCGGGACGAAAACGGCAAGCCGCTGGTGATCGACCGCACCACGGGCAAGCTCACGCCGTTTGACCAACCCGGCGTCCGCCCCGATCTGTCCGGATCCTACCGCCATGCGGGCGTCACCCACCGCCCCGTGTTCCACCTGATGGCGGACCGCTACCTGTCGGACGCATACGCCCCCGAAACCGTGGCGGACCGCTGTGGCATCCCCGCGTCCCGCATCCGCGCGATCGCCGCCGAACTGGCCCGCGTCGCCTTTGACGAGGCGTTCGAACTCGACATCGAATGGACAGACTTTCGCGGCGAAACGCACAAGACCATGACGGGCCGCCCGGTCAGTTTTCACGCCATGCGCGGGATCAGTGCGCATGCCAACGGGTTTCAGACCTGTCGCGCCCTGCATGTGCTGCAAATCCTGCTCGGCACGGTCGAGGTGCCCGGCGGTTTCCGGTTCAAACCGCCCTACCCCAAACCGCCCGAAGCGCACCCCAAACCCCATTGTGGCGTTCAGCCCAATACCCCGCTTGACGGTCCCCACCTCGGCTTTGTGCATGGCCCCGACGATCTCGCGCTCAAACCCGATGGCAGCCCCGCGCGCATCGACAAGGCCTTTACATGGGAAAACCCCATGTCCGCGCACGGGTTGATGCATATGGTCATTTCCAACGCCCACGCGGGGGACCCTTACAAGATCGACACCCTGTTCATGTACATGGCCAACATGTCGTGGAATTCCTCCATGAACACCTCGGGCGTGATCGACATGCTGACCGACCGGGATGAAAACGGCGACTACGTTATCCCGCACATCATCTATTCCGATGCCTATTCATCGGAAATGGTCGCCTATGCCGACCTGATCCTGCCCGATACCACCTATCTGGAGCGGCACGACTGCATCTCGCTGCTGGATCGTCCCATCTGCGAGGCCGACGCCGCCGCCGACGCCATCCGCTGGCCCGTGGTCGATCCCGACCGCGACGTGCGCGGGTTCCAGACGGTGCTGGTCCAACTGGCCAACAAAATGAAGCTGCCCGGTTTCACGCAGGACGACGGCAGCGCGAAATACACCGATTATGCCGACTATATCGTGAACCACGAACGCAAGCCCGGCATCGGCCCGCTGGCCGGATGGCGGGGTGGCGCAAAGGGCTCCGGCACGGGTCGCGGCGCGCCCAACCCGGACCAGCTTGACCGCTATATCGAAAATGGTGGGTTCTGGGTCGGGCATATCCCGCAAGAGGCAAGTTACTACAAACCCTGGAACGCGGCCTACCAGGACTGGGCTGTCAACCTCGGCCTTTTCGATAGCCCGCAGCCCTACCTGTTCAACCTCTACAGCGAACCCATGCGCCGGTTCCAGCTGGCCGCCGAAGGTCACGGCACCCGCCAGCCCCCCGATCACCTGCGCGACCAGATCAAACAACGCATGGACCCGCTGCCGCTCTGGTATGACACGACCACAGCCCCCGGCGACTACCCTGTCCACGCCCTGACTCAGCGGCCCATGGCCATGTACCACTCATGGGGCAGCCAGAACGCCTGGCTGCGCCAAATCCACGGGATGAATCCGCTTTACGTGCCGACAAAACTCATGCGCGCTCATGACCTGTCCGATGGCGACTGGGCGCGTGTCACATCGCCCCACGGCGCCATCACCGTTCCGGTCATGGAAATGGCCGCGCTCAACGAAAACACCGTCTGGACATGGAACGCCATCGGCAAACGCAAAGGCGCATGGGAGCTTGAACCGGACGCCCCCGAGGCAACCAGAGGCTTCCTTCTCAATCACCTGATCCACGAACTCCTCCCACCCAAGGGCGACGGGTTGCGCTGGTCCAATTCCGACCCCATCACGGGTCAGGCCGCGTGGTTCGACCTCAAGGTCAAAATCGAAAAAACCACTGCCCCAAAGGAAAGCCAACCTTCCCTGCCGCCGATCTCCTCCCCGATCGGATCCGGCCTCGACGCGTTGACCTGGCAGGTGAAAAAATGACCTCCCCCTTCATCTTGCCCAATAAACTCCGGGGTCCGGGGCAGAGCCCCGGCTCCGCCCTCACCATTCGCGCAGGAGGGGCCGCATGACCCAGCTTCCCGACCAAACCGAAAGACAACTCGGCCTGGTGATCGATCTCGACACCTGCGTTGGTTGTCATGCCTGCGTCATTTCCTGCAAGGGCTGGAACACCGAAAACTATGGCGCGCCCCTGTCCGATCAGGACCCCTACGGCGCCTCCCCATCGGGCACCTTCCTCAACCGTGTGCACAGTTATGAGGTCCAGCCTGATCAGGGCGCGGCGCAGCTTGTGCATTTTCCCAAATCCTGCCTGCACTGCACCGACGCGCCCTGCGTCACCGTCTGCCCCACCGGGGCCAGCTATAAACGGGTCGAGGACGGCATCGTTCTGGTCAACGAAAGCGACTGCATCGGATGTGGCCTGTGCGCCTGGGCCTGCCCTTACGGCGCGCGCGAACTCGACGCCGCCGAAGGCGTGATGAAGAAATGCACCCTCTGCGTCGATCGCATCTATAACGAAAACCTGCCCGAAGAAGACCGCGAACCCGCCTGCGTGCGCACCTGTCCGGCCGGGGCGCGCCATTTTGGCGATTTTGCCGATCCCGAAAGCAACGTCTCAAAACTCACCGCCGACCGCGGCGGCATGGACCTGATGCCGGAACAGGGCACCAAGCCGGTCAACAAATACCTGCCGCCCCGCCCCAAGGACCAGATCGACGTGCTGGCGCCCCTGCTGGCCCCCGTCGCGCAAGAGCCGACGGGCTTTCTCGGCTGGCTCGACAAGGCGCTGGAGAAACTCTGACATGCACCCCGCCCCGTCCGTCATTCTGTTCACCACCCTGTCCGGGCTCGGCTTTGGCCTGCTGTTCTGGCTTGGCTTCGGCTTTCCCGGATCAACCGGCATGGTGGCCTTTGTCTTTTTCTCGATCGCCTATCTTCTGGCGGTCGGCGGGTTACTGGCCTCGACCTTTCACCTCGGCCACCCGGAACGCGCGCTCAAGGCGTTCAGCCAGTGGCAGACCAGCTGGCTCAGCCGTGAGGCGTGGATTTCCGTGACGGCCCTGATCCTGATGGCGGTCTATGGCGCGGGGCTGGTGTTTTTCGACATCCGCCTGACCCTTCTGGGCTGGCTCGGTGGGCTGGCCAGCCTGGCAACGGTTTTCGCGACCTCGATGATCTATGCCCAACTCAAGACCATACCGCGCTGGAACATGCCCCTGACCCCGGTTCTGTTCCTTAGCCTTGCCCTTGCAGGGGGCGCTCTCATGGCGGGCCAGACCGATATTGCGATCTGGCTTTTGGCGGCAGCCGGGATTGTGCAACTGGCCTACTGGATGGTCGGTGACGGTGCCCTTGCGCGGTCCGGCACCACGCTGGCCAGCGCCACAGGTCTGGGCGGACGCGGCGCCGTGCGCGCCTTTGAACCGCCACATACCGGCACCAATTACCTGCTGCGCGAAATGGTCCACGTCGTCGGGCGCAAACACGCTGCCAAACTGCGCGTCATCGCCCTGGTGCTGATGTCGATTCTGCCCGTGCTGTGCCTTCTGATCCCGTTCAGCCACGTCATGGCCGCGCTCGCCGTGCTCAGCCATCTGGTCGGCGTGTTGGTGTCACGCTGGCTGTTTTTCGCTAAGGCCGAACATGTGGTCGGGCTCTATTACGGCCAGCGATAGGCCGTTTTCATAAACCCGGGTTATATTTCCCTCAACGAACGTTCTATCGGGTGCCATTGCAACTGGCGGCCAATACTCTGGCACGGCTCCAACGGCCATGTCCGGTTGGCGCAGGGATGCACTCAACCGCCCTGCCGGACCCCAAAATCTACAGGAGCCTACCATGTTCAAGAAAATCATCGCGCCCGCCCTTCTGGCCGCCACAGTCGCCACCGCAGTCTTTGCCGCTGAGCCGGTTGAACTGAACGACGCGAACACCGCCAAGATCCGTGAAATGCTGACCGAACAGGGATACGAAGTCGGCAAGATCAAGATCGAAGACGGCATGTACGAGGCCTATGCCCGCAAGGACGGCAAGAAATACGAAGTCTTCCTTGATGGCGACTTTGCCGTCATCCGGACCGAAGAAGACTGAGACCAAACCCCGGTTAGGGCGGCCCACCAGGCCGCCCGCCGGCGAGACCGAGGAGAAAGACCATGCAGCGCATTCAAGTCTGGGACCCCGCGGTCCGACTATTCCACTGGTCGCTCGTGGTGGCCTTTGCCGCCAATGCCCTGGTGATCGACGATGACAGCAAACTGCACGAATGGGTCGGCTATTTCGTTGTCGCTCTGGTTCTGTTCCGCATCCTCTGGGGGTTCATGGGCACCCAATACGCCCGTTTCTCCAGTTTTCCGCCCAGTGCAACAGGTGCGATGGGGCAGGTCAGCGAAATCGCCGCCGGACGGAAACACATCCACATCGGCCACACCCCGCTTGGCGCGTTGATGATCTATAACCTTCTGCTGTCGCTTCTGGTCGTGGGGCTGTCCGGTCACCTGATGACCACCGACATGTTTTGGGGCGTGGAATGGCCCGAAGAGGTGCACGAGGTCTCTGTCACCTGGACCGAGATCAGCGTCGTGTTGCACATCCTTGCCGTGATCTTCGAAAGCAAGCGCACCGGCGTCAACCTGCCCAGCGCTATGGTCAAGGGTTACAAGGACCTCCCCGAGCGGTAAAATGCCTGTATGGGATTGAAGATCAAACCAGAATCGCGGATGCCCGCAGGTATCCTCCTGCTGATTACGATACAGGTCATCTGTACCGTGTTCTTCACCAGCGATGTCATCACCGATTACCGCGAACAGGGTCCCTCCGCAGGCTTCCCGCTGCACTTGAGTATCGAGGCGCTCGCCACGCTCAGCCTTGTCGCTGCGATCGCGTTCGAAACCTACCATCTGGTGAAACTGCTACGCCGCAAAGCCCATCTGGAAAACAGCCTGCAACTGGCCAGCGCCGCGGTCCATGACGTGATCAACGCCCATTTCGAGAACTGGCAACTGTCGCCGTCGGAAACGGATGTTGCCAACTTTCTGGTCAAGGGGCTTGAGATCGCAGAAATCGCGCGGGTGCGCGGCTGTGCCGAGGGCACGGTCAAGGCGCACCTGAATGCGATCTACCGCAAATCCGGCACCCACAGCCGGGGCGAATTACTGAGTGTTCTGATCGATGGGTTGCTAGTCAATCGCGCGAACGATACGCCTTCGACGAAAAATGACGGTGCCGCCCCGGCCCTCGTCGGCTAAGCCAAACCCGGCGCTTGCCGAACGGGTTCGGCGGCGGGGCCACGGCCAGTTTCATCACGACCGTGACCGCAAGATAGCCCGCCGGCGCAAAGCTGACGCGCCTGCACCCAGGAACAGCCAGGGTTATTTGGGGAAGAGATCCGCCAATGGCTGCATTGCCCGGCGAAGTTCCGGATCGGCACTCTGCAAGACCCGAAAATAAGCATCGGAATTGGCCGCTAGTAATTTTGGCCCGATGTTTGTCCGCGCCAGCGCGCCGACCAAGCTGGCAAAGCTTTTGGCATCGGACCGATCCAACGCGATCTGGTCCAGGGCCAGGGGCAATATGCGCAAGCCGAGGTCATGCACCCCGGCCATCGGTTCTGCCAGGACCCACAGATTTTTCTTCTGGAAACGATCATCCGCCAGGACCTGGGCCACCAGGTCAACCATATGCGGTGGCCAGTCGCTGACGTTCGACAACAAGCTGATCCAATTGTTCAGTTCGACTTTTTCGTACGGGGTCAACACTCGGCCGGGGTCATCAAGAAGTGACTTGATGTATTGCGAATGTGCGTCGCTGGGCCGCAAATCATTGCGCGTGATGGTGACAGTGCCTTTTCGTTCGACTGAATGACCTTCTGTGGTGACGTCCTGTTTCGGTGGTTCTGCGACAGTTTTGGGCACCAGCCCCAAGTCAGCAAAGGTCGCCGGTGCGTCGATCAAGGCCATGGTCATCTCATCGTACAAAAAGATGGGAACCGGATCGAATGACGATGAGCTGAACAGGTCCTTGATCGGAACGGCCGGCATTTTCGGCTTTCTTGCGATCAGTTCGAACCGCCGCCCAAAAACCTCACCGTCTTTGTTCCGGATTTCAAGAATTCGGGTGTCCTGAAATCTTGCCGCCTGTCTGGCAAAGGGACCCTGATCATCGGGATCTATCGTTTTCAGTTCGGCAATCAATTGCGCGGGGGCTGTGGTGTTGGGCAGGATCTGAATGCAAAATTCCGCATCGGGGTTCAGGCAGGCGTCGCCCCTGCCCAGTCCAAAAGTTGTCATGTCCGCCCGGGGATTGCGCCAGGTTGGCTCGATAACCCGGACCCAATCAAGTTTCCGATCGACAAGCAGTGAACGGCACAGACGCTGACACCGTCGTTCAGCCGTAAAACCGATCAGCTCGGCGGTTGGGATGTTCTCTGCCGGTGGCGTGGTCACAGCCGCAGAGTCAAACCGTAACTTTGTTGTATTCAGTCCTGCACGAATTGCCATCGGTGCCCCAAAGGCAAGGCCAAGCAGCAAAGCTCCGGAGGCGCAGAAATACAGAATGCGCGACGTGCCGGCCTTGTGGCTGATTGCGTAAGCCGCAGGTGCCAGGACCGCGATATAGGCGAGCACCGTTGCAATGAAAGGCATCAACGCCAGCGGGGGCACGGTTGAAGCAAGAAGCATCCCGGCCTGCCCACTTGGCACGACCAGATAGAGGATCAGAGCGATGATCAGAAATACACAATATTTCCAAAAGAAAGTTTTGTCAGACCCCGCCACCTTGGTGACCAAACCCAAAATGGACAGAATTCGAAACATTATTCACCTCTTGCCCGCGTCTTTGCAGAAACCCGACATCTTCAGGATTTGGTCGACGGGTCTGATACGAGATAAATACCGCACAGGTTGCTTTGGCCTGCAAGCGTCGTCTTGTCCGGGCCGGATTTTCGCAATGGTTTCTGTTGAACGGCCGCCAAATACCAACGGTCCATGCGTTCGCTGCGTCGGCGCGCAGTCAGAACCAACGGTTCGCGACCGCAGATGCCCGAAAACGGTTGATATGTGGAAAATGTCTGCTGCCACGGATCTTCCGTGGCAGCAGATTTTTAAGAGGCCGTAAGATCAGTCGATCAAACCGGCATGACGCATCGCGGCGTCGATAGCGGCCTTGGTGCTGTCTTCCAGCCCGGTCAGGGGTGAACGCACCTCTTCCGTGCACAGGCCCAACTGGGACATGCCGTATTTGGCACCGACCAGACCCGGTTCGATAAAGATCGCCTCGTGCAGGGGCATCAGACGATCCTGATACTCCAGCGCTTTGGCATAATCCCCGGCCAGGGTCGCCGCCTGAAATTCCGCGCACAGGCGCGGCGCGACGTTGGCGGTGACCGAAATGCAACCGACGCCACCATGCGCGTTAAAGCCCAATGCCGTGGCATCCTCGCCCGACAGCTGAACGAAATCCGCGCCACAGGCCGCGCGCTGCTGGCTGACGCGCTCAAGCTTGCCGGTTGCGTCCTTGACCCCGATGATGCGGGGCAGTTTAGCCAGTTGCGCCATCGTGGCGACCGACATGTCGATCACCGAACGCGGCGGGATGTTGTAGATGACGATGGGCAGTTCACAGCAATCGTGCAGCGCGGTGTAATGCGCGATCAGCCCGCGTTGCGTGGGCTTGTTGTAATAGGGCGTGACGACCAGCGCCGCATCGGCGCCGATCTTCTTGGCGAATTGCACGAAACGGATCGCTTCGAGCGTGTTGTTCGACCCCGCCCCGGCAATCACCGGCACCCGGCCGCCTGCGGCCTTGACCACCTCTTCGACGACCAGCTCGTGTTCCTCGTGGCTCAGCGTCGGGCTTTCCCCCGTGGTGCCAACCGGGACCAGCCCGCTTGACCCTTCGCCGATGTGCCATTCAACCAGTTGTTTGAGCGCTTCCAGATCCAACTCGCCGTTGCGAAACGGTGTGACGAGGGCTGGCATTGAGCCTGAGAACATGTGCGCGCTCCTTTTTGCTTTGCGGTTGCGGCGGGCATCTGTCCGCCAATGTTGCACCTGTGGCACGAAAGTGAGTTGATCCCGCCACGGCACAGTCTATCCTCACAGGCTGTATCCTTGGTTGCTCGGGAAATGCAAGGCATGACACGACTTCTGGCGTTGGTGATCCTTATTTCAACGGCATTTTCCCTGTCCGCGGCGGCCGACGGGGCCTCGGGGCTTGCCCGCGCCATGGACCAGATGCGCAAAGGCGACTGGGACGCGGCCCTTGGCTCTGCCGGGCGGCGCGGGTCGGTCGAACGCGACCTGATCGAATGGCACCGGTTGCGCGCTGGTCGCGGTACGGCGCAAGACGTCATTGCCTTTCTGAACCGGCGACCCGACTGGCCCGGCCTTGCCTATCTGCGCCGCAAAAGCGAGCCTGCCATCGCCTCGGCCGATCCGGCCGTCACGCTGGCCTATTACCGCAAGTCGCCTCCGCAAACCGCCGAAGGTGTTCTGGACCACGCGAATGCGCTTTTGAAAACAGGGTACAAGGGCGATGCCGAGGCCGCATTGGTCCTGGCCTGGCGCACCATGCCGATGGGTCGGCAGATACAGGAGTCCTATCTGAAGGCGCATGCCAAGCTGCTCGCCCCGCACCACGCCGCCCGACTGGACCGGATGCTGTGGGATGGCCACAAGGATAGCGCGGGACGCATGCTGCCCCTCGTCAAAGACGGTCAGCGCGCCCTGGCCGAGGCACGTATCGCCCTACAGGACCGTACCCCGGGCGTGGATGCCAAGATCGAAGCGGTGCCCGAAACCCTGAAATCCGCAGCCGGTCTTGCATATGACCGGTTTGTCTGGCGCGACCGCAAGGGGCGCGATGCCGATGCCATCGAACTTTTGCTCGAACGTTCGACCAGTGCCGAATCGCTGGGCGAGCCTGACAAATGGGCGCGGCGCCGGACCAATATCGCACGCAGCCTGATGCGGGCGGGCGACCCCGTGCGCGCCTATCATATCGCTGCGGGTCATCACCTGAGTGACGGCTCGGCCTATGCCGAACTGGAATGGCTTGCCGGGTTCCTCGCCCTGCGCAAGCTGAACGATGCAACCACGGCCCTGCGCCATTTCCAGCGCTTTGATGCGGCTGTTGCCTCGCCCATTTCCAAGGGGCGCGCAGGCTATTGGCTGGGCCGGGCGCATGATGCGCTGAACGATGCCACATCGGCGCGCACCGCCTATGCCGAAGGGGCAAAATACCAGACCTCGTTCTACGGGTTGCTGGCGGCCGAACGCGCCGGCCTCCCTTTTGATCCGCTGCTGGTGACACCGCCTGCGGTGCCGGCCTGGCGGGACGCGGACTTCATGACCTCCAGCGTTGCACAGGCGGCGCTGCTGTTGCTGTCCGCCGATGAACCCGCACTGGCTGAACGGTTTCTGACGCATCTGGTGGAATCGCAGGATGCCATCGCCGCCGCGCAACTTGGCGAGATGGCCCTGGAATTGGATCGGCCCCACCTAGCCGTCATGATCGCCAAGCGTGCCGCGCGTCAGGCGGTCGTGTTGCATTCCGCCTATTACCCCATCCACCCCGTCGCGAAAATGGAGCTGCCCATGGCGCCGGAAATGACCCTTGCCATCGCCCGCCGCGAAAGCGAATTCGACCCCGTCGTGGTCAGCGGCGCGGGCGCGCGGGGGCTGATGCAGGTGATGCCGCGAACCGCCCGCTCCGTGGCCGAGGAAATGGGCATTCTGGGCGGGCACAATACCGACCGGCTGACCTCGGAGTGGCGCTATAACGCGCAACTGGGTGCCAACTATCTGGCCAAGCTGGCAGGCGAGTTGAACGGAAACGTGGTGATGATGGCGGCAGGTTATAACGCCGGGCCAGGCCGACCGCTGCAATGGGCCGAAAAGTTTGGCGATCCGCGCCGCGCCAAATCTGCGGGTGAAATCGACATGGTCGACTGGATCGAGCACATCCCGTTCAACGAAACCCGCAACTATGTCATGCGGGTCACCGAAAGCCTGCCGGTTTACCGGGCGCGTCTGGGCCAGGACCCGCTGCCGATCCCGTTTTCCGCGGAACTGACCGGATCAACCCTGCGTGCGTTCGCGCCATAGGGTGAACAGCCCCGCCGCCACGATGATGGCCGCCCCGATCATCACGTTCGAGCGCAGGGTTTCCCCGAACACGACCATCCCCAGCGCCGAGGCGAACACCAACTGGAAATAGGCAAAAGGCTGTACCGCGCTGGCCTCGGCCACCTCGTAACAGCGGATCAGCAACCAGTGGCCAAAGGCGCCCGTCAAACATAACAGGCCCATCCAGCGCCAATTCTCAGGTGACATCGGCTCCCAGAACCAGATGCCCACGGCGGTCATCGCGATGGCCCCCATGGTGCCGGTCCAGAAAAAGCTGGTCGCCGTGCGGTCGCGCCGCCCGGCATAGCGCGTCAGCAAACCGTAGACCGCGAACATCACTGCCGAAACGAGCGGGATGATGGCCATCGGGTTGAATACGCCCATGCCCGGCTGCAGGATGATGAGAACACCGATGAACCCGACCCCGATTGCCGTCCAGCGCCGCCAGCCGACGCTCTCGCCCAGAATGGGCCCCGACAGCGCCGCGACCATCAGCGGGTAGCAGGCAAAAACCGCGTGACTTTCCACCAGCCCAAGGATGGTGAAGCCCAGAACCGCGACACAGATTTCGGCGGCCAGCAGAACGCCCCGCGTGATCTGGATGAGCGGCTGCGCCGTGCGCGCCGCCGCGCGCACGCCCCCCGCCTTGCGCGATGCCACCACGATGACAAAGGCCGCAAAGAACCAATAGCGGATCATTACCACCATCAGCGTGTTGTATTCCCCCGCCAGATGGCGTGAGATTCCGTCCTGCAGGGCAAAGACGATGGTCGTTGCGACCATCAGGGCCACGCCCGCCGGAACGTTGTTGCTTTGCGGGGTCATGCCAGCCTTGCCCGCGTCATGTGCCGCTTGCGCCCATAGCCCGGCACGCGCTCAACCGTGAAGCCCGCCGCCTCAAGGCCGCGACGCACGAACCCGGCGGCAGTATAGGTGGCCACCGTTCCGCCCGGCGCGGTATGGCGGGCAACCTCGCCCATCAAATCCGCCCCCCACAATTCGGGGTTCTTGGCCGGGGAGAACCCATCCAAAAACCACGCATCCGCCTGCCCCTGCCAATCGGGAAGGGTGCTGCGCGCATCGCCCTCGATCAGATCGAGGGTGATCCCGTCGCCCTGAAAGTCGCGCCGCCCGCCGCGCCAGAACGTGATCAGGGATGCGGCCAGATCGGCCAGTTCCGGGAAATGGTCCAGCGCCTGCACCATGTCATCGGCCGCCATCGGGAACGCCTCGAAACTGGTGAATTGCAGCCGCCCAGGCGCCCCCGCATCCCGCCAGGCCTGCACCGTGGCCAGGAAATTCAACCCGGTGCCAAAGCCCAGCTCGGCAATCCGGACCCCATCGGCAAACCGCGCGGGCAGGTCATTGCCCGCCAGAAACACATGACGCGTTTCCGCCAGCCCGTTTTCAAGGCTGAAATAGGGGTCATCAAACTGGCGTGATACGGGCACCTTCCCATCGCGCCACTCGATCTCTGCCTGCTGGTGCTGCATTATGGATGTCTCTAAGACCGGTCTTGAACGGCGCGACACTGGCGAAAGGACGCAGAATTGGCAATGGTCGATGTCACCATCCGCGGCGCGGGCATTTTCGGCCTGTCGATTGCCTGGGCCTGCGCCCGGCGCGGCGCATCCGTGCGCGTGGTGGACCCCAACGGCCCCGGCGCCGGGGCCAGTGGCGGCATCGTCGGTGCGCTTGCCCCACATGTGCCGGAAAACTGGAAAGCGAAAAAGGCGTTCCAGTTCGACAGCCTCATCATGGCCAAACCCTTCTGGGCCGAAGTGCAGGAACAGGGCGGCGTGTCGGCTGGCTATGGCCGCACCGGACGCTTGCAGCCCATCGCCGACGATCGCGCGCTGGACCTTGCCCTGCAACGCGGCGAAACCGCCAAAACCCTGTGGCAGGGGCTGGCCGAATGGCGCGTGACCCCGGTCGGCGATCACGGGCCCTGGGCCCCGCCCAGCGCGACGGGCATGGTCATCCACGACACGCTCAGCGCGCGGATGCACCCGCGTCGCGCCTGCGCCGCGCTGGTGGCGGCACTGACGGTGCGCAGTGTCGACATCGTTGCCGAGGCCCCTGATCAGGGTCAGGTGATCTGGGCCAATGGCGTTGCAGGCCTGGAGGACATCAACGCCGCCCTGGGCAAGGCCATTGGCAACGGGGTCAAAGGTCAGGCGGCGCTTTTGCGTCACGACGCGGGCATTGTGCCCCAGCTGTTTGCCGACGCGCTGCACATCATCCCCCATGACGACGGGACCGTCGCCATCGGATCGACCAGCGAGCGCGACTATGACGACCCCACCGCGACCGATGCACAGCTCGACGACATCCTGTCCCGAGCCTGCGCCGCGCTGCCGCTGCTGCATGGGGCCGAGGTGATCGAGCGCTGGGCCGGTCTGCGCCCGCGCAGCAAAAGCCGCGCGCCGATACTGGGCGAGCACCCGCTGAACGCCGGTCAGTTCATCGCCAATGGCGGGTTCAAGATCGGCTTTGGCATGGCCCCCAAGGTGGCCGAGGTCATGGCCGGCCTTGTTCTGGACGGGCGCGATGAAATCCCGGACGATTTCCGCCCCGAAGCGTCACTCTGACGGGGTGGCGACCGCGCTCATGCACTGGCGCCCGTCCGGTCCGCGCACCCAAAACTCATCGCCCGCCCGGCACAGGGTCGCCGTTTCGAAATGCATCAGCGGGGACGAGGCCCGGAATGCAAATTCGCGCAATGGCCCCAACAGATCGGTCGCCATCAGCATCAGGTGCTGGGCCAGCAGCGGCCCATGCACGACCAGCCCGTCATAGCCTTCGACATCCCGCGCATAGTCCAGATCATAGTGGATGCGATGCCCGTTGAAGGTCAGCGCCGAGTATCGGAACAAAAGCGTCGTATCAAAGGCCACGTCGCGGCTGTCGGTTTCATCCTCGCGCGCCTTGGGCGGCACCGGGCGCGGCGCATTTGGGTCAGGGTCTTCGCGATAGACCAGATCCTGCCATTCGCTCAGGCACAGCTGCCCGTCCTGACGGATATCATGGCGCAGGGTCACAAAGGCCAGCGGCCCGCTGCGTCCGGCCTTGTGGCGGGCCTGTTCCACCACGCTTTCGCCGATGGCCTCATGCCCGGCGCGCAGGGGTCTGGTGAACCGCAAACGCCCCCCGGCCCACATGCGGCGGGGCAGACCCATGTCGGGGATCAGCCCGCCATCGCCCACGCGCGGATGCCCATCGCGGCCCAATCCGTCAGGCGGGCGCGGGGACCAGAAATAAAGCTGGTGAAAGAACGGCGGCAATTCACTGCCCGCACTGATCGCGGGCGACTGACCCATCGCCACCTGAAAGGCCGCGGCGCGGGCCGGGTCCATCACATCCCTCTGCTTTTCCATGGTGGTTTGTTCCGTTTTCATGGCAAAACCGTAAAGCTGCCAAACCCAAAGGACAATCTCCCATGGCCCCTCGTGTGTCTTCTCTGGATCACCTGGTTCTGACCGTCGCCGACATCGACGCAACGGTGGCGTTTTACACGCAGGTTCTGGGCATGACGCCCGAGGTTTTTCACCCCGCCGACGGATCAACCCGCACGGCGCTAAAGTTCGGGGCACAAAAGATCAACCTGCACCCCAAAGGCGGGGAATTCGACCCAAAGGCCGCCGCCCCGGCACCCGGCACCGCCGATCTGTGTTTTCTGACTGAAACGTCGCTGACGGACTGGCAGAGCCACCTGCGCAAACACGGGGTTCAAATTGAACAGGGTCCAATCCAGCGCACCGGCGCAACAGGGCCGATCCTGTCGCTGTACCTGCGCGATCCAGACGGCAACCTGATCGAGGTCAGCACACCGGTCTGATCGACCGCCTAGCGCCCGATCTCGGCCCGCAGGTTGTCCATCAGTTCCTGAAGCGTCTTGACGTACAACTCACCCTTCAGGTGGTCGTTTTCGTCAAACTGATTGTTGCAATCGGCCAGATGCACCTCGGGTCCCTGCATGATGCGCGGGCGGAACGTCACCATGAACGTGCGCAGGATCAGTTGCGACCGCTCCCCGCCCGACCGCCCCGAGGATGCGGACATCACCGCAACCGGTTTGCCCTGCCAGGGATGCGGTTTGACCCGGCTGATCCAGTCCAGCGCATTTTTCAGAACGCCGGACGGGCCCTTGTTGTATTCGGGGGTGGAAATCACGACCGCGTCGGCCTCGTCGATCTGGCGCGACAGGCGCTTGACCGCGTCGGGTGCGCCTTCTGCGTCTTCGAGGTCGCCATCGTAGAGCGGGAAATTCAGATCGGCTTCGACAAAGGTTTCGGCGTCGAAAAGCCGCGCCGCCTCGCGGATCAGTTTTCTGTTGCTCGACTCGCGGCGCAACGATCCAGAGAGGCCAACCAGGTTATACTTGCTCATTCCTATCCCCATGCTCGGTGGTGTGCCCCCTTATGGCATGGGGACAAACCAAAAGGCGACCGGTCCCGAAGGACCGGCGCTTATCTCGTGTCTGATCCCTTGTACGGATCAAGCGTTGGGAAGGATCACAATTTCCACGCGCCGGTTCAGCGCGCGCCCTTCCGGGCTCAGGTTCGAGGCGATCGGTGCGTCCTCACCCCGGCCGATGGTGCGGATACGGCCCGGGGCGGTCCCGGAGTCGATCAGCACGTTGGCCACGGCCCGCGCACGTCGCTCCGAGAGATCCTGGTTATAGGCCGCATCGCCCACGTTATCGGTGTGGCCAAGGACCTGAACGGTCGAATTCGGATAGGCCTGCAGGTTGCCCGCCACGCTGCGCAAATCGCGCTGCAGATCGGCGCGCACGGCAAAGCTGTCGGTGGCGAACAGGATATCCTGCGGCAAGGTCACGATCAGGCGGTCGCCCGTGTTGGTGATCTTGACGTTGTCGTTGCCCAGATCGCGGCGCAGGTCGGCCTCTTGCTTGTCGAGGTTGTTGCCGATCAGACCGCCGGCAATGCCGCCCACTGCGGCGCCAGCAACCGTCGACTCGGTGTCGCCGCCGATGATCTGGCCCAATGCGGCACCCAGACCGGCACCCAGCAGAACGCCCTGATCACGGTTGCGGTTGGGATTGTTGGGGTCAGTCAGCGATCCCGGATCGGTGCACGCGCCCAGCGCCAGAACGCCGCTCAGTGCGGCAATTGCGGTCATTTTGAATGTCATGTCAGTACCTGCCATATGCTTTTGACCCGTATACTCGGGCTTCCTAAACGTATAACTGCACCTATTGTTCCCAAGCTCTCAAGCCAAATTTTGCCTGCCCTAGGCGGATCTCTGCCCATGGCGGGTCTGCTCAGGCCTCGCTGCGGGCCGCCTCAAAGGCCAGCATCGCGCGTTTCACCGGCAATCCCCAATGGTATCCCCCCAGACCGCCGGACTTGCGCAGCGCCCGATGGCACGGGATCAACCAGCTGACCGGGTTGCGCCCTACCGCAGTGCCCACAGCGCGCACCGCGCGCGGATTGCCCACCGCTTCGGCGATTTCGGAATAGGTGGTCACATGTCCGGTCGGAATGCTCAGCAGCGCCTCCCAGACCTTGATCTGAAACGGCGCGCCGATCAGGAACAGCGGCGTCTCGCTCAGGTCGCCGGTCCCTGCGCCAAAAGCATTAAGCACCCAGGGGCGCAGCATCATCGGGTCCTCCACAAACTCGGCTCCGGGCCAGCGCCCCACCAGATCCTCCATTGCGGCCTCTTCGCCGGTTTCGGCGGCAAACCCGATCCCGCATATGCCCTTTTCCGTCCCCATGACCAGCGCCGGACCAAAGGGGCTTTCGAACCAGCCCCAAAAGATGGTCAGACCCTCGCCGCCACGGGCGAATTCACCGGGGCTCATCGACTCCCACCGCAGGAACAGATCGTGCAGACGCCCGCCCCCCGACAACCCGGTCGCATGGGCGGTTTCAAGCGTGGTGAACCGGTCCTGCAACAGGGCCTTGGCATGGCCCAGTTTCAGATATTGCTGATACCGCTTGGGCGACACGCCGACCCAGGCCGAAAACAGGCGCTGGAAATGCGCCGGGCTCATGTCCATTTGCCGCGCCAGTTCCTCAAGCGTCAGACCATCGCCGCCCTGATCGATCAACTCGATCGCGCGCCGCATCACGCCGTAATGATATTCCTGATCGGGGGCCTGAACGTTCATGGTTGTCTCCTTGTCACGCCTTAAACTTAAGGTGCCCACCCCCCCGGCGCGACCCGATTCCTGCGGTTTAATCGGGCATCCGCCAGGGCGTTCAGCATTTAGCTTCGTTTGGGAGGCCCTCACTCGAAGTCGGGCTCTGTCCGCTTTGCGGGACAAAGCTGCCATTCATCAAGACACGCCAAAGGTTCGCTTTCCGTCACTCGCCTGCAGTCCCTACCTCTCTTCAGGTCAGCAGCACACCAAGATAGACCGCATAGGCCAGAACAAAGAGCCCACCTTCACGCCGAGAGATTGTCCAGCCCGTTCGGGCAAAGCCGATAAGGACGAGCGTCGAGGCACATAAAACCCAGATATCCAAGGTCACAATCTGGCTTGGAATGACCATGGGCTGGACAAGAGCGGTGACCCCGAGAATACCCAGAATGTTAAAGATGTTGCTGCCCAGGACGTTTCCCAAGGCGACGGCTCCTTCGCCTTTTCGAACAGCAATGATCGCGGTGACGAGTTCCGGCATCGACGTTCCGATTGCAACGATGGTCAAACCGATCACCGTTTCCGAAAGCCCCGCATCCTGTGCAATCGACACGGCACCCGGCACCAATAAGCGTGCACCGAATATGGTAATCGCCAAACCCGCCAATGCGATCAGCAGCGAAACGACGAGCGAGGTTTCTGGTCCGGGCACGGCTTCGGCTTCACTCTCATAGAGATCGCCGGCTGGCGTTCCCCCTGACCGTTTCTCAGACCAAAGCGTGAACGCAAGATATGCCGCCAAAGCGAGCACAAGTCCCGCACCGGCCAGCCGACCAATTTCGCCAACCAGAACGGCCCCCAGACACAGGAGCGTCGCAAGCACGACCACCATTCCGTCGCGCCGGAATGCTTTCGGGTCAACCGCGACAGGCGCCATCAAGGCAGCGATGCCAAGGATAAGAAGAACGTTGCCAATATTGCTGCCGACAACGTTTCCGACCGCGATGCCGGAAGACCCGGAGAGCGCAGCTTGCAGGCTTGTGACCAATTCCGGCGTTGAGGTTCCAAAGCCAACCAGTGTCAGTCCGATCACCATCGGTGAGATGCCGAATGATTTCGCAGCGGAAACCGCGCCGCGAACCAGAAGTTCGCCGCCGACGACCAGACCGAGAAGGCCCAAAATGACGAGAAGTGACGCACTCATTTTGCGAGGGTCTTTCTACACAATTTCGGTGCAGATTTGGGCATTTGGAACTGCGTTGCAAGACCCCAAGCAGACTTTCGTCATGTGCGCAGCATCGGTCGCTTTAGGCTCAAAACCGCCTTTGCGGTAGTCTGCGAAAATGCTGTCGCGTATGAGACTGAGACAGCGCATACGGCTGCGCCAAATCACCTGACTGACGAGGCGCGGGAGGAAAAGCCGCGCATCACCCCACCGGTTTCCCGTTGCGGGCGCGCGCATCGCACGGCATTAAGGCGCAGATGGCAAAGCAACTCGATTATCATACGATACGTGAGATTTTCACCCGCTTTCATGCGGCTGAACCTGAGCCCAAGGGCGAACTGGATCACGTCAACGCCTATACGCTGGTCGTGGCCGTGGCGCTTTCGGCGCAGGCGACGGACGCCGGCGTGAACAAGGCCACCCGCGCCCTGTTCAAGGTCGCCGATACGCCCCAGAAAATGCTGAATCTCGGCGAAGAAGGGCTGATCGACCACATCAAAACCATCGGCCTGTTCCGCCAGAAGGCCAAGAACGTGATCAAGCTGAGCCGTATTCTGGTCGAGGACTATGATGGCGAGGTGCCCAATTCACGTGCCGCGCTGCAATCCCTGCCGGGTGTTGGACGCAAGACCGCGAACGTGGTTCTGAACATGTGGTGGCGGTATCCAGCGCAGGCGGTCGATACCCACATCTTTCGCCTCGGCAACCGATCGGGCATCGCGCCCGGCAAAACCGTGGACGCGGTCGAACGCGCCATCGAAGACAACATCCCGGTCGACTTTCAACTGCACGCGCATCACTGGATGATCCTGCACGGCCGGTACCACTGCAAGGCACGCAAACCCATGTGCCCCACCTGCCTGATCCGTGATCTGTGCCAATTCGAGGACAAGACCCAATGAAGACCTACCAACTCGTCGGGATCGGCAATGCGGTTGTCGATGTCATTTCACAGACCGACGATACGTTTCTCGATCATATGGGGATTGAAAAGGGCATCATGCAGCTCGTCGAACGCGACCGCGCCGAGGTTCTGTTCGGGTCGATGGACAGCCGAATCCAGACGCCGGGTGGGTCGGTCGCCAACACCATCGCGGGCGCCGGGGCGCTGGGCCTTGAAAGCGCGTTCATCGGGCGCGTGCACGACGATGCGCTCGGGCATTTCTATGCCGACGCGATGAACGAAAACGGTATCGATTTCGTCAATCCGCCGGTGGTGGGGGGGGAATTGCCCACCTCGCGGTCGATGATCTTTGTCTCGCCCGATGGTGAGCGGTCGATGAACACCTACCTTGGCATTTCGTCGGAACTCAGCTCGGATGACGTTCCGCAAGAGGTGACAAGCCGCGCGCAGATCATGTTCCTCGAAGGGTATCTGTTCGATAAGGACAAGGGCAAATCCGCCTTCCTCGAGGCCGCTCGCAACTGCCGAAAGAACGGCGGCAAGACCGGCATCGCGATTTCCGATCCATTCTGCGTTGACCGGCACCGCGGCGATTTCCTGTCGCTGATCGAACATGAACTGGATTTCGTCATCGGAAACGAGGCCGAGATTCAGTCGCTGTTCGAAACCGATCATCTGGACGATGCGCTGATGCTCACCGCCGGGCTGTGCCCGCTTGTGGTCTGCACCCGGTCGGGCGATGGCGTTTCGGTGATGGAAGGCACATCGCGCATCGACGTGCCCGTTGAAAAGATCGTTCCGGTCGATGCCACCGGCGCGGGCGACCAGTTTGCCGCCGGGTTCCTTTACGGCATGGCCACGGGGCGCGATCTTGAAACCTGTGCCCGTATCGGCAGCGTTTGTGCACGCGAAGTAATCAGCCACATCGGCCCCCGCCCCGAGGCGAACATGCCCCAGCTGCTGCGCGACGCCGGGCTGCTGTAAGATGGAGCTGGGCGACGGGGTCTTTGACGTGCCCGCGGGCAAGGTCGCAACCATCGTCACCCATCTGGAAATGCGCGCCCGGGCCAATCTGCGCCCGGTGCCTGCCCCGGATGGCATAACCATTCGCCGCATCGACGCCCCCGCTACCGATTGGTACCGCGACCTGTTCCTGCGCGTCGGCGGGCAGGACTGGCTGTGGTTTTCGCGGCTGAACATGGGCAGGGACGACCTGCACACCATCCTGAACGACCCCAAGGTCGAGGTTTACGCCGTTGAACGCGACGGCGTCGCTCAGGGGTTGCTGGAACTGGATTTCCGCCAGCCCGGTGACTGCGAACTGGCGTTTTTCGGGCTGACCAGGGCCCTGATCGGCACCGGCGCGGGGCGGCACCTGATGAACCACGCGATCAGCCGCGCATGGGCGGCCCCGATCACCCGGTTTCACGTGCACACCTGCACGTTGGACAGCCCCGGCGCCCTGTCATTCTATCGGCGCAGCGGGTTCACCCCGATCCGCCAACAGGTCGAAATCGCAGACGATCCCCGCGTTACCGGCAAACTGCCCGAAACCGCCGGGCCGCAGATTCCGATTTACCGTTAACGCCGCCTCGGCAGACACGGGCCGCCGCTGAAACAGGATTGCATCTGTTTCAGAACCTTGGGCTCGGGCGCGGGAAAGAGGTCGGAATAACACGGGTCCACGTTCAACACGAACCCTTCGGCGCGCCGTTCGACAAAGGCCAGATACCGCTCTTCGTTTTCGATCGCGGCACACCACGCCCCGGCGCAGGTCAGATCGACCCGGATCTCGCGGTCAAATGGCGTGCCAAACCCGCGCGTGTTCAGCGCCTGCCCCTTGAATCGCGCCATGACCGATTGCGTCGGGCGCGGCCCGTCCGAGGGCGCAACGCGCGGTCGTTTGGGCAATTTCGCCTCGTCGAAAATCAGATGCCCATGCAGCACCACATAGGTTTCCGGCGCGTCGGCGACCCGGCGGAACGTGGCCGCGGCGTCGGGGCGCAGACAGGACAGGGCAAAGGCCGGGCTGCACCAAAGGGCAAGGATCAGGGCGATGAAAACCTGTTTCAAAACAGAACCGAAAACTCGGCCACCACGCGGGCATAGACCGCACGTTTGAACGGAACGATCTTGTCGACCAGCTCATCGACCGGCTGCCAGCGCCATTCCGAAAACTCAGGGTGGTCTGTTTCGATCTTGACCTGATCGTCCGTGCCGGTGAACCGCAGCAGGAACCATTTCTGCTCCTGCCCGCGATACCGGCCCTTCCAGATGTTGGGCACCAGATCGTGCGGCAGGTCATAGGGCAGCCACCCTTCAGTTTCCCCCACATATTCCACAAGGTCGCCGGTAACGCCGGTTTCTTCCCACAATTCGCGCAGGGCGGCGTCCTGCGGGTCCTCGCCCTCGTCAACACCGCCCTGCGGCATCTGCCAGGCCTCGGTATCGCGATCCAGCCGCTGGCCCACGAAAACATGGCCGTCCTTGTTCATCAGCATGACGCCGACACAGGGACGATAGGGCAGTTTGACGATTTCTTCGGGTGTCATCGGGGTCTCGGGTCCTGTCTTGCATATCCTGCAACTGGTGCCGGATTGGCTGTTTGGTTTCAAGATAAGGTTTCAGGCCCCGAAATTCCAGATGCCTGCGAAGGTTACCCATTTATTATCAAAGGTTTATACATGGTGAAATGTTTCGCGCGCGAAACAAATTTCCCCTAACCCATTGATTTTCCGTCAACGGGATTTGGCATTTGTGGCCATTTCGGTCCAAATGCGGGTGACGCTGCGTCCGGGGTGACAAGCAGCGTGCGCAGGGTGATCCTGCGCGCAACATGAAACAGGGAGCGACTCATGGCCACCTATCCGCATATGCTGGAACCACTTGATCTGGGCTTTACCACGCTGAAAAACCGCGTGCTGATGGGGTCGATGCACACGGGCCTCGAAGAAACCCGTGACTGGAACCGGGTGGCCGAGTTTTACGCCGAACGTGCGCGCGGCGGCGTGGCGCTGATGGTCACCGGCGGGATTGGCCCCAATCTCGAAGGCTCGGTCCTGCCGGGTGCGGCGATGATGACCACCGAGGATGACATCGCCAACCATTCCATCGTGACCGGGCGCGTGCACGAGGCAGGCGGCAAGATCGCCATGCAGATCCTGCATGCAGGCCGCTATGCCTATGGCCCCAAATGCGTCGCACCCAGCCCGGTGAAATCGCCGATTTCCCCCTTTCCGCCGACCGAACTGGACGAAGACGGGATCGAGAAACAGATCGCCGACATCGCCGAGGCCGCCCGCAAGGCCAAGCTGGCAGGCTATGACGGGGTCGAGATCATGGGGTCCGAAGGGTATTTCCTGAACCAGTTCCTTGTCACCCACACCAACAAGCGCACCGACCGCTGGGGCGGCAGCTATGAAAACCGCATGCGCCTGCCGATCGAGGTGGTGCGCCGCACGCGCAAGGTGACGGGCGAGGATTTCATCATCATCTACCGCCTTTCGATGATCGACCTGGTGCCCAACGGATCGACCTTTGACGAGGTGGTGCAACTGGCGCAGGAAATCGAAAAGGCTGGCGCCACGATCATCAACACCGGCATCGGCTGGCACGAGGCGCGCATTCCCACCATCGCCACATCGGTGCCGCGCGCGGCCTTTGCCTGGGTTACCAAGAAGCTGATGGGCAAGGTCGGCATCCCGATCATCACGTCGAACCGGATCAACACCCCCGAGGTCGCCGAAGAGGTTCTTTCGACCGGCTGCGCCGACATGGTGTCGATGGCGCGCCCGATGCTGGCCGACCCGCATTTCGTGACCAAGGCCGCGGCCGGAAACGCGAACAAGATCGCGCCCTGTATCGCCTGCAACCAGGCCTGCCTGGACCATACGTTCGGCGGCAAGCTGACCAGTTGCCTGGTCAATCCGCAGGCCTGTCACGAAACCGAACTGACCATCACCCCGACCGATGCCCCCAAGACAATCGCCGTGGTGGGCGCCGGTCCTGCGGGCCTGTCGGTGGCAATCACCGCCGCCCAGCGCGGGCACAGTGTGACCCTGATCGACAAGGCGGGCGAGATTGGCGGCCAGTTGAACATGGCCAAGCAGGTGCCCGGCAAGGAAGAATTCTGGGGGCTGGTCGACTGGTACCGCGCCATGGTGGCCGATCTGGGCATCGAAACCCGTCTGAACACGGTTGCAACAGCCGACAATCTGAGCGGATTTGACGAGGTTGTCATCGCCACCGGCGTTATCCCGCGCGACCCCGGCATTCCGGGCCAGGATGGGCCCAATGTGCTCAGCTACATCGACGTTTTGCGCGACAAGGCCAAAGTTGGCAAAAAGGTCGCCGTGATCGGAGCGGGCGGCATCGGGTTCGACGTGTCCGAATATCTGGCCCACGAAGACACCAGCCCGGCCGAAAGCATCCCCTTGTGGATGGAGGAATGGGGCGTCGCCGACCCGGCCGAACACCGCAGCGGTCTGGCCCCCGAAGGCCCGCACCCGCACGCCCCGGCCCGCGCGATAACCCTTTTGCAACGCAAGGCGGAAAAACACGGCAAACGGCTGGGCAAGACAACCGGATGGATTCACCGCGCGGCGCTCAAGATGAAGGATGTCGAATTCGTCGGGGGCGTGAATTACGAACGGATCGATGCCGACGGGCTGCATGTATCCTTTGGCGAAGCGCGCGAAAAGCCAACCCTGATCGAGGCGGACACCATCGTTCTGTGCGCCGGACAGCTGAGCGAACGGTCACTGGCCGATGCGCTTGAGGCCAAGGGCATCTCTGCCCACGTGATCGGCGGTGCGGATGTGGCTGCGGAACTGGATGCGAAACGGGCGATCAATCAGGGCACGCGTCTGGCGGCGGCATTGTAAGGCGCCTACCCGTCAGACAGCAGGATGGCTTCGACCCGGCGGTTGGCTTCGCGGCCCTCGGCCGTCAGGTTGGACGCGACGGGCGAAAGATACCCCATGCCCTCGGCCTGAATACGGGCCGGGGCAACGTCATAAGTGTCGATCAGATAGGTGCGCACTGTTTCGGCCCGCCGTTTTGACAGGGCGATATTGCGATCCAACACACCGACGCTGTCGGTGTGGCCGACCAGCGCAATGACAACATTGGGATTGTCCCTGAGGTATCCCGCAAGCTGTTCCAGCGAGTCATAAGTCCCCCCGTTCAAGTTGCCGGACCCTGTGGCAAAGTCCAGATCGTCCAGAACGACATGGCCCATCGCGACCAGGTCCGCAATGCGGTCCTTGGCCCCTGCCAGCGGTGTAACCGGCGCGTCGCCCCCCACGGGTGGGGGTGAGGCGGCCGGTTCACCGCTATCGGTCCGGATTTGAAACCCGTCCGGGCGGTTCACATAGATGATCTGCACAAAGGCCGCCGCACGGCTGCGGCTGACCAAAAGGCTGACCGCCTCGCCCGACTTTCGCAGGGCCGACAGGAAGCGAAAGTTGTGAATATCGACATACATGTCCGGGGCGGGCACGACCTCGGTTGCAAAGCGGAAATCAAATCCCCCGCATTCCCGGTCCTCACATTGAAAAATGATGTCGAACCCGGCCTCGGAAATCTGCGCGCGCAGCGGGGCCAGAACTTGCAGCGTCGTCAGGCCCGGTCCGTCGATGCGCCAGGTCTGCCGCTCGATCCGGCCTTCGAACCGTTGCTGGCGCAGTCTGTCATCCAGATACGGCCCTACCGGCAGGGCATAGCTGTCCATCTGGCTGGACCGGTCCGAAACCTGCCGCGCCCCCGCCGGAAGGGACAGTTCCAACGCGGCGGCAGAAAGCGCAAAACAGGACAGCGCCGCAAAGGCGGCAAGAAATCGGATCATCTGAATTGGGCGTGATACTCTTCGTTGGGGCGCATGCCTGTTGCGCTTGCCACTCGGTTTGACATGTTGAAGAAGCCAGTCACATTGGCGATATCCCAGATATCGCGATCCGTGAAGCCCACATCGCGCAGGGCCCTGCGGTCCTCTTCCTCGATGGTGGCGCTGGCGATCGTGACTTTTTCCGCGAAGGTCAGCATCGCCCGCTGGCGTGCGTCCAGCGGCGCGACGCGCCAGTTCATCACCAGCATTTCGCCCAGCATCGGATCGCCCGACAACTGGCGCACCGCGGCACCATGGGCGACGAGGCAGTAAAAGCACTTGTTGATCGAGGAGACGCAAACCGCGATCATCTCGCGCTCAAGCTTGCTCAGCCCGCTGTCGGCCAGCATCAGGTCATTGTACATGCCCGTGAAGGCGTTCAGCTTGTCGACGTCAAAGGCATTGGCGCGCAGGACGTTCGGGATCATGCCCAGCTTGTCCATGCAGATGTCGAAATACTTTTGCGTCGCTTCGGGCAGCGGATCGACCATCGGCAGGTCAAGCGCGGTGGGTGAATTCGGATCGGTCACGTCTGGGGGTGCTCCGTTGGCAAGTGTCGGTAATGGTACTGTCCCACAACCTGCATCCCGAGGGAAGTATAGAGACCATTGGCCGCGGTGTTGGCGCGGGTACAGATCACCGTCAGGGTATATGCCCCCTGGTCGCGCGCCCAAAGTGCAGCGGCGCGCATGAACCAGCGCCCCATTCCAGCGCGGCGCTGAAACGGCACCACCTCGACCGCGTGGACCATGGCGACGCCGTCGTGGATCGCGACAAAGGCGACACCGGCCGGTTTGTCCTTGTGCCGCCCCAAAAGGCCGGTTTTTGGGCCCTTGGCCCGCTCCATCACGGCAAGGCGCGCCGGGCCGATGCCCCCTGCGGCCCAGATTTCCCGCATGATGGCGAGCGGTTCCCACACGCGCAGCACCGTGACCGGCGGGATCGCCTGATCGCATAGCTGGTCGATCGGACAGGCGTAAATGTTGACCGGGTCCATGATGTCATACCCGCGCGCGGCCAATGCGGCGTCGAGATCATCCTGCCCATCGCGGATTTGAAAAATCAGCCGCTGATCCATCGCGCCCATCGCGGCCTCGGCGGCGTCGATATCACTGGCCTCAAAGGGCCCTTCCTGAGTGGTCGAAGACACACGGCTGCCGCCGCCCTCCCCATGGCGCAGCATCCAGGGGCCCAGGCGTTCATAGCGCGCCGCAGGCCAGGTGCCGTCAACGACAGCGTACCAATCGGGCGCGGTCATCAAAGCGACCGGATCGCGTGCGACAATTCTTCGATCACGGCATGGACACGCCCGCCATCCTGACCGCGGACAACGACGTTGGCGCCGTGTTTTCCGTCCTTCTGGAACGGATAGCAGCCGATGGACAGATCGTCATGGCGCGCGGCCAGATCATTCAGGATCTGGGCAATGTCACCTTCGCCGTGATTGACCTGAAGAGTTTCCGAAATAACCGGCGCGCCGCCGGTCAGGGTGGGTAGGACACTGGCCACCATCGCCTGAAAGATCGACGGTATCCCGGCCATGACATGCACGTTTTTCAGCGTGAAACCTGGCGCCGTAGACACCGGGTTTTCGATCAGCGCCGCGCCATCGGGAATACGCGCCATGCGCAGCCGCGCCTCGTTCAGTTCTAGGCCCGTACGGTCATAATGGGCCTGAAGCAGGGCCAGCGCATCGTCGCGCACGTCAATATGCACGCCAAAGGCCGCCGCGATGCAATCGGCGGTAATATCGTCATGGGTTGGCCCGATCCCGCCACTGGTGAACACGTGGTCACAGGCCTCGGACAAGGCGCGCACCGCGGCAATGATCGCATCGCGGTCATCGCTGACGACCCGCGCCTCTTTCAGGTCGATCCCGTGTTTGGTCAGCTCCCCGGCCAGATGGTGGGTATTTGCATCGCGGGTGCGGCCCGACAGGATTTCATCCCCGATCACGAGCATCGCGGCGGTTGGGTTGGCCATGTCAGCACTCCCTTGAATGGCGGTTAAGCTGGGTATAGGCCGCGTTCCATGCGCTTTCAAACCCCTCTTGTGCCCGCCCGCCTGATCCGCCGCTACAAACGGTTCCTTGCCGATTGCACGCTGGAGGACGGGCGCGAGGTGACCGCCCACTGTGCCAACCCCGGATCGATGATGGGACTGGCCGAGCCGGGCATGAAAATCTGGCTGCAACCCAACGACGATCCGAAGAAAAAGCTGAAATACGGCTGGCGGTTGGTCGATCACGAGAACGGGCATTTCACCGGGGTCGACACGTCGGTGCCCAATCGTGCCCTGCGTGCGGCGCTGGAGGACGGGCAGATTCCCGAATTCGCCAAATACGAAACCGTGCGCCCCGAGGTGAAATACGGTCAGTCCAGCCGCATCGATTTCCTGCTGAGCCAGCCGGGCCTGCCCGACATCTATGTCGAGGTGAAAAGCGTCACGCTGTGTCGGCGTGAGGGACTCGCCGAATTTCCCGACAGCGTGACGGCGCGCGGCGCGAAACATCTGGCCGAATTGTCCGATATGGTGCGTGACGGGCACCGGGCGGTGATGCTCTATCTGGTGCAGCGCACCGATTGCACGTCCTTTGATCTTGCCCGTGATATCGACCCGACATACGGCAGGGCCTTTGATGATGCATATCAAGAGGGTGTTGAAATCTTGTGCTATGGTACAAAAATTACACCAAAGGGCGTTGAATTGGGCCCTGCACTGTCATCGTTGATCTGACGGCCTCTGGTCCTTTTGGGCCGAGGGCACTAAATAACCGGTCAAGCCACTATGGAGCATTTGGTGAATAATGAACTGCGCGGCCGTCTGACGAAGGACGGTATCCGAATTTATGACACAGCGGATTTTGCCGGGATGCATGCAGCCGGAGCACTGGCCGCGCGCATTCTGGATGATATTGCGGACCATGTTTTTGTTGGTCAGACGACCGAGGTGCTCGACCAGAAAATCAACGACATGGTCGAGGCGGCGGGCGCCAAATCCGCCACGATCGGCTATAAGGGGTACCAGCATGCCAGCTGTATCTCGGTCAACCACGTGGTCTGTCACGGCATCCCGGGCCCCAAGACGCTGAAGGACGGCGATATCCTGAACATCGACGTGACGGTGATCGTCGATGGCTGGTTCGGGGATACCAGCCGCATGTATGTGGCCGGGAAACTGCCGCGCAAGGCCGAACGCCTGATCGACGTCACACATGACGCCCTGATGCGCGGGATCGAGATGGTCAAACCGGGCAACACGTTCGGTGATATCGGCCACGCGATCCAGACCTATGTCGAGGCCAACCGGATGAGCGTCGTGCGCGATTTCTGCGGCCACGGTCTGGGGAGGGTGTTCCACGCCCCGCCCAATGTTCTGCACTACGGGCGCCCGGGCACCGGCGCGGTACTGGAAGAAGGCATGTTCTTTACCATCGAACCGATGGTGAACCTGGGCCGCCCGGAAACCAAGACGCTGGCTGATGAATGGACCGCCGTGACACGGGACAAGTCGCTGTCGGCTCAGTTCGAACATTCGGTCGGTGTGACCGCCGACGGATTTGAAATTTTCACGCTGTCACCCGCGAACAAGTTCCACCCAACCTACGACTAAGACCGGGCAGATCAGCCCAGTCCAAGGTGCCCGGCGATGGTCTCCATCCGGTCGACGACGTCTGCCCCTTCGGCGGCAAGAGACGCGTCCTGCCCTTCGGTCGCGAACCCGAAACAGCGCACGCCCGCATTGCGGGCCGCGCGGCAGCCAGGCGCGCTGTCGTCGATCATCACCGCACGGGTTTTGTCGACGCCGGTCACGTCAATGGCATGCAACAGCATGTCGGGGGCCGGTTTCGGGGCAAAATGTTCGCGCGAATAAATCCGCCCCTGCAACCTGTCCCACAGGCCCGAGGGCGTCAGGGAGTGGCGCATTTTCTGCATCGGCCCGTTCGAGGCGACAGCGATATGCATACCGGCGTCTTCGATGCGTTCGATCAGGTCGAGAACGCCGGGAATGACTGGAACCCCCTGTTCCAGCCGCGCATAGATTACCCCATACATGTGATCGACCCATGCTTCGGGCAGGTCCGCGCCCATGCGGACGGCCGCGTCGCGGGCCGTATCCATCGTTCCGCCCAGAAACAGGGAACGCGCCCCACCCGCGCTGAGATCGAGGCCGCGGGTCCTGAGATCCGCCGCGATCAATTCGAGCGTCGTGGCTTCGGAATCGACCAGAACGCCGTCGCAGTCGAAAATCACAAGGTCAGCCGTCATTCCGGGGCCTCCAGCAGGGTGACATGGGTATCGCCATACCGGCGCGTGTCTTCCAGCACAAAGCCGTCGGGCGCGGTTTGCGGGCTGCTTTCCTCCCACACAATCAGGGCGCCGGGTGCCAGCCAGCCGCCTGTCAGAGCGGCCTCAAGCGCGATTTGGCCCAACTCTTTGCCATAGGGTGGATCGAGGAACACCAGATCATAGGGCGCGGCGGGGTTGTCCCCCAGTTTGGTGGCGTCGCGCCGGATGAAATCGGTACGGTCGGCGCTGTGTGTCAGGGCGATATTCTTGCGGATCAGCGTGGCGGCCATGCGCCCGTCATCGACGAATGTCACATGGGACGCGCCACGCGACAGCGCCTCAAGCCCGAGGGCGCCCGTCCCGGCAAACAGGTCCAGCACCCGGGCATCGGGGATCACACCAGTATGCATCAACACGTTGAACAGGCTTTCGCGCACCCGGTCTGTGGTCGGGCGCAGATGCGCGCCGGGATCGCCTTTGCCGACCGAGGCCAGCGCGCGACCGCGGAATTCTCCGGCGATGATCCTCACGCGCGCAACAGGGCCTTCATATCGGTTTCTGGATCGGCAATCAGGGCCGGATCCGGGGATTTGCCCGCGTCGATCAGACGTTTGCCAACCATATAGGCGCGCGGGTCGTTCATCGCATCGACAGCCAGCAGCGTGTCGCCCTGATAGTACCAGAACGAAACCGTCTGCCCCTCACCGGGCCGGGTCACGATCCGGTCATACCCGGTATTCAGCCCGCCAATCTGAAGTTTGACGTCATATTGGTCGGACCAGAACCACACCTTTGGCACATAGTCCTTGTTCGCCCCCATCAGGTTTGCAGCGACGCATTCGGCCTGGTCGATCGCGTTGGGAACGCTTTCCAGACGCAACCGCCCGCCGCGATAGGGAAACGAGGCGCAATCGCCCGCCGCCCAGATGTGCGGATCCGAGGTGCGCCCCTGTGCATCGGTCCAAATGCCATTGTCGATGTCCAGCCCGGCCTGTTCTGCCAGCGCGGTGGCAGGCGCGATGCCAATGCCAACCACGACGAAATCCACGGCAAGCGTGGTGCCGTCGGACAGCACCGCGCCAGTGACGCGGCCTGCGTCGCCGGTCAACCGCTCAAGCCCGATGCCTTCGCGGATATCGACCCCGTGATCGGTGTGCAGCGCACGGAAATAATCGCTGGTTTCAGGGGCCGCGACGCGTTGCAGGATGCGGTCGCCCATTTCCACCAGCGTCACCTGAACCCCGCGTTTGGCGACGACGGCGGCCGCCTCAAGCCCGATGTAGCCACCCCCGACGATCAGGGCGCGCGCGCCTTCGGTCACCGAAGAGGCCATGGCATCGACATCGGCTAGGGTGCGCACGGTGAACACGCCGTCCAGATCGCCGCCGATGGACGCCGGCAACCGGCGCGGATCGGACCCGGTGGTCAGGACCAGCTCGTCATAGGAAATCACCTCGTCGGGCAAGCTAACGGTTTTGGCCGCGCGGTCGATGTGGGTGACCGGCTGGCCCAGTTTCAGGGTGATGTCGTGTTCCGCATAAAAGCTTTCCGGGCGCAGAAACAGGCGTTCCAGCGCCATTTCACCCAGCAGATAGGCCTTGGACAGGGGCGGGCGCTGATAGGGCGGCACCGGTTCGGCGCCGATCAGGGTGATCTGCCCCTCAAACCCGTCGTTGCGCAGTTTGGCAACCAGCGACGCCCCCGCCTGCCCGGCCCCGATTACAACTATATGGGTCATACCTGCCCCGCCCTTCCGATTTTGTTCGTCATTCGCTGAAACGACCCTATATTCTGCGAAACTGCAAAGGCAAACCAACAGGGGACGCAAAATGACAATTTCGACAGGCGACAAGCTGCCCGAGGCAACGCTGGTTCAGATGGGGGCCGAAGGTCCGCAAGAGGTTTCGCTGGCCGATAAGACCGCAGGCCGCAAAGTGGTGATCTTTGCCGTGCCGGGCGCCTTTACGCCAACCTGCCATTCGGCACATGTGCCCAGCTTTATCCGCACCAAGGAACAGTTCGATCAGAAGGGCGTGGACGAAATCATCTGTGTGTCCGTCAATGACCCGTTCGTGATGAATGCCTGGGGCGAAGCAACCGGGGCAAGTGCCGCCGGGATCACCATGCTGGCCGATGCGCAAAGCGCGTTCACCACCGCGATCGGCATGAATTTCGACGCCCCGCCCGTTGGCCTGATGGCCCGCTCCAAGCGGTATGCCATGCTGGTCGAGGACGGTGTCGTGAAACAGCTCAACACCGAATCCTCGCCGGGCGAGTGCGAGATTTCCGCTGGTGAAGGCCTGCTTGAGACGATGTAATCGGACTGCGCCCCGGCCTTTGGTCGGGGCGCGACCGGACGATCAGTGCCCGGCGGCCAGGCTGTCCATCTTGCGGGCCAGTTTGGCGTCCAGCGCGCTCAGGCCGTCAACGTCATGCGTCGTCAGTTCCACTTGGATCTTGTTGTAGACATTGCGCCATTCGGGGTGGTGATCCCATTTCTCGGCCCAGAATGCCACGCGGGTCATCCAGCCGAACGCATCCACGAAATTTTCAAACTCAAAGGTCTTGGCGATGGCATCGCGGCCGTCGACCACACTCCAGCCGTTCCCGAGCAGCGGGTTCAGCAGCGGGCCACGGGTCTCTTCGGACAGTCGCTCGGTCATTCCTGTTCCTCCACCTGAATTTTCTTGAACGGACCATAGTCGGTCAGGATTTCTATTTCTTCCTCGACCGCCTCACGTTCGGCGGCAAGGTAATTGCGAATGGCATCGGCAAAGCCCGGATCGCCCACCCAATGCAGGCTGTAGGTTTCCGTGGGCAGATAGCCGCGTGCCAGTTTATGTTCGCCCTGCGCCCCCGCCTCGACCCGTTTCAGGCCCAGCGACAGCGCCAGGTCGATGGCGCGATAATAGCACAGTTCGAAATGCAGGCAGGGATGATGTTCGGCGCAGCCCCAATAGCGGCCAAACAGCGTCTCGCGCCCGATGAAGTTAAGCGCCCCGGCCACGTAATGGCCATCCCGTTCGGCCAGTACCAACGCCATATCCTCGCGCATTGTGTCCTGCGCAATGTCAAAGAACTGCCGCGTCAGATAGGGTGAGCCCCATTTGCGCGCGCCCGTGTCCTGATAGAACCGCCAGAAAGCATCCCAGTGTTCGGGCTGCAACTCATCACCCGTATAGGCGCGAATCGTGCCGCCAAATCCGTTGGCCTGCGCGCGCTCCTTGCGGATGTTCTTGCGTTTGCGCGACGACAGGCTGGCCAGAAACCCGTCGAAATCGCCGTACCCCTGATCGACCCAGTGAAATTGTTGCGTGGTCCGGGCCATCAGGCCCATCTGCGCGCCTGCGTCGGCCTCGGCCTTGGTGCAAAAGGTGATGTGGATCGACGACACCCCGTTGTCAGAGGCCAGTTGCACCGCGCCCTGCACCAATGCCGACTGGCCCACCGTTTCATACCCCGGGCGCACCAGAAGGCGCCGGCCGGTGGCGGGTGTAAAGGGCACGGCAATCTGCAATTTTGGATAATAGCGCCCGCCCGCCCGTTCATAGGCATGGGCCCAGTTGTGATCGAAGATATATTCGCCCTGACTGTGGGATTTGGCATACATCGGCGCGCAGGCAATCAGCATCCCGTCCAGATAGGCGGTCAGGTATTGTGGTTGCCAGCCGGTGCCGGGGCCGACCGATCCGCTGTCTTCCAGCGCGCTCAGAAACCGGTGCGTGGTAAACGGGTCAAAGGGGCGTCCGTTGTCGGACGCCTCGGGGCAGGCACAGGCATCCCAGTCGTCTGCCGCGACCTGCGACAGCGATCCAAGGACCTGAATTTCAATCTGTGCCTGATCCATGTCCGCCCCGTTGCGCCCTGTCTTTATGTGTGGCCCATCCGGCCCGGTTCAAGCCGGGAATGGCGCCGCATAACCTTCGAAGGTGATGTTGTCGGCCGTTTTGCGCGCTTCGGCTTCGGCCTCGGGCGAGCGGACGGTCCAGCACAGGACCGGGACGCCAGCAGCGTGCAGTTGCTGAACGCGGGGGCGGGTCAGGTCATCCTGCTGGTGGCTGATGAAAGCGGCGCCCACGCGGTCGAAATCAGGGATGTCGCGCAGCCGGTCGCAGCTTTGCGTGCTGAGCGGCCAGTCGGCCGGGTCGTAATCGCCAGTTGTCAGGCCACGTGGCAGATCCGGCGCAAGACGGGCCATTTCCGCGACGCTGTGGGGATTGAACGACATCACCGCCACCGGCCCTGTGTAGTGGGTCAGCGCTGCCGCCGTCGCCGATTCGAGCGGGCCGATGTCCGCACCCATGCCGCCGTCCTGATCCTTGAGCTCGATTAGAACGGGTACCTGACCGGCGACAAGGTCCAGAACCTGTTCCAGCGTGGGAATGGTTTCGCCATCCCCACCCGTGAGGGGGATGGCCGCAAGTTCGCCGGCGGTGCGGCGGCGCACGGGGCCGGTTTCGCCGGTCAGGCGGGACAAGTCATAATCGTGAAAGACCATTGCGCGCCCGTCGGCAGAGAGTTGCAGGTCAATCTCGATCCCGTACCCGGCCTTTACGGCCGCACGAACCGCCGCGCGGCTGTTTTCCGGGCGACCCTGCGCCACATCATGCAGAGCACGATGTGCCAACGGCACACGCAGGAACACCTCTGGCAGTTGGGGGGTCATCGGATCTGAAAGATACCTTCGATTTCGACCGCAACGCCCAACGGAAGCGCCGCGGCGGACACGGCGGAGCGAGCGTGGCGGCCAGCATCGCCCAGCGCCTCGACCAGGAAATCGGAGGCTCCGTTCACGACTTGGGGCTGGTTGGTGAAATCCGCGGTCGAATTGACAAAGCCGGTCAGTTTCACGACCCGAACCAGCCGATCGAGATCGCCGTCACAGGCGGCCCGCACCTGCGCCAGCAGGTTGATGGCACAACGTCTGGCCGCGGCGGCGCCAGCCTCGACATCCATGGTGTCGCCCAGTTTCCCGAGGATCAGACCGTTTTCATCGTTCGAAATCTGACCGGAAATGTAAACGATGTCGCCCGTCTTGACGAAAGGTACATAATTGGCGGCCGGGGCGGGTGCGTCGGGAAGGGTGACGCCAAGATCGGCAAGTTTGGCTTCGATGCTCATTGAGGCAATCCTTTGCTGAGGTTTGGCCGCACGCTAGCCGGGACAGCGCCGCGCGAAAAGCCCCAAGCTCAGCTTTCGCGGAAGGCTTTGATGAAGTAATCGGCCAGCGGCTTGACGAAATAGGCTAGGGGCGAGCGGTCTTTGGTCCGGATGAAGGTCTCGACCGGCATGCCGGGGATCAGCACCGTTCCCTCGGGCAGTTTTGCCTGTTCGCTATCGTTCAGCACGATTTCCGCGCGGTAAAAGGACAGCTGGCTGTTGGCGTCCTCGAACGCATCCGCCGAGATCTTGGTCACCGTACCAAACAGTTCCGGTGTCTGGCGCTGATCCAGCGCCGAAAAGCGCAATGCCACGGACTGGCCGACCGAGATTTGGTCGACATGGATAGGTTCGACCCGCGCGGCAATCACCAACGGCCGGTCCTGCGGGACAAGGTAGAGCACCGGATCGGCCGGGCGGATGACCGATCGGGGTGTGTGCACTTGCAGCCCATAGACGATGCCGGACACAGGCGCGGAAATGTCGAGTCGTTGCAGACGTTCCTGAAGCGAGCGGCGCTGTTCGGCCAGTTCCAGTTCGCGGTATTGCAGGTCACGCAGGCGGGTGATCGCCTCTTCGCGCTGACGCGTACCGAGTTTCAGAATCTCGATATCGATCTCGGTGATGCGCCCTTCGGCCTGGGCCTCGGACGCCTTGAGCTCGCCCAGTGTGCCGTCAAGGTTGGCCGAGGTGCGTTGCAGGTTCAGGACCGTTGCCGCCTGCGCCAGCCCGCGGTCCAGAAGGGATTGCTGATTGCCAAGTTCCTGCCCGATCAGCTCAAGCTGGATGCTGAGCGAGTTTTGCTGTGCCTTGATGCCTTCGATCTGGTTTCGGATCTGGCCACGGCGTTTTTCAAGTTGCTCGGTCTCGCGCGCGACCGATTCACGGCGCGCGGTGAACAGACGGTTTTGACCCGCGATCAGGTCTTCGACGTCCACGTTGTTCTGCGCGGCGGCCAGAAGTTCGGGTTCGAAGGTGATCGCATCGGTGCCATCGCGTTCCGCCTCCAGCCGGCCGCGGCGGGCCATGAGTTCGAACAACTGCCCCTCGGTGATGAGAAGTTCAGAGCGTAACAGGTTCGAATCCAGCCGGATCAGCGTATCGCCCAATTCGACCGAGTCGCCCTCATCCACCAGGATTTCGGCCACGACACCGCCATCGGGGTGTTGAACGATCTGGCGGTTACGATCCACCTCGATCCGGCCCGAGGCAATGATCGCCCCGGCGATATTGCTTCTTACCGCCCAGGTGCCAAAGCCCCCGACCAGCAATGCCAGACCCAGAATGCCGATCACAACCGGGCGGCGGGCGGACCAGACGCGATCGCTCATCTCACGCCTCCCATGGCTGCGGTTTTCTGCAATTCTTCATGGTTGGCAACCATTTCGCGCAGCACCTTTTCCTTGGGTCCGAATGCGGCGCGGATCCCGTCCTGCAAGACCAACAGCGTATCGCATTCCTGAATCGCCGCCGGGCGGTGCGCCATGATCAGAACCGAACGCCCGTCCGCCTTGAGCGCGCGGATCGCGTGGTTCAACGCGACGGACCCGTCATTGTCTAGGTTCGAGTTCGGTTCATCCAGAATCACGATGACCGGATCGTCATAAAGTGCGCGCGCCAGCGCGATACGCTGCATCTGTCCGCCGGACAGGCGCCCACCATTGGCGGTGACGCGGGTGTCATATCCGTCCGGCATCATCACGATCATGTCATGAGCGGCCGCCTTTTTCGCGGCGGCAACCACCTTTTCGCTGTCGGGTTGCGCGCTGAGCCGGGCGATATTCTCGGCAATCGTGCCGTCAAACAACTGTACCCGTTGCGGCAAGTACCCGATGTGCTGGCCCAAAACGTCCGGGCCGTATTGATCCAGCCCGGCCCCATCCAGACGGATGGTCCCGCCCGCGGGGCGCCAGACCCCGGTCAGCGCCCGGGCAAGCGTGGATTTACCCGCACCCGACGGGCCGATCACGCCGACGGCCTGCCCCGGCTCGACATTGAAACTGATCGTTTTGAGGGATGCGCGCGTATCGCCCGGCGGCACCACGGTCAGTGACTGAACGTCCAGACGGGCACGCGGTTTGGGCAGGGCGGTGCGGGGCTGTTCGGCCGGAACTTTGGTGAGCAATTCGGCCAGGCTTTTCCACCCTTTCGACGCGCGCTGAACCAGGGCCCACTGACCAATCGTCACCTCGATCGGGGCCAGCGCTCGGCCCAGCAGGATGGACCCGGCGATCATCGCGCCCGGCGTCAATTCGTTCTGCAGCACGAGATAGGCCCCAAGGCCCAGCATCGCCGATTGCAGGAACATGCGCAGGGTTTTCGTCAGCGACGAAAACGACCCGCTCACATCGTTGGCGGCGACGGTTTCGACCAGCGATTTGTCGCGCGCCTCCTGCCAGCGGCGGAAGGCGGCGCCCCGCATGCCCATACTCTGTATCATCTCGGATTCATTGCGAATTTGGTCCGAAATCATGCTGGCCCGGTGGGACGATTTATTCGCCTGCGTCAGCGGGCGACGCGACAGCAACTGGTTTGCCAGCGTGATCAGAACCAGAACCGCACCGCCCCCAAGGGCAAGCATGCCCAGCCACGGATGGAACAGCATGATCCCGGCCAGAAAGATCGGGGTCCAGGGAAGGTCGAACACGGCGATGACGACAGGCGAGGCGATCAGTCGCTGGACCGATTCAAGATCGGCCAGACCGGTCTGTGCGCCGGGATCCGCGGCAACCGCGGACCGGCGGATCATCGAATCGAACACCCGTTGATCCAGCGCCGCCTGGAACCGCGCACCAACCCGCGCCATGATGCGCCCGCGCGTGTAATCAAGCACGCCCATGATGCCGTAGAGGAATACGACCAGAAGCGACAATGCGACAAGGGTTTCTTCGGACCGGCTGCCCAGAACGCGGTCATAGACCTGCAACATGTAAAGCGGCCCGGTCAGCATCAGCAGGTTGGCAAACATGCTGAACAGTCCAACCGTCCAATAGAGCGATCGGCTTTGACGTCGCGCTGCGCGAAGTTCTTCTTGGCCGCTTTGGGGTGTCATTGACTGCTCTGCCTTTTTTACGTCGTCATTGCACATACAAGACATGGACCGGTGTCATCTGATCGCAAGACGGCATCAATCCACCAATGTGGAATCGTATCTGTTCCTTAAGTGCCACAAATTGTTTAAGTGACTAATCAACATCTGTGAACTGCCGATGTATGACCTACATATGCGGTTCGAAACCGTGAACAGACCGATAAATTGGACTTTTGTCAGTATGAGAGCAAGGTTGCAACACACCCGGATCGTCGGTGTCCTTCTTATCGTCGGGCTGCTCGGCGCTTGTGCCACAGGGAAATCGGATCATCAATCGACCGGTGATGTTTTCGATCCCTATGAAAAGACTAACCGCGGCATTCATGAGTTCAACCGTGGCGTCGACAAATTGTTTTTTCGGCCCGCGTCCAAGGGATATGTCTCGGTCGTTCCCGAACCGATCGTCGAGAGCATGAGCTATTTCGCCGACAACCTGTCGATGCCGCGAAATATCGTGAACTCTCTGCTGCAGGGCAATTTGAAAGCTGCCGGCGCGGCAACGGCGCGTTTCCTGATGAATACGACCATCGGTTTTGCCGGGCTGGCTGATCCTGCCACGGAATTCGGCATTCCCGAGGCCGATACCGATTTCGGCGAAACCCTGCATGTCTGGGGCGTGCGGGAAGGGGCCTATATCGAACTGCCTTTCATCGGCCCGTCAAACCAGCGCGATGCGGTTGGCACGGTCGTGGATTTCTTTACCAATCCGCTCTCGTACGCCACCAACAACCCGATGGAAAACGCGAGCATCTATGCCGAAGTATTCCAGCGCATGGGCGAGCGTGGCCGGTTCGCGGACACCTATGATTCGATCCTGTACGAAAGTGCTGACAGTTACGCACAGGCCCGTGTGATATACCTTCAGAACCGCCGGTTCGAACTGGCCGGGGAAGGGGGTGAAGTGTATGATGACCCCTACGCTGATGATTATGCAGACCCTTATGAGAACCCCTATGACGAGTAAACCTATGCACAGACGTTCTTTTGTCGCCTCGGCCTTGGCCGGTCTCGGCCTGACGGCCCTTCCTGTTCCTGCGCTTGCCCTGTCCGAAAGCGGCGCGCGCCAGCTGGTCGACTCGATCGTGGGCGAAATCAACCGCGTCATCGGATCGGGCAAGTCCGAAGCGTCGATGATCCGCGACTTCGAAAAGATTTTCGTGCGCTACGCCGATGTGCCGATCATGGCCCGATATGCGCTGGGTGTGGATGCGCGGCGCGCATCAAGAGCACAGCTGACGGCCTTTACCCGCGCATTCCAGGGCTACATCGCTGGCAAGTATGGCAGGCGGTTCCGCGAATTCATCGGTGGCCGGATCGAAGTCAAATCTTCCCGCAAGATCAAGGCCGGATATGAGATCCGAAGCATGGCCTATCTGAGTGGACAGGCGCCGTTCGAAGTAACGTTTCTTGTTTCCGACAAGTCGGGCAAGAACCTGTTTTTCAACATGTTCATCGAAGGCGTGAACCTGTTGTTGACCGAACGCACCGAGATTGGCGCGATGCTGGACAAACGCAAGGGCAACATTGACCTGCTTATTCAGGATCTCTCGAAACTGAGCTGATCACGGTCAGCGGTTGGAATCCACCTTGGGGGCCTGGCCGCCGCCACCACCGCCAAAGATATCACGCAGGACCTGGTCGATCACCGTGCCGACCGGGTCTTTTTTCTGTCGGGCCGGCCCCGGGTCGCGCGCCCGCGCAAGGCCCTGCGGCGGGCGCATGGGCAGCGGCGCCGGGGTAAGACCCTCGTGCACGCGCACCATGGTTTCATGCCAGATTTCAGCGGGCAGACCGCTGCCGGTGACGCCGGTCAGGGGTGTGTTGTCATCATACCCCATCCAGACACCCGCCACGTATTGCGAAGTAAAGCCGATGAACCAGGCATCGCGCGCGGCCTGTGTCGTGCCGGTCTTGCCCGCCACCTGCCACCCCGGAATGGCGGCGCGTCCGCCGGTGCCTTCGGAGACGACCTTTTCCATCATCCAGATCAGCTGTTCGGCTGCGGCGGTCTGGATCACCCGCTCACCGATACCGCCCTCGGTTCCGATCAACGGTTCGGCGTCCCCAAGCAGTTTCAGGTCAATAAGCCCGTAGGGTTTTACCGATGACCCGCCATTCAGAATTCCCGCATAGGCCCCTGTCATCTCGATGAGCGTGCTTTCCGATGCCCCCAGCGCAAGGGCCGGACCAAGCGCCAGATCGCTTTTGATGCCAAACCCGTCGGCCACCTGGCGCACCAGATCGCGGCCCGCCCGTTCCGACACCTTGACCGCAGGCACGTTCAGCGAATCCTTGAGTGCACGGGTCAGCGTCACCTGGCCGTAATGCTTGCGCGTATAGTTTTCCGGGCACCATTCGCCCGAACCGGGAATGTTCATGCAGAACCGTTCGTCCACTATCGTATCCAGCGGCGAATACCCCAATTCCAGCGCGGTGGCATAAACGAACGGCTTGAACGACGATCCGGTTTGGCGCAGGGCCTGTGTCGCGCGGTTGAAGCCGCCTGACACCTTGGTGTTGCGCCCGCCCACCATCGCGCGCACGGCCCCGTCGGCGGACATCACCACGATGGCGGCCTGCGCCTTGGACCCGTCACGCACCTTGTTTTCAAAAACAAAACGCATCGCATCCTCGGCCGCCGTTTGCAGGCGTCGGTCCAGCGTGGTGCGGATGATCACATCCTCGGTCGTTTTCCGGGTCAGGAACTCGGGGCCGCTGGACATGACCCAGTCCGCGAAATAGCCGCCGGCCTTGGCCTCGGCGGCCTCGGACAGAACGGCGGGGTTGTCCTGGGCATCCTTGGCCTGTGCATCGGTCAGATAGCCCTGTTCGTTCATCAGCCGCACGATCGTGGCGGCGCGGTTCTGCGACCGTTCAAGGTTGTTGGTCGGGGCGTACCGCGTGGGCGCCTTGAGCAGACCGGCCAGCATCGCGGCCTCGGCCGGGCTGACATTGGCCGCCGACTTGCCGAAATAGCGCTGGCTGGCCGCCTCGAACCCGCGTGCGCCGGCCCCCAGGAACGCGCGGTTCATATAGATCGTGAGGATTTCGTCCTTGGAGTATTTCGCTTCCATCGCGAGGGCGAAAATCGCCTCTTTCCCCTTGCGCCACAGCGATCCCTGACGGCAGTCGGCCTCGTAGGCCGCTTCGCTTTCCCATGCGGAGGGATCATATTCGACACCCAGACACAAAAGTTTCGCCGTCTGCTGGGTGATGGTCGACCCCCCATTGCCCGACAGGGGGCCGCGCCCTTCGCGCAGGTTGATGCGCACGGCGCTGGCCACACCGCGGGGGCTGACGCCCAGATGCCGGTAGAACCGCTTGTCCTCGGTCGCGATGATCGCGTTTTTCAGGTTCGGCGAGACCGAACCGGCCGTGACCACGCCGCCAAACTGATCGCCGCGCCAGGCAAAAACGGCACCGGTATGATCCAAAAGGGTGACCGACCCGCGCGCGCGCCCGTCAAAAAGGTCGCGCACGTCGGGTAGGGTCGTGTAGATGTAACCGACCGCCAGCCCGACCAGCAGGCAGACGACTAGGCCGAACCGCCATGTGAGCCGCCAGATCACGCGTAGGATCCAGCCCAAAATAGCCCCGAAAAAGCCGCGAATGCCGCCCGGACCGCTTTTCTTGCGCGTTGTCTTGCGCTTGCGTGCCGCCGGTTTGGCGGCCGTCTTTTTCGCGGCTGTTTTCGGTTTGGCCTTGGGTTTCGCAGACGCACCGCCCCGCATCGCCGATGGGTAGCGTTTGTCGGCAACCAGAGGTGGTTTTCGCGGTGATTTGTTGCTCATGTTTAGCCCTGCCCGGCCTTTGTCTTTTGCGCACATTACCCCGGCAATTGGGATTTGTAGAGCCTTGCACAACCCGCGATGCATTCATTTCATGCACAAAAATTAATCAAACCCCAAAGTTTGTGCAAAAATTGTGCAACTTTGATGGACTGCCCGCCCGAACAGCAGGCCTGAATGTTCCAATTTCAGCGATGAAGACGCCATCTAGCCGGGGATAAACGCGGGGGAACCCGCCAAGTGAAGGGGATAGAGGTGAAACTCATCATTGCAACGATCAAGCCGTTCAAGCTGGAAGAGGTCCGTGAAGCACTGACCGAAGCCGGTGTGCGCGGCATGATGGTCACGGAAATCAAAGGCTTCGGGTCCCAGTCGGGCCATACCGAAATCTATCGCGGGGCCGAGTACGAAGTGAACTTCGTACCCAAGATCAAACTGGAAATCGTTGTCTCGGCGGGCATGGCCGACATGGTTGTAGAAACGATCACCAAAACCGCGCAAACCGGTAAAATCGGCGACGGTAAAATCTTTGTGCTGGATGTACTGCAGGCGGTTCGCGTGCGGACCGGCGAAACCAACGAAGACGCGCTGTAAAGCACAGCAGAGCCAAGGGACCAAATACTCATGACACTTCTCAAGACACTTCCCGTTGCCGCCGCGCTGATCGCGCTGCCAACGCTGGGCCTGACACAAGAGGCCGACATGACGCCGCCGAACGGCGAAATCGGCTATATCTTTACAACCTTCATGTTCTTGGTCACCGGGTTCCTGGTGTTCTGGATGGCCGCCGGCTTTTCCATGCTCGAGGCGGGCCTGGTGCGTTCCAAGAACGTCACCATGCAGCTGACCAAGAACATCGCGCTGTTTTCGCTGGCGGCGCTGTTCTATTACCTGATCGGGTACAACCTGATGTATCCGGGCGACGAATGGACGATCAATGGCATCATCGGTGCGTTCAGCCCAGCCGTCCTTGAGGCCGTTGGCCTGGCGGACACCGAAACCGACCTGACCTATGCGTCGGTTGGGTCCGATTTCTTCTTTCAGCTGATGTTCTGTGCGACCACCGCATCGATCGTTTCGGGCACGCTGGCCGAACGGATCAAACTGTGGCCGTTCCTGATCTTCGTCATCATCCTGACCGCCCTGATCTATCCGATCCAGGCGTCCTGGAAATGGGGCGGTGGTTTCCTGGCACCAGGTGAAGAAGGCGTGACCGACTTCCTCGACTTCGCCGGTTCGACCGTTGTGCACTCGGTCGGTGGCTGGGCCGCTTTGACAGGCGCGATCATCCTGGGGCCGCGTATCGGCAAGTACAAGGACGGCAAGACCATTCCGATCCCCGGTTCGAACCTTGCCCTCGCCACCTTGGGTACGTTCATCCTGTGGATGGGGTGGTTCGGATTCAACGGCGGTTCGCAGCTTTACATGGACACTGCCGGTAACGTCGCCGACATCAGCCGCATCTTTGCCAACACCAACGCCGCAGCCGCCGGTGGCGCCATCGCCGCGCTGATCCTGACCCAGCTTCTTTATAAGAAGCCGGACCTGACCATGATCCTGAACGGTGCACTTGCCGGTCTGGTGTCGATCACCGCCGAGCCGCTGACGCCCGGTCTGGGGTCTGCCACGCTGATCGGTGCCGTGGGTGGTATCATCGTCGTGTTCGCGGTTCCGTTCCTGGACAAGCTCAAGATCGACGATGTCGTCGGCGCGATCCCGGTTCACCTGTTCGCCGGTATCTGGGGCACCATCGCGGTTGTCTTTACCAATGGTGACGCGTCCCTGGGCAAACAGCTCTACTCGATCATCGTGGTTGGCGCCTTTGTTGTCGTCTCCTCGGGCATCGTCTGGCTGATCCTCAAGGCCATCGTGGGTATCCGCGTCGGCGAAGAGGAAGAGATCAACGGGCTCGACATGGCCGAGCTGGGCATGGAAGCCTACCCGGAATTCTCCAAGGGCTGATCAATTCCAGTCAACAAAGCCAAGAAAGGCCCCGGTGATGCAGCACCGGGGCCTTTTTTCGTGGGCTGGGACAGGGCGCGCAGGGCAAACCGCCGAGGTGGATAACAAAAAGATCAGGCGCGCCGTGGGTAACACCGACATATTCACCATGTGTGAAAATATGATCGCCCGTACCAGAGCATTCGGTCGGTTGTCAGATTGCACCGTGGTACATTCACACCCCGGCGTCGATGATCGCCTGTGCCAGAATCGGAACCGTATCCGCGTTCAGCCCGGCGATGTTCATCCGGCTGTCACCCACCATGTAAATCCCGTGTTCGACGCGCAGCTTTTCAACCTTGTCCGGACTTGCCCCCAAAAGCGAGAACATGCCCCGGTGCTGCGCAAGAAACCCGAAGCGATCGGACCCGGACAGGCGCTGAAGCTCATCCGCCAGCGATTTGCGCAGGCGCAACATCGACAGGCGCACATCTTCAAGTTCGCTGGCCCAGTCGGCCCGCAGATCAGTGTCGTTCAGGATCATCGTCACCAGACGGGCACCATGATCGGGTGGAAACGAGTAATTCTGCCGGTTCAAAAACGCGAGCGTACCCTGGTTCAACCCGGTCCGCGTGTGATCCTGCGCTATGGTCATCAGCAATCCGGTGCGCTCACGGTAGATGCCAAAGTTCTTCGAACAGCTGGCCGCGATCAGGCATTCCGGCATCTGCGCGGCAACCAGCCGCGTTGCGGCGGCGTCTTCCTCAAGCCCGTCGCCAAAACCCTGATAGGCCAGATCGATCATCGGGATCGCACCGGTCTGTTGCATGACCTCGACAACGGTCTGCCATTCCACCGGGTTCAGGTTGGCCCCGGTCGGGTTGTGACAGCACCCGTGCAGCAGGATCACATCCCCGGCGCGGGCAGTTTTGATATCTTCGATCATTCCGTCAAAATCGACACCGCCGGTGGCACTGTCGAAATAGCGGTAGGTGACGGTCTCAATCCCCAGATAGTTCAGGATCGACGTATGGTTCGGCCAGGTCGGGTTGGACACGAACACGCGGGCCTGCGGGTTCGCCATGCGGATCAGTTCAAACGCCTGTCGCACGGCGCCGGTTCCGCCGGGGGTCGCGGCGGCCGCCACCGCGGCGCGCGGCACCGAGCGCCCCAGGATCAGGTCAATCATCACATCGCCAAACCCCGGATCGCCCAGCAAACCGACATAGGATTTGCTTGTCTGTTCTTCCCACAGGCGGTGTTCTGCAGCCTTGATTGCCCGCATCACCGGGGTCACGCCCTGGGCGTTCTTGTAGACCCCGACGCCCAGATCGATCTTGTCGCTGCGCGGGTCTTCGCGAAAGGCCTGCATCAGGGCCAGGATCTTGTCGGCGGGTTGTGGTTTCAGATGTTCGAACATCACGCGTCTCCGGTGGCAACTGGCAGAGTCGAGAATGCACCCCATTCGGCCCAGGACCCATCATAAAGCGAATGGTCACTTTTCCCCATCCGCTCCATCGCAAGGTTGAGAACCGCGGCCGTCACCCCCGACCCACAGGTGGTTATGGCGGGTTTGGACAAATCAACACCGGCGGCTTCGAAAATGGCGCGCAACTCATCGGGTGATTTCATCGTGCCGTTCTTGTTCAGCAGGTCCATGAAATACACGTTCCGCGATCCGGGAATATGCCCGCCGCGCAACCCTTCGCGGGGCTCCGGGGCCTCGCCCTTGAACCGCCCGGGCGAACGCGCATCGACGATAACGTGATCGCCCAGCTTGGTCGCGGCCGAGACCTGGGTCACATCGCGCACCAGGCTGTTCTGAACCCGTACCGTCATGTGCCGGTCGCGCACCACGGGCGGCATGTCTTCGATCTCGCGCCCTTCGGCCTGCCATTTGGGCAGCCCGCCGTCCAGAACGGCCACGTTGGTCTGCCCCATCAGGCGGAACAACCACCACACCCGCGCAGCGGACGAAAGGCCCGCACCGTCGTAAACCACAACCTGGTGGCCATCGCCCACGCCCATGGCGCGCAGCCGGGACATGAACTTCTCAACCGGGGGCGCCATATGCGGCAGGTCCGAACGGTGGTCCGATATGTCATCGATATCAAAAAACCGGGCGCCGGGGATGTGCGCCGCGTCGTATTCCGCCTTGGGGTCGCGCCCCGCGTCGGGCAGATACCACGATCCGTCCAATACCCGCAGATCGGGATCTTTCAGATGGGCCGCCAGCCAATCGGTTGAAACAAGGGTTTTGGGATCATCATGTGCCATCGGACGCGCCTCTTTCGGTCATGGTTTGACCTACAACTCACGGCGGTTCGAGGCAAGACCGGGCTGCCCCGTCAGGGGGCAACCCGGTGTCGCAGCTTATTTGCTCATCGCGTTGCGCAGCATACCGACAATGGCCAGCACGACGCCACCGCCGACACCGCCGCCCGCCACTTGCGAGATGATGGTGCCAATATCCATGCCACCGGCCGCCGCGGCCATGTCACCGCCGCCCAGCATGCCCAGAATGGTCGAGCCCAGACCGCCCCCGACAATCCCCGAGAGCGAGTTGATCAGAACGCCCTGATTGAGATTCTTGAGAAGTCCGCCGGCAACGTTGCCGCCGACTGCGCCCGAAAGCAGACCGATAATCAATTCCATAGTGTATTCCTCTCCTGTCCCAGCCCCATTCGCGGGACCCGTGCGGGAGCAAACATACCATGCAATGCAAATTTTTCAGGCAGGGAAATTTTCACCCGCCTTCCCCGTCCGGGCGCGGGCGGCAGTTCCGGATGCGACCGGCTCTAACCGTTGTCTTTCATCAGGCGTTGTTTCTGGCGCGACCAATCCCGTTTGGCCTGTGTTTCGCGCTTGTCGTAGTTCTTTTTGCCTTTGGCGATGCCCAGCTTCAGCTTGGCCAACCCCTTGTGATTGAAATACATCACGATGGGCACAAGCGTCATGCCCTTGCGCTGGGTCGCATTCCAGAGATTGGCCAATTCGCGCCGCGACACCAGCAACTTGCGGCGTCGGCGTTCTTCGTGGCGGAATGTCTTGGCCTGGTCATAAGGGGCAATATAGCAATTGACCAACCACAGCTCGCCATCTTCGACTGCCGCATAGCTTTCGGCGATATTGGCCCCATTCTGGCGCAACGATTTCACTTCGGACCCTTCCAGCAGAATGCCGCATTCCAGATCCTCCTCGATGGCATAGTCGAACCGCGCCCGCCGGTTCTCGGCGATCACCTTATAGTTGGGGTCTGATTTTGTCTGTGCCATGGCTGGCAGATGTAGGCGGTGGACTGCCCGGACGCAAGATGCGCGCCACCGGGCGTGCAAATGATACTCCCGCCCTTCATCTTGCCAATAAACTCTGGGGTTTGGGGCAAAGCCCCAATTTGCATGACATGCAAAACCGGCTCAGTCGCCCAGTTTTGCGTGCACCTCGTCCAGATCAATCTCACCGGTCGGCATCTTGTTCCCCGGATTCTCGAAATCGTATTTGAACAAGTCAAAGTCGCGCTTGTAGATTTCATAGACCAGATGCATCGACAGGTCGTCGAAATAATCCTCGACCGGATGCGCGCGCTTGGGGCCGTGTCCTTCGCTTTCATTGAAGCGGGGGATGGTTGCCAAATCCAACGCGTGCGGCGTTTCAACTGATTTCAGAACCTCGTCCATGCCGTCGTTGAAATGCTCGGTCCAGACGATCTTGTCGTAGGTGCCGCCGTTCACGATAAAGGTGCTGACGTGGCCCGACATGGCAGACCAGTGGATGTCAGGGTCCATCGGGCGACGCCAGCGAATCGTGTCGCGCGCGAACAGAAGGAACCGGCGGAACGACTGGATCTGGTCAAAGTCGGCTTTGCCGTCCTCGCCCCCGACTTCGATCCCGTATTTGTAGATCAGCATCGGCACCAGATTGCCGCGATAGCGTTTGCCGTTGCGCTGAATGCCGCAAATCTTGTCAAAGAACGACGACAGGATGCGGGTGTAGGGGTTACGCACACAGGTAAAGGCATAGGATTCGTGGTTCTGCACGTTGCGGGTGATCGGGTCCTGACTGGCCTCAAGCGCCCACTTGTGCATGCCTGACTGGGCATCGTGGATGTCACCGTCGAAAAATTCGCCGTGATCCGAATAATACATGATCTGCCCGATGGTCGAGCAGGCGCATTTCGGAACAACCCGATAAACCATGCTCTCGGTTTCGGTCATCCAGGTTCCCGGAAACCCCATCTGCCTCGCCTCCAGACGTTCGCGTCTTTTTTCGTTACCCGCTTATAGCAACCTTGAAATGCCTAAACAAACCTTGTTTTGGAAAGGTCCACGGCACGCCGGAAATCAAAAAAATGCGCACCCGCCCGGCCATTGCATCATCCGACCGGCGCAGACAGGTCGCAGGGCACAAAAAACGACGGAAAGCCGGTTTATTCAAAGCGTGTTCATCTTTATCTATGTAAACGACGAACAAACAACAGGCGTCCAGCACAAGACATGGCCAAAATCGCGTATATCCTGCTGTGTCACAAAGACCCTGATGCGATCATTCAACAGGCGCAGCGGCTGACGGCCGTGGGCGATTACATGTCGATCCATTTCGACGCCAGCGCCAAGCCCGAACATTACCGCAAGATACGCGCCGCGCTGGAGGACAACCCAAACGTCACCTTTGCCCACAAGCGGATCAAATGCGGGTGGGGGGAATGGTCACTGGTGCAGGCGACCCTGTACGCAGTAGAATCGGCGGTCGAGGCATTTCCCCGCGCCACCCATTTCTATATGCTGTCGGGCGATTGCATGGCGGTGAAGACCGCGGAATATGCCCACAGGTTCCTCGATGAAAACGACGTCGATTTCATCGAGAGTTTCGATTTCTTCGAAAGCGACTGGATCAAGACCGGGATGAAGGAAGACCGGCTGATCTATCGTCACTGGTTCAACGAGCGCACCCAGAAACGCCTGTTTTACGCATCCTACAAACTGCAGGAACGGCTGGGACTGACCCGCGAGGTGCCCAGCGACATTCAGGTTCAGATCGGCAGCCAGTGGTGGTGCCTGCGTCGGCAAACGATCGAGTGGATTCTGGACATGACGCGCCAGCGGCCCGATGTCATGCGGTTCTTTCGCACCACGTGGATCCCGGATGAAACGTTCTTTCAGACACTGGTGCGCCACCTGGTGCCCGAGGATGAAATTCGCACCCGGACGCTGACCTTTCTGATGTTTTCGGACTACGGAATGCCGGTGACCTTTTACAACGACCACTATGATCTGTTGCTGAGCCAGGATTTCCTGTTCGCCCGCAAGATCAGCCCCGAGGCGCAAGAGCTCAAGGCGCGGCTGGGCCGGCTTTATGCGGCGACGGATGTGCATTTTCAGATTTCCAACGAAGGGCGCAGCCTGTTCAAGTTCCTGACTGGGCGCGGCCGGGTCGGGCGCCGCTTTGCCACGCGGTTCTGGGAAACCGAAAGCTCACTGGGGCGCGAGCGCGAACTGATGATTGTGGTTTGCAAGAAATGGCACGTAGCCAAGCGTCTGCTGGAGCGGATCCGGCAGGTCACGAATGTGCCGGCCATCGAATACCTTTTCACCGAAGAGGAAACGCCCCTGCCGGATCTGGGCGGCATTCAGGCAACGCTGGAGAAACGCACGCGCCATCGCCGCGCACTGATGCGGATGCTGTTTGAATATTACGACACGGACCGTCTGATCGTCTGCATGGACCCGGGCAACCTTGACCTGATGCAGGATTTCTTTTCCGACCGATCAGTCACGCGGATGCTGGAGATCGAGTGCGTGTTTTCCGACGAGTATCTGATCGGTCACGCGCGCCGTGTCGGATTGGCCGGGGAACAGACCAGTCAGGCCACGCTGGAACGGTTATTGCCCACGATCCGAAATGACATGGTGTACGAGGCCGACCGTATCCGCGATGCCGGGTTCGCCCGGTACGGGCGCATGTCCGAAGCGGATTCGGCAGAGACCAACGCCGAGAAGCTGGCCGAATTCCTGAGCCTGTCGACCGACAAGGCGCTGGAAATCGCGCAAACCGATTATCTTTTTGCCGACTGACCCAGGCCAGCGGTGCGCCGGCGGCGCATTTCTTTTGTTGGCCGCACTGCGTGCGGATTGGGGCTCTGCCCCAAACCCCGGAGTTTTTTCGGCAAGATGAAGGTTACTTGGCGCGCCAGGAATCGAGCCAGCGGCCAAGGCGTCCCCGCTTTTCCGAATAGCTGCCGCTGACCGTGTCAAAGCGTTCCTCCAGGTCATGGAGTGCCGGATCAATCGTGCGCTCGCGGAACTGCCGCCACATCAACCGGATGAAGCCGATGGCCACAGCGAGGAAGATGAAGAAGAAGATGTTGAACCATGGGATGACGGTCACATCCGGGCCCGAGACCGGGCGGATGCCGATCGCATTGGGATAGATGGTCAGGTATTTGTTGCGCCATCCGTAATGGGTGATCACCGCCCAGCGTTCATCGTTCACCGGGGAGATGTTGGCGGCGGCCTGGGCCTGGAGGTCCGAGCTGTCGAACTTGAAATAGGGCGGCCAGATCCAGCCGGTATCTTCGTTGCGATAGACCATGACCCGGGTGCTGTCGCGCGGGACGAACCCGAACAGCCATGTCTTTTTCTTTTCGGTGTTGATCAGGCGCATGTCGCGGGTCGAGAGGTCAGACGTGCCGCTGTCGGCCTGGGCAAAGAAGGGGCGGTTGAGCCAGTTGAAATCCATGCGGATCACCTCGGTCGAGGTGATGCGGACGATGTCATGCTGAGGCAGCACGTAGTGCAGCAATCCGCCGACCAGCAGAAAGACCAGCAGCAGGAAGGTTCTTTTGATTTTACGCATGTCGGAGCCCTCAGTAATAGGTCGTCAGGATGTGGATAACCGCGACCAAGATCATGGGCACGACGTAAACCAGCAGGATCAGTTTTGGGCGGATCCCCGATTGATAGCGCGCCATGCCTTCGTTGATGAAGGCATCACGTGCAATGGGGTCGCCGCCGTCGGGGTGATCTTCGGCCCATTGGTTTTCAAGCTTTTCGCGCCGAACCGAGCGGGAATAGAACGCGATCATCAGGTAGATGATGCTGAGGCCGATAAAGCCAAAGACGATCAGTCTGAGAAATCCCATTGCTATCTCCTTACCGTGCCCCAGGGGCCAACCCTGCGGATGAGGTCCTGTTCGGGGGCCTTGGGTGTTCGGCCCTTCATGTCGGCCTCGCGCCCGAAGAGTGCCGCGCGCGCGCCGACCTTGTCCACCTGATATTCGCGCTCCAGGAACTCGGCCACAAAGGCGCGTTTGGCGTCGGGCCAGGTGGCGTAGTGGTGATAGAACACCTCCTTGTGGCAGATGAACAGCTGGCGGATGTCGAGCGGGGACAGTTCGGCCAGCAGCATGTTGACCAGATCGTGGTGTTCGGTATCGGCCGCGCGCAGGGAATAGAAATAGGCCGGATCATCCGATGTGATGCGCGGCCATTTCCCGCCCTCTTCGGCCCAGCGCGCCAGCGCGTGCAGCTCGTGATATTCGGGCGGCAGGCCGGCGGCGTTCTGACGTGCCAGGCGGCGCAGGTCGGCGCGGGTCAGCCCGGTCAGGTCAAGGCCCAGATCGGCCGCCGCGTCGATCACGATGAAATCCATCTTCTGGCGCAGGATCGCGGCGGCGTCGATGCCGCGCGCCTTGACGATGGGTTCGACCAGATCGTTGTATTCCAGGAACTTGGCGATCTGGTTCCGGTCCTTGAAATTGAACACGTATTTGATGGGCAGGCCGGTCAGGTCGCTTTTGTCGCCGCGCGCGATGATGGCCGGGTGATCGACCGACTGAAACAGGTAGAGCCCGCCGAAATGCGCGGTCCAGAAATCGGGCTGATTGTATTCGCGCGCCCTGAGTTCGACAGGGTTGCGGGCAATATCGCCCGATTTCCCGGCCAGCGTGATCATGTCGGCGATCAGCACATCGTCGAACCAGGCGTCTTCCTCGGTTTTGAACCGGTTCACCAGTTTGCCCAGCTTTTCAGCGTGGCGCAGGGTGCCGCGGGTCGTGTCCGCCTCGATCCGGATGCGTGAGATATCGAACAGTTTGGCCGGGTCGGACACGTCAAAGACCGAATTCACCAACTCGCCCGCCACGGCATCGGTAGCCGTCAGGGCGAACAACTGCGCCTCGTTGTCATTGATGAAATCGCGCAGGATGTCGCGGCTGGTCGAGAATTTCACATGCAGCAGCGGGCAGTGTTTCTGATCGGTGCTGAGCAGGATGAATTGCCGGTTCACGCCGTTGTGGTTGAGATAAAGGTTATCGTCGAACTCATCCCCAATTTCAGGGGAAAAACCGGAAATGTCGATGTGGAAATCGCTCAGTTGCGTGGTCTTGCCGGTCAGATGTTCCAGCGCACGGTTATACCGGTCCACCAGCGCCGGGCTGGAGACGTGAAACAGGTTGCCATACATCAGGCCGCGTTGGATGAGGCGTTTCATGAGGATTCACCTAATCCTGGTTGGGCCGCGTCATCATTCCCAAAAACCTGTTTTGCCACATACGCGAAAACCAACAAAATAAGCATCCAACTCTTTCGCAGATTACCACCTATTTCGTGTGCTTCCGGCACTGAAATATTTCCCGTCAGAGAATAAAGAACGGATTTAGTTGAAATAAAATTTGCCATCTGTGCGTTCAATGCCGCCAACAAAGCAAACACGCAGGCCATCATTAATGAAATTGGAACGGCGGTCGATAGACCCAAACGATCCATCACTTTCAAAGCCATGGAAAGAACAGCCCACGAAATGAGCAACACACACAGCGAATAGGCTAGTGTCAAAGCGCTATAAGACATCATCCGCCTTCGCCTTTCTGACTGTCATCACCCCTTCCCCTCCAAATACCTTCTCTTCGCCTCCTCCTGACGTCCGAACTCACGCACCATATTTTCGATCGCGACCTCGTCCGACTTGTCGGCATAGCGGAATTCAGAATCCGCATAGCGGTTGATTTCCTGCAGCACCATTTCGGTGGTGATTGGCTGGCGCAGGTCGGCGATCATGTCGCGCTTGGTGTCGTAATCCTTGGACAGGAACAGGTCGGGGTTTTCCATCCATTCGTCGGGCAGCTCGAAATCCATCGCCCGCACCTTGACCGCGTCGGTGATGTTCTTGATCGCGCGCCCGGTGAACCGTTCATCCGCCTCCTGAATACCTTTCAGGTAGGTGCCCATCTTGGCGATGGTGTCGAGTTCGCCCACCTGGGCATGCACGCGGTCGAACACGTTGAGCAGCCCCTCTTCGTGCGGGCGGGCGTGGCTTTCAAAACTGGCGGCGACGGCCTTTTTGATTTCCTGTGCGGCGTAAACCTCGTGCTCGCCCAGCGGGATGTCGTGGTTTTTGCCCATCAGCAGATAGAGGATGTCGATGTAATCCTCGCGCGTTTGCGGTCCGTCGACCAGGAACCGTGCACCGGCCCGCTGACGCAGGGCATCGTCGACGTTTTCGGGATAGTTGCTGAACATCCCGAAGGTACAGTTCCCGCGCACCACCGTATTGGCGCCGGCAAAGCTCTCCATAAGCACGGCCGTGATTTCCAGCTGCCCTGAAGATGACTGCCGGTCGCCGCGCTTGCCGGCCAGCTGGTCGATGTCGTCGATGGTGCCAAAGCCGATCACGCCGGGGTCGATGATGGTGTTGATGAAGGCCTTGGCGTTCTGGCCCGATTTCCCCTGATAGCTGTCGATATTGTCGGTGCTCAGGTTCTGATAGCGGAACGGAAAGCCCGCGTTCAGGCAATAGTCGTTGATCAGCCCCGCCATCATCTGGATCAGCGTGGTTTTCCCGGTGCCCGGCTTGCCATCGCCCATGAAGGTAAAGATGAACCCGCCCAGTTCGGCAAAGGGGTTCAGGCGGCGGTCGAAATCATAGGCCATCAGCATCTTGGACAGCTTCATCGCCTGGTATTTGGCGATGTGGTTGCCCACCACCTCGTTCGGCTTCTTGAACGTCATGGTCAGGGTGGTCGATTTCGCCTTGGACGCGGGGGTAAAGCCCCGGATCGTCAGATCGTCGGATTCGATGTGCCAGGCGGCGGCATTGAACGCCTCAAGATGCGGGGCGGTCTGGGCGCGCAGGGCGACCTTTTCCATCAACTGTTCGGCAAAGGCCGACACCGTCGCGACAAGGCGCGCATCGTCGGTTGCATGGCTGGCCATGTCCTGATCCAGCTCCCACAGGGCGCCGTGCAGGGCCAGTTGCCCATTGTCGGTCAGAATTTCCTGCGCCTCGCCCACCTCGACCGTGACTTCGCCCAGGTGCGAAGACAGCAGGTAGGCCAGTGCATTGCCAAAGACATACAGCGAAATCAGCGCTTCGGCGGCCAAAAGCTCGGAAAATTCGGTCTTGCGCGCCGCGGGCAGATCCCCGGCCAGATTGGCGCGTTTCAGGTCGGCCAGCGCCGTTGCCTCGGAAAAATTCTGTGCCACGGCCAGGGAAATGGCCAGCGCCCGGCGCAGCGTGTGCATGACGGTCGCCTGCTGAGGCGAGGTCAGAACATCATCGCCATCCGACGCCTCGATCCGCGCAATCAGCTGCACACCTTCGGGCCGCGCTGTCGACCGCGTGACCAGACCGGGCGTGGTCGAGCGGAATCGCCGCCGCGTCCCGATCCCCGAGGACCGCTCCTGTGCCTGGGCCGGCGCACTGGCAGTGGCGGTGGCAATGCGCGGCGTATGATCAAACCCGTCCAGCATCGCCTCGACCGCCGGATAATGTTTGACGATGTCCTCTTCACGCAATTCCATCTGGTCGCTGGTCAGGCTCATATCAAAAATATTCCCATCTTCATCTTGCCAAATAAACTCCCGCCGGAGGCGGAAAACTCAGTATCTCAACACCCGCCCCTGTGGGCTGACCACGAATTTGCGCACGCTGGCAAACCCCGGCGGATTCTGTTCCGCCAGCACCTGAAAGGGGCGCTGGGGCAGGATGATCGACCGCTCGGTCAGCGTGGCGCCGGTATCGGCCCCGCGCCCGGCAAACGGGTCCAACGCGAACACTTCACGCTCGACCCTCCCGAACCAGCCGGACCGTTCCTCGATCACCCGTTCACTGGTCAAATCCTCAAGGGTCCAGACCAGCGCCCAATCCTGCCCCTCGGGCGATTTGGCATCGGCCAGCACCTTGCTCAGCGGTCCGGCCTGTTGGGTGAACGCATGGCTGTACATCGGCCCGATGTGATAACGGCGCAGCCGCTTGGGGTGCAGATCGTCGAAATCCTCGTCAAACCCCTTGGCGATGGTCAGCAGTTTCAGCCCGCCCAACGCCTGTGCGGTCAGATGCGCCTGAACTTCGGGCCAGCGGCGTTCGTCCTTGGGCAGGGCCGTGCGCCCGGTATCCTCAAGGTCCATCAAGTAAACCACCGGCAGGTTGGTCTGGCTGTCATAGGTCGCCCAATGCACCAGGAATTTTCGACGGTCGTCCGCCACATTGCCCAGCCACTGGCATTCGGGATCGTTCTGCACCCAGAACAGCTCCCCTTTGAGCAGTTCCTGATAATAAAGCCGCTGCGACATCGCAAATTGCAGCTTGGTCGGGACCCTGCGTTCGCTGATAATTGCGCTGATCATGTCGTTTTTCAGCGCCCCTTCGTCAGGCATGTTGGCCAGATGGCTGGCCGCCTGCTGGGCGTCGTTGGCCATGGTCATCAACTCGGTCACCACCGGAAACCCGCTGTCGCGTGTGTCGATGGAAAGCGAGCCGAAGAACCGCCCCGTATCGCGCCCCACCATCAGGTACTTCATGCTGAGCGCGCGAAAGGTAAAGGTAAGTGCCATCGCGTATCGGGTCAGGATCTTGACCTCGGTCTTCGTCATCGCGCCTTCGGCCTCAAGAACCCCGGCCACCCGCATCAAATGCTGGGTGATGGTTTCGAACTTGCGGAAATACCTGCGCGACGAAAACGTGTCCGTCAGGCCGGTATGGTCTTCGGCAATTTCAGTCATTCATTCGACCTCGGCCAAAAGCCAGCCATCGAACCGGTCCAGCGCTGCGACCTGATATTTCGTCTTGCGCAATACCAAACGCAGAAGCGGATAAATGACATAAAACGCAAACAGCAACGCCCACCCAAACAGAAAGGCCAGCACAAACGGCTCCAGATACGTCTTGCCAAAGGCGGCGACAACACCGAGTCCCGCAACCAGGCTCATGATCGAAATCATCATGATCCTTTGAGCGATCAGATCACCCATGACGCGTTGTTGGCACGTTCCCTTGTCAGTCTGGTTCGACATTTGAACCGCCTATCCGCCATACAGATTCTTGTCATGCTTTTCGACAATGGCCGAGAACCGCCGGGCAAAACGTTCGTCCGCCTTCGCCTTGGCTTCCAGCACATCGCGCGCAAACACCATATGGTCCTCGTGCGCTTCCAGCATGTCGGCCATCTTCTTATTGGTCGCGGTGCCGATCGAGGCCATGGCGGTCTGGGCCTCCTGGTCGGTCTTGACCCCGATCTCGTTGATGCGGTGGGCCACGTCCTGCTGCTGCGCGGTTTTCAGCGATTTGGAAAGTGCATCATAGAGAACGACCCGCTGCTTGGTGTCCGTCTGCAACTTGTTGATCAGCACCATCTGCGTCGCCGCCTGGTTCTGCAGGCTGTCGACCCAGGTTTTGCCCTTTTCGATATACCGTTCCAGCGTCTGGGACTTGGCCAGCTTGACCTGCTCGTTCTGCACCATCTGGTTGTACTGATTGTTCAACTCGGCCAGTTCGGTTTCCAGCTTGGTGCGCGCGGCGGCGTCCTGTTCGACGCTGATCTTGTTTTCCAGTTCGATGATCTTGGGGTCCATCGCCACGATCTCGGCGCGCAGGGTTTCCAGCTCCCCGACGGTGAATTCACGCTCATCCAGCGTGCCGACAAGATTGCCTTCAACCTTGACCTTCTGCTCTTCCAGCATGCTCAGCTGCCCTTGCAGAAGTTGCACGATGATGTCCGATTTCGAAATCAGGTCCTGCAGCTTGTCATCGATGCTCGCCGTGCGCATCCGTTCCTGGCGCATGGATTCCGATTTTGCGTTGCTGAAGATACCGACAAAGCTTTCCCAGCCGGTCTTCGAACGCATCTCGTCGAAATCCTTGGAAAAGGCCGATGTCACATCGTCCAGCCCCATGATCAACTCGGCGATATTGGCGTTCATGACGTCCGTATGGGCGTGCACGTCCTCAAGGGTCGCGTTCTCGATGTCGATATCGGCGGATTCCCCGGCTTCGATCTTTGCACGCGCCGCTTCGATGCGGCTGGTCATTTGCCGGATCTCGGCCTGACTTGCTTTGACCTTTTCCTGCGATTCACGCACCATTTCTTCAAAATCAACCATCAATCGCTCCTCGTTTTTTAATACCTTAACAACCACCTAGGTAATGTTATGGAGATTTACATCCCCGCATTCGCGGATTTTGGCCGGAGTGTCGCAAAACCGCAGCGCAAAAGGAAGGGCACATCGAAATTCCGATGCGCCCTGTCTTCATCTTGCAAGATAAACTCCCGCCGGAGGCATGGCCCCGATGGGGTCATTCAATTTCACCCCACCACGTTGAACTCAGGTCCATAGGGATATTTGGTGATATCCTCGTTCCCGCCCTCGGTGATGACAAGGATATCGTGCTCCCGATACCCCCCGGCACCCGGCTGCCCCTGTGCGATTGTCAGCATCGGCTCCATCGAAATCACCATGCCCGGCTCCAGAACCGTGTCGATATCCTCGCGCAGTTCCAGACCGGCCTCACGGCCATAGTAATGCGACAGCACGCCGAAGGAATGGCCATAGCCAAAAGTCCGATATTGCAGCAGGTCGCGTTCGGCAAAGAAGGCATTGATCTTTTCGGTGACCTCGGCACAGGAGGCGCCGGGCTGCAGCAGGCTCATCCCGTATTCATGGGCGGCCACGTTGGCCTCCCATATTTTCAGCGACGCATCGTCCACTTCGCCCACGAACAGGGTGCGCTCCAGCGCCGTGTAATAGCCCGAGATCATCGGAAAGGTGTTCAGCGACAGGATATCGCCGCGCTCCAGCACCCGGCCGGTCACCGGGTTATGCGCACCGTCCGTGTTCAGCCCCGACTGGAACCAGACCCATGTATCGCGATACTCGGCCTCCGGGAACGCGCGTGCGATTTCCAGTTCCATCGCATCGCGCCCGGCCATGGCCACGTCGATTTCGCGCACCCCGGCGCGCACAGCCTCGCGGATCGCATAGCCGCCCACATCCGCCACCCGCGCACCTTCGCGGATCAGGGCGATTTCGGCCTCGGACTTGTGCATTCTCTGGCGCATGGTCGTCTCGGACAGATCGACCATGGTCAGTGGCTGCAGGAAATCTTCCATCTTGTCCCGCTGCACCAGTGTCAGGTGATCGCCCTCGTACCCGACAATGCCGCCGGTCCCGGTGACCGATTTGATCGCGCGCCAGTAATTGTCGCGTTGCCAGTCGGTATAGGTGATGTTGTCACAAAAGCACCGCCGCCAGGGTTGCCCGGCATCGATTCCCGCACTGATCGTCACGCAATCGGTTTCCGTCACCACCAGCCCATAGGGGCGGCCGAAGGCGCAATAGAGAAACCCCGAATAATAGGCGATGTTGTGCATCGACGTGAATACGGCCGCTGTGGCACCCGCTGTCTCCATCCGTTCGCGCAACTCGGTGATGCGCGCCTCGTATTCGGCGACCTCGAATGGCAGCACGGCTTTTTCGCCGTTGTGAAAGCGGTACATTTCAGGACGTTCGGTCATGGCTGACCCTCCTTTGCAGAAAGGTCCCGGCGTTCAGGACAAATACGGTGCAAAACACGACCGAACGACGCCATCGACCGGTTCACGGAACAGGTGCCCAGAAATCAGGTCTGAAGCAAGTGATTTTTAACATGCCGGGGCATCCGGCCGGGCCTGTTTTGACCACCATGCTCGCCGGATGATCAACGCCACTTTTCTTGCTCCCAAACGTTAATGATCTGTTAATAATCACTGCACTTTTCCGCGCAGCGGTGATACAAGGGGCTGAATCCGCCAGCGGGCCAGCGGCCCCGGGTGACGCGTAACGATGGGAACTAAGGTAAGATGCCAACAACGTTCAATGTTTTGTATCTCGGTGTTCAGGCCGATATCGACACTGTCGAGGGCAACAACAACGCCGAAGGCGCGGCCGCTCTGGTCGGGCTTACTATTGGCTCGGTGACTGACCCCCTGTGGGAACAGATCCAGTCGCTGTCGCCGGGTTCGACCGGGTTCGCCGGTGGAACAAACAACGCCTATGACATGGATAATATTCCGTCCGAAACGTTCACCATCGACGGTGGGGCCGATCAGGTTTTTGACGGGACGGCCATTTACAACGCGACCATCACCTACACCGACGGCACGACCGCCGGAATCACTGCGGTGATTTTTCAGGACAGCGCTGGCAACACCTACCTGGCACCCGAATTTTCGCCCAATGGCGACCAGACCGCCCTCGAGGCCAAACCGATCCAGTCCCTGACACTGGACAGTGTAAACAGGAACACCAACCTGAGCGGGCTGAGCGGCGACCGCCAGCTCAGCGCCTTCATGGTCTGTTTTGCCGAAGGCACCCTGTTGGCGACGCCTTCGGGTCAGACGCCGGTGGAAAAACTGGCCGTCGGCGACACCGTCGACACCCTGGATCACGGAGCGCAGAAAATCCGCTGGATCGGATCGCGCACAGTGGCCGTCATCGAAGCGACACGCCCTGTTCAGATCGAGGCAGGCGCATTGGGGAACGGGTTGCCGCAGCAGGATTTGTGGGTCTCGCCGCAACATCGCATCCTGGCCAATTCCATCGTGGCCGCGCGTATGTTCAACCAGCCCGATGTTCTGGTTGCGGCCAAGAAACTGGTCGGCCTGCCGGGTATTTCGCTCGCTCCGAAACTGGGCTTGATCACGTATTGGCATATCTTGTGCGACCGCCACGAAATCGTTCTTGCGAATGGCGCTCCGGCAGAGACGCTGTTGCTCGGGGATGAGGCCCGCGTCGGATTGGGCGACGAGGTCATAGAAAACATCTTTGCAACCTGTCCCGACATGGCCCAACGGTTTGGGTTAAGCGCCAGTGCACGCCATATTCCAACGCCGCGACAGCAAAAGAAATTTGCCGCGCGCCTTGGCAAGAACGGCAAGCCCGTGATCGCAGCCGGGTTTGTTTCGACACCCAGAGAAGCCTTTGAACTGGCGTCTTGACGCGAAGTTGACCTGACTCGGTTCAGATCTCTGTCAGCAGGCGGACGATCTGACTGTCCGGATCCTCCAATGCCTCGATCACATCGAAATGGTGCTTGCCGGGGACGATGACCTGATCGGCCCCCCAGGCCTGCGCCAGCCAGCGCGCCTGATCCAGAAATGCGGGGCGCTCATCGGCGCCGACCCAGATTGTCACCGGCACCGACGGTGCGGGCTGCAACACCGGGCTTTCGGCGGCGGCGGCCTGTTCATCCATCCTGAAATCGGCGTTCATCGAGGTGCGCAGCAACGGGCGCAGGTCCGCCACGGGTGAGATTGGCACAACCGTTCTGATCCGCGCCACCACATCCGCGGGCAACATGCCCGGCGCCAGCATCCGCGCCGCAAGATGCCCGCCCGCCGAATGCCCGGTCAAGGCGATGGGCCCGGCCACATGTTCAGCGATCACCTGCACCGCACGGGCGACCTGACGGGTGATGTCGGCGATGCGCACATCCGGACACAGGTCATAGGACGGCATTGCCACCGCCCAGCCGCGCGCCAGCGCCCCGGCGGCCAGATGCGACCAATAGGACCGGTCAAACCGCAGCCAGTAGCCCCCATGCACAAAGATCATCAGGCCCGCGGGCGCGCTTTCGGGCAGGAACAGGTCGAACCGGCTCCGCTCACTCTCGCCATAGCTGACACCCATCCGCGCCCGCCCCTGCGCGCTCAGCCCGTCGACAAAGGCCCGGGCCTGTTGTTGCCAGCGCGGCGGAAAGGTATCCGCCTGCGGAATATACGCCGCATTGGCATAAGCATCGTCCAGTTCCATCCCATCGTCCCTTGATGTTGACCTAGACAAACCCTGCCCCAAATGGTTCTTCTTCGCGAGTGGTTATTACCGGAGGAGCCTGCCATGCTGGACGACACAACCAATCTCAAATCCCTTCTGAACGACCCCGATCTTCTGGCCACCAAGGCCTATGTCGGGGGCAAGTGGATCGATGGCGACAATGGCACGTTCGGCGTAACCAACCCGGCGCGCGGCGATGTGATCGCGCATGTGGCCGACCTCAGCCGCGATCAGGTCGCGGGGGCCATCAATCACGCCTATGGCGCGCAAAAGGAATGGGCCGCCATGACCGGCAAGGAACGTGCCGGGATTTTGCGCAAATGGTTCGATCTGATGATGGAACATGCCGATGATCTGGGCACCATCCTGACCGCCGAACAGGGCAAGCCCCACGCCGAGGCGGTTGGCGAAATCGGCTATGGCGCGTCCTTCGTCGAATTCTTCGCGGAAGAGGCCAAACGGGTCTACGGCGAAACCATCCCCGGCCATCAGCGCGACAAGCGGATCACCGTGATCAAACAGCCCATCGGCGTGGCCGCTTCGATCACGCCGTGGAACTTTCCCAACGCGATGATCACGCGCAAGGCCGCACCGGCGCTGGCGGCCGGTTGTGCGTTCGTGGCGCGCCCGGCGGCGGAAACGCCGCTGTCGGCGCTGGTTCTGGGGGTGCTGGCCGAACGCGCGGGCATTCCGGCGGGCGTGTTCAACGTGGTGCCGTCATCGCGCAGCAGCGACATCGGCAAGGAATTCTGCGAAAACCCCAAGGTGCGCAAACTGACCTTTACCGGATCGACCGAGGTGGGCCGCATTCTGCTGAAACAGGCCGCCGACCAGGTGATGAAATGCAGCATGGAATTGGGCGGGAACGCTCCGTTCATCGTGTTTGACGACGCCGATCTGGATGCCGCCGTCGAAGGCGCGATGATCTGCAAGTTCCGCAACAACGGTCAGACCTGCGTCTGTGCCAACCGCATTTACGTTCAGGCCGGGGTGTATGACGCCTTTGCCGAAAAACTGACCGCAGCGGTGAAAAAACTGAACGTCGGTGACGGGCTGACCCCCGGCGTAACAACCGGGCCGCTGATCAACGATGACGCGGTGGAAAAGGTCAAGGAACACCTCAACGACGTCACCTCGCACGGCGGGTCGGTTCTGACCGGCGGCAAGGCCCACGAACTGGGCGGGACGTTCTTTGAACCGACCATCGTCACGGGTGTCACGCAGGACATGATGGTCGCGCAGGACGAAACATTCGGCCCCCTCGCCCCGCTGTTCAAATTCGAGACCGAGGAAGAAGTGATCGAAATGGCCAATGACACGATCTTTGGTCTGGCGTCTTATTTCTATGCCAAGGATATCAGCCGCGTTTACAAGGTGGCCGAAGCCTTGGAATACGGGATGGTCGGGATCAACACCGGCATCATCTCGACTGAAGTCGCGCCTTTCGGCGGAGTCAAACAATCCGGCCTGGGCCGCGAAGGCAGCCACCACGGGATCGAGGAATACATGGAAATGAAATACCTCTGCATGTCGATCTGATCTGAAAAGCAGTTTGCCAAATGCACCTCTCCGGAAACGGAGAGGTGTTTTTTGTTCGAAGACACCGTGGATGTCTGGATTGAGCCCTAAGCAGACCTATAATTCCACTGCAATGTTCAACACTCCGGTTGCGAAACAGATATTCCCTGCCTCTACAAAATCTACCATTGCGTGGATAAGGCTACCCATATGCCTGCAAACATCAGCGCTCCGCCGATATTTACCCAATTGTGCCAAACAGCATACCGGTAAGGCATGGATTTTCGGGCGTAAAACACCGTTCCAATTACATAGGCGGCGGACCCAGCCAAGATGCACAACAATGTCGCGATAGGTACATTCGTGAAGTCAGGCAGGGCACTCAACCCAATTGCGCCCAGTCCAAGGTAGGATGCAGTTGACCATCGTGACTTTACCGTTTCGTTCGTGATCTTGTTCCAGACGGCCAAGGCTGTCAGCCCCCAACAAATCCACAGCAAGGCCATAGTCCATGTCGTGCCTGCCAATACGAAAAAGGGTGTGAAAGTACCCGAAATGCTGGGGTAGATCGCGGCGTGATCAATGCGTCGCAATAGTTTGCGCCGGTGGTGCCACGTGGAAAAGTGATAGGCGATGGATGCCAAATTGGATGCCAGCGCGCAAAGCACGTAAACTACGACCGCAAAAACCAGTATAGGTTCGAGGCCGAGGATTGATTTGGAAACAAGTAATCCGCCGGCCGTCAGTATCGCCACAAGCCCGATCGCATGGACGGCAATGTCGGCATGGCGGTGCGAATGGACAGGGCTTGGATATGTCGTTTCCGTCATCTTGGTTCCCGGCAAAGGTTTATCTGGCGCTACATCCAGTCACACGGAGTGTCCATTCTTTCGACGCGCCGGATCTCGGAGCTGCGACAGATGACCGCTCCGTCCGCACAGCAGACATAGCACGTTAAGAAAATTTGTACTTCTCCCCAAGGATTGACCAACCGCGCGCGTCAAAGGAACGTGATGCGAATGAATTCAAGTGATGAGGATCTGGCCCGTGCGGCGGCGGGGGGCGACGGGGTGGCGTTTTCGACGCTGCTGGAACGGCGCTATGACGGGCTGTTCGGATTGGCGTTCCGCCTGACCGGCAGCCGGGCCGAGGCCGAAGATCTGACACAGGACATTTGCGCCGCCCTGCCCGGCAAGCTGTCCGGGTTTCGCGGTGAGGCGCGGTTTTCCACGTGGCTCTACCGTATCGCGGTGAATGCCGCCCATGATCACCGCCGGAGGCAAGCCAGCCACGCACGCACCGCCGATGGGTGGGGCGACTGGGAAAAGGCACGACAGGCCGAACTGGCAGAAACCGCCCAGCAGGTCGATTGGCTGATGGGGGCATTGGCCCGTCTGCCCGAGGATCTGCGCGACACGCTGGCCCTAGTGCTGGATGACATGACCCACGCCGAAGCCGCCACCATTCTGGGCGTGTCCGAGGGTACGATCAGCTGGCGGGTGTCACAGGCCAAGAAACAACTCAGCGCCCTGCGAGAAACGGAGGATCAGGCATGAGCGATCATCTGAATGACTTGAAGGCGGCGATGAAATCCACAACCCCCGCGCCCGACGGGGCGAAAAAGGCCGCGCATCTGGCGCTGGCGCAGAAAAATTTCGAACAACTCCAAGGATCGCGCGACGGCGCGCGTCCCAAGTCTGATCGCCCCGCTGGGGGGCTTTGGACAGGAGTACGACATATGTTCAACGTAATGACATCGCGCGGCGCCTTGGTCGCCAGTACTGCCATCGTGGCCGTCGGGTTCATCTTTCTGACGCCGCTGGGCGAGCAGATGAGGCAGACAATTCCGGCCAAAGATGGGTCAATGGAACCAGCTGCGCTACCCAGATCCATCGTTGCCGCAGACAGCGATGCGCAGTTGCGGGCCCAAGTGGCGCCGACCGCGACGAAACCCACGCCCCTGCCCGCCCCCGCGATCGTGAGTGAATTGGCAGACACAAGCGTGTCGCGGGGTGGCGAGGTTTTGGGCCAGTCTGCGGCCAATGCTGAAGTACGCAAGCGGTCCAGCATATCCGCCCCCCTTCCGCGTGACGATGACAGCTTCCTTCCCCGGCCCGAAGCCGGTTCCGAAACCTTTTCGAACACTGAAAGCAATCCTCTCAAAATCGTCAGCGAAGACCCGGTTTCGACCTTTTCCATCGACGTGGACACGGCATCCTATTCCGTGGTGCGTAATTCCCTGATGCAGGGCGTTTTGCCCCCGAAAGAGGCGGTAAGGGTCGAGGAAATGATGAACTATTTCCCTTATGACTATGCCGCGCCTAAGAATGGCGACGCCTTTCGCCCCACCGTTTCGGTGAGCTCAAGCCCATGGAACGCGGGCACGCAACTGGTGCATATCGGCATCCAGGGTGAATTGCCCGATCTGGAGGAGCGTCCACCGCTGAACCTTGTGTTCCTGATCGACACATCCGGGTCGATGAGTTCTCCGAACAAGCTACCGCTGCTGAAACGGTCCTTTACGCTGATGCTGGGCCAGCTGCGCCCCACCGATCAAGTGGCCATCGTCGCCTATGCCGGCAGTGCTGGTCAGGTGCTGGAACCGACCGCCGCGGCGAGCCGTGAAACGATCCTGAATGCGCTGGACCGGCTGGGCACTGGCGGATCGACCGCCGGGCAGGCCGGGTTGCAACAGGCCTATACCGTGGCCGAGGGCATGACCGACGATGGCGAGGTGAGCCGCGTCATTCTCGCCACGGATGGCGATTTCAACGTCGGCCTGTCGGATCCCGACGCGCTGAAGGATTTCATCGCCGGGAAACGGGACAGCGGGACTTATCTTAGCGTTCTGGGTTTTGGCCGGGGCAATCTGGACGATGCCACCATGCAGGCGCTGGCGCAGAACGGAAACGGCACGGCGGCCTATATCGATACGCTGAGCGAGGCGCAAAAGGTGCTTGTCGATCAGTTGAGCGGCGCGCTGTTCCCGATTGCGGATGATGTGAAAATCCAGGTCGAATTCAACCCGGCCCAAATCGCCGAATACCGCCTGATCGGGTACGAAACCCGCGCCCTGCGACGCGAGGATTTCAACAATGACAAGGTCGACGCGGGCGATATCGGGGCCGGGCACCAGGTGACCGCACTTTACGAGGTGACGCCGATCGGATCGCCTGCACAACTGACTGACCCGCTGCGCTATCGCTCCGGTGCGGACCGCCCGGCGCAGAGCGACGAGCTGGGGTTCCTCAGACTGCGGTACAAGGCGCCGGGCGACCGTGACAGCCGTCTGATCGAAATGCCGATCACGGCCAACCTGGAGCCGCACCCCGATGCCGGGTTTGCCATCGCCGTTGCCGGGTTCGGCCAACTTCTGCGGGGGTCGACCTATCTGGGGGATTGGAGCTGGGGTGACGCAATCGCGCTGGCAAGCGCCAACAAGGGCGCGGATGCCTTCGGCTACCGCGCCGAAGCGGTGCAACTGATACGCCTGGCTCAAAGCCTGTCGCAAAGATAGCCGCCCGACCAAAACAGAAAGGCCCGGACGCAAATGCGCCCGGGCCCTGAACGGTCAGCCGTTGGGGAGGAGACCTTAGTTGACCGCTTTGGCGTCGACCACGTCGGTCTCGACCGGTTTGGCGCTGGCAATTTCAATCCGGCGCGGTTTCAGTGCTTCGGGCACTTCGCGTTCCAGATCGATATGCAACATGCCATCGACATGGCTGGCCCCGGTCACGCGGACATGGTCGGCCAGATGGAACCGGCGCTCAAATGCGCGGGTGGCGATCCCACGATGCAGGAAGGTCCGCTCGCCATCGTCATCGGCCTTTTTGGCCGAGACAACCAGGCTCTTGTCCTTGACCTCGACCATCAGGTCGGATTCCGAAAATCCGGCAACGGCGATCGAGATGCGATACGCATCCGCAGCGGTTTTTTCGATGTTATAGGGGGGATAGGTCGGCTGGCTGACATCATTTGTCAGGACCCGGTCCATCAGGTCGGCAAACTGGTCAAAGCCGACGGTTGCACGGTGCAGGGGTGCAAAATCAAACGTACGCATTTTGTGTATCCTCATCAGTTGAGCGATTTACATGAGCCCTCCGTTTCGGACGGGCATATACCTTGCGCCGGAACCCTATAGAGGCATTCCGACACTGTTCAGATGGGCATGGAATTTTCGGGTTTCAAGACCCTGTCAGGGCCGCACGAATTTTGCGCCCGTGATGCTTTTGCCGCTGTCCACGGTAATGCGGCGGGCCCCCGAGGACAGGCGCGGCGCCGAGCGGCGCAATTGCGATTTCAGCTCAGCCACCACGGTGGGCAGGACCATCCCGAAGGAAGTCTTGTTCTCCTTGCTGAGATTTCCGCTGGAAATAATCGACAGAATGCGCGAGCGGCTGCCGCTCTTGACGAAAACCGGCGCCCCGGACGATCCGTAGGTCACATCGCAATCAAAGGCGATCAGATCACGTTCGCGCCCCAGTATCTGGCAGGCATTCTGGCGCGACAGCGCCTCGGCCCGGCCTTTGCCATAGGAAACGACGCTGACCTGGCTGCTGCCGATGGGCCCGGTATGGAGAACAAATGGATCGGCATCCGAACTGTAGATCGGCGCGCTGAGTTGAAGCAGCGCCACATCAAAGCGCACGTTCTCGGCATTCACACCCGCCCGCGGCAGGTATTCCGAATGGGCGGCGATGTGGGCCACCGTGCGTTCGGCGATCGACTGCCCATCGCTGAGCCCGGCACGAAACACCAGATCGGATGCGGCCATCAGGGCCTTGGTCCGGTTGTGAAATACGCAATGTGCCGCCGTCAGAACCAGATCGGGCGCGATCAGCGTACCAGTGCAGAACCCGTTGCCCTTGACGTCGATCCGACCAATGGCCTCCCATCCCAACAGGTCGTCGCGGTCGGTCAGCCGCGCCAGTCCCGATGTCTGGCCCGAAGAATGGCCAAAGGACTGCGCATATGAGATCAGCGGAAAAATAAAGCTGATCAAAGCTAATACGAGAATACGAAAACTCATGGTTTAACGAATTTTGCCCCTGTATCGCGTCGGCCATTGCCGACAATTACACGGTTGGCACGGGGCGCGGGCCCGGTGTCGAAGCCGCCCCCGGCGGCCAGGTCGGCCAAAAGCAGGGCCAGGGGTTCTTCCAGCGATGTGCCCAGCGCGACACGGTCGCCGCGCACTTCGGCCTTGGCCGAGATGACGGACACGATCCGGGGTGTTCCGTCAGCAAAGGAAAACACCGGTGCGCCGGAAGATCCGAAATCGACGCTGCAGGACATCACCAGCACGCCTTGCTGGCGCGCCATGACGCGACAAACCTCTTGCAGGGACGGGGCCTCGGACCGGTCGCGCGCATAGGATACGATCCCGATCTCTTCGCCCTTGCGCGGGCGGGTCGCCGTTTTGAAGGGTGTCACGGTGGTGTTGCGGATCGGATGCTGAAGTTCAAGCAGCGCCACGTCATTGCGCACGCGCTCCGGCGACAGATCACCCTCGAACACATAATCAGGATGGATCACCGCCCGCCGTACATAACGATAGGCCGAGGCGCGCCCGTTGCGCCAGCCGGCCAGAAACTCGATCGTTTCGGCATCGATACGTTCGTTCGTGTGCTTGTCAAAAAGGCAATGCGCCGCCGTCAGGACCAGATTGGGAGAGATGAGCGCACCGGTACAAAACCCGACACCATTTATGTCGAGACGGCCGACCGCCTCCCATTCACGGCCCGAATCGGTCGTGTCGAGACTGCGCAACCTGGCGTCCTGCGCCGCAGCAACCGTCGGCAGAAAAACCGCCAAAAACAATACTATCCAGCGCCGCACGGGTGACTCCTCTCCGATCATCGAAAAGAGCTATACACCCGTTGCGGCGAAAATAGGGCAATTGAGGCTATTTAGCGCAAAATTGGCACATTTTGGGTCGGCGCGGTCTCACCTGACATGGCCGGGGGAACAGGTCCGCCGGTGGCCCAGTCGAGCAATTCAACCGTGTGCACGATGGGAATACCGGTGCCCGATCCGATCTGCATCATACAGCCGATGTTACCGGCCGCGATCACATCGGGGTTTTTGGCCTCAAGCGTGCGTATCTTGCGTGTCTTGAGCTGAGCCGAGATGTCAGGCTGCATCAGGTTATACGTCCCTGCCGACCCACAGCACAGATGGCTATCGGCGGGCTCGACGACCTTGAACCCGGCCCGTTTCAGCAAATCCTTGGGAAACGTCTTGATCTTTTGGCCATGCTGGAGCGAACAGGCGGCGTGATAGGCAACGGTCATCCCCTGGTCGGTTCCCTGGGGCAGGTCCAGTTTCATCAACAGCTCGCTGATATCCATGGCGATGCCCGACACCCGCGCCGCGTCACCGGCCAGCGGATCATTGCGGAACATATGCCCGTAATCTTTGACCGTGGTGCCACAGCCCGAGGTGTTGATCACGATGGCATCCAACCCGGCGCCATCCATTTCCCCGGCCCAGGCCCGGATATTGCGCGCTGCGGTGGCGTGGCTTTCAGCGGTTTTGCCCATGTGATGCGTCAGCGCCCCACAGCAGCCGGCGCCCTGGGCAACAACAACCTCACAGCCCAACCGCGTCAGAAGCCGGATGGTCGCATCGTTGATATCGGTGTTCAGCGCTTTCTGCGCGCAGCCAGTCATCAGCGCGACGCGCATCTTTCCGGGCCCCTCGGGCGCAAAACTCTGCGGGTCGTCATTGCGGCTGACCGGCGGAACGCGGCGCGGAGCCATTTCGATCATCGCCCGCAGCCGTGCATCCGGCAACAACCCTTTGAAAGGCCGCGCAATTTTCGCCCCCAAAAGGGCCAGGCGGAACCGCCCCGGATAGGGCAGAATGCGCGCCAGCACCCAGCGCAGCGCCCGGTCCGACAGGGGCCGTTTGTACCGCCGTTCGATATAATCGCGCGCATGGTCCACCAGATGCATGTAATGCACCCCGGACGGGCAGGTCGTCATGCAGGCAAGACAGGACAGGCAGCGATCCACATGCTTGACCGTGCGCGCATCCGGCACCCGGTCGTTTTCCAGCATGTCCTTGATCAGATAGATGCGTCCCCGCGGGCTGTCCAACTCATCGCCCAGTACCTTGTAGGTGGGGCAGGTCGCGGTACAGAACCCGCAGTGGACACAGGCGCGCAAAATCTCGTTCGACCGCTCGATGGCGGGATCTTTCAGCTGGTCGGGGGTAAATGTCGTTTGCATTGCTCAGAATTCCGAAAACCGTGGAAAGAAGATCGAAGGGCCGCCTGAACGCGCCTGCATCCCTGGAACAGCCAAATGCGAAACCGGCAGCGCGGTCAGGAGTCCCATCAACGCTTAAACCCCCATAAGCCCGGGATTCAAAATCCCCTTGGGATCAAACCTCTGGCGTAGGCCGCTGCTGATCGCAGCCAATGGCGCCGGTTCGGGCTGGAACATGCCAAGGCGCGTTCGCGTGTCCGCGCTGGCCCGCACAATGGTCGCATGGCCCTGAAACCCACCCGCGCGGGCGCGCAAATCTGTCCCCTCGGGCACGCGTGCCCAGATCAGCCCGCCGCCCCAATCGAACAACAGCCCTTCGGCCTCAAACCGCGCTGCCAGGTCCGGCGCATCCGACGGTTTCACCGACACCCGCCAGACATCCCCGTCCTTGCCGTGGAACGGCGCCACATCACACACCGCATGCCACAATCGGGCAGACTTGTCGGCATCATCGATCAATGTCACCTCCCCGAATGGGGCCAGCAGATCCGTCAGACGACCGGCGCGATACCCGACTGACTCGTCAAATCCTTCGATCCGGATCGCCACCCTTGGGCTATCCTCGCTCAGCCCGGCACCAAAGGCCGCACCGGACACTTCGAACGGCGATCCCAACGCCGCCGACATGGCGCGCACCGCATCCGCCGCACCCGGCACATTTACCAGCAACGTGTTTTGCGTTTCCGCCTGCGGCAAAACCTTGAGCGACACCTGGCTCAACACCCCCAGGGTGCCCCAGCTTCCGGCTAACAGCTTGACCAGATCATAGCCGGTCACATTCTTCATCACCCGCCCGCCGTTCTTGACCACGGTGCCCTGCCCGTCGATGAACCGCACACCCAAAAGGTGATCGCGGCAGGCTCCCACCTGCACCCGACGCGGCCCCGACACATTGGCCGCCACCACGCCCCCGATGGTCGGCTCGCCCTGCGTCCCCAACAGACCGCGGTGATCCATCGGCTCAAACGCCAACCGCTGGTTTTCGGCCGCCAGTACTGCCTCGATCTCGGCCAGCGGCGTGCCAGCCCACGCCACCAGCGTCAGCGCGCCCGGCTCATACAGATCCACACCGCGGATCCCCGCAACCGAAAGGGGCGCGCCCGCCGGCTCGACGCCACGCGTTGCGCCCCCCCGGATCGCCAGCGGCCCGTGCGCATCCAAAATCGCAGCGGCCAGTTCGGCCTCGTTCTGAGGTATCATCATCTTCATCTTGCTCAATAAACTCCGGGGGTGTGGGGGCTGGCCCCCACTTACTCGGCTGCCATCAACGCCTGCCACCGCTCTTGCGTGATTGACAGGGGAAACACCTTGGCCGGGTTCAGCAACCAGGCCGGATCAAACACATCCTTGACCGCCATCTGCGCTTCCAGGTCCTCTGGCGTATACTGATGCAGCATCAGATCGCGCTTTTCGATCCCCACCCCATGCTCCCCGGTCAGGCATCCGCCCGCCTCGACACACAGCTTCAGGATCTCGGCCCCAAAGGCCTCGCAGATCTCCAGGTCTCCAGGCTTGTTTGCATCAAACAGGATCAGCGGGTGCATATTGCCGTCCCCGGCATGAAACACATTGGCCACATCCAGCCCGAATTCCTTGCTCATCTCGCCGATCCGGCGCAAAACATAGGGCAGCGACGTGACCGGAATCGTTCCGTCCAGGCACATGTAATCGTTGATTTGCCCCATCGCGCCAAAGGCACTCTTGCGGCCCAGCCAGATCCGCCCGGCCTCATCCGCATCCTGCGCTTCGCGTAGTTCGACCGGATTGTGACGGGTGGCGATCTCCTTGATGACGCTCAGTTGTGCGTCGATTTCGGCCTCCGATCCCTCGACCTCGACAATCAGCAACGCCTCACACATCGGGTACCCCGCATGGGCAAAAGCCTCGCACGCCTCGATACAGGGGCGGTCCATAAATTCGATCGCTACGGGCAGAACACCCGCCTTGATGATATCGGACACACAGGCGCCCGCCACTTCGTTGCTGTCAAATCCCATCAGCACCGGGCGCGCGCCCTCGGGTTTGCGCAGGATGCGCAGTGTGGCCTCGGTCACCACGCCCAACTGCCCTTCGGAGCCACAGATGACCCCCAACAGGTCCAGACCGCCGGAATCCAGATGGGCCCCGCCGATCTCCACGACGCTGCCGTCCATCATCACCATGGTCACGCCCAGCAGGTTATTGGTCGTCACCCCGTATTTCAGGCAGTGCGCCCCGCCCGAATTCATCGCGATATTACCCGCGATGGCACAGGCCAATTGGCTCGAGGGGTCCGGGGCATAAAAGAAATCCTCTTCCTCGACCGCCCCGGTCACCGACAGGTTTGTACGTCCGGTCTGCACCCGGATGATCCGGTTCTCGTAATCGGTTTCCAAAACGTCGTTCATCCGGGCCACACCCAGGATGACGCTGTCTGCGGTCGGCAAGGCCCCCCCGGCCAACGACGTGCCTGACCCGCGCGGCACCACTGGCACCCCCATTTCGTGACAGATGCGCAGAACGTCCGACACCTGCTGCGTGCTGTCGGGCAGAACGGCCAAAAGAGGCGGACACTTGTAGGCCGTCAGCGCATCGCACTCATAGGCGCGGGTTTCAGCCTCGTCGAAAATCACCGCGTCACGGGGCAAAACCTGCATCAGACGCTCGACCAGTCGGGCCTTTCGCGCCAGAATAGCCGGGTTAGGAGCTGGCATTTCCATGTAAGGCCTCCGATCTGATGTAATTTTGGTAAATTAATATTACCAATTAAACGAAAGAGCAAGGTGAAACCCATGACGCCGGACTCCACTTCATGACCTTGCTGCCACCTTTCAGCATTTTTTCAACATGGGACGTCGCCGCAGTTGCCGTTCTGGTCTTCGGCTGGCTGTGGATCGGATGGCGAATCGAGCATCCCTCAGCCCGCCGCCCGTCGGTTTCCATTCTCATGGAATCCTTCCGTCGCGACTGGATGAAGAACATGGTCACCCGCGAACCGCGAATTTTCGACGCACAGCTTGTGGGCAACCTGCGGCAAAGCACGGCGTTCTTCGCATCGGCTTCGATGATCGCAATCGGCGGCGGGCTGGCCCTGATCGGCAATACCGATCAACTGGCAGGGCTGGCCCAGGATCTCATGCTGGCGGATGCGCCGGCGATGTACTGGGAAATCAAACTGCTGCTGGTGCTGCTGTTCCTGACAAACGCATTTCTGAAATACGTCTGGGCGAACCGGCTGTTCGGCTATTGCTCGGTGCTGATGGCTGCGGTGCCGAACGCGGTGGACGCACCCCTGACATACCCGCGCGCGGCACAGTCGGCCGAACTCAACATCACCGCAGCGCGCAGTTTCAACCGCGGCATGCGCTCCACGTATTTCTCGCTGGCCGCAACCGCCTGGCTGCTGGGGGCGCTGCCCCTGATGGGCGCGGCGCTGATCACAGTTGCGGTCCTGTGGCGGCGCGAATTCGCGTCCCAATCCCGCACGATCCTGCTGCAGACCCCGCCCGACACGGACTCGTGATCGCACTGGACCCGCTTCGCCGCTAAACTGGCATCATGAAACTGATTGCCTCTGCCCTGCTCTGCCTGATCGCCACGCCCCTGCTGGCCGATGACCCTGAAATCGAAAAAGTGACCGCTGCGCGGACCGTTGACACCTGGCGCTTTGATGTGACGCTGTCCCACCCCGATACCGGCTGGGATCATTATGCCGATGGCTGGCGGGTGCTGGACATGGATGGCAAGGAACTGGGGCTGCGCGTTCTGGCCCACCCCCATGTTCAGGAGCAACCTTTCACTCGCTCCCTCGGGGGCGTTTCCATTCCCGATGGCACCGCGATGGTGCAGGTTCAGGCCCGGTGCCTGGTCGATGGATGGGCTGGCGAGATGATCGAGGTTCCGCTGAAGTAACATCCTTCATCTTGCTGGAAAAACTCCGGGGTTTGGGGCAGAGCCCCAACCTGCACGCAGTGCAGCCAATAATGGAATGCGCCGCAGGCGCTCCGGTCACACGCGGTGATAGGGCCCCCCGGCCAATATCGTCGCGGCACGATAGAGCTGTTCGGCAATCATTACCCGCACCATCATGTGTGGCCAGACCATCGCCCCCAGCGACAGGGAAAAATCGGCCTCCGCGCGCAGCGCCGGGTCGATGCCATCCGCGCCGCCGATGATCACGGCCAGATCGCCGCGTCCGGCATCGCGCCAGCGGCCCAGGTGATCGGCGAATTCGGGCGAGGTCAGCGTGCGGCCCCGCTCATCCAGGGTCAAGATCAGCGCCCCTTTGGGAATGGACCGGCGCAACACCTCGGCCTCCCCCGCCATGCCACCGCCCTTGCGGTCATCCACCTCGACAATCCGCGCAGGCCCAAGGCCCAGCGCGCGGCCGGTTTTGTCAAACCGGGTCAGGTAGTCGTCAATAAGGGTTTTCTCGGGTCCGGCGCGCAGGCGGCCGACCGCACAGACATGTATTCGCATGACATCAGACCTCGGGCCGCGGGGCGCGGCCAGTCAAACAGGTGCTCAGCTGGCCGATGCGCCCGGAAGCCACATCTTTTCAAGCTGATAGAATTCCCGCACTTCGGGGCGGAAAATATGGACGATCACATCGCCCGTATCGATCAGCACCCAGTCGCCGGTATCCTTGCCTTCGACTTTGGACAAGCGGCCAAAGTCCTGCTTCAGCCGATCCACCAGCTTTTCCGCCATGGCCGAGACCTGCCGCGTCGACCGGCCGGTTGCGATGACCATGTAGTCGCCAATGGCTGTTTTGCCGCGCAGATCGATCTGCACGACATCTTCGGCCTTGTCGTCATCCAGTGATGTCAGAATACGTGCCAACAGCTCTTCGCTGGTTGGCTGGGGTTGGGCCTTCATAGCAGTGGCCCGATCGTCAGCGGGCAGTGCCGCCTCAGCATGGGTTGACAGGACAGTGTCCTCCTTTTGACGCGCCGGCCGATCCCCCGGCGCTGGGGATGATGCAAAGTTAGCAATCCGGGCATGAAATTTCAACGAAACCTTGGGTCATTGGCAGGCACACGCCTAGGAAAAGGTCGGTTTATCATCATTTTCAGGCGCGTCACCCAGCAATCGCACCTCACGCTGCGGAAAGGGAAAGGCAATATCGTTCGCCTTGAAGGCATCCCAGAGCGCCAGATACACCTGCCCCTTGATGTTGGTCAGCCCGTCCGACGGGTCGCTTATCCAGAACCGCAGGATGTAATCGACGCTGCTGTCGCCAAAGCCCGTCACATGGCACACCGGCTTGTTGGGTCTGGTTAGTACCCGGCTGACCCCGTCCATCGCCTTGATGGCCACATCCCGCACCTTGTGCGGATCGTCCCCGTAAGAGGTGCCAAAATGGATATCGAGGCGCACGAACTTGTCCGAATGCGACCAGTTCACCACCTGGCTGGTGATCAGGTCCTCATTCGGGATCAGGTATTCCTTGCCGTCGCGGGTGACGACCGACACGTAGCGCGCGCCAAGGCTGTCGATCCAGCCAAAGGTATCGCCCAGGGAAATCACGTCGCCGGGCTTGATCGACTTGTCGAGCAGGATGATCACCCCCGACACCAGGTTGGACACCACCTTTTGCAGGCCAAAACCGATGCCCACGCCGATGGCACCGGACAGGACCGCAAGACCCGTCAGGTCCACCCCGACAACGCGCAACCCGATGAAAAAGGCCGCGCCATAAAGGACGACCTGAAGGAACTTCACCGCCAGCACCTGCATGGACGGCGAAATCGAATCATTCGTGCGGATACGCGAGGCGCTGGTCGTTGATACGAAACGTGCGATCAGGAACAAAACCGTCAACAGTGCTGCGGCCTGAAGCAAAAGCCACAGCGACAGCCGTGTTTCACCCAGTGATACGGCCACACTGTCCAACAGGCGCTGCGTATCATCGGTCAGGTTCAGGATCGACAACGTGACCCAGGCCCAGCCCGTGAAACGCACGACACTGCGCATGAACGAATTGCTGATCAGACGTGTCAGAATGGCGATCAACAACCAGCCCAGCGCCAATTGGGCAATGATGCCCAGCAGATAGGATCGCGACGGCCAGGTCATTTCGCGCATGATCCAGACCGCAGGCCAGATCAGCATGACGAACAGAATGAGCCTCAGTTGCTTGTGAATGACCACGAGACTGCGCAACCGCCATTTCGGCCAGCCTGACCGCGCGCGCATCCACTCATGCAGCCGGGGGCCCAGGATACCCCCAAGCAGGCGCACCACGAGAAACAAGGCCAGCGCGATGCCGACCTGATAGGCGTTCCACGGGCGCAGCAACCCTTCCAAAAATGCTTGCGCGGCGGCCCATAGGTCCAGCGCGATTTCCTGGGCGACCTCGGCGGTCTCGGACTGTGGCTCCATGCCTGCTCCCTACGTGTTCCTTGTCTGGATAACACGCAAGGGGCGGAAATGGTTGCACATAATTGCAAAAGGGCAGCGGTTTCGGCACACGCGGCCCACCGCAGCCCCTTTTGGCGGTATGGGCCGTCGCGGCGCCGTGTCCCTGCGTGACGCGTACAGGTCCCGAAACAGGGGATCGGGCCGTGAAACCGGCAAGTTCAATGAGATCTTTCAAGTTCACAGGCGAACAAGGCTTCAAGTGCGCTTGATGGAATCCTCAATCCACATTATGTGGGCGGGTATGACACGGATTTTTGATATGGATGACCGCGCGCGCCTGCCTTGGCGTTTCTTTGGTGCGACGCACACCATTCTAGCGTGCCTATAAGGCGCGCACCCCCTCTATTTCGACCATTTGAATGATCTAACGAACGGGAGAGGACCAATGTCCCCCAAGACACTCTATGATAAAATCTGGGATGCCCACGTCGCTGACGAGGCCGAGGATGGCACATGCCTGCTCTATATCGACCGCCACCTCGTGCACGAGGTGACAAGCCCGCAGGCCTTTGAAGGTCTGCGCATGGCGGGCCGCGACGTGCGCGCCCCGGACAAGACCATCGCCGTGCCGGACCACAACGTCCCCACCACGCTGGACCGCGCCAACGCCGAAACCATGACCGAGGACAGCCGCATTCAGGTCGAAGCCCTCGACAAGAACGCCAAGGATTTCGGCATTCACTATTACCCGGTGTCCGACATCCGTCAGGGCATCGTGCACATTGTCGGCCCCGAACAGGGCTGGACCCTGCCGGGCATGACCGTCGTCTGTGGGGACAGCCACACGGCAACCCATGGTGCCTTCGGCGCGCTGGCACACGGCATCGGCACGTCCGAAGTGGAACATGTTCTGGCCACCCAGACGCTGATCCAGAAAAAGTCGAAGAACATGAAGGTCGAAATCACCGGCAAACTGCGCCCGGGTGTGACCGCCAAGGACATCACCCTTGCCGTGATCGGCGAAACCGGCACCGCCGGCGGGACCGGTTACGTCATCGAATATTGCGGCGAAGCGATCCGTGATCTGTCGATGGAAGGGCGCATGACCGTGTGTAACATGGCCATCGAAGGCGGTGCCCGCGCAGGCCTGATCGCGCCGGACGACAAGACGTTCGAATACGTCAAGGGCCGCCCCCACGCCCCCAAGGGCGCCCAGTGGGAGGCCGCACTGGCATGGTGGAAGACGCTGTACTCCGATGACGACGCACATTGGGACAAGGTGGTGACGCTGAAAGGCGAAGAGATCGAACCGGTCGTGACATGGGGCACCTCGCCCGAGGACGTGCTGCCGATTTCCGGCGTGGTTCCCAGCCCCGAGGATTTTAAGGGCGGCAAGGTCGAAGCGGCCAAGCGCGCGATTGAATACATGGGCCTGACCCCCGGTCAGAAGCTGACCGACATCGAAATCGACACCGTGTTCATCGGATCCTGCACCAACGGCCGGATCGAGGATTTGCGCGCCGCGGCCGAAATCCTGAAGGGCAAGAAGATCAAGGACGGTCTGCGCGCCATGATCGTTCCGGGGTCCGGTCTTGTCCGGGCGCAGGCCGAGGAAGAAGGCCTTGCCGACATCTTCAAGGAGGCCGGTTTCGAATGGCGTCTGGCGGGATGCTCCATGTGTCTGGCCATGAACCCCGACCAACTGTCCGAGGGCGAGCGCTGTGCCTCGACCTCGAATCGCAACTTCGAGGGGCGTCAGGGCTATAAGGGCCGCACGCACCTTGTTTCGCCGGCAATGGCCGCAGCCGCTGCCATCACCGGTCACCTGACCGACGTTCGGGAGATGATGTAATGGACAAGTTCGAAAAGATCACCGGTGTCGCGGCACCCATGCCGCTTGTGAATATCGACACGGATATGATCATCCCCAAGGTGTTCCTGAAGACGATCAAACGTTCGGGCCTGGGTGTGAACCTGTTCGACGAGATGCGCTTTGACCGTCAGGGCAACGAAATCCCCGATTTCGTCCTGAACAAACCGCAGTATCGCAAAGCCGAGATCCTGGTGGCGGGCGACAATTTCGGTTGCGGGTCCTCGCGCGAACACGCGCCCTGGGCGATCAAGGATTTCGGCATCCGCTGCGTCATCGCACCCAGCTTTGCCGACATCTTCTATAACAACTGCTTCAAGAACGGCATTCTGCCCATCGCCCTGCCCCAGGACCAGGTCGATGTTCTGATGAAGGACGCCGAAAAGGGCGCCAACGCCCGGATGACCGTGGATCTGGAGAACCAGATCATCACGACATCCGATGGCGAAGAGTTCCCGTTCGAGGTCGACTCGTTCAAGAAACACTGCCTGCTTGAGGGTCTGGACGACATCGGACTGACCATGGCGAAAGAAGCGTCGATCGACACATTTGAGGCGAAAGCACGGCAGGAACGTCCTTGGGTTTAAGGCCCGATCCTGAACAATCGATACGATTCTGAGTGAATTGAGGCCGGGTTAATGCCCGGCCTCTTTTGTTTCCCCTACGTAAACAATGATTTGCCCTATATCTTGTGTGCTGAACTGATTCGACACCAAGCGTGCATCAAAATTGATGCAAGATGGCACCAGTTTCTCCATGATTTTGCCCCAAATTCCGTGTCATTTAAGGGCACGGCTTGAGTGGTGACCCTGTTGTCGGCAGTAATACGCCTATAACAAAAGGGCACCCCCCGAATGGGTGGGATCAAGTTGGACAAGGGCACGACAAAGTATCGAGTCTATCCAGTTTGAAGGGATCGGACAGTGTTCGGACGGATTACTGGCGCAGGAATGCGCGGCATATTGGTGGCATTGCTGGTGGCAACTCCTTCGTTGTTGCTTCCGGGATATACATCTGACGCGACCGAGATGGTTGCCTTGCTTGCCATTTTGGCCGGTACTCTGACCTTTGCCGAATACAACACAGACTTTCCCAGCTTTATCGAATTCCGCGATGCCCCGCCGATGAACCGCATGCGTTTCATTGCGTTGTTCCTGATGTTCTTCATCCTGACCATCGCCGCGAAACACAGCTATTCTCCGACCACCATGACCGGGATCTTTGCCGGGCTCAGCGGGTTGGTGGGCAAGCTGACCGATTTCCCCTATTCGCCCGTGCGCTTGGTCATCCTGATGCTGCCGGCGGATTCGCTCAGCCACACGGTCGATAGTGTGCGCGCCGCGGCGGGTGTCTCGTATGTCATCGCGCTCAGCACAGTGCTCGCGTTCCTCTTTGCCGTGCGCATTCTGGGTTGGCCGATCAGCAGCGGCGCCTTCAACGTCTGGGTAAACCTGCCCTTGTTTGATCCGACCACCGGCGGCGATGTCGTACATCGCCTGCAGCGGGACGCGCGGATCAACATCATCGTCGGATTCCTGTTGCCGTTCATCATTCCGGCCGTGATCAAACTGGCCTCGGACCTGATTGATCCGATCTCGATGAGCGATCCGCAAACCATGATCTGGACGATCAGTGCCTGGGCTTTCCTGCCCGCCAGCATGATCATGCGCGGCGTGGCCATGTCGCGCATTGCCGAACTGATCGAGGAAAAACGCCGCCGCGTTTACGCCAACGCCGAGGCCATCCAAACCGCATGATGCTGTGGCGCGCCGGTCTTTTTGCCGCGCTCAGTCTGATCTGTGCCCAAACCGCATGGGCAGAAACGCTGCGGATTGCCACCTACAACACCGAATTGTCCCGCAAGGGGCCGGGCCTTTTGCTGCGCGACCTTCAGCGCGGAAGTGACCCGCAGATCGCCGCCGTGGTCGCGGTCATCGCCCGCAACCGGCCGGACGTCCTTGCGGTGCAGGGGTTTGACTGGGATCACGACGGCACAGCGCTTTCCGCCTTTGCCCGCGCTCTCAAGGGCGCCGGGATCGACTATCGCCACAGGTTTGCCTTGCGGCCAAACAGCGGCCTTGCCACCGATCTGGACCTTGACGGGGATGGCAAGCTGGGCGGCCCGGGTGATGCGCAGGGGTTCGGGGCGTTCTCCGGCCAGGGTGGGATTGCTGTCTTGTCGCACTTTCCCATCCTTGCCGGCCAGGCGCGCGACTTTGGCACGCTGCTGTGGCGGGATGCGCCCGGCGCCAATTTGCCGGTGCACCCCGACGGCAGCCCCTTTCCCAGTGCAGCAGTCCAATCGGTTCAACGGCTCTCCAGTACCGGCCATTGGCTGGTTCCGATCAGCCTGCCCAACGGGCAGACCCTGACGCTGATGACGTTTCAGGCCGGACCACCCGTGTTCGACGGCCCCGAAGACCGCAACGGGCGGCGCAACCATGATGAGATTTTGCTGTGGCGCTCCATTCTGGACGGCGCCCTTGGCCCTGCCCCCGCCGGGCGGTTCGTTCTGGCCGGCGGCGCAAACCTTGATCCGTTCGACAGTGACGGGCGGCAGGCGGCAATCCGGGCGCTGCTGGACGATCCACGCCTCCGGGACCCTGCCCCGCGCAGCGATGGGGCCAAACTGGCCCCCGATCAGGGCCACAGCGGCGACAATGCACTGGACACCGTGGATTGGCAGGGGCCCGGGCGGTTGCGCGTGGATTACGTCCTGCCTTCGGCAGACTGGCATGTTGCGGGGGCTGGCGTAGACTGGCCCGCCCCCGGGTCTGATCATCATGACATCGTTTCAGCGGCCAGCCGACACCGCCTCGTCTGGGTGGACCTGGCGATCGACTGACCCCTCGGGCAGGGCCGAAGCCACTGCCGTTTCGACCGGCGTATCGCGAAAGTCGGGAAGAAGTGCGCGAAACTTCGTCTCGTCCAAGGCGTGCGGCTTGGACCAGAGATAGCGCATTTCCAGAAAATACCGGGCCATGCCCCAGACCGGGCGCAGCAGAATCACGGGAAGCCAGGACATATGTTTCAGCCGTACAGTCTGGGGAGTGATCCGGTCAACGACCGCCGCCAACTGACGGCCGCTGAGCGTGTAGCCCGGAAAGGGGATATCGGAAAAAACAGGCAGGCTATCGCGCATTTCGGCCAGGTCAACGACCGCGCGGGCCACGTCGGGCAGATAGGCCCAGGCATGCGGCACGTCCGGATCACCGGGATAGGTGAATACTCCCCGGTTCAGCGATCTGATCAGCACCTTGTCGAACCAGTTCCCGGTCGCTCCGGTATCAATGTAATCGCCTGCGCGCAGCACGATGGTCTTTACCCCGGACGCGGCATAGGCCCGCTCCATGTCGATCCTCAGCTTGCCCAGCGAGTTGCGCGCCCCATGCGGGGTAGTTTGCGACCACAGGTCCGGCGAACCCTCGCCGAAAACATAAACATTTCCGGGGATGACAACCGTGGCGCCGGTCTGTCTGGCCACGCGGATCACCTGTTGGGTCATCATGGGCACCTGACGCTGCCAATCGGGATAGAGCGGGTTCCACCCGTTCACGATGACATCCGCCCCCCAGGCGGCGCGGCTCAGGTCATCACGTGCGCGGTCGAACCGGCGCACGGTCCAACCGGCGGCTTCAAAGGCAAGCGCAGCATTGCGGCCAAACCGGCCCGATGCGCCAAGGATAAGTACAGTCTGTTGCATGGTTTCGTCCTTTCGGTCTGACGGTGTATGAATAAAGCTAGCCATTCATATTCCCTGGGGATATTGCCGAAATCCGACGATATGCTATTCATTAATGAATGGATGACTCTGACCACGATACGGATTGGTCCCTGATCCAAAGCTTTCTTGCCGTTGCGGACCACGGTTCGCTGTCTGCGGCAGCGCGCCAGTTGGGGCGCAGCCAGCCGACCCTGGGACGTCAGATTCACGCCTTGGAAACCAGTCTGGGGACTGACCTGTTCGAGCGTCACGCACGTGGTCTCCGCCTGAGCGATGCAGGGGCCGACCTGTTGCCGATGGCACGCCAGATGCATGCGGCGATGAACGCCCTGTCATTGACCGCCGCAGGACAGTCCCAGACCCTCGCAGGGACGGTGCGAATCACGGCCAGCGTCTTTGCCTCGCATTACGTTTTGCCGCCGGTTCTGGCCCATATCCGGGCGCAGGAACCCAGCATCAATCTGGTTCTGATCCCGACCGACCGGCCCGAAAACCTGCTGTTCCGCGAGGCAGATATCGCCGTGCGGATGTACCGCCCGACGCAGATGGATATCGTGACCCGTCATATCACCACGCTTGAATTGGGGATCTTTGCCGCCAAGTCCTATCTTCAGCGGGCAGGGCGCCCGCAGAGTGTGGAAGAGTTGATGGATTTCGACCTGATCGGCTATGACAACAGTGATTTGATCATGCGCACCATGCGCGACATGGGCTGGCCCGCAACCCGCGAGGATTTTGTCGTGCGCTGTGACAACCAATCCGCCTATTGGGAGCTGGTGCGCGCCGGGTGCGGCATCGGTTTTTCCCAACGCAACGTCGGGCGCGCTGATCCCTTGCTTGAGGAATTGGATTTTGGCCTGTCAATTCCGCCACTCGAAGTCTGGCTCGCCGCCCATCAGGCGATGCGCCAAACGCCCCGCATCCGCAGGGTGTGGGACCTGCTGGCCGACGGCCTCGATCAGTCGGAATTGTAATCCGGGCTTACGCCGCCAGCAAACGGGCCTCGAAACTGCGCAGGCAGCGGCGGGCCGTGTCACCGTGATTGGCAGGTGAAACGCGCAGTTCGGGGAACAGGGTCAAAAGCTCGTCCCGGGCAGGTTCATCCAGCGCTTCCAAAGATTCTTCGGTGGGATGAAAGCTTTCGGTCGGCGCGTCCTCGGCAAAAATGACCTCGTGCCGGTCGAACATCAGGTGGAAATATTCCACCATGCCGCCTTCCTGACAGCTGATGTCACGGTCATTCACCAGATGCTTGGCCGCAGCCAGAACCTCGGTTTCACCAAACAGGATTTCAGCGCGCCAGCCTGTGATCAACATACGGTGCTGGGGCGAAACGATCAGGTCCCGCTTGTTGTCCAATGCGTCTTTGCGCAGGCGAATGGGCGCGAAATCTCCGGTTGCAGCCACGGTGCGCGATCCGGTCCAGCGCAATGGTTGCAGACCGTGATCGCGGGTCACGATCAAATCGCCGGCGCGCAGGGTTTCGATGGCACGGGGTCCCTGCTCCGTTTCAATGAACGTCCCGCGTGCAAAGCAGATGATCCGCTCGATATTGCTGAAAAAGATCGTGCCGCCGCCGATCAGCGTGGCGTATCCGTTTTCGGGATTGTTCGGATCCTTGACGATCGATCCTTCGACGATCGACCCGTTCAGGAACAAGGCGTCGCCGGTTCCGTCTTCGGCCGTTTCCAGGCCGTCGACATAAATGTCGCTCCCGTCCAGCAGGCTTGCGTCCATGTTGAACGTGTCATCGCCCGCACCGCCGTCGGCGGTATCGCCGCCACCGATGCTCAGAATGTCGTCGCCGGCGCCACCGTCCAGAGTGTCGGCCCCCGCACCGCCGATGATGGTGTCAGTACCGTCGCCGCCGAACAAAATGTCGTCGCCCGCCCGACCATCGATAAAGTCGTCGCCCGCGCCGCCGTCCAGAATGTTGGTATAGGCATCCGGGCCAAAGCCCTGACCGTCAAACCCGATCAGGGTGTCGTCAAAATCAGACCCGATGATGCCATCGATCCCCGGACCAGTGTCGCCCTCGGCATAGCCGCCCGAGAACGTGCCCGTCGACAGGTCGACGTTCACCGCTGCATCGGACCCCGTGTAATCGACAGTATCCTGCCCGGTCGAGCCGTCGTTGACGTCCGCCCCTTCGCCGCCGATGAACGTGTCGCTCCCGGCCCCGCCATAAAGCGTGTCGTCACCCGCGCCGCCGGTGATCACATCATCGCCGGTCCCGGCATAGACCACATCATCACCAAGGCCCGCGTCGATGACGTCGGCGCCATCGCCCGCATCGATCACATCGTCGTAAAAGGTGCTGACCGCATCGAACTGGATGTCTGACAGCCAGATACCCTGGGTGTTCACGCCGCCGTTGTCATAGTCGAAGACGATCTGGCTGACCGGTCCGGGAATTTCCACCAGGACAGACCCTTCGGCCCAGTCCGATCCGGCCGTACCCGTGCCGGTGACCGTGTTTCCATTGACAGTCTGAAACCCACCGCCGGTGATCGTAACTGGAACTGGATTCCCGTCTGCATCATATGCCGTGATCGTCGCGATATCGACAAAGGCCGCCACGTCAAAGTCATTGATACGGAAGATGACATTCTGCACTTCATCCTCGACCGACGTCGTTGCGGCTGAGAAATCGATCGTGATGGTCGCTGTGTTGTTGCCCTGATCGACGATACCATCGTCATTCAGGTCGTTGTCACCGGTGATCAGCAGCGAACTGTCGGTATCAAAAGTTTCACCTGGTCCGTTATAGACCGGGTCGTTGACGACCGTGGCAGTTTCGAATGCGCCGTCATCCGCAATTGTGACGGCAACCTGAACATCATTGACCGTCTGATTGAAACTGGTCCCGGTTGCCCCGTCGCCCAGCGCTTCCCAGCTGAAGACGGACTCAACTGTTTCACCCTCGACCACGTCCCCCTGGGTGTCGGTGTATCCCGGCGTGATCGTGTCATCGCCGCCGGTTCCGTCCACCACGCCTACGTAGTCGGTCCATTGAAATGTCGTGTCCCCCGCGCCGGCATCGGGAAAGGTGTCATAGGCGAGAACCTCGTACGTGTGGCCCTGGATAAGCGGCTGTTCGGACAGGGTATAAAATCCGCCTGCGCCCCCGCCTTCGATGTCCAGTTGCACGATCTCGAAGGTTTCGCCGGTCGTCTGATCCAGAATGGTCCAGACAATTTCCGCATCCGTCGGCACGCCGAAGGACGTGTTGCCGTTGATCGTGGCGGTAATGGTCGCGGTTTCGCCCGCGTTGTCATCATCGAGCGTCGCCCCGTCGATGCCGAACTGGTTGTCGGTTATGGTCGCGGTGCCCGAGGGAAGCGCCTCTTGCGCATAGAGGTAGGTCGACCCGACCGTGGTGCCAAAAACCGTTGCCGGGTCGAAATTGTAAAACTGAACTTGATACGTTGCCATCTTCTGCCTGCCTCAAACGCGCGTTTTTCTGGTCCTGCCTTTTCCGTTCGATTGAGGCGGGTTTGTGACAAAGCGCGGTCACAAATTAGGAAAACAGAATATAACGCAGGGTTATTCCCGCATGGCGCGAATGGGTGAATCCGAGCGCCCGCAACAGGGGAAATTTTGAAGGTTTCCGGGTTCGCGCACGCGCGTTGGCCGGACCTGTAACTGCCGGTTTTGACTTGTTCACTCAACCGGCACAGGAGAAAGAAAAACCCGCTTCCGAAACATTCGGAAGCGGGGTTCATGATGCAATTGCTGCCAAGGTGCAGCGCTGAAACCGGTCTTATTTCAATCTCTTGATCAGGCTGGAGGTGTCCCAACGACCGCCGCCCATTTTCTGGACGTCCTTGTAGAACTGATCGACCAAAGCGGTGACCGGCAGGCTGGCGCCGATATCGTTTCCGGTGCTGAGGCAAATGCCCAGATCCTTGCGCATCCAGTCCACGGCGAACCCATGGTCGAAATGATCATCCAGCATGGTTTCGTACCGGTTGGACATCTGCCAGCTGCCTGCTGCGCCCTGGCTGATCACCTCGACCACCGCTCGCCCGTCCAGCCCGGCCTGCTCGGCAAAATGCAGCGCCTCGGACAGGCCCTGCACCAGGCCGGCGATCGCGATCTGGTTACACATCTTGGTCATCTGCCCTGCGCCGCTTTCGCCAATGCGGCGACAAATGCGAGAATAGACCTGCATGATTGGTTCGGCCCGGTCGTATGCCGCCTGCGTTCCGCCACACATGATCGACAAAACGCCGTTTTCCGCCCCGGCCTGCCCCCCCGAAACGGGGGCGTCGACGAAATCCACGCCTTTTGCCTTGGCGGCGTCGAACAATTCGCTTGTGACGGCGGCCGAAACGGTCGTGTGATCGACGAAACAGGTCCCCTCCGACATCCCGGCAAGGGCGCCATCATCGCCCACTACGACCGAGCGCAGATCATCGTCATTGCCAACACAGGCCATCACAAAGTCGGCGCCCTGCGCCGCCTCACGCGGGGTGGCGGCCATGGCGCCACCATGTTCACCGACCCATTTTTCGGCCTTGGCGGCGGTTCGGTTGTACACCGTCACGTCGTGACCGGCCTTTTGTAGGTGCCCCGCCATCGGATAACCCATGACACCCAGCCCAAAAAACGCAAGTTTCGCCATCATTCTTCCCCGTCAATTAAAGTTTGTCGCGCGGCGCCCCGCCCGAGAAAAACGTATCCAGATTATCCAGCGCGCGAAATCCCATGGCATCGCGCGTCTTGACCGTTGCACTGCCTATATGCGGCAACATGAAGATATTGTCATGCGCCGCAAAGGCCGGGTTTCCGCCCGGTTCAACCTTGAAGCAATCCAGCCCCGCCGCTGCCAGCCGTCCGGTCCCGAGCGCGTTGAGCAGCGCGTCTTCGTCCACCAGCGCGCCGCGCGCCGTGTTCACAAGAACCGCCCCCTCGGGCAGCATGGCAAACCGTTCGGCGTTCATCAAATCGGTTGTTTCGGGCGTCGCAGGGCAATGCAGCGACAGGAAATCCGATACTTCCAACAGGCTTTCGACAGAGCTGTGATACACGGCGCCGCGCTCCAGTTCCGTTCTCAGGCGGCTGCGGTTGAAGTAATGAACCTTCATGTCGAACCCGCGCGCCTTGGCGGCAAAGGCCCGCCCGACGCGCCCCATGCCGACGATTCCCACGCGGGCACCGGTGACCTGTTTGCCCACCATGAAGGATGGGCTCCAATTGTCCCACTGCCCGGTCCGTACCAGCCGGTCACCCGCCACGGCGTGCCGGGCCGCGCCCAGCATAAGCAGCATGGCGATTTCCGCCGTTGCATCGGACAGAACATCAGGCGTGTTGGTCACAACGATCCCGCGTTCGGCCAGTGCGGACAGATCGCAGTGATCGACCCCGACCGAATGGTTGGCGATGATTTTCAGCCGCGGGTCCAGCTTGTCGACAACGTCGGCGGTGAAATGTTCGGAATGACAGGGGATCATGGCATCGGCACGTGCGCTCATCGCGATGATCTCATCCGCCGTTCCGGGCGTATCCGCCTCGTTCAGGATCAGGTCATAATCGCGCCGTGCACGGGCGATGGTCGCCTCCGACAGGCGGCGCGGCATCCAAAGGACAGGTTTTTCACCCATCTGATCAGTCCTTTTTGATCGTGTCTTCCCAGAAGTTATAGAGCGCCATGGCGATGACCACGACGGCGATGACCGCGAAGGGCAGACCACCCCAGAATCCGGCAAACCCTGTTGCGATGCTCTGCGACAGGCCGAGCACGAAAATGGCCATGAGCGCGGTACCGATGATCCCCATGATGATATTGACTGGACGGGACATGTGATTACTCCGTTTCTTGGCCGTATGCGGCCAGTGTGGATTGCACCCATGCGGCGGTGCGCAACAGGCGGTCGTCCTCTTCCTGTGCTCCGATCAGCTGTACGCCGATCGGCAGGTCGTGTTCCCCCACCAGTATGGGCAGGGTCAATGATGGCAGTCCGGCAAGCGTCCACAATGTGCAAAACACCGGATCCCCTGTGCCGCCGGCGGACAGCAAAGGGGCCTCACCGGTGGCCGACGGGGCCAGGATACCGTCAAAATCATTGAAATGCTCGACAAAGTACGCTTCGGCCGTGGCTTTGACCGCCAGCGCGTCCTCATACTCAGCCTGGCTGATCTGCCGGGCGCGGGTGATGACGGGTTTCAGCGTTTCGCTGATCTGTTCCCAGTGTTCGGTGAACATCTGGTTCAGGTGCTGGTTGATCTCGTATTCGTGGATGATCCGCTGCACATCGACGAGGCCGGCCATTTGCGGGGCGGGATCGAACCGTTCCACCCGTGCGCCCAACCCTTCCATCACGGCGATCAGACCATCGCGCGCATCGTCATCCAGACGGTCGTTGAACGGCAGGTCAAACCACGCGATATCCGGTTCGACCAGCACCTCGGCCTGCGCGCCCTGCACCATGTGCGGGCGCGGACGGGCAAAGCTGAGCGGGTCGTTGGGGTCATAACTGCCGATGGCGTCGGTCAAAAGCGCGACGTCCTCAAGCGTGCGGGCAAAGCCGCCGATCTGGTCCAGCGAAACCGAGGTCTGCAACACGCCGCGCCGCGAGATCACGCCGCGCGTCGGTTTGAACCCGTAGACCCCACAAAATGACGCCGGACGAATGACCGACCCGTTGGTCTGCGTGCCCACGGCCAGCGGCACGTGACAGGCCGCCACCGCCGCCGCCGACCCGCTGGACGACCCGCCCGGCGTGCGGGTGGGATCATGCGGGTTGGTGGTGACCGTGGGATGCACAAAGGCCAATTCGGTTGTGCGCGTCTTGCCCATGATGACGGCACCTGCCTCGCGCAGGCGTTCGACGATACAGGCGTCAGCCTCAGGCTGGCGGCCCTCAAAGATGGTCGATCCGCGCTGGGTCGGCATATCGCGCGTGTCCACGATATCCTTGAGCCCGACCGGCACCCCATGCAGGGTCCCCGTGGCATGCCCGGCGCGGCGAATTCGGTCCATCTCGCGCGCCTGATCCAGCGCGGTTTCGGGATCCAGATAGGCCCAAGCCTGAACCGTAGGCTCGGTTTCTTCGATCCTGGCAAGGCAGGCCTTGGTCAACGCCTCGGAAGTCAGCCGCCCGTCACGGATGGCTTCGGCCGCCGCAGCGGCCGAAAGTAGTGTCAGGTCCTGCTTCACTTAGGGCACCCAAACCCCGAACAGGTAATCCGGCAGCCACAGGGCAATGCCCGGGAACTGGTACATCAGCACCATGCACAGGATCACGATGCCCAGATAGGGCATCAAGCCACGGAAGATCTCCATCAGCTCGATCTGGTTCTTGAGAACGCCCTTTAGGTAATAGGCCGACATGGCCATGGGCGGTGTCAGGAACGAGGTCTGGAGGTTCAGCGCCACCAGCATCGCAAAGAAATACGGGTTCACGCCAAACGTATCCAGCATCGGCAGGAAGATCGGAACAAAGATGATCAGGATTTCAGACCACTCCAGCGGCCAGCCCAACAGGAAGATGATCAGCTGCGCCAGAACCAGGAACTGCCAGGGTTCAAGGTTCATGCCAACGACCCAGTGTTCGATCACATCGTGCCCACCGAGGTAGGAAAAGATCGACGCAAAGGTCCATGAGCCCACGAACAGCCAACACACCATCGCCGTGGCCTTGGCCGTCAGGAAAACGCTTTCCTTGACCTTGGTCCAGGTCAGTGACCGGTACAGCAACGCCAGGACTAGACCGCCCAGCGCGCCCATGGCGGCCGCCTCGGCCGGGGTGGCAAGCCCCCCCAGGATCGAGCCGAGCACAAGCATGATCAGAACGGTCAGCGGAACGAAAGACACCAGCAGATCCTTGTAGATCTGCTTGGGCGGTGGCACGTCCTCATCCAGCGGTTTGGGCGCCAGTGACGGGTTAAACCAGACGCGCACCATGACATAGACGATGTACAGCCCGGCCAGCAAAAGCCCCGGGAACACCGCCGCCGCGTAGAGACGCAGGGGGGACAGTTCGGCAATCGCCGCATAAACGATCAGCATGATCGACGGCGGGATCAGGATGCCAAGCGTTCCGCCCGCGCAGATCACACCGGATGCAAAGCTTCGGTTATATCCGGCGTTGGCCATGGCCGGATAGGCCAGCAGGCCCATCAGGGTCACAACCGCACCCACGATGCCCGACGCGGTCGAGAACACCGCACAGGTCAGCAGTGCCGCGATAGCCAGCGACCCCGGCAGGTTTCGCGCGGCCATGTAGAGCGAAAAGAACAGCCGGTCGACGATATTGGCCCGTTCCACCACGTATCCCATGAACAGGAATAGCGGGATGGCGACCAGCGTGTCGTTCTCCATCACCGAATAGGTGTTCTGGTTCAGAAGGTAGAAGATGTTGTTGTCAAAGATACCTGAAAGGGTTTCAGGCGGTCCCTGATAATAAGCGTAATATCCAAACCCGACGCCCATGGCGAGAAGTGTGAATGCGATCGGAAAGCCCAGCAGCACCAGTACGATGAACAGGCACAGCATTACGATGGCAACTTGAGGATCAGTCATCTGTGTCTATCTCTACTGCTTGCCGAAAAGTTCGGGATGGTCTTCTTCGACATGCATCAGCATGTCCTCGGTTTCGCGGACGTCATCGATCCGGGGGAGCCATTCGCCGGTGCGCATCGCCAGCCAGCAGCGCATCATCTCGGCCACGCCCTGCAGCATCAGCAGAATGCCGGCTACGGGGATCAACGTCTTGAAGAAATAAATCTGGATACGGGCCGGGCTATTCCAGCTGACTTCCTTGTAGCGCCAGCTGTCGGCGGCGATTTCCCAGCCATACCAGAACAGGGCGAACATGCCGGGAAAGAAGAACAGGATATAGAGGACGAAATCGATCCGCGCCTGCCACCGGACGGAAAACAGGCGGTACAAAACATCGCCGCGCACATGCGCATCCTGTGCCAGAGCATAGGCGCCCGCCATCAGGAACAGGGCACCATACATCTGCACCATCATGTCGAACGCCCACACCGTGGGGCTGTTCAGCACATAGCGAACGAACACTTCGTAAGACACCGACAGTGTCAGGATGAGAATGCACCACCCGAACGCCTTGCCAACCCATTGGCTTAGCCCTTCGATGGCATGAATTATCTTGACCAAGGCTTTGTCCCCCTGCGCCCTTTATGAATTATTGAACGGAGGCCGCGCCCAAGGGCGGCCTCCGTCACGGTCTCTGTTTTCAGAGCTCAGCTGAAGTAATGACCATAGGCCAGCTTATAGTCAGGCTGGTTCAGGTTCAGGTAGTTCATGACTTCCTGCGCATAGGCCTTTTGCGATTCAACGACCTTGGCAAAGAATTCGTCTTCGCCCGAAATGCGGTCAACCACGATGTCCCACGCTTTCAGCTGTTCCGCCATCACCGAATCCGGGGTGCGATAAACGTTGACACCCTGCTCTTCTTTCAGGGTTTTCAGGTCTTCGGCATACCGCTTGGTGTTGTTCCAGTAGAAGTTGGAGTTTTCAGCCTCCGACGCGTACTTCAGGATGGCCTGCAGTTCAGGTGCGAGTGACTCATACTTCTTCTTGTTGAACGTGCACTCGAAGAATTCCTGAGACTGGTGGAACGACGCAAGATGGTAATGCTTGGAAACATCCTGCATACCAAAGTCGCGGTCCGACGTCGGGTTGTTGAATTCGGCCGCATCGATCAGGCCCGATTTCATCGCGGGCTGGATTTCGCCGCCCGGCAACTGAACAACCGACATACCCATTTCCAAAAGAACATCAGCCGCCAGACCAACGGTCCGGTACTTCAGGCCCTTCATCTGGCTGGCGTCTTTGATCTCTTCTTTGAACCAGCCCAGCGGCTGTGCAGGCATTGGCGAGTTAAAGAACGAAACAACGTTCAAACCCAGCGAAGCCATCAGTTCATCAAACAGTTGCTGTCCGCCACCATAGTGGATCCAGCCCAGAACTTCCTGGCTGGACCAGCCAAAACACGGACCGGTGCCAAACAGCGAGGCCGCCTTGGATTTTGAATACCAGTACGCCGGCACATAGTGAGCCGCATCCAGAACGCCGCGATGCACAGCATCCTGCATCTGGCTGGTTTTCACGACCGAGTTCACAGGCAGCAATTCAATTGTCAGGGCACCGCCCGACATTTCATTGACGCGTTTCACATAGGACTGAGCGTTCTCAAGAAAGATACCGCCGCCCCAGGCAGCCTGCATCTTCAGGGTGACGCCGTGATTGGCCGCGATGGCCGGAGTGGCCAGCGCACCGGCACCGACCACGGCTGAGCCGCGCAGAAAATTTCTGCGGTTGATTGATTTAGACATGTTTCCTCCCGTTGGTATGCGCCTTCAGCTTTTCACAAGCGATTTGGCGCAGAGTTGTCGCCTTGCGACGACGGGAACCTTAGTACAGTTCCCGAGGATTTCAAACATTCTAAAGTATGCATTGGTTTTTTTGTTGACCTGATTTAATCAGACAAATCCAAAATCAGAAAAAATCATTTCTTTTCAATTGACTGCCCACTTTTGAGTTTAGGCCTCTCACATACCGGACGTTTTCGATGTGTCTGACGTCAGACAAGGCTATGTCCGCTGGCGCAAGAAATCCGCTTGGACTAGGCGTCGCGAAATGGGGACTCTGAATGCAGCCTTGAAGCTGGCAGCAGAGCGCAAGCGTATTCCTTACGCGCCTCCCGTGAAGTTGCCACCTAAGGGTGTGGCCAAGGATCGTTGGCTGACCGAACGCGAAGTCGATGATCTTCTGTCCCATTCTGCTCCACACGTTCGGCGTTTTATCCGCATTGCAGTGGCGACAGGTCGCCGCAAAGGCGCGATCTTAGGTCTGAAATGGGTACCTTCCCTTACTAGTGGTTGGGTCGACCTCGAACGTGGTGTGATCCATTTCTTGGGTAAGGCTGAAGAAGAAACAAAGAAGAAGAAGGGTGTCGTGCGCATCCCCAACAAGCTGCTTGAGGAAATGAAGACATGGGATCAGGAAAGCCCCCATGTGATCAGCTATGAAGGCAATCCAGTTTGTGACGTTAAGAAGGCATTCGGAGCCGCTGCTAAGCGTGCAGGTGTGGCTGATGTCACTCCCCACACCCTTAAGCACACCTCTGTGACATGGGCCTTCATGGCGGGCATGACACTCGAGCAGGCGACTGACTATTTCGCGACCTCGCGGGAGACGCTCGAAGACGTCTACCGTTCTTACAGCCCGCAGGCACAAAAGGAAGCGGCTGCGATTATGGACAGGGTGCTCTGAAAACCGAAGTTAGCAGGTCTCCAGCGGCGAAGATTATGTATCTCGACGGTGTCCGGTGAGAACGAAGATCGTACAAATTACCCCCTGAAACGTTGCGGGTATCGTTGCGGACAATTCTCGGAAAAAACAAAAGGCCCCGTCAGGGGCCTTGTTTTATTGGTCGGAGTGAGAGGATTCGAACCTCCGACCCCTGCCTCCCGAAGACAGTGCTCTACCAGGCTGAGCTACACTCCGACCGTGACGGGGGCAGTACATCCATTGGCACGCTTTGGCAAGGGTCTCTGCGCGCTCATTTGAGCAGCCCGAAATGGCGCAGGGCGGTGCTGATCCGCGGGGCTGCGGGGGTACCCACGCGGCTGCGGGTGCGCAGAACGGGAGTGTGTTCCGACGCGCCGCCGCGCGCCTCGCGAAAGACGATATAAAGCCCCGAGGCAATGATCAGGCCGACCCCGGCAAAGGTCGTCCAGCCGGGCCATTCGTCAAACAGCAACCAGCCGTAAAAGATGGCCCACAGGATCTGGGAATATTGCATCGGCGCGACAATCGCGGCCTCGGCGCGTTTATAGGCCTCGATCATGAAAAGCATCGCGGCAAAGGCCAGGATCGCGATCATCGCCGACAGGGCGAAATCGATCCCTGCCATAGGCCGGTAGGTGGCCGGCAAAATCGCCCCCATGACCACAAAGGTGGCGACCGAGGGGTAAAGCAGCATGACGACGCTGCGTTCATCCGGCCCGATCCGCCGCACGATGGTCGAGGCAAGGGCCGACCCAAACGCCGCAACAAGGGCTGCGCCGTGGCCAAGGGTCAGCTCCGACTGACCCGGCTGCAAGACGATCCCGACCCCGATCAGGCCGGTCACAATGGCAATACCGCGGCGCAGGCGCACCCGCTCACCCAGAATGGGAATGGCCAGCACCGTCACAAGGATCGGCATGGCAAACAGGATCGCATAGGTATCGGCCAGCGGCAGCGCGGAAAACGCGTAAAACGCGGCCCCCGAGGCGATCACGATCGACACGGTCCTGACCGCCATCCACCACGGATGCACCGGGCGCAGCGTCCCGGGCGCGCGGTCGCGCATCAGCATCACACTGGTCAGCGGGAACGAGAACAGCACCGAAAAGAACACGATCTGAAACGGGGAATAGGCCCCGCCCAGCAGCTTGATCAGCGTGTCATGCGCCGCATAGATGGCAAATGCCGTCAGGGCGAGCAGAATGCCTTGGGTCTGGCCGTTCATATCCGGCTCCTGTTAGCAAGATGTGCGCCTTCTTGGGATCCAGGCCAGAGAATTGCAAGACGCAGGTCCGGTAGAGCCCAAAGGGTTCACGCCCTGCTGCCTCCTTGCCTCCGGTGAAGACCAACGGTCGGGTGTGAGCCTGGGGGAGAGGTCGGGACCAAGTGTGGCGTTGGGAAGTTTGGGTGGGAAGTGGGAGTTTGTTGCAGAAATAGTCGAGAGTCTTCTATTCAGATAAAGAGGTACAAGCTAGGGTGGATAAACATAATCGTAGGGAAAGCGGAACGATAGATGAAATTGCGTGAAGTTGGTGCGAAGAGTTTCCGCACCCTTGAAGATTTGACGGTTGAATTTAAAGATGACTTTTGCACTTTAAGCGGCCGGAACAACGCTGGAAAAACAGCTGTTGTCACCATTATCCGTCACTTCCTTGACGATGAGGATCGGCCCTATTTGCATGGTGAAAACTCACTCTCCTTTGCCCGTGATCATACGCAGTGGTCTTCAACAAAAGAGATGGAGATTTCTGTTAGGTTAGAACTTCATCGCCATGATGATGCGGAGGTCTTCTTTGTTGTAGAAAGATTTGCGGCAGAGCCTATCAAGGGGGATGTTGCGCGTGTCAGGCTCACTGAAAAGTTCCCTGACGCTGAGGGAAGTCAACTGATATGTCGCGTTAACGGCAATGACCTAGACAGCCAAAATTCAAGCGAAATTGCAAAGAAACTTAAGTCTGCCGCAAATTTGGTGGTTCATAATTCCACGGCTCCCAATCGACGCCTTTATTACTTTTCCGGTGAGATGACAGAGGTTTTAGAATCCCACTTTTCTCAAGAGGATCGAAAGAAAATATCTGACGCCGAGCGCAATCTCTCAAACAAAGTAAAAAATGCAGCGAAGCAACACAAAGAAGAGCTAGGGCAGCTTCTAGGGCGGCTTGGTGAAAATTATGACGTTGAATTGACAACCTTAGACAGAAGTGGCTCATCTCGCTTCCCGTTAAATGTGAAGCTCAATGATAAGAGCGTCGACGCCAATTTGGGCGGATGGGGTTCGGGCACTCAGAACAGGACGCGAGTACTCATTTCTGTTTTGGAAGCAGATCGAATTAGAAAATCTCAAGCGTCGGAAAACAGGTCGACACCAGTTGTAATTGTAGAAGAGCCGGAAAGTTTTTTGCATCCTTCAGCGCAAGCAGAATTTGGAAAAGTTCTTAACAACTTAGCGGAGGACTTCGGAATTCAGATACTCGCAACCACCCATAGCCCCTATATGCTCAACCAAAAGAACCCGGAAGCGAACCTACTATTAGAGCGAAAGGTGTTACGCAAGAAATTGAAGGAAACGGAGAGAGTAGACACATCTGGTGACGACTGGATGCTGCCATTCGCGGCTAACCTCGGAGTTATTTCGGATGAATTTATACCATGGAAGAAGATTGTTGGTTCTGCAAATTCAAGGATAGTTTTGGTTGAAGGTGCGATTGATGTTGATTATTTCAAAACTCTTCAAAGTAAGTTTCCTGAAATTTACAGTTTACCAGACGATATCGAGGTCGTCGGATATGGCGGAAAAGATGCATTGAAGAATACGCAAGTTTTGCAATTTATGATATCTCGCCTGGACAGAGTTTTTATCACTTTTGATCTGGATGCAGAAAAAGATGTTACTCGAAAGCTTGAATCGATTGAGCTAAATGCGGACAGAGATTTTTGCTCTATAGGCATTGATAAGCCAGGACGAGAATGTATCGAAGGATTGCTGCCAGAAAGCATCTTGGCTGCGGTTTATGCGGAGCAAGTTGACGATGTAATGGCTCTCAATTCGACTAACAGCGCCGCAAGAAATTCAGCCAAAAGCAAATTGAAGAAAGCCGCTCTGGAAAAGTTTAAGAACTGTTCCCTGACGAGCGCCGAAATTCCTGAGATGGCAAAACTCATTAAGAAGATAGCGAGGGCATTCTAGAAAGTGGCTCCTAGACTTTCTTGGGAGGACTTCGGGCTTAGTAGCCACTATCAAAAGACTGTTGAAAACTTTCGAACGACCGCTTCCATCCGCCGAGCCCAAATCATCCCATAACCCCAACCCGCAAACCTCCCCCCCAAAGCCCCCTTCACCCCTCTCCCAACCAAAAAAGCCGCCGGTTTCCCGGCGGCTGCTCAGATGGTCAGGGGTGTTGTCAGACGATTTACAGGCTGGCGTCAAGGGCGGCCAGGATGGCGTCGCCCATTTCCGTGGTCGAGACCGGCGTGACGCCCTCTTCGCCCAGCAGGTCGGCAGTGCGTTTGCCATCGGCCAGCACCCGCTCGACCGCTTTTTCCAGGCGCTCGGCCTCGTCCCCTTTGTCAAAGGAATAGCGCAGCGCCATGGCAAAGCTGAGGATACAGGCGATCGGGTTGGCCTTGCCCTGACCGGCGATGTCCGGGGCCGATCCGTGGACCGGCTCGTACAGCGCCTTGGGACGGCCATTGGCCATCGGCGCGCCCAGGCTGGCCGAGGGCAGCATGCCCAAGCTGCCGGTCAGCATCGCGGCCAGATCGGACAGCAGGTCGCCGAACAGGTTGTCGGTCACGATCACGTCGAACTGCTTGGGCCAGCGGGTCAGCTGCATGGCGCCGGCGTCGGCATACATGTGCGAGAGTTCCACATCGGGGTATTCGGCCTGGTGCACCTCGGTCACGACATCGCGCCACAGGATACCGCTTTCCATCACGTTGGCCTTCTCCATCGAGCAAAGCTTGTTATTGCGGCGGCGGGCCAGTTCAAAGGCGCTGCGCGCAACGCGGGCGATTTCGCTTTCGGTATAGCGCTGGGTGTTGATGCCGACGCGTTCGTTGCCTTCCTTGAAGATGCCGCGCGGTTCGCCGAAATAGACGCCCGAGGTCAGTTCGCGCACGATCATGATGTCGAGCCCGGCGACCACGTCCTTTTTCAACGACGAGAAATCGGCCAGCGCGTCAAAGCACTGGGCCGGGCGCAGGTTGGAATAAAGGTCCATTTCCTTGCGCAGGCGCAGCAGGCCGCGTTCCGGTTTCACGCTGAAATCGAGATTGTCGTATTTCGGCCCGCCCACGGCGCCCAGCAGAACGGCATCGACCTCCTGGGCCTTGGCCATCGTTTCATCGGTCAGGGGCGTGCCGTGCGCGTCATAGGCGCAGCCGCCGACCAGGTCCTCGGACACGTCGAACTTTAGCCCGCGCTTGGCACCATACCAGTCGATGATGCGGGTGACCTGTGCCATGACCTCGGGGCCGATGCCATCGCCGGGCAGGATCAGAAGGGAAGGGTTGGACATTGCGGATTCTCCCGAAAAATTGCTTGTCCGGGGCCTAGCGTGGGATTGCCCAAGGGTCAATGGATGCAGGCATGGGCCCAATGGTCGCGCGGCGCGCCCGGTGGGCGGTTCCGGACCATTCAGCCGCTGATCACGCCGCCCGCCCGGATCAGTTCAAGCTGCTTTTCCTTCCAGGGGGCCGCCTGTTCGATCTGCGCCGACAGGGACATCAGCATTTCATCATTGCCGAAGGCCGCCGCCAGATGCACGCCCACGGGCAGGCCATCGGCGCTCCAATGCAGGGGTAGCGACACGGCGGGCTGGCCGCTGGCGTTGAACACGGCCGTATAAGGGGAATAGTCGAACACGCCACCGGGTCCGGTTCGATAGTCGATGAAATCCTCGTTGTCGGGTTTCAACCGGCCAACCTCGGCCGGGGGGGCGGCCAGCGTCGGGGTCATCAGGACATCGCAGTCCAGAAACACATGCGCCATGCGCCGGCCAAAGGCGTGCACCTCTTCGATGGCCGCAAGGTAATCCGCCCCGGACAGGGTGTCCGCCAGCGCCAGCGCGCCGCGCGTGGCGCCCTCGACCTGTCTAGGGTCCAATGGCGCGCCTTTCAGAATCTCGCGCACCGACAGGGCGGTGCCGCAGGCCACGATACGCGTCCAGGCCAGCATCATGGCCTCGACACCCAAGGCCGGGTCGGGGCTGAACTCCTCGACGTGATGGCCAAGCGTGTCCAGCAACCGCGCGGTTTCAGTCACAGCCGCAACACACTCGGGATGTATCTGTTTGCCGGACAAGCTGCTGGTGCAAACCTTGACCTTCAGCCGCCCGGGCGTGCGCGCCATCGCCTGGGCAAAGGTGCCGGACATCGGCGGCGAGAAATACGGCGCGCCCAGGTCCGGGCCGACGGTCGCATCCAGCAACGCCGCCGTGTCACGCAGGCTGCGGGTCAGATAGCCGTCAATCGCCATCCCGCCCCAGCCCTCGCCCGACATCGGCCCATCCGGCAGGCGGGCGCGCGTCGGTTTGAACCCGACCAGCCCGCAGGACGACGCCGGAATGCGCACCGAACCGCCCCCGTCCGATCCGTGTGCGACCGGAACGATCCCCGCGGCCACCGCCGCCCCCGCCCCACCAGACGACCCGCCCGAGGTATGGGCCGTGCTCCACGGGTTGCGGGTTGGCCCGCCATAGACCTGCGCCTCGGTCACCGGCCCGACGCCAAATTCGGGCGAGGCCGTGCGCCCGAAGGTCACGAGGCCAGCCTTTTTCAGGCGAAGATACAGTTCACTGTCATAGGACCATACCGTTCCTGTCGTCAGCCGCGATCCATTGGAGGTTGGAAAATCCCGCGCCTCGGCGCCCAAATCCTTGAGCAGGAACGGAACCCCGCGAAACGGCCCATCGGGCAACCCCGCATCGATCATCGCGCGCGCCGTGGACTCGCGTATATCGACCACGGCATTCAACTGGGGGTTCAGCCGCTCGGCCTGCGCCAGGGCCGCGTCCAGCAATTCACCGGGGGTTGTTTCGCCCTCTGCAACCAACCCCGCAAGGGCGGTCGCATCATACCCTGTGAAATCATCCATAAAAATCGTCCCTGCAAAATAGACGGGCGGGCGGAAAAATACGCCCGCCAGCCCTGCCCGTAACAGTGGCCTATTCCAGACGTTTGAGCAATTGCAGCGACGGCTCGCCCGTTACGGGCAACCCGACCGAGCGTTGATAGGACCGGATTGCATTTTGGGTATTGGGCCCGATCACACCATCACTGCCCTGGGTGTCGAACCCTTTGGCCGTCAGCCGGCGCTGCAAGGCCTTTCGATCGTCAATCGTCATCCCCCGCGCATCGGGCGGAAACGCCCCGCGAATGGGCGGCCCGCCCCGCAACCGGTCGGACAGATGCCCGATCCCGATGACATAGCTTTCCGCGTTGTTATAGCGTGAGATCACCGTGAAATTGCGAAAGATCATGAAGGCCGGGCCGGACTTGCCCGACGGAATCAGGATCGAGGCCGCGCCGTGATCGGGCACCGCCCGCCCGTTCATGTCACGCACGCCCAGCGCCGCCCAGGCGGCGGTGCTCTTGCTGGTGCCGCGCCCGGTCTGCCCGGTGTTGAACCCGCCGGGCAATTTCACCTCGACGCCCCAGGGCTGCCCCTTGCGCCAGCCGGATTTCGCCAGATAGGCCGCCGTCGAGGCAAGCGCATCGGTCGGATCGTCCGACCAGATATCGCGCCGCCCGTCCCCCCGGAAATCAACCGCATATGCCTGATACGAGGTCGGAATGAACTGCGTGTGCCCCATGGCCCCGGCCCAGCTGCCTGTCATGCGCTCTGGGGTGATATCCCCGTTTTGCAGAATGCGCAGTGCCGCGATCAGCTGTTTTTCGAAAAACGCGCCGCGCCGCCCGTCAAAGGCCAAGGTGGAAACCGCCGAAATCACCGGCACGTCTCCGCGCCGCTCCCCGTAAAAGCTCTCCAATCCCCAGACCGCCGTGACCACCTCGGGCGGCACGCCGTACCGCGCCTCGATCGCGTTCAGGGTCGCACGGTGGCGCGACAGGGCCGCGCGGCCCTTGGAAATCCGTTCGTCCGAGGCTGCAATCGCCAGATAATCCTCAAGCGTGCGGGTAAACTCCGTCTGGTTCCGGTCACGTTCGACCACGTCGGGCAGGTATCCGACGTTGCGGAATCCCCTGGCCAGTGTCGCCTGGGAGATACCCTGCGCCGCCGCCCGCGCACGAAACCCCGCCACCCAGGCGTCGAACCGCGCATTGGGCACGGCGCGCATGGCCGGTGCGGCCGGCCGTGCGGCGCCTCCTGAACCGATGGCACCACCGCCCCCGGCGCAGGCCGTCAGCGCCGAGGCCGCAACCCCCATAAGAAACATACGTCGAAAACCGTTCATGATACCTGCCTGCCTGCTATGACTTTTGCACAGTCTACCCGTTCACCGGGCATCCGCAACGCAGGTCACAAAGCTGGGCAAACTGGCGCCGTTCAGCCCGAATGCCGGCCATCGCCGGGCACGCCACCATGATTGTTCAGCTCATTGAGCAGGTCCAGAAGCAGGTTATAGCGATCTTCGCCCATCTGCGCGCGCACATCATCCAAAAGGGCCATGCTTGTCGCCAGGTTGGCCTCGATCAGCGCCGCGCCCCTGGGCGTGATCTGGATGATCTGTCGCCGCCGGTCCGATTTGTCCTGCTTGCGCCGGATCAGCTTTTTCTCATCCAGCTTTTGCAGAATGCGCGTCAGGCTGGGCAACAACAGACAGGCCTGTTCCGAAATCCGGGTCGGATCCATCGGGCCGGTTTCCTGCAACACCCGCAACACCCGCCATTGCTGTTCGGTAATTCCAACATCCGACAGCATCGCCCGAATCGGTCCCATCACCGCCTCACGCGCGCGCAGCAGGGCAATGGGCAGGGATCGGGATGTGGAAGGCAAAGGCTTGGTCATACTACAGTTTTGCCGATCGTCAGGTTGTGTGCAATGCTTGTCCGAAGCCGCATATTGACACTGTAGCATTATTTGCTACACAAGTTAAATATTTCAGCGCTTCGACCAGTGAAAAAGGGGGGATCGGGTGCCGCATATCATCGTGGATTACTCACCCAACATGGATGAGCGCGTCGACATGCCCGCGTTCTGCGACCTGCTGCGCCGTACAGCCATTCAAACCGGTGTGCTGCCGCTGGCGGGCATCCGCGTACGCGCCCATCGCGCCAATCACGTGTCCATTGCCGATGGCCGCGACACCCATGGCTATATCGACATCTCGCTGCGCCTGCGTGGAGGGCGCGATCTGGCGACGCGCAAGGCCGCAACCAAACTGATCTTTAATGCTGCAGAGGCATTTCTTGCCCCGGCCATGGCACAGCACTCCATCTCGCTGTCCTTCGAAATGCGCGATATCGATCCAGACCTTTCCCCGAAAACCGGCACAATCCGCGATCACCTGCAAGAAGGCCCACATGACTGACCTCTCCCGCAATCTTCAAAAACTCGATGGCTATCTTGGCCGTTTCCGCCGCGACGGCGTTCTGAACCACATCAACGGCGCGCCCTGCGCTGCTGCCTCGGGGGTGACGTTCGACAATGCCTCGCCCGTGGACGAAAGCCATATCTGCACCGTCGCCCGCGGGGATAGCGCCGATATCGACGCCGCGGCCAAAGCGGCCAAGGCAGCGTTTCCCGCATGGCGCGACATGGACCCGGTCGAACGCAAGAAGATCCTGCACCGCATTGCCGACCTGATCGAAAGCCGCGCCGAGGAAATCGCGCTTTGCGAATGCTGGGATACCGGGCAGGCCCTACGCTTCATGTCCAAGGCCGCTCTGCGCAGCGCCGCCAACTTCCGCTTCTTTGCCGACCGCGCGCCCGCGGCCCGCGATGGCCAAATGCTGCCCTCCTCCACGCTGATGAACGTGACCACCCGCACACCCATCGGCCCGGTCGGCATCATCACCCCTTGGAACACGCCTTTCATGCTCAGCACCTGGAAAATCGCCCCCGCACTGGCGGCGGGCTGTACCGTAGTGCACAAACCGGCCGAATTCTCGCCCCTCACCGCGCGCCTCCTTGTGGAAATCGCGGAAGAGGCCGGGTTGCCTCCGGGGGTCTGGAACCTCGTGAACGGTCTCGGGGAAGAGGCCGGAAAGGCCCTGACCGAACACCCCGACATCAAGGCCATCGCTTTTGTCGGCGAATCCAAGACCGGCTCGATGATCATGAAACAGGGGGCAGATACCCTGAAACGCGTGCATTTCGAACTGGGCGGGAAGAACCCCGTGGTGGTGTTCGACGATGCCGATCTCGACCGCGCGCTCGATGCGGCGATCTTCATGATCTACTCGCTGAACGGCGAACGCTGCACGTCGTCTTCGCGCCTTCTGGTGCAGGACAGCATCGCCGAAGATTTTCTGACCAAACTTGCCGACCGGGTCACCCGCATCAGGGTCGGCCACCCGCTCGCTCCGGAAACCGAGGTCGGCCCCCTGATCCACAAGACCCATTTCGACAAGGTCACCGGGTATTTCGACACCGCCCGCAAGGACGGCGCCACCATCGCCGCCGGCGGCACCCGCGTGGGCGATCAGGGCTGGTTCGTCGCCCCGACCCTGTTCACCAACGCGACCAACGACATGACCATCGCGCAAGAGGAAATCTTCGGCCCCGTCCTGACTGCCATGACCTTCACGGACGAAGATCAGGCTCTGTCCATGGCCAATGACACGCCCTATGGTCTCACCGGATATGTCTGGACCAACGACCTCACCCGCGCCATGCGCTTCACCAACGGGCTCGAGGCCGGTATGATCTGGGTGAATTCCGAAAACGTCCGCCACCTGCCCACCCCCTTCGGCGGGGTCAAGGCATCCGGCATCGGCCGTGACGGCGGCGACTGGTCCTTCGATTTCTATATGGAGACGAAACACATCGGTTTTGCCACCGGACACCACAAGATCCCCCGTCTCGGCGCATGATGCTTCATCTTGCCGAATAAACTCTCGGGGGTTTGGGGGCAGACAGCCCCCAATCACAAAACCAAGACCCGCGCGCGGAACGCGCACATTGTCGAAACGATTGCCGTGAAAGACCTGGACCATGCCCGTACCTGCCCCAAACCTCTATCCGCCCTTCAACATCCTGCGCCTCAGCCACGTGGAATACGGCGTGAGCGATCTGGCCGCCAGCCGGGCGTTCTATGTCGACACGCTCGGGCTTCAGGTCACGCATGAGGATGACAGCCGCATCTACCTGCGCGCGATGGAAGAACGCGGCCATCATTGCATTGCCCTGGTGAAATCGGACAGGGCCGAGGTGGGCATTCTGGGCTTCAAACTGTTTGACGACCCTGATCTCGACAAGGCCGAGGCGTTCTTCAAGGCCCGCGGCCTGCCGACCGAATGGGTCGACCGCCCCCACATGGGCCGCACCCTGCGCACACGTGACCCCTGGGGCATTCCGCTCGAATTCTACGTCAAGATGGATCGCCTGCCGACGATCCACCAGCAATACAGGCTCTATAAAGGCGTGAAACCCCTGCGTATCGATCATTTCAACATGTTCAGCAGCGATGTGGATGCCTCGGTTGCCTTTTACAACGACATCGGGTTCCGCGTCACCGAATACACCGAAGATGACGAAAGCGGTAAGGTCTGGGCCGCGTGGATGCACCGCAAGGGCGGCGTGCATGACGTGGCCTTTACCAACGGCCTGGGGCCGCGCCTGCATCACACCGCCTTTTGGGTGCCGACCCCGCTCAACATCATCGACCTGCTCGACCTGATGTCCACCACCGGCTATGTCGCCAATATCGAACGGGGCCCCGGACGGCACGGCATTTCCAACGCCTTTTTCCTCTATGTCCGCGACCCCGACGGCCACCGGATCGAAATTTACTGCTCGGATTATCAGACCGTCGATCCCGATCTTGAACCGATCCGCTGGGACCTGACCGATCCGCAACGCCAGACCCTGTGGGGCGCGCCGGCTCCGCGCAGCTGGTTCGAGGAAGGATCGCTTTTCGCCGGAACAGAGCCTGTTGCATCCCAACTGACGGCCCAACCGATCATCGCGCCGTAAGGAGAATGACATGAAATGGGATGACTTCGGCGCATGGGGCCGCCGCGTGGCCGACTGGGCGCAGGACTATCACAAGACGGTCGGCGACCGCCCCGTGCGCGCCCAGACCAAACCGGGTGACATTCTGAACGCCCTGCCCGCGTCTCCGCCTGAATCGGGCGAGAATATGGAACAGGTATTTTCCGATTTCGAAACCATCGTCATGCCGGGGATCACCCATTGGCAACACCCCCGGTTCTTTGCCTATTTCAACTCCAACGCCGCCCCTGCTTCGGTTCTGGCCGAATTCCTGACCGCCGCCATCGCACCGCAATGCATGCTCTGGCAGACATCGCCCGCCGCGACCGAGATGGAAACGCGCATGATGGACTGGCTGCGCCAGTCGCTCGACCTGCCCGATCCGTTTCAGGGCGTCATTCAGGACAGCGCCTCGTCGGCCACGCTGGCCGCAGTGCTGACCATGCGGGAAAAAGCGCTGAACTGGACCGGCAACACCGCCGGACTGGCCGCAAACCCCCAACTCAGGGTCTATTCTTCATCCGAGGTCCACACCTCGATCGACAGGGCCATCTGGGTGTCGGGCATCGGGCAGGACAACCTGGTGCGCGTGCCGATCAAAGGCGATTGGCGCGGCATGGACCCCGCTGCACTGGACGCCGCGATCCAGGCCGACATCGACGCCGGCCTGACCCCGGCGGGCATCATCCTGTGTGTCGGCGGCACCGGCACGGGGGCGACCGACCCGATCGCCGAGTGTATGGATGTGGCCGAAAAATACGGGCTTTACACCCATGTCGATGCGGCCTGGTCCGGTTCGGCCATGATCTGCCCGGAATTCCGCGCCTACTGGCCAGGGATCGAGCGCGCCGACAGCATCGTGTTCAACCCGCACAAATGGCTGGGCGTGCAATTCGATTGTTCTGCCCATTTCCTGCGCGATCCGGACGATCTGGTGCGCACGCTGGCCATTCAGCCCGAATACCTGAAAACCCATGGCGCGGACGGGATCATCAATTATTCCGAGTGGTCCGTACCTCTGGGCCGCCGGTTCCGGGCACTGAAAATCTGGTTCGTGCTGCGCGCCTATGGGCTGGAAGGGCTGCGCACGCGCCTGCGCAACCACGTGAAATGGTCGCAGGAACTGCATGACCGGCTGGCCGAGCAGCCCGATTTCCAGATCGTCACCCGTCCCATGTGGTCGCTGTTCACCTTCCGCTATGCGCCCGACGGAGCCGCCGATCTGGACGCGCTGAATCAGACCCTGATCAACGCGATCAATGACGATGGGCGCATTTACCTGACCCAGACCCGCGTGGACGGCGATCTGGTGATCCGCTTTCAGGCGGGCCAGTTCGAAACCACCGAAGAAGATGTGATGATGGCCTTTGACGTCATCACCGAAATATCAGGAACCCTGACATGAGCCGCTTTGCCACCTACACTGCCGAAGGTGAGACGTTTTACGGGGCCGTGACCGACGACGGCATGATCGCCCTGTCGCCCGATTTTCCGCACTGGCCCTCCCTGCGCGAGGTGATCGAGGCCGATGCCTTGCACGAACTGGCGATTGCCGCGACCGGTCGCGATGTCACCCATCCCGATGGAACATATACCTACGCCATTCCCATTCCGGCCCCGGAAAAGATCATCTGCGTCGGCGTCAATTTCCCGGCCCGCAACGAAGAGTACAAGGACGGCCAGGATGCCCCGCCCAACATGTCGCTGTTCGTGCGCTTTGCGCGGTCCTTCACGGGCCATGATCAGGCTCTGATAAGGCCAAAAGCCTCGGAGCAGCTGGATTACGAAGGCGAGGTCGCCATCGTGATCGGCAAGGGTGGCCGCCACATCCCCGAGGATCAGGCGCTGTCCCATATCGCTGCGCTGACCCTGTGCAACGAAGGCACGCTGCGCGACTGGGTGCGGCATGCGAAATTCAACGTCACGCAAGGCAAGAACTTTGACCAGTCGGGCGCGATGGGGCCCTGGCTTGTGCCCTATACCCACCCTGCACAGATCACCGATATCCGCCTGCAGACCCGCGTGAACGGGGAAACCCGGCAGGATGATCGCACCGGGCGCATGCTTTTCCCGGTGGCGCGCCAGATCGCCTATATCTCGACCTTTACCACCCTTGTTCCGGGTGACATCATCGTCACGGGCACGCCAACGGGGGCAGGCGCGCGGCTCGATCCGCCGCAATTCCTGAAACCCGGCGACGTGATCGAGGTCGAGGCCGAAGGCATCGGTATTTTGCGCAACTCCGTCCGGAACGAAACATGACACCATCGCAGATCAAAGAGGCCGCCGAGGCCCTGTTCGCCGCCGAGCTTTTGAACCGGCAGACCGGCCTTTTGTCCCTGCGATATCCGGGCATGACCATCCATGACGCCTATGCGGTGCAAAAGGCGCTTGTCGCCGCCAAGATCGACGCCGGGCACACAAAGATCGGCTGGAAAATCGGGCTCACCAGCCGCGCCATGCGGGACGCGCTTGGGATCGACACGCCCGACAGCGGCGTCTTGCTGGACGATATGCTATTTGAAAACGGCGGTTCGATCCCGCGCGACCGGTTCATCCAGCCCCGGATCGAGGCCGAGATCGCCTTTGTCATGAAAGCGCCCCTTGCCGGGGCAAGTTGCAGCCGCGACGATGTGATCGCCGCGACCGACCATGTGGTGCCGTCGCTTGAAATTCTCGATACCCGCATCCTGCGCGCCGATCCGGAAACAGGCAAGGCGCGGATCATAACAGACACTATTTCGGACAATGCGGCCAATGCAGGCGTCGTTCTGGGGGACCGGAAACATGCCCCCAACGCCCATGACCTGCGCTGGGTCGGGGCCATCGTGACGCGCGATGGTACGGTCGAGGAAACCGGCCTTGGCGCTGGCGTCCTGAACGATCCGGTGACCTCGGTCCTGTGGCTGGCCCGGCGCATGGCCGAATACGGCCAGACCATCGAGGCCGGCGATATCATCCTGTCCGGCTCGTTCATCCGACCGATCGAGGCGCCGCACGGGGCGACCTTCGACGCCGATTTCGGCCCGTTCGGGTCGGTCCAGATTTCATTCGACTAAAGGATTCCCAATGCCAGCACCCGAGAACACGTTCAAAACCCGCCTCAAGGCGGGCGAAACCCTGATTGGCTGCTGGCTCAGCCTGGGAGAGGCCTGCACCGCCGAACTCGTCGGCACCGCCGGGTTCGACTGGCTGGTGATCGATGGCGAACACGGGCCCAATGACATCCGGTCGATCCGTGATCAGCTAATGGCGCTGGAGTCCAGCCCCTCGCACCCGGTGGTGCGGGTGCCGATTGGCGAAACATGGGTGATCAAGCAGGTGCTGGACGCCGGGGCACAGACGGTGCTGGTGCCGATGGTCGACAGCGGCGATCAGGCCCGTGACCTGGTGCGCGCCTGCACCTATCCGCCCCATGGCACACGCGGGGTTGGCGCGGCGGTTGCACGTGCCTCGCGCTTTGCCGGTATTCCCGATTATGTGCCGACAGCAGACGCGCAAATCTGCCTGCTGGTGCAGGTCGAAAGCGCGGCGGGTCTGGCGGCGCTGAACGACATTCTGGCGGTCGATGGTGTGGATGGCGTGTTCATCGGCCCGGCGGACCTGTCCACCGACATGGGGTTCCAGGGTAATGCCGACGCGCCCGAGGTGGTCGCGGCCATCAACGACGCGCTGGCCCGTATCCGGGCCGCAGGCAAGGCCCCGGGCATCCTGGGCACCGTCGAAGAGGCGACGCAACGCTATCTGGATGCGGGTGCTCAGTTCCTGGCCGTGGGGGCGGATGTGCTGCTGCTGGCCGCCGGGGCGCGGACCCTGGCCAAACGCTGGATGTCCTAACCCTTGATCTGCGCCGCAGCCTGGGCATAGCCACCCGCGGCGCCGTCAATGAAATGCACGTGATCGTCCTGCATGACCGAGGGCACGATGCAGGTCATCATCGCCTCGTCCTGCTGAAACATGCCGTATCTGATGATCCCGTCGCTCTGTGCCCTGTCCAGAACTTCGCGCAGACGCGCCACCGTGTCACCGTCGCAATCCAGCGTCATTTTCAGACCGTCGTCGAACTTGCGATAATCGGCATTGCGCGTCACCTGTCGTTTGTAATGGCGAGGGCGAAACTTGCCCAGCGGGATACCGCTGCGCAGGATCACCCAGGCAAACAGGGTTTCCAGAAACAATTGCCGCTTGCGCTTTTTCACCGGCACGTCCCCGTGCGAGGCCTTCGCCTCGAGATCGACACCGGTGGGGGGCCAGCGCACGTCAGCCCCGTTGAGAGGGACGGGATGCCCTGCCCGCTCCAGCCGCTGGGCGATGCCCAGAACGGTTTCGGCAAGTTTGGAAAATTCCGGGCCCGGCACATCGTCGCTTGGGGCGATCACCAACGACAAGATAGTCCCGTGCTGGGCCTTGATATGGGACCACCGGCATGACAGCCCGGTCAGGTCGGGCCGGGTGCCCGGAGGGGCCGGGGGAAGGGTGAAATCGCCCGCCTTCATCCGCGCCTCGGCCCAGGACACACCGCCCCCGGCAAACATCGCGTAATCCACGTCGTTCGAGGCCGCGTAACGCGCCACCGTCACATCCAGACCGGCGGCGCGGATGGCCGAAACAGGCACCTGCGCCACGCGCAGGCTCAGGTCGAATTCGTCGTTCGCCCAGCGCCTGACGACGGCCAGCGCATCGGCCGCGCCCGCGGCCCGGTCCGGCGGGCAGGCAAAGGCCGCGCCGTCGCCGCCGAACACATAGGGAAAGGCGCGCCCGCCGCTGCCGTTGATCTGCGCCGAAATCACCGCGGCGCCCACCATGTTCACGGTCTTATACCGCCCTTGGGCAATGGCCTGCGTGGATCCGACGATATCCGCCGTCCCGATCACCCAGTCGTCTGGCAGGGGCACATAGTTGTCCGGATCGCTCAGCGCGTCGAACGAGGACTGCCTGGGCAGATCGTCATAAAATCCGGTGGTGTCGGTTCGGTGATCCATGTCTCACGCTAGCACCGGATCCGGGGCGATGCGATCAGAACCTTTGCCCGGATACTTGCCTTGTGCAGCGCCCCGTGCCACCCATCGGAAAATGAAAAGGAATTCATGATGCATGCCGGGTTGATCCTGCTGTGCCTGGCCTATGTGCTCAGCCAGTTCTTTCGCGCTTTTCTGGCCGTTCTCAGCACCCCGCTGAAACAGGATATCGGGGCGGGCCCCGAGGATTTGGCGCTGGCGTCGGGCCTGTGGTTCCTGTCCTTTGCGCTGATGCAGCTTCCGGTCGGCTGGGCGCTCGACCGGATCGGGCCGCGCCGCACCTCGGCGGTTCTGTTGCTGCTGGGCGGGGGCGGAGGCGCCGCCCTGTTCGGCCTGGCGGTCACACCCATGCAGATCAACATCGCCATGCTGCTGATCGGGATCGGCTGCTCCCCCGTGCTGATGGCGTCTTATTACATCTTCGCGCGCGAATACCCGCCCGCCCGTTTTGCCACGCTGGCCGCGCTGATGCTGGGTGTCGGATCCGCCGGGAACCTCGTGGCATCCTATCCGATGGCGCTGGCCAATGAACTGATCGGCTGGCGCGGGGCGCTGTTTGGCCTGTCGGGCCTGTCGCTGCTGGTTGCCGTGGGGCTGTTCTTTGCCGTCCGCGACCCGGCCCCGACAGACGGGGGCGCAAAGGGCTCGCTTTTCGATCTGCTGAAACTGCCGGTGATGTGGACGATCCTGCCGCTGATGTTCGTCAACTATGCCCCCTCGGGCGCGGTGCGGGGGCTTTGGATCGGGCCGTATCTGTCGGATGTGTTCGATCAAAGCACCGTCCAGGTCGGCACCGCCACCCTGATCATGGGCGCGGCGATGATCGCGGGCACGCTGGCCTATGGCCCGATGGATCGGATATTCAGAACCCGCAAATGGGTGGTCTTTGCCGGCAATCTGGGCGCCGCACTGGGGCTGACCGCCCTGATCCTTCTGATCGACCGGAACGTGGTTCTGACCGTTGCACTGATCGCCATCGTCGGCTTTTTCGCCAGTTCCTTTCCGGTGATGATCGCCCATGGGCGCAGCTTTTTCCCGCCTCATCTGCTGGGGCGTGGCGTCACCCTGATGAACCTGTTCGGGATCGGCGGCGTCGGGGTGATGCAATTCGTGTCGGGCCGCATCCACGAACAAATTTCCGGATCGGCGGGCGCAAACGTGACCGCGCCCTACACGGCGATATTCGGCTTTTTCGCCGTATCGCTGGCATTGGGTCTGGCAATCTATCTGTTCAGCCGCGACAGCATGGACTGACCTGCCCCCTTTCCCCTCCGCGGCTTTGCGGATATGAGACCGCAGCCGGTCACCATCCCGGCGCATATCTGGAGAAAGAAAATGGGTTACCGCGTCGTAGTTGTCGGCGCCACAGGCAATGTGGGCCGCGAAATGCTGAACATCCTGGCCGAGCGCCAGTTCCCGGTTGACGAGATCGCCGTTCTGGCGAGCCGCAAATCGCTGGGCACCGAAGTTTCGTTTGGCGACAAGACACTCACGACAAAGGATCTGGACACGTTCGATTTCACCGGCTGGGACATGGCACTGTTTGCCGTCGGCTCCGAAGCGACCAAGATCTATGCGCCCAAGGCGGCCAAGGCTGGCTGTGTCGTGATCGATAACAGCTCGCTCTATCGTTATGACCCTGACGTGCCGCTGATCGTGCCCGAGGTGAATGCCGATGCGATCGAGGGCTATTCCAAGAAGAACATCATCGCCAACCCCAACTGCTCGACCGCGCAGATGGTTGTCGCGCTGAAACCGCTGCATGACCGTGCGCGGATCAAGCGGGTTGTCGTCAGCACCTATCAGTCGGTGTCGGGCGCAGGCAAAGGCGGCATTGACGAGCTGTGGGATCAGACCAAGTCGATCTATAACCCCACCGACGACAAGCCGGCCAAACAATTCACCAAGCAGATCGCGTTCAACGTCATTCCCCACATCGACGTCTTCATGGAAGACGGGTCGACCAAGGAAGAATGGAAGATGGTCGCCGAAACCAAGAAGATCGTCGATCCGTCGATCAAGGTCACGGCAACCTGCGTGCGCGTGCCGGTGTTCGTCGGCCACTCCGAGGCGGTGAACATCGAATTCGAGGATCACCTGGACGAGGACGAGGCCCGCGACATCCTGCGCGAGGCGCCGGGCGTCATGGTCATCGATAAACGCGAAGATGGCGGTTACGTCACGCCGGTCGAATGCGTCGGCGATTACGCGACCTTTATCAGCCGCATCCGTCAGGACAGCACGATCGACAACGGTCTGAACCTGTGGTGCGTCAGCGACAACCTGCGCAAGGGTGCCGCCCTGAACGCGGTGCAGATCGCCGAAGTGCTGGGCCAGCGCATCCTGAAAAAAGGCTGAAGACAGCCCCTTCCCCCTCGCGCACCGGACGAGGGGGAAAAAACCGCAGCTTTTCACCTGCAGACCATTCCCGGAACCCCGTATCCATGCACCAAGCGTAGGGTTTGTTTCCTGCGCTCAGGTACAGAGTTACATGTTTTCGGGGATCGAAAGGTTCTTAAACATCCGCGCCAGCCTGTTGGTCCTTGTGGCCACGGCTGCGCGCGGATACCGACCCCCAGGATTTCACAGGGTCCGGCGCGCCGTCTCGCACCGCCGTTCATGACCCCGGTTTTGCCCCAGATCGGGCCTGCCGATTATGGTTCTCCCCGGTGCTCAACACACCACCGGTCAGGGGCGTCCTGGGGGGCGCCCCTTGCTTTATCCCGGCCCGTCACGCATCGTTCACCAAAGTCAAACTGTGGTGTTTTCATGCGATTTATTGCTTTTCTGATTTCGGTTTTTCCCGTGGCTGTTTGGGCAGACACGATTCCCGTGGCAAGCCCGGTGACGCATGTGACGGTCTATACACAAGGGGCGACGATCATCCGGCGCGCGCCCTTCAGCGTCCCGCAAGGCAAACACGATCTCATCCTTTATGACATCCCGGCCACCACCGACCTGAGTCTGGTCCGGGTCACCGTCGAAGGGGTCCGCGCGGGCCCCATCACATTGCGCAGTGACTTTGTCCCGCCCCGCGATGCCGACAAATCCCCCGAGGTTCAGGCCGCCGAGAACCGCGTTGAACAGATCGAGCGGCAAATCCAGTCGGTCCAGGATCGGGCCGCACAGGCACGTCTGGCTGGCGAGGCCGCGAAAACAAGCAAACGGTTTCTGGGGGATTTGGGCAAAAGCGAAGGCATGGCCGATGCCGACCTGAGCACCCTGCGCGCCCTGTCACAGCTGGTCGGCGAAGAGGCCCTTGCCGCCAGCCAGACCGCCCATAACGGCGAAGTGTCGGCAAAACGTATTGAGCGGGACCTGAAAGATCTGAACGACGATCTGGACGCCGCCAGGCAGGCCCTGACCGCTCTGACCCCGGAAAGCGACGAACGTGCGATGATCGCCGTGGAGGTCGAGGCCGACGCCGCCACGGACGGCACCGTTACCGTCACCTATTTGACCTACGAGGCGCAATGGCAACCGGTCTATGACCTGCATCTGACGCGCGGTGAAACCGCATCCCTGGCGATGGAGCGGGGCGCGTTCGTTCGGCAAGAGACCGGCGAAAACTGGACCGACGTGAATTTGACCCTCTCGACGGTGCGTCCTGCAAACCAGATCCAACCGTCCCGGATTTATTCGGAACGGCGCCGGATCGTGGACCCACTTCCACCCGGAAACTACGGCTCGCTTGCTGAACCCATTATGGAGACCCCCGTCGTTGTTGAAGAGGCAAGTGCGCGCGTGAACCTTGATGGGTATGCGGTTGTTTATGAGTATCCAAATCCCGTCACGATCACCACGGATGCCGATGCGGTGCGTCTCAGGCTGGACGAACTGACCATGGCCGCCGACGTCGCCGCCCGCGCCGTTCCGAGTCGGGATGACACCGCGTTCGTCATGGCGCATGTGAAAAACACCAGCCAGGAACTGATTTTGCCCGCGTATATCGCAACGCTTTACGTGGATGGTGTTTTTGTCGGAAACCTTGACGATTTCGGCGGCATCCCCGCCGGGGACGAGGCCGACATTCCGTTTGGTCCGATCAACGGGCTTCGTCTGAAACGCACGGTTCTGAACCAGAACGAAGGCGGCCGCGGGATCATCAGCAAATCGAACGAACGGAGCCAGCTTGTTCGGATCGACGTGAGCAACCTTGGCAACGACACCTGGCCAGTCACCGTGTTGGACAGGGTGCCCTATTCCAATCAGGAAGATCTGGAAATCACCTGGAGCGCCGACCCCGCGCCCAAGTTCACGAATTACGAGGACCGCCGCGGAATCCTGGCGTGGGACATGACCCTGAAACCGGGAGAAACCCGCACAATCGAGTTGAAACAGACCCTGTCATGGCCTGAGGGCAAGGAACTCCGCTAACCCTAAACGCGCTTGAATTTCTGGGTTTTCGGGTCGTAAGATTCCAGACCGCCTTCGCCGATTTCGGTCCACAATCCATGCACGCTGAGCGAGCCATCTTCGACGGCGGATTTGATGAACGGAAAGGTCATCAGGTTTTCCAGCGACGCAACCACGGCTTGATGCTCCAGAGCGCGGATTTGTTCGCCGGTATCCTTAATGTCAGAGACGAGCTCATATTTCGGCCGCAGGATATCCATCCAGCGTCCAACAAAGCTCTCCTTGACCTCAAGTTCAGGGGCGTGGCCTTTGCACATGTCCATGCAGCCCTGCACGCCGCCGCATTGGGAATGGCCCAGCACGATCAGATGCGCCACTTTCAGAACAGTGACCGCGTATTCCACCGCGGCGCTGGTGCCGTGATGGTCGCCGTCCGGCTCGTACGGCGGAACAAGGTTCGCGATGTTGCGGTGGATGAAGAATTCGCCCTGATCCGCGCCAAAGATCGACGTCACATGCACCCGGCTGTCACAGCAGGAAATCACCATGGCGCGCGGATGCTGACCCTCGGACGCAAGGCGGCGGTACCATACCTTGTTTTCCTCATAGGTCGTCGCTTTCCAGCCGTGATACCGCTGAACTAGGTAGGAGGGCAGAGGTTTGGCAAATTTCACTTTGTGCTCCACGCTGTTTAGGGTTGTTCGCGCTCAGATAACCCGGATTCTCACAAAATTTAAGTGATTAAAGTACCCCGGCTCAACCTTTTGCAAACCGGAGTGACATCATGGTGTCCCCGCGTTGGGGGCATGATATCAACAGGGGTGACTGTGGTGGCTGAAATTTACGACTTGATTCAACTCGAAACCGTACGGTTGGATCCTGACCGGGTGGGCGGTCTGTACCGCCAGTTGGGCGATGCGGGGGCCGAGGATGTCGTGTGTCGCGCGATCGAGGAACTGGCCGTGCGACTGGCCCATTGCGAACGCTTGTGGCGCGATCGCAATCTGGACGAACTGCGAAAAAGCGCGCGGTCCCTGATCGCCATTTCCGAACAGATCGGGATGACCGCGCTGGCCCAGGTTGCGGGCGATGTGACCCGGACCATCGATGCGGGGGACCCTGTTGCGCTGGGGGCGACCCTGTTCCGGCTGGTGCGGATCGGCGAACGGTCGCTGACGGCCGTGTGGGATCTGCAGGACCTTTCGGTCTGATCCCCCTTGCGGCCCCGGATTGCGCGGCTAGGCTGTGGACCAGATATTTTCACACAAGAGCCAGTCCATGACCCTGAAATTTGCCGCGCCGTCCAAGACCGCAACCCCGATTCACATCATCGAATCCGTCGCATTGGAGGACTGGCTTTCCGGTCAGGACGATGCGGTGTCGACCTGGGTCACGGCCAACGGGTTCTCAGGCAAGCTGGGGCAGGCGCTTCTGGTGCCGGGGCCGGACGGGCAGGTGCGCATGGCACTGGTCGGATACGAAACCGCCGAGGCGCGGGCGCGCGGGCGGTATGCGCTGGCGGCGGCGGCAGCGAAACTGCCCGAAGGGGTCTATCGCATCGACTCAGGCCTGCCGGACAGCTTGCTGGAAACCGAATGCCTGGGATGGTTGCTGTCGGAATACCGGTTTGACCGCTATCGTAGGAAAACGGCGAAAAAGGTGCGCCTGGTCGCGCCTGATGGCATTGATGCGGGCAAGGTCGAGACCATCGCCGCGGGCGAGGTTCTCTTGCGCGACCTGATCAACACGCCCACTGCCGACATGGGGCCGGACGATCTGGAGTCGGCTGCCGCGGAACTGGCCAAGCTGCATGGCGCAAAATTTTCCTCCGTTGTGGGTGAGGAGCTGTTGAAACAGAATTTCCCGATGATCCACGCGGTCGGGCGCGCCTCGGCCACGCCGCCGCGCCTGATCGAAATGAACTGGGGGTCGGAGGGCCCGCGCCTGACCCTGGTGGGCAAGGGCGTGTGTTTCGACACCGGCGGTCTGGACCTGAAACCACGTGCGGGCATGGCGCTGATGAAAAAGGATATGGGCGGCGCGGCCAATGTTCTGGGTCTGGCGCATATGATCATGGCGCTGAAACTGCCGTTGCAGCTCAGGGTCTTGGTGCCGGCGGTCGAAAACTCGGTCGCGGGCAATGCGTTTCGCCCCGGCGACATCCTGACCTCACGCAAGGGGCTGACGGTCGAGGTGAACAACACCGATGCCGAGGGGCGGTTGGTGCTGGCCGATGCGCTGGCGCTGGCGGATGAGAGCAAGCCCGATCTGCTGATCTCGATGGCAACGCTGACCGGCGCGGCCCGTGTTGCAGTCGGGTCGGACATCGCGCCGTTCTTTACCGATGACGATGGCGCCGCCACCGCCCTGTCGGCCGCAGGTGGCCGGATTGACGACCCGGTCTGGCGCCTACCTTTCCATGCGCCCTATGAATCCAAGCTCGACCCGAAAATCGCCGATCTGGACAATGCGCCCTCGGGCGGGTTCGCCGGTGCGATCACGGCGGCGATGTTCCTCCGCCGTTTTGCCGGGCAATCGCGCTATATGCATTTCGACATTTATGGCTGGACGTCGGTTCCCGGCCCGGCCCGCCCCAAGGGCGGCTGCGGTCAGGGCATCCGCGCGCTGCTCGAGGCCATGCCCGATCTGCTGAAACTGTGAGCGATCCGCGCAGCACATTCGCCAACGCGAACGTGGCGCATCTGTCCCTGCGCGGGCAGGTTGAGGCGCCCCGCTTCGTCGAGGGCACGTTGATGCGGATCACCCGCCCCGTGGCCGACCTGCACCGCGCGCCGGGGCAGACCGCGCTGGAGCGGCAATTGGTATTCGGAGAGCCGTTTCACGTTCTGGAAACCGTCGATGCGCATTGCTTTGGCCGGGCCGGGCTGAGCGGGTATGTCGGGTATGTCGCTGCCGCCGATCTGGGGCTCTGGACCGATCCGACCCATCGCATCGCCGTGCGCGCGACGCTTGGGTTTTCCGCGCCCGACATCAAGACGCCCGATCCGGTAACGCTCGGCCTCGGCAGCCGGGTCCGTGTCGCCGGATCCGACGGGCGGTTCCTGCGCAGTGCGGACGGGTACTACATCCCGGCCAACCACCTGCAGCCGCTGGAGAGCCCCGAAAACGACCCGGTTGCGGTGGCCGAGCGGTTGCTGGGCACGCCCTACCTGTGGGGCGGCAATTCTGCCTTTGGGGTCGATTGTTCCGGGCTGGTGCAGGCCGGTTTGCTGGCCTGTGGCGTCCCCTGCCCCGGCGACAGCGATCAGCAGCAACAGATGCTGGGGGCGCCACTGCCCGAGAACATGGTGCCGCAGCGGGGGGATTTGCTGTTCTGGAAAGGGCACGTGGCCTGGGTGGCGGAGGCAGAGACGCTGTTGCATGCAAATGCGTTTCACATGGCGGTTGCGTTCGAGCCGCTTGGCGCGGCCATCGACCGGATCCGAGAGCAAGGGGACGGGCCGGTGACCGCACATCTGCGCCCGTTGGCAGGTACGTAAAATCAATGGCTTACCGCAAAATTGTTTCGCGCGCGAAACATTCCGCATTTTCTATAAGATATTGATAGTAATAGCTTAATCTACCGAACGGATCAATTTGCGCTCCAACACGCGCAGCACGTTTTTCAAATCGCCACCGCGTTTGAGTATCTGACCATCCATGCCCACAACCGAATACATCCCCTGACGGCTGCGCAGTTTGGGGCGCTTTTCAATCCGGTAGAGCGGGTTTTCGGCCGTGCGGCGAAACACGGAAAACACGGCCATATCGCGCAGGCAGGAAATGCCATAGTCGCGCCATTCGCCTGCGGCGACCATACGGCCATAAAGTGACAGGATCGTCTGCAACTCGCGCCGGTCAAACGCGACCTGGGCCGGGATTGACGCAAAAGGGTTGGGCGGTTGGATTGTCATATCTTCAGGTTCGCGCCAAACGGCATGCAAATCAAGTCTGATGGTCAGGGGCAAAGCGCCGCGCGATCACGGCGTCGTTGCGCGGCAGCGCGCCAAGGTCGCCCGCGTCACTGTCAAGCCAGGCCTCGGTTCCGTCGATCAGACGGGCATAGCACCGCGCCACCGCAAGACGCGGATTGGTCAGCGGGGACGTGGCGGGCATCAGGTCCGGCAGCACATCGGGAAACCGCAACACGATCCGCCGCCACCGGTGGATCAGCAATAACCGCGCCGCCGCGATATCGAGCGGCGGCATGTCGGCGTCCAGGTTCAGCCCGTTCAGAATGGCCAGATCATCGCGCAGCGCGGACAGCGCATCGCGGTGGGCGGGGGCAAACTGCGCATCGCGGAACGCGTCCGACAGGGTCGACAGCGTACCGGTCACACAGGCATCGCTTACCTGCGCTGTGTCCCCGGCCGGACGCAGGTCAACGGTTTGCGCGCCGTTGGCGCCCAGGTGCACCGACATCGCCCATTCGGTCACCGGCGCGGTCCGAGGCGGGGCGTAGATCAGCGTCGTGGCCGGGGCGAACCGTTCGATGCCCTGTTTGCTCAGCCGGTACAGGCTGGTCCGGCCCTGCCGTTCGCTGGTGACCCACCCATCCCGACCCAGCCGGGACAGCGCGGTGCGCAGCGTTCCCTGCTCGACCCCGACGCGGCCGAGAAGCTGGCCCAGACGCGCGGTCGAAACCCTGCCCCCGCGATGCTGGATCAGATCGCCGAACACGGTGATGACCAGCGACCAGACACGCAGGCGGCCCTGACCGTGCAGGGCTGTGATCAGAGGGGCTAATGGATCGCTCATCCCCCGCGTTTAGCGCGTATATGAGACCATCGTCAAAAGCTCATATTGGGCGACCTGATCGTTGTCCTGATTGGTAAGCGTCACGTTCCAGGCGACCTCGCCATAGGTGGCGGTGCGGCGTGTCTTGCGCGCACAGGTCAGGCGGACACGGATTGCGTCGCCCGGGCTGACCGGTTTCTGAAAGCTGAGCCCGTTGAGACCGGTATTGGCCAGCACCGGGCCGGGATCGGGCTGTACGAACAGACCAGCGGCAAAGGACAGCAGAAGGTATCCATGCGCGACGCGCCCCGGGAAGAACGGGTTCGCCTTGGCGGCGTCTTCGTCCATATGCGCATAGAAGGTATCGCCGGTGAAATGGGCGAAATGTTCGATATCCTCCAGCGTCACGGTACGCGGATCGGTATGCAGGGTTTCCCCGATGCAGATTTCCTCGAAGGTGCGCTGGAACGGGTGATCCGGGCCTTTGATCTCGGGCGCGCCGGGCACCCATTGGCCGGTGATGGCCGCGATCACATCCGGGCCGCCCTGAATGGCGGTGCGCTGCATGTAATGCAGCACGCCACGCACACCGCCCAGTTCCTCGCCGCCGCCGGCGCGGCCGGGGCCGCCGTGCACCATGTGCGGCATGGGCGCGCCGTGGCCGGTGGCCTCTTTCGCGCTGTTGCGGTCGGTGATGTAAAGCCGCCCGTGCCACGCGGCACAGTCAAGCGTGACCTGCCGGGCAATGTCCGGGTCATGGGTGACAAGCGATGCAACCAGCGAACCGCCGCCGCGATTGGCAAGGGCCGTGGCGTGGGACAGATCGCGATAGGGCATCAGGGTTGAGATTGGGCCAAACGCTTCGAGTTCGTGCACCGCCGTGGCCGCGTCGGGATCGTCACAGCGCAGCAGGGTGGGGCACAGGAACGCGCCGTTTTGATCCGCGCCGATCAGGTCGGGCGCTTCGGGGTCGCCGGTCAGCCGGGTGGTTTCGCCCGCCAGTGCGGCGAGTTTCGCCAGAACGTCGGATTTCTGATCGCCCGAGGCCAGGGCGCCCATGCGCACCGAATCGTCCGCCGGGTCACCGATCGTGGTGCCGGACAGGCGTGCCATCAGCGCATCGGCGACATCGCCCATGGCCGATTGCGGCACGATGATCCGGCGGATCGCGGTGCATTTCTGCCCCGCCTTGGTGGTGATCTCGTTGGCCACCTCCTTGATGAAGGCATCAAATTCGGGAGTTCCCGCGACGGCATCGGGGCCAAGGATGGTGGCGTTCAGGCTGTCCTGTTCGGAATGGAACCGGACCGAGTTGCGCATCAATGCCGGGGTCGCGCGCAGTTTCAGTGCGGTGTCGGCCGAACCTGTGAAGCTGACCACATCCTGCGGGCCAAGGTGGTCAAGCATATCGCCGACCCCGCCGACAACCAGTTGCACCGCGCCCTCTGGCAACAGACCGCTTTCGATGATCATGCGGAAACAGGCCTCGGTCAGGTAACAGGTCTGCGTGGCGGGTTTGACGATGGCGGGCATCCCGGCCAGCAGGGTGGGCGCCAGTTTTTCCAGCATCCCCCAGACCGGGAAGTTGAACGCGTTGATATGAACCGCAACGCCCTGCATCGGCACGGCGATATGCTGGCCCAGAAAACTGCCGCCACGGGACAGGTGTTCGATCTCACCATCGACATAGACATGCCCGTCGGGCATTTCGCGGCGGCCCTTGCCGGCGATCACCATCATGGTGCCGATGCCGCCCTCGATATCGACCGCGCCGTCGCGGCGGGTCGCCCCGGTAAGCGGGTTCAGCGCATAAAGCTGGTCCTTGCGCTCGGTCAGATAGGTCGCAACGGCCTTGATCATACGGGCGCGGTCGTGGAAGGTCATTGCACGTAGGGCGGGCCCGCCGGTATCGCGCGCAAAGGTCAGCATGCCCTTTACGTCCAGCGGTGCGCCCCCGGCCTGTGCGATCGCCGTACCGGTGACCGGACCAAGGATGGCACGCGCATCGGCCCCCGGTGAAATCCATTGCCCTTGGGCATAGCTTGCTGGTCGCAACATGTGGGTTCCCTTCCCGAATTGATCACGGGCAGCATGACCCGGGTGGGCGGCGAAATCAACACTATTGACCGTTCGGTCGGTTTTGTGCAGGTTGCACGGCAGGGGAGGACTTGGCCATGACACCGCAGGAACGCGCCGAACGCAGTGCGGCCGCCATGTGGGCGGACGATGCGGCATCCAAATGGCTGGGAATGTCGCTGGACGCAGTCGCGCCGGGCATGGCGACCCTGTCGTTCGCGGTTCAGGATCACCACCTGAACGGACACAAGATTTGCCACGGCGGATACATCTTCACACTGGCCGACAGTGCGTTCGCCTTCGCCTGCAACACCTATAACCAGGTGACCGTGGCGCAGGAAAACACCATCACCTACCTCAGCCCCGGACAGCCGGGCGAACGCCTGACCGCCCAGGCCTCGGAAACCGCGCGCACCGGCCGTTCAGGCGTTTACGATGTGACGGTATCGGGCGAAGATGGTCGCAAGGTGGCCGTGTTTCGCGGCCTCTCGCGAACGATCCAAGGCCAGTTATTTCAGGAGACATCATGACCCACGCTTATCTTTGCGACGGACTGCGTACGCCCATCGGCCGCTATGGCGGCGCCTTGTCCTTGGTCCGGCCCGACGACATGCTGGCCGGTGTCATCAAGGCGCTGATGGCGCGCCACCCCGGTCTGGAGGTGGACGAGGTTCTGGCCGGATGCGCCAATCAGGCGGGCGAAGACAACCGGAATGTCGCGCGCATGTCCTCGCTTTTGGCGGGGATGCCGGAAACGGTGCCCGGTGCCACGATCAACCGGCTGTGCGGGTCCGGTCTGGATGCGATGGGGTCGGCCGCCCGCGCCGTGCGCACCGGCGAGGCCGAGGTGGTTCTGGCCTGCGGCGTCGAGAGCATGAGCCGCGCGCCGCTGGTGATGCCCAAGGCCGACAGCGCCTTTTCCCGTAAGGCCGAGATTTATGACACCACCATTGGCTGGCGGTTCATCAATCGCGCCATGCACAAGGCCTATGGGACCGATTCCATGCCCGAAACCGCCGAGAACGTGGCCGAGGATTACCAGATCGAACGCGCCGCACAGGACGCATTCGCCCTGCGCTCGCAGGAACGGGCCGCACGCGCCATCGAAAACGGGCGGCTGGCGCAGGAAATCACCCCGGTGACCATTCCGCAGCGCCGGGGCGATCCGATCATCTTTGACCGCGACGAACACCCGCGCGCCACGACGCTGGAAAAGCTGGCCAGTTTGCCGACCCCCTTCAGGCAGGGCGGGTCAGTGACGGCTGGCAACGCATCGGGCGTGAATGACGGGGCTGCGGCGGTGATTGTCGCCTCGGCCGCTGCAGTTGAAAAATACGGCCTGACGCCGCGCGCGCGCATCACGGGCATGGCCACCGTGGGCGTTGCGCCTCGCGTGATGGGCATCGGCCCGGCGCCAGCCACCGAAAAGCTGATGGCGCAGCACGGTCTGAGCATTGGCGACATCGGCACCATCGAACTGAACGAAGCCTTTGCCGCACAGGGGCTGGCCGTGACCCGCCAACTGGGCCTGCCGGATGACGCCGATCACGTGAATCCGAATGGCGGCGCCATCGCGCTTGGCCACCCCTTGGGCATGTCGGGCACGCGTCTGGCGCTGACCGCATCGCACACGATGATGAACGAAGGACTGGACCGCGCGATCTGCACCATGTGTATCGGCGTCGGTCAGGGCATTGCATTGCTACTTGAGAGGGCCTGATGAAAGACCTGACACCCCGCCGGGAAGACCTTGATCCAATTGAAATTGCCAGCCGCGATGAAATCAGCGCGCTGCAACTGGACCGGCTGAAATGGTCTCTGCGCCATGCCTATGACAACGTGCCGTTTTACAAGGCTTCGTTTGATGGGGTGGGGGTGCATCCCGACGATCTGAAGACACTGTCGGATTTGGCCCGGTTCCCTTTCACGGTGAAACAGGACCTGCGCGACAATTACCCCTTTGGCATGTTCGCCATTCCGCAGGGCGATGTCAGGCGTATCCATGCCTCGTCAGGGACCACGGGCCAGCCAACGGTTGTCGGCTATTCCGAGAACGATCTCAAGGTCTGGGGATCGGTGGTGGCGCGGTCCTTGCGGGCCTCGGGCCTGCGACCGGGCGACATGCTGCATAACGCCTACGGCTATGGGCTGTTCACCGGCGGGTTGGGCATCCATCTGGGGGCGGACGCGCTGGGGCTGAGCACGGTTCCGATTTCCGGCGGAATGACCCAGCGGCAGGTGCGCCTGATCGAGGATTTCCGCCCAAAGGGGATAACGGTGACGCCGTCTTACGCGTTGTCGATCCTGGATGAATACGCGGCACAGGGCTTGGACCCGCGTCAAAGTTCGCTCGACGTGGGAATCTTTGGCGCCGAACCCTGGACCAACGCCATGCGGGTCGAGATCGAACAGGCCTTTGATATGCATGCGGTGGATATCTATGGCCTTTCCGAAGTGATGGGGCCGGGCGTGGCCAATGAATGCGTGGAAACCAAGGATGGCCTGCATATCTGGGAGGACCATTTCTATCCCGAGGTGATCAACCCGGAGACAGGCGAAGTCGTCGCCGACGGCGAACAGGGGGAACTGGTCTTTACCTCGCTCAGCAAAGAGGCCTTTCCCATCATCCGCTATCGCACCCGCGATCTGACCCGGTTGCTGCCGGGCACGGCGCGCAGCATGCGGCGGATGGAAAAAGTGACCGGACGCAGTGACGACATGATCATCCTGCGCGGAGTGAACGTGTTCCCGACGCAGATCGAGGAACAACTGATGACGGTGCAGGGGCTGGCGCCGCATTTCCAGATCGAACTCAGCCGTCCGGACCGCATGGATCAGCTAACCGTTCTCGCCGAAGCCGTCGAAGACTTCGCCGCCGGGGACGCACGCGGCCAAGCGGCGGGTGAACTGCGTCACAAGATCAAGGCCGCAATCGGCGTGACCGTGGTGGTGCAGGTGGCCGACCCTGGCGGTGTCGCCCGCAGCCAAGGCAAAGCCGTTCGCATCATCGACAACCGCCCCAAAACCTGATGCCCCGCGGGATTGCCCGGGATCACGACGAAAAACGCACCGCCCTGCGCAAGGGCGCGGCGCGGTATTTCGCGCGCCACAGCTATGACCGGGCCTCGATGGTCGGCGCGGCGCGGGAATGCGGCGTGTCAAAGGCGCTGATCTATCACTATTATCCCAGCAAGGAGGCCCTGCTGTTCGACATCCTGCATGCGCATTTTTCCGATCTGGTCGAAACGGTCGACGCGGCGCGCGATCAGGGCATTCCAGGCCTGATTGCCGCAATCCTTGAAACCTATGCCGACGCGGATGCGGAGCACAAATTGCAGCTGGATGCGTTGGGCACGCTCCCGGATGAGATGCGGGAACCGCTGATTGCGCAGCAACGCCGCCTGGTCGCATCGATGTTCGAAGCCGTGCGGAGCGAACGCCCGGATCTGGATGCAGACCGGTTGCGGGCGATGACCATGACGGTGTTCAGCATTCTCAACTGGTTTTACATGTGGCACCGTCCCGGCAAGGGCCTGAGCCGACAAGACTATGCCGCGCTCGCAGCCGACTTCGTCCGCGCCGGTCTGCGCGGCCTGCCAGATTGAGGCGCCTGTCGGCGCCATTCCTTTCATCTGCCGTGCGTCACCTCTGATTCAATCGCGTGCAGGCACGCGATGCCTCCGGCAGGAGTTTTCCTTGCAAGATGAAGGGGGCTTGGTTCATTGCCCTTCATCTTGCCGAATAAACTCCGGGGGAGTCGCCAAAGGCGACGGGGGCAGAGCCCCCTGTTCGTCAATATCTTGCGCCGAAGGCGCACAATCAGGACAGGTTCAGCCAAAACCACCCTGACAGAACCAGCCTGCGGACAGGGTTGCGCCATACCCGTAATAAAGCCACAGCCGGTCCTTTTGCGTGGTTGTCACGATCCAGTAATCGCGCACACCATTGCGCCAGTCGGGATCGTCGAGCCACCACTCTGGCGCGATGCGTTCGGGCCCGCGGGCCTGGGCCAGGGTCCAGGTGCGGCCGCGCCAGCGAAACATGGCCGGCACGGTTGGATCGTCAGGTGCGTGGACCGGTTCGGGGCGCCAGATCAGCAGGGGGCGATTTGGCCGTTGAGTGGGCCAGTCGCGGGCCGGGTCAGACCAGGCGGCGGCCAGTATCAGCGCAGATTTCTCGGGGATGTGGCTGGATCCGGGATGGCGGCGGGTGATGTCCTCCAGCCCCACCCGTGCGCCCAGTTTACCGATCAGATCATCAAGCGCGGCATTGTCGGCCAGCCGGGTATCGAGGGGCTTTCCCGCCGTCAGGTGACCGACCTTTGTGCGCGCGTGGACCGGTTCGGTCCGGATCGCCTCGAGCCGCAGCATATCGATCCCGAACCCGGCGTCGATCTGGTCGAGTTTCATTTCAATCAGCGGGCGAATGCGCGCGGGGTCGTGGCTGGGTCGGGCAAGCGACAGGGTAACGATTTCGGCGTTCTGGTCGGTGCGGTGCGCCTCGAGCCGGAGACTGCGCACCCCGCGCCCCTTGTCCTGCAGGCGGTCGCAGAGACGGGGCAGCATCCGGTCGATCGCCGCCATCAGGTCCGCGTGCAGGCCGATGGGGTCGGGCAGGGTCAGCCGCAGGGCAAAGGCGTGGGGCGGACGCGCAGGCGAAACCGGTTCGGGCGCGCTGCCCATGGCCTGATCCAGCCGCAGCACCAGCCCCTTGCCAAAGCGGCGCGCCAGTGCGGCGCGGGGTTGTCCCAGCAGGTCACCGATGCGGCGCAGGCCGAGCCGGCCCAGTTGCGCCGTGGTGGCGGGCTCCAGCCGCAGCGCCGCCACCGGCAGCGGACTGAGCGCGCCATAGCTTTGGCCCGGCGCGGCAATCCGCGACACGCCGCCCGGGGTTTCCACCTTTTGGGGGGCGGTGCCGCCACGGGTCCAGTGCCGCCGCTTTCCCGCGCGGGACCGGGTGGCCCGGGCCTCCTGGTCGATGGCGTCACCGTTGCGGTCGGATACGCCCCCCTGCCCGGCAAACCGCGCCAGCGCCCAGGCCGCGCCCAGCGTGTCGGCGATGCCGGCCTGAACGCTCAGCCCCATGTTGGCGCAATCGGATTCGATCACGGTCAACAGGCCGGCCTCCCCCCCGAAAAGGTGGGCGCAGCCGGTCAGGTCCACCACCAGCCCGTCGGGTCGTTCCTCGGCGACCCAGGGGCTGAACTTGCCCGCCCAACGGCGCAGGGCGGTCAGAAAGGCCGCCTCGGCCGGGGCGTTGCGCGCCCGCGTCAGCAGGGTGGCGCAGATGGCGTGGGCATCGCGCAAAGGCTGGCCCACCTGCACCCCTGCGGATTCGGCCGCCGCATTGAGCGAGGTGATCACCTGCATGTTGGATTGCTCGGCCACCACCGCCAGCGGCCCCGGATCGGCCATGCGTGCGGCGCGCATCACACGCTCGGCCCCGAGACGCGGAAACCATAAGGAAAGGATGCGGCGGCTGGACATGTGCGGACACTTTTGTTCTTCTTTTGTTCTTTATAGGCGAGTCGCTTGCAGAGTCGAGTCCCGGACCGGCGCGAGGATGTGTTTGCCCCCGGTTCGCACGGCGGATAAGACTGTCAACGATTGAAGCAAACAGGCGTCGGATCACATCGTCCGACGCGATTGAAACGCAAGGAGATCGAGACATGCGGACACGTGCGGCGGTTGCGCTGGCGGCTGGGAAGCCTTTGGAGGTGATGGACGTTAACCTTGAGGGTCCGCGTGCGGGCGAGGTTCTGGTCGAGATCAAGGCGACGGGGCTTTGCCAT
>NZ_JBTLRG010000005.1:0-5129 GCF_054482635.1 Arenibacterium sp. CAU 1754
TCCGTCGTCAGAGTTTTTGGGCCAGTTGGCGACCTGATCTAAGAGAGGGTCTGGCTCATCTGGTTGGTCTGATTATGCGGCGGATTTGCGGTGAAGCAAGCGCCGGGTTTCGATGGTCTCTCGTTTGATCCTTTCTCTTTGTTGCAGAATGATCTGGCCGCGCCCGAAGTAGACGTCGGCCGGCGTGAGGTTCTGCAGGCTCTCGTGGTAGCGCCGATGGTTGTAATGCTCGACGAAGGCGTCGATCTGTCGGTTGAGATCGCCAGGCAGGTAGTAGTTTTCCAGCAGGATGCGGTTCTTGAGGGTTTGGTGCCAGCGCTCGATCTTGCCCTGGGTCTGCGGATGATAGGGCGCACCGCGGACATGATCCATCTGCTGATCTTCGAGCCAATCGGCCAGCTCGCCCGAGATGTAGCTGGCCCCATTGTCGCTGAGCAGACGTGGCTTGTGCCGAACCATCGCCTGATCGCAGCCCGAGGCCTGCAACGCCAGGTCCAGCGTGTCGGTCACGTCGCCGGCCTGCATCGTCGTGCAGAGCTTCCAGGCGATGATGTAGCGGCTGTAGTCGTCGAGGATCGTCGAGAGATAGAACCAGCCCCAGCCGATGACCTTCAAGTAGGTAAAGTCGGTCTGCCAGAGCTGGTTTGGCCGTGTGGTCTTGTCCCGGAACTCGTCAGCAGCCGACAGAACCACATAGGCCGGGCTGGTAATAAGGTCGTAGGACTTGAGGATGCGATAAACCGAAGCCTCTGACACAAAATACTTTTCCGTGTCGGTGAACTGCACGGCCAACTCGCGCGGCGACAGCTCGCTTTCCTGCAGGGCGAGATCCTTGATCTTCTCGCGAACCGGCTCGGGAATGCGGTTCCAGACCCGCGATGGCCTGGGGCTACGATCCTCAAGCGCCTCGGGCCCGTCGGCCAGATACCTGTCATACCAGCGATAAAACGTGGTCCTGGGGATGCCGAGCTTGTCCAACGTGCGCCTGGTCGGCAGATGCGATCCTTCGACCAAGCGGATGATCTCAAGCTTCTCGGATGCGGGATACCTCATTCGTCGTCGCCCCCATCCGCGATCATGCTTTTTTTGAGCAGCCGCAGCTCCAAGGCCTGTTCCGCGACGACCTCCTTCAGATCGCGGGCCTCTCGGCGCAGATCCTTGACCTCGCTCGACGTCGCCGCACGCGCCGTGTCGCCTGCCAGACGCTTCTTCCCAGCCTCGAGGAATTCCTTGGACCAGCTGTAATACAGGCTCTGGGCAATGCCCTCACGCCGGCACAGCTCAGCAATGCTGTCCTCGCCCTTCAGGCCGTCCAGCACGATCCGGATCTTTTCCTCGGCCGAATACTGTTTGCGCGTGGCACGGCGGATGTCCTTGACGACTTTCTCGCCGTGGCCCTGCTTGGTTCCGGGTTTCTGTCTCATCTCCACTCCTTGGTGGTTACGATGAGCCAGAAACCCTCTCTTATCAAATCACCCTAACCTGTCCCATTGGTGCTGACGTCAGACAGTCTCGCCGAGGTGCCAGTTGGTCTGCCTGACGTCGTTTGCGACGAAACAACCAGTCGGTGCCTAAATTCTAGCCGTCTGCTGCATATTCTGGCCAAACGGACGAGGCAGGCCACCAAAACCCTTGCGGAATGTCCACTAAATCGCCATCCGACCTGCGATGGATACGAAACTCACAGTCGTTGTTGTCGAGGAAGATCGGGATCGCGCCATCGCGATTGTCGATGCCTTGAAGGACAGTGTGGACTGCGATGTTTTCGTCATCTCGGAGTCCAATGGCCTTGGGCGCAAGATCGCGGCCCATGCGCCGGACATCGTTTTGATCGACATCGACAACCCAACGCGCGACATGCTGGAAGAATTGACGCTTGCCTCTGGCCCTCTTGAGCGCCCGGTGGCGATGTTCGTCTCGGGCGCGGCGGGCGGTTTGGCGCAGGCTGCAATCGAGGCGGGCGTATCGGCCTATGTGGTCGATGGCTTGTCGCCCGAGCGCGTCAAGCCGGTGATGGATACCGCCATCGCGCGGTTTCGCATTGTGCGCCAGATGCGTAGCGAGCTGGCCGAGACACGACGCGCATTGGAAGAGCGAAAGGTGATCGACCGCGCCAAGGGGCTCTTGATGAAGGCAAAGGCAATCGACGAGGATGCCGCCTATGCCCTGTTGCGCAAGACGGCGATGGATCAGGGGCGGCGCGTTGCCGACGTGGCCGAGGCCCTGGTCACCGCATCAAGGCTTTTAGGATGAAGACGGTAGACGTCTCCGTGGCCTTCATGCCCTTGGTGGATGCGGCCCCGTTGATTGTTGCCCAGGAGATGGGATTTGCCGAAACCGAAGGCATTTCGCTTGATCTGATTGCCGCGCCGTCCTGGTCGTCGGTGCGGGATATGCTGGCTTTCGGCCGCGTCGATGCCGCGCATCTGTTATCGCCGGTTCCGGTGGCCATGGCGATGGGCCTTGGCGGGGTATCGACCCCCATTTCGGCGGTGTCGATCCTATCGGCCAACGGCAATGTTCTGGGGGTCGGGCGCGCGCTCGAGGCGACGCTGCGCGCCACCGGATACGGGTTTGATTTCACAGATCCGGTCAAGGCGGCTGCCGCGCTGGCCGCTGTGCGCGAGGGACCGATAACCTTTGGCGTGCCGTTCCCCTTTTCCATGCATGTGGAACTGTTGCGCTATTGGTGCGCTCAAACCGCACTTGGTGCAAACGGCATCGAGATTCGCACCGTGCCCCCGCCACTTATGGCCAAGGCCCTGGCCGCAGGCGATATCGATGCCTTCTGTGTTGGCGAGCCGTGGGGATCGGTCGCGGTGGATCAGGGTTCCGGCGCGCTATTGCTACCCGGCAATGCAATCTGGGAGTTCTCGCCAGAAAAGGTTTTGGCCGTGCGCACCGATTGGGCCGAGACCGAACCTGACCTTCTGGGCCGCCTGATGCGGGTCGTCTGGCGGGCCGGGCGGTGGCTTGGCAACCCCGACAGCCGCAGCGCCGCCGGGGAAATCCTGTCCCGCAAGGCCTATCTGGATGTCTCGGCGGAATTGATCGACCGGGCGCTATCGGGTCATTTGACGGTTTCGAGCGGCGGCGAGCAACGCAGGGTCACGCATTTCGTCGAGTTTCACGCCGGGGCGGCCACCTTTCCGTGGCGCAGCCAGGCCAAGTGGATCGCCCGTCAATTGCAGCAGCGGCACGGGGTAAGCGACGAGATATCGGTCGCGCAGGCGGCCCAGGTCTTTCGCAGCGACCTGCATCGCCGGCACCTGGAGTCCACGGGTGTGGACCTGCCCGGAGCGTCGGAAAAACTGGAAGGCGCGATTCGTCATGCGACGGCGGTGGCATCGACGAAAGGCGGGATCAGCTTGCTGCCCGACGCCTTTTTCGATGGCCAGATTTTTGATCCGTCCGAGTTCGAGTGATGAATTCTTAGGCAAATGCCGCCGCTCAGACGCCTTGTGGGGGTCCGATTCCAAGCTTTTCGCGATTCTTGACTTGCTAAAATGCTGCACTGCCGCATGATCTGGATATCAGCACACAACGAGGTGAGCTGATCAGGGTTTTCCCACTGACAGGGACTTCATGAGCAAGGCCGCTCGCGCACCGCTGTTTTTCGGCGGGCTGTGCAGTGGCCTTTTTTGCATTTGCCCGGTCCTTCTCCTCTTCCGGGCGCATCGAAAGGAAAAACGATGAAAAAGCTTCTTCTCGGGCTGGCCGCCTCAGCCGCGCTGGTTAGCCCCGCATTCGCCGAAATGCTGGAACTGGAAAAAGAAGAACTGACCTTTGGCTTCATCAAGCTGACGGATATGGCGCCGCTCGCCGTGGCCTATGAGCAGGGCTATTTCCTTGACGAAGGCCTGTTCGTGACGCTGGAAGCGCAGGCCAACTGGAAAGTGCTTCTGGATGGCGTGATCGGCGGGCAGCTGGACGGCGCGCACATGCTGGCCGGTCAGCCGCTGGCCGCGACCATCGGCTTTGGCACCGAGGCGCATATCATCACGCCGTTTTCCATGGACCTGAACGGCAATGGCATCACCGTCAGCAACGAGATTTGGGAAAAGATGCTGCCGCATATCCCGAAGATGGACGACGGCCGCCCGCAACACCCGATTTCCGCAGAGGCGCTGTCCCCGGTGGTTGAAGAGTACAAAGCCGCAGGCAAGCCATTCAACATGGGTATGGTCTTTCCGGTGTCGACGCACAATTACGAGCTGCGTTATTGGCTGGCCGCCGGTGGCCTGCACCCGGGCTACTATAGCGAACAGAACATCTCGGGTCAGATCGACGCCGATGTGTTCCTTTCAGTCACGCCGCCGCCGCAGATGCCCGCAACGCTTGAGGCCGGGACGATCCACGGCTACTGCGTGGGCGAGCCATGGAACCAGCAGGCGGTGTTCAAAGGTATCGGCGTTCCGGTGATCACCGATTACCAACTGTGGAAGAACAACCCCGAAAAGGTGTTTGGCATCACCGCCGGGTTTGCTGAGGAAAACCCCAACACCACGCTGGCCGTGACCAAGGCACTGATCCGCGCGGCGATGTGGCTGGATGAAAACGAAAACGCCAACCGCCCCGCGGCGGTCGAGATTCTCAGCCGCCCGGAATATGTCGGTGCCGACTACGAGGTGATCGCCAACTCGATGACCGGGTTCTTTGAATTCGAGAAGGGCGACAAGCGGGACATTCCCGACTTCAACGTCTTCTTCCGGCACAACGCGACCTACCCGTTCTATTCCGACGCCATCTGGTACCTGACCCAGATGCGCCGCTGGGGCCAGATTTCCGAGCCCAAGCCGGATAGCTGGTACGACGAGGTCGCCAAGTCGGTCTACAAGCCTGAAATCTACCTCGAAGCAGCCCGCATGCTGGTCGACGAAGGCTTGGCCAACGAAGAGGACTTCCCCTGGGATAGCGACGGCTACAAGGCGGCCACGCCCGCCGAGGATATCATTGACGGTATCCCCTACGACGGCCGTGCGCCCAATGCCTATCTCGACAGCTTGCCGATCGGACTGAAAAGCGAACAGCGCGTTGTCGGCACCGAGGTCAAAGGCTGACCAAAGCGGCGGGGGGGGGGGGGGGGGGGGGGGGGGGGGGGGGGGGGGGGGGGGGGGGGGGGAGGGGGG
>NZ_JBTLRG010000005.1:5139-323008 GCF_054482635.1 Arenibacterium sp. CAU 1754
CGCGTCTCGATAACCCGAGACGCGGCGCCACCGATACCTGACATCAAGGACATTTCCCATGACAACCGTCGACCCCGAATTCGCAGATACAGAGGCACGAGAGGCCCGCCGGGCCCGTCTCTTCACCCGGATCAACGCCGCAGACAAATGGTTTCAGGTGCTTGGCCTTAGCTGGATGACCCCGGTTCTCAAGGCTGCCGCCGGTGACAACCCAAAAGCCCAGGTCAAGGAAATCTGGCGCCTGCTGGCCGTTCCGCTGCTGGCGATCTGTGCCTTCCTGCTGCTTTGGGGCACCTTGGCGCCCAAGGTGCAAACATCGCTCGGGGCCGTGCCCGGACCAGCACAGGTTTGGGAAGAGGCCGTCAACTTGCACGAAGATGCCCAGGCCAAGGCGGAAAAACGCGCCGCGTTCCAGGCCAAGGTCGACCAGCTCAACGAACGGCTGATCGCCAGCGGCCGCGAACCCAAGGAACGCGCCTACACCGGCGCGCCCAGCTATTATCAGCAGATCTGGACCTCGATCCAGACGGTGTTCTTCGGCTTCCTCTTGGCTACGGTCGTGGCCGTCCCCCTGGGTATTCTGGCCGGTCTCTCGCCGACGGCGAATGCGGGTCTCAATCCGCTGATCCAGATTTTCAAACCGGTTTCGCCTTTGGCGTGGTTGCCCATCGTGACGATGATCGTCTCCGCGCTGGCCGCGACCGAGGGCGGGCTTTTCGCCAAAAGCTTCATCATCTCGGCCGTCACCGTGACCCTCTGTTCGCTCTGGCCCACGCTGATCAATACGGCGCTTGGCGTGGCGAGCATCGACAAGGACCTGGTGAACGTCTCCAAAGTTCTGAAAATGAACACCTGGACCAAGATCACCAAGCTGGTTCTGCCGTCGGCCCTGCCGCTGATCTTTACCGGGCTGCGCCTGTCGCTTGGCGTGGGCTGGATGGTGCTGATCGCCGCGGAAATGCTGGCCCAGAACCCCGGCCTCGGCAAGTTCGTCTGGGATGAATTCCAGAACGGATCAAGCTCCAGCCTCGCCAAGATCATGGTTGCAGTCTTCACCATCGGGATCATCGGCTTCCTGCTGGATCGGGTGATGTACGCGTTGCAATCCCTTTTCACCTTCACGAACAACCGGTGAGCGACATGAGCATTCTGAAGTTCGACAATGTCAGCAAATCCTTCGGCGAAGGCACACACAAGACGGATGTGCTCAAGGGGATCGACCTTGAGGTAGCCGAGGGCGAGTTTCTGGTGATCCTCGGTTTCTCGGGCACCGGCAAGACCACCTTGATCAACCTGATGGCGGGGCTTGAAAGCCCCACCAAAGGGACCGCGTCGTTCAAGGGCACGCCGATAACCGGTCCGGGCCCGGAGCGCGGGGTGATCTTTCAAAGCTACTCGCTGATGCCGTGGCTGACGGTGAACGGCAACGTGGGGCTTGCGGTGGACACGGTTTTCCCGGGTCTCGGCAAGGCGGAGAAGGCCGAAAAGGTCGCGCATTACGTGGGCATGGTGGGCCTCAGCCATGCCGCCGGCCGCCGCCCCGCGGAACTGTCGGGCGGTATGCGACAGCGGGTGAATGTCGCCCGTGCACTGGCAATGAGCCCCGAGGTGCTGCTCCTGGATGAGCCGCTTTCGGCGCTGGATGCCCTGACCCGGGCCAACCTTGCCGACGAGATCGAGCATATCTGGGAGGCCGACAAGAAAACCTGCGTCCTGATCACCAACGATGTGGACGAAGCCATCATACTTGCCGACCGGATTATCGCGCTCAATCCCGACGGGACGCTGGGCGAGGAATTCAAGGTCAGCATCCCGCGCCCGCGCGACCGCAGTGCCATGAACCATGACGATACCCTCAAGCGCCTGCGCGCCGAGGTGACGAAATACCTGATGGATGTAGGCATCGAGGCCAAGGTCGAGGGCACGCGCGAATTGCCGGATGTGACACCCATCCACGGTGTGCCGACGGCGGTGCAGAAAGCCCAGAAAGGGTTGATCGACTCCCGCTTCCTCGACTTCTCGCAATTGCACAAGATCTATCCGACCCCCAAGGGTCCCCTGACCGTGGTCGAGGATTTCGACCTCAAGATCGACCGGGGCGAGTTCATTTCACTGATTGGTCATTCGGGCTGCGGCAAGTCCACGGTTCTGACCATGGCGGCCGGCCTCAACGAGATTTCCAAGGGCGCGATCAAGCTGGACGGCCGCCACGTGGAAGGGGCCGACCCCGAGCGCGCCGTGGTGTTCCAATCGCCCAACCTGTTTCCCTGGCTGACGGCCAAGGAGAACGTGGCGATCGGGGTGGACAAGGTCTATCCCAGGGCGTCCCAGGCCGAGCGGCAGGATGTGGTGGAATATTACCTTGAACGCGTCGGTCTGGCCGACGCCATGGACAAGCCCGCCACCGACCTGTCGAACGGCATGAAACAGCGGGTGGGCATCGCCCGCGCCTTTGCGCTTTCTCCGAAACTCCTGCTTCTGGATGAACCCTTCGGAATGCTCGACAGCCTGACCCGGTGGGAGTTGCAGGAAGTGTTGATGGAGGTCTGGAGCCGCACCAAGGTGACCGCGGTCTGCGTCACCCATGACGTGGACGAAGCCATCTTGCTGGCCGACCGCGTGGTGATGATGACCAACGGGCCGCAGGCCACCATCGGCAAGATCACGTCGGTCGACCTGCCGCGCCCGCGCACGCGCAAGGCGCTGTTGGAGCATCCCGATTACTACACCTACCGGCAAGAGGTGCTCGACTTCCTTGAAGAATACGAACACGGCGCCAAGCCCAAAAAACCGGCCCAAAAGGCCATAGCGGCGGAGTGAACACATGACACAGAAACTGGTTATCATCGGGGCGGGCATGGCCTCGGGCCGGGTAATCGAACACCTGGTCGAGGACAGCCCCGGTGCTTTTGACATCACCCTGTTCAACGCCGAGCCGCGCGGCAACTACAACCGCATCATGCTCTCGCCCGTTCTGTCGGGGGAAAAGACCTATGACGAGATCGTTACCCATGACGCGGATTGGTACGAAGAGCATGGCGTGACCTGCCGCTTTGGCGAACACGTGGTCGCCATCGACCGGGAGATGAAAGTCGTCGAAGGACAGAATGGCCATGTGCCCTATGACAAGCTGATTATCGCCACAGGGTCGGCCCCCTTCATTATCCCAGTTCAGGGCAAGGACCTGCCGGGCGTCATTACCTACCGCGATCTGGACGATACCAACGCCATGATAAAGGCGGCTCAAAAGGGCGGTAAGGCGGTGGTGATCGGCGGCGGGCTTCTGGGCCTTGAAGCCGCCGCTGGCCTGGTCGAACGCGGCATGGAGGTGACTGTGCTGCACCTGATGGGCCACCTGATGGAGCGGCAACTGGACGAGGCCGCAGGCTATCTTCTGCGGCGCGATCTGGAAAAGCGCGGGATCACCATCAAGACCCAGGCGTCGACTGCCGCCATTCTGGGCGACGATCATGTCGAAGGGGTGCTGCTGGAGGACAACACCGGTCTGGAGGCCGATCTTGTCGTCATGGCGGTGGGAATTCGGCCCGAAACCCGGCTTGCCAATGATGCCAGGATCGAGGTGGCCCGTGGCATCGAGGTGAATGCGCAGATGCAAACCTCGGACCCGGACATTTTCGCCGTGGGTGAATGCGTGGAATTCGACGGTCACCTCTTTGGCCTCGTGGCCCCGCTTTACGATCAGGCCAAGGTGCTTGCCCAAGCCCTGAAGGATCAACCCGACGCTTTCGTCGTCAAGGACATTGCCACCAAGCTCAAGGTCACCGGTTGTGATTTGTTCAGCGCCGGTGATTTCGCCGAAGGCGAAGGGCGCGAAGACATCGTGTTTCGCGATCCCGCGCGCGGCATCTACAAACGGTTGGTTGTCGAAGGCGATCGGCTTGTCGGTGCGGTGATGTACGGCGACACCGCCGACGGCAATTGGTTCTTCGGGCTGATCAAGGACGGCACCGAGATCGACGAGATGCGCGACACGCTGATCTTCGGCCAGGCTTATCAGGGGGGGGACCAGGTGGACCCTCTCTCAGCCGTTGCAGCGTTACCGCGTGACGCGGAAATCTGTGGCTGCAACGGCATCTGCAAAGGCAAGATCGTGGATGCCATCGAAGGTGGCGCGACCGATCTGAACGCGGTCAAGGCCCAAACCAAGGCCAGCGCCTCTTGTGGCACCTGCACCGGGCTTGTCGAGCAACTGTTGCAGGTCACCCTAGGCGACGAGTTCGAGGTCCCAACGGCGCAGCCGGTTTGCGGATGCACCGACCTCAGCCACGAGGACCTGCGCCGCCTGATCAAGGCGCAGGAGCTGAAATCACAAGCCGCCGTCTGGCAGGAACTGGGCTGGAATACCCCGAACGGCTGCCATGTCTGCCGTCCCGCGGTGAATTTCTACCTGCTGGCCGACTGGCCGCTGGAGTATCAGGACGATCCGCAAAGCCGCTTCGTCAACGAGCGCAAGCATGCCAACATCCAGAAGGACGGCACGTTTTCCGTGGTACCGCGCATGTGGGGCGGGATCACCAACCCCGATGAGTTGCGCGCCATCGCGGATGCCGCCGACAGGTACAACGTGCCGACCGTCAAGGTGACGGGCGGGCAGCGGATCGACCTGCTGGGGGTGAAGGGCGAGGACCTGCCGGCCATATGGGCGGATCTGAACCGAGCCGGGCTTGTTTCGGGGCATGCCTATTCCAAGGGGCTGCGCACGGTGAAAACCTGTGTTGGCACCGATCACTGCCGCTTCGGCACGCAGGACAGCACCGGGCTTGGCATCAAGCTGGAACAGGCGCTTTGGGGATCCTGGACGCCGCACAAAGTCAAGCTGGCGGTCTCGGGATGTCCGCGCAACTGCGCCGAGGCAACCTGCAAGGATGTCGGCATCATCTGTGTCGACAGTGGTTATCAGGTGAACGTCGGCGGGGCGGCGGGCATGGACCTGAAGGAGACCGAACGCCTGGTCGATGTGCCCACCGAGGCCGAGGCGATCGAGGTGACCGTCGCCTTCGTGCAGCTGTACCGCGAGAATGCCAAATATCTCGACCGGCCTTACAAATGGTTGGCTAAGGTCGGGCTGGACTGGGTGAAAGACCGGATTTCGGACCTTGAGGAACGCAACCGCCTGATCGAGGCCTTCGAGCTTTCACAATCCATCTATCGCAAGGACCCGTGGGCCCAGCACGCGCAGACCCACGCGGCAGGTTATGCGCCCTTGGCAGATCTGACACTGGAGGCCGCAGAATGAGCTGGATCGACATTGGACATATCGACGACATCCCCCTGCGCGGGGCGCGGGTGGTGAAAACTCCGGTGGGCTGTGTTGCCCTGTTTCGCACGGCGCAGGCCGAGATCTTTGCCGCCTCCAACACCTGTCCGCACAAGGGCGGGCCGCTGTCCGAGGGCATCGTGCATGGGCAATCCGTCACCTGTCCGCTGCACAACTGGGTTTTCGACCTCAACTCGGGCGAAGCGCAGGGCGAGGATGGCCGCATTGCCACCTATCCCGTGCGTCTGGACGGCGCGCGTATCCTGCTGGATGGTGAGGCGGTCGGCAAGCGGAGTGCCGCGTGATGGATGGGTCGGGCCTGCCGGAAACACGCTCCACCTGCCCCTATTGCGGCGTGGGCTGCGGGGTGCTTTTGCGCCCTGATGGGCAGGGCGGGCTTGATGTGCGCGGCGACCCTGAGCATCCGGCAAACTTCGGGCGGCTTTGCTCCAAGGGATCGGCCCTTGCCGAAACGGTCGGGCTGGACCATCGCCTGCTGGCGCCACAAGTGAACGGGCAGCAGACCGGCTGGGACAAGGCGCTGCAACTGGTGGCGGACCGGTTTTCCGACACCATCGCGCAGCATGGCCCCGACAGCGTCGCCCTTTACGTTTCAGGCCAGTTGCTGACCGAGGATTACTATGTCGCCAACAAGCTGATGAAAGGCTTCATCGGCTCGGCCAATATCGACACCAACTCCCGGCTCTGCATGGCGTCCAGCGTGGCAGGGCACAAGCGCGCCTTTGGCACCGATACCGTGCCCGGCACCTTCGAGGATATCGACGAGGCCGACCTTGTGGTTCTGGTGGGCTCCAACCTCGCTTGGTGCCACCCAGTGCTCTATCAGCGCCTGATGGCCGCGCGGAAAAAGCGCGGCACCAAGACCGTCGTGATCGACCCGCGGCGCACGGCAAGCTGCGATGGGGCAGACATGGATCTGGCCTTGCAGCCCGGCAGCGATGTGGCGCTGTTCAACAGGCTGCTGGCCACGATTTCCCAGGGCGGTGCGTTGGACAAGGCCTATCTTGCACGCACCCAAGGGTTCGACGACACGCTGGCGGCGGCACAAAGCGATGACGCCTCGGTCACGGGGTTGAACGAGGATGAGATCACCGCCTTTTGCAAGCTTTGGATGCGAACCGAAAAGGTCGTGACGATCTATTCCCAAGGCGTGAACCAGTCGACCTCGGGGTCGGACAAGGTCAACGCCATTCTCAACTGTCACCTCGCCACCGGCCGGATCGGCAAGCCGGGCATGGGGCCGCTTTCGGTCACCGGTCAGCCCAACGCCATGGGCGGGCGCGAGGTGGGCGGCCTGGCCAATATGCTGGCCTGTCACCTCGATCTGGAAAACCCCGACCACCGCGCGGCGGTGCGGGATTTCTGGGAGGCTCCGGCAGTACCAGAGGCCCCGGGGCTCAAAGCGGTCGACATGTTTCGCGCGGTGGGCGACGGGCGGATCAAGGCGCTGTGGATCATCCACACGAACCCCGCCGTCTCCATGCCCGAGGCCGACACTGTGCGCGACGCCATCGCGGGCTGCGACTTTACCGTGGTCAGCGACATCACCGCGCAAACGGATACCGCGCGGCTGGCCAATGTTGTGCTGCCCGCCACCGCATGGGCGGAAAAGGACGGCACCGTTACCAATTCCGACCGCATGATCAGCCGACAGCGTGGCGTTCTGGCCGGCCCGGATCAGGCGCGCCCCGATTGGGCCATCCTGGCCGAGGTCGGGCAGCGCATGGGTTATGGCCCGGCGTTCGACTATGACAGCCCCGCCGAGATCTTCCGCGAATATGCGGCGCTGTCGGGCATCGCCGGACAGTTCGGACGGGATTTCGACATCTCCGGCCTCGCGGAACTGGAAGACCGTGACTATGCCGCGCTGACCCCGGTGCGCTGGCCTGTCACGCAGGCGCGCACAGGCGGTCGGTTTTTCGCCGACGGGCGCTTTTTTCATGCCGATGAAAAGGCGCGCTTCGTGCCGGTGACCTACCAGCCGCCCGCTTCGAAAACCGGGCCGCGCTATCCGTTTCGTTTCAACACCGGGCGGTTGCGCGACCAGTGGCACACGATGACCCGCACCGCGCTCTCTCCGCGATTGTCGGCCCATATGCCAGAGCCGTTCATCGACCTGCACCCCGATGACGCAAAGGCCCAGGGCATTCAGCCCGCGGACCTCGTGCAGCTGCACAACCCGCAAGGTCAGGCGATCCTGCGCGCCCGCATCTCCGACACGGTGCAGCCCGGTCAGGTGTTTGCGCCCATGCATTGGACAGGCGAAACCGCCCCCTCCGCCCGGATTGACGCCCTTGTCGCCGCCGTGACCGATCCGGTCTCGGGCCAGCCGGAAAGCAAGGCCAGTGTCGTCGCCCTGCGCCCGTTCAAGGCGGCATGGTATGGCTTTGCCGTTTCGCGGGGGGAAATGACCCCGAATGCGGAATACTGGGCCGTGGCGCGCACCGCGCAAGGCTATCGTGCCGAGCTGGCGGGCCTGACGCCCTGCCCCGATTGGGAGGCCGAGGCCAAGCGCCTTTTCGGCGCACCCGAGGCTGACGTCGCCTCGATCATCGATGCGATGCGCGGTGTGGCTCGCTTGGCCCTTTACGAGTCCGGCACCTTGATCGGCGCCTTGTTCGTTGCCCCCCGGCCCGTGGCCGTGATGCGCGACTATCTGGTGAGATTGCCCGGAAGCGACGCGGCAGGCGTGCTGCAAGGTCGCCCGGCGTCGGATGTGCCGAACCCGGGCCCGGTTCTGTGCTCCTGTCTGGGGGTGGGTGTGAACACCATCGTCGAGGCCGTCGAAGCCCAATCCCTGATGTCGGTGGAGGCGATCGGCGAGGCGCTGGGGGCTGGCACGAATTGCGGCTCATGCCGCCCGGAGATCGCCGCGCTCCTGCAAGGCTTGCGGAACCCGGAGGCGGCGCAATGAGCCTGGCCGATCATGTGCGGACCCTGGGTCGCGGTCCGGGGCGATCTCGTTCCCTGACCGAGGCCGAGGCCCATGATGCCATGCGCCTGATGCTGTCCGGCACCGCCGCCCCCGAGGCTGTGGGCGCGCTGCTGATGCTGTTGCGCATGAAGGGCGAAACCGCCGGGGAAATTGCCGGGCTTGCCCGCGCGGCGCAGGCCGGCGCGCCCAGGATTGACGCCGTCGATCTGGACTGGCCAACCTACGCGGCGGGCCGCACCCGTGGCGCACCATGGTTCCTGTTTTCCGCCACCACGGTGGCGCAGGCGGGGCACCGGGTCTTGCTGCATGGCTGGAACGGTGCGGACCGGAAGGTGCGCGATGGCCTCGAAGCCGCCGGGATCGCCACCGCGCGCACCGCCGAGGAGGCCAACCAGCTCCTGGATCGCCGTGGCATCGCCTACTTGCCGCTTGAAACCCTGCATCCCGGTCTGTTCCGGCTTTTGACCCTGCGCGAGGTTCTGGGCTTGCGCTCCTGCATCAACACGGTCTGCCGCATGTTGAACCCGGGCCGCGCGCAGGCCAGTGTGCAGGGTGTCTTTCACCCCTCCTATCGTCTGCTCCAGGCCGATGCCGCCGCCAGGCTGGGGTGGACCAGCCTGAGCGTGATCAAGGGCGGCGGTGGCGAGTTCGAACGCCACCCGTCCAAGCAAATCGAGGCATTCGGGCTGCGGCAAGGGCGACATTGGAACTCGACGCTGCCCGCATTGGTGGATGAAACCCGCAGGCTGGCCGCCGCGTCGGCCCCACCACTCAGCGCGGCGCAGGACACTCAGGCGCTTCCGGCCTTCGAAACACACACCATTGTCGGCACGGCCGCCCTCGCCCTGGACACGCTCGGGCAAGCGAACGCGGCCAAGCGTGCCGCGGCGCTCTGGCGCGCGTCGGCCCATCTTCAACCCGCCTGAAAAGGACCCCGCCATGAAATCCTTTCCCATGTTCATTCGCACCAGCGGGCGTCGCGTCGTCATCGTGGGTGGCGGCGAACAGGCCGCGCAAAAAACCCGGCTGATGCTGAAAACCGATGCCGCCATCGTTCTGGTCGCCGCGCATCTGGAACCCGAGCTTGAGGGGATCGTGGCCGAGGGCAAGGCGCAACATGTCCCCGAGATTTCGGCGGAGCTATTCAAGGACGCGGCCATGGTCTTTGTCGGCACCGGCTGTCCCGGGTTTGATGCGGCGGTGCATGGGGTGGCCAAGGCCATGGGTTGCGCGGTGAACGTGGTGGATCAGCCCGAGCTGTGCGACATGACCACGCCCGCGATCGTCGATCGTGATCCGATCGTCGTGGCGATCGGGAGTGAAGGCACCGCGCCGGTTCTGACCCGGGATATCAAGACCCGCCTCGAACGGACGCTGCCGCAAAACCTTGGCGGCCTGGCCGCTCTGGCCGGGCGCTTGCGCCGCAGCGTCGAGGCGCATGTGCCCCGCGCACAACGGCGCGCGCTTTGGGCCTGGGTGTTCAAGGGCGCGCCGCGTGATCTCTGGGTCCGCGGAGGAGAACGCGAGGCGGCCCGCAAGGTCAAGGCGGCCATCGCTTCGGGCGAACCCCCGCAAGAGGCGGCGCGAGGCTTTGTCTCGCTGGTCGGCGCGGGGCCGGGCGCGCGCGATCTGATGACCCTGCGCGCGGTCGAACGCCTGCAGGAGGCCGATGTGATCTTCTATGACCGTCTGGTCGACAAAGAGGTCCTGGAACTGGCCCGCCGCGATGCCGAACGGGTTTACGTGGGCAAACATGTCGGCGCACACAGCTGGCCTCAGGACAGGATCAACCGAATGATCGTTGCCGAGGCGCTGAAAGGCCGCCGGGTGGTGCGTCTGAAATCGGGCGATCCCGCGGTCTTCGGGCGCGCCACCGAAGAGATTGACGCGGCCAGGGCCGCCGGCGTCCCGGTTGAACTTGTCCCGGGTGTCACCGCGGCATCCGCTGCGGCCTCGGCCCTTGGGCAAAGCCTGACAGAACGCGGGGTGGCCAACACCTTGGTTCTGGCGACGGGGACAGGTCATGACAAGGACCCTTTGCCGGATTGCACACGCCTGTCCGGACCGGGCACAACCACAGCCTTCTACATGTCGGTCGGGCAAGCTGCGCGGATATCAGAGGCGATGATGGATCAGGGCCTGCCTGCGCAGGCGCGTGTTCAGATTGCCGTTGACGTGTCGAAGCCGAGTCAACGGCTTTTGGAGTCCGGGATCGCGGCGTTGCCCGAGACGCTTGCCACGCATGCAGTCACGGGCTGTGCCATATTGCTGGTGACTTGGCCTGAAAGCCAGGCGTCACTTGACGAGCATCGCGTCACCAGGTTGCCTGGAACTCCCAACCACAAACAATTGCCAGTTGGTGCCTGAGCTTCGCTACTTTCCCAAGCGTCCCAGGACCGGATCGGCAGGCTTGCCGCTGGTTTCCACCTCATCTCGGAAGGGGTGAGTGGGTCTTAAACATCCATCCCAGCTTTGCAGGCACCTCGAAAACACAACACGGGCCACCAAGGTCCGTTTTTACGAGCGGCGTCACTGTAACGACAGATTGAGGGCAACGACAGCGACTGGCGGGAAAGGCGCGACCAGAGCACGCAACTCTGCAGGGTCCGCTTTCCTGGGATAGCTGCCAACGGCGCAAATCGCAGCATTGGTCCAAATGGGCTCAAAGCGGCCCTTCGTTACAGGCGGCCCACAGCTGCCAATCAATGCTCCTATTCGTTTCTGCATTGCAGAGGACGTTTCTGACATTCTCGGTTTTCCGTTGAGCACCGTGGCTCATTAATCGGGCCAAGTGTCCGCCCGATTTGAGACATTTGTAGAAAACCAATCCACAGGCAGTCGCCATCATAAGTCCACAATACTGCCCAATGACGGTGTTGTATGACCGCTATCGTTCTGGAACTGTTTATGTATTTCTTGCCCTAACAACCTTCTTTCCCGGAACGAAATTTGAGAAAGGAAACTTGGGGCGAAGCAAGGTGGAAGACGGAGGTTAGGACTGATGCCTCGGATCATCGATACGCTGTACGGTCGCGACGCCTATGACATTTCGGGGTGGTGGCATCCGGACCACGACCTGACCAAGGCCAACCTCTCCCGTTTCAATGTGCCTTCCGATGACATGTTGCCGCTGCATATCAAGTTGGCCACGGCACCAAATATCTTGCCGGGGCTGACATCACTTGCGACGAACATGATCTATGCCGATGCACAGGCGCGGGCGATCCTTGAACGGTTCGAACCTGGAAAGCTGCGCTTTTCTCCCGTGGTCGTGCATATGCCGAAAGGCAGGCTCTACGATGGCGAAATCAGCCTGCTGACCCTGCCGCCGTCCTGTCTGGTCAAGGATGGCCTCGTAAGGGAACAGTTGGATGTCAGGCTTGTTGAAAATTACAGGATCCCGATAGGTGGCGGGAAGTTCCTCGACGGCAAGCCTTACCTTCGCCCGACGCATGAACCGCCACGCCTGATGTGGAACCGGCGCACCGTTGGCGACCGGCACATCTGGGCGGACGACATGCTGCCCAGCAAGATCATCATTTCGGACGAACTGTATGCTGCCCTGAAAGAAGCTGGCGTCACCGGGTACCAGGCACAGGAAAGCCGTTTCGCAACCGAGCAATGAGGACCTGTCCCCCAACAGTCGGAACGAAAGGAAATTACGCGATGTTCAGGTTTGGCGACACCCCCGGGACGATCATTGACGATGCCAGTGGGGCAACTCTTAGGTACCTGGGTCAGGTCGGAGATCGATTCCACTTAGCCGTTTATGAATACAAAGGTCCGGGCCAGACCTTCCGATTGGAGGTCCGGCCGGAGCATGGGCGGCGTCAGGCCGAGGCCGCCTTGCCGTATGCCAACCGCCCGAAAGGCAAAAAAATGTCTGACTGGGACGCGGCGCTCAAAGCCTGGTTGGAAGGTCGTAAGTTCCTGCACATGCAAATCGACAAGGTCGATGACGCGGCCATGCCGCTGCCCCTGCCGTTGGCCGAAACCATTTTGCGCATGCTCGTTTTCAGCAAGTCGCAATCCTCGGGCTTGTCAAAGGCCTTCAAGATTTTTACGGCGGGGTTTTCCAACGGCGACCCGAAAAGCCGTAACTGGCGCCAAAAGCCCGTGTATCTGAAGATCGATGAGTCCGGCGCCTTTGTCGCCAACGTCTCTGGGGAGTGGTGACGTGGCTCTATCTGAAATGGCGCTTGATGCATTGCTCGAACACATGATTGCGGACGATTTGCGGCTGCATCCGCTGATCGGGCGCCTGGATACGCCCGACCTGTTCCTGTCGAACAGGCTGAAGGCCGCGATCGACGAGGCGGGGCTGCGCATTCCGAAGAATTTCAAGATGAAGGTGGCTTGACATGGGCGTGATGCGAGGCAGCGGGCAACGCAAACAATCTGACCGCAATAAAGGAAACACCTGATGGCCTGGGGCTTCATGTATCCGAACGGCTTTGGTGATTACCTGCCCGAAGGTGCCGATTTCGCTGATCGCGACGCACGGCTGAGCAAAGTCTTCCAGACGCAGATGACCGACGCCGAGCGGGCGGCGTTTAACAACCGTTTTAGCAAGTACAGGCTGTCCGTGACCGAAAAGTTTCGCGCGGGCGACGTGGTTCTTGAAGATCACGAAAAGCCGACGCAGCTGGTCATTCCGAGAACCCCCCGGGCGCTTGGCTCCATCTTCTGGATTGCAAACGGTTTCATCATCGTCGAACAGGCGGTTCGCGACATCGTCGAAAGCCTCGAGCCGGGGCGGCACCAGTTCTGGAACATCGACATACAGCTGCCCAAGGACAAATCCGACGGGCGCTCGTGGAACGTGCTTGTGATTGGTCAAAGCTGCGCGGCTTTCCTGCGTGACAAGACCGATCCCTCTGCCCTTGCAACTTCGTTTGACCGGTTCGTTTCCCTGAATCCGACGAAAAAGAGTTTCGGTGCGGTTGTCCTGGATGCCGCAATGATCGGAGATTGCCACCTTTGGCGCGATCCGACAGTCATCAATCCAAAATTCTTCGTTTCCGATCGCCTGATGGCCAGGCTCGACGCCGCCGGTTTACGGCTGCCGAAGCATCTTCAAGTCAAGGAATTGTGGGGGGAGTGACCGGGATATGTGGTGCGGCGAGTATGGGGCCCGAAAAGGTTGTTGGCATGAAACTTGATGATATCGAATACCATCCGGTTTCCGGGACCTCCAAGGTGGGCGGCTTCGAAGTCCGGAACCGGCAGACCGCAAGCTGGTTCAAGCCCGTCATGTCTCATGGGGTTGATCGAAGAATGTATTTCGCCTTCTCGATCAACCTGCCCGGCGAGGGCCTGACATTGGTCGGCAGTTTCTGCGAGGAGACCCAAAGCTTGTACAACCTCCCCCCGGATTGCCCGCCCGACCTGGTCGAAAGGTTCGAACAAATGCCCGCCGGGCGACGGTTCTGCCGTTACTGCTTGATCACCGATTTCCAGGTGGACGAGGGTCCGAACCCGGCCTTGCTGGATGCTGATGACCGGGAGGCGGTGGTTTCGGAAATTCTGTTTTTCTACAACGCGACGCGGATGGCCTGGAACGACCATAACGACCGGAAACTATTGCGTCTTCACCTCGAACTGCACGCGCGAAAACATGCGCAAAGGGTTGATGCAGCCCCCGTTCCTCCGGGGCTTGTCGACTTTCATCCTTCGTGCTGCCCCGCACTTCATGCCCGCTTCGCGAACCGAAAGGATGGTCACCATGTTCGGGTCGTCTGATGCGCGTCCGCGCGTGCCTGCATGGGTCATCGACTGTTTGGTGCGACTATGGTTCGAAAGCCAGTCGTCAACGCGGCTGAACATCCTGGGCGACGAACTGCCCGGCCGAACCCATTACCCCGACACGTTGGATTTCCATCCCTCGGAACTGAACAGGGCCTTTCGGGCAGTGCGACGTGCGGAAGGAGTGCCAGCAAGTTGATCACGATTATCGAAGACAAAAAAATCCGCCGCGATGGCGACTACGAAACGCACGAGGTGATCTCAAGCGATGGGTCGCGGATGAAATACGCAACGAACACCCGGACCGGCAGTGTTTTCAAGGAAGTCTGGTACGACAGGGAGGTAATGCTTCAGCACGGCCATCTGGAGATGGTCCTGTCGTCGAGCGGGCGCCGCTGCGAGGGGGCGGTGGGAATCGATGGCCTCGCGTCAGAGACCTGGGCCAGACAGCTGGACGTGGACTACGTCGAGCCGGAGGATGCTGCGGCGAGGAACGCCTATCGGAACGATTTTAGGAACAAGTTCGGCTCGTGCTTCGTTCTGACAGTGCTGAACTTCCCCTGGTCGGATACTGGTCGAATCCAAAGAAGACCTGGGTCAGGCGATCAAGCCCATTGAAACCCGAGACAAACCGCTTTTGATCGAGCTGCGATTGGACCCGAACGACGTGCCGCGAATGCGGATCTGATCAAGTGGAATTAAAGAACACCGATGTTCCAGCCCAAAGGTCGGCTTTCAAACTTGGTGCCTGTTCATCCCGTGCCCGCAGCGAACTTCCGCTTCCCGCCCTTTCCGTCGAGAAACGACTGGACTTCCCGAGCCGCCAGAGCGGTACTGTCTCCAGCGACGCATCCCCTTGGTCGTCACCTTCCGCCCGGATCTCCGGGCTCTGCCTGGTAGCAGGAGCAGGTCGCTCCTGAAGCTCAGCAAAGGAGACAGCCATGAAGTCCGCTAAATTGAACCCGCCCAAGACCAATGCGAGGGCAAAGCCTGCGGCTCGACAGAATACGAAGAAGGTCCAGCTGATCCGGATGCTGACCGGCGAGACCGGCACAGACGTCGCAGCGGTCGGCAAGAAGCTTGGCTGGCAGAACCATACGACACGCGCCGCGCTGACCGGACTTCGCAAGGCCGGATACGTGATCGCTGCGGAGAAGCCTGCAGATGGCAAACTGACGCGATACCGGATCATGGCAGAGCCGAAGACCACTAGCCCGGCGCAGGCAGGAGCAACGTCCGGTGCCGGGTAAGCCCAATCCCGAGAGGGATCGGGTCTGCCGGCGGTGGGCGGAGGCCTTCGGGTCTCCGCCTCCGCCGTATCTGTCAGTCGGCTTCATGGAGACCTCGCTGACCTACGACGCCCAGTGTCGGGCGCATGGCGGACTGCCAGCCGCAACGAAGAAAGTGTTGCGCGGCGTCGCAGAGGGACGGCCGGTCGCGGAGGCGTCAAGGGTCAGGCTGCGCCCCGGCGCACATCTCGTGCGGGAATGGAACGGGCGGGCCTACCTGGTCGAGGTACTGTCCGAGGGTTACCTCATGGATGGGCGGACCTGGGCATCGCTCTCGGCGATTGCAAAGCACATCACAGGCACGACCTGGTCCGGACCGCGGTTCTTTGGTCTGGCCGGAAGGGCAGGGGACAGGCCATGAAGAAAATCCGCTGTGCCATCTACACTCGTAAGAGCTCGGAGGACGGGCTGGAGCAGGAGTTCAACTCGCTCGATGCCCAGCGGGAGGCTTGTGCTGCCTATGTCGCCAGCCAGAAGCATGAAGGCTGGGTGCTGCAGCCTGAGTACTATGACGATGGGGGCCTTTCGGGAGGATCATTGGAACGCCCGGCGCTGCAGCGCCTGCTGGAGCATGTGCGGCAGGGTCAGGTGGACCAGATCGTGGTCTACAAGATCGACCGGCTGACGCGGTCGCTGGCGGACTTCTCGAAGATCGTCGATATCCTCGATGCTGCCGACGCCTCCTTCGTCTCGGTCACCCAGTCGTTCAACACGGCCACCAGCATGGGGCGGCTGACGCTCAACATGCTGCTTTCCTTTGCCCAGTTCGAGCGTGAGGTGACGGCGGAACGCATCCGGGACAAGATCGCAGCCTCCAAGCGCAAGGGGCTCTGGATGGGAGGCTCCGTTCCCATGGGCTATGATCCGGATGGCCGCACGTTGAAGATCAACGACCCGGAAGCAAGGACGATCACAACGCTCTATGATCTCTACGAACACCTGGGCACGGTTCGGGCCGTCAAGGAGGAGGTGGATCGGCTCAAACTGCGCAGCCGTGCCAGAACCTCGAGCAGCGGACGGATCACAGGCGGCAGTGTCTTCGACCGGGGCCATATCCATCATATTTTGACCAACCCGATCTATGCCGGGCGTATCCGGCACAAGGGAAAGGTCTATGAGGGGCAGCATGAGGCCATTATCGACCCGAACCGTTGGGACAGGGTTCAGGAGAGCTTGCAGGCCGGTGCAGCGCGCAGCCGTGACAAATCCTCTGCACAACGTAAAAGCCTGCTCTGCGGCAAGCTCTTTGACGAGACCGGTGATCGGCTGACGCCCTCGCACTCCAAGACAAAGGCCGGTGTTCGGCTAAGGTATTATATCTCGCACCGACTGGTTGCGCAGAGTGGTCAACCGCATCCCGACGCCTGGCGGCTGCCAGCCGAAGAGCTGGAACAGAAAGCTTCAGATCTCGTCCGGTCGTTCCTGTCAGACCAGACCTTCGCGGTCCGGCTGGTCCCGGGCGCCTCCGCAGATGCGATTGGCAAACACGCGAAAGCCATCTCGTCGTTGGCTGTCAGGGCTGATCGACCCAGATTGCTCGAACTGGTCAGGCAGGTCGACATCGCCCCTGGTTCACTGACGCTTCGTCTCGACGCAACGAGGCTTGCAGAGCTGATCGACGCTGATCCGGCCGAACTCGACGACACCAGCTTTGTTCACAACAAACCATTCCAGCTTCGCAAGCGGGGCGTGGAAACCAAGATCATCCTGGCGGATGCTCCAGCGGACACAGACGAAACCCTGATCCGAAACATTGCCAAAGCGCATGCCTGGTTCGAGCGGATCAAGGCCGGAGAAACCTTCGCGGGTATTGTCGGCACCGAGAACACCTCGAAGCGACGAATCCAGCAACTGATCGGCCTGGCCTTCCTGGCGCCGGACATCGTTCGGGATGTGCTGGATGGCAAGCAGCCCATCGGCTTCACGTCCGAATGGTGCCTGCGCCACGATCTGCCGTCGGACTGGACTGCACAGCGCCAGCTTCTGGCGACTCTCTGATCCACACTTCCTCAACCTCGTATGGCGAATTCGGCCAGTGCAGACTTTTGCAGATCTGAGGGCTATTTGCAGGGGTGTTCAGCGTCTGCGCAGACGCACCTGCCGCGCAGGCCTTTGAAACTGCGCCATTAGTACAGGCACACCTTGCATGGTCTCGATTCAGGAAAGTGTGTGGCTGGGGTGGTAGGATTCGAACCTACGATACACAGTACCAAAAACTGCTGCCTTACCACTTGGCTACACCCCAACGGTGAGCGGCTAATTAAGCTGCTCTGTCCGACTGTGCAAGAGGTGAATTGCCAAAAAATGCCCGGCTATTCTTCGGGGGCGTCCTGATGTAGCAGGTCGCCTTCTTTCTGTTCGCGGCGTTCCGTCTCGACGATCTTTTCCAGTTCGGCTTCGGCGGTGGCGTGGACCTCCTGCGCGACGATTTCCGGCGCGGGTGCTTCCGGGACCGGTGCGGCGGTGGCTGCCTGCGGGATGTGTTCCGCGCCCGGCAGTCCGGTTCCGATGATCCGGAACGTGGGTTCGGGCATCTTGATCCCGGCGGCATCGAATGCGGCAAGGCACAGGCGCGATGCCTCGCTTTTGGCAAGTTGGAAGCTGGTTTTGTGCTGTTCGATCCAGCAGGCCACCCTCAGGATAACTGTGCTGTCGCCCAGTTCCTCGATCCAGACCGACGGCGCGGGCTGTTCCAGAACGAACGGCAGACCCTGCACCGTTTCCAGCGCCAGCGCCTGTGCAGCGGCCAGATCGGTGTCATAAGCAACCCCCAGATCGATGAGGAACCGGCGCTCGTCGTTGCGGGTGAAATTGACGATCCGGCTTTTGAAAACGGTCGCGTTCGGGATGCGGATATGGTTGCCGTCAAAACTCAGCAGGATGGTGGCCCGGCTGGTCAGGCGGATCACCTTGCCGGTGTCGCCCTCGATTTCGATCGTGTCATTGGGGCGGAACGGCTGGCGCATGGACAACAGGACCGACGCGATGAAATTTTCCACCGTGTCGCGCACCGCGAAACCGATGGCCAGACCAACGATCCCGGCGGCGCCAAGGATGGTCGATAAAAGGGCCGTTGCCCCAAGGATATCAAGCGCAATCACCACCCCGCCCACGACAAAAGCGATGCGCAGGATCTGGCGATAGATATCGGCGATGAACAGGTTGGGTGCGATCCGCTCCCACGGTTGCCGCAGCCGCGCAAGCAGAAAGCCGAGCGCGGTGACCAGAACAAAGGCCAGCAACGCCACGGTCAACAGCGGCAAAAAGGCAATAAACTGCATCAGGCGCACGCGGAACCGTTCGACCGCCGGGTTCAGACGCTCCACGACATCCGTTGTTTCGGTGACCTCGTTTTCGATGGCCACCACACCCTCGACCCGGCGGGCGATTTCATTCAGCCGTGCCGCCGTGGGTTTGTCGATGGTGGTGCCACGTAATGTGACAATGCCGGACGACACGGTAACGGTAACGTTTTTAAATCCTTCAAGCTCGGACAGGATATCGCGGATGCGCACCGCGATGGCGGCATCCTGCGCGGCGCTGTCCTCGACCGTGATTGTGCCTTCGGGTTGATCCGATTGCTGTGCTTGCAATGAGAACGGCAAGAACAGGAGCAGGCAAACAAGAAGAATACGCATGGCAAATCCGCATGGGTCAGAACAATGTCGTCAGCCTAGTCGCGCACAGGCCGGGGCGCAAAGCGAAACCGGTCAGGACGTGCGCACCAGAATGGCCCCGGCGCGGTTGCCGGCCTCGACCGCCATATGGGCTGCTGCGCAATCGGGGAGGTCATAGATACGCTCGACCGGGCAGGTCAGTGCGCCGTCGGTCAGCGCCTTGGCAAGCCGGTCGATCGTGGCGCGGCGCTGCTCGGGTGTAAGCAGGTAAACCAGGGCCATTTCCAGTGTCACGGCTTTGAACATCAGCGGATAAAACGGCAGGGTTGGCGACATGTTGAGCGCCGAGCCATAGGCATTGATCCGCCCGTTGGTGGCAATCACGGCGGTATCCACATCTACGTTATGGCCGAATTCGACCTCGACGATCCGCTCGACAGGCGCGCCACCATTGGCCGCCAGGATCTGATCGGCCACGTCAGGGGCAGAGTAATCCACCACCGCGTCGGCCCCGGCGGCAAGGGCGCGGTCGGCACCGGCGCCGCGGGCGGTGGCGATCACCTTGGCGCCGCCCCATTTGGCCAGTTGCACGGCCAGGTAACCAACCGTCCCTGCGCCGCCCTGAACCAGAACGGTCTGGCCGGTGATCGGCCCGCCGCTGAATACGGTGTAACAGGCTGTCAGCCCCGGAATGCCCAGAACGGCCCCGGTTTCCAGCGAAACACTGTCGGGCAGGCGAACGGCCTGTTCCGAGGGCAGGGTGATATGGGTGGCGGCAGTGCCATGGGCGCGTTGCCATTGTCCGTTCCAGATCCAGACCCGTTGCCCGATGCGGGCCTTGTCCACACCGTCACCCACCGCGCGGATCACCCCGGCGCCATCACTGTGCGGAATGATCGTTGGAAACGGCAGTTCGGTCACGCCTGCGCGCGCGCCGGCCCTGGCCTTGACGTCCGATGGGTTGACGCCGGAAAAGGCCAGTTCGACCAGAACCTCGCCCGCCTGGGGGGCGGGTGTTTCGATGTCCTCAAGGCTCAGAACGTCGGCCGCGGGTCCAAAGGCGCGATAAGTGATGGCGTGCATGGCGTATCCTTTCCAGCATGGTCGCGTCGTTACACTAGCCCGGATGCCACCGGATGCTAGGGTAATTGCAGGAGGATTTGATATGAAAGTATTGCGTACCCCGGACGACCGGTTTCAGGGTCTCAGGGATTATCCCTTTGATCCGCATTATCTTGAGGTGGACGATACCGAAGGCGGACGCCTGCGGGTGCATTATCTGGACGAAGGTCCGCGCGACGCTGCGCCGGTACTTTGCCTGCACGGGGAGCCGAGTTGGTCCTATCTCTATCGCCATATGATCCCGCTGTTTACCGGGCGGGGGCACCGCGTCATCGCGCCGGACCTCGTCGGGTTTGGACGGTCTGACAAACCGACCGAGCGCGGCGATTACACCTATCAGCGGCATGTCGATTGGATGGCGGCTGTATTGCGCCAATTGGATATGCGCGACATTACACTGGTCTGTCAGGACTGGGGCGGGTTGATCGGGTTGCGCCTGTGGGCCGACATGCCCGACCTTTTCGCGCGTGTGGTGGTGGCGAACACGGCCCTTCCAACTGGCGACCAGCCGATGGGCAAGGCGTTTGAGGCTTGGCGCGCCTACAGTCAGGAAACGCCGGAATTCAACGCCGGGCGGATTGTCCATGGCGGCACCGTCAGCAAGCTGAGCGATGACGAGATCGCGGCCTACAACGCGCCTTTCCCCGATGACAATTACCAGGCCGGTGCCCGCCAGTTCCCAATGCTGGTGCCCTGCACACCTGACGACCCGGCCAGCGCGGCCAACCGCGCGGCGTGGACGGTTTTGCGCGGGCTGGATACCCCGGTGCTGACGGCCTTTGGGGCCGATGACAAGGTGATGGCCGGGGTGGACAGGACGTTTCAGGAACTGCCCGGCGCGCAGAACCAACCGCATGTGATCCTGCCCAAAGCGGGTCATTTCCTGCAGGAGGACGTCGGCGACCAGCTGGCCGCGCTGACCAACGCGTTCATCGAACGCACGCGCACCGTCTAACTGGTGCTGGAGTGCGCCGCGACGCTGTCAGCCGGGGCCTCGTCCCGGTCGAACATGCCGTAATCGCGGATCACATGCGCCACTTTCAGCCGGTAATCGGCGAATATCCCGCCGCGCCCCTTGGACTGGGCCGCGCGATGTTTCTCCAACTGCCGCCATTCGTTCACCGCCTCTTCATCGCGAAAGAACGAGATCGACAGCAACTTTTCGGGATTGGTCAGGCTTTGAAACCGCTCGACCGAGATGAACCCGTCAACCTTTTCAACCAAGTCGCGCATCGACGTGGCGAGGGACAGATATTGGTCCTTGCGCCCCTCGGCGGGCACGACTTCGAAGATGATGGCGATCATTTTGCGTCTCCATGTGGGGCCGAGGCCAGCGTCAGCCAGGTGCGATCCTCGCGCAACAGAAACTTTTCCTTTTGTGCGAATTCGTAATTCTCGCGCCCCAGCGGGTCGGCAGCAAGGCGCGCGCGGTAGTCCTCATAGGCCGCAAGGCTGGGGATATTGTAAATTCCATAGGCCAATGTGCTCGATCCCTCATGCGGGGCGAAATACCCGATCAGGTCGGCGCCACAGCGCGGAATTGCCTGGCCCCAGTTTCGCGCATAGCGTTCGAACTGGGCCTTTTTGGTGGGGTCGATGTGATAGCGGATCACGCAGGTCAGCATGAGGAGGGTCCTTTCATTTGTGTCTCTGTCTTTTTAGCCGGTTGAGTAGCATTCATGCTTCGACTATGGTCGAACCATGAAGGACGGCCCCAACATTGCATCCGTCGCGGCGCTGATCGGCGACCCGGCCCGCGCCAACATTCTGACGGCGCTGATGTCCGGCAAGGCGCTGACCGCCAGCGAACTAGCGGGCGAGGCAGGTGTCACCGCCCAGACCGCTAGTTCCCATTTGCGCAAGCTGGAGGAGGGGGGCCTGATCGCCCGCCGTAACGAAGGGCGGCACAAGTATTTCACCCTTTCGGGCGACGAAGTGGCCCGCGCGCTGGAAGGGTTGATGGGGTTGGCCGCCGGGCACGGCCATTTGCGCACACGCACCGGCCCGCGCGATCACGCGCTGCGCACCGCGCGCGTCTGTTACAACCATCTGGCCGGCGAAATGGGTGTGCAGATGTTCCGCTCCATGCAGGAGCGGGGTCATTTCACCACCGCGCCGACGGGGTTGAACCTGACCCGTTCGGGAGCGGATTTCGTGCGCGAACTGGGGATCGACCCGGAGGATTTGCCACGCAGCAAGGCGCCGCTGTGCCGCGAATGCCTGGATTGGAGCATGCGCCAGTCACATTTGGCCGGACGGCTGGGCCGCGCCATGCTGAGCCGGTTCGAAGAGACGAAATGGGTGCGCCGCCTGCCTGATTCCCGGGTTCTGGAGTTTTCACGGACCGGCCAGCATGCGTTTGACCGCCTGTTTGGCGAACACACGGGATAAGCGCGTTCCTCACTCCGGATTCGTGGTTGGATTGTGGTCGAAAATGCCTTCTCATCGTTCGGTCGCGGCTGATTTCGGAAAGTGATTTCGCCTTTCCGTTAGGTCACTTAAAGAGACTCGGTCGCTGGTATTGAAGCCAAAAACGGGCGCAAAACCTCTGAAAACGGCCTCAAACCTGTTTCCATGCCATCAACGATCCAAACAAAACCGCGATATTATCCCAGGTTCGCCCCGATCTTGCCCAGATTCGCCCGGATAACGCTCAGCAAGTAATCAAATCGCATTCGAGGTATCGTGAATGGACCGTCTGACCGAAATGGAAGCCTTCGCCAATGTGGTGGACCAAGGTGGGTTTACCGATGCGGCCAAGAAGATGGGCATCTCCAAATCGGCTGTTTCCAAGCATGTTTCCAGTCTCGAGGCCCGTTTGGGCGCGCGTCTTCTGAACCGGACCACACGCCGGGTCAGCCCGACGGAAATCGGTCTGGCCTACTATGACCGTGCGCGCCGAGTCCTGAATGACGCAGGCGAGGCGGATGCGCTGGTGACGTCCATGCAATCGGCGCCGTCGGGCCTCTTGCGGATTTCCGTGGCGACCGATTTCGGCGTGAATCATCTCTCGCCGGTTCTGAGCGAATTTCTGGCCGATTTCCCCGACATCACCGTAAACATGGTGCTGAACAATCGTTATGTCGAACTGATCTCGGAAGGGTTCGATATGGCCGTGCGCATTGGTGAGCTGGAAGACAGCACCCTGCGCGCACGCAAGCTGACCGAGACAACAAAGGCGATGATCGCGAGCCCCGAGTATTTCGAAAAATACGGTCGCCCGCAAAAGATCGACGATCTGAACGAACACAAATTGCTGCACTACTCGAACCAGTCCAGCGGTAACGTCTGGAAACTCACCGCTCCCTCGGGTGAGAAGCGCCAGGTGCGTACCGCTGGCTGGCTGAGTGTGAATGACGGGCAATCCCTGCTGAACGCGGCGATTTCGGGGCTTGGCATTGCATATCTTCCCAGCTTTCTGTTCGCGGATGCCCTGGAAAAAGGGTTGGTTGAATACGCGATGCCCTCGCTGCCGGTCGAAACGCAGGGCATTTATGCGGTGTATCCCCCGGGCCGGTTTACCCAGCCCAAGGTGCGCGCCTTTGTCGATTTCCTGGTGCATGCCTTTGCTGAAAAAGGCCCGGCAGACTGGTGATTTCAATTCTTGTTGCTTCCCTTGGCAACTCAAACTCCCCGCGCCTCGGCGCGGGGGGTTTTTTGTGGGCAAGGTTGAATAGAGAGCGGCGTTGAACCTCTGGTCAGAGGCCGGGGCCATCATGCGGATCGCAGGTTTTTGTCTGTGGTCAGAGTATCACCCAAGCCAGACGTCGAGAAACAGCATCAGGACAAGCCCGATTGCAAGGCCAAGCGTCGCCTTGTTCTGATGACCGCTGCGATGCGTCTCGGGGATGATCTCGTGACTGATCACGTAGAGCATCGCCCCGGCGGCAAAGGCCAGACCCCAAGGCAGGAAAGGTTCCGACACCGAAATGACAGCGGCGCCGATTACCCCGCCGACCGGTTCGACAAGGCCCGTCAGTGCCGCGATGGAAAACGCCCGCATCCGCCCATAGCCTTCGCCCAGTAGGGCGACCGCGACCGCAAGACCTTCGGGCAGGTTCTGCAAGCCGATGCCGATGGCAAGCGGCAATCCCCCCGACAGGCCATGGGCGCCAAATCCGACGCCAACGGCGAGACCTTCGGGGACGTTGTGGATGGTGATTGCAATGATAAACAGCCAAATCCGGCGCAGGGCCGCCGCCTCGGGGCCTTCGCGGCCCTGGCTGAAATGTTCATGCGGCAGGGTTTCGTTGAGCAGGGCAACCACAGCCATGCCCGCCAGAATGCCGATAACGGCGATGGCGGCGGGTACAGCGCCCTCTCCAAAACGTTCCCCAGCCGCATCAAGCGCCGGAATAATCAGCGAAAAGAACGAGGCCGACAGCATGACCCCGGCGGCAAATCCCAGCGACATATCGCGGGCGGCCTGACCGGGGGCCTTGCCAAACAGGATCGGGATCGCGCCGACCGCGGTCATGAGACCGGCGACGAGACTTCCCAGAAATCCGATTATGACAGGCGAAAGCGGTTCCATGGTTTTTCTATAATCCGACAGTTGCGGCGTGTCTTGTCTCAGATGCAATCCGGGGCAAAAAAGCAATACCGGTCATATCAGACCCTGACGCCAAGCCATCAGGCGGCCGTTTCGGTCCGCGCCGATCGCTCAGTCCCGCAATTCATCCGAGGCCACGCCCCACAGCGCTTTTTTGCGCACCCAGCCGCGATAGCCACCGGCCGAAACCTTGCACCAATCAAGGGTGCAGGCCCCCAGCCGGGCCACCACGCCCAGTTCAAATGCCGCATTCACCGGTGATTGCGGGTCAGGGCGGGCATAGGCCTGAACCATGTCTTTTTCGATCAGAACCGTGCGCACACCGGACAGCAGCGCGTAATGCACCCATCCGCCCGCGCCGTCGCGGTCCTGGACCCGGCGCCAGTGGCCGTGCTCGGCCGTAATCTCCAGCGGCATGTCGCGGCGTTTGAAAACCCAGTCGATGCGATGGGTCAGGGATGGGCCGCGGCGCACATTGCCTTCGCTGGCCTTCATCGAGACATAGCGCGGCAGGGGCAGATTTGTCACCGGCCCGCGCATGTCCTCGGCTTGGGCCGCGCCCATCGCCAGAAGAGAAATGAAACCAACCGCCACGGCGTGGCGTATTGCCTTGTTTATGACTGTCACCGACTGCCTGCCCGTTTGCCTGTCAAACCTGATTGAACGGGTTGCGGTATTTTCCGCCTTGGGGTTCTTGTGCCCCGCCTGTTCCTGCGTCACGATGCCATAGCGCGCGATGATTTGAAAAGCTTGGGGAGAGCCGCAGTGCCAAGAGAACGGTTGAGTGTTGTCGTTACGCGACGGTTACCGGACGAAGTCGAAACCAGACTGAGCGAATTATTCGACGTTCAGCTGCGCGAGGATGACACCCCGATGACCCGGACCGAACTGGTCGCGGCGGTGCGCGGCGCCGATGTTCTGGTGCCCACGCTGACCGACAAGATCGACGCAGGTCTGATCGCCCAGGCCGGTGACAAGCTGAAACTGATTGCCAATTACGGCGCCGGGGTCGACCATATCGACGTCGCCACCGCCCGCCAGCGCGGCGTTCTGGTCAGCAACACGCCCGGCGTTCTGACCGATGACACCGCCGATATAACGATGGCGCTGCTCCTGGCGGTAACGCGCCGCATCCCCGAGGGCCTGGCCCTGATGGAAAAAGGCGAATGGGAAGGCTGGGCGCCCACCGCATTGCTGGGCGGACGTGTCGGCGGAAGGCGCCTGGGCATTCTGGGCATGGGCCGGATCGGACAGGCCGTGGCCAAACGGGCGACGGCCTTTGGCATGCAAATTCATTACCATAACCGCAAACGTCTGCGCCCCGAGGTCGAGGAACAGTACGACGCGACCTATTGGGAAAGCCTGGACCAGATGGTTGCGCGCATGGACGTGATTTCCATCAACTGCCCGTCGACGCCGAGCACCTTTCACCTGATGAACGCCCGGCGGCTGAAGTTGATGAAACCCAGTGCCGTGATCGTCAACACCTCGCGGGGCGAGGTGATCGACGAAAACGCCCTGACACGGATGCTGCGTGCCAATGAAATCGCGGGGGCGGGTCTGGACGTGTATGAACACGGGACCGATATCAACCCGCGTCTGCGCGAATTGCCCAACGTGGTATTGCTGCCGCACATGGGCTCGGCAACGCTCGAAGGGCGGATCGAGATGGGCGAAAAGGTCATCATCAACATCAAGACCTTCGAAGATGGCCATCGCCCACCCGATCAGGTGGTGCCGTCGATGCTGTGATGACGCGGCCCCGTCAGCTTTGGCTGGCCATGTTCGCGTCTGTCGCCCTGGCCGTTGGCCTTTTGCAGATCAATCCGGCGGTGACAGTCGCCGAACGCTCGGCCCGCGATGTCGCTGCGACCGCCGGTGTGGTCTATGTGTCCCTGCGGGTCATCAATGCGGCGCTGTCGACGGCGCAAGAGATCGAAGTCGGCGCCAGTTTCGGGGCCCAGGCGACGGCCCAGCCGCTCAAGGTTCTGGAACCGGTGGACGATACGGTCGAACGCGTGGCCAGCGTCGTATTTGCGGTCGCGGCGGGCGCGGCATTGGCCACCGTCGGCCTTGGTCCGGTGGCTGCGCTGGGCGCATTGCTTGCGGCGTTGGGCTTTGCAGGGTTGATTCTCTGCGCCAGGGTCGATCCGGCCCGACCCCTGGCCGAGGGCGCGCGCCGTGCCGTGGTCCTGGGGCTGGGCCTGTCCGTTCTGCTTCCAACGGTGTTCGCCGTGGGCATCACAATCGGTGAATGGCTGACGGCCCCTGCCTGGAACGAGGCGATCGCACAGGTCGAAGACGTCGCCGCACAGGCCGAGGTTCTGCTGGGTCAGAGCGAAGCTGCGACCGACCCGAACGGAACGCCGGCAGCGGATGGCGCCGGATGGTTCGGCTGGATGGGGGCCGCAACGGATTCAATGGGCGACGCCGTCGAAAGCGCGCAGAGGTATCTGGGCGCCGGGCAGCATTTCATCGCCCAGGCGGATGCGCTGTTTGCATCGACTATGACCCTGATCGGTGTCTTCATCCTGCGGATGATTGTTCTGCCTGTTGTTTTGCTGTGGATCGGTGTGACCGTGTTTCGCCGCAGCCTTGGCTGACATCGGCAGACGCCAACGGGAAACGAAAACAGCGGAGACATGCACATGCGGGCCTTTGTGGCGATCAACCTGCCTGACCGGGTGCGCGATGCGCTGGCGCGCGTTCAGATCATGGTGCCGGTGGGCCGCGCGGTCGCCCGTGAGAACCTGCATCTCACGCTGGCGTTTCTGGACGATCAGCCTGACGAAAAGTTGGAAGAACTGCATTATGCGCTGGAAACGATGCGCCATCCGCCACTGGACCTGATGTTTCAGGGGCTGGGGTGTTTCGGCGGCGACAAACCGCGCCTGCTGTTCGCGGATGTGGCGGCCGCGCCCGACCTATCGGAGTTGGCCCGCACTGTCGTGACTGCCGCACGGCGGGTTGGCATGACCCTGCCGAAGGGGCGGTTTCACCCGCATGTCACGCTGACGCGGCTGGGGCAGGGTGGCGAAGGCGCGGACCGACTGTCGGAATTTCTCAGGGCGCAGGGCGATATCGATTTGCCGGGGTTCACCGCGCGTTCGTTTGGCCTGTTCCGCTCGGATCTGCACCCCGGCGGGGTGCGCTACACCGAATTGGCCCAATATCCGCTGATCTGAACACGCAAGATTGCCAAGTTCGCCCGCAGCGTTAGGGTGAAAGGGAACAACCTCAGGGGGAGGCGATATGCGCAAGACGTTCATTACACTGATCATGGGCGCGGTTCTGGCCGTGCCGGCCCTGGCCCAGCAGGCCGCCGATGCCGTGGCACCCGAAGCGGCAACGACAGGCGCCTTTGAAACCCTGTCGCCTGCCGCGGCCGATGCGCGTGCCAGCAAAGAGGCGGGCCGCCCGGTCGTTTCCGACAACTGGATGATCGCCGCCGCCAATCCGCTCGCGGTCGAGGCCGGGGCCGACGTGCTGCGTGCCGGGGGCAGCGCGGCGGATGCCATGGTGGCCGTTCAGGTGGTTCTGGGACTGGTCGAGCCGCAATCCTCGGGGCTTGGCGGGGGTGCCTTTCTGGTCTGGTACGACGCGGCCAGCGGGCAATTGACAACGCTGGACGGGCGCGAAACCGCGCCCTTGGCGGCGACGCCGCGCCTGTTTCAGGATGAAAACGGCGAACCGCTGAAATTCTTCGACGCGGTGGTTGGGGGGCGTTCGGTTGGCACGCCCGGCACACCGGCCCTGTTGGAAGAGGCCCATCGCCGGTGGGGGCGTGCGCCCTGGCCCGCGCTGTTTCAGGCGGGGATCGCTTTGGCCGAAGACGGATTCACCGTCTCGCCACGTTTGGCCGGGTTGATAACCCGAGATGCCGAACGGCTTGGTCGCTTTCCGACAACAGCCGAGTATTTTCTGCCTGATGGCGTTCCGCTTGAGGCTGGAAAGACGCTCAGGAACCGCGCCTATGCCCGAACGCTGCGCACCCTGGCGCGGGACGGGGCGGATGGGTTTTACACGGGTCCCATCGCGGCGGATATCGTGCGCAAGGTGACCCGCGCACCGGGAACCCCCGGCGTCTTGTCGGCGACCGACCTGGCGATCTACCGGGTGCGCGAACGGGCGCCGGTGTGCGTGATCTATCGTGCACATGACGTTTGCGGCATGGGGCCGCCGTCCTCGGGCGCACTGACGGTAGGCCAGATCCTGGGCATGCTGGGCGGTTATGACCTTGCTGCGCTGGGCCCCTCGAACCCTGAGTCCTGGCGCCTGATCGGCGATGCCTCGCGGCTCGCCTTTGCGGACCGGGGCCGGTTCATGGCCGATGCCGACTATGTGCCGATGCCGACCAAGGGGCTGGTCGATCCGGCCTATCTGGCAGAGCGTGGACAACTGCTGGCAGGCGACGATGCCCTGCCCGAGGTGGCGCCGGGCAATCCCGAATTCGACCATGCAAGCAACTGGGCCGATGACGAGGCAATCGAATTGCCGTCGACCTCGCATATTTCGATCGTCGATCAATATGGCAACGTGCTGTCGATGACGACGACCATCGAAAACGCCTTTGGTTCGCGCCTGATGGTGCGCGGCTTTCTGTTGAACAACGAGCTGACCGATTTCTCCTTCCGCAGCCACCGCGATGGTGTGCCCGTCGCCAACCGACTTGAGCCGGGCAAACGGCCCCGATCCTCGATGGCGCCGACCATCGTGCTGAAGGATGGCTCCCCGGTTCTGGCCATTGGATCGCCGGGCGGAAGCCGGATCATCGGCTATGTGGCACAGGCGATCATCAGCTGGGTCGACTGGGGAATGGATGTGCAGCAGGCGGCTGCGATGCCCCATGCGGTCAACCGGTTTGGCACCTATGATCTGGAAGAGGGCAGCCCAGCCGCCGCGATGCAGGGCGATCTGGAGACGTTTGGATACGAGGTCAGTGTCCGAATGCTCAATTCGGGCTTGCATGCCATTGCCATTGGCGAAAGGTTGCAGGGCGGCGCCGATCCGCGCCGCGAAGGAATTGCGCTGGGCGAATGACCCGGCTCCGGGGGGAGACAAAAATGGTTCAGGCAGTCGCATTGCCACGCAACGAAGGCGGGATCGAAACCGCGCTGGGCATTCTCAAACAACGCTTCGGTGAACGGTTCCAGACCGGTCAGGCAATCCGCGAACAGCACGGCCACACCACCACCTGGATCGAAACACAGGCCCCGGACGGGGTGGTGTTTCCACACTCGACCGATGAGGTCGCCGAAATCGTCAAGGTCTGCGCCGCGCACAAGGTGCCGGTCATTCCCTTTGGTGTCGGCTCCTCGCTCGAAGGGCACGTGAACGCCCCGGCGGGCGGTATTTCGGTCGATATGTCCGAAATGAACAAGATCCTCGCCGTGCATGCCGAAGACCTCGATTGTGTCGTCCAGCCGGGCGTGACCCGCGAACAGCTCAATACCTATCTGCGCGATCAGGGGCTGTTCTTTCCCATCGACCCCGGCGCCAATGCCAGTTTGGGCGGCATGACGGCGACCCGCGCCTCGGGCACCAACGCGGTGCGCTATGGCACGATGAAGGACAACGTCATCGCGCTTGAGGTCGTGATGCCCGATGGCGAGGTGATCCGCACCGCACAACGGGCCAAGAAATCCTCGGCCGGGTATGACCTGACCCGGCTGCTGGTCGGCTCCGAAGGCACCCTCGGCCTGATCACCGAAATCACCCTGCGTCTGCAGGGCATCCCCGAGGCGATCAGCTCGGCACGGTGTTCTTTCCCGTCGGTCGATGCGGCCTGCCGCGCTGTGATGATGACGATCCAATACGGCATTCCCGTTGCGCGGATCGAACTGCTGGATGCCCAAAGCGTCGGTGCGGCCAACGCCTATTCCAAACTGACCCTGCCCGAAACGCCGCTGCTGCTGCTTGAATTCCACGGCTCGGACAATGGCGTGCTGGAACAGGCCGAAACATTCGGTGGCATCGCCGAGGAGTTCGGCGGCACCGATTTCGCCTCGACCACCAGCACCGAGGAACGCAACAAGCTGTGGCAGGCGCGGCACGATATGTACTGGGCCTCGCTGCAATTGCGCCCAGGCGCCAAGGGGATATCGACCGATGTCTGCGTGCCGATTTCGCGACTGGCCGAATGTGTCGCCGCGTCACAGGAAAAGGCCGCCGAAATGGGGTTCATCGCGCCCATCGTCGGCCACGTGGGCGACGGGAATTTCCACACCCTGCTGCTGATCGACATGGACAACCCGCAAGAGGTGGCGAACGCGGACGTGTTCGTTGGCTGGCTGAACGATCTGGCGATTTCGATGGACGGCACCTGTACCGGCGAACACGGGATCGGGCAGGGCAAACGCCCCTATCTGGAACGCGAACTGGGTCCCGCGACCCGCTTTATGGCCGCGATCAAGGCGGCGCTCGATCCGGACAACATCATGAACCCGGGCAAGATTCTGGCAGACTGACCCTGGCTCAGGCCGGCCAGTGCATTGGCAGAACGTCACTGATGTGAGCTAGCCGCAGCAGTTCGGCATAGTTGTGGATCTTGTGGTCTTCGTCCGGGTCGGGCGCGTCCGGTTTCAGCCAATACCGGCTGCCGATGGTGCGAAAGCCCAGAAATTTGGGCGGCATGTGACAGACATGATCGTCAATCCGGCAGAAATTCACCACCCATCCTTCGTTGGGCAGGCGTTCGCGCGACCGGCAGGTCTGGGGTGAGGCAAAGCCAATCGTCGGAATCGCCAGCGACATGCCGACAATCTGGGCCGAGGCCGCCCCCAGCGAGTGGCCCACGATGAACCTGGGCTGTACGGCCTTGGCGAACATGTAAACCATCTGCGCATGTTTCAGAAATCCGCCATGCCACAGGGTGCCGCTGTCACCGGGAACGACCTCGAACCCGTGGGCATCAAGCGGGGAAACCGGGGCAAAGTTGAGATTGAAATCGAACCAGTCGGACAGTTCATTGGTGCCCGGAATGACCAGAACGCCGTTTTTGAGATAGGTCGCCTGAACGCCTGAGACGTCGATCGTCGTCTCGATGTCGTCGGCGTTGGTTCCGGCATAGTTCTCTTCGACCATACGGGCCGCTTCCAGCAAATTCAGCCGTGCCATACGGGTACTCCAAAACACTGGTTCAGAATGTTTTTCGCTTCAATCCGGGATCATTACCATTTCTGTCCCGTCAATGTCGAACGTTCCGGTCCGGCGCTGGCGGCAATGTCGCTTTCCCGCCAGAACTGGTCGGGCGAGTTTTGCGCGACCCCGCGCCAACGGCTAATGCTTTGTCCCAGACACATTGCCCGGAGAGTCGCGCGTCATGAAAACCCAAGTCAAAGCTCTGGTTGTCGGCGGTGGCGCCGTTGGAACCTCGATTGCCTATCATCTGGCCCGCGCGGGCTGGGACGATGTCATGCTGTTGGAACGGGACGAGCTGACCAGCGGTTCGACCTGGCACGCGGCGGGTCTTTTGCCGCTGTTCAACATGTCCTTTGCGACCACCCACATTCACCAGTATTCGGTCGAGTTCTACAAAACGCTTGAGGAAGAAACCGGCCTGAACGCCGGGTTCGCCGTGGTGGGCAACCTGCGCATGGCGCAAACGCAGGAACGCATGGACGAATACATGCTTTATGCGTCGACGGCGGAAACATGTGGCGTGCCATATCAGTGGATGACGCCCGACCAGATCAAGGAAAAATGGCCGCTGATCCGCACCGAAGATCTGAAGGGCGCGCTGTATCATCACACAGATGGTTACATTAACCCGGCCGACGTGACACAGGCGATGGCCAAGGGCGCGCGCCAGCGGGGCGTCATGATCGAACGCAAATGGCAGGCCGATGCCTTCCACTGGAATGGTGAGGCATGGGAAGTCACATGTTCGAAGATGGTGGAAAAGGGCGGCAACCTTGTCGCGTCTGACGAACAGGTGGTAATCACCGCCGAACATGTGGTCACGGCCAGCGGCAACCATGCCCAACGCACCGCCAAGATGCTGGGCATCAAGATGCCGGCCATCCCCGTTGAACATCAGTTCATCGTGATGGACCAGGACCCCGATCTGGTGAAATTCCGCGCCGAAGGCAATGCCGAACACCCCGTCGTGCGCGACGCTGATGCGCAATCCTATGTGCGTGAGGAACGCGGCGGCTGGATTCTGGGTGTCTATGAAAAGGGCGCCCCGGCCGTTTTTGAATACGGTGTGCCCGACAGTTTCCGCGCCGACCTGTTCCCGCTCGATCTGGAGAGGATCGAAAGCCAGTACATGGCGATGATCCACCGGGTTCCGTCCTGTGAGGACAGTGGCCTCAAGGATGATTTCAACGGCCCCATCTGTTACACCCCCGATGGCAACCCGCTGGTTGGTCCGGCCCCGGGCCTGCGCAACATGTGGCTGGCCGAAGGGTTCTCATTCGGGATCACCGCCGCCGGCGGCACCGGCTATTACCTGGCCCAGATGATGGTCGATGGTGAGGCCGAGATTGACATGGCCTCGCTTGACCCCAAACGCTATGGGCCGTGGATGACGACCGAATATGCCGCGCGCAAGAACGAGGAATGCTACGAACACGTCTACATCCTGCATCACCCCGACGAAGAGCGCCCGGCTTGCCGCCCGCTGCGCACCGCACCGGCCTATGACCGGCAAAAGGCGCTGGGCGCGCAGTTCGGTCACGTGAACGGATGGGAACGGCCCAACTATTACGCGCCTCAGGGGTTCAGCGACCATGACGCGCGCAGCTTCCGCCGGGGCGGATGGTGGCAATATGCTGTGGACGAAGCCAAGGCCATCCGTGAAGGCGTGGGCCTGATCGACGCCACCGCATTCACCAAACATGTGGTCAAAGGGCCCGGCGCGACCGAGTTTCTTGATTGGTTCACCTGCAACAAACTCCCCAAGGTCGGGCGCATCAACCTGACCTATGCGCTCACCGATCACGGCACCACGCGCACCGAATATACAATCGTACGGCTGGCCGAGGATGAATATTACCTTGTCTCTGCCGGGGCATGGTCAGCCTATGACGCCGATTATCTGCGCAAGGCGGCAAAGGATAAGGCCGGTGAATTCGGCTATATCGAAATTCAGGATGTCACCACCCAATGGGGCGTCTTTGCCATTGCCGGCCCCAAGTCGCGCGATGTGCTGAACGAAATCGTCAAGGATGCCGACCCGGCAACGGTTCTGTCGAACAAACGCTTCCCCTGGCTCAGCATGCGCGACATCGAACTGGGCATGTGCCCGGTCCGTGCGATCCGCGTCGCCTATACGGGCGAGTTGGGTTGGGAACTGCACCACCCGATCGAGATGCAGAATTACCTGTGGGATCAGTTGATGTCCGCAGGTGAAAAGCACGGTCTGAAACTGGTCGGTGCGCGGGCGCAGAACTGGCTGCGTCAGGAAAAATCCTATCGCGCCTTTGGCACCGAACTGGGCCGCGACGCCACCCCGCTTGAGGCCGATCTGCCCCGGTTCGTGGATCTCTCCAAGGATTTCCACGGCAAGGCCCGGATGGAAGAAACCGGCATTCGCAGCACCTGCGTGACCCTGTTGGTTGACGGGCCGGACGATGCCGATCCCTGGGGGCGTGAGGTTTTGTACACCCCCGATGGCACCCGTGTCGGACGCCTGACCTCGGGCGGGTATTCCGTACATTTCGGAAAATCCATCGGCATGGGCTATGTCAAACCGGACCATGCGGCCGTTGGAACCAAGCTGAAGGTCAAGATGTTCGATCAGCTTTGGGATGCCGAGATCGTACAGGACAGCCCCTATGACCCCAAGAACGAAACCATCCGCAAGGATGGCTGAGGTATCGTGAACCGGGACAAAGCAGCGGAACTAATCCGCTGATTTTGTCCCGTTCGCGGCACCAATCTTCCGCATTTCCGCCTTACTGTTCCCTGACCCTACGTAAAATTGGTGCGGAAGGGGAATCGGATCGTGACCTTTCAGGGAAAGATCAGCTTAGAGGAATTGACCTTCGGTCAGTTCAAGGGTGGCCTTGTCGAAGGGGCCAATGTGCGCACGCCTTGCGGGCTGCGCCGGATCGAACTGGTCCGCCCCGGTGACCTGATTGTCACGCGCAACAACGGGCTCCAGGCGGTGCGGATGGTCTGGAAACGGACCGTGACGCAGGATGCGATGCAATTGAACGGCGCGCTTGCGCCGATCCGCCTGAAACCGCGTGCGATCGGTCCCATGATGCCGCAGCGCGATTTGCTGGTGGCGCAGGATCATCGCCTGTTGATTCCCGGTTTCCGTCTTGCGGGCGTGCCGGACAACGAATGCATCCTGACCGAGGCGCGTGAAATCGCGGGCACCAGCGATGCGGTCTATGTCGATTTCTCGTTGGACAGCGTGACCTATTACCAACTGGTGTTCGATTGCCATCAGGTGCTGGCAGCAAATAGTCTGCCGGTGGAAAGTTTCCTGCCCGATGCAAAGGCGATCGAGGCGCTGGGCGGGGACATGCGGGATGCGCTGGAACAGCGGTATCCGCAATTGCGAAAAGAGCCGGGGGCCTATCCCCCGGCTGAATTCCAGATTGCGTCCGACGTGGAATTTCTGCCCGATTTCGCCTGACCTAGCCGCACATGGATGGACGACGAGATCAGGCCGAAACAATGCGCCTTAGCCGCGCGGCCCGAAATCTTCGGTGCTGATCCTGCCGTCCTTGTTGCGGTCGAGCATGCCGAAAAAATCCGCCGATTTGCTGGCGAATTCGTCCTGCGTGACTGATCCGTCGTCATCAAGATCATTAAACGCGCGGTCCATCGCCGTATCCACGGTCTTCATTGGCCCCTTCAGGCCGCCGCCGTTGTTGGCCATGTCCGCGCGACGGGTTTCGTCGAAAAGATCGTATTCCGACGATGTCAGGGTGCCGTTTTCGTCCTGATCGAACATATAGAAGATATCGGACCGCTTTTCCGCGACCTCATCGGCGGAAACCTCACCATTCCCGTCGAGATCCCAGTTTTCGATGAAATGCGCGCCGGGCACGCCTTGGCCCTGGGCCAGCGCCGGGCTCGCGGCGATCATCAGGGCAGATACAAGGATAGAAAAGCGCATTGGAAAACTCCGTGTTACATATGGTTATTGGAATGTAACGCCGGAGCGATCCCTTTCCGTCACGCCATAATGACGCAGGCGCGACTGCCCGGGGGATCAGGGTTTGCGCGCGACCAGTGACAGGTTGTTGGCGGGCATTTCCACCACCAGGGCCATTTCAAGCCCTGCCTCCTGCATCATGTCCATCGTGTCGAAATCGTCCTTGTACCCGATCTCGGGGTCCTGCGCCCGGAGGCTGGTATCAAAAGATTTGTCGCTGTCACTGGTCAATTCACCGGCCCGCTGAAACGGGCCGTAAATCAGCAGCGTCCCGCCGGGCACCAGCGCATGGGCGGCCTCGGAGATCAGGGTTTGGGCCTCGGGGGTGCTGATCAGATGCAAGAGATTGACGATAACGATCAGGTCGGTGCGGGCATGATCCGCACCCCAGCCCGCTATACCGGCGTCCAGCGTTTCGGCCCGGGCGATGTTGCTCAGGCCCGACTCGGCCACGTAGGCATCGATGCTGTCATGGCGGGTCGGGTCGATATCGGTAGGGAGCCAATGCAGCCCCGGCAGGCATCTGGCAAAGGCGATGATGTGCTGGCCCGTGCCGCTTGCGATCTCGATGGCGCGCCCGGTTTTCGGCGCGACTTCTCTCAGAAGGTCGCACAGGGGGCCGGTATTGCGCTCGGCGGAGGGGGCGACCAGCTTGGCGCCATCTCCCGGATTGGCGATGCTTGCGGTTGGCGGAACGGGGCGTTTGGGCATCAGCGCAGTCTTTCGGGTTTCAGGGCCGCGACAGTCGCGGCATCCAGCGTACTGGGTACACCGTTAATCAGATCGGCCAGAAATTGCGAGGCCGCCGGCGCCGTTTGAAATCCGTATCCGCCCTGACCGGCGCACCAGATGAAATCGGGTTGGTCCGGATCGCGCCCCAGAACCAGCGCCCGGTCGGGGGCAAAGCTGCGCAGCCCGGCCCAGTTGGCCAGCAGACGGGTCACGGGTTCGGTCACCATCGCCTCATACCGGGCAAGACCCTCGGCCAGAACCATGTCATCGGCATAGGCGTCATGCGGGGTGGTCGGTTCCTGCTCGGCGGGGGACACCAGCAAGGCCCCCGCATCGGGTTTCGAATACCATGTTTCGCCCACGCCGATCATCATCGGCCAGCCGCTGACATCATGCCCGCCCGGCGCGGGCAGCCGCGCCATCGACCGGCGGTGCGGGATAATGCCCATTGGCGCAACACCGGCAAGGTTGGCGATCCCGTCGGCCCAAGCCCCTGCGGCGTTGACGATATTTTTCGCGGTGTAGGTTTCCCCGGCTTCGACACGCCACCCCGTATCACCCCGCTGAATGGATGTGGCCTTTGCGCCGGTCACGATCGTTCCGCCATTGGAGCGAATGGTGCGGGCGAAATCCTGCAACATTCGGTCTGTGTCGATGTCCCAGGCGGCGTGGTGCCAGGATGTCTGAGCAACCGCATCGGGGTTCAGGATCGGCACCATCGCGCGCGCCTCATCCACTGAAATCGGGTCCAGTTGCAGATCGGCTGTGTCATGGGCAAAGGCCTCGCCGTCATCCGGTCCCGCGATCAGCATCAAGCCCCGCGGCGCCAGGTAGCCGCCATTCGCAGTGTGAAAATAATCCGAACTTTCCTTGCTCAGCGAAACGGTCGAGGCCAGCCCATAGTTGGATTCATAGAGCGCCGCAGACCGACCCGAGGCGTGATAGCCAAGCGCAGTTTCCCCTTCCAGCAATGTGACAGAGCCCAGTTGCGACAGGCGCGCGCCTGCGCTCAGCCCGGCGATGCCGCCGCCAATGATCAGGAAATCGGTCATGTCTGTTCCTCGGTCCGGTCCGTGGCGGGGGGCGGTGCGGGGCTGAGCGCGGAAACCCTGTCATAAAGGTCGGGTGCCATGTCAAAGCCAAGAGCGGCAAGCGACGGCGCCAGTTGTCGGGCATTGCGCGCCGAGATGATCGGCATCGGGGCAGTGGGGTGCGCGGCAACCCAGGCAACGGCCAGCGTGGCCGGATCGGTGCCCAGATCGGCGGCCAGCCTGGCAAGGTCCGACGCGGCGGCGTGCATCCAGCCCTGTCCGTACCGCGCGCCATAGCGGTCATCATCCGTCAGGCGCCCGCCATCGCCTGCACCGTATTTGCCCGTCAGCAGACCGCCGCCCAGCGGCGAATACGGGGCCACTGCGATGCCCTGATCGGCGCACATCGGCAAAATCTCGACTTCGGCCTGACGTTTCACGAGGTTGTACATCGGTTGCAGGATGTCGATGCTCAGATCGAACCGGGCGGCGACCTGCACGGCTTTCATTACCTGCCACGCGGCAAAGTTCGACAGGCCGACATAGCGGATTTTCCCGGCCTGTTTCAGGGTCGCGAACCCCTCCATCGTGTCCGACAGGTCGGTGTCCGGATCAAACCGGTGCAGGTACAGGACATCGACCATGTCCATGTTCAACCGCTGACGTGAAATGTCGAACTGCGCCGCCATGTTCGCGGCACTTGCCCCGCCCACATAGCCCGCTTTTGTGGCAATCAGCAGCTTGTCACGCTCGCCCCCGACCATCCCACCCAGCAGGGTTTCCGAGGCGCCGTCGGTATAGACATACGCCGTGTCAAAATGCGTGATCCCTGCCGCGCGACAGGCATCATACATGGCCCGGCTGGCGGCGGCGTCAGCCTTGCCGCCAAATTGCATTGTGCCAAAGGCAAAGCGGCCAGCCGGCGTTCCATCGGGTGAGGTCAAATGATTCATGGGGCGGAGCATAGGAAAGGAAGTCGCGCCCGTCACGACGCGGAATCGCATTTGAGGTGACAAAGTTTTGCGACAAACTCCGTTCACGCAAAAAGGCCCCGCCGTGGCGGGGCCTTTCAGTCATTCAACTGGCAATGTCTTACTGCGGAATGTCGCCTTCGATGCCTTCGACATAGAAGTTCATGCCCGCCAGCGTGCCGTCATCGGCGGTTTCGCCTTCGGCCAGCCAATCGCTTCCGTCCTGCTTTTTCAGCGGACCGGTAAAGGGGTGGTATTCATCCGCTGCGATCTTGTCCTTCAGCGCCAGCGCCTCGGCCTTGACGTCGGCCGGAACCGCGTCCGAGATTTCGCCGATCCCGACCATGCCCGGCCCGATGCCGTCCCAGGTGTTGGTCGATGTCCATGTCCCGTCCATCACCGCCTTGGTGCGGGCGATGTAATAAGGGGCCCAGTTGTCGATGATCGAACTGACACGCGGCATCGGCGCGTATTCGGACATGTCCGAGGCCTGCCCGAACGTGATGACATTGCCCGCGGCCTGTGCGGCGGCCTGCGGCGCGGTCGAATCCGTGTGTTGCAGGATCACGTCGGCGCCCTGTTCGATCAGCGCCTTGGCGGCGTCCGCCTCTTTCGCCGGATCAAACCAGGTATAGGCCCAGATGATCTTGAACTGGACATCCGGGTTCACCTTCTTGGCGTGGATATAGGCCGAGTTGATGCCGCGGATCACTTCGGGGATCGGGTAGGAGCCGATATAGCCGATCACGTTCGATTTGGTCATGCGCCCGGCAATGGTGCCCTGCACGGCGCGCCCTTCGTAAAACCGGGCGGAATAGACCGACACGTTGTCAGCTTGCTTGTATCCGGTCGCATGTTCGAATTTCACATCCGGAAATTTCTTGGCCACGTTGATCGTGGGGTCCATGTATCCGAACGACGTGGTGAAAATCAGCTTGGCCCCCTGAAGCGCCATCTGCGTCATCACGCGTTCCGCATCGGGGCCTTCGGGCACGCTTTCGACAAAGACGGTTTCAACCTTGTCGCCGAATTCGGCTTCGACGGCCTGACGGCCCTTGTCGTGTTCATAGGTCCAGCCGCCATCGCCGACCGGTCCGACATAGACAAAGCCGACCTTGGTCTTGTCTTGGGCCAGTGCGCCACCGGCCGCCAGACCCAGCGCCAGCGCAGCACTGGCAAACAGAGTGGTAAATTTCATTCAGGTTCCCCCTGGTTGGTTGATTGGCCTCTTATTGAGAGGCGTGGAAAATGCGGCCCAGCGACGCCGGGGCGCTGCTTTTGTCCGCAGAAAGGATGACAAGCACGATGATCGTGATGATGTAGGGCGACATTGCCAGATACTCGACCGGGATGGCAACGCCTGCCGCCTGCAGATTTAGCTGCAAAACAGTGATGCCGCCGAAAAGATAGGCACCCAGCAGGACCCGCCAGGGTTTCCAGCTGGCAAAGACCACAAGCGCCAGCGCGATCCATCCCACACCTGCGGTCATGCCCTCGGTCCACTGAGGCACGCGCACCAGGCTGATATAGGCCCCGCCAAGCCCCGCACAGGCGCCGCCGAACATGATCGCGGCAATGCGGATGCGCACCACCTTGTAGCCCAGGGCATGCGCGGCATCGTGGTTTTCGCCCACCGCCCGCAGGATCAGCCCGGCGCGGGTATATTTCAACAGGGCCCATGTTCCAGCTACGATGCCTATGCCCAGGTAAAGGATCAGGTCATGGCCGAACAGGATGGGCCCCAGCACCGGAAGATCGCTCAGAACCGGCAGGTCCAGCCTTGGGGTCGGGGGCGGTTTCACCCCCACATACCCTTGCCCCATGCGCGCGCTCAGCCCCAGGCCGAACAGCGTCAGCGCCAGCCCAGATGCCACCTGATTGGCCAGCGCCACCTGCGTCAGCAGAATGAACAATACTGACAACAGGGCCCCGCCCGCCGCCGCGGCAGCAAACCCCAGCCAGGGAGAGCCGGTTTCGACAGTGACCGCAAAACCGCTGATCGCGCCGACGATCATCATGCCTTCAACACCCAAGTTCAGAACGCCGGCCTTTTCCGCCACCAATTCACCAATCGCGGCCAGCAGGATCGGCGTCGCCGCAACCATCAGCGAGGCGACCAGAAGGACGGGATTGATCGAACTCAGATCCATGTCACGCCACCTCGCGGGTTGTCAGGCGGATGCGATAGTTGGTCAGCAAATCCAGCGCCAGAAGAAAGAACAAAAGCATTCCCTGAAAAACCTGGATCGCCGCCGCGGGCAGCCCCAGATTTGATTGCGCGATGTCCCCGCCGATATAGGTCAGTGCCATCAGCCCCCCGGCCAGAAGGATGCCAATCGGGTTCAGGCGGCCCAGAAAGGCCACGATGATGGCCGTGAACCCATAGCCGACGTTGAAATCGATGCTCACTTGGCCCGCGGGTCCGGCCACCTCGAACAATCCGGCCAGCCCGGCCAGCATCCCCGAAGCACCAAGGCAGAACAGAACCAGCCGCGCCGGATTGACCCCGGCGAACCGTGCCGCGCGCGGTGCCTCGCCGGTGAGGCGAATGTGGAACCCCAGCATATGCCGGTTCAACAGAACATAGGCCGTGATCACCGCGATCAGCGCCGCCGCCACCCCCCAGTGCAACCCGGCATCCTGGTTGATCCAACTGGACGCGCTGGAATAGTCATTCAGGTTCCGGCTGCCCGGAAACCCATAGCCTTGCGGGTTCTTCATCAGGCCCAGCGACATCGAGGCGAGGAATTGCTCGGCCACATAAACGAGCATCAGCGACACCAGGATTTCATTGGTGCCGAACCTGACCTTCAATATCCCCGGGATCATCGCCCAGGCCCAGCCGCCAAAAGCGCCGCCCAGCACCATCAGCGGAAAGATATACCATGCCTCATGCGGATAAAACGCCAGCCCGATCCCGGCGCCGGTCAGGGCCCCGATAATGTATTGCCCCTCGGCTCCGATGTTCCAGATGCCAGCCTTGAACCCCAGCGACAGACCGATCGCGATCAACACCAGCGGCGCCCCCTTCACCAGAAGCTGCGGACGGTAATAGAACGCAAACTCGCCAAACAGCGGGTCATAGAAAATCGTCCGGATCGCCTCGACCGGGTTCTCGCCCTGCGCCGCAAAGAGCAATCCGCCGAAAAAAATCGTGGCCAGCACGGCAATCACCGGTGTGGCCAGCGACCAGGCACGCGATGGCTGGGGCCGTTTCTCCAATCGGATCATGCCTGTCCCCCTTCGATCTTCATCTTGCGGGATAAACTCCCGCCGGAGGCAAAAAATCCTGCGATGCGCAAACGTTCAGACATGCGCCACCTCCATGCCATGTGCCCCGCCCATCATCAGGCCAATTTCCTCGACGCTCAGATCGCTGGTGTCGCGCGGGGTTGATAAGCGGCCTTCGTTCAGCGCGGCAAAGCGATCCGAGATTTCCATCAACTCGTCCAGATCCTGGCTGATGCAGATCACCGCGGCCCCACCCGCCGCCAGGTCCAGCAATGCCTGCCGGATTGCCGCCGCTGCCGACGCGTCGACCCCCCAGGTGGGCTGGTTCACCACCAGAACCTCGGGGCGTTGCAGCACCTCGCGGCCGATGACGAATTTCTGCAGGTTGCCCCCCGACAGGGAGCGCGCCGCATTTTCGGTCCCCGGAGTGCGCACATCGAAGGCGGAAATGATCCGCTCGGCAAAGGATTGCGCCGCGCCCCACTTCAGAAACCCGCGGCTCTCCAGGTTCTCACGCACCGATCCGCTCAGAAGGGCGTTTTCCGTCAGGGTCATATCCGGCGCGGCGGCATGGCCCAGACGCTCTTCGGGCGCCGTCAAAAGGCCCCGTTTTCGCCGCTCCGTGGGGGGGAGCCGTCCCACGGGTTCGCCCATCAGGCGGATCGCATCTGCCGCCGTGGGGATTTCCCCCGACAAAACGGCCAGCAATTCGTCCTGCCCGTTGCCCGCGACCCCGCCGATCCCCAGGATCTCGCCTCGCCGCACCGTCAGGTGCAGGTTCCGGAGCGCCGTGCCAAAGGCCGTCGGCGACGGCACCGAAAGCCCGGTGATATCCAGCGCCACGTCACCTGGGGCATGCCCGTCCCGCTTGGGCGGGGTCAGGGCGCTGCCCACCATCAGTTCTGCCATTTCGGCGGCCGTGGTCTCGGACGGAACGCATTCCCCGACAACCTTGCCCAACCGCAGCACCGTCGCGTGATCGCACAGGGCGCGGATTTCTTCCAGCTTGTGGCTGATATACAGGATCGATGTGCCCTCGGCGCTCAGCTTGCGCAGGGTGGTGAACAGGATCTCTACCTCCTGAGGGGTCAGAACGCTGGTCGGTTCATCCATGATCAGCAGCTTGGGGTCCTGCAGCAAGCAACGAATGATCTCGACGCGCTGCCGTTCGCCGGCGGACAGGTCTCCCACCGTGCGCGCAGGGTCCAGCGGCAGGCCGTAGGTTTCGCTGACCTCGCGGATACGCCGCGCCAGGTCGCGCATCGGCGGCGGGCTTTCCATGCCCAGCGCGATGTTTTCCGAGACGTTCAGTGCATCGAACAGCGAAAAATGCTGAAATACCATCGCGATCCCATCGGCCCGCGCCGCGCGCGGTTCGGGCGGGGCAAATGGGCGGCCTTTCAGGGTCATGGCGCCGCTATCCGGTTTCACCAGCCCATAGATCATCTTGACCAGGGTCGATTTTCCGGCGCCGTTTTCCCCCAAAAGCGCGTGCACCTGCCCGACATGGATATCAAAGGACACATCGTCATTCGCAACCACACCAGGATAGGCCTTGGTCAGACCCTTCAGGCTCAACAGAATGTCGCTCATGCGCGTTTGTCCTTCCGGCTTTGCCCGCTCGCCATGCCGCGCAGCATATGCGCAGCGACGCCAACCGCAATGGCATGGGGATGTTTTCCAAGGGACGGATCGCCGATTGGGCAGGTGATGCGCGCGATCTGATCGCGGCAATGCCCCAACTGACCCAGCCGGCTACGGAACCGCGCCCATTTGGTCGCGGATCCGATCAGCCCGGCAAACCCGAACCCATGCCCCAGCAACTGGTGGCACAGTTCCAGGTCCAGCGCATGCGAATAGGTCAGGATCAGGTGGTCGCCCTGCACCGGGGCATGACGGACTAGCTCTGCCGGCGCCGCCGCGGGAAGTCGCGTGACGCCGTCGGGAACCGCGTCGGGAAACCGGTCCGGCGCGGTATCGACCCAGGTTATGTCAAACTCTGGCAACGGGGAGAGAACCTGCACGATTGCGCGCCCCACATGGCCTGCCCCCCAGACCCAGAGCGGGCGATCGCGCTGCTGCACCGGTTCGACCATCCACCCGTGGCAAAGCTGTGGCTGAGGGGCGATCCCCTGACCGCGCGCCGTGCCCAGCAGGCGCTTGACTTCCATCGGCATAGCACAGTGCGCCGCCGCGGGACGTGCGATGACCTCGCCCGCCAGCCCATTCACGCGGGCGGCGTAGTACACTTCGCTCAAAAGCGTGACCGCCCCGCCACAGCATTGGCCCAGCTCCGGGCCCAGCGCATGATGGCTCAACCGGTCGGCCTCCAGCCGCCGCGCCCGTTCTGCGGCTTCATACTCCAGCGTACCGCCCCCGATGGTGCCCGACTGGCCGGTTTCCCAGACCAGCATCGCGGCCCCAACCTCGCGCGGCGAGGACCCGCGCAGATCCGCGATCACCACGCGCACCACGCGGTCGTGTTGCGCCACTGCGGCGCGTAACTCTTCGACATCAAACCCCATCGCGCACCCGCCTGATCGCACGCCACAACTCCTCCGGCGTGGCTGGCGCGTTCAGCGCCGGATAGGCGTCGCCACAGGCCGCAACCGCATGGCTCAGCGCAAGAAAGGCGGAGATGCCCAGCATCAGGGGCGGCTCGCCCACCGCCTTGGACCGATAGATCGTTTCCTCGCGGTTCTGCGCCGCCCAAAGGGCGACGTTGAACACATCCGGGCGATCCGAACAGGCCGGGATCTTGTAGGTCGATGGCGCATGCGTGCGCAGAGCGCCGGTGTCATCCCAGACCAGTTCCTCGGTGGTCAGCCATCCGGCCCCCTGAACGAATCCGCCCTCGACCTGCCCGATATCGAGCGCCGGATTCAGTGAAGCCCCCGCATCATGCAGGATATCGGTGCGCAGAATGCGGTTTTCCCCGGTCAGCACATCCAGCGCCACCTCGGTCACCGCGGCCCCATAGGCGAAATAGAAAAACGGCCGGCCCTGGCCCTTGATCCGGTCCCAGGCCAGCTTTGGTGTCTTGTAGAACCCGGTCGCCGAAAGGCTCACCCGCTCGACATAGGCAATCTGCGCGGCTTCGGCGAACTCATACGCGGCATCCGCCACATGAACCCGGCCATCTGCAAACCGAACCGTGCCCGGATCACACAGATGGCGCCCGGCAAGGCACTCCGCCATCCGCGTACGGATGGTATCACACGCCGCCTTGACGGCCATCCCATTCAGATCGCTGCCGGATGAGGCCGCAGTGGCCGATGTGTTGGGGACCTTGCTGGTGTCCGTGGCGGTGATCCGAATGCGCTCGACCGGAAGCCCGAAACGCTCGGCGGCCACCTGCGCCACTTTCTGGAACAGCCCTTGCCCCATCTCCGTGCCGCCGTGATTCAGATGAACCGAACCATCCTGATAGACATGCACCAACGCGCCGGCCTGGTTGAGGTGGGTCAAGGTGAACGAGATCCCGAATTTCACCGGGGAAAAGGCGATCCCCTTTTTCACATGCGCATTGTTGGCGTTCCACTCCGCCACCGCCGCGCGCCGCGCTGCATAATCGCTGCTCTGCAACAGCTGCGCGGTCATCCCGTGCAGTTCGAAATCCGTCACCGCCTGCCCATAGGGCGTCGTATTGCCCTTCATCTTGCCCGACAAACTCTCGGGGGGGGCCGCAGGCCGGGGGGCAGACGGCCCCCCTCCATCCGGTGCCGCATAGTAATTGCATTGCCGCACCGCGACCGGGTCCAGCCCCAGATGATGCGCGACATGGTCCATCACGCGCTCGATCCCGACCATGCCCTGCGGACCGCCAAACCCGCGAAAGGCGGTGGCGCTCTGGGTGTTGGTCTTCAACCGATGGCTTTCGATCCGCGCGGCCGGAAGACAATAGGCATTATCCGCGTGCAGCATCGCCCGGTCCGCCACCGGCAGCGACAGGTCCTGTGCCCAGCCGCAGCGCGCGTACTGCACGAATTCCACGCCCGCGATGCGGCCCGTGCCGTCAAACCCGGCACGATAGGTGATGCGGAAATCATGGCGTTTGCCGGTGATGATCATGTCATCGTCCCGGTCATAGCGCATCTTGCAGGGCCGTCCGGTGGCCCGCGCCGCCACCGCACAGGCCACCGCGAGCGCATTCCCCTGGCTTTCCTTTCCGCCGAACCCACCCCCCATGCGGCGCGTTTCCACGCGCACGCCGTGCATGGCGGTGCCCAGCGCCTCGGCCACCTTGTGCTGGACCTCGGTCGGATGCTGGGTGCTCGAATGTACAACGACATCGCCATTGTCCTGCGGCAGGGCCAGCGTGGCTTGACCTTCGAGATAGAAATGTTCCTGCCCGCCGATGTTGATCTGCCCTTCGACCACATGCGGCGCCTTGGCAATGGCTGCACCGGCGTCGCCCTTGGCATAGACGCGCGGTCCCTCCTCGAACCGGCTATCTGCGGCCAGCGCGTCCTCAATGCTCAGGATCGGCGTTTCATCGGCCACCTCGATCTGGCCCAGCCGTGCGGCGCACCGCGCGGCAATGTGACTTGTGGCGACGACCAGAAACAGCGGCTGGCCGATGTAATGCACTTGCCCGTCCGCCAGCAACGGTTCGTCATGGGCCGAGGGCGAGACATCGTTGGCAAACGGCAGGTCATCGGCCGTCAGCACGGCAATGACGCCGGGCGCGGCGCGGACCAAGCCAAGATCCATGTCGGTCACGGCGCCGCGCGCCACGGTGCTCAGCCCAAAGGCAAGGTGCAGGCAGTTGGCCGGCGTCGGGATATCGTCCACGTAACGCGCCGCGCCCGTCACATGCAGGTGGGCGGCATCATGGGGCAGGGGGGCGGCGACACTCATGGCGCGGCCTCCAGAACCGAAACCGCCTGACCTGTGTCCTCGGCGAAATAGCGGGCCAACATGCTGCGCGCCGTCTCTAGGCGATAGGCGGACGAGGCGCGCATGTCGCTGAGCGGTTGGAAGTCCCGCTCAAACATTGCTTGCGCGGTGGCAATGGTCTGCGCGTTCCAGTCCTGTCCGATAAGCGCGTTTTCTACCGCGCTGGCGCGCTTGGGGATGCCGGCCATGCCGCCAAAGGCGATCCGGGCTGCGCTGATCCGGTCGTCGCTGACCGTGATGCTGAAACATCCGCACAGGGCCGAGATATCCTGATCGAACCGCTTGGATAGCTTGTAACACCGCAACCTGTCGGTCTGTCGGGCGAAACTGACCGCCTCGACAAATTCCCCCGGTGCGCGGTCCTGTTTTCCGTACTCCAGAAAGAAATCTTCCAAGGGCAGGCTGCGCCGCGTCTGTCCCTTGCGCAGGTGCAGCGTGGCCCCCAGCGCGATCAACGCTGGCGGGTTGTCTCCAATGGGAGATCCGTTGGCAATGTTGCCGCCGATGGTGGCCGCGCCGCGCACTTGGGCCGACCCATACCGCCGGATCAGCTCCCCATAAGACGGGTGCAGCGTTTGAACCGTCCCGCGCACCTGGTTCATATCCGCCATCGCACCGATGCGCACGGTTTCCGTATCAATCTCGATGGTCCTGAGATCGTCGCACCGGTTGAGAAAGATCACGTCACCGGGGGCGCGCAGCGATTTGGTGACCCACAGGCCGACGTCCGTTGCCCCGGCCACCAGCGTTGCATCGGGATGTCGCGCATAAAGGTCGGCAAGCTCATCTGCATTTTCAGGTGAATATGGCGCGCCAGTCTGCGCCGAAGGCGCGGACCCGCGCACCGTGGTGCTTGGTGCCTTGTCCTGAACCCAAAGGGGGACGGGTGCATCCACCGCCGCTTGTGCCGCACGGATGATGGGGGCGTATCCGGTACAGCGGCACAGGTTCCCGGCCAGCTGGTCGTCGAAATCCCGCGCGCCGTTGCGATGGGCGGTGACCATGGAAACGACGAATCCCGGTGTGCAGAACCCGCATTGCGATCCGTGATGATCGATCATCGCCTGCTGAACGGGGTGCAGGGTGCCATCCGGGGCGGACATGCCTTCGACCGTGCGCACGGCCTTGCCCTGCAGTTGCGGCAGGAAGAGGATGCAGGCATTCAGCGCCTTTGCGCCGCTCTCATCGGTGACCATGACGGTGCAGGCCCCGCAATCGCCTTCGTTGCAGCCTTCCTTGGTCCCGGTCAGCCCGCGGTCAAGGCGCAGCCAGTCCAGCAGGGTCGTCGTGGGCGACACCCCGTGCAGGTCCACAGTCTCTCCGTTCAGAAGAAACGTGATGTTCATGTATGAAACCCGTCGCCTTACCGGATGTTGCGGCTATACGCGCGCCCCCTCGATGCGACGTAGAAGGGGCAGCAGCCGGTGATCTGTGAAACAGGTTAGGTAAACGGGGCACGATCTGGCAAGCAAAAGGATCGCACTGCAGCGACATTTTTGACCGAAAAGTCAGGAAACGGGGCGAAGTGCAGGGAAAACAGGCAGTCCGCAGGCGGCCTTGGCAGCCTGGCGCCGCCCCGAGTGGTCAGGAACATGTAGTATGCAGCGTGCCGCTCTTGCCGCCATGTGGTGGTGTGGATAGGGTCGGCGCATGAGCAGTTCCCCCCGATTCATTCACCTTCGCCTGCACACCGAATATTCCCTTCTCGAAGGCGCCGTTCGGCTGAAAAAACTGCCCGGTCTGTGTCAAGCGGCGGGCATGCCCGCCGTTGCGGTGACCGATACAAACAACATGTTTTCGGCACTGGAATTTTCCGTAGGTGCCAGCGATGCGGGGATTCAGCCCATTGTCGGCTGTCAGGTTGATCTGGCGTATGTCACCACCCAACCGGGCGAAAAGGAAAAGCCGCCCGCACCGCTGGTCCTGCTGGCGCAGAACGAAACCGGCTATGAAAACCTGATGCAGCTGAACTCCTGCCTTTACATCGGCAAGGGGGGGCAATTGCCGCAGGTCACGCTGAAGGAGCTGGAAACCCATGCGGACGGGGTGATTTGCCTCTCCGGCGGACCGGATGGTCCGGTGGGGCGCCTGCTGCAGGCGGGTCAGCGCCCGGCGGCCGAGGCGCTGGTCGCACGGATGAAAGCCGCCTTTGGCGACCGTCTTTATATCGAACTGCAACGCCACCCCAGCGAAGATGGCACCCAGCCCGAGCCCGAGCGGCTGAGCGAGCAGGGCCATGTCGAAATCGCCTATGCGATGGAAATCCCGCTGGTGGCGACCAACGATGTCTATTTCCCAGACTCCAAGATGTACGAGGCGCATGATGCTCTGATTTGCATCGCGGACGGCGCCTATGTCGATCAGCAGGACCCGCGCCGCCGCCTGACGCCCCAGCATTACTTCAAAACCCCGCAGGAAATGGCCGTTCTGTTTGCCGACCTGCCCGAGGCGATTGAAAACACCGTCGAAATCGCCCGGCGCTGTGCCTTCATGGCCTATCGTCGCGACCCGATCCTGCCCAAATTCGCCGATGACGAGGTCGAGGAACTGCGCCGTCAGGCTGTTGACGGGCTCAAGGCGCGGCTTGCGGTGATCCCTCACGCCGCCCCGGTCGAGGACTATGAAAAACGCCTGGAATTCGAACTCGGTATTATCGAGGGCATGGGCTTTCCCGGCTACTTCCTGATCGTTGCCGACTTCATCAAATGGGCCAAGGATCACAACATCCCCGTGGGTCCGGGGCGCGGGTCGGGTGCGGGCAGCCTTGTGGCCTATGCGCTGACGATCACCGACCTTGATCCGCTGCGTTACAGCCTTCTGTTCGAACGGTTCCTCAACCCCGAACGTGTGTCGATGCCCGACTTTGACATCGACTTTTGTATGGACCGGCGCGAGGAAGTGATCCGCTACGTTCAGGAAAAATATGGTCGCGACAAGGTGGGCCAGATCATCACCTTTGGTGCGCTCTTGTCCAAGGCTGCGGTGCGCGACATCGGGCGCGTGTTGCAGATGCCCTATGGTCAGGTGGACCGGCTGTCGAAAATGATCCCGGTCGAGGGGGTCAAACCCGTCAGCATCGAAAAGGCGCTGGCGGATGAGCCGCGCCTGCGCGAAGAGGCCAAGAACGAAGAGGTCGTTGACCGCCTGCTGACCTATGGCCAACAGGTCGAAGGCCTGCTCAGAAACGCATCGACCCACGCCGCTGGTGTGGTGATCGGTGACCGCCCGCTTGATGCGCTAGTGCCGCTCTATCAGGATCCGCGCTCGGACATGCCCGCGACCCAGTTCAACATGAAATGGGTGGAACAGGCCGGTCTGGTGAAATTCGACTTTCTGGGCCTGAAAACCCTGACCGTCATTCAGAACGCGGTGGATCTGATCCTGAAATCGGGCCGTCCCCTGCATATCGCGGCGGATGGGACCGAACTCTACCAACCCGCCGAGGGCACAGAAAACGATATCAACGCCATCCCGCTGGATGATGAGGCGTCCTATAAACTCTATGCCGCCGCCAAGACGGTTGCGGTGTTCCAGGTGGAAAGTTCGGGCATGATGGACGCCCTGAAACGCATGCGCCCCACCTGTATCGAAGACATCGTTGCCCTTGTGGCGCTGTACCGTCCGGGCCCGATGGAAAACATCCCGACCTATTGCGAGGTGAAGAACGGGCAAAAGGAACGCGCCTCGGTCCATCCGCTGATCGACCATATCCTTGAAGAAACCCAAGGCATCATCGTCTATCAGGAACAGGTGATGCAAATCGCTCAGGTGATGGCCGGATATTCCCTGGGCGGCGCCGACCTGTTGCGCCGCGCAATGGGTAAAAAGATCAAAGAGGCGATGGACGCCGAACGCCCAAAATTTGAAAAGGGGGCGGCCGAAAACGGCGTCGAAAAGAAAAAGGCCAGCGAGGTTTTCGACCTGCTGGAGAAATTCGCCAACTACGGGTTCAACAAATCCCACGCGGCGGCCTATGCGGTGGTCAGCTATCAGACCGCCTGGCTCAAGGCGAACCACCCGGTCGAATTTATGGCCGGGGTGATGAACTGCGATATTCACCTCACGGACAAGCTGGCCATCTATTTCGAAGAGGTCAAAAAAGGTCTTGATCTGCCATGGGTGCCGCCCTGCGTGAACCGGTCGCAAGCGACCTTCGATGTGGTCGATGGCGCGTTGGTCTATGGGCTTGGCGCGCTGAAGAACGTTGGGGTCGAGGCGATGCGCCTGATCACCGAGGCGCGCATGGTCGATGGTGTCGAAAAACCCTTTGCCACCCTGTTCGACCTGGCCCGCCGGGCCGATCTGAAACGCGTCGGCAAACGGCCGATGGAAATGCTGGCCCGCGCCGGGGCGTTCGATCAGCTGGATCCGAACCGCCGCCGCGTGTTCGACAGCCTGGATGCGCTGGTCAACTATTCCGCCGCGATCCACGATCAGAAGAATTCAAACCAGGTGTCCCTGTTCGGCGAGGCGGGCGATGACCTGCCCGAACCGCGCCTGTCACAGGCCCCCGACTGGCTGCCCGCCGAACGGCTGAGCGAAGAGTTCAAGGCCATCGGATTCTATCTGTCAGGCCATCCTCTGGATGACTATATGGCCCCGCTCAAACGCAAGGGCGTGGTCACGCTGGACGAATTGCGCGCCAAGGCAGAACGCGGCGCACTGGTGGCCCAGCTGGCCGGCGTGGTCGCAGGCCGTCAGGAGCGTAAATCGGCCCGCGGCAACCGGTTCGCCTTTGTCCAGATGAGCGACACGACCGGCGCCTTTGAAGTGACGTTGTTTTCCGAGGCGCTGGAAAAATCGCGCGAACATCTGGATGCCGGATCAAAGGTCGTCGTGTCGGTCGAGGCGACGATGGAAAGCGATCAACTGAAACTGCTGGGCCGCTCGGTCGCCCCGATCGATGCCGCCATCGCATCAGCCGGAACCAGCGGATTGCGCGTGTTCATCGAGGATGCCGCAGCGATCTCGACGGTCGCCACCGTTCTGGAAGAGGCGCAGGCCGCTGCCCGCGCCGCGGCCCGTGGACCTGTTCAGCTGTGTCTTATGGACCCGAACCTCCCAGGCGAGGTCGAGATGGAACTAGGGCAGGAGTTTGCGGTCAATCCGCAGATCAAGGGCGCGATCAAAAGCCTCGAAGGCGTCGTTCTGGTGGAAGAGCTTTAGCCCCTGATCCGCATTGTTATTGGATCGGGGCGTGCTGGCCGTGTAGGCTGCCCCCGTATTTGGGGGGATGGCGATGCGCTGGGCAATTCTGATCTTGACGATGGTCCTTGGTGGCCCGGTTTGGGCGCAGGCCCCCTTTGCCACCTTCGACAAGGCCAGCGAGGCGATGCTGAGCGATCCGCATGATCTGGCCTTTGGTCCAGACGGACAGCTTTATATCGCCGACAAATTCGGCAGCCGGATCGTGATCATGGACCCCGACACGCTAGAGGTGACGGGGGTGATCGCCGATGGTCGTTTGCCCGGCGTACATGACATCTCCTTCGGTCCGGATGGCAAGGCTTATGTCGCCGTGACCGGCGCCAGCGCCGTTGCGATATTGGCGCCCGACCCCCAAGGGTACGTTCTGGAAGGGGCGCTGCAACCCTTTCCAAGGACCGAGGGCGTTCTGGCCCATTCCAACGGGCGCACCTACATCATGTCCTCGGGCACGGGCGAATTGGTGATGATGCAGGGCAGCGATCTGTTGGGGGTGACGTCTGGCATGCCGGGTGCCCATGACGTGGCCGAGGCGCCGGACGGGTCGATTTGGGTGGCCGACAACATGCAATTGCGGCTGGTCCGTTTTTCCCCCGAGCTGGAACAGCTTCAGGTCATACAGGGCGTCGGGTTCGGGTTTGCCGGACCACGATATATGGATGTCGATGACGCTGGCCGCCTGATCGTGGCCGATCAGGACGCGCACCGCATCCTGCTGATCGACCCGCTTGAGAACCGACTGGTCGGGGCGCTGGGCGATGGGATGCCGGGCAAGGGGCCCTACAAATTCGATGATCCCGAAGGTGTGGCCGTGCGCGGAAATGCCTATTACATTTCCGACAGTGATAATAACCGGATCGTCAAATACGTGGTGATCCTGAATTGAGTGCAATCAGACGGGGCAGGGACGGATGAGCAAACCAATCGTCATTCTCGGTGTGTTCGTGGCCGACACCAGCTTTCGTGCCGACCGCCCGCCACGCATGGGCGAAACCATTCTCGGCAACAGCTTTGCACTGGGGCCCGGCGGGAAAGGGTCAAACCAGGCGGTCGCTGCCGCCCGTGCAGGGGCCCGGACCCATTTCATCACCCGTTTGGGGCGCGATGCCTTTGCCGATATGGCCTTGTCGATCTGGTCCGACGCCGGCGTCGTGCCCGAAATCACCCAGCAGGACGACGGCTACACCGGAGCCGCCTATATCTTCATCGAAGAGGCGACCGGCAACAATGCGATCATCATCTGCCCCGGCGTGGCCAGCGCGATTTCGACAAATGATATCGATGCCCACCGTGACCTGATAGGGGGGGCGGGCGTGTTCATGACCCAGTTGGAACAACCCATTCCGGCCGCGCATCATGGGCTGAGCGTGGCGCGCGCGGGCGGCGCGGTCACGATCCTGAACCCGGCCCCTGCCGCCGATCTGCCCGAGGGCATGCTCGCACTGTGTGACTATGTCACCCCGAACGAGAGCGAGGCCGAAGCGCTGACCGGCATCGCCGTGCAAACGGTTGCCGACGCCACCCGCGCGGCGCAGGCCCTGCTGGACAAGGGCGTTGGCGCCGCGATCATCACGCTGGGTGAAAACGGCGCGCTGTTTCATGACGGGCGCGATCCGGTGCATGTCCCGGCGTTCGACGCCGGGCCGGTGGTGGAAACGACCGGCGCGGGGGATGCGTTCAACGGCGGCTTTGCAGCGGCGCTGGCGCGCGGGGACACGCCGATCGACGCGGTGCGCTTTGGCAGCGCGACGGCGGCAATTTCCGTGACCCGGCCGGGCACCGCGCCAGCGATGCCGTCAGAGCAGGAAATCCGCGCGCTGCTTGCATCTCAGGGATGACGGGGGCGACAATCCACTGTTCGCCTGCTTTGTTAACTACTAGGGTCCGGGAAACCGAAACGCATATCCAATTGGGGGGACACCGAAATGACCAAAATCCTGATCCTTGGCGGTGGGGGCATGATCGGCCAGAAACTGGCCCGAAACCTGCTGAACGACGGCTGGGAAGGTCAGCCTGTCGATATCACGTCGCACGACATCGCCTTTCCGCCCGACGCGGCCCCCGTGCAGCGGCAGGTCGTGGGCAATATCACCGATGCAGCAGAGATCAATGCGCTTGTGGCCGAACGCCCCGATGTGGTGTTTCACCTTGCCTCGATCGTATCGGGTGAGGCCGAAAAGGATTTCGACAAGGGCTGGCAGGTGAACATGTTCCCTTGCTGGGAGCTTCTGGAATCCCTGCGTGCCCAGAATGTGGAAAGCGCAGGCAGCTATCTGCCCCGGCTGGTATTCTCCTCGTCCATCGCGGTGTTCGGGGCGCCATTCCCCGACATGATCGACGATGAATTCCTGACTGCGCCGCTGACGTCCTATGGCGCGCAAAAGGCAATCTGCGAGCTGATGATCTCCGATTTCAGCCGCAAGGGGTTCATCGATGGCGTTTCGATCCGTTTGCCCACCATCTGCGTGCGTCCCGGCAAACCGAACGCGGCGGCCTCGGGGTTCTTTTCCGGCATCATCCGCGAACCTCTGAACGGGCAAGAGGCGATTCTGCCGGTTGATGACACGGTGACGCACAGCCATGCCTCGCCCCGCTCGGCCGTCGGGTTCCTGCGCCGCGCGGGCACGATCGATACCGATCTGCTGGAAAACCGGCGCGCGCTTAACATGCCGGGGGTATCCTGCACCGTGGCCGAACAGATCGAGGCGCTGCGCGATGTGGCGGGCAACAATGTCGTGTCCCTGATCCGCAGCGAACCCGATCCGGATATCATCCGCATCGTCGATGGCTGGCCCCAGCGGTTCGATTCAAAACGCGCGCGCGGATTGGGTTTTCAGGCGGAAAACACATTTCATGACATCATCCGCACTTACATGGAGGATGACCTGAACCGCTGATGCGGCGTGGGCCGCGGCCCGCGAAGGGTCAGTAATGGGGCGGGCGTTCATCGCCGATGAATACGCCGCCGGTACTCTGTGCATCGCGATCCGCCTCGCGCTGCATCAGCATCTGCACGCGGCGCGTCAGCACGTCGATTTCGCGCTGCTGGCGGGTCACGACCTCGTTCAGCTCATCAACGGTGCGGGTGAGGTGGGCGATCTGCTCTTCCAGATGTTGCATTTGGGCCGGGCTCCTGCGGGATGGGGGCGTCATACATCGGGGCACCGGTGCCGCCAAGCGCCTTGCGCGGAAAACACGCCCCCGCCAGAATGTGACCGGGGGGAAGGTTCATGACAATCCAAATCAAAACCGGTCAGGGTGTGACGACCATCACCATCGTCCGGCCAGAGGCGCGCAATGCGGTGAATCCGGACACGGCGCGGGCCCTGTTCGACGCTTTCCTGGCGTTCCAGACGGATGAAACGGCCAAGGTGGCCATCCTGACCGGGGCCGACGGCGCGTTCTGCGCGGGTTTTGATCTGAAAGCGGCCGGAGCAGGCGACGCCGATGCGTGGTTCAATGGCCTGAACATTCCTGCCGACTGGGACGATCCGGTCGGTGCGCCGTTGCCCGGACCGATGGGGCCGTCGCGCCTGATGCTGGGAAAACCGGTGATCGCGGCAATCGAAGGTCCCGCCGTCGCCGGCGGCATGGAACTGGCCGCGTGGTGCGATCTGCGCGTAATGGCGCAAGGTGCGGTGACCGGGGTCTATTGCCGCCGCTGGGGCGTGCCGCTGATCGACGGGGGCACCGTGCGCCTGCCGCGCCTTTTGGGGCAGGGACGGGCCAGTGACCTGATCTTGACAGGCCGCCCGGTCGATGCGGATGAGGCTTTGGCGATGGGCTTTGCCAACCGGATTTGCGACACCGGCACGGCACTGGAGACCGCGCAGTCCCTTGCGCGGGATCTGTGCCGCTTTCCGCAGGCCTGCATGCGGGCCGATCATCTGTCGGCCCGGATGCCGCCACCCGATCTGGCCGCCGCGCTGCGCCGCGAATGGCGCTCGGCCGCCGCATTTCGCGCCGAAGGACGGGCCGGGGCGGCCCGGTTCGCCGCCGGAAAGGGACGCGCCGGGGATTTCGCCGATATCTGACAGGTGCGAAAAGGCGAGGGACAGATCGGTGCATCACCTTGCTCCTCACCACCCCTTCGGCTAGACCCCGCCGCAACCGGTTTGCCCAAGGACGCCCGTCATGGCCAAAGTCAAGAAACAACCCCGCCCCAAGGCCGAAACGCCCAAAGGGTTCCGCGATTATTTCGGCGACGAGGTAACGCAGCGCGGCGATATGCTGCGCGCGATTGCCGACGTCTATCATCGCTATGGGTTTGATGCCTTGGAAACCAGTGCGGTTGAAACCATCGAGGCGCTGGGCAAGTTCCTGCCCGACGTGGACCGGCCCAACGATGGCGTCTTTGCCTGGCAAGAGGCCGACGACGCGGACAAGGGCGATTGGCTTGCCCTGCGCTATGACCTGACGGCGCCCCTGGCGCGGGTCTATGCCCAGCACCGCAACGACCTGCCCACGCCCTATCGCCGCTATGCGATGGGGCCGGTCTGGCGCAACGAAAAGCCGGGTCCGGGGCGGTATCGCCAGTTCTATCAGTGTGACGCCGACACGGTCGGCGCCCCCAGCGTGGCCGCCGATGCCGAGATTTGTTCGATGCTGTCCGACACGCTCGAGGGCGCCGGCATCCCGCGCGGCGATTACGTGATCCGGGTGAACAATCGCAAGGTTCTGAACGGGGTGCTGGAAACCATGGGGCTGACGGATGAGGCGGGTGCCGACCGCGACGCGGTTCTGCGCACCATCGATAAGTTCGACAAGGTCGGCGAAAGCGGCGTGCGCGAATTGCTGACCAAAGGCCGCCTTGATGCATCCGGCGCCTATATCGACGGTGTCGGGCTAAGCGAGGATCAGGCCGAACCGGTGATTGCGTTCCTGACCTCCAAGGCCGGCGATGCCGCCAGAACGCTGGCCAACCTGCGCGATGCTGTGGGGGGATCGGAGATGGGCCTCAAAGGGATCGAAGAACTGGAAACGATAGGTGATCTGGTGCAGGCGCAGGGCTATGGCGCGGACCGGATCGACATTGATCCTTCGGTCGTTCGTGGGCTTGGCTATTACACCGGGCCGGTGTTCGAGGCAGAACTGACCTTTGAAATCTTTGATGAAAAAGGGCGCAAACGGCAGTTCGGCTCGGTGGCGGGCGGTGGGCGCTATGACGATCTGGTCAAACGCTTTACCGGGCAAGAGGTGCCGGCAACCGGCATTTCCATCGGGGTGGACCGCCTGTTGGCGGCCCTGCGTGAAAAAGGGCGGATTTCGTCGCAACCTGTTGGTCCCGTCGTCGTGACGGTGATGGATCGCGACCGCATGGCCGATTATCAGGCGATGGTGACCGAACTGCGCAACGCGGGGATCCGGGCCGAGGTCTATCTGGGCAACCCCAAGAATTTCGGCAACCAGATGAAATACGCCGATCGACGCAATTCCCCCATCGCTGTGATCGAGGGTGGCGACGAAAAAGAGCGCGGCGTCATCCAGATCAAGGATCTGGTCCTGGGCGCCAAGATCGCCGAAAACGCGACGCTCGAGGAATGGAAGGAACGTCCCAGCCAGTTCGAAGTGCCCCGCGATCAATTGGTCGCCAAGGTGCGCGAAATTCTGGACGGACAAGACTGATGCCAAGCCGCGCCGAAACTTTGGCACGCGCCGCGGGCCTGCGCGACCGGTTTGAACAGGCCGGAGCACAGGCAGTGGAAACCCCGATCCTGCAACCGGCGGAAACCTTGCTGGACCTTTATGGCGAAGACATTCGCGCGCGCGCCTATGTCACCTCGGACGCACTGCGCGGGGAACAGATGCTGCGCCCGGATTTCACCGTGCCCGTGGTGCAGATGCACATGGAGCAGGGGGCCGAACCCGCCCGCTATACCTATGCGGGCGAGGTGTTTCGCCGTCAGGAACATGATGCCGATCGGGCGAACGAATTCGTTCAGGTCGGATACGAGGTGTTCGATCGCTCGAACGTGGCCGCCGCCGATGCCGAGGTATTCGCGCTGTTTGCCGAGGTTCTCGCACCGCTGAACCTGCGCGCGGCAACCGGGGATATCGGCATTCTGATGGCGGCCGTGCAGGGGCTGACCACATCCGACCGGCGCAAGGCGGCACTGATGCGCCACATCTGGCGCCCGCGCCGGTTTCGTGCGCTGCTGGATCGTTTTGCCCACCGGTCGCCCGTGCCAGCCAGCCGCACAGCTCTGTTGGCAATGTCCGATCCGTTCGATGCCACCGGTCCCGAAATCGGGTTGCGCAGCCGTTGCGAAGTTGAAGCGCGTATCGAGGCCCTGCGCGCCGATGCCGCCGAACCCCCCATTGCCAATCATGAGCTTTCGGCGCTGGAGAGCCTTCTGGCGGTGCGCGAAACCGTGCCCTTCGCTCTGGAAAGGCTCAGCGATATCGCGGTTGACCTGCCGTCGATCCTGCCTGCGGTCGAGCGTTTGAAACTGCGTGCCGAGGCGTTGACCCAACGCGGCGTCAACGTGCAAACCCTTGATTTCGAGGCGAGCTATGGCCGCACGTCGATGGAATATTACGATGGTTTCGTGTTCGGGTTCTACGCCGAGTCCAAACCCGACCTGCCCGCGGTGGCCAGCGGCGGGCGCTATGACGCGCTGACCCGCCGGCTGGGGCAGGGCGCCGAAATCCCGGCTGTGGGCGGGGTCCTGCGCCCCGGCCTGATGCTTGAGCTGGAGGGCGCATGACCATGACGCTTAAGCTGGGTGTGCCGTCCAAGGGGCGGCTGATGGAAAAGACATTCCAATGGTTCGAAAAGCGCGGCGTGACCCTGTCGCGCACCGGCAATGACCGTGAATATGCCGGGGCCGTCGACGGTGTCGAAGGCATGGCGCTGGTTCTGCTGTCTGCCGGTGAAATCCCGCGGGAACTGGCCGCCGGGCGCATTCATCTGGGCGTGACCGGCACCGATCTGGTGCACGAAAAACTACCCCGCTGGGAACAGCAGATCGAAGAGATCGCGCCGCTTGGGTTCGGTCATGCCGATCTTGTTTTGGCCGTGCCGAATTTCTGGGTCGATGTGGACACGCTGGATGATCTGGATGCCGCCGCAGCCGCGTTTCGCGACACTCACGGGTTCCGCATGCGCATCGCCACCAAGTATCACCAACTTGTGCGCGATTTCCTGCGCGATGGGGGCGTTGCCGATTACGCCCTTGTCGACAGCCAGGGCGCGACCGAAGGCACGGTGAAAAACGAAACCGCCGAGGCGGTGGCGGATATCACCTCGACCGGCGAAACCCTGCGCGCGAACCACCTGAAACTGCTGAACGACGGTTTGATCCTGCGCAGTCAGGCAACCCTGTGGCGCAGTCGCGTCGCCGAGTACTCGGATGAGGAAAAGGCGACCCTGAAGGCCCTGTTCAAACTCCTCGACGCGACCTGAGCAGCGCTGGCCGTTGTGGACCGGCAGACACCTTTGACTTTTCTGTCACAGAGCTGACCCAGCCGATCGGGGATCGAACGGCAGACATTCACGCGGGCTGCTACAGGTCCGAGCCAGGGTCGCAAGAATGCTGCTCTGAAGCGAACGGCCGCGTCATCTAGACGTCAAATCCCCGGTTCCACCATCGGTTGGGATTTTCGCGATCTTCGCTATAGTCTGCGCGGCTCGCCATGACCTGCTGTATGATGATGACCGGTTCCTCGTAGGAATGTGTATGCCGAACGGCTTCAATCGCCTTTGCAAGCATTTCAATGCCACCGGCGACTGTGAACGTCAGCACCCTTGCCGGCATCTTAACCGTTTCTTCTGAGGTGCCCAGCTTTGAGCCCTGTTTGGGCCGGAAAAACTGCATACCCGGTCCACTCTCGAATGCGACGCCTTCATACGGACCGTATTCAAGTCCCACGGCATCAACCACTGCCTGACGAACGCGCGCATCATCGCGATCCGCCAGTTCGACCCATAACATCCACGACTCAACGAACGAACATGTCGTCAGGGTGTTGTTCAGTTCAGATAGCTCTCTCATTTTCCGGAACCTTTCTCGCCTTGATTGGAAGATTCCCTATCAGGGGCTTACTGACACATGCGTGGCAGTAGTGTTATGGTTTCCAAAGTCACAGCTGGAGGTACTCCATGGCGAGGACAGAGCGTCTCTTCGACATCATTCAAATTCTCCGCACGGCGTCGAAGCCTGTTCTGGCGGCGCAAATCGCGGAAACTCTGGAGGTCTCAATCAGGACTGTTTATCGCGATATTGCCCATTTGCAGGCGCGGCAGGTTCCCATCTATGGCGAAACCGGGGTCGGGTACATCATGCGCGCCGGGTACGATCTCCCACCCCTGAGCTTTGATGAAGACGAGGCCGAGGCGATCATTCTCGGTCTGTCCATGGTCGCAAGGACAGGGGATGGTGGATTGTGGAAGTCAGCAAAAGCCGCGGCGCGGAAACTTCGAGAAGTGGCGCCGGGCGTGCGGCATCTGATAGCGTCCTCGTGGGGGAATGATGCGTCGGACGCAGGATACACCTCGCTCATCAGGCGCGCGATCCGAACGGAAACGAAACTGCGACTGTCTTATGGCGACGCCAACGGAGTGCGGACTGATCGTACCGTTTGGCCTCTGGCGATGATCTACTATTGCGACAACGAGGTGCTTGTTTCCTGGTGCGAATTGCGGGGCGCAATCAGGCATTTTCGTGTGGACAGGATGCTTGGGTGCGCGCTGTTGGCTGATGAATTTCAGGGCTCAGGGGCTGCGATCTTGTCCGATTGGGAGGAAAAACAAAAGGCGCTGGTCGTTCAAACCGAGCAGCTTCTTTGAACCTGACCCTTCGATAGCCGTCGGTTTTTCGACCTCAAAGCACGCCGATTTCTGCCAGCGCGCGGTTCAACTCGACCGGCAACGGGTCTTCGTTTTCGCGCCCTTCCGGCAGGTCGGGCGGCGCCTCGGCAACGGGAAGGTAGCGCCAGCCCTGAAACGGGCGTTTGGTTGCGCTCTGGGTGCGGTGCAACGCAGGGTCCAGAACGATGGCGCAGCGCCGGATGCCGTCCTGTCCAATCACCTCGTCGAGACGCAGGATGCGCTGGCGGCACTGGATCAGCCCCTTGAAAACCCAATAGATCGACCCGCCGTTCAGGATCTCCTCCGCGCGCTTGGGCCACATGCGGGTGACGTGGCGCGGCAATCCGTCGGCCCCCTGCGCGCGCGTGCTCGCCTGCCATGCGGCCAGCGTTTCCACCGTCTCGGTCCCGACGGAGAGTTTGATCAGATTGACGGTTTTATCCACAGAGTCGTCCCCAGGCCACAGCCCATATTGTAGCTTGCTGACGAGGCACGGCAACCTGTTGTGCTGCTGGGCCGCTTTGCGGTACTGTGAGACCCTGTCTCCATTTCGGGAATCCTGCCATGAGCCGTTTCGCTGCCCCCATCGCCGAGCAGATCTGGGATATGAAGTACCGCTTCAAGGATGAAGAGGGCACGCCCATCGACAAAAGCGTCGAGGACACGTGGCGCCGCATCGCCCGCGATCTGGCTCGGGTCGAGGATGACCCGGGCAAGTGGGAAGAGGTGTTTTACGAGGCCCTGACGGATTTCAAATACCTGCCCGCAGGACGGATCACCGCAGGGGCGGGCACCGCCCGGCAGGTCACCCTGTTCAACTGTTTTGTCATGGGCACCATCCCCGACAGCATGGGCGGCATTTTCGAGATGCTGAAAGAGGCCGCCCTGACCATGCAGCAGGGCGGCGGCATCGGGTACGATTTCAGCACCATTCGCCCCAAGGGTGCATCGGTGTCGGGCGTTGCGGCGGATGCCTCCGGGCCGCTCAGCTTCATGGATGTCTGGGACGCCATGTGCCGCACCATCATGAGCGCCGGGTCGCGCCGCGGGGCGATGATGGCGACGATGCGCTGCGATCACCCCGATATCGAAGATTTCATCATCGCCAAATCCGATTCCGCCCGTCTGCGGATGTTCAACCTGTCGGTGCTGGTGACGGATGCCTTCATGGAAGCGGTCAAGACCGATGGACCGTGGGAGCTGGAGTTCGACGGCAAGGTCTATCACACGCTGCAGGCGCGCGACCTGTGGAACAGGATCATGCAGGGCACCTATGATTACGCCGAACCCGGGGTGATCTTCATCGACCGGATCAACGCGGCCAACAACCTGAATTATTGCGAAACCATCGCCGCGACGAACCCCTGCGGGGAACAACCGCTGCCGCCCTATGGCGCCTGCCTGCTGGGGTCGATCAACCTCGCGCGGATGATCAGTGAACCGTTCGAAGACGGCGCCGCGCTGAACGAAGCCGCGCTGAGCGACCTGGTGACAACAGCGGTCCGGATGATGGACAACGTGGTGGATGCATCGAAATTCCCGCTGCCGCAACAGGCCGAAGAAGCGCGCAACAAACGGCGGATCGGGCTGGGCGTGACCGGGTTGGCCGATGCCCTTTTGATGCTGGGCCTGCGCTATGGCTCGGACGAGGCGGCGCGTCAGACCGAACACTGGTTGCACGCGATCGCCCGCGCCGCATACCTGGCGTCGGTGCAATTGGCCAAGGAAAAGGGCGCCTTCCCGCTGTTCGACGCGGATGGATACCTGGCCAGCGGCAACATGATGAACATGGATGACGATGTCCGCGCCGCGGTGCGCGAACACGGTATCCGAAATGCTTTGCTGACCTCGATCGCGCCGACCGGGACCATCAGCCTGTATGCCGGTAACGTCAGTTCCGGGATCGAGCCTGTCTTTGCCTATGCCTATAACCGGAAGGTCCTGCAAAAGGACGGCAGCCGCACCGAAGAGGAAGTGGTCGATTACGCCGTGCAGATGTGGCGCGACGAATTCGGCGACCGCGAACTGCCAGAGTATTTCGTGAATGCCCAGACGCTCAGCCCGTCGGACCACGTCAAGATGCAGGCCGCCGCGCAGAAATGGGTGGATTCGTCCATTTCCAAGACGATCAACTGCCCCGAGGACATCAGTTTCGACGACTTCAAGGACGTTTATATGCAGGCCTGGGATACGGGCTGCAAAGGGTGCACCACCTATCGGCCAAACGAGGTAACAGGATCGGTCCTGAGTGTCGCCGAGAAGCCGGACGCGCAGACGACGGCCAATGGCGGCGCGCCCGAGGTGATCACATCCGAGATGGGCGAACCGATGACCCCGCATGGCGATGTCATCTACATGTCCGAACCGCTGGACCGTCCGCAGACCCTTGAGGGGAACACCTACAAGCTCAAATGGCCTGACAGCGAACACGCGATCTACCTGACGATCAACGACATCATCATCAACGGCCACCGCCGTCCTTTCGAGGTGTTCATCAACTCCAAGAACATGGAGCATTTCGCCTGGACCGTCGCTCTGACGCGGATGATATCGGCAGTGTTCCGGCGCGGCGGGGATGTGAGTTTCGTGGTAGAAGAACTCAAGGCCGTGTTTGATCCGCGTGGCGGGGCCTGGATGCAGGGTAAATACATCCCGTCGATTCTGGCGGCAATCGGCAGCGTGATCGAACGCCACCTGATTTCCATCGGCTTTATCGAAGGCGAGGGCATGGGGCTGAAAAGCGACCCGCAAGCGCAGGTTATGGCGGTTGGGGAAACGCCGCGTGGCAAGGCCTGCCCCAGCTGTGGCCAGTACGAAATGCGCATGATCGAAGGCTGCATGACCTGTGCAAGCTGCGGCTATTCGAAATGTCAGTAGGGCTGCCAAAGGATCAATTGTTGTTCTGACCGCCAATTAATGGCCACCGGCGGGGCTGAAATAGCCATTTTGCAAGCATAAGAGGGGAATCGGGCCGAAACGCCCGATTTTCTGGTTTTGAGCCCCTGAAACACGATCCCCGAGGTTCGACTCTGTCCCAAGGGATATGGTGTGGTAGAAGTGTTGTCCAAAACTGAATTCGAAGAAATTCTTATCCGGTTCGGAGTTCTCAAGAGCAGGGATGCAAAGCCTATTGCTCCTCGTCGGATGTGATGCGGTTGACGCTTGACCGGTGGGTCGTCCGGAGCAGTGTGGCTTCCATGAGATAGACGCGTTGAATGGGGCGGTCGCGTCTGCTGACCAGGGCGATAGGTTGTCTCAGAGGGCAACTATACCCGGTGGCCCCTTATCTGAGGAAACCTTTCATGGGCTGAAACGCAAATGGGGCGGCCAGAGGCCACCCCATTGTCTATCAGTTTATCTCTGGTCTACGTGAGGTTCGTTGTTGGTGCGCGCACCGCTGCTTCTATCCGTGCATAGGCAATGAGGATCTCGTGCTGCGAATGTCCGCCATCGCAGCAAGGACAGGAGATCAAAGTGCCACCCGTATCCAAGATCTGATACCCGAGCGCGACAAAAGCCTCCCTTGCTGCTTCTGCAAACAGATCGAGGTGGTGCTGCCATTGCATCACCGAGAAGCACGCGATTTCGCGCTGCCGGAAGGCCCGTGGAGGAGCCATCCTGGATCATCCCGCCAATCGCTCCACCACGAGATCAAAAAGCCTCTGTGTGACCGGACTCAGCGGGCGCCCCGATTGCCGGATCAAATGATAGGGCGGCATGGTGATCGGGGACTTCAGGTCAAGAACCCGACAGCCTTCTCCGCCGGATGTGCAGATCAGTTCCGACACCTCGCGCGCCACGGGTGAGATCGCATCCGACGTGCGCAGATAGGCCATCATCACAAGCAGCGAGGCCGAGTCGATCACATCCCGCGGCTGGGTCAGCCCAATCGCCACATGCGCCAGTTCGACGGCCGATCGGATTGGCATGCCCGGGGCCTGCATGATCCAGGGAAATCCCGACAACTGGCGCAGATCGAGGTGGCGGAGCCCGGACAAAGGGTGATCCTTGCGCGCCAGAATGTCCAGATGCTCGGCCCGGCTGTATTGAATGTCCAAAAGGCGCGGGTCGATGCCTTCGGGCAGGCGCGACAGAACGAAATCATATTTGCCGCCCAAAAGCCCGTCCATCAGGTTGGTGCTGGGCGCGACATCGACGCGAATGTCGGGGTTTTCTGTTTCCCGTTTGAGGTCCTGAATCGCGGGCACCACAAACCCCACGGCCGCGCCGGTGACCGCACCAACCCGCACCGTCCCTGCGCGCCCGGAGCGAACGGCGGCCAATTCGTCTGATATCGCTTCGAGATCGCCGAGGATCACACCGGCATGACGCACTAGGATTTCGCCAACATGGGTCGGCGTCATCCCCTTGGGATGCCGCTCGAACAGGGGGGCGCCCGCCAGCCTTTCGATCTCGGCCAGCGACCGTGACGCCGACGGCTGGGTCATGCCCAATATGTTGGCGGCATGCGAAAGCTGACCGTGCGTGGCGATGGCATGGATCAGTCGCAGGTGGCGGGGCTGCAAGCGGGTCAGGATTTTGCTCATGTCGCTACATACCACTATCGGTATGAAAGCGGCAAAATTAAGCAATTGAACGATATGCTGAACTGCAACTACGCTTGGTCAGGGCGTGTCGAGTCTTCGACAGCCCCAGCTTTATGAGCAGGGCGGTCCGCGGATGGAGACGCCCGATTTCGGGAGGAAATACATTGAAACGCATTACGACCGGGCTTAGCGCCCTAGCAATCGCTCTGGGTCTGGTGGCTGCACCGGCCATCGCCCAGGACAAGGGCACCATCGGCATCGCCATGCCCACCAAATCATCTGCGCGGTGGATTTCGGACGGTCAATCGATGGTCGCGGAATTCGAGGCGGCAGGCTATGCGACCGATCTGCAATATGCCGAAGACGACATCCCCAACCAGCTCGCCCAGATCGAGAACATGGTGACAAAGGGTGTCAACGTTCTGGTGATTGCGGCGATCGACGGGACGACCCTGTCGAACGTGCTGGAAAACGCGCATTACGCCGGGATCAAGACCATTGCCTATGACCGCCTGATCCGCGACAGTGAATATGTCGACTATTATGCGACCTTCGACAATTTCAAAGTCGGCGTGCTGCAGGCGAACTCGCTGGTCAGCGGGCTCAAGGAACGGTTCGGTGACGGGCCTTACAACGTCGAGCTGTTCGGCGGGTCGCCGGACGACAACAACGCCTATTTCTTCTACGATGGCGCGATGAGTGTGCTTCAGCCGCTGATCGACGCGGGCACCATCAATATCGTGTCCGGTCAGATGGGCATGGACACCGTCGGCACATTGCGCTGGGACGGTGCTGTGGCACAGGCCCGTATGGATAACCTCCTTTCGGCCCATTACACCGACAAGCAACTGCATGGTGCGCTGGCCCCCTATGACGGGCTGTCGATCGGCATCCTGTCCTCGCTCAAAGGGGTCGGATATGGTTCGGGCGATCTGAAAATGCCGATCGTCACCGGCCAGGACGCGGAATTGCCGTCGATCAAGTCGATCATCGCAGGCGAGCAGTATTCTACCGTGTTCAAGGACACCCGCGAACTGGCCAAGGTTGCCGTCGGCATGGCCGATGCGCTGCTGCAAGATGGCGAGCCCGAGATCAACGACACCAAGACCTATGACAACGGTGTCAAGATCATCCCGTCCTACCTGCTTGAGCCAGTGTCTGTCGACATCACCAATTACGAGGAAATCGTGATCGGGTCCGGCTATCATAAGGCCGAAGATCTCAAGTGATCTGACGTGAACAAGCCCTGTCCGCCGCCGTGGCGGCGGGCGGGCATTCGGGGGGAGGGTATCATGTCTGCTTTGCTGGAGATGCGTGGCATCACCAAGACCTTTCCGGGGGTCAAGGCGCTGGACGATGTCAGTTTCTCGGTCGAGGAAGGCGAGATTCACGCGCTGGTCGGTGAAAACGGCGCCGGCAAATCCACGCTGATGAAAGTCCTGTCCGGCATCTACCCTTTCGGAGACTACCAGGGCGAAATCCACTATGGCGGCGCGCTGGCCAGCTTTTCCGGCATCAAGGATAGCGAAAGCCGCGGCATCATCATCATTCACCAGGAACTGGCGCTGGTGCCGCTCCTGTCGATTGCCGAGAATATTTTCCTGGGCAATGAACGCGCCAGCAATGGTGTGATCAACTGGAACGAAACCTTCCGGCGCACCGAAGAATTGTTGAAAAAGGTCGGGCTGTCCGAGGGCCCCGCGATCAAGGTGGACAAGCTGGGCGTCGGCAAACAGCAATTGGTCGAGATCGCCAAGGCGCTGTCGAAAGAAGTGCGGCTGCTGATCCTGGACGAGCCGACTGCGGCCCTGTCCGAAGCGGACAGTCAGGCGTTGCTTGACCTGATCCTGGAACTCAAGACCCAGGGCGTCACGTCGATCATCATCAGTCACAAGCTGAACGAGGTGCGCAGGGTGGCCGATACGATCACCGTGCTGCGGGACGGTGCCACGGTTTCAACGATCGATTCCCGCACCCATGACGTCACCGAAGACAGGATCGTGCGCGACATGGTCGGTCGTGACATGGCGCACCGATACCCCGAGCGCGAGCGCAAGGTCGGAGATGTTCTGTTCGAAATCCGTGATTGGAACGTCACCCATCCACAACATGCCGACAGGCAGGTCATCAAGAATGTCAGCTTCAACGTGCGCGCCGGCGAAATCGTCGGGATCGCCGGGCTGATGGGCGCCGGGCGGACCGAACTGGCGATGAGCATCTTCGGCCAAAGCTATGGGCGCAACATCACGGGCGAGGCGCTGCTTGACGGACACCCGGTGTATCTGGGCGATCCGGGCGCCGCCATCCGTGCGGGCCTTGCCTATGTCACCGAAGACCGCAAGGAACTGGGCCTTATTCTTGAGGACGAGATCCGCCAGAATATCACGTTGGCCAACCTGGGCGAGGTGTCGAGAAACGGTGTCCTCAACAGAAGCGAGGAAACCCAGGTCGCCGAAAAATACCGCAAGGCGATGAACATCCGAACGCCCAGCGTGTTCCAGCGGGTCATGAACCTGTCGGGCGGGAACCAGCAAAAGGTCGTGCTGTCCAAGTGGCTCTTTACCGATCCCAGGGTGCTGATCCTGGACGAGCCGACCCGCGGCATCGATGTCGGGGCCAAGTTCGAAATCTACAACCTGATGAACGACCTTGCCGCCGAAGGCCGGGGCGTGGTGATGATTTCGTCCGAAATGCCCGAGTTGCTGGGCATGTGTGACCGGATTTATGTCATGAACGAAGGCAGTTTCGTCGGCGAACTGGCCGCCGAGGACGCCAGCCAGGAGCGCATCATGTCGCTCATTGTTACGGAATAGGACAATCGAGATGAGTGAAGCAGCCACCCCCAAGGACACACAGGCCGAACCCTCAGGCATTGCCCATTACTTGGGCACGCACTTGCGGGAATATGGATTGTTGTTCGCCCTGATCGCGATCATGGTGTTTTTCCAGGTCGTGACCGGCGGCACCCTGATGCGCCCCATCAACATCACGAACCTGTTCCTGCAAAACAGCTATATCATCATCATGGCGCTGGGCATGCTGATCGTCATTGTCGGCGGCAATATCGACCTGTCCGTCGGCTCGGTCATGGGGTTTGTCGGGGCCCTTGCGGCGGTGATGATCGTGAACTGGAACTGGTCTGTCGTGCCAACGGTGGCGGCCTGCCTTGTTGTCGGCATGCTGATCGGCGCCGCGCAGGGGTATTGGGTCGCCTTCTGGAAAATCCCGTCCTTCATCGTCACGCTGGCGGGGATGCTCGTCTTTCGCGGTCTCTCGCTCTGGCTGTTGGAGGGTCAATCGATCGGCCCGTTCCCGAAAACCTTTCAGCGGCTGTCGACCGGGTTCATCCCTGACATTTTCGGCGTAGACCGGCCGAATATGACCGCGCTTGCCGTGGGGGCGATCGTCGTTGTTCTGCTGATTTATCTCGGTCTTTCGCGACGGAAACAGAACCGGGCCTACGGGGTCGAGATTGAACCCACCGCATTTTTCGTCGTGCGCACGGCCATCGTTGCTGGCGCGATAATGTTCCTCGTCTATTCTCTGTCGACCTTTCGCGGTTTGCCCAACGTGCTGATCACGATGGGCATCCTGACCGTGGTCTATGCGTTCATCACCGAACAGACGACGCTGGGCCGGCGTATCTATGCGCTGGGCGGCAACGAAAAGGCCGCGAAACTGTCGGGGATCCCGACCGAACGGCTGACCTTCCTGACCTTCGTCAACATGGGCTTTCTCGCGGCACTGGCCGGTCTGATCTTTGCGGCGCGTCTGAACACAGCCACGCCCAAAGCCGGTTTCGCGCTGGAACTTGACGTGATCGCCGCGGTCTTCATCGGCGGGGCATCGATGTCGGGCGGTGTGGGCAAGATCGTCGGGGCGGTCGTCGGCGCCTTCATTATGGGGGTGATGAACAACGGCATGTCGATCATGGGGATCGGCATCGATTATCAGCAGGTGATCAAAGGTCTTGTGCTGCTCGCAGCGGTGATCTTTGACGTCTACAACAAGCAGAAACAGGGCTGATCCTCTGAGACGCTCAAACAGCGTCCAGATGTGCCCGGGAGGACGGACATGACCTTCAAGCCAGCTCAATGGCCCCGGAAACTGCGCTCGCAGGAATGGTACGGCGGCACGTCGCGCGACAGTATCTATCATCGGGGATGGCTGAAAAATCAGGGCTATCCACATGACTTGTTCGACGGGCGCCCGGTGATCGGCATACTCAACACCTGGTCCGATCTGACCCCCTGCAACGGGCACCTGCGCGAACTGGCCGAAAAGGTAAAGGCCGGCGTGTGGGAGGCCGGGGGGTTCCCGCTGGAGGTTCCGGTGTTTTCGGCCTCCGAAAACACCTATCGCCCAACGGCAATGATGTATCGCAACCTCGCGGCCCTGACCGTTGAGGAAACGATGCGCGCCCAGCCCATCGACGGCGCGGTGCTGCTGGTCGGATGCGACAAGACCACGCCAAGCCTGATCATGGGCGCCGCCTCGACCGACCTGCCGTCGATCGTCGTAACCGGCGGGCCGATGCTGAACGGCTGGTTCAGGGGCGAACGTGTCGGCGCCGGCACCCACCTGTGGAAATTCTCCGAGGCGGTGAAAGCCGGGGACATGACGCAGGAGGAATTCGTCGAGGCCGAGGTCGCCGTGACCCGCTCGACCGGTACCTGCAACACAATGGGCACGGCCTCGACCATGGCGTCGATGGCCGAGGCTTTGGGCATGGCATTTTCCGGCAATGCCGCGATCCCGGCCGTCGATGCGCGGCGGCGGGTCATGGCACAGATATCGGGCCGCCGCATCGTGCAGATGGTCAAGGACGATCTCAAACCCTCCGACATCATGACCAGAGAGGCGTTTGAAAACGCCATCCGCACCAACGGGGCCATTGGCGGCTCGACCAACGCGGTGATCCATCTGATGGCCATTGCCGGACGGGTGGGCGTTGATCTGACGCTTGACGATTGGGACCGGCTGGGCCGTGACATCCCGACCATCGTCAACCTTCAACCGTCGGGCAAATACCTGATGGAAGAATTTTTCTATGCCGGGGGTCTGCCGGTGGTGCTGAAACGGCTGGGCGAGGCGGGCAAGCTTCACAAACAGGCGCTGACGGTGTCGGGCGAAACCATCTGGGACGAAGTCAAAGACGTCACAAACTGGAATGACGACGTGATCCTTCCGGTCGACAAGGCGCTGACCCCGCAGGGGGGCATTGCCGTGCTCAGAGGCAATCTGGCTCCGGGCGGGGCGGTTTTGAAGCCGTCCGCCGCCAGCCCGCACCTTATGAAACATCGCGGCCGGGCCGTCGTGTTCGAGAATATCGACGACTACAAGGCCAGGATCGACGATGACGCCCTCGACATCGACGAAACTTGCGTGATGGTTCTGAAAATGTGTGGTCCCCGTGGGTATCCTGGCATGTCCGAGGTTGGTAACATGGGCCTGCCTCCGAAAGTTCTGAGAAAGGGCATCACCGACATGGTCCGGATATCGGATGCCCGCATGTCCGGAACGGCCTACGGCACCGTGATCCTTCACACCGCGCCCGAGGCCGCACGCGGCGGGCCGCTGGCCATCGTGCAGACCGGTGACATGATCGAAATCGACGTGGCGGCGCGGCGTCTCCATCTCGATCTGTCCGAGCAGGAGATCGCCCGCCGGTTGGCGAACTGGACCTGCCCCGAAGACCCGCCGCAAAGTGGCTATGCCAGGATGTTCTACGATCACGTGGAGGGGGCCGAAACCGGCGCTGATTTCGATTTCCTCAAAGGCTGCCGCGGGGCCGCCATACCGAAGGATTCACACTGATGGTCAGAAAAATTGCCCTTGTCGGGATTGGTAAGATCGCCCTGGATCAGCATGTTCCGGCCCTTGCCGCCTCCCCGGACTGGGAGCTTGCCGCCACCGTCTCGCGTTCAGGCACCGTGCCGGGCGTGGAGAGCTTCACCGACATAGGCGATATGCTGGCGGCGCGCCCGGATATCGAGGTGGTCTCGCTCTGCCTGCCGCCGGTCCCGCGATTTGCCGCTGCCGCCGCCGCCCTGCGCGCCGGGCGGCACGTCATGCTGGAAAAACCGCCGGGCGCCACCCTTTCGGAATGCCATGCGCTGGAGGCGCTGGCGCGCGAAAACCGGGTGTCGCTTTATGCAACCTGGCATTCGCGCGAGGCCGAAGGCGTCGCCGGGGCCAAGGCCTGGCTGGCGGAAAAACGGCTGCGCCGCCTGACGGTGACCTGGAAAGAGGACGTGCGGCGATGGCACCCCGGACAGGCCTGGATTTGGCAGCCCGGGGGTTTGGGGGTTTTTGATCCCGGCATCAATGCGCTGTCGATCGTGACCGAGATCCTCCCCGACCCGATCCACGTGACCGAAGCGCTGCTGGAAGTGCCCGCAAATTGCCAGACACCGATCGCCGCCGCGCTCAGGTTTTTTCACCCCGACGGTGCCGACATTTCCTGCGATTTCGATTTCCGCCAGGAAGGCGAGCAGATTTGGACAATCGACGTGGAAACCGACGCTGGTCAGATCAAGCTGGAAAACGGCGGCGCGCTGCTGTCGATAGACGGGGTTGCGGCGGCCTCCTCCGGTGAACTGAGCCTTCTGGGCGAGTACCCGCGCCTTTATGCCAATATGGCCCGGCTCGTGAGCGCAGGTGAAATCGACATGGACCTCGCGCCGATGCGCCATGTGGCCGATGCCCTTGCGCTTGGTCGCCGGGCAACTGTCGAACCCTTCGTCGAGTGAGACCAGCCGTGCGGGATGGACAGGGTCACCCCTTTGGCACCGCCCCGGACGGCAGTCCGGTGCGCCGCGCTGTACTGTCAAACGGCGGCACCACCGCCGCTGTGATGACCTGGGGTGCCAGTCTGCAGGATTTCCGGCTGGCCGGCATTGATCGCTCGCTTGTTCTGGGCAGTCCTGAATTCGCGCCATACCTGGGCCCGATGCGTCATTTCGGTGCGATCGTCGGTCGGGTCGCCAACCGGATTGCGGGCGGGCGGGCCGTGCTGGACGGGCAGAACCTGACGCTGGAGCGTAACGAGAACGGGCGCACGACCTTGCATGGCGGGGCGACCGGCACCAGCGTTTCGAACTGGCATCTGGACGATTTCGATGCCACCTCCTGCCGCCTGTCGATCCGGGTGCCGGACGGCGCGGGTGGGTTCCCCGGTACTTTGGACCTTGCGGCGCTGTATCGGCTGGATGATGACGGCGCCCTTACGCTTGAGATGGAGGGGCGCACCGACGCGCCGACCTTTTGCAGCCCGGCGCATCATTCCTACTGGGCGCTGACGCCGCGTTTGGCCGACCACCGGTTGTGCATCGATGCCGAGAGTTACCTGCCGGTCGACGCCGACAAAATCCCGCTTGGTCCACCGGCCCCGGTGGCCGGAACCCGGTTCGATTTCCGCACTCCACGCAGGGTGACCAGCCAGGGCGACGCGCCGCTTGATCACAATTTCTGCCTGACACAGGGCTGCGGAGCGCGGTTTGCCTGCCGGCTGGAAAGTGGTCCGCTGCGGCTTGATATCGCCACGGACGCGCCGGGGTTGCAGGTTTATGACGGGTCCGGAATCGACAGCGGCGACGCCCCTACACACTTGGGCCAAGCCTATCGCACCCATGCCGGGTTGGCGATCGAACCGCAGGGATGGCCCGACGCCCCGAACCACGCCGATTATCCGCAAATCACGCTCCGACCCGATGAAACCTTTCATCAGGTTTCGCGCTTTCAGGTCACCGCGCCGGGCCGGTCAGAGCCATGAAAAGGACAGCCCCATGATAGACAAACTGACCGGCATCCTGCCCGTCGCGCCAACCCCCTTCCACGACGACGGCCGCGTCGACGAGGACGGCATGCGCCGCGTTCTCGATTGCATGATCGATCAGGGGGTCGATGCAATCTGCATCCTCGCCAATTACTCGGAACAGTTCCTGCTGTCCCATGACGAGCGGGCGACCTTGATGCGCCTCAGTCTTGAGCATGTTGCCGGACGCGTGCCGATGATCGTCACGATCAGCCACTTCCATACCGGTATCGTGGTGGAGCGCGCCCGCGCGGCCCAGTCCATGGGCGCGGCGATGGTTATGATGATGCCGCCCTATCACGGGGTCGGGCTGGTCCCGGGCGAGGCTGGAATCCTCGAGCATTTTCAGGCGGTGTCCGACGCGATCTCGATCCCGATCATGGTGCAGGACGCGCCATTGTCCGGCGTGTCCCTCAGTGTTCCCTTGCTGACCCGAATGGCGCGCGAGATCGAGAACGTAAGCTATTTCAAGATCGAAACCCCGTTCGCCGCCGATAAACTCTCCGCGCTGATTGAGGCGGGTGGAGATCACATCGTCGGCCCCTTCGACGGGGAAGAGGCGGTGACGCTGCTGGCCGATCTCGATGCCGGGGCGACGGGTACGATGACCTCGGCGCTACAGCCCGAACATATCCGGCCCATCGTCACACGCTATCTGAAGGGTGATCCTGACGGTGCGCTGGAACAGTGGAAACTGTGCCTGCCGCTGATCAATCATGAAAACCGTCAATGCGGGCTGCGCGCGGCCAAAACGGTAATGAAGGAAGGCGGCGTGATCGGTTCGGACCACGTGCGCCATCCGCTGAAACCGATGTCCGGGCGCACCCGCGACAGGTTGTTGCATCTGTCGCGCGACCTTGACCTGATCGCGCTGCGTTGGGGAAAATGAGGGGGGCGCTGATGACCGGGATGTCGGAATGAACGTGCAGGCGACATGGATCGCCGCCGATTGGGGCTCCACTCGGCTGCGGATATGGGCGCTCGATGCGTCCGGCGCGGTGATCGGCGAGAGCGTTTCGGAAAAAGGCATGTCACAGCTTCACCCAGATGAATATGAGGCGGCGTTTCTTGAGCTGGCTGAACCGTTTCTTGGTCCCGACGAAAACACCCCTGTGATCGTTTGCGGCATGGCGGGCGCGCGACAGGGCTGGATCGAGGCGCCCTATGCTGTGATCCCCTGCCACCCCGCAGAAGGGGCGGCAGTCACCGCGCCAACCCGCGACCCACGCGTGCAGGTGCGCATCCTGCCCGGTCTGTGCCAGTTGGACCCGCCCGATGTGATGCGCGGGGAAGAGACGCAATTGGCCGGGTACATGGCCGGCGCCCCGGAATTTTCCGGGGTGATCTGCCTGCCTGGGACCCATACGAAATGGGTGCGCGTCGCCAAGGGCAAGGTTGTCGCATTCCACACGGTGATGACCGGAGAGCTGTTCGCCTTGCTGAGCGAGCATTCGGTCCTGCGCCATTCCCTGGACGCCGACTGGAACACCGAGGCGTTCCGGTCAGCGGCGGCCGAAACCCTGCGCGATCCGGCGCGGCTGACCGCTGGCCTGTTCCCGCTGCGGGCGCAATCGCTGGTGGGCACCACGGGGCCCGGCCTTGCAAGGGCGCGGCTGTCGGGGCTGCTGATCGGGGCCGAATTGGCGGCGATGCGCAGCATCTGGCAAGAGGAACCGGTCACGCTGATCGGCTCGCCTGACCTGGTTCGGCTCTATGAAACCGCCTTGACGGGTTGCGGCGTCACCGTGACTGTGACCGACGGCGCAGGGCTGACACTGACAGGGCTCAAGGCTGCCTATACCCGGCTGAGGGAGACTGACGAATGACCCGCAATATCATCGCCATTCTGCGTGGCCTGACCCCGGCCGAGGCCGAACCTGTCGGCGCGGCGCTGATCGCCGCCGGGATCGACCGGATCGAAGTGCCTTTGAATTCACCCGATCCGCTCCTGTCGATCGCCCGTCTGGCCAAGGCATTTGGCGACCGCGCGCTGATCGGGGCGGGCACAGTGCTGACCGTGGATGAGGTGGCACAGGTCAAGGCGGCAGGCGGGCGGCTGATCGTGTCGCCGGATACCAACCCCGAGGTGATCCGCGCGACCAAGGCGGCGGGCCTGCTGTCTTACCCGGGCGCGATGACGCCCAGCGAATGTTTCGCGGCCCTGCGCGCCGGGGCGGATGGTTTGAAACTGTTCCCCGGATCGCTGATCGGTCCGTCCGGGTTGCAGGCCATTCGCGCGGTTCTTCCCCCGGGCACCCAGGTGCTGGCCGTTGGCGGAGCGTCGCCCGAAAACTTTGCCGACTGGCGTGCGGCCGGGGTCGACGGGTTTGGCATCGGCTCTGCGCTCTATCGTCCGGGTGACACACCCGAAACAGTGGCCGCAAAGGCGGCTTTGATCACCGAACGCTATGACGAGGTTTTCAAATGACCACGGCGCAGATGTTCGACGCCCGCCCTTGCAAATTGGGCGAGGGGCCCCTGTGGCACCCGGAGCGCGGACAATTGTTCTGGTTCGACATTCTGGGCAAACGGTTGTTATCGCGGCGGGGCAATGACCCTTTGGAATGGTCCTTTGACGAACATGTCTCGGCCGCAGGCTGGGTCGATCATGACACTTTGCTGATCGCCTCGGAAACCGGGCTTTACCGGTTTGACATTGCGACCGGTGCGCACTCGCTGGTACATCCGCTGGAGGCCGATACCCCGGCCACCCGTTCCAACGATGGGCGCGCGGACCCGCAAGGCGGGTTCTGGATCGGCACAATGGGCAAATCGGCCGAGCGCGGCGCAGGCGCGATCTATCGATTTTTTCGGGGCGATCTCCGATGTCTTTATGATGGGATCAGCATTCCGAATTCGATCTGTTTTGCACCCGCTGGGGACATTGCCTATTTCGCTGATACGGCTGCCCAGAAAATCATGCGCCAGACGCTTGATACCGACGGATGGCCGGTTGGCGCCCCGCAGGTCTTTGTCGATGTGACCGACGAGGGGCTGTTTCCTGACGGGTCGGTCTGCGATGCAGAGGGGGGCGTCTGGAATGCGCAATGGGGCGCGGCGCGGGTGGCGCGCTATCTGCCGGACGGAGGGTTTGAACGCGCCATTGCCGTTGCTGGCAGGCACAGTTCCTGCCCGGCCTTCGGGGGTGCGGATTTGTCGACACTTTTTGTCACCACCGCGCGGGAGGGGCTGAAAAACCCCGGTGAGGCACAGGGCTGCGTCTATTCGGCGGCCCCCGGCGTTCAAGGACTGCGTGAACACCGAGTTGTCCTGTAGAACCATTCACCCAAAGGGTGCGCCGTGTGACAAAGGAACCGATGCGCTGCGTTGTACTCGGTCGCTGAACTGCTATGTTTTGCGGGTACTCCGAATTTGGTCCGGCCCATGAATTTAACCACCGAAGTCCTGCGCGCCTCAGATTTCAGCACGTCGCTGATATCGGATGCCTATGCGATCTATCGGGCCTGTTATGCACCGACGCAGTTCAGGGTGTTCGAACAGGATTTCATGGCCAAATCCTATGCCGTTCTGATCCGGGACGCCGGGCGGCTTGTCGGGTTTTCAACGGTTGAGCGGATGGAGACCGAGTGCGGAGCCCGGGTCTTGTATTCGGGAGACACGGTCATCGACCCGCAGCACTGGGGTACTCAGGCCTTGCCTAACGCCTGGCTGCGCGAGGCCGGGCGCATCTGGGCGGAGGCGCCCGATCGCCCGCTCTACTGGATGCTGATCACCAAGGGGCACAGGACTTATCGTTACCTCCCGGCGTTTTCGCGTGCCTATCACCCGTCGCCGGACCAAGAGACGCCGCCGGAAACACAGGCGTTTATGGACCAATTGGGGCGCGAAAAATTTGGGGATCGCTACGATCCGTCGACCGGAACAATCCGCGCGGACGCGACATTGCCGACCCATGTCATTGGTGAAATCGAAGGCCGGCGCAGCAATCGGTTCGCCGCATTTTTTTCTGCGCAGAATCCCGGGTATCGGCAGGGTGATGAATTGCTGACCCTCTGCCGTCTTGCGCCCGAGGCGCTGACACCACGGGCGCGGCGGATGTTCGTTGCGACGGCTGCGGCCGCATGACCGGGTGGGCGGCTTTGCGCGACGCCGGGCTGGCGTTGCGCAACAGGCACATGATCGCGTTCGCGGCGCCCGAAGCGGCACAGCGCAACGTTTTGCACGCCGTTCTGGGCGCTCTGCACGGCAGCCGCTTTGCGGATGATCACGGCCTTCACCCAGACATTCCGCTTGAGGCGTTCCGAAACTCCGTCCCCGTGCGCACACATGCCGATTTTCAGCCCTGGCTTCATGCCTTGATGGCCGGAGAAGGCACGGCATTGACCGGGGCCCCGCCCGTCGCCGTTGAGTTGACGGGCGGCAGTTCGGGCGGGCGCAAGCCCGTGCCGATGACCCCTGCGCTCTTGAACGGGTTCCGGCAGGGGCTGATTGCCTGGCTGGGGGATATGGTCGACACCTGGCCCGGCATCGCGCGCGGACGCAGCTATTTCGCGCTCAGCCCGGCCTTGCGCCACGCGCCGGAGCCCATCGGTGCCTGGCCGGTCGGGTTGCCCTCGGACCTGGCCTATTTCGGCGAGGAATACGCCCCGCATTTTGCGCCGAACCTGCTGTTCACGCCGCAGATCGCCGCGATTTCCGATCCCGAGGAGTGGCGCACGGCTACCTTGGCCCTGTTGCTGGGCGCCCGCGATCTGAGCCTTGTTTCGGTCTGGAGCCCGACCTTCCTGACCATGTTGCTGGAGAGCCTCGCCGCAGACCCCGACAAGGCCCTGCGGGCGCTGGCCGATGGCGTTGCGGGACTGCCGCCCGATCCTGACCGGGCAGATGCGCTGTCGAAGCTGGACGGTCTGACCCCCGGGGCGATCTGGCCCAACCTCGCGCTGGTCAGCGCTTGGGCCGATGCCAGCGCCGCGCGGCCCTTTGCGCAGCTGGCGTCCGGTCTGCCGGGTGTTGCGCTGCAGGGCAAGGGGCTTTTGGCAACCGAGGGGCTGTTCACGCTGCCTTTCACGGCCTTTGAAGATCCTGTGCCCGCGATCCTGAGCGGCCTGCTGGAATTTCGCGATGAGGGCGGGATATGCCACCTGATGCAGGACCTGACCAAAGGGGCGACCTATGACCTGATCGTGTCCCCCATCGGCGGCTTTGCACGCTATGCCATCGGGGACCGTGTGCAATGCGCCGGCTGGGCACGCGACGGCGTGCCGATGCTGCGCTTTGTCGGACGGGGCAAAACCAATTCGGACCTTGTGGGCGAAAAACTGACCGAGGCGTTTGTGCTCGACTGCCTGCAGGATTGCGACCTTGCGGGCGTGCTGGCCGCACGGGGGGGGCCGCCCCCGCGCTATGATCTGGTGTCGGGCGCGCATGTTCCGCCCGAGGCATTGCAGGCGCTTGATGTGGCCCTGTGCCGGAACCCGCAATACGCTTATGCGCGACAGCTGGGCCAGCTGGACCCGCCCGGTCAGGTCCTCATGGCCGACCTGGAGCATCGGTTGATCCGCCAGCGGCTGAAAATGGGCCATCGCCTGTCAGACATAAAACCACCGGTTCTGTTGTCGCCCGAACAATTTTCTGGTCTTCTGGACGTCAATTGAATGAGTGAGTTTTTGGAACCATGCCCATTTCCCCACGTGGCCGTTCGATGCGCATCGCGCTGATATCTCCGAAAGGCCCGCTTTATCGTCATTCCGGCGGTATCTTCAAAAAATCCCTGCGCTATCAGCCGCTGACACTGACGACGCTGACCGCATTGGCGCCGCCAGAGATGGACATCGAGTTCACCCTGATCGACGAAGGGATCGAGGATATACCCGACACGCTGCAGGCCGATCTGATCGGCATGACTGTCATCACTGGTACCGCGCCGCGCGCTTATGAGTTGTCGGCGAGGTTCCGGGCGGCGGGTATCCCGGTCATTCTGGGTGGCCCGCATGTAACCCTGGTGCCCGAGGAGGCAGCACAAAACGCCGATGCGATCGTGACCGGTTACGCTGAGCAGACATGGCCGCAGTTGCTGCGCGATGTCGCCGCCGGGCAGATGAAGCCCCGCTATGATCAGCCGTCCGATTTCAACCTCGAAACGCCCGTGGTGGCCGACCGTCATCGGCTGAACAAGCGCCATTACCTGACACAAGCAGTGTTCGAGGCGACACGCGCCTGTGCGCATGCCTGCGAATTCTGCGTGTCGCCAGCGGCCTATGGGCGCAAGCAGTTCCAGAAACCCCCGGCCTTTGTTGCCGATGAAATCCGCAAGGTCGGCGCGCGGCGCAACATTTTCATCGACCTCAACCTGATATCGGATCGGGCCTATGCGCGCGAATTATTCACCGCGCTGATCCCGCTGAACGTCAAGTGGTTCGGCTTGGTCACAAGCCTGATTGGCCGCGACGTAGAATTGATGGACCTGATGGCGCAGTCCGGATGCTCGGGCGTGCTGATCGGGTTTGAAACGGTGGGGCAGGCCGCGCTCAAGGCGATGCGCAAGGGGTTCAACGACCCCGACGGGTACGGCCCGCTGGTCGATGCGCTGCACAAACGCGGCATTTCGATCTATGGCACTTTCGTGTTCGGCCTGGACGAGGATGACGCGACGGTGTTTGACCGGACGGTGGAGTTTTGCGTTTCGGCAGGGATCGATCTGCCCCGCTTTGCCATTCAGACCCCGTTCCCCGGCACGCCGCTCTATCGCCGACTCGAAGCCGAAGGGCGCATCCTGACCCGCGACTGGGAGCTTTATGACGGTCAGCACGTCGTCTTTCAGCCCAAGGGGATGAGCGTTCAGGACCTCGAAGACGGCCACGTGCATGCCTGGCAAACGGTCTATTCCGCCCCCAATATCGCGCGGCGCCTGATGAAATCGCGCACCCAGTTGCCCCTCGCGATGCTGACCAACCTTGGCTATCGCTACTACGCGCGGCATCTGGATACGCATTACACCTGCGACTGGATGATCACGCAAGGAAACGCCGCATGAAGGTGACCTTTGTCCATCCGTCCATCGGGCGCCGCCCCGGTGAAAACTATATGCGCACATGGCAGATGGAATCCCTGCCCATTGCCGCGCTCAAGGCGCTGACCCCGGCCCATGTCGAAACGCAATTCTACGATGACCGGATGGAAAAGGTCGAATTCGATGAGCCCACCGATCTGGTCGCCATTCCGGTTGAAACCTACACCGCCAAACGCGCCTATCAGATCGCCTCCGAATACCGCGCCCGCGGGGTGCCGGTGGTGATGGGCGGGTTCCACGCCACGCTGATGCCTGACGAAGTCGCGCAATATGCCGAGGCCGTGGTCATAGGCGAGGCCGAAAGCGCCTGGCCCGAGGTTCTGGACGACGCTGCCCACGGCACGCTCAAACCGCGCTATATGGGCACCGACCGACGCTCGCTTGCCGGTGTTCGGTTCGACAGGTCGGTGTTCCAGGGCAAACGGTACCTGCCGCTGGGCCTGGTCGAAACCGGGCGCGGCTGCCGGTTCCCTTGCGAATTCTGCGCCATCCAGACCTTTTTTGGCCAAACCCACCGCCGCCGCCCCGTAGACGAAATCATCGCCGAACTCACCGAAATCCGGGACAAGCATAACCTGATCTTTTTCGTCGATGACAATTTCGCCGGATCCATTCCGGACGCCTCTGAACTGGCCGAGGGGCTTGAGGGTCTGAACCTGCGCTGGGTCACGCAGATGAGCATCGACGCCGCCCATAACGAAGATCTTGTTGCGCGCCTCGCGCGGGCCGGGTGCGCGGGCGTTCTGATCGGGTTCGAAAGCCTTGAACGCGAAACGCTGCGCGCCATGGGCAAGAAATTCAACACCATGGGCGGTGGGTATGGCCCGGCGCTGGAAAACCTGCGCCGCCACGGCATCCGCGTCTATGGAACCTTCATCTTTGGCTATGGCACGGAAACGGCCGAGACGTTTGAAAACGCCTATCAATTCGCCACGGACGAAAATTTCTTCCTCGCCGCCTTCAACCATTTGACGCCTTTTCCCGGCACCCCGCTGTATCGCAGGCTCGAACAGGAGGGGCGGTTGCATTACGATGCATGGTGGCTGGATGAGCGGTATAGCTATAACACCTTGCCCTTCGATACCGGCGGCATGCCGGGCGAAGAGATCACCGCCCGTTGTGTCGAGGCGCGCAAGAAATTCTATACCCTGCGTAACATGACCGGACGGGGATTTTCCCGCTCAAATCGCGGCGACATGACCATGTTGCGCGCCTTCTTTATCATCAACCTGTTGCATCGGGGTGAGGTCAACAAACGCCACATGCTGCCCTTCGGCGATCCCGACTGGCAGGGGCCCTATCTCAAGGTCGCATGACCGGGTCCGACATTTCCTATGCGCTGGCCGGGCCAGGCGATTTCGGTGATATCGAACGCCTTCTGGCGCAGACTGATATGCCCGGATGGATCACGCTCAGCTATCGCTCCGACCTGTCGCGCGCACGGGTGATGTCGCCCGCCGGGTCGGTCCAATCCGTGATCGGGCGCAATGACCGGGGGACGCTGGCGGGCATGGCCTCGCGCATGGTTTTGCCGGGCTACTGGAACGGTCAGCCCCGCGCCATCGGCTGGGCGGCACAGTTGCGCCTGGCACATGCGTTTCGCCATCGCCCTTCGGTTTTGCGGGGCGGGTTCGACGCGTTTCGCCGCGATCTGCACGACCCGCAGGAAACACCGTGGTACATGGCCTCGATCCTGTCAGAAAACCGGGTTGCCAAACGGCTTTTGGAACGGGGTCTGCCGGGGTTTCCGACGTTCACACCTGTCGCCCGGTTGCACACGCTGGCGTTCAGCGCGCAGCATGCCTCAGGGTCTGACGCGATCCGCTGCGCCACGCCCGGTGACGCACCGGCCCTGCGCGCCTTTCTGAACCGCGAAAACCGCTTGCGCCCGCTGGCCCCCGCGCTTGACGAAACCGAAGATTTTTCCCCCAATCGCTGGCCGGGTCTTTCCATCGGGGATTTCCTGATCGCGGAACGCAGCGGCGAGATTACAGGCGCAACCGCGCTCTGGTCGCAAGACCCGTATCGCTGCCTTGTGGTTACGGGATACAACCCTTGGCTGGCGCGCGCGCGTCCATTGGTCAATCTTGTCTCACCCCTGACGGGTCTGCCGAAACTGCCGCCATTTGGGGCGGCGTTGCCGATGGCCTATCTTGCGTTTTTCACCGTCGCGGGAAACGACGCGACCTGCGCGCTTGCGTTGCTGCGCGCCGCACGGGCCGAGGCGCGGGCGCGGCAATTCTCCTTTGTGTCGCTGGGCCTTGTCCAGGACGATCCGTTATGGCCCACGCTTTCGGCGCTGCGCCACCGTGACTACGGCGCTACGCTGTACACAGTCACATGGAAAGATGGGGAAATCGCCCCGCCGCCCGAACAGTTTCATCTCGCAAAAGTCGAACTTTCCTTGTTATGAAGAGGTGTGAGTTTTGCAAAAAAGAGGTTTGATAAAATGTCTGGCTTGATCCGTTCATATGTCCGTTTGTGGCGGCTTGCTGCCGTTCTGGTGTTTTTCCTGCCGGCTGTCGCGCAGGCACAGGAAAACCCGGCACATGAAGAAATCCGCGCGATGCGCGACGCGATGATCGGTGCCTTTATCGAACGCGACAAGGACAAGCTGCTGACCTACTTCACCGAGGATGTGATTTTCACCGCCATGAATAACGAAGTGGTACGCGGTCTGGAGGCGGCGGACGTTTACTACGACCGCATGATGGAAGGGTCCGAAAGCATCGTCACCGATCTGGATGTCGATTTTGCGGTCGATGACCTGACAACCCTCTATGCGCAGGATCAGACAGGTATCGCGGCCGGTGACGTGACCACCGCCTTCAAGATGCGCGCGGGACTGGAGTTCACCGTACCGCTGCGCTGGACCGCCGCGATGGTCCGGGAAGAGGACGGCTGGAAGGTTTCGGCCCTGCATTTTTCGGCCAACATGTTCGACAATCCGCTCGACAGTTCGATCCGCAACTACCTGTGGCTGATGCTGGCCGCTGCCGCGGTGGGCGGCCTTGTGATCGGGGGGATCGTGGGGCGGATGACGTCCCGGTGATGGATGCTGCGCCTCTTTCCATGAAGGACAGGCAACGCGCCCCTGAGCTCACGCCACCTGCCTTGCCCGTCAACTGGTACATGCTCGCAGGGAGCCGCGAGGTCAGGCGCGGGCGGGTGATCACGCGGTCCCTGTTCGGGCAGGAATATGTCCTTTACCGGTCGCCTGCGACGGGACAGGTCACTGTCTTTGCGGCCCATTGCGCGCATATGGGATGCCACCTGAAACATGCCACCCCGCAAGAGGACGGCCTGCGCTGTGCCCTGCATCACCGGCTGATCGGGTTCGACGGGGCCTTTACCACCCCGGATGGCCGAAAATCGGCGCAACTGGTGCAGCCGCGCCTGACCGCGCGTGAACATATGGGCGGTGTTTTTGTCTGGATCGGGCCACGGGGCAGCGAAACCCCCTTGCCCGAACCGGCCATCGCCGGAAACGGCCCGGTGATGGCGCGCTATGTTGGACAGTTCGAATTCGACACCAGTTGGTATTCCCTGATGGCCAACGGGCTGGACATGGAACACCTGTCTGCGGTCCACGGGCGGGTTTTGCGCGAGGACCCCGTGATTGAAACCGGTATTCCCGGACGCTTTCGCATTTCCTATCTCACGCGGGTGATCGGGACATCGCTGAGCGACCGTGTGGTGAAATGGCTGTCGGGCGATCACATCCGCGCCTCGATGATGGCAGTGAACGGATCGATGATGCTGGTCGAAAGCGATGTCGCGCGTCCCAGCTTCGTCATCCTGTCCGTGGTTCCGCGCGGCGATGGCGGCACGATCGCCCGTGCGCTCATGGGGTCGACCGGCGAGATTCAAAAACCGCTCGACGCGCTGCGGATGCGGGTCACCAGCTGGCTGTTCAAACGGTTTTTCGAGGCGGATTTCGGCATTTTCGACGGGCTGGACTGGCACCCGCCCGAGGCGGCACTGACACGCCCTGACACCTATTCGCAAAGCCTCTACCGCTATTTCTGCCAGCAGGAAAACGCCGCCGATGTCTGACGTGCACGCAATCCCTGGCAGGCTGAACCTTGCCATCCTGGGCGGTACCGTCGTGATCCTTGCGGCGGCGCTCTGGACGGCATCGCACGCCCAAAGCTGGGTCGTCATTCTGCTGGCCGCGCTGGTGTTTTCGTTTTTCAACAACACCATGTACGCCCTCATGCACGAGGCGGTACATCGCCATTTCCACGCCGATGCGCGGATCAACGAAGGGGCAGGACGCTTTATCGCCGCCTTCTTTCCGACCGCCTTTGCGCTGCAGCGGGTGTTCCATCTGGCCCATCACCGCAACAACCGCACCGAACATGAACGGTTCGACTATTACGCGCCCGGCGAAAACGTCCTTCTCAAGCGGGTTCAGTGGTATTCGATCCTGACCGGGCTCTACTGGCTTGCGCCGCCAACATTTGCAGTGATCTATTTCTTTACCGCCGACCTGATCCGCTGGCGGCATCTGTTCGGCGCCAAGGGCGCCTGGTTCGCCAAACAGACCAGCGCGCAGGAGTTTCTCGAGGCGCTGGACGATGTGCCGATATCGCGGGTGCGCATGGATATCCTGATCGCGGTAAGCGTTCAGGCGGCGTTGATCTGGGCGCTTGATCTGTCGCTGCTGGGCTGGGTGCTGTGTTACGCGGCCTTCGGGATCAACTGGTCGTCCCTGCAATATACCGACCACGCCTTTTCGCCCCTCGATCAGGAAGAGGGCGCATGGAACCTGCGGGTGCATCCGCTGGTCCGCGGAATTTTCCTGAACTACCACTATCACCTTGTCCATCACCGCGACCCGTCGCTGTGCTGGACCGAATTGCCAGATCACGACAAACCGGACGATCCAAGCCCCAGTTTCTGGTCGATCTATCGTCAGATGTGGGCCGGGCCGCGGCCCTTGCCCCAGGCGGAGGATGGGAATGCGTAACGACCGGGGCTGGCGGATGCGCGTCGGCGCGGCGGTGGGCCTGTGGTTCTGGGTTGTCTATGGTGGTGCGGACTGGCTGACCGGGCTGCGCGCGGGGCAGGGGGCGTTGGCCTCAGTGGAAATCGCCGCAGACGCGGCCATACCATTCTGGCCGTCGGCGGCCTGGGTCTATATGACCGTCACGCCGGCGATGATCCTGCCGCTTTTCGTGCTGGGTGAGCGCAGCGCGGTACGGGCGCTGGCGCTGGTCCTTGCCGTTGAGATTGCACTTGCCGGGGTGGTCTATCTGGTCTGGCCGGTCGCCCCGACCCGGACCCCCGAAGGTGATCTGCCGACCATGATACAAATCGCCGATCTGGTGAACCTGACCTACAACTCGGTCCCATCGCTGCATGTGGCGCTGTCGATGACATGCACCATGGCGATGATGGCGGCCGGTCAATGGGCGCGCAACGGGGCGCTGGCCCTTTGGGCGTTGGGCATAGCGGCATCCACGCTTGTGACGCATCAGCATTTCATCGCGGATGTGGCGGCGGGGGCCGCCCTCGCCGGGGTGGGTGCGCTTCTCTTCAATCGCCTTTCGAGGCGTCCCTTGGAACTGGAAGCTGTGCCCTGAAGAACCCGGCCATGTCGCGGCGGATTTCCGGAATGTCCCCGGTACAGCAATGATCGCCGTTTTCGATCACCCGCATGGACAGATCGCGCACTACGTCCAGATTATGAAACGTGTCTCGCAGCCACTCCTTGTCGGCGAGCGCGACGACCCGATCCCTGGTGCCATGCACGATCCGCACCGCGGCCCCGATGCGGCGCAGGATGTCGGGTTTGTCGATATAGGTCTGCGCAAGAACCTCGCGAATTTCGCCATCGGTGCGGGCGCCGGTGATCTGGCAAAGTTTGCTTTTGATGATGAAGGGGATCCGCGCGAACGCCTCGGTGTTGATCGGCGCCCCAAGATCGTAAATGGCGGTGATGCGGGGATCGCGCGCCGCCGCTTCATAGGTCCACAGCGCGCCAATGCTCATCCCCATGACCCCCACGTTCTGCGTGTCTACGTAGGGCCCTGTTACCGCGTCGATGGCGGCACTGATCACCTCGTGAAATCGCGGTGTCCAGAGTTTTCCGTCCAGCAGAAACGCCTCGGCCTGTCCGGGGCCATCAAAGGCAAGAACCGCTAGCCCGGCCTCAACCATGGCCAGTTCGGTGGCCAGATGTTCCTCCTTGCAGCCGTCGATGCCGTGCACAAGGATCACCAGCGGGGCGGGCGTCACGCGGGGAAGGTGCAAATTCCCATGAAAGACCTGCCCGCCCCACGGGATGTCGATGCGTTTGTATCGCTCTGCAAAGGCAAGTGTTTCGGCCTCGATATAGGCATCGCGTGACCGGATATAACAGGCGCGTTTCTGTGCGTTGATCGGCAGGATGCCCCAATGGGCCAGGTTGGTCATGTAAGACAACCGGCGCAGCGCGCGGATCTCGGCGACGCGATCCATAAGGCTCCGCTGCGCCGCCAATTCCGCCTCGGCCTTTTCCAGCATCCGCTCGGCCGCATCCGGCCAGTCATCAAGGCTGCGGATGGAATTCAGAAAGTCGAACAGCACATCGTCGTCCACATCCCCGGCGCGCCAGCGGTTCCAGAACGGTTTTGTCAGCCGCCGCATGCCCACCACCCTCGACAGGGACCGCACGCCGTAGACAAAGAAATGGTCAAACCGTGTATAGGCCTCGGTATCGCTGATATTGGAGGATTGCATCGCGCGCCTTTCAATGATGCCTTGGAACCACACCGTACCGACGGCGGGGGTGAAGGCAAGTCCCGCCAGTGTCGCGCGCGTAACCCGTAGGGAAGAGGATCACAGACATGATTTCGCGCCGGATCAGAATGCGGCATCTGCGTTGTTTTCTTGCGGTGGCGCGCTGTGGCTCGGTGTCGCGCGCGGCCGAAACCATGGGCACCGTGCAGCCCAGTGTTTCACGTTCCATCCGCGAGTTGGAGGATGAACTGGGCAACCCGCTTTTTGACCGCACCTCGACCGGGCTGACCCTGAATGACGCGGGCAATACGCTTTATGCTTATGTGTCCAACGGGTTGGGGCAGGTGGATCGCGGTCTTGAAACGATGCGCGGCCATCTGGCCGGTCAGCGGGTCGTGGCCTATGTGCTGCCCAACGTTGTACGCATGGTGATGCCCGGCGCCGTGCAGCGGTTCAAAGCGCTCTACCCGGCCATCGATCTGACCTTTTTGGCGACAACTGGCGGCGGGCTGCACCAAAATCTGCGGGACGGGACTGTTGATTTCGGGTTTGGCCGGTTGTTGGCCGCCGATCACATGGAAGGTTTGAATTTCGAACATCTGTTCAGCGAACCGCTGGTCTTTTTCGTCCGGGCCGGTCATCCGCTCGACGGGGCCAGGAACGTGACGGTCCATGATATTGACCAGTATCAGGTCGTCATGCCGATCCCCGGAACGATCATCCGCGCCGAAATTGACCGGTTCGTCATCTCTCAGGGATTGTCGCGTTTTACCAACTTGATCGAAACCATCTCATTCGAATTTGCGCGGACCTACCTGACCATATCCGATGCGGTTGTCTGTCAGCCCCTTGGTGCGATGCACCGTGAACTTTCTGAAAACCGGGTCTGCCGGTTGGATGTCGCCGCAGCAGAGCTGACCGGGGCCGTCGGGCTGACCACGTCGTCCGGCCAAAATGCCAGCGCGTCGGCGCATTTGCTGATGGACATGATCCGAACCGAGGTGATTGAGTTGAAAAACCCCGGCGGATATATAGCCGAATTGTTATAGCCTTGCATGAAAAAGCATTACGAGCGCGCCTGTCCCGATGTTAACCTTGCCCGGACGGGATCAGGGAGGAAACGTCACTCGGACCGGTAAACAGGGGAAATATCCTGGCCGTCGGGGGGCTGAAGCATGACATGGGCACACCCAGGAACATTCTTTTCATCATGTTCGACCAGCTACGCTGGGATTATCTGAGTTGTTATGGGCATCCGCATCTGGACACGCCCAATATCGACAAGTTGGCAGACAAGGGCGTGCGCTTTACCCGCGCCTATATCCAGTCTCCGATCTGCGGTTCGTCGCGGATGAGCACCTATACCGGGCGCTACGTGCATTCGCACGGCGCGTCGTGGAACGGGATCCCGCTCAAGGTCGGTGAAATGACCATGGGGGACCACCTGCGCAACTCCGGCATGGATTGTTACCTTGTGGGCAAGACCCATATGCGCGCGGATGTCGAAGGTATGGCGCGACTGGGCCTGGCGCCGGATTCCATCATCGGTGCGCGGGTGTCTGAATGCGGGTTCGATATATTCGAACGCGACGACGGGATGCTGCCCGAAGGGCCGGATGGGTCATATGATCCGGATGGCGCGAAAGAGTATAACAAATGGCTCAGGGCCAAGGGATACGACAGCGACAACCCCTGGCACGACTTTGCCAACTCGGGCCTCGACGAAGATGGCAATGTTCTTTCAGGCTGGTTCCTGAAAAATTCGACCGAAGCCGCCAACATCGCCGAGGAGCACAGCGAAACGCCCTATCTCACAGGGCGCGGGATCGAGTTCATGGAGACCCATGACGGCCCGTGGTGCTGTCACCTGTCCTTTATCAAGCCACACTGGCCCTATATCGTGCCTGAACCCTATGCCTCGATGTACGGGCCCGAACATGTCCTGCCGGTCAACCGCTCGGACAGTGAGCGCCAGAATGCCCATCCGGTGTTCAAGGCGTTCATGGATACCAAGGTCGGCGAAACCTTTTCGCGCCAGGACGTGCGCGATGCGGTGATCCCCGCCTATATGGGCCTGATCAAACAGGCCGACGACCAGATGGGCCGCCTGTTCAAATGGCTGGAAGACACCGGGCGGATGGATGACACCATGATCGTCCTCACCTCGGATCACGGCGATTTTCTGGGCGATCACTGGATGGGGGAAAAGACGTTTTTTCACGACACCTCGACCCGCGTGCCCCTGATCATCTACGACCCGTCGCCCCAGGCAGATGCGACGCGCGGCACAGTCTGCGACGCGCTGGTCGAATGCATCGATTTCGCCCCCACCTTTGTCGAGGTCGCAGGCGGCGAACCGGCCACGCATATCCTCGAAGGTGAGAGCCTGCTGCCCCTGCTGCATGGAACGGCGACGGAAACGAAACGCGACTACGTGATCTGCGAATATGACTTTTCCGGCACCCCCGTCGCGCATCTCAACGACATATCCGTGCGCGATGCGGTCATGTTCATGGTGGCCGACAAGAAATGGAAGCTGATGCATTTCGAAGGCGGGCACCGGCCGATGCTGTTCGATCTGGAAAACGATCCGCTTGAACTGACCGATCTGGGCGACAGCGCCGACCATGCGGACGTGATCGCCGGGATGTATGACAAACTGTTCGCCTGGGCGCGTCGTCAATCACAACGCACCACCCGCAGCGAACAACAACTGATCGACATGCGCACCAAGACCCGCAAGCGCGGCGTGGTGATCGGCGTCTATGATGAAAACGACACCCCGCTTGAACTGACCGTTCACTATCGCGGGAAAAAAGCCCCGAACAAGAAGCATACAACCGGCGGCTAAAACATGCGGGGCCTGGGGGAGGGAACCGCAACATCAAATGAAATGGGAGGACACCAATGAAATACTTTACCAGGACACTGGCCACACTTGGCCTTGCGTCGATACTATCGGCGGGCACCGCCTCGGCACAGGCGAACCTGACGGCTGAAACCTCGAGCCCGGGCAACAGCCCGCATGTTTCGGTCCTGCACATGGCCCAGATCGCATCAGCCGCCGGTATTGCAAATCTGCAGGTGCAAGAGGGTCAGACGCTGACCAATTCGGTGCTGAACGTCGCCGAAGGCCGGACCGACATTGCCGCAATGCCGCTGATCCTTGGCTTTCTGATGGCCAAGGGGCGTGGCCCCTATTCCAAACAGGGCGAACAGGGCGCTGCACTGGCAGCAAACCTGCGGGCGCTCTATCCTTATAATGCCGGGGCCTATGGCCTGCTTGCACTGGAAAGTGAGGGCATTGATGGTTGGGACGATCTTAAGGGGAAAAACGTATGGAACGGTCCGCCGCGCGGCGCGGCCCTTGTGAATGCACGCCAGGCCATCTTTCTTGCGGCCGGATTAAAAGACGGTGAAGACTACACCGGTCATCAGGCCAATTGGGGCCAGTTGCCGACATTGCTGGTCGATGGATCGATGGACGCCTTTGTCTTTCCGCTGACGTTCCCGTCGGCGCGCGCTGTCACGATGCAGGCGGCCGGGAACGTGGTGATCATCTCCACCCCCAAGGATGTCTTCGAAGGCGATGCATATCAGAAAATCTTCAACGCGCCGGGCAACGTTCCCATCGTCGTGGCATGGGATGACATGGGGTATGAAGAAGGCAAAGGCATTCGCATGATTTCCGAAGACGGCACATTCCGGGGCATGGGAACGGCCTTTACCGATGTGGTGAACAAGGACATGTCCTTTGAATTGGCCAAGGCCCTGACCGCCGAATACATCAAGACGATCGAACAGCTGAAGGCCAAGACGCTTTACATGAAGAACGTCGGCATCGGAAATCTTGACCCGTCGGCATCGGGCTTTTGCGGCGTCAACCCGGTTCCCTACCATCCCGGCGCCGTTGCCGCATGGGAGGAAGCGGGCGTAACCGTGCCCGATTGCGCCAAGTAAAGACCAGACAAAGCGGCTGGGCGGCGTGATCCGCCCGGCCGTTCGCCTTTCCGGTCAGGAGCCCCCCAATGTCATCTGCCTTGTCCGCCCCGGCGCGGAGCTTACTGCGCAAATTCGCCTTCGTGCTGGGCCTGCTGCTTGTGATCGTTGGGCTGATGAACACCATGCCGTCTTTTCCGGGCCTTGATGCCTGGGTCAAGTCGGCCTTTGGCGAAGGGGTTGTGCTGCGCCGCTTCAGCTATGAATACCTGTTTCCGGCCGTGTTTGTTGTCATGATGACCATCGTGGCGATCGAGAACTCCTTTGCCCGCGACTTTCGTGAACGCGGTCGCGCCCCGGCCCTGTGCCGGTTCGGGCTGGTCATGGATATCGCGCTTGTGGTCATGGCCCTCGTCATCGCGGCGGCCTATCTCATCGAAATCGACAGCGTCTGCCTGATCGATCAGTTCACCGGCGAACGCGCCGAACTGATCGCTAGGGCCCTGCAGGAAGAGATCGAATTCAATGAATCCATGGGGCTGCCCCCGCCGACAAGTGTCGATGATCCCAGCTGCATCAGAACGCTTGGGGTGTGGATTTTTCCGCTGATGGCTTTGGCGATTGCAGTGTTCCTTGGATACAACGTGCGGGTCTGGGGTTTTCCCCTTGTGGCGGTGGCGATCCTGATCGCGTCCTATACCCTGCTGACGGTGCTGATCTGGTATGTGATCGGCGCCGACGACATCAACAAATATCTCGTGACCAAACTGGGCGGTGAACCGCGCCAGCTGATCGACGGGCGCCCCAATATTCAGGACATCCTGGTCAACAACGCCCAGGGCCTGCTGGGCCGGTTCATGGGCATCCTGATGAACACGGTCTTTCCCTATATCGTGCTGGGGTCACTGTTCGGCGTTTCGGCAGGCGGGCGATCCCTGATCAAGATCGCGTTCCTGTGGACACGCCGGATGCGCGGCGGCCCGGCCCATGCGGCCATCGTGTCTTCGGCCATGTTCGGCACCATCTCGGGCGGGCCCGTGGTCAACGTGTTGTCGACCGGTGTTCTGACCATTCCAATGATGCTCAAACGCGGGTTTTCGCGCACATTCGCCGGCGGGATCGAGGCCGCGGCCTCGTCCGGTGGCCAGATCATGCCGCCGGTGATGGGCGTGGCGGCCTTTGTCCTGTCGGCGATGACGGTGGTACCCTACCGCGAAGTGATCATCGCGGCGACGCTGCCGGCGGTTGCATATTTCGGCTGCCTGTTCCTGACGGTTGTGTTCCAGGCGCGCAAACAGGGGATCGAAGCGGTCGGTGAGGTCACCGATGACATGCGGATGAGCCGCGAGGACAGGATCCACCTGCTGATGATATTCCTGCCCATCCTGCTGATCCTTGTCCTTTTGCTGACCCCGAAAGAGGCCATTGGCTGTGGCCCGCTGGCCGGGCTGTGGGGGGTGACGCAAATCCTGTCCGAACATGGGTGCAGGGCAGAAAACCTGCCTTGGCTTCTCCAACTGGTTCAGAACTCGGCGGGCGATGCGGGCTCGGCCGGGTGGTGGGCCGCGGCACTTTTGCTGGTGCTGTTTTTTCTGGATCGCGAAATTCGTCAGGCGCCGCAGAAAATCATCTCTGCTCTGGCGGATGCGGGCATTCTGGTCAGCCGGCTTTACCTGATGTTCCTAGCCGTTTCGGTCATCGACTTCTGCCTGAATTTCACCGGGCTTTCGAATTATATCGCGGTTGATATCCTTGCGTGGCTGCGCGCCTCCAACGGGCTGGTTGGGGAAAGTTCGGCGTTCCTGTTCCTGGCCCTGCTAGGCACGATGATCATGGCCATCATTCTTGGCATGGGCATGCCGACCGTTCCCGCCTATATCAACGTCGCGCTTTTGATGGGGCCGATGCTGGTCGGCCTTGGTATCGCCAATTTCACCGCCAACATGTTCGTGTTCTATTTCGCGGTCGCCTCGGCGATTACCCCACCCGTCGCCGTGGCCGCGTTTGCGGCCTCGTCCATCACCAAGGCTGATCCGATGCGTACCGGTCTGGCCGCCGTGCGCGCCGGGGTGGTGATCTTCGTGATCCCGTTCATCTTTGCCTTTTATCCCGAACTTCTTCTGATCGAGGCGGCGCAGCTGAACCCGCACTCGGGAGCAGGCAGGTATCTGCCGGGATATGACGGCACCATCGATCTGGCCGGACTTGCCTTTGTTGCCCTGCGGGTATCCATCGCGCTGTACCTGCTAGCCAGTGTTCTGGCCCGGTACGAGGCGCGGCCGATCACCGGCGGTGAAATCCTGCTGCGTCTGATCTTGGCCTTCCTGGTGCTGCAAAAATCCGTGCTGCTGAGCGGTCCGGCCATTGCGGCCTGCGCCGCGCTGCTGGTGTGGCACCACACGCGCCCCGCGCGGCCGGTCGGCGCGGCCTGAACCCTTGCTGTCGGTGCGCCGTGCGCTAGCTCTGCGGAATGACCAAACCTAGTCTCATACTTGTTCTCGGCGATCAGCTGACCACTGGGATTTCGTCGCTCGGCGATGCCGACCCGGAGCGCGATATCGTGGTTATGGCCGAGGTCGCAGACGAAGCGACATATGTCGCCCATCACAAGAAAAAGATCGCGTTCATCTTTGCGGCCATGCGCCATTTCGCCAAACAGCTGGAACAGGACGGCTGGCGCGTTCTATACACGCGGCTGGATGATCCGGACAACACCGGGTCCCTGGGTGGCGAGGTCGCGCGACATATCAAATCCCATGACCCCAAAGAGGTGATCTTGACCGAACCGGGCGAATGGCGACTTCTGTGCGATCTCAAGGACCGTTCCACAGATTGGCCGGTGCCCTGCCGCATTTTGGAGGATGACCGGTTCATCGCCTCCCATCAGGATTTCGATGACTGGGCCGAGGGGCGCAAACAGTTGCGCATGGAATATTTCTATCGGGACATGCGCCGCAAAACAGGGTTGCTGATGGAGGGCGACGACCCGGTGGGCGGCAAGTGGAACTTTGACGCCGAGAACCGAAAGCCCCCCGACGACGGGCTGTCGGTTCCCCGGCCGAAAAGGTTTACACCCGATGACATCACATCCGGCGTGCTGGATTTGGTTGAAACCGAATTCGCCGACAACTTCGGCACCCTTGACCCGTTCTGGTTCGCCGTCACGCGCAAGGACGCGCTGGGCGCGCTGGATCATTTCGTGGCCGAAGCCTTGCCGAACTTCGGCGACTTTCAGGATGCGATGCTGGCGGATGAACGGTTCCTGTTCCACTCTATCCTTTCGCAATACATCCACGTTGGGTTGCTTGATCCGATCGAGGTGTGCCGAGCGGTCGAGCGGGCCTATCACGATGGCGACGTTCCCCTGAACGCCGCCGAAGGGTTCATTCGCCAGATCATTGGCTGGCGCGAATATGTGCGTGGCATCTACTGGCGCGAAATGCCGGGATATACAGACCGGAATTTCTTTGACGCCGACCGGGACTTGCCGGCGTTCTACTGGACCGGGGAAACCGACATGGCCTGCATGCGTGCCGCCATCACCCAGACCCGGGACGAGGCTTATGCCCATCACATCCAGCGCCTGATGGTCACCGGGAATTTCGCGATGCTGGCGGGCGTCGATCCCCATCAGGTGCATGAATGGTATCTGGCGGTCTATGCCGACGCTTATGAATGGGTCGAGGCCCCCAACACCATCGGGATGAGCCAGTTCGCCGACGGCGGTCTGCTGGGGTCAAAACCCTATGCCGCCAGCGGGAACTACATCAACAAAATGTCCGATTACTGCAACGGCTGCGCCTATGACGTGAAACGCAAAACCGGAGAGGGGGCCTGCCCGTTCAACCCACTTTACTGGGACTTTCTGGATCGCAACCAGTCCAAACTGCGCGACAATCCCCGGATGGGCCAGATGTACAGCCTGTGGGATCGTATGGGTGACGACAAGAAGGACGCCTATCGCGGCAGCGCACGGGCCGTTCTGGACAGGCTCTGACCCTGCAGCAGGCCTGTTCGTCCTGCGGCCCGTTGTGTGATAGGCTGCGGGAGTTTCCGCGCAGGGGTGAGGATGTGCGATGGCCCGACGTTCCGGATTGACCCATGACGACGCGTTTGAAGCGGCGATTCCGCGTATTTGGCGCGCGAGGGTGCGTCATGCGTGATCTCGAACAGATCCATGCAATTGCCGCCGAACGCAAAGGCGGCGCCGCAGCGCTTGAGGCGTTGCTGAGCAAACCGCTCAGCCCGGAAGATTTGGCAAGGATCCCTGATGACCGCTGGCTGTCGGCCATGGCGAAATGCGTTTTTCAGGCCGGGTTCAATTGGAAGGTGATCGAGACCAAATGGCCCGGCTTTGAAGCCGCCTTTGACGGGTTCGATCCGGCGCGCGTCGCCTTTTACCACGACGAGGATCTTGATCGTTTGCTTGGCGACAAAAGCATTGTCCGGAACGGGGCCAAGATCAATTCGGTCATCGAAAACGCCCGGTTCATCTGCGACCTGTCACGCGACCATGGCAGCGCCGGCGCCTTTTTCGCGCGATGGCCCAACACCGAATACGTTGGCCTGCTGGAATTTCTGAAAAAACGCGGTGCGCGGCTGGGCGGGCTGACCGGTCAGCGCATGCTGCGCAGCATGGGGCGCGACAGCTTCATGTTCTCGCCCGATGTGACCGCCCGCCTGATCGCCGAAGGGATCGTTGATAAACCGCCCACATCCAAACGTGATATGGCGGTGGTGCAAACCGCCCTGAACCAGTGGAGCGAACAGTCCGGGCGCAGTCTGACGGAAATCAGCAAGATCCTGGCCTATAGCGTCTAATCGAATGAAAAGGGTGCAAGAATGAGCGCAACATTCACCGGCCCGGACGGGCACCCCCGATGCGGCTGGTGCGGTGGCGCTCCGGAATTCCTGGATTATCATGACAGGGAGTGGGGTTTTCCTGTCGACGACGACCGGCGCCTGTTCGAAAAGCTGAGCCTTGAGTTGTTCCAGTCCGGGCTGAGCTGGCGCACCATCCTAGCAAAGCGCGAAAATTTCCGCACTGCCTTTGCCGGGTTCGATTTCAACGCCATTGCGGAATTTGTCCCGCATGACGTGGACCGCTTGCTTCTGGATGCGGGGATCGTGCGCCATCGCGGCAAGATCGAGGCGGTCATAAACAATGCGCAAAGGGCCTGCGAGATGGTTGGGCGTCACGGATCGCTGGCGGCGTTTTTCTGGTCGCATGAACCGGACGCCGATCAGCTGGGGCCGCCTCAGACCGCGTCGATCACGGCCGGGTCGGTGGCCCTGTCCAAGGCGCTGAAAAAGGACGGCTGGAAATTCGTCGGCCCGACCACCGTTTTTGCCTTTATGCAGGCGATGGGGCTGGTCAATGACCATGCCCAGTGCTGTGTCATCCGCGACAGGGCCGCGCGCGCCCGGCAGGCATTCACCGTTCCCACAGCAAGTTGACCGTTCAGGGGCGCGAAATTCCGATTTGGACAGACCGCCGGATGATGGGTCATTCCGGACTGCGTTGCGCTTGTGACACTGTTTTATTTCGGCGGCCGGATAAAAGACTTTCTTTGGCGAATCACCTCTGTTAACGTTTTTTCAATAAAAAAAGACAAGGCAGGCATACAGGCAAATGAAAACGGGCTTTCGTGGCACGTTTGTCATCTCCTGGTCGCAAACGGATGTGGACGGCTTGAAAGCCGCGCCGATTGAGGCCCTCAACGTAGGGGCGGCGTGGTCATGGCACGGCGAAGCCGTGCGGGTAGACGGGCCCAACGACATTCTGCGACTGGATCAGGCAGACGGAGAGGAAAACCTCCGCCGACGCGCCGCACGCAAAGTGCGCCGTTTGGTCGGAGCGGTTGTTCAAAACACAGACGACCTGCAAAAGGTCGAAGTCGACGAACCGCTGATGGACAGCAGTTTTGTTGTCACCAACGGGTCGCAAAGTTACACCGTCACCATGGTCGAGGTCGGCCCCGGATCGCATCCCTTGCTGATGTTTCTGGATGACATGCCGCCGCGCAACACGGATTTATGGGTTGTACATCACTCGCTCGGATCCCCGGCCAAATCCGCGGACAAGGCGCCTGGGTCCGGTGTCATCTGCTTTACGCCGGGCACGTTCATTTCCACGCCGGATGGCCCCAGAAAGGTCGAGGATCTGCGCCCGGGCGACCAGATTCAGACCCGTGACAATGGCGCGGAAGAAATCCAATGGACCGGCAGCCGCCGCATGTCCGGGGCGCGTTTCTTTGTCATGCCGCACCTGCGTCCCATTCGCATCGGGGCAGGGGCGCTGGGCATCGACCGCCCGGATCAGGAGCTTCTCGTGTCGCCCGAACACCGCATGCTGGTGCGCGGCCACGCTGCACGGGCGCTTTTCAATACATCCGAGGTGCTGGTCGCAGCCCGGGAACTCGTCAACGGCACGACCATCAACGTGGATCTCAAGGCCCGCGAAGTGACGTATATCCATCTCCTGCTGCCCAGCCATCAGATCATCTGGGCCAACGGTGTGGAAACCGAAAGCTTCCATCCGGCAAACGCCGATCTGGACACGCTTGATGAGTTTGACCGTCTGCGCCTGCTTGATCAGTTTCCCGACCTGGAAGGCGACCCGTTCAACTATGGTGCCCACGCACGGCGCAACCTGACGGCATCCGAGTCCGCAATCCTGCGCTACGAGGCTGCGTAACAAGATCGGGTCCCTGCGCCCTTGCCTCGGGTCCCGACTTGAATGCCTTTGTCCGGTGTCTCTTTCTGCGGGCGAGGATTGGCTTTCCTCTGCCCCCGTCATTGATAAGCTGCACGGATGAAATTCAGGCTGCTGACCAGCATTGCAGGATTGTTCCTGATAATCGCGCCCGTCGTCCTGCCGGCGCCGAACGGTATGCCCGACGGCGCATGGCTGGCCTCGGGCCTTGCCCTTGCCATGGCGCTTTGGTGGCTGACCGAGCCTGTGCCGCTTGCCACCACCGCGCTTTTGCCGCTGGCGGTGGCCCCCATTTTGAACATTGCCGACCTTGGCGAGGTTTCGCGTTATTACAGCCAACCTCTTGTCATCCTGTTTCTCGGCGGTTTCCTGTTGGCCAAGGCCATCGAAAAATCAGGGCTGCACCGCCGTTTGGCCATCACACTTCTTGGGGTCGCCGGCAAAAGCCCGCCCCGCGTTCTGGCATCCATCATGCTGACGACGGCCTTTCTCAGTCTCTGGATCAGCAACACCGCTTCGGCGATGGTGGTCGCGCCAATCGCCGCGGCAATTGCCAGGGCACAGGATGAGTGCCCCGGCTTTGGCACCGCATTGATGCTGGGGGTTGCCTTTGCAGCCACAATTGGCGGGATGGGTTCCCTGATAGGCACGCCCCCGAACGCGATTTTTGCCGCCTATGTCAGTTCGACCTACGGGGTCGAGGTCGGGTTCGCACAATGGGCCGCAGTCGGCATTCCCGTGGCGGTGGTCCTGCTGATCATCTCATGGCTTGTCCTCGTATGGCTCACCCCCGGACTGGACAACCATGATCTGGCGACAATCGGTGTCGAACGCGCGCGCCCTGCCAGCACAGCCGAACGCCGCGTTGCCCTGATTGCCGGGCTGACGGCCTTGGCATGGATTTTCCGGCCCGCGATAGAATGGGTCTTTCCGACCATCCTGCTCAGCGACGCAGGGATTGCCATGCTTGCGGCGCTGGCCCTGTTCCTGGTTCCGTCCGGGGACGGCCAACGATTGCTTGACTGGGACACGGCCGGGACTTTGCGGTGGGACGTGTTGATCCTGTTCGGCGGCGGGCTGGCCCTTGCGGGCATATTGGAACAGAGCGAGCTTGCAGCATGGATCGCGGGCAGGCTCGAAGGGTTCGCCTATCTGCCGGGATTGATGTTCGTCCTCATCATCGCCAGCCTCATGGTCTTTGTCGGTGAACTGGCCAGCAACACGGCGATGGCGGCCATTTTCCTGCCCATTGCGGGGGCCACGGCGATCTCGTTGAACCTTGATCCGGTCGCGTTCATGCTGCCGGTGGCACTGGCCGCGTCGATCGGGTTCATGCTTCCGGTTGCGACGCCTCCCAATGCCATTGTCTTTACCAACCCGGCCGTGACCCGCGGGGATATGCTCAGGGCCGGTGCGCCGCTGGATGTAATCGGGATACTGATTGCTGTCGGGGTGAGCTCGCTGCTGGGGCCGCTGGTCTTTGGCTGATCCGCTGGAAGGCCCGCCGTCTTGTCCCAGTGGCGGGTGCATCATTCTCCATTGACTCCCGCACGCGGGCGGCTATAAGCGCGGCTTCATTGGTGTTGGTGGCCCCCGCAAGGGGATGCCTGTCAGGAGCAATCCAAAGGACAACGCCCTTCATAGCCGCGGCAACGCGGCGCCCAAAGAAGGAGATCAGCCGTGACAAAACGCACGTCTGCCAAGTACAAACTCGATCGCCGTATGGGCGAAAACATTTGGGGCCGCCCCAAATCCCCCGTCAACCGTCGTGAATATGGCCCCGGTCAGCACGGTCAGCGCCGCAAGGGCAAGCTGTCGGATTTCGGCATTCAGCTGCGCGCCAAGCAGAAGCTGAAAGGCTACTACGGCGATTTGACCGAGAAACAGTTCCGCCGCATCTATGGCGAAGCCGAGCGTGTCAAAGGCGATACCGGTGAAAACCTGATCGGTCTGCTCGAGCGTCGCCTGGACGCGGTTGTCTACCGCGCCAAGTTCGTTCCGACCGTGTTCGCCGCGCGTCAGTTCGTGAACCACGGCCACGTCCGCGTGAACGGCAAAAAGGTCAACATCCCCTCCTACCGCGTGAAAGAGGGTGACGTGATCGAAGTGCGTGACCGTTCCAAGCAGATGGCCGCCATTCTCGAGGCCACTCAGCTGCCCGAGCGTGACGTTCCCGATTACATGGACGTTGACCACTCGAAACTGACATGCACCTTCGTGCGCACCCCGACTCTGGGCGATGTGCCGTATCCGGTCATGATGGAACCGAACCTGGTCGTGGAATTCTACGCCAAGAACTAAGGTTCTCCGCATATCATTCCCAAGGGGCTGCGCCGGAGAGAACCGACGCGGCCCCTTTACGTTTCAAACCCCGCAGATGGTGCGCCATGACACAGACATATCCCAACTACGGCCGGATCGACGGACCCATCGTGATCATCGGATACGGCTCGATCGGGCAGGGCACCTTGCCCCTTATCGAGCGGCATTTCGATTTTGATGCCGACAGGCTGGTGGTCATCGACCCCAGCGAAGCGGCGCGCGCCCTTCTGGCCGACCGCGGCATCCGTCACATGCAGGTGGCCATCAAGCGCGACAACTATCGCGACATTTTGGGCGAGCTGTTTGCCGGGGGTCAAGGGTTCTGCGTGAACCTCAGTGTCGATACATCCTCGCTCGATCTCATGCGGTTCTGCCGGGAGCTGGGCGTTCTCTATATCGATACCGTGGTCGAACCCTGGGAGGGGTTTTATTTCGAAACCACCGAAAACGCGGAGCGCACCAATTACGCCCTGCGCCAGAAGGTGCGCGACGAAAAGGCGGCCAACCCGGGCGGCACCACGGCGGTGTCCTGCTGCGGGGCCAACCCCGGCATGGTCAGCTGGTTCGTGAAAGAGGCGCTTTTGACCCTTGCGCGGGACACGGGACGCGACACACCTGCGCCCGCCGACCGGGCCGGATGGGGCGCGTTGATGCAGGACTTGGGCGTCAAGGGCGTGCATATTGCCGAGCGTGACACCCAGGCCCGCCGCACCCCGCGCCCGCGCGACGTGTTCGTGAACACATGGTCGGTCGAAGGGTTCATTGCCGAAGGGTTCCAGCCCGCCGAACTGGGTTGGGGCACCCATGAAAAATGGATGCCCGAAAACGCCCACAGCTATGATGTGGGCTGTCAGGCCGGCATCTGGATGGAACGCCCCGGCGCCATCACCCGCGTGCATACCTGGTGCCCCACACCGGGCCCGCAGTTCGGCTTCCTCGTAACCCATAACGAGGCGATTTCGATCTCGGATTACTATACTGTCGGTGACCCTGGTGCGCCCGACTACCGGCCGACTTGCCACTATGCCTATCACCCCTGCGACGATGCGGTGCTCAGCCTGCATGAAATGTTCGGGTCGGGTCGCCAGCAGCAGGTGCATCACATCCTGAATGCCGATGAAATCGTCGAAGGCATCGATGAACTGGGCGTGCTGCTCTATGGGCACGAAAAGAACGCGCTCTGGTACGGCTCGCGCCTGTCAAACGACGAGGCCCGCACCCTGGCCCCGCATCAGAACGCCACCGGGCTTCAGGTCACCTCGGCCGTTCTGGCCGGGATGGTCTGGGCGCTGGAAAACCCGGCGGCTGGGATCGTGGAAACCGACGAAATGGACCACGCCCGCTGTCTTGAGGTTCAGCGCCCGTACCTTGGCCCGGTCGAGGCGCATTACACCGACTGGACCCCGCTTCAGGACCGGTGGGAGTTGTTCCCCGAAGACATCGACGAAAGCGACCCCTGGCAGTTCCGCAACGTGCTGGCCAGCTAGGCGCGATCATGCGCTGATGACAGGGCGTCCCAATCGGGGCGCCCTTTTTGTTTTGGCAATTCATCATGTTGGGGTAAAACCGTCGAAATTTTGCCGGAGATTTCAAAGTGGCATTTTATCATGGCCTCAAATCCTATGCCGACGATCCCGATTACCCGGACAAACAGAAATGGATCGCCAGCCGTCTTTTGACGCTGCGGCGGGATTTGAACACGCATATCGTGTCCGAACGGCAACCCAATTCGCTGATCGTCGGATCCTGGAATATCCGGGCCTTTGACGACGGGATGCTGCGGCTGGACGAAAGCTACCACTACATCGCCGAGATCGTGGACAAGTTCGACATCTGCGCCATTCAGGAGGTCAAAAGCAGCCTGAAACCGCTGGAACGGCTGGTCAAACTGCTGGGGCCGCACTGGGAATATTTCGTTTCGGACGTGTCCAGCCACAAGGGCGGCAACAGTGAGCGCATGGCCTTTGTCTATAACACCGACAAGGTCATCTTTCGCCACTTGATCGGCGAAATCGTCCTCCCGCGGGAGGATCTGATCAATGGCGAACAAATCGCGCGCTCACCGTTTTTCGCGGCGTTTCAGGCGGGCTGGTTCCGCTTTGCGCTTTGTTCCACGCATATCATTTTCGGCGGCACCACGGTGCAGGAAAAGGAACTGCGCGTTGGCGAAATCCGCGCCATCACCAAAACCCTCGTCAAACGCGCTCAGGACGAGGATCAGGTCTATGTCTTTCTGGGCGACATGAACATCGACGAACCCGACGGCGCAATCATGAAGGCGCTGAAGGACAGCAAGATGTGCGTGCCCAGTTTCCCGCCTACCAATCTGGGCGGCGACAAATATTATGACCAGATCGCCTTTACCGTGAAAGGCAAGGCCGAGCTGAAGACGCGGTTGATCCGGCACGGCTGTTTCGACTGGCGCCGCGCCGTATTCGGGCCCTATCCGGACGATGCCTTTCCGCCCCAGTCCGAGGGTGAGGCCACCAGCCCGACCCGACGCATCCCGGATTCTGAACAGTTGGCGCATTACGAGCCGGTCAACATCAAGCAGCGCGCCATGGCCGGAAAGGACCCCTACAAGAACTGGGCCAGCAGTTATCGGACGTGGACAACCTATGAAATGTCCGACCATCTGCCGATCTGGATCGAGATCGAGATCGATTATTCCGACGATTATATCGCCCGTTACCTGTGACCGGCCCGTGTCGGGCGTCGTTTTGCACTGGTCTTGATGCGCGTGCACGCTTAGAAAACCCTCGCTAACAGGGGGGATCAGATGAGTTCGATCAAGCCACAGCCGGGGATCATGGACATCTCGCTCTATCAGGGCGGGGCGGCGCATGTGCAGGGCGTGACCAATGCGATCAAACTGTCGTCCAACGAAAACCCCTTTGGCCCCAGCCCCAAGGCGATCGAGGCGGCCAAGGTCACGCTGGCGCAGATGCACCGCTATCCCTCGACCGATCACGCCAGCCTGCGTGCCGCCATCGGGGCGGCAACGGGGCTGGACCCTGACCGCATCATTTGCGGCGCGGGCAGCGATGAAATCATCGCCTTCCTATGCCAGTGCTATGCCGGTCCGGGGGACGAGGTCGTGCACACCGAACACGGGTTCGCAATGTACCGGATCAGCGCGCTGGCCGCCGGGGCCACCCCGGTCGAGGTGCCCGAACGCGACCGCGTGACCGATGTCGATGCCATTCTGGCCGGATGCACCGAGCGCACAAAGCTGGTGTTCATCGCCAACCCCAACAACCCCACTGGCACCATGATCGGCGAGGCCGAGGTTGCCCGTCTGGCCGATGGCATCCCGCCACAGGCGCTGTTGGTGCTGGACGGGGCCTATGCCGAATATGTCGAAGGGTTTGATGCGGGCGCCGCCCTCATCAATGCGCGCAACAACGTGGTCATGACCCGCACCTTTTCCAAGCTTTACGGATTGGGCGGCATGCGCATCGGCTGGGGCTATGGCCCGCAGGACATCATCGATGTGCTGAACCGCGTGCGCGGCCCCTTCAACCTGTCCAGCACGGCGCTTGCCGCCGCCGAAGCCGCCATTCAGGATACCGAGTACACCGAAAAATGCCGCGCCGATAACACCCGCTGGCGCGCCTGGCTGGCCGAGGCGCTGGCCGAAGCGGGCGTAGCCTCGGACACGTCTTGCGCCAATTTCATTCTGGCCCGCTTTGCCGATCAGGCCGAGGCGGAGGCCTGCGATACCTACCTGCAATCCAAGGGGCTCATCGTGCGCCGGGTGGCGGGGTACAACCTGCCCAACGCTCTGCGCATCACGGTGGGCGACGAAATCGCCTGCCGTCAGGTCGCCGCCGCCGTCGCCGCGTTCAAGAAGGGCGCGGTATGAGCAAAGTGATCTATGACCGCGTCGCCCTGATCGGGCTGGGCCTGATTGCCTCGTCGATGTTCTGGGCGATCAAACGCGCCGGTCTTGCGGGCGAGGTCACCGGATATGCCCGGTCCGCGCAAACCCGCGAGACGGCGCGCCGCATCGGCCTGTGCGATCGGGTTTGCGACAGCGTCGCCGAGGCGGTGAAAGATGCCGACCTTGTCGTGCTCTGCGTGCCCGTGGGCGCCATGGGCGCCGTTGCCGAGCAGATCGCCCCGGCGCTGAAACCGGGTGCAACCGTGTCTGACGTCGGATCGGTCAAACGCGCCGTGATCGAAGCGGTCGCGCCACATCTGCCCGGCACCGTGCATTTTATTCCGGGCCACCCGCTCGCTGGCACGGAACATTCCGGTCCCGAAAGCGGCTTTGCCGAATTGTTCGATAACCGATGGTGCCTTCTGGTTCCGGTCGAGGGCACGCCCGATGCCCCGGTCGAACAGCTGCGCCACCTGTGGGAGGGCATGGGCGCAAATGTCGATACGATGGACGCCGATCACCATGATCTGGTGCTGGCTGTGACCAGCCACGCGCCCCACCTGATCGCCTATACGATGGTGGGCGTGGCCGACGACCTGCGCCGCGTGACCGACAGCGAAGTTATCAAATACTCGGCCGCCGGTTTCCGCGACTTTACCCGGATCGCGGCCAGCGATCCCACCATGTGGCGCGACGTGTTCCTGAACAACAAGGATGCGACACTGGAAATCCTCGGCCGCTTTACCGAGGAACTGTTCGCGCTCCAACGCGCCATCCGGACCGGCGATGGCGATCATCTGCACGCCTATTTTACCCGCACCCGCGCCATCCGCCGTGGTATCATCGAGGCCGGACAAGATACCGACGTCCCGGATTTCGGCCGTTCCAAAAAGGGGGAGAGATGATCGCTCGTGTTCTGCTGCCTGCTCTGATCGCAATGCTTGGCCTGTCGGGTCCGGCAACAGCCGAAGCGCCGGAAACATCGCTGCGCCCGCAACCGCGCGCCATGGTCAGTTCTGTCCCGACGCCCGCCGAAACCGCCGCCCTTGCCCAATCGATCGCCCAATACCGCCTGCGCCCTCAGGTGCGCCCGCCCTCGCAACAGTCGCTGATGGCCGCGGCCCGTCCTGAAACCCTGCCCTTTGTCAGTGTCGAAACCTCATCGCGCCCGTGGTTGCGCCCGGACGGCATCGTGAAAAAGGCGATGGCCAAACGCCGGGCTCGCCGCAAGGGGGCCGTGTGCGGTGACGTCGATATCCAGGGCGAGGTCGTCGGCTACGTGCCGGGCCGGATCAAGGCCTGCGGAATCAAGGACGCGGTGCGCGTTCGCTCGGTTGCCGGGGTTGCGCTCAGCCAGCAGGCGCTGGTCAATTGCACCACCGCGAAATCGCTCAAGAAATGGGTGGAATCCAGCGTCAAACCGGCCTTTGCCAAACGCGATCCGGTGGTTCAGCTGAACGTGGCGGCGCATTATGCCTGCCGCACCCGCAACAATCAGCCCGGCGGCAAGATTTCGGAACACGGCAAGGGCAACGCGATCGATATCTCCGGATTCAAACTGAAAAGCGGCAAGGTCATGACCGTTTTATCCAGCTGGCATGGGAAGACACCCCTTCAGCGCCTGCACAAGGCGGCCTGCGGCCCGTTCGGCACTGTGCTTGGGCCAAGATCCGACCGCTATCATCAGGATCATTTTCACCTGGACGTGGCCCGCCATCGCGGCGGCCCGTATTGCCGTTAACGCCATGACCATGTGGGTTTTCGGCTATGGCTCCCTTTTGTGGAACCCCGGGTTTGACGTGGCCCACAGCGTGGCGGGTACGCTGGATGGCTACGCGCGGTCGTTCTGCATGCGGTCAATCCACCATCGCGGAACCGAAACCGACCCCGGCCTGGTCCTTGCCCTGGACGAGGTTTCGCAGGCCTCTTGCCGCGGACTGGCGCTGGCCGTGGCACCCGGGCAGGAAGATCGGACGCTCGACTATTTGCGCGAACGTGAGCTTATCTCGTCGGCCTATCTGGAAAGGATGCTGGATATCACACTTGAGGATGGCCAGCGGGTCACGGCCGTCACCTATGTGATCGATGCAGACCACGTGCAATATTGCGGCGGTCTCCCGCTTGAGGAGCAGGCCCAGATCATTGCCCGTGCGGTGGGCGGGCGCGGTCCGAACGCCGAATACCTGTTCAATACAACCGATCATCTGGCCGAAATGGGCGTGCCCGATCCCGATCTGGATTGGCTGGCCAACCGTGTGCGCGCCCTGATGGCATAAAGCCTTGGCGCTGGCTGTGGTTTTTCTATAGGCTTTTTACAGAGCAGATAACCCGTCAGGATGCTGAGCGCATGGCGCAGCCAGACCAACAAACACGACCGCAGTTTTCACAACCCTTCCGCCAGATCATCATGATGATCACCGTGCTTGGACTGTCCGGGATGGGCGGTTTTCTGGCCCTGCCCAGCGTTTTGCCGGTGTTTCAGGCGAACCCCTATCTGAACGGGTTCATCGGTTTTGTTTTTTTCATCGGGGTTCTGGCCTGTTTCTGGCAGGTGTTCCAGTTGACCGGGTCGGTGCGCTGGATCGAGGGCTTTGCCAGCGGCGACACCGAAACCGCCAAGAAACCGCCCCAGCTTCTTGCGCCCTTGGCCTCGCTTCTGCGCTCGCGCGGGGCGCGGATGCAATTGTCGTCCTCTTCGACGCGCTCAATCCTCGATTCCGTGGCAACCCGCATCGACGAAGCGCGCGAAATCACGCGCTATATCGTCAACCTGCTGATTTTCCTCGGCCTTTTGGGGACGTTCTATGGTCTTGCCACGACCGTTCCTGCGGTGGTCGACACCATCCGCAGCCTTGCCCCGCAAGAGGGCGAAGAAGGTATTGCTGTCTTCAACCGCCTGATGACCGGGCTTGAGGCACAGTTGGGCGGCATGGGCGTTGCCTTTGCCTCGTCCCTTTTGGGGCTGGCCGGATCGCTGGTCGTGGGGCTGCTGGAACTGTTCGCCGGGCACGGTCAGAACCGGTTCTACCGCGAACTTGAGGAATGGTTGTCCTCGATCACCCGTGTCGGGTTTTCGTCGGGTGACGAGGGCGGCGAGGGGTCTGGCGCCGTGTCCGGAGTTCTGGACCACATGGCCGAACAGATGGAAACCCTGCAACAGATGTTCACCCAATCCGATGTCAGCCGCTCTGCGGTGGATCGGAAATTGGGCGATCTTGTCGATGTGATTGGCCAGATGAACGCGCGGCTGGATCGGGGTGACACCACGGCCACCGCGCTGGATCGCGTGGCCGATGGGCAGGAAACGTTGATCGAGGTTCTGCGCGCGCAGGGATCGGGCGAAGGCATCGATGCCGAAAGCCGCATGCGCCTGCGCTCGATCGACGTGCAGATGTTGCGTATCCTGGAAGAAATATCCGCCGGCCGACAGGAAAGCCTGACCGAGTTGCGCAAGGATATCGACCTGTTGGCCAAGGCCCTGTCACGCCCGCGCGGCCGAAACCGGGCTGCGGGCGGAGAGGGGTAGGGCATGGCCCTTTCACGCCGCACGGGACAACGGTTTCAGGCCTCGATCTGGCCCGGCTTCGTGGATGCGATGACCGGCCTGTTGCTGGTCCTGATGTTCGTGCTGACCATTTTCATGGTTGTCCAGTTCGTGCTGCGCGAAACCATTTCCGGCCAGGAAAGTGAACTGGACCTGCTTTCAGGCGAAATCGCCGCCCTTGCGCAGGCATTGGGCCTTGAAGAACGCCGCGCCAATCAGCTTGAGGCGCGCATGGGGGCGCTCAACACCACGCTCGGCGAAACCCGGAACGATCTGGAATCGGCTCAGTCTGAACTGGCCAACCGTGCCGCCCTGATTTCCTCGCTGACGGCCGAGCGAGCCGCACAGGATGCGGTACTTGATCAGGCCCGCATCCAGATTACCGATTTCGAGGCACAGGTCGCCGCCCTGATCGCCACCCGCGACCGCGCCTTTGCCGATATTCGCACGCTCCAGCAGGAGCGCAGCGCCTTGCAGGAGGAACAGACCGAACTGCTCAGCGGACAGGAGGCTCTGAATGCCGCGCTGGCCCAGAGCCGGTCGGAAATCGACGAACAGACCGAAGCTGCGCGCCTTGCCGCCGCCAAGCGCAAGGCGCTTGAGGCACTGATCGCCGATCTGCGCAGCGAACAGGCCGTCACGCAGGCCCGGGCCGAGGACCTTTCGGGCCGTGTCGCAACCCTGGAAACCCAACTCAGCGAGGAAGAGGCCAATCGCCTGGCTGAATCCGCGGCCGCCGAGGCCCTGCGCAAACGGCTTGAGGAGGCGGACACGGAACTGACCGCGATGACGCTGGCCCTGGAAAAGCAACGGCAAGAGGCCGAAGATACCCTGACCCTTCTGGCCGCCGCCGAAGCCGCGCGCAAGGATCTTGATGCGAAACTTCTGGCTGCTCTGGGCGCGGCGGAAACCGCTCAGGCGCAGGTGCAGGAACGCGATGAACTGGCGCAGCGGCTGACCCGCGTGCTGAACCAGATGGAAGCAACGCAGGCCCAGAACGACCAAATGATCGCGGCGCTTGAGGCTGAATTGTCCAACACCCAAACCGCGCGGGACGAAACAACCGCCGCCCTGCGCGCCCAACTGGACGAGGCCGCCCAGACCCGCACGCGGCTGGAATCCGAACTGACCGCGGCCCGCGCCGCCACGCAACTGTCCGAACAGGACCGCGCGACGGTCGAGGAAAAACTGCTTACCGCGCTGCAATCACTGGAACAGGCACAGGCCGCCGCCACCGATGAGGAAGAATTGCGCGCCCGCCTGTTGGCTGCGCTTGCCGCACGCGAACAGGCTGAAGCCACCGCCGCCGACCAGCTGAGCCTTGCCGAACAGCGCGCCGCCCTTCTGGCGCAGGCGCGCACCACCCTGTCCGAGCAAAGCGAAAAATCGCAGGCGGCGCAGCGCGAAACCGAATTGCTGAACCAGCAGGTCGCCGCCCTGCGCGGCCAACTGGGCCAGCTTCAGGCACTGCTGGACGATTACGAAGAACGCGATGCGGCCGCCAAGGTGCAGATTCAGAACCTCGGCTCGGACCTGAACACGGCCCTTGCCCGCGCGGCCTCGGAAGAACGCAAGCGGCGCCTGCTGGAAGAGGCCGAGCGCAAGCGGCTTGAGAAAGAGGCCAAGGCACTGGCCGCCGAGACCGAGGCGCTGAAAACCCAGACCAAGGATCTGGAGCGCTATCGCTCGGAATTTTTCGGCAGGTTGCGCGACGTTCTGGGCCGTCAGGAAGGTGTGCGGATCGAAGGGGACCGGTTCGTGTTCTCCTCCGAAGTTCTTTTCCCGCCCGGTGGCGCCGAACTGTCCGAGGATGGCCGGCGCGAGGTGGCCAAGGTCGCGAATATTCTCAGGGGCATCGCCAATGATATTCCCCCCGAAATCGACTGGGTGATCCGCGTTGATGGCCATACCGACGACACCCCCCTGATCGCCGGGGCAAAATACGCCGACAACTGGGAACTCAGCCAGGGCAGGGCGCTTTCGGTGGTGAAATATATGGTCAACGCGCTTGGCATCCCGCCGGATCGTCTGGCCGCCAACGGGTTTGGCGAATACCAGCCTGTGAACCCCGCCGACACGCCCGAGGCGCGCGCCCAGAACCGCCGGATCGAACTGAAATTCACCGAGAAATAGCGCCTAGTCCAGTGTCATGGACACCTGACGCCGGTCCAGCTCCTTGCCTGCGCGGATCAGGCTGACCGTGCCCAGATAGTTACCCGCAGGCCAGCGGTCGGTTTTCAATTTCTTGCCTGCGGCGCGGAAATACCTGGCCTGATCCTTTTCCAGCGTGAGCGATTGGTCCAGCATCGCGCCTTTGGGGCCGGCAATGGTCAATCTGACCACATCGCCGGCCTGACCGCCAAAGGCATAGCCGAACAGCACCAGACCGCCGGCATCGGGCAGCAGGCTGACCTGGGCGGCGGTGCCGTCTTGGATATCATCGTATCCCGGTATGCCGTTGGTAAACCCGATGTCCAGGATCGCGCTGGACTGGTAAAGCGGCGTTTCCTGCCACAGATCGCGCCCCGGCGGTCCGCAGGTTTCCGCGTCATCCGTGTCGAACGGATCAACCAGCGTGTCATTCAGGCGCACCGACAGATGCAGATGGGGAAACTGTGTCAGCCCGCTCAGACCGACCTGACCCAGAACCGCGCCGCGCGCGACCCTGTCGCCCTGTTTCACGCTGAGGGAGCCTTTTTTCATATGGCAGTACTGGGTCACGTAGCCGCCGTCGTGGCGTATCACCACCCCGTTGCCGCATTCGCGCCCGGCCACCCGGGCGCGGGTGTCCGCAGTGAAAGCCATGTCCTCCATCCCGTCGCGCAGGTTCTCCACAACCCCGGGCGCGGCGGCCAGAACATCCACCCCCCGGCGCATGTCCGCAAGTGTGGAAAGGCCGAAATCGGTACCCTGATGGCCATCATAACTCAGCCCGCCACAGAAATAGTCGCGGGCACCGGGCCCGATATCGCGATCGACAAACTGCTGAATATGGCAGGTCTCGCCCAGAACGCAGTCAATCGGCTGACTCAAACGAAAATCGCCCGCCACACAGGGTGTGGCGAGCGTTATGAGTGCGGCCGCAACCGCACCGCGCATCAGTCCGCGGTCAGAAGGGGCGGCTTGTTGCCCGAAAGGCGCGGGTTTTCCGGCCCTTCGATCTGCAGGTCCAGCTCGCCCTTCTTGACGCCAACCTTGACCACGCCGCCCTTGGCTAGCTTGCCAAACAGCAGCTCTTCGGCCAGCGGTTTCTTGATATGCTCCTGGATGACCCGGCCCAGCGGACGGGCACCCATCTTGTCGTCATATCCCTTGTCGGCCAGCCATTCAGCCGCCGGCTTGGTCAGTTCAATGGTCACGTTGCGGTCCATCAACTGGGCCTCAAGCTGCAGAACGAACTTTTCGACCACCTGCAGGATGACCTCTTTGGGCAGAGGCGCGAAGGAAATGACCGCATCCAGACGGTTGCGGAATTCCGGCGTGAATGTCCGCTCGATTGCGGCCGTGTCCTCGCCCTCGCGGCGATCCCGGCCAAAGCCGATGGCGGCCTGCGCCTGTTCCGCGGCACCGGCGTTGGATGTCATGATCAGCACCACATTCCGGAAGCTTACCGTGCGCCCGTTGTGGTCCGTCAGTTCACCATGGTCCATCACCTGCAAAAGGATGTTGTAGACATCCGGGTGCGCCTTTTCGATCTCGTCCAGCAGCAACACGCAATGGGGGTGCTGATCCACACCATCGGTCAGCATGCCGCCCTGATCAAAGCCGACATAGCCCGGAGGCGCGCCGATCAGGCGGGATACGGCGTGTTTCTCCATGTACTCGGACATGTCGAACCGCAGCAGTTCCACACCCAGCGTATCGGCCAGTTGTTTTGCAACCTCGGTCTTGCCCACACCGGTCGGCCCGGCAAACAGATAGTTGCCGATGGGTTTTTCCGGTTCGCGCAGGCCCGCACGGGCCAATTTGATCGCGCTGGACAGGGCCTCGATGGCCTTGTCCTGACCAAACACCACGCGCTTGAGCGACACTTCGAGATCCTTGAGAACCTCGGCATCGTCCTTGCTGACGTTCTTGGGCGGGATGCGCGCGATCTTGGCCACCACGGCCTCGACCTCTTTGGTGCCGATGGTCTTGCGCCGTTTTGCGGCGACCACCAGATGCTGGGCCGCGCCCGCCTCGTCGATCACGTCGATCGCACTGTCGGGCAGTTTGCGGTCATTGATGTAACGCGCCGCCAGTTCCACGGCCGTCTTGATCGCATCGGCGGTGTATTTCACCCCGTGATGTTCTTCGAAATACGGTTTCAGCCCCCGCAGGATCTTGATCGCATCCTCGACCGACGGTTCGTTCACGTCGATCTTCTGGAACCGGCGGCTCAGCGCGCGATCCTTTTCGAAATGCTGGCGGAACTCCTTGTAGGTGGTCGATCCCATGGTGCGCAGCTTGCCGCCCTGCAACGCAGGTTTCAGCAGATTTGAGGCATCCATCGCCCCGCCCGATGTGGCGCCCGCGCCAATCACCGTGTGGATTTCGTCGATGAAAAGAACCGCGTCCGGGTGATCCTCAAGCTCGGTCACCACGGCCTTGAGCCGTTCTTCGAAATCTCCGCGATACCGGGTACCGGCCAGCAATGCGCCCATGTCGAGCGAATAGATGGTCGTGTTGGCCAGAACCTCGGGGGTTTCGCCTGCAACGATCTTGCGCGCCAGACCTTCGGCAATGGCCGTTTTGCCAACGCCTGGGTCCCCCACCAGAAGCGGGTTGTTCTTGCGCCGGCGGCACAGCACCTGAATGCAGCGTTCCACCTCGGCGTCGCGCCCGATCAGTGGATCGATGTCGCCCTCACGCGACTTCGCGTTCAGATCGACACAGTATTTCGCAAGCGCGCTTTCCTTTTGCTCACCTTCGGTGACGCCCTGCGGCTCTTCCTCGGGTTCGGACGATCCGGTCACGGGGCGCGCTTCGCCATAGGCGGGGTCCTTGGCCACACCATGGGCGATGAAATTCACCGCGTCATACCGGGTCATGTCCTGATCCTGGAGGAAAAACGCGGCGTTGCTCTCGCGTTCGGCAAAGATGGCAACCAGAACGTTCGCGCCGGTCACTTCGGTGCGGCCGGACGATTGCACATGGATCGCGGCGCGCTGGATCACGCGCTGGAAGGCGGCCGTCGGAACGGCCTCGGACCCTTCGATGTCGGTCACGAGGTTCGACAGATCCTCGTCGATGAATTCCACCAGCGTGGCGCGCAGTTCGTCCAGATCGACACTGCAGGCCTTCATGACCCGTGTCGCGTCCGGCTCGTCCAGCAGGGCCAGCAGCAAGTGTTCCAATGTTGCAAATTCGTGGCGGCGGTCGTTCGCAAGGGCGAGAGCCGCATGAATTGCCTGTTCCAGGGTGCTCGAGAATGAAGGCACGTGCGTGCTCCTCTTTGTCTGGGTCGGGGTGAGAGCAAAGGGCGCCTGCTCTGTCAGCCCAACCATGTCTTCATAGTATTAGAGTTTGGTTGATCATGCCCCAGCTTCAAGTTTTTTCTTTCACTTTGACGTCACATTTAACGTCGTTCTGACAACAGCGCGTTGATTTGCAGCATCAGAAGCGGTCTTTCCGGGCGCGAATTTCGGCAAACACTGCCGCAGGTTCGGCCCCTTCCATCCCGATGTTGCGCTGTACGGATGCTTCGCCGGCGCGCAAGAAAGGGTTCGTCGCCAATTCCAGCGACAAAGCCGAAGGAACAGTTGGATTGTTCTGCTCCCGCGCGGCGGCGATGTCTTGGACTCGGGATATAAGAGTGGGGTTTTCCGGTTCAATGGTCAATGCAAAGGCGCCATTGGATTGTGTATATTCGTGCCCCGAGTAAACAATCGTATCCGCGGGCAGCGCTGCCAGCTTGCTGAGCGAGGCCCACATCTGTTCTGCCGTTCCTTCGAAAAGCCGCCCACATCCCAGCGCCATCAGGCTGTCGGCGGTGAAAACGGCGGCGCTGTCGGGGAAATGATAGGCGATATGGCCCACCGTGTGCCCGGACACATCGATCACGTGCCCGACGGACCCGCCGATCTGCACGGTGTCGCCTTCACGCACGGCGATGTCCAGCGGCGGCAATCGCCCCTCGTCTGCCTTTGCGCCGATGACCTTTGCGGTTTTGTACTTGGCCAGAACCTCGCCCAGCCCGTCAACGTGGTCCCAGTGGTGATGCGTCAGCAACACATGGCTCAGGGTCCAGCCCCGTTCGGCCAGGGCGGCCAGGATCGGTCCGGCCTCGGGCACATCGATCAGCGCGGTTTCTCCGCTGTCCGCGTCATGGGCCAGAAAGGCATAGTTGTCGCTCAGACACGGGATGGTCACGATCTCAAGAGGCATGGTCTTTCGCCCTTTCGTTGGTAAACTGGATCTCACAGGCCCCAGCTTGGCCGATCATACAGGCGCCCGCAATGCATCTTGATGTGCAGGATCTCCGCAATTTCTATTATCGCAGCACCCTGGGGCGTGCGGCGCAAGCGTCCGTGCGAGCACGGTTGCTGGATTTCTGGCCCGAGGCGAAGGGACAGACCGTCGTGGGATTCGGCTTTGCCGTGCCGCTTTTGCGCCCCTACCTGGCCGACGCGCGCCGCGTGATTGCGCTGATGCCGGCGCCGCAGGGGGTGATGCCCTGGCCCGCGGGGATGCCCAATGTTTCGGTCCTGTCCGAAGAAACGCTCTGGCCGCTGGAAACCGGGCATGTCGACAAGCTGATCGTGATGCACGGGCTGGAAACATCGGAACGGCCCACCCGTCTGCTGGAAGAATGCTGGCGCGTGCTGGGGCCGGGTGGAAAGGCGGTGTTCATCACCCCAAACCGGGCCGGTCTGTGGGCCCGAAGTGATCGCACGCCCTTTGGCTTTGGGCATCCTTATACCCTGGGCCAGTTGGAAAATCTGCTCAGGAAACATCAGTTCCTGCCCGAACGCCACAGCGCCGCGCTCTACCAGCTTCCCAGCGAACGGCGCTTCTGGCTCAAATCCGCACCCTTGTTCGAACGGATCGGTGCGCGCATGCCCGCGATGATGGCGGGCGGGGCGGTGATCGTCGAGGCCAGCAAACGGGTGGTGCCGCCCAGCGGAACGGTGGTCCGGGAAACGGCGCGCAACCGGTTGCGGGGACTGGCGCCGAAACCCGAGACCTCTCCGGTCTGATAGGGGCAGGGGGGCCGGACGTGGAAAAAAGCGTGCCCGCACAAAACGAAACCGCCGATCTGCGTGAAAACATACAAAATTGCGCCCAAAATCGCAGCGGGATTCGGGCGAACATGCAAAATTTCTGCTTTTTTTCGGCGGAAACAAAGGCGCAAACGGTCGCACTTACTGCAACCCATTGTAATTTATAAACTAATGCCTAGAGCCACCAACCATATACTGTATTGCGGGGATAGGACCGCTCTGTTACATCCACGCTGATTTCGATGCCCTGCCATTCGGTGGGGCCGCTTCACGCCCCCGGAGATCGTGAAAACCGCGGCAAACCGGGGCCAATTATCGGAAGGGTGGACGTGTCCGAACCAGCTTCGATTTCCGCCGGTATAGCGGAACGTTATGCCACAGCGATTTTTGAAATCGCACAAGAGAACAAGAATCTCGATGGTCTTGAGGCCAGCGTCAAGGATCTGGCCGTTGCGCTGGACGAAAGTGACGACCTGCGCACGCTGATCCAGTCGCCCCTGATCTCGCGGGATCAGCAGGGCGCTGCCATCACGGCCGTTGCCGAAAAGATGGATCTCGCGCCCGTGATGCGCAAGACGCTGGGCCTGATGGCCGAAAAGCGTCGGCTTTTTGTTGTGCCCCACCTGCTGCGCGCCCTGCGCGAATTGCTGGCAGAAGAGCGTAACGAGGTCACCGCCGAAGTGGTAAGTGCCAAGGCGCTGACCAAGGCGCAGACCGAAAAGCTGGCCGCGACGCTGACCGCAAATGTCGGCAAGAGCGTGACAATCAATGCGACCGTTGATGAAAGCCTCATCGGCGGTCTTATCGTCAAAGTGGGCTCGAAAATGATCGATACGTCGATCCGTTCCAAGCTCAACTCACTCCAGAATGCAATGAAAGAGGTCGGATAAATGGGTATCCAAGCAGCAGAGATTTCTGCGATCCTGAAGGACCAGATCAAGAACTTTGGTCAGGAAGCCGAGGTGGCCGAAGTTGGCCGCGTGCTGAGTGTCGGCGACGGGATTGCCCGCGTTTACGGCCTCGACAACGTGCAGGCCGGTGAAATGGTCGAATTCCCGGGTGGCATCATGGGCATGGCCCTGAACCTGGAAAGCGACAACGTCGGTGTTGTTATCTTCGGCTCGGACCGTGACATCAAAGAAGGTGACACCGTCAAGCGGACCAAATCGATCGTGGACGTTCCGATCGGGGACGAACTGCTGGGCCGCGTCGTTGACGGTCTGGGCAACCCGGTTGACGGCAAGGGTCCGATCAACACGACCAAGCGCGGCGTTGCCGACGTCAAGGCGCCGGGTATCATTCCGCGTAAATCGGTTCACGAACCGATGGCAACCGGCCTGAAATCGGTTGACGCGATGATCCCGATTGGCCGCGGCCAGCGCGAACTGATCATTGGTGACCGCCAGACCGGCAAAACCGCCGTGGCCCTGGACACCATCCTGAACCAGAAATCCTACAACGACGCCGCCGGCGACGACGAAAGCAAGAAGCTGTACTGCATCTACGTTGCGATCGGTCAAAAGCGTTCGACCGTTGCGCAGCTGGTGAAGAAGCTCGAAGAATCCGGTGCCATAGAATACACCACCGTCGTGGCCGCAACCGCGTCCGAGCCTGCTCCGATGCAGTTCCTCGCGCCGTATTCCGCCACCGCGATGGCCGAACACTTCCGCGACAACGGCCGCCATGCCCTGATCATCTATGATGACTTGTCCAAACAGGCCGTATCCTATCGCCAGATGTCGCTGCTGCTGCGTCGCCCGCCCGGCCGCGAAGCGTATCCTGGTGACGTTTTCTATCTCCACTCCCGCCTGCTGGAACGTTCGGCCAAGCTGAACGAAGACAATGGCGCCGGTTCGCTGACGGCTCTGCCGGTCATCGAAACCCAGGGTGGCGACGTGTCGGCCTTTATTCCGACCAACGTGATTTCGATCACCGACGGTCAGATCTTCCTTGAAACCGAACTGTTCTACCAGGGTATCCGCCCTGCCGTGAACACCGGTCTGTCGGTTTCGCGTGTGGGCTCTTCGGCTCAGACCAACGCGATGAAAACCGTTGCCGGTCCGGTGAAACTGGAACTGGCTCAGTACCGCGAAATGGCGGCCTTCGCTCAGTTCGGCTCGGACCTCGATGCGGCGACCCAGCAGCTGCTGAACCGTGGTGCACGTCTGACGGAACTGATGAAACAGCCGCAGTATTCGCCGCTGACCAACGCCGAAATCGTCTGTGTCATCTATGCCGGTACCCACGGGTATCTGGACAAGATCGCCGTCTCCGACGTCGGCCGGTTCGAAACAGGCCTGCTGGCGCATTTGCGCGGCAAGAAACAGGACCTGCTGGACTGGATCACCACGGAAGACCCCAAGATCAAGGGCGACGCCGAGGATAAAATCAAAGCAGCGCTGGACGAATTCGCCGCTGACTTCGCATAAGGGGAGATAAGGCAGTGCCAAATCTCAAGGACCTTAAAAACAGGATCGAGTCGGTCAAATCGACCCGCAAGATCACCAAAGCCATGCAGATGGTGGCCGCGGCGAAACTTCGCCGCGCCCAGGACTCTGCCGAGGCAGCGCGCCCCTATGCCGAACGGTTCAATGCCGTGATGGCGGGGCTGGCCGCATCGGTCGGAGGCAACGACAGCGCGCCCAAACTGCTCAGCGGGACGGGCAACGATCAGGTTCACCTGCTGGTGGTGATGACCGCCGAACGCGGGTTGTGTGGTGGTTTCAACTCCAACATCGCCCGTCTGGCCCGGAATCACGCCGACAAACTGCGTGGCCAGGGCAAGACGGTGAAAATCCTGACTGTTGGCAAAAAAGGCCGCGACTCGATGAAGCGTGACTATGGCGATCTGTTCGTCGGTCACGTCGATCTGAGCGAAGTCAAACGTGTCGGCTATTCCGACGCGCAGGGCATCGCACGGGACGTTCTTTCGCGCTTTGACGCGGGCGAATTCGACGTGGCAACGATCTTCTTTGCCGAGTTCGTTAACGTGGTGACGCAGATCCCCACAGCCAAGCAGATCATCCCGGCCGCCTTTGAGGCGGACGAGGGTGAGGCCGGTGATACCGATACCGTGTTCGACTATGAACCCGGTGAAGAGGAAATCCTCGCCGACCTGCTGCCGCGCGGCGTGGCAACGCAAATCTTCAGCGCCCTGCTGGAGAATGGCGCCTCGGAACAGGGTGCCCGGATGAGCGCGATGGACAACGCAACCCGCAACGCGGGCGATATGATCGACAAGTTGACCATCCAGTACAACCGTTCGCGTCAGGCCGTCATCACCAACGAGCTGATTGAAATTATTTCCGGCGCGGAAGCGCTGTAAGAAAACCGGAGACGAAACATGGCTAATGCAAAAGGCAAGGTCACACAGATCATCGGCGCCGTCGTCGACGTGCAGTTCGATGACGCACTGCCCGAAATTCTGAACGCGTTGAACACGACCAACAACGGTAAAAAGCTGGTGCTGGAAGTTGCTCAGCACCTGGGTGAAAATACCGTTCGCACGATCGCGATGGACGCCACCGAAGGTCTGGTGCGCGGCGCCGAAGTAACCGACACGGGTGCTCCGATTTCGGTTCCGGTTGGCAACGCCACCCTGGGCCGCATCATGAACGTCGTGGGCGAGCCCATTGACGAAAAAGGCCCCGTCAACGCCGACGAAACCCGCCCGATCCACGCCGAAGCGCCGGAATTCGCGGATCAGTCGACAGAATCCGAAATTCTGGTCACGGGCATCAAGGTCGTTGACCTGCTGGCGCCCTATTCCAAGGGTGGTAAGATCGGCCTCTTCGGCGGTGCCGGCGTGGGCAAGACGGTTCTCATCATGGAACTGATCAACAACATCGCCAAAGTGCACTCGGGCTTCTCGGTTTTCGCCGGTGTGGGTGAACGGACCCGCGAAGGGAATGACCTCTACCACGAGATGATCGAATCCAACGTGATCAAGCCCGACAACCTGTCGGAATCGCAAGTGGCACTGGTCTATGGTCAGATGAACGAACCTCCGGGAGCCCGTGCACGCGTTGCTCTGACCGGCCTGACACTGGCCGAACAGTTCCGCGACCAGTCCGGTACCGACGTTCTGTTCTTCGTCGACAACATCTTCCGCTTCACTCAGGCGGGCTCCGAAGTGTCGGCCCTTCTGGGTCGTATTCCTTCGGCTGTGGGTTACCAGCCGACGCTGGCCACCGACATGGGCGCCCTGCAGGAACGCATCACCTCGACCAAGTCGGGCTCGATCACCTCGGTGCAGGCCATCTACGTTCCCGCGGATGACCTTACCGACCCTGCGCCTGCGACTTCGTTTGCGCACCTGGACGCGACCACGGTTCTCAACCGTGCGATTTCGGAAAAGGGTATCTACCCCGCCGTTGACCCGCTCGACTCGACTTCGCGTCTGCTCGACCCGTCGATCGTGGGCGAAGAGCACTACAAGGTTGCAACCGACGTTCAGCAGATTCTTCAGCGGTACAAGTCGCTGCAGGACATCATCGCGATCCTCGGCATGGACGAACTGAGCGAAGAAGACAAACTGACCGTGGCCCGCGCCCGTAAGATCGAGCGTTTCCTCAGCCAGCCCTTCGACGTTGCTCAGGTCTTTACCGGTTCGCCGGGCGTGCAGGTTCCGTTGGACGAAACCATCGCATCGTTCAAGGCCGTTGTGGCCGGCGAATACGATCACCTGCCCGAAGCAGCCTTCCTCATGGTTGGCGGCATCAACGAAGTGATCGCCAAAGCCGAAAAAATGGCTGCTGACGCAGCCTGAGGAGCAGCCTGATGGCAGATACAATGCAATTTGACCTCGTCTCGCCCGAGCGCAGCCTTGCTTCGCTTCAGGTGAAACAGGTCCAGATCCCCGGAGCAGACGGGGACATGACGGCAATGCCCGATCATGCCCCGGTCATCACGACACTGCGCCCCGGTGTATTGCGTGTCGAAGGTCCCGAAGGAACGATGGAATACGTCGTTTCGGGTGGGTTTGCGCAGCTCAACAGCGACAGCCTCTCGGTTCTGGCGGAAAAAGCGATCCCGCTGAACGAAGTGACCCGCGAGCATATCGATGAACTGATCGAAAGCGCCCGCGCCGCCCACGAAGCGGCCAAGGAGACCTTCAAGAACGAACCCGGCCCCGTCGATGACGCGGCCAAGCTGTTGTCGGACATGGTCGCCCTGGGCGAACATATCAACGTCTGACGCGGCGCGCGATACGATGCTTTTTGAAACCGGCCCCATTGCGGGCCGGTTTTCTTTTGCCTCGCATTGGTTCAAAAGCAGATTTGAAAATTTTGTGAAAAGTAAAATGCGGTACCATGAAACGTCTCAGTAATCATTTGATCGGCGTCGAACAGGGCGATGTCGTCATTTTCTCCGACTTCGAAGATGGCGGGGATATGTGGACGGGCTCGGGCCCGCGCGAACGCCGTCGCGCGGTGACGTTCAGCACCGCCTTTACCCAGATTCCGTCGGTTCAGACCTCGGTTTCCTTGTGGGACGTCGATACCGCCTCGGCCATGCGGGCCGAGGTGCTGGCCGAGAACATCACGACAACCGGTTTCGATATCGTGTTCCGCACCTGGCTGGACACCCGTATTGCCCGTATCCGCGTCGCATGGATGGCCATCGGTGAGTTGGAGCACGAAGACAACTGGGATATCGACTGACTGCCCCGGTCCCGCGTCTCTGAAAACAAAACCCCGCCGCCAGCGTATGTGGCGACGGGGTCAGGATGTCGGTGCCTGCCGCTGGCAAGCCTGCGGTCAGTCCATCGCGTAAAGCGACTCGTAAATCGGTGACAGGGTTTCGTCCTCGAACAGCGAGGAGACCGACGTGCCGTTCCAGATGTTCAGGATCGCCTGTGCGAATACCGGCGCGGTGGGCACGATGCGGATGTTGGGCGCGGCCAGAACCGATTTGCTCGGCTGGATCGTGTCGGTAATCACCAGCGATTTCATCACCGAATGGGTCACACGTTCCACGGCAGGGCCGCTCATCACGCCGTGGCTGATATAGGAGTGCACTTCCTTGGCGCCGTTTTCCATCAGCACCTCGGCCGCTTTGCACAGCGTGCCGGCCGTGTCGCACATGTCATCGACGATGAGGCAAATCTTGCCCTCGACATTGCCGATCACGGTCATTTCGGCAACTTCGCCCGGTTTTTCGCGCCGCTTGTCGACGATCGACAGGGGCGAATTGATCCGCTTGGCCAGTTCCCGCGCGCGGGCCACGCCGCCCACGTCGGGGGACACGACCATCAGCTCGTCCATCTGGTTCTTGAACTGCGCCTTGATGTCCAGCGCGAACACGGGCGAGGCATAGAGGTTGTCCACCGGAATATCGAAAAAGCCCTGAATCTGTGCCGCGTGCAGGTCCATGGTCAGGATCCGCTCGATGCCCGTGCCCACCAGCATATTGGCCACCAGCTTGGCCGAAATCGGGGTCCGCGCCTTGGTGCGCCGGTCCTGCCGGGCATAGCCGAAATAGGGCAGAACCGCCGTGACACGCGCCGCCGACGACCGGCGCAGTGCGTCGGCCATGATCAGCAGTTCCATCAGGTTGTCATTGGCCGGATTCGATGTCGGCTGGATAATGAACATGTCCTCGCCGCGGACGTTTTCGAACACCTCGACAAAGATTTCGCCGTCGTTGAACCGCTCGACCCGCGCATCCACCAGACCGGTGTGAACACCGCGATGCATGGTCATACGGCGGGCGATGGCGTTCGCCAAAGGAAGATTGGCGTTCCCAGCGATCAGCTTGGGTTCAGTCATGTTCGGCATGGATTGGTTCCCCGGGGGCAGCAAGGGTATGTGACAGATTCGTGATGTTGACACCGCTTAGCATGGCCTTACCGTCACGCAAAGATTTCCCGGGGAGAAAACACAGATGACCGCCATTGATTACTTTTTTACGACATTGTCGCCCTATACCTACCTGGCCGGCACCCGGTTGGAGCAGATCGCGGCACGACACAACGCGACGATCACCTATAAACCGATCGATTTGATTGCCCTGTTCGGGCGCACCGGTGGCACGCCCCCGGCCCAGCGGCACCCGGCCCGGCAGGAATACCGTGCCCAGGAACTGATGCGCCAATCGCGCAAACTGGCGATGGCGTTCAATCTGAAACCGGCCCACTGGCCGACCAATGCCGCGCCATCCGCCTATGCGATCATCGCCGCCCAGAACGCCGGGGGCGGCGATCTGGGCAAGCTGGTGCATTGCTTTACCCGCGCCTGCTGGGCCGAGGACAAGGACGTTGCCGATGACGCGGTCGTGCGCGCCTGCCTGCAAGACGCCGGTTTCGATCCGGCACTGGCCGACAGCGGCTTGCTTGAGGGGGCCGAAACCTATGCCGCCAATCTGGAAGAAGCCGCCAACCGTGGCGTCTTTGGCGCGCCGTTCTATATCACCCCCGACGATCAGAGGTTCTGGGGCCAGGACCGTCTACCCGATCTGGACGCCCATCTTGAGGAACTGAATTCGTGACCATGGCACTGACACCGGCGCAGCCCCTGGCCAGCCGTACCTTTGGAACTGGCCCGCGCAAGGTGCTGGCCCTGCATTGCACCATCGCCCATGCCGGGGCCTGGCGCGCGCTGGCCAACGCAATGGCGGATGAGATCACCCTGATCGCACCTGACATGCTGTCCCATGGCAAAAGCCCGGATTGGGACAAAAAGGGCGACTTCCAGGATCGCATGGTCAAGGCGGTCGAACCGTTTCTGGATGAGCCGATGGATGTGGTCGGGCATTCCTTTGGTGCCACGGTCGCCTTGCGCCTTGCGGTCGATTACCCTGACAAGGTGCGCAGCCTGACCATGATCGAACCGGTCTATTTTGCCATCGCCGCACAGGACGCGCCCGACATTCTGCGGGAACAGACAGCTAAGGCAAAACCCTTTCACGATGCGGTCACCGCAGGAGAATACGAAAATGCGGCCCGCATCTTCAATCGCAGCTGGTCGGATGCCGACGGCCCTCGCTGGCCGGACCTGCCCGAAGCAACGCGCACCGCGATGACGCGCGGTGTTCAGATCGTCCCGGCCTGCAGCCCGTCCATCATCGACGATTGTCACGGGTTGCTGAAACCCGGGGTTCTGGATCGGGTGGCCATGCCCGTTCTCTTGCTGCGCGGGGATCAGACGGATGAGATCATCGGGATTGTGAACGACGGGCTTGCGCGTCGATTGCCTGATGCCGACAATCAGGTAATCGCCGGGGCAGGGCACATGCTGCCCATTACCAACCCGGTTGAAACCGCCGCCGCATTGCGCAGCGTGTTTGTCCGTGCGCCTCTTACCCCCTGAGCAGGGACAGGAACTGGTCGATCTGCGCCGCGCTGATCGACCAGTCGCAAACCAGCCGCGCAGCGATCATTTCGTCCGGGTCATCGCCCTCAAGCGACCCGTTCCAGATGTAATACTTGGCCCCTGCGTCATGCAGGCGCTGATGCGCCGCACGGGGGAACGCAGCAAAGATCATGTTGGCATCGGGTTGGTGCAGGAACGTGGCCCCCGCCGCCTCAAGCCCCTTGGCCAGGCGGGCACGGTTTTCATTGGCCGCCCGGGCCGAGCGCAGCCAGAGATCATCGCTCAGATAGGCGTCCATTTGTGCCGACAGGTAGCGGTGTTTGGAAAACAGATGCGCCCCGCGCTTGCGGCGCAATTCGAACTCGCGCGCCTTGGCAGGGTCAAACAGAATGACCGCCTCGACACCCATGCATCCGTTTTTGGTGCCGCCGAACGACACCACGTCGACACCGCTTTTCCATGTCATTTCAGCCGGGGTGCATCCCAAAGCGACCAGCGCATTGGCAAACCGCGCTCCGTCCAGATGCACGGGCAGTTCAAACTCTTTCGCGACGCCTGTCAGTGCGCGCAATTCCTCCAGCGTGTACACCGATCCGCGCTCGGTCACCTGTGTAATCGACACCGGTCCGCGCTGGGGGCCGTGCACGTCGCGGGTTTCCTCGTTGGCTATGCTCGCACGCAGCGCCTCGGGCGTCATCTTGTCCCCGCCCGGCACAAGGGTCAGCTTTGCGCCCCCCGAATAAAACTCGGGCGCGTTGCACTCATCCTCGTGGATGTGGGCGACGGGCGAACAGAACACGGTGTCATAGGGGGCCGTCAGGCAGGCGAGCGCCAGCGCATTGGCTGCTGTCCCCGTCGCCACCAGATAGACCGCCGCTTCGGGCGCCTCGAACGCATCGCGGATCCGGGCGCGGACGCTGTCCATGATGCCATCCGCGCCATAGGGCAGGGCGAACCCCTCGTTCGCTGCGCTCAGCGCGTCCATGATTTCCCGGTGCACCGGGCCTGCATTATCCGAGGCGAAATACATCAGGTAGGCTCCTCAATCAGGTAATCTTCCCAGTCTTCTTCGGGCACTTCGAATTCGGGGATGGTCCACCCGCGCACCGACACACCCGCGTGATGCACCGTATCCGGATTGCCCGAAATCAGCGGGTGCCAGTCAAACAGCGGCCGCTCCTCATACACAAGGCGATAGGCGCAGGTGTCAGGCATCCAGTAAAGATGATCCGGGATATTGTCGGGCTTCAGCACGATGCATTCCGGCACGAACTGATGGCGGATCTCATACTGCGCGCACCGGCAGGTGCTGTCGTCCAACAAACGGCAGGCAATTCGCGTCAACGCGATCTGGCCCGTGTCTTCGTCTTCCAGCTTGTTCAGGCAGCATTTCCCGCAACCATCGCACAGCGCTTCCCATTCCTTTTGGGACAGCTTGGTCATGGGCTTACGCTCCCAGTACCGTTTGGCCAACCCGGTGCGGTCGATAGGATCACTCATAAGGGGGCCAAAATCTTGCGGGCGCGGTCGCAATCGGCATCCATCTGCGTGATCAACGCCTCAAGGCTGTCAAATTTCTCTTCCGGGCGCAGATGTTCGATCAGGGCCACCGACAGGGTCGCGCCATAAAGATCGCCCGAGAAATCAAAGACAAAGGTTTCCAGGTTGGGCCGGTTCACGCCAAACATCGGACGCACGCCCAAACTGGCGGCCCCCTTGAAGCTGCCCGCATGGGCGCCATCCAACACGTCAATCAGAACAGCATAGACGCCATGGGCGGGCGGGTGCAGCCCCTCGATCGACATGTTCGCCGTCGGATAGCCCAATTCACGTCCGCGCTGTTCGCCGCGGATCACCTTGCCCTCGATGCGGTGCCAGTGGCCCAGCATCGCGGCGGCATCGCGTGGGCGCGCCTCGCTGAGCGCCGTGCGGATCGCGGTCGATGAGACGGTATTTTCGCTGCGCTCCAACAGCGGTGCAACGGTCACGCCGAACCCGAATTCCCGGCCGAACCGTTCAAGGTCGCGCGCGGTGCCGGTGCGCCCTTTTCCGAAACAGAAATCGGCGCCCACAACCACGTGGGTCATCCCCAGACCATCGCAAATGACGTGGCGGGCAAATTCCATTGGCGTGAGGCTGCTCAGCGCCGAGTTGAAATTCAACTCATAGAGCCGCGCGATCCCCAGCTTTTCCAGCCGGTGACGGCGTGCCTCGGGGCTCATCAGGCGAAAGGGCGGTGCATCGGGGGCGAAGTATTCGCGCGGGTGCGGTTCGAATGTCAGAACGCCCAACGGAGCATCCGGCGCGGCCTGACGGGCCAGATCGATGACCGACTGGTGGCCCAGATGCACGCCGTCAAAATTGCCAATCGCGACGCTTGCGCCGCGATCCATTGGCTCTACGAAGTGATAGTCCCGGATGATCCGCATACTGGTTGCGTAGCGTTCCCCGCCCGCGCGTGCAAGTGGGCGATTATCGCCCTGTGCCGGTAACATCGCGGCATGAAAGAAAAAGACGCTATCTTGCCGTTTTGGATGTCCGCCGTGCGGGACAGATCAGTCAAGGGTCTGCTTCAGATACCTGTATCCATGCCAAGGAACCATCTGAGTATTATCTGAACTATTACGCCGAGTAGGCCCCCATTTTCGAGGTGCGCAGCTTGTTGTTCACCAGTGCCTCGGCAAAGGTGACACCGGCCGTTACGCCGTCGATGACAGGAAGGCCGAATTCCTCGCTCAACTGTGCGAGGAGGTCGGCCATTCCGGCGCATCCCAGAACGATCGCCTCGGCGCTGTCCTGTGCTATTGCGGCACGGAATTCCGAGCGGATTTTTTCAAGCGTTGCAGGATCGCCTTCTTCAAGTTTCAGGACCGGAATGTCTGTCGCGCGAACGCGGGCGCATTTCTGTGCCAGCCCATAGCGCATCAGGTTGTTTTCAATCCCCGGCACGGACCGCGACAGGGTCGTGATGACGCTGAATTTGGTCGCGATCATGCTGGCTGCGTGAAAGGCGGCCTCGCCGATGCCCAGGACGGGCACGTTCACCAAGGTGCGCACGGCATCAAGCCCGGTATCATCAAAACATGCGATGACAATCGCATCGACATCCGGGTACAGCGCAACCTCGTCCAGCAATCCGGGCACACAGGTGGCGACATCCAGAAATCCCTGAATGCTGGCGGGTCCGTTTTTCGAATTGGTCGCAATGATTTCCGTGTCGGGTCGTGCGACGTCACGGGCCACTGCCGCGATTTTCCGCGTCATCGAGGCGGTTGTATTCGGGTTCACGACGAGAATTTTCATGTCCGATCACACCTCCCCGCCCAGATAAGCCGCCTTGATCCGATCGTCATGCAGCAATTCCCTGGAGTTGCCTTCGATCACCACCTTGCCCGTTGCCATGGCATAGGCGCGGTGAGAAATGCTCAGCGCCATGCGGGAGTTCTGTTCGACCAGCAGAACCGAAACACCTTCGTCGCGATTGATCGCAACGATGGAGCGCGCGATGTCCTGTACCAGTTTCGGAGCGATCCCGAGGCTCGGCTCATCCAGCAGCAGGAGCTTGGGCTTGGCCATCAGAGCGCGGCCGATCACCATCATCTGTTGCTCGCCCCCTGACAACGTCCCGGCGGCCTGGCCGTAACGCTCCTTCAGACGAGGGAACCGGGTCAGGATACTGTCCAGCGTGATCTGAATGTCAGCCTTGTCGCTGCGGGTGAAGGCCCCCATCATCAGGTTGTCCTTGACCGACATGAACGGAAACACACGGCGGCCTTCCGGCACCATGGCAATGCCACGCTTGACGATGTCAGAGGGATCGGTGCCGTCGACGCGGGCGCCCTCAAACGTCACCGTTCCCTTCACTGGTTTGGCCAGACCGGTAATCGCGCGCAAAATCGATGACTTGCCCGCGCCGTTGGCCCCGATCAGGGAGACGGTTTCCCCCTGATTTACAGTCAGAGACACACCTTTCAGCGCATAGACATGATCATAATAGAGTTCGACGTCTTTGAAATCCAACATGGGTGTCATGGCTTAGATCCCGATCTCATCGTCGGCGCTGCCAAGATAGGCTTCGATGACTTTTTCATTGTTCTGGATTTCAGAAGGTGTGCCCTCGGCGATCTTTTCGCCAAAGTTCAGCACGACAATCCTGTCTGAAATATTCATGACCGCAGGCATGTCGTGTTCTACCAGCATTACCGTCACGCCGCGTTGATCGCGCACGGATCGCACCAGATTGACCATGTTCATGGTTTCTTCGTGGTTCATGCCCGCAAACGGCTCGTCCAGCAACAGCACCTTGGGATCGGTCGCCAGACCAATTGCAATACCCAGAGCGCGCAGGTTGCCCTGTGGCAGATTGCTGGCCAGCTCGTTGCTGATCTCTGACATGCCCAGGAATTCCAACAGCTCATCAGCATATTTCCCAAATGCGACCACGTCCTCCTTTGCGGTTCTTGACCCCCAGAAATAACCGGCAAGCGAGGCCTTGGCCCTGAGATGCTGGGCGACGACAACGCTTTCGCGCACCGTCATGCTTTTGAAGATCGTGGTTTCCTGAAACGTCCGTACGATGCCTTTGCGTGCAACGATGTGTGGTTTCAGATTCGAGATACGTTCCCCGCGATAGAGCACCTTACCCGACGTGGTCGGCGTAAAAGACGAGATCATCTTGAACAATGTGGACTTGCCGGCCCCGTTCGGCCCAATGACCGAGAGGATCTCGTTTTCGGCCACATCGAAACTGATGTCATTGTTTGCGATGAGGCCACCGTATTTCTTGGTGACGTTTTTCACTTGGACAAGGGCGCTCATTTCTTGCCCCCCTTGCCTAACCGGACGCTGAGCAGGCCGTTGGGAAGAAAGCGGATCAACGCGATCAGGATGATCGAGTAGACAAGCATCTGGTATTTGCCGAGTTCAAACAGCAGGTCCCATCCGAAATAAAGCACCAGTGTGCCAAGCATGGGCCCGAAGACATAGCCGAGGCCGCCGAGGAAGCAGTTCAGCATGAAGTTGACCGAATCCGCGACCTGAAAACTCGAGGGGTAGACCGATTGCGCGATTGACCCGAACATCGCCCCGCCAATTCCACCGAAAAAGCTGGAAATCGCAAAAATCACGATGCGGATATACGATATGTTGACGCCGATGGAGCTGGCGAGCTCTTCGTTCTGTTGCATCGATCGGCAAAGATGTCCAAGCCGGGAATTCACCAACCGGTAAAGCGCGGCATAGGTCACGATCATCAGGATGCAGGCCGTGTAATAGAAGGCAAGCTTGGTGCTTTCCATTGCGCCGAAGTCGGGAACAAGAGGAATCCCGAACAGGGACAGGCCGGATGGCAGCGGAATATTCGAAATGCCCTTGGCCCCGTTGGTAATTGGCAGCGCAAGGGCCGTCAGGGTCACCACCTGGGTCAGCACAAGCGTGATCATAGCGAAATAGACACCGCGCAGCCGCAGAATCGGCAGGCCAATCAGCACTGCAACCAGCGCTGCGAAAAGCCCTGCGGCGGGCAGCGAAATCCAGAAGGACCAACCGGCTTTGACCACCAGAATAGCCGAGACATAGGCCCCGATCAGCGCAAAGGCGCCTTGCCCGATATTGATCCGACCGATGTAGAAGGTCAGCCAGACGCCGGCGCTCGCAATTGCCAGAAGCGCCACGGATGTCAGTGTGAAATAGAAATCCCAGCGACCTGTTGCGCCGATCATGAGGGGGACGCCAACGAAGATGGCAAACAGGAAGATGCCAACTCCGACCAGCTGTTTTGCTGAAAAGTTCAACATGCGCTCACCCCCACGGCTTGCCCATCAGACCCTGCGGCCGGATGGCGAGGAAGATCATCAGAGAGATGAAAATGAGCAGGTAGGTGATGTCACCATATTGCGAAAGCACGGCGAGGCCGATGGCCTCCATGAAGCCCAGAATGATGCCACCCCAAATGGCACCGGAAATCACGCCAGCGCCGCCGATCATTACCATCATGAACGCCTTGATCGATGTTGGCCCGCCCATCCCGAGGTTCACCCCCGTGATCGTGACCAAAAGACCGCCCACAAGGCCAGCCAGCATCGCACCAAGCGCAAAGCCGATCATGGAATAGCGATCCACATTGACGCCCATCAACTGGGCGGCGGTCCGGTCCTGCGCCAGCGCGCGCAGTGCACGGCCCGTTTTCGTGTATTGCATCAGGCCGATGAACGCGACAATCGACAGGATCGCGAGCAGACAGATCAAGATCCGGTCATACGGCATGATCAGTCGGAAATCGTAGTTGAAGACTCCGTTGACGATCTTGGGAACGCCACGCTGTTTTTCACCGAAAATAATGAGGATCAGGGCATCCAGCAGAAAGGCAATGCCTGCCGCCAGCAACATGGTGCTTTCTTCGCGGGCCGACCCCTTGATCACCGGTGCGAAAAGGAATTTCTCGATCAGCGCCCCGAGGATCGCCAAGGTGATACATGACATCACAAGGGCCAGAACGAACGGCACGCCCCATTGTCCGTAGACTGTATAGGTGACGAAACCGCCGATCACATACATCTGCCCATGGGCAAAGTTGAGGACGTTCATCAGGGCAAATATCAGGGTCAGACCAAGCGCGATCATTGCGTACTGCGACCCCAGATAGACACCGTTCGCCAATATCTGTTCCATGCGGGCTTTCTTTCCAGGAAGTGCCCCGGCCCATGCGGCCCGGGGAGGGTCTGCTCACGGACACCCCAAAAGCAGACTGGGTCGCTTCAGTCGACTTCGGCGACGAACAGGGTTTCGAAAGCACCGTCCTGATAGACATTCACCACCAGCGGAACCGCAACCTGACGCTTTTGGCCAAAGGACGACATGCCCACATAGCGCAGCTTTGCATCGCCGTTCATGTAGGGGTTCGGCGCTTCAAACGCGTCCATCGTCGTTTGAAACGCTGCCACGTCTGTCATCGCTGCCGGATTGGATTTCAACGTCTCAAGGATATATTCCAAAGCGTAAACCTTGGTGTTGGACTCGTCATTATACTCGCCAAACATCTTGGTATAGCGATCAACGAACTCATTCATCATCGGCGATGCAAGCTCGGGCGTTGAGGCGCCACCGACCGAGATGAAACCGTTTGCCAGGTCACCGGCCCCTTCCGCCAAAACACCGGCGTCCTGCGCCGTCTCTGTCGAAATCACGCCCTGAAAGCCCAGCTCGCGGGCGGACCGGATCAACTGTGGCGCGTTCGCGGGCGACACACCGGACAGCACCAGAAGGTCAGGTTGTGTGCGCATGACGGGTGTCAGCACGGGGGTGAAATCCGTGGTGTCGACTTGGTAGGTCACGTTTGCCGAAACAACTTCGAGACCAAGAGCCTCGGCCGCAGCAACACCGCCGTCACGCTGGCTCAGCGGGTCGGATTCGTTTGCCGCGATAAAGGCAACGGTTTTGACGCCCTTTTCCTCCATCAGGTATTTATAGATCGCCGGACCAGACTGGTAGTTGGCAACCATGCCAAGAACCGCGTTGGACGCAGGCGCGGTATAAAGTTCCTTGGGGAAGGCATATGGGAAATACATGATCCCGTTGGCCTCGGCCACCGGGCGCACGGCTGCCGCCCCGTCATCAACGTTTGGCCCCACCACATAGTGAATGCCTTCCTGGGCCATCTTCTCCATGCCCGCAATCGCGCGCTTGGGATCTTTTTGATCATCGAAGGACACGATCTCGATATCATAGGTGGTATCGCCGATCGTGTATCCACCGGTCTCATTGATCCAGGCTGCGCGGGTCTCCATCGAGCGTTGATTCGAGATGCCCCAGGCTGCCGCCGGTCCGCTGGTCACGCCAACAAAACCGATTTTCAGAACCGGGTTTTCTGCAAAGGCGGCGCTTGCCCCGAATGCAGACAATGTTGCAGCCGTCAGGGCCGCTTTCATGAGTGATCTTCTTTGCATTGCAAACTCCCGTTGAGTCGATTTCAGCGCCTTGCGCGCCAATCTTGGCCGGCAGTTCGATGGATGCACCATGCTTGCCGCGCCTTTACCCCACGATTGTTAACAATCTGTGTCAACATATTTTCTTATTTCGGTCGACAAAATTGCAGGCCGGGTCATAAGTTGCCTTGAGTATGAGCAGAATATGTCATCCAATGTTACTAATAACGCCGGTTTGGAAAGGTCACCTGTGAACGTCGAGCATCAGAAAAATGCAGTAGAAGAATCGGGTTTTTCGCTTGAAACCGAGGAAAATCTAATCGTTCAGCGGATCTACACAGCAGTTATGGAACAGCGGTTGGCCCCAAGAACGAAGTTGAGCGAAGCGCGCCTGTGCGAAGCGTTTGGCGTAGGCCGTATGCGGGTGCGTCGCGCTCTTCTGCTGCTCTCCAGCCAGGGAATCGTTGATTTGCAGTCGAACCGGGGGGCCTATGTTGCCTGCCCTGACAAGGACGAAGCCAATGACGTTTTTGCAGCCAGAATGCTGATCGAGCCACCGCTGGTCAGACAATTGGCGCAAAACCATAGCGAGACCAATCTGAAACTTCTCACCGATCACATCGCGCTTGAAGACGCCGCGCGAAGGAAGAAAGAACGCACCGAGATTATTCGTCTTTCCGGTGAATTTCATACCAAGCTTGCGCAGGCGACCGGGAACAAATTCATCTCGCGTATGATGCGAGAACTCGTGACCCGCACGTCTTTGATCGTCGGTCTCTTCGGGTCTTCGGAAAATGAAAGCTGTCCTGACGACGAACACACCGATATTCTCGACGCAATTCAGTCCCGCGATCCGGAACGCGCCGAAGAGCTTTTGGTGTCTCATCTGAACCACATTCAAAACGGTCTTGATATGGAAACGCGCCAAAAGCCACAGGACGACCTGATAGAGATTCTTGGCTCAAACTGATCGCATTCGCCGGGTTCGACGGATTACGGTTCTGGATGCTCCAAAACTGGCTGGCGACCGACTATCATCACTGTCCGAGGATGACCCCGCGATTGTTGCGCGCCCCCTCCGTCAAAGCTGTGACCAAAGCCTTGGCCAGGCTGAGGAAACGCGCGAAGCGTAGCGGGTGGTTCGGTCTTACCATGGGTCCGGGGGCAGCCCTGCAGGCCTGGCTCCTGGTCTGATCAGGATCAATGCGGCCTTGAATACAGAAATGTTAGGTTTGCAGCGAAAGCACTTTCAGGATCAGTGATGAACGAAATTCGCGAAGATATCGCGCAGACCTTGCAACTTGGGACGCGGCGGCGGGGCTGGCGGGTCGGGGCCTTTCTCAGTGTTGCCGGGATCATTGCCGCGGCTGTTTTATGGTATGCGGTCATTATGCCCGGAGGGGCCGACCGGGTCCGATACGTCACCGCCACTGCCGGTCGCGGTGATCTAATTGTAACCGTCACTGCCACGGGCACCATCGAACCGACGAACCTTGTTGAAATTTCCAGCGAACTGTCCGGCAAGCTGGCCTCGGTCGAGGTCGACTTCAACGACACGGTGACTGTCGGGACGGTCCTGGCACATCTCGACACGCGCAAACTCGAGGCGCAGTTGATGATTGCCAAAGCGTCGCTTGACGCTGCCATCGCACGCGTCGCTGTCGCACAGGCGTCACTGGACGATGCGCGCGAGAAATACGAAGCGGCGCTTGATCTGGAAGCGCGCGGCGTGACCTCGCATCAAGACTTTTCCACGAAACAAGCAACCTTCAAAAGGGCGCAGGCGGAACTTCAATCGGCGCTGGCCGACAGAAACCTGGCCGAGGCCAGTCTCGATCTGCGCCAGACCGAACTTGATCAGGCCTGCATCTGTTCCCCCATCGAAGGCATCGTTCTGGACCGGGCAGTGGATCCGGGGCAGATCGTGGTGGCTTCGCTTTCGGCACCGGTTCTCTTCACCGTCGCCCAGGATCTGGCGCAGATGGAGTTGCAGGTCAATGTGGACGAAGCTGATATTGGCCGCGTCAGCGTTGGGGAAAAGGCGTCCTTCACTGTCGATGCCTATGACGAAAAGCAGTTCCTGGCCGAAATCTCGGAAGTACGGTTCTCACCAGAGATCGTGGACGGCGTGGTGACGTACAAGACAATCCTGACCGTCGATAATTCAGACCTGTTGCTGCGACCGGGGATGACCGCCACGGCCGAAATCATAGTTGCCGAGATTTCCGATGCTCTGGTTGTTCCCAACGCGGCGCTTCGGTACACGCCGCCGCAAGAATTGGACACCGACGGCGAAGAGGATCGTAGCGGACTTCTTGGCATGCTGATCCCCGACCAGCAGGATGACCGCGCGGCAATCGATGACAAGACGCTTTGGGTTCTGAAGGACGGCGTTCCGATGGAAATCTCGGTAAAGTCAGGCGACAGCGATGGCCGATTCACCACGATCCTACAAGGCCCGCTGTCCGAAGGAGACGTGGTGATCACGGACCAGATCGATGACTGAGGCCGCCGTCGTCGAGATGGAAGACATCAGCCGCGTCTACGGCGAAGGCGACATCGCCGTGCGGGCGCTGGATCACGTTGACCTGACCATTGAGGCCGGAGAGTTCATTGCCATCATGGGGCCCAGCGGTTCCGGAAAATCGACTGCAATGAATGTCATCGGCTGCCTCGATTCCCCGACAAGCGGCCACTACAGGTTCTGCGGGGTTGAGGTCGGGACCCTGACGCGTGACCAGCGCGCACTGCTCAGGCGGCATTACCTGGGTTTTGTATTTCAGGGATACAATCTCCTCCCACGCACCAGTGCGCTGCATAACGTTGAACTGCCTCTGATCTACAAGGGTGTCGGCCGCGCCGACCGCAAGTTGGCGGCGACCGAGGCCCTGCGCAAGGTCGGGCTTGCCGACCGCGCCCATCACGACCCCAGCGAGCTTTCGGGCGGCCAGCAGCAGCGTGTCGCGATTGCCAGGGCGCTTGTCGGCAACCCGCAAGTGATCCTTGCAGACGAGCCGACGGGAAATCTGGATACCAAGTCGTCAGCCGAAATCATCGAGATGTTGCAGAGACTCAACCGTGACGAAGGGCTGACCATCGTCATGGTAACGCACGAAAAAGACATGGCTGCCTACGCGGAGCGGCTGATCTGGATGGTGGATGGTCGGATCGAACGCGACGACCGTAAGGCACGGGTCGCCTGAGATGCTGGGCGAAACCATCCGCCTGGCGATCCAGGCCATCTTCCGGAACACCATGCGGTCGCTTCTCACAGTGCTGGGCATCGTCATCGGTGTGGCAGCTGTAATCGCCATGGTGACCGTCGGTCAGGGCTCGACCGCGCAAGTCACGGCAGATGTCGAGAAGCTGGGAACCAACGTCGTCATGGTGCTGCCGGGGCAGGACACAATGCAGGGTGGACCCGGCGGAACCACTGCTGCCCAGATGTTCACCTTGCGCATGAACGACGAGGTGCAGGACCAGATCGCCGATGTGGTTATTGCCGCCCCAATCAGTCAAAGCCGCGCGCGCGTGATCTTTGGCAATGAGAACCGCCGCACCGATGTGGTCGGAACCGACAATCGGTATTTCGAAGCCGCGCGTTGGGAGTTGAGCCGTGGCCGCCTGTTCGAAACCGGCGAAATTCGATCGGGGCGCACAGTCTGCGTCATAGGTCAAACCGTGCGCGACAGCCTGTTTGGGAACGCCGACCCCATAGGCGAGACGATCCGCATCAAGACATTGTCCTGTGAAATCGTCGGACTTCTGAAGTCCAAGGGCGCATCGACATTCGGCAGCGATCAGGACGACTTTGTGATCATGCCACTGAAAACCTTTCATCGCCGTGTCGCAGGGAATACCGACGTTCAGACATTCTTCCTATCGGTGCGCGACGGCGCCTCGGTCGAACGCGCGATGGACGAGATCACGGTCTTGATGCGCGATTTGCGTCGCATTGGCCGGGGCGAAGAGGATGACTTCGAAGTTCTGGACATGAAACAGTTCGCGACGATGCTGTCGGGCATCACCGACATCCTGACCGGGCTGCTTTCGGCGGTTGCGGCCGTCAGTCTTCTGGTCGGCGGTATCGGGATCATGAACATCATGCTGGTCTCGGTGACAGAACGCACCCGTGAGATCGGCATCCGGCTTGCGATTGGTGCGCAGGCGCGTCAGGTTCTTATGCAGTTTCTTGTCGAAGCCATGATATTGTCCCTGATTGGCGGGCTGATCGGCATCGGTCTGGGGCTCGGGTTTGCAATTCTCGGGGCGAGGTGGCTTTCGATTCCCTTTACTCCGGACTTCGGTGTGATCCTGCTTGCTTTCGGTTTCTCGGCGCTGGTCGGTGTTGTTTTTGGCTTCTTTCCGGCGCGGCGTGCCGCACGGCTCGACCCGATCGAAGCCCTGCGCCATGAGTGACAGAACATCCCGAGGAGAGGCGCCTGATCGTTGGTTCCCAAGGCGGGTTCGCGCTTCACTTCGGACGTGAAAGAGGGCGCTGGGTTCAGGTGATTTCGTTGTGACGTTCAGGTTCGGCACAAAAAAGGCCGGTCAACCCGGCCTGTTTTCTGTTCTTTCCGATCCGGCGGATCAGTCGAACTTGCGGCTGGGCGCCAGAACGGTGGCTTCGCCGATCAGGACCTTCTTGCCGTCGACCGAGCAATGGCAATCCAGACGCACGCGGCGCTTGGCCGGGTCGATGTCGATCACCTTGACCTCGGCATAGACCATGTCGCCGGGGCGGACGGGCGCCAGGAATTTCAGAGACTGGCCCATGTATACCGTACCATGGCCCGGTAGCTGTTCGCCGATCACGGCCGAGATCAGACCCGCGGTCAGCATCCCGTGGGCGATCCGGCCCTCAAAGATCGTGTCGCGGGCATAATCGTCGTCCAGGTGCACCGGGTTCCGGTCGGTCGAAACCTGCGCGAACATTTCAATATCTTCGTCCGTCACCACTTTGCGCAGATGACGAGACATGCCCATTTCGATGTCTTCGATACAGATCGTGCCGCGGGGCAGGTTATCCAACATGGTGTCCTCTTACCTGAACGGGTCAGCAATTTTAAGTCGGGCGACGCCCGGTTCAGGTAACTTTATTACTTTGCAGCCGCAGAAAATCAACCCCTTTTTAGGTCAGCGCAAATGACCGATCGTGTAGGTCGGATTTGACATTTCCCTTGCAAGATAATCACTTAGCGCATCGGCGTCCGGCTGGTGCGACGTTTTTGTTTCCTGCGCGGCAAGTCCGCCGGAAATGAACAGAGAATCGATATCTTCGCCCATCGCGCCGGCGACATCCGTGTGGATGCCGTCGCCAATCGCCAGAATGGCCGAATCCGGCACCGATTTGCCCAACTCGCTCAGGCGGCGGCGCGCCAGGTCATAGATGGGGGGATGCGGTTTCCCGAAATAGAGGCTCTCACCGCCCATCTCGGTATAAAGCCGGGCCAGCGCCCCGGCGCACCATTCCCGCGTGTCGCCACGGTCAACGACGATATCGGGGTTCGCGCACAATAGTTTCAGACCCTTCTGTTTGGCATAGAGGAAATCGGGCCGGTTCACATCCGGGTCGGCCAGCGGATCGAACGGGCCGCAACACACGATGCCTTGGGCCTCGGGCAGGGGGACGCGCGTGATATCGACCGGGTCATCAACCACCTTGATCGGATCAAAGAATTCCTCGTCTGTCTCGGGGTTGCCCATGAAATAAACCTTTTCCCCCACCGCGCCCCGGAACATTGCCGCGCGGGCGCTGTCGCCGGATGAGGCGATCGTGTCCCAGGCGTCGGCGGGCACGCCGAACCCTTCGATCTGGGTCTGCACGCTGGTGCGGGGGCGCGGCGCGTTGGTCAGCAGGACAACGACGCCGCCCCGCTTTCGATAGGCCTGCAATGCGGCGACCGCGTCGGGCAGGGCGGTCACACCATTATGGACACAGCCCCAAAGATCGACAAACAGCGCCTCATAAGGATCCGAGATTTCGGCCAGTGATTGGATGATGCGACTCATGAACGGTGCCTTTCCTGTCAAACCCGGCGCGGGCGCGCCGCTTATCCCAAGATATGCCGGAGATGCCGATGCGGTGCCACAGGGAAAAACCCGACTAAACCGATGGCGGTTTTCTGCTCACGCCATTTGGGCCGGAAAAATTCATGCTTACTTAAACATTCCAAAAGCAATATGTGATTCTCCGTTTTCTTAACAGATGAAAAAGAAAGTCCAATCCATGTTGTCCTCCCCCCTCAATCGATTTCTTGTTCCCGTCCTGGCCGCAGCCGTTCTGAGCGCAAATGCTGGTGCCGGTTATGCCGCGCATGCCAACCCCTGGGCCGATGACGGTGACGTGGTGCAAGAGCAGTTTCACGACGTGAACCAAGGAAAATCTGTTGGAACGCCCGGCGAGGACGAGATGCGCGGCGTGATGAGCCGGAACGCCCATGGCAAGCTGGGTGGCGATGTGGGCCGTGCGGGCATGGCCGGATCGGGTCAGGGCGGCGCGGCTGGCGCAGCTGGCGCTGGCAATGCGGGCGGCGGTCATGGCGGCGGAGCTGGAAACGGGGGCGGGGCGCGCAACTGAACCTGGTCCGCCAGGACGTCCAAACGAAAAAAGGCGCCCCGATGGGCGCCTTTTCTATCTGTTCAAAACGGATCAGATCTTGAGGTTGGGGATGATCTGCTTTTTGCGGCTTACGACGCCGGGCAGAACCACGGTATCGCCGGTCGCCTCGGCACCAAAGCTTTTCGAGGCGACGGTTTTCACCAGATCGTTGGGCACCAGCAGGGTCGATTCCTCGTTCAGGATATCGACGACAAACAGCAGAACCTGCTCGACACCATCCTCGGCGGCGACGGTCTTCATCGTCTCCATCAGGCTGTCCTTGCGGTCCAGAACTGTCGCGGGCGATGTGGTTTCCAGAACCGAAACCCGGAACTTGGTGCCGTCCACTTCGTATTCCTTGCTGTCCATGCGCAGCAGTTCGGCATCCGAAAAGGAGGAAACATCCGACTTGGCGGCGAACATTTCGGCGGCATAGTCGGGGATCGAAATCCCCAGTTCACCGGCCAGCTTTTCAGCAACGGCCTTGTCATGATCGGTCGTGGTAGGCGAGCGGAATTCCAGCGTGTCCGAAAGGATGCAGGTCAGCATCGCGCATTTGACCGGGTCGGGCATTTTTACCATGTCCTCGCCGATCATGTCATACATGATCGTCGCGGTGCAGGCGACCGGGCGGATGGTAATGTCGATCGGGCCTTTGGTTTCCAGGCCGCCAACCAGCTTGTGATGGTCGATGATCGCCTGGATGTCGGCGTCATTGATCCCGTCAGGCAGCTCGGCGGGGTTGTTGGTGTCCACGATCACAACCGGCGCATCGGCGGCCACGCTGCTGATGATGGTGGGCTTGTCCAGTTCCCAACGCTCCAGCATAAACGCGGCCTCTGTATTGGGCTCACCCAGCAGAACCGGGGTCGCAGGGGTGCCTATTACCTCGTTCAGGTACCAGGCCCAGATGATGGGCGAACCGGTTGAATCGGTGTCGGGCGACTTGTGGCCAAAGACTTGGATTGTCATTGCAGCATCCTGTGATCGGTGGAATTTTGCGCGACTTATACGAGCGTGCACATGGCTTGTCACCCTTTGGCGTCGCCCTGCGGCAGAACGTCTGAACCCACCTGATCCGACACATCAGAACGGGGCGCGTTCCAACCGGTATCCGGCCTTTTTCAGCAGGTTCAGAATGCCGTCGCGCCCCGGCAAATGCGCCGCGCCAACCGCAACCACGATGGTGTCGCCCTTGACGCTCATCATCCGGGGTACCCAGTATTTGTTGCGCCGGATCAGCATGTTGCTTTCGTAATGCCGCCACAGCCGGGCCCGGTCGGCGCGCGTTCCGGGCATTTCCGCCATGAACCGCCATTCTTCGATGATCATGCCCTGCGCCACGCGTTGCTCGAAATAGGCCTCGCGCATGGTGAAAAAGCTGTATTCTGCCGATTGCTGCGTGCGCAGTTCGAACATCAGTATGCGCGCGCGGTCCTTGAGGGGGCGTTGTGCCTCAAGATTCGCGTGGTAGTCGGGGTTTTCCAGCGATCCGGTCGGCACCCGCTTGCGCCGGGCCAGTTTTTCGATCCGCATGTCGAGCCCGTTGTCCGCAAACGGCCCGCGTGGCCCGCACGAAGATTGCGACAGCATCAGTGACAACACCCACGGGCGCAGCCGGGCGGCGATTTCGGGGGCAAGCCCGACCGCACGCGCGGCGGTCCCAAGGTCGGCCCAGTCCCGCGCCGACATCACATCGGGGAGGGTTGGACCCGTCTGGATGAAAAAGAAGGGCGAATTTGGGGCCAGCTTGTTCCAGAAACGGTCGAAATCGCGCTGGGTCACTTCGAACAGGACGGCATCGGCCCGTTCGATCACCGGCTGAAGGCGGCGCATGATCGCGGGCAGGCGCGGATCGTTCACATGCATGGTGCCGATCACGTGGATGCTGCGCCCGCCTTTCCTGGCCACCCAGTGATTGCCATAGGAAAACGGCATCGTGGCTTCGGCGCGCTGCAGCGCGGCCTTTTGCGTTGCGCTCAGGCTGGGGCGAATGTCGCGCCCGATGCACTCGGCCGCCGCCGCCAGCGGGGCGAGGCCGAGCAGGGCAATCAGAAGAAACCGTATCATGGCAAACCTTGTGAACCGGCGTTTGTGCGACGCTAGTGACTGGTGGCGCGCGCAGCAAGGCCTCTGCGTTTTTGCCGCACGGGCGGACTTGGAACAGCGCGGACGCCTTGCTAAGAACCCTCATGGTAAAACTGACGGAAACCGCGCTCTATCCACCGGTCAAGGCACTGCTGGAGCGGCAGGGCTATACGGTCAAGGGCGAGGTCGGTGCCGCCGATGTCATGGCGGTGCGCGCCGATGATCCACCGGTGATCGTGGAACTGAAAACCCGGTTCAGCCTCAGCCTGTTCCATCAGGCCATTGCCCGTTTGTCGGTCACCGATCATGTCTATGTGGCCGTGCCCAAACCCACCGGCAAAACCGCGCGCCGCGCGCTCAAGGACAATACCGCATTATGTCGGCGGCTAGGTCTGGGCCTGATCACCGTGCTGGCCGATGGCCGGGCCGAGGTGCAATGTGATCCCGGCCCCTATGCGCCGCGCAAATCGAAAAAGCGAACCGCCCGTCTGTTGCGCGAATTCGACCGGCTTCAGGGGGATCCCAACGCAGGCGGGGCCACGCGCCACGGCATCGTCACCGCCTATCGTCAGGACGCGCTGCGCTGTGCCGCGCATTTGGCTGAACACGGGCCAACCAAGGGCGCGATGGTCGCTAGGGCCGCGCAAGTCCCGCAGGCGACCCGCATCATGGCCGACAATCACTATGGCTGGTTCGAGCGGGTGGAAAAGGGCATTTATGCCCTGACGACCGAAGGGTCCCAAGGCCTGAAACACTGGGCTTACAGCTGGGACTGAAGCCGCGAAAATTTTGCCAACCCCCCTGTTGACTCATCTCGGTCCTGCCCCTAGCTATGCGCCATTAGCACTCAGCCAAGTCGAGTGCTAATGGTCGCCTCGGCAGGGACGGGGGACCGAACGGAAATAACTTTGAGCCTCAAGGAGCTGCAAAGATGGCATTGAAACCGCTTCATGACCGCGTGCTGGTTCGCCGCACGGAAAGCGATGAGAAAACTTCTGGCGGGCTGATTATCCCCGACAGTGCAAAAGAAAAGCCCAGCGAAGGCGAAGTTGTTGCTTGCGGTGAAGGCGCACGCAAGGACAGCGGCGAACTGATCGCGATGGCTGTGAAAGCTGGCGACAAGATCCTGTTCGGCAAATGGTCGGGCACCGAGGTCACCGTCGCAGGCGAAGAACTGCTGATGATGAAGGAAAGCGACATCATGGGGATCATCGAGTAAGCCACCGCGCTGCTCTGATTTCCTATCGCTGAACTGAACAAGACATTCTCAAAAGGAGAAAAAGACATGGCTGCAAAGGACGTCAAATTTGACACCGATGCCCGCAACCGGATGCTCAAGGGTGTGAACATCCTGGCCGACGCGGTAAAAGTGACCCTGGGCCCCAAAGGCCGTAACGTGGTTTTGGACAAATCCTTTGGCGCACCGCGCATCACCAAGGACGGTGTATCGGTTGCCAAGGAAATCGAACTGGAAGACAAGTTCGAGAACATGGGCGCCCAGATGGTCAAGGAAGTTGCTTCCCGGACCAATGACGAGGCCGGCGACGGCACCACCACTGCGACGGTTTTGGCTCAGGCCATCGTCAAGGAAGGCATGAAATCGGTTGCCGCCGGCATGAACCCGATGGACCTCAAGCGCGGCATCGACATGGCAACGCTGAAGGTCGTCGAGGCGATCAAAGCGGCTGCGCGTGACGTGACCGACAGCGATGAAGTCGCTCAGGTCGGCACCATCTCGGCCAACGGCGAAGCCGAAATCGGCCGCCAGATCGCAGACGCGATGCAGAAGGTCGGCAACGAGGGTGTCATCACCGTCGAGGAAAACAAAGGTCTGGAAACCGAAACCGACGTGGTTGAAGGTATGCAGTTCGACCGCGGCTACCTGTCGCCCTATTTTGTCACCAACGCTGACAAGATGACTGCCGAACTGGAAGACTGCATGATCCTGCTGCACGAGAAAAAACTCTCGTCGCTGCAGCCGATGGTTCCCCTGTTGGAATCGGTGATCCAGTCGCAGAAACCCCTGCTGATCATCGCCGAAGACGTCGAAGGCGAAGCGCTGGCAACCCTGGTTGTCAACAAACTGCGCGGCGGTCTGAAAATCGCTGCTGTCAAGGCACCGGGCTTCGGCGATCGTCGCAAGGCCATGCTGCAGGACATCGCGATCCTGACCGGCGGTCAGGTCATCTCCGAAGACCTGGGCATGAAGCTGGAGTCGGTGACCATGGATATGCTTGGCGGTGCCAAGAAAATCCAGATCACCAAGGACGAAACCACCATCGTTGACGGTCACGGCTCCAAGCCCGAAATCGAAGCGCGCGTGGCTCAGATCCGCAACCAGATCGAAGAAACCACGTCCGACTACGACCGTGAAAAGCTGCAGGAACGCGTTGCCAAGCTGGCAGGCGGTGTTGCAGTCATCCGCGTCGGCGGCATGACCGAAGTCGAAGTGAAAGAGCGTAAAGACCGCGTTGACGATGCTCTGAACGCAACCCGCGCTGCTGTGCAGGAAGGCGTTGTTGTGGGCGGCGGTGTTGCTCTGGTTCAGGCGGCCAAAGCGCTGGCCGGTCTGGAAGGCGAGAACAACGACCAGAACGTCGGCATCAACATCGTGCGTAAAGCCATCGAAGCGCCCCTGCGCCAGATCGCTGAAAACGCCGGTGTGGACGGTGCAGTTGTTGCCGGGAAAATCCGCGAAAGCGACGATGTCACCTTTGGCTTCAACGCTCAGACCGAAGAATATGGCGACATGTTCAAGTTCGGCGTGATCGACCCGGCCAAAGTTGTGCGCACTGCTCTGCAGGACGCGGCATCGGTTGCAGCTCTGCTGATCACCACCGAAGCAATGGTTGCCGACAAACCGTCCAAAGACGGCGCGGGCGCCGGTGGCGGCATGCCCGACATGGGCGGAATGGGCGGCATGATGTAAGCCAGCCTATTTGGTAAAAACATTTGAAAGGGGCTGCCAATCGGCGGCCCCTTTTTCCTTGAGGTCCACCGGTTCCCAGCCGACAGGTTTCCTAAATGTGATCTAAAGGGGTTGGCCCATCAGCGGGCGGGCCAGACGGTGGCAATCCGCATGATAACCGCGCGGGCAATCGTGCACGCTACGCGGCGAAAACTCTAGAAATGTTTGGTTGTCCCGTCGCAAGACTGACCCAAATCGAAAAAAGTGTGACGTCTTCTGCGAGCCCACTTTGACAAATGCTGCAAGGTGTCTAAATGACCTGCAAATGGCGGACAGTGACGATTTGGTTGGTCACGACGATAGCCCATGCACATCGGATGACACGCCGCCATGCATCTCGGTAACTACGACGCCGGACACCTGACGGCACCCGAGGAGTGGTTCCAAGATCGGCCGATACTCAACCCAGTCCTGGACCTTTTCACCCCCGCTTATGTAAGTTGATAGCTCTGGTTTTTCGGAGTTTTGGAGGGGAAGGCCGCAATCTCTGCATTCGGATTTAATCCATCCCCTTCCATTGGTCATTTCAACAAAGGGTTTTCGCTAAGGCATGGGAACGTCGGTTGTAAACTTGGGAACAGAATAACCAGCTTGCACCGCCGGGCGTTCAGCGATGCGCAAATACCAGTCCTTGATGTTTGGAAAAGCGTTCAGGTCAACTTCTTGCCATTCAAAGCGGGACACCCACGGCCAGCATGCCATGTCTGCGATTGAATAGGTTCCCCGGTCTGCCCCTGCTATGAAATCGCGCCCTTCCAAGCGAGTGTTCAGAACAGTGTACAAACGCTGCGTTTCGGCGGCGTAACGCTTCTCGGCGTATTCCGATTTGCCTTTGTTATACTTCACAAAGTGATGGGTCTGTCCCAGCATTGGGCCCAAACCGCCCATTTGCCACATCAGCCATTCAACCATCCGCCAATATTCGGGGCCTTTGCATTGAAACTTTTTGTACTTGTCCGCCAGATACATCATGATCGCTCCGGACTCCATCATGTGAATGCCGGTCTCCTGATCGACAATCGCTGGAATGCGGTTGTTCGGCGCTATTTTTAGAAAATCCGGCGCGAATTGCTCATCCTTGGTGATGTCGATTGAATGAGCTTTGTAAGGGATGCCAAGTTCTTCGAGGAGGATCGAAACCTTGCGGCCGTTCGGTGTCGTCCATGTGTAGAGATCTATCATCGGCCAGCCTTTTCCATTTGTTGGTTCACGTCTTGCCATTTTTTGATTTTGAGCAGCGGAACCCATTACAACAAGTCTATCCGGTAGCCGGATCGTGGGAAATGGACGCACACAGTGCCCACATCTTCTGCGAAGCGTTCGATAACGACGGTCTCGGCATCGGCGTAGCGCAACTTCCCTGCGACGGGTTGCTCGCCGCCATTCACGTCAGGTCGGACCGTTACGGACTGCCCGATCGAGAGGCCCTGAGGGTCATGAGGTGCCACACCAGTCTCGGCGGTTGGTTCCAGGTTCTTTGCGCGCGAAATGGCATCCTGCGGGTCCATATCGATGGCGGTTCCATGGCCGATGCCCTGGATATTCGCCTCCCAGCGGACGAGGTCTTTGAATTCCGACAGAAATGATGGCCCGTCTGCCCATCGGCCGCGCAAGAACCAGACCACGTGGTAGAACTGTGCGTCTATCGCTGCAGGCTGCGGACCGAGCAAGAATGCCCGCCCGTCAGACATTTGCGTGTTCAGCCATGACAGCGGCGCGCGCATTTGTGACACCAGATGAGGAAGATCGGCGTTGGCTTGTTTCAACGCTGCCGCCCAGTCCTCTCCGAGGTATAGCCGCCCACGATCCGCCGCAAAATCCTTGTCCAGCTGATCGCCAGCCGCACCCAGAATGTGGCGCACGGTTTGGTCGAACAAGGCCCCGTCCGTCCATCGGCTTAGGCACCACATCAAGCCCTGATCGGACGTGGGCATGAAGGTCGGTGAAGGGAATCGCCGTTCAAGTTCGCGGATGATACATTGGCTATCACAGTAGATGTCCGCTCCGATCTGCATGACCGGTGTGCGCCGATAACCACCGGTCAGCGCCGTCAACATTGGTTTGGGTGGCAGGCGCGGAATTTCCACCTTGCGCCAGGTAAGTCCTTTGATGCCAAAGGCAACCCGAACTTTTTCGGCAACAGGCGATTGCGGGTAGGCGTGGAAGATGACCTCGGACGTTGGATCAGACAATTTGTATTCCTTTTCGGAAGTTTAGCTCGACCATGTCGCAAGTCGTGTTTGGTTTGGGATTGGGTGGTCAGGTGTTCAGTTCGAGGGCGTAGTCCGCAACATCTTGCAGCGATGAGCCAATCCGGTGCGGCTTGACGCCCAAGCGTTCCAGCGGAAGCCCGTATCGATTAAGCCAGATGGTGCGGTACCCGAACCAGGTTGCTCCGCAAATGTCCCAGCAGTTCGAAGAAACGAACAGGATCTCTTTCGCATCAAAGCCCAAGGCATCAGGTCCCATTTGATAGGCTTCCGGCGCTGTCTTGAAACGCTTGACGGTATCGACGCTTAATACATGCTCGAAATATCCTTCAAGCCCGGAGGCTTTGACGGCTTGATCGAGCATCCATGGCGTTCCGTTTGACAGGATCGACAAGGTGATCCCGGCGTCCTTGAGGCGAAGCAATTGCTCAGCGTTCTCGGGAAAGGCAGAAAGCTCGGCGTATTGACCCATCAGGCGGTCCCGTGAGCCAGGGGTCAGTTCCAGGCCAAGTGCCGCACAGGCATAATCCAGGGCGTCGCCTGTCACTTGCCAGAAGTCCGCGTATTTGTCGCACAGGGTGCGTAGGCGGGTGTATTCGATTTGTTTGTCGCGCCAGATAGTGGCAAGTTGCGCGCCTTTTCCGGGGAAAAGCTCTTCGGCCAAAGAACTTACCGAATAGACATCGAATAGGGTTCCGTAGGCGTCAAAGGCGATGGCATTTAGTGGCATTTATTTGTCCTCTGTCATGTTGGTTTAGTATTCTAGGAATACAGGTACATATGGCCTTGCAAATTAAAAACCTGCACACCTGAAAATTGCCCCCGGGGCTTAGCACAAGCCCGCTGTATCGCCTAAAACGCCGACTCAGAGCAAAGCGACAAAACTTAAGGACGAGGCCATACAGGTCCTTTTTCGCAGGAACAATCAACCTCTCACTAGAGGACGTATGCCGAACCAAGAGTAGGGACTTTTTTCGGCGACTTTGTCCGCGTCTGAGACATTCGGTGGTGGGCTTTACTTCAACCGAAATCTGCTGGGTGCTTCCGCCGCAAAATGGGTGGACAGGCTCACCCGAAAACTTTCTTCATCGGGGTTTGGTGAGGCCAAAGGGCGATGACGCCCCGCGGGGCGACAAGATGTACAAATCGAACATCGACCTCCATAAGACGCCTAGAAACCGCACTAATTTCATTTCCCCCGGAGATCTCCATGGCCATCGCCCCCGACTATCTGCGCGAACTCAAAGCGGGCGAAGAGCCCCAGGTCGATGCCTTGCTGCGTCTGGCCTTCGGCGGCCCGGACGAGGCGCAGTTGGTCAAATCCCTGCGCAAGGACCGCGCCATGGCGGGCGAACAGGTGATGACTGCCGAGGGTGCGATCATCGCCTATTGCGCCCTGTCCCACATGACCGCGCCAAAGGGGTGGCTCTGCCTTGCGCCGGTGGCTGTGCACCCTGATTTTCAAGGCCGCCGCATTGGTAAACGCATGGTGGGTCTGGTCGCCGAATGGGCCCGCATTTCGGGCCGGTTCCTGGTGGTTCTGGGCGACGTTGCTTTTTATGAACGCGCCGGGGTCAGCGCCGCGCGTGCCCGCAATCTGACCTCGCCCTATCCCATCGATCATACGCTGCTTGCTGGTCCGGGTGATGCCGCCCCCCAGGAACAACTGATCTATCCCAGGGCCTTTGGCGGCGGGTAAAACGCCCACACGCAACCGTGCGGTCCAAGACCCTTGCGCTTTGGCCCGAAATCCGGCCCAGTGCGCATATGCGTTTGTTTTTGCTTATCCTTCTGACAATGTGCGCCTTTGCGGCCAATTCCATCCTGAACCGTCTTGCGGTCGATGGGGGTCATGCTGATCCGGCAAGTTTCGCGGTGATCCGCGTGCTTTCCGGGGCGGTCGCGCTTGTTGTCCTGGCACGTCTGCGGGGGCGCCTGCTGACATGGGGGCTGCGCCAGCGGGCCGTCGGCGCGGGGACGCTTGCGCTCTATATGGTCGGGTTTTCCGTGGCGTACCTGACGCTGGATGCCGGGCTGGGGGCCCTGATCCTGTTCGGCGTCGTGCAGATGACCATGTTCACAGTCTCTGCCATGAGCGGAACCCGCCCGCCGCCCCGCCAACTGAGCGGCGCGGCCGTCGCCTTTGTTGGTCTGGTTCTGGTACTCTGGCCCGGAGCAGAGGGTGGTGTCACGTTGCGCGGTGCCGCCTTCATGATCGCCGCTGGCATTGGCTGGGGCCTTTATTCCCTGGCGGGTCGCAGCGAACCGGACGCCCTGACCGGGACGGCGGCCAACTTTTGCCTGGCCCTTCCGTTGACCTTGCTGGCCCCGCTTATCGCCGGAGTGCCCATGCTGATTCAACCCACAGGACTCGCCCTGGCTGTCCTGTCCGGCGCGGTCACATCGGGCATGGGGTATGCCTTGTGGTACAGTCTTTTGCCGCGCCTGTCGGCGTCGTTTGCAGCGACATTGCAACTCAGCGTGCCGGTCATCGCCGTGGCCGCAGGTGTGGCTTTTCTGGGGGAAACGGTCGGTCTGCGCTTTGTCGTCGGCGCGGCGCTGGTCCTGGGGGGCATCGCGCTGTCCCTGCGCAAAACACCGGGGAATTAGCCGACCTTCCATGACCGGCAAAATCGGCGTATGCCAGCGCCCATGCGATGGTTGATTGCCCTGCTCCTGTTCCTGCCCCTGCCTGCTGCAGCCGACTGTGTCGTGCTGCTGCATGGTCTGGCGCGCACCGATGCGTCCTTTGCCATCATGGAGGAGGTTCTGTCCGCGCGCGGCTATGAAGTGTACAGCCCTGCCTACCCGTCGACCGATCTGCCCATTCCCGAGCTGGCAGAAACAACGCTTCCGAATGCGTTCAAGCTGTGTGGCGATCAAACCGTGCACCTCGTGTCCCATTCCATGGGCGGCATCCTCATCCGCTATTGGCTCAAGGATCATCGCCCGGAAAACCTGGGCCGTGTCGTCATGCTGGGCCCGCCCAACCAGGGCAGCGAACTGGTGGATGAACTGGGCGACATCGCCGTGTTCGGCCTGTTGAACGGCCCCGCAGGCCTGCAACTGGGGACCGACGAAAACAGCCTGCCCCGCCATTTGCCACCCGCCGATTACACGGTCGGGATCATCGCCGGATACCACACGCTGAACCTGGTGTTTTCCGCGATCATCCCCGGCCCCGATGACGGCAAGGTGTCGGTCCAGTCCACCTTCGTGCGCGGCATGGTCGATCACGTCAGCCTTCCGGTGACCCATACGTTCATGATGAACAACCCGCGCGTCATTGCCGAAACGCTCCACTTCCTTGAATTCGAGCGCTTTCACGCCGAAATCTCGTGGGTGGACGCGATGGCCGAATTGGTGAATGAAACCTGCCGGGGGCTGGGTCTCTGCGAAGACGGCACACAGGAGGGAGAGCCCAGCCGATGACCCCGTTGGAGATGGACCTGACCGGCGCCGAGGTCCTGCACCCAGACGATGGAGTGCGGCGTGCGCCCCTGTCCCTGTCCGGTGGGCAGGTCGTGGGCGACACGACCGGGCGGGCGGTGGACCTGACCGGATACCTGGTTCTGCCGGGCATCATCGACCTGCATGGCGACGGGTTCGAACGCCATCTTGCGCCGCGTCGCGGCGCGATGAAGCAAATGACCGAAGGCGTCATCGCGACCGAGGCGGAACTGGCGGCCAACGGGATCACCACCGCCGTTCTGGCGCAGTTCCACAGCTGGGAAGGGGGCTTGCGCGGCCCTGACTACGCCGCGCAGGTGTTCGAGGCCATCCGCGCCGTGCGCGGCGATCTGGTGACCGACCTGCTGGCGCAATTGCGGTTTGAAACCCATATGCTGGACGATTACGCGGACCTGCCCGCACGAATCGCCCAATGGGGCGTGTCCTATGTCGTGTTCAACGACCACCTGCCGCATGATCGTCTGGCCGAAGGGCGCAAACCGCCCCGGCTGACCGGTCAGGCGCTCAAGGCCGGGCGCAACCCGGACCGTCATTTCGCAATGCTGCTTGACCTGCACGCGAACACGGATCGCGTACCTGCGGCACTGGACGACATTTGCGCCAAACTGTCCGCGCAGGGAATCCGCATCGGCAGCCATGATGACCACAGCGCCGAGGATCGCAAGATTTGGCATGCGCGCGGGGCCAGGATTGCCGAATTTCCCGAAACCGCCGAGGCGGCGGAAACCGCCCGCGCACAGGGGGATCATATCGTTCTGGGCGCGCCCAACCTGGTGCGGGGCGGATCGCATAAGGGCAATGTCAGCGCACTCGATCTGGTTGCCATGGGCCTGTGCGATGCGCTGGCGTCGGATTATCACTACCCGTCGCCGCGCCGTGCCGCGCTGATGCTGGCCCAAAGCGGGCTTTGCGACATGGTACAGGCCTGGGCGCTGGTCTCCTCGGGGCCCGCGCGGGTTCTGGGGCTTGAGGACAGGGGGCAGTTGATACCGGGCCAGCGCGCTGATCTGGTGATCCTCGACGCCGGTACAAAACGCGTTGCCGCCACCATGGCGGCGGGGCGGTTCAGTTACCTGAGCGGCGATGTGGCGGCGCGTTTCTTCGCCTGATCCTAGCGGACAATCCGGTTCACATGGCCCATCTTGCGGCCTGGCTTGACCTCGGCCTTGCCGTAAAGATGCAGCGCGGTATCAGCCGCACCCGCAAGGGCGGGCACCCGGTCCATGTCATCGCCGATCAGGTTTTCCATCACCACATCCGCATAGCGCTGCCCGTTGCCCAGCGGCCAGCCAACCACGGCGCGGATATGCTGTTCGAACTGGTCCACGGTGCAGCCGTTCTGGGTCCAGTGGCCCGAATTGTGCACGCGCGGGGCGATTTCATTGACGATCAATCCTTGGGCGGTGACAAACAGTTCGACCCCCAGAACCCCAACGTAATCCAGCGCATTCAGGATGTTGGCGGCCAGCAGAACCGCATCGGTGCGCTGTGACGGGCTCAGCCGGGCAGGGACCGTAGTGGTGTGCAAAATACCGTCGCGGTGCACGTTTTCACCGGGATCGAAACAGGCCACATCGCCGGTCACGCCGCGTGCCGCAATGACCGAAACCTCGTGGCTGAAATCCACGAACCCTTCCAGCAGGGCGGGCGCGCCATTCATTTCATCCATGGCGTGCGCGGCATCCTCGACCCGGTTCAGTCGTGCCTGTCCCTTGCCGTCATAGCCGAACCGGCGGGTCTTGAGGATCGCGGGCGCGCCGATGTCGCTCAGCGCTGCCTTGAGCGCGGGAAGATCGGGAATGTCGGCAAAAGGCGCGGTTTTCAGGCCCAACCCTTGCAGAAAAGTCTTTTCCGTCAGGCGGTCCTGACTGATCCGCAGTGCCTCGCGCCCCGGACGGATCAGGCGGTGCCGTTCCAGAATGTCCAGCGCGGTGGTGGGGATGTTTTCGAACTCATAGGTGATCACATTGACCGACTGCGCGAAGGCCTCAAGCGCGGCTTTGTCCTCGTAAGAAGCGGTTGTCAACTGCGCCGCAACCTGACCGGCGGGCGGGTTGGCGCCCGGTTCATAGATATGGCAGGCAAACCCAAGCCGCGCCGCCGCGACCGACAGCATCCGGCCCAACTGACCGCCGCCCAGAATTCCGATTGTGGCGCCTGTGGCCAAGGGGTCAGTCATCGCTCGGCTCCTCGGGGATCGAGGCCGAAAGCGCCGCACGCCAGTTGTCCAGCCGCTGGGCAAGCGCCGGGTCCTGCAACGCCAGAATGCCCGCGGCCATCAGCCCCGCGTTGGCCGCGCCCGCCGCGCCGATGGCCATGGTGGCGACCGGAAAGCCGCGCGGCATCTGCAGGATGGAATACAGGGAATCGACACCCGACAGGGCACGTGTCTGCACCGGAACGCCGATCACCGGCACACGCGTCTTGCTGGCCATCATGCCGGGCAGATGTGCAGCCCCGCCCGCGCCCGCGATGATCACCTGCAACCCGCGGTCGACGGCGGTTTTGCCATAGTCCCACAACCGGTCCGGCGTGCGATGGGCCGAGACGATTTTGGCCTCATATGGCACGTCCAGCGCGTCCAGAATTTCGGCGGCCTCCTTCATCGTCGGCCAGTCCGATTGGCTGCCCATGATGATGCCTACTTGGGTCTTTTGCATAACCTGCCCTCGTCGTGAAAGAGCGCGCACTATAGCCAACCCAATGGCTTAGGCAATGTCACGTTGCATATCTGTGTCCGGGGTTGCAGCCATGCCGCGCCTGACCGTGATCAGGCAATGATATCGGGGGTCAGCCGGTCCTCGATCTGGGCGATCAGGTCCTTGAGCCTGAGCTTTTGTTTTTTCAAGCGCCGGATCGTCAACTGATCGCCTGTTCCTTTTTCAACAAGGGCTTCGATCGCCTGATCCAGATCGCGGTGCTGACGGCGAAACACTTCCAGTTCCACACGTAACACATCGTCGGTTTTCATCGACAGATCAGTCGGGGCATTCATCAGGGCGACTCGCGGGTAAGCTTCTGGCGAGCCTTCACTTTACAGGGAGAAGATGTTTTCGCCTAGACCTTGTTAATGCTGGGATTTCTTCCCATATTCCTCTTGCGCGGTTGCCGAACCGGGACCGTGCGCACCGTCGCTTTCGTATCAAAGGACGTATCACGTGTCGAAACTTACACTGGGCTCACACCCGCATATGCTGGGATTTGAGCAATTGGAACGCCTGCTGGAACGTACTGCAAAGTCCGGCAGCGAAGGTTATCCTCCGTTCAATATCGAGCAGACATCAGACCATTCCTATCGCATCACCCTGGCCGTGGCTGGATTTGCCGAGGATGAGCTGGCGATCACCGTTGAAGACCGGCAACTGGTGATCCGTGGACGCCAACGCGACGACAGCGAAGGCCGGGTTTTTCTGCACCGCGGTATCGCGGCACGCCAGTTTCAGCGCGTCTTTGTGCTGGCCGAGGGTGTCGAGGTCGGCGAGGCGATCATGGAAAACGGTCTTTTGCACGTCGATCTGACCCGTGCGGTTCCAGATGCCGTGGTTCAGACGATCAACATCAGGAAAGGGTAAGACATGAACACTCCATTTGATTTCGACGATTCGGACAGCCGCATTGTGTACGTCAAAACGGTTGCTGTTGCGGATCTGCCCAGCGAATTGCGCGACGAGGCGGGCGAGTTGGAACAGCTCTATGCCGTGCACGACGCTGAAGGTCAGCAACTGGCGCTGGTTGCCACGCGTCAACTTGCGTTCACGCTTGCGCGTCAGAACGATTACGCCCCCGTCGCGGTGCATTGATCGGATCGGCCCCAAGGGGCAATAATCACATCTTGCGCCCCGCGTGCTGAACCGCCATGCCTGTGGCACATGGGTTAAAAAGCGACGCGGGGCGACATATGCCGGAATTTCAGTTCGACTGGGTCGATGCCTTTTCCGACCGGGCTTTTGGCGGGAACGGATGTGCCGTGGTGCATGACGGCGCGGGGCTGGATGACCAGACCTGCATGAATTTCGTGCGCGAAACCTCACTTGTCGAATGTACATTCACTGGTCCGTCGGACGTGGCGGACGTGCGGGTCCGGTATTTTCTGGCCAGCCGTGAAATCCCGTTTGCCGGACATCCCACCATTGCTACCGTCGCCGCGATGAAAGACCGGGGCATGATCAAGGGCGGTGACCTGGTTCTGGAAACCGGCGCCGGGCTGGTGCCGATCCGGATCACGGACGATCAGATCGAAATGACCCAGGTCGCGCCGCAGTTCGGGCCGATGGTCGAGCCTGAGATGGTCGCCCAGGCGATCAACCTGACACCCGAAGATATCATTGCGCCGCCGCAGATGGTGTCGACCGGATTGCCGTTCTGTATCACGATATTGCGCGATCATGCCGCCCTGCGCGCCGCGCGGATCAACCCCGAGGCCTTACGCGCGCTGGCGGCATCAAACGGGTATGACGGCGACGACATGGCCGAACCCTTCCTGGTGACATTGAAAGGCGCGACCGAGGCGGGTGAGACGTTTTCGCGGCTGCTTCTTGCGCCGCCCAGCCCGCCCGAGGACCCATTCACAGGGTCTGCGACAGGGGCGATGGCGGCCTATCTCTGGCATCACGGAATGATTGCGGGGGACAGTTTTGTCGCGCAACAGGGCCACTGGATGGACCGGCCCGGCCAAGCGACAGTCACACGTGTCGGCTCGCCCGATGCAATGACGGGCGTGCGCGTGGCAGGCGCCGGGTTCGTGTTGATGCGGGGCAGCGTTTCGCTCCCTGCCGGGCGGGGATAGGTGCGTATGACCGACCAGGACCCTGCCATCGCCATCCTGCCCTATGGCACGCCGCAGAATGTGACACTGGCCGCGCGCTCGACAGAAGATCTGATCTGGCCGCTGGGGTGTCCGGCGCGTCTGAAAGGGGCCACCGTGGGCGATATGGGCGCGGCGGATCACCTGATCGTCTATCCCAAGACCATCTCCCATTTCAGCCCGCGCCGCGGGCTGCGGGCGCAGATTTCGCTGATCCTTGGCGAACCGTCGATCATTCACACCAAGCACCTGAATTTGCTGCGCGTGACGCACCGGCGCTTTTTTCGGGTGCTGACGTTCAATGAAACCCTTCTGGGCCGCATTCCCAACGGCATTTTCTTTCCTTTCGGCTCAACCTGGGTGCCCGAATGGCGTGATCTGCCGCTGAACAAGACCGAGATGACCTCACTGATCGCCTCGGCAAAGCGCGACACGACGGGCCATAAACTGCGCCACAGCGTGGTGGACTGGATCCGCCAAACAGGTCAGCAGGTCGAGGTCATGGGGCGCGGATACACCCCGTTCGAGCGCAAGGCCGACGGGCTTGCGCCGTTTCGCTATTCGGTAGTGATCGAGAACATGCGCGAGCCGAATTATTTTTCCGAAAAGCTAGTCGATGCGGTGCTATGCAGCACGGTGCCAATCTATTGGGGGTGTCCCAACCTGGACCGGTTTGTCGATCCCGACGGCATCATCCAATGTGCGTCGCTGGAGGATATCCAGCGTGCGGTGCAATCGGTGTCCGAGCGGGATTTTGAAGAGCGCCTTCCGAAAATTCAGGCAATGCAGCCGGTTTTGGACAGCTTTGGAGATATCGACAAGCGCGCAGCGCAGGCCATTCGCGACAGTCTCTGACCGCAAAGGCGCGCCTGCGGCGCATTCGATTTGCTTGCGGCACTGCGTGCCGGTTGGGGCGCTGCCCCAAACCCCGGAGTTTTTGGGCAAGATGAAGGGGGTCAGGAAAGAAAAAACCCCGCAGCCCGAAGGCGCGGGGTTTCGGCATGGTCAAGACGGGGCGGATCAGCCCGAAATCAGGCCCATGTTTTCCAGTTTCAGAAGAACCTGGTGGGCGCAGTTGTCCACATCGGTGCCTTCGGTTTCGACCCGCAATTCGGGGTTTTCGGGAACGTCATAGGGGTCGGAGATGCCTGTGAATTCCTTGATCTTGCCTTCGCGGGCCAGTTTGTAGAGCCCCTTGCGGTCGCGGCGTTCGCATTCTTCGATGCTGGTGGCCACGTGGACCTCGACGAAGGCACCAAAGGATTCGATGTCTTCGCGCACGGCCCGGCGGGTGGTGGCATAGGGTGCGATCGGGGCACAGATAGCGATACCGCCGTTCTTGGTGATCTCGGAGGCCACATAGCCGATGCGGCGGATGTTGAGGTCACGGTGCTCCTTGGAGAACCCCAGTTCCGAGCTGAGGTTCTTGCGGACGATGTCGCCATCGAGCAGTGTCACGGGGCGACCGCCCATTTCCATCAGCTTGACCATCAGAGCGTTGGCAATGGTCGATTTTCCCGAGCCCGAGAAACCGGTGAAAAACACGGTGAAGCCCTGCTTGTTGCGCGGCGGACGGGTCCGGCGCAGTTCGTTGACCACCTCGGGGAAGGAGAACCATTCGGGGATTTCCAGACCTTCGGCCAGACGGCGGCGCAGTTCGGTGCCCGAGATGTTCAGGATGGTCACGTCATCCTTGTCGGCGATTTCATCCATGGGTTCATACTGGGCGCGTTCCTGCACCCAGACCATGTGTTTGAAGTCGACCATTTCGACGCCGATCTCGTCCTGGTGTTTGCGGAACAGGTCCTGCGCATCATAGGGGCCGTAGAAATCTTCACCGGCAGAATTCTTGCCGGGTCCGGCGTGGTCGCGGCCGACGATAAAATGGGTGCAGCCGTGGTTCTTGCGGATCAGTCCGTGCCAGACGGCCTCACGCGGGCCGGCCATACGCATTGCCAGGTTGAGCAGCGACATGGTGGTGGTGGCGGCCGGATATTTGTCCAGCACGGCCTCGTAACAGCGCACGCGGGTGAAGTGGTCGACATCACCGGGTTTGGTAAGTCCCACGACCGGGTGGATCAGCAGGTTGGCCTGTGCCTCGCGCGCGGCGCGGAAGGTCAGTTCCTGGTGCGCGCGGTGCAGCGGGTTGCGCGTCTGGAAGGCCACGATACGACGCCAGCCCAGCTTGCGGAAATAGGCGCGCAATTCGTTGGGCGTGTCGCGGCGGGCGCGGAAATCATAATGGATCGGCTGCTGGATGCCGGTTACCGGGCCACCCAGATAGATTTTGCCGGCGGTGTTGTGCAGGTAGTTCACGGCCGGATGGGCATCGTCATCGGCGCCGAAAACCATTTCGGCCTCGTGCGATTTGTTCGGCTCCCACCTGTCGGTGACAGTCATGGTGGCCAGAATGACGCCTTCCTGATCACGCAGGGCGATATCTTCGCCAAGTTCCAGGCCCTTGGCGAAGTCCTCGGTAACATCCAGCGTGATGGGCATCGGCCACAGGCTGCCATCGGCCAGGCGCATGTTGTCGACGACGCCGTCGTAATCCGCCTCGCTCATGAACCCTTTCAGCGGGTTGAAGCCGCCATTCATCAGCAATTCCAAGTCACAGATCTGGCGCGGGCTCAGGTCGTGACTTTTAAGTTCACCTGCCTCAACTTTCAATTTCTGGGCAGAGTCGTGGGAAACATACAGCTCGGGGATCGGAGCCAGATTGCTAAGCATGGTCATGTGAGAACTTTCAGTTTTGCGTGTGCGGCATGGGGCCGTGTGACCCGGTCGGGCAGCGCATAGACCCTGTCGGCGGCAGAAGTCTAGGTGAAGTTTCGGGTTTTTGCGTCATTATGCGGATTTGGCGGCGAAAAACGCCGTTGAGGCCCGGTTTTGGCCCCTAAACTGGCCGGATTGGCGATTTTTGGCCTGTTTTGGCCGTGTCCATGGTCACCTGGCCAGAAGCTGTTCCAGATCGCGCGCCTTGGCGATGGGCAGCGACTCGACCGGGGTGCGCACGCCGCGCAGGTCCATCCGGGTCAGGGGCAGGTCGGCAACGTCAATTCCGGCACTGCTCAGGACGGTCGAGGAGACAAGAACCTCGACCCCGATATCCTTGGTCTTGGCCTCAAGCCGGCTGGCGGCATTCACCGTTTCACCAATGATGGTGCGGGGTGCATTTCCGGCGGCGCCGATTTCACCCAGAACGAGGTTGCCCAGATGCAGGCCGATCCCGATACGCAACTCCGGGGCACCCTCGCGGGCGAGGCTTTGGTTGAACGTCTCCAGCGCGGCGCCGATCCGGGCGGTGGCCTGCAATGCGGCGCGGGCCGAGCTGGATTCATCCGCCGTTTCAAACAGCGCCAGCAGCCCGTCGCCCAGGTATTTGTCAACCACCCCGCCGGTGCCGGTGATGGCCGGAACGATCGCATCAAAGAACCGGTTCAACAGGAACACGACATCATAGGGCAATTGCCCCGTGGTGCGCGCGGTAAAGCCGCGAATGTCCAGAAACAGAACCGCCATGCGCCGTTCCTGACCGGCGCTGGCATGGGCGCGGGCGCGGCGTCCGTCGGGGCGGAACACGCGAAACACCGTCATCGGATGGCTTGGGCGGATTTGGCATGCCAGCCGCGTGCCCGGCGGTGCGTTCACCGCCTGAAGGCTGCGCAGTTCCGCGTCGCTGGGCGGGTGGAGCATATCGGCGCCGTCCTCTATCACGACTCGGCAGGTGGTACAGCGCCCGCGCCCGCCGCACAGCGCGGTGTGTGCCACGCCGTGGGCGCGCGACATTTCAAGAAGGGTGGGCCCGCGTGCTGCGCTGATGTCGGGGCCGTCAACATAGCGCACCCTGACCGATCGGCGGCGCCCGATGATCTTTCGCCCAAAATGCACCACTGCGGTCAGGATCAGTGCCGCCCAGATCACCTGCAGGGTGACCTCGGTTATGCGGGCGAGTGCGGCAAAGGTTGCGCCACTGGGCCAGTTGAACTGCTGCAGCAAGGTGCCCCACTGCGCGCTGTCGGTCTGGAGCGCCGCCAACCGCCGACCCTCGGTCAGAAACCCGGCCAGCGCAAAGGAGGGTACCAGCACCATCGCGGCAACCAGCAGGGGTTGCGCGCGCCGCCACCACGGCAGGTTGCGTAACCAATAATGCAGGCCAATACAGCCATGGGTCCAGACGATCAGCAGCAACAGGCTCTGGCGCCAGCCATCGGGGGTGCCAAAGATCAGGCCAATCAGATACCCCATCCGATCATTCACATCGAACAGTTCATGTGCCGCGCGGGTGTAAACCACGTGTGCCGTCAGAAACAATGGGATCAACAGGCCCAGAGCGATCTGCATCGCCTCGCTCAGAGGCATTCGCAGGGTTCGCCGCCCAGCCAGCTTGACCAGGGCCAGCCCCGCATGGATCAACAGCGCCCCATATAGCAGAACCGAGCCCGGCCAGCTGCGGGTGATGACCTGCCGCCACTCCTGACCGCGCTCCAGCAAGTCGGGCGAGATCAGCCCGAACCCGATGTTCAGGAAATGAAACAGCGCATAGGTGAACAGCACGAGACCCGACGCGATGCGCAAACGGGTTGCCAAATTGCCTCGCCACAGGACGTTCACGCCGCCCGACCTCCGTCCTTGCGCAGTGTCGTCAAACCTTGCGGCGGGGCATGGGCCGGGTCAAGGGCGTGGATCAGTCATCCTGCTCGGCAAGGAAACGTTCGGCATCCAGCGCGGCCATACAGCCCATTCCGGCGCTGGTGACGGCCTGACGATAGACGTGGTCGGTCAGATCGCCCGCGGCGAACACGCCGGGCACCGAGGTTTCGGTGGTTCCCGGTTTGGTTTCCACGTAACCGCCGTTGTGCAGGTCCAGGACATCCTTGACCAGTTCGTTGGCCGGGGCATGCCCAATGGCCACGAAAACGCCCTTGCAGGGAATTTCGGTCACTTCGCCGGTTTGCACGTTCTTGATCTTCACGCCCTCAACGCCCAGCGGGCTGTCGGTGCCGATGACCTCGTCCAGTTGGTGATGCCACAACGGTTCGATCTTTGGATTCTTGAACAGTCGGTCCTGCAGGATCTTTTCGGCGCGCAATTCGTCACGGCGGTGGATCAGCGTGACCTTGCTGGCGAAATTGGTCAGGAACAGCGCCTCTTCGACGGCGGTGTTGCCCCCCCCGATCACGACGATTTCCTGCCCGCGATAAAAGAACCCGTCACAGGTGGCACAGGCGGACACGCCAAAGCCCTTGAATTTTTCTTCGGACGGAAGGCCCAGCCATTTGGCGCGCGCGCCGGTGGCCAGGATGACCGCGTCGGCGGTATAGACCGTGCCGCTATCACCGGTGGCGGTAAAGGGGCGTTTGGACAGGTCCAGATCGGTGATGATGTCGCCGATGATCTCGCATCCCATGGCCTTGGCGTGGGCCTCCATCCGAACCATCAGATCGGGGCCCTGAACCTCGGTATCGCCGGGCCAGTTTTCGACCTCGGTCGTTGTGGTCAACTGTCCGCCGGGCTCGATCCCCTGCACCAGAATGGGGTTCAGCATGGCGCGCGATGCGTAAACACCCGCCGTGTAACCGGCCGGGCCGGACCCGATGATCAGAACCTTGGTGTGACGTGTTTCGGCCATGACTTTTCCCGCTTGGTGAACATGACGGCCCACTGCCGCCGGGCTTTGCATATAGACGGCGATGAAACGGGCTTAAACCCCCTTTGCACGGTGATGTGACCGCAGGGCAGGGCCTGACGCTCAAAGATGTGCGAATATTATTGCGCGCAGACGAAACATTATTGCGCGCGCCTCTGGCGCTGCTATAAGAACCGCAAACCTCAGGGGGAAATTCATGGTCACCACGCGACTCGATCCTATTGATCGCAAAATCCTGTCAGAACTTCAGGACGACGGGAGAATGACCAACGTGGAACTGGCGCGCCGTGTCGGCATTTCCGCGCCGCCCTGTCTGCGCCGGGTGCGCACCCTGGAAGAATCCAAGCTGATCCGCGGATATCATGCCGAGGTGAATGAGCGCGAGCTTGGCTTCGAGGTGCAAGTCTTTGCCATGGTTGGGCTGGACAGCCAGGCCGAGGCCGAACTCAGCGCCTTTGAGGATCGTTGCCGCCAATGGCCGCTGGTGCGAGAATGCCACATGCTGAACGGTGAGGTGGATTTCATCCTGAAATGCGTCGCCCCCGATCTCAGCAGCTTTCAAAGCTTCCTGACCGGCGAATTGCTGACCACGCCCAATGTGGCCAGCGTGAAAACGTCGTTGGTGATCCGTGTCGCCAAGGACGAACCCGGCGTTCCCTTTGATGTACTCGAAGAACGGCTCAGCCAGAATCCCTGAAGCTCAGGCGGTCATGGCCGCCCCACCAATGACGTCACTGTCAGAGCGCGGGTAACACATCGGCCCGAAATCGCTGAAACTGTCCACGTGGCTGAACATGGTCAGGAAAAGTGACCGCAACGAATGGTTCACGATCTTTCCGGCGTCTTCGCCCGGATGATAGGTTTCAAACTCAAGCCCGCCAATACAGATGGTGCTGTGCGTCTTCAGGCACAGGTGGAACATTTCCACCGCCGTCGGCGGCGCGGTTTCGATCACATTGTTGCCGTCTATGAATTCGCGCACCGGGGTCAGCATCTGGATGCCGCCGGCCACGCCGCGCATGTGTTCGGGGGTGTAAAGCAGCCGTGCCGACGGACCCGTCACCACAAAGGACATCGGGCGCTGCATCCCGAAGGAATCGGCCATGATGCGGGTCAGGTGCATGTTGCGCCCTTGCGGACCGGGGCGTCCGGGAACAATCGTGGTGCTTCCTTTCCACAGTAGCGGCTGGGCGTCGCCCTGTGCTGTGATCACCTCGTCGCCCGGCAGGATGTCTTCGATCGCGACGGGCCCTTGTGATGTCTGGATCATGGTGCCGCGTGAGAACGCACAGAACGCATCTTCGAACAGCGGCAGGGCAGGGGCAATGTGACGGGTTTCGGCAATATTGCCATTGGGCAGAAGCGAGCTCACCTCGTAGCGGCGCAATTGCGGTTTGGGACGCGCGCGCAGGGCTGCAGGATCACCATCGACAGGGGAAGTGGTTCTGATAGCGCGCTGCGCAGCACGCGACAGCGAGGCGGGGATCGTCATGGGGTTCGGCCCTTTCAATTCGGGTCGATCTGCGTCGGCCCCCACCGACAACGACAGACCAACAAGTACTCGTTAGCTGGTTCTGCGATATGGAACAAATGGCGGGTTTCCGCTTAATTTGTCAATAAGATTTGACAACTGACGCAACGGCAGTTGCCAATTTGTCAAAAGGCGCGGGATTGTTCCTGAAACAGTGTGTAATGCACCGGTAAGCTCCCAAGAAAAGTTGTCCAAAAGCCGCGAAAAAACCCGCCCCGTCAGGGACGAGGCGGGCTCTTTTACCCGGCCGGACGGGGGCAGCAACCGGCTGGGGTTCGCGAAAAGGTGCGGCCCGAAGGCCGCGGAGGGAAAACCGTTATCCCAGTCGCGCCTGGCGCGATGAACTGTTGTCTGTGGACCGGCGCGCGATCATCTGTGCGCGGCGTGCGCCCCGGCTCCAGGGCATCTCCGTTTCGCCTTTGCGGGTTGTTTCGACAACCGATTTGATAAAGCGCGACTTGCGGGTCATTGTTTCTGTTTCCTACTGCTGCCCCGGGCGTGTGCCCAGATTGTTTCTTGAAGCCACTGTCTGCCCGCAATCTGGCAGCCATTTGGCGCGCAGAAGGAAATTCACCAAGTCTGGCGAAAAAATCGGCGACAGGGTCAAAGCTGTGTACCGGCATCAATTCAAGATATTGTAAATAAATGGTAAAATTTTAAATGTCGGCCGGGTATTCGACGGTCTGTGTCGCTGTAGACCGCTTGAAATATGGCGCAAATGGGTCGCCATTGGCCATATTTGCGCCCGTGCTACAGCCGGATCGCCGATATCAGCCGGCCGTAATCGGCCTCTTTCTCATGCGTGCTGCGGCGGTAGGAATAGAACCGGTCGGCATCCGAATAAGTGCAATGGCGCGTCCATTCCGCATGACCGATGCCCGCGCGCCGCAACCGGTGCAGACCAAAGGCGGGCAGGTCAAATTGCATCCGGTCCTCGGCCCCACCTGCAAAGAACTGCGCGTTTTGGGGGTCGTCAGCCATGAATTCGTCGAAAAACTCCGGGCCCACCTCATAGGCGCGCTGGCTGATGCTGGGGCCGATCACGGCAATCGTGTCTTCCCGTCTGGCGCCCAGCTCTTCCATTGCCTCCAGCGTCGCTTCCAATATGCCGTCGAGCGCCCCACGCCATCCAGCATGGGCTGCGCCCACCACCCCGGCGTCGTGATCGGCGAACAGAACCGGCTGGCAGTCGGCCGTCAGAATCGACAGCGCCACGCCGGGCGTGGCCGTGACCATGGCATCAGCCCGCGGTTTGCCGTCCAGCGGGCCATCGACCCTGAGAACATCGGCCGTGTGGGCCTGATGAACGCCAATCAGGGCCTCGGGCGGGACGGCCATCGCCTGGGCCACGCGGGCGCGGTTGATGGTGACCATGTCGCTCTGATCCGACGACCCGGCGCCACAGTTCAGACCCTTGAACACACCCGAAGACGCACCGCCACGACGGGTAAAGAATCCGTGATGGGCAGGGATCAGGTGTTCCGATGTGAGAATTTCCAGCGTCATGGGTCCAATCCGGGGGGCGCGGTTGCTGATTCAGGATAAAGGCCAAGTACCTTGAACAGGTTTCCCATTTCCCCGGGGTGCGTCAACCGGCGATGTGCACTGACGACCTGGTCCAGCGCCTCGCCGCTCTTTTGCTCGGCCAATGTCTGCGCGCGGTGCGTAATCCCGAGGCGTTCGAGGAATATGCCCTGTGGGGTCAGCCGGGTATGGGCGCACCCGGCGCGCCGCGCGGTGTCTGCGATCAGTTCGAAATCCACATGCGCGGTCAGATCGGCGGATCCGGGGGTTTCAAGAATTGGTACGCTTTTGTGATCGCGCAACGCCTGCACCGTATCCCCGAGAGAGCGCCAGTCGCCATAATCGACGATCAGCGCGGCGCCGCCATGATCGGCGATGCGCCGGGCAATCACGTCGACAATCGGCGCTGCGGCGGCGCAGTGTTCCACGATGTTCCCGGCCCGCGTATCCGCCAGCCGGTGATCCAGCGCCGGATGCGGGGCCTCGGCGGCCAGCCCGATTACCAGATCATCGCCGTTGAGCCCGATGCGCCGCTCGCACCAGCCGGTGTTGCCGCGTTGAAACTGGCGCACGGGCAAGGCATCGAAAAATTCATTGGCCACCAGAAACAGCGGCTGCGCGGGCAGGGCGTCAACGGTTTCGATCCAGCGCGGGTCGTATTGGCCAAGAGCGTCCGCTTGCGCGGCACGCAATACGGGCGAGGCTTCTAGCAGGATCACCTCGGCGGCGGCTGCAAATCCGGGAACACGTCCCGCCGCCCGCAGGGCATCGGCCATCAGCGTGCCGCGCCCCGGCCCCAACTCGGCCAGGGTAAAGCGCGGGGAACTGCCCTGATCGATCCAGGCCTGCGCCAGTGAAAGTCCGACCACTTCGCCGAACATCTGGCTGATCTCGGGGGCGGTGATGAAATCGCCCGCCACGCCCAGCGGATCGCGCGTGACGTAATAACCGAAGTCAGGGTGAAGCAGGCAGTCGACCATGTAATCGGCCATGCTGATTGGCCCGTTTTGACGGATGCGTGCGGCAATCACGCCTGCAAGGGTCATGCCGACGCGCTCCGCCGGGCCTGCAGGACGAGCCAGAGCCCCAGCACGATCATCGGCAGGGACAAAAGCTGACCCATGGTCAGACCCCAGCCCCCCACGTGCCAGGCCAGCCCCAGCGGGTTGCCGGGTTCGACGAATTGCGCATCCGGCTGGCGCACGAATTCGACCAGGAACCGCGCCGCGCCGTATCCGGCAAAGAACACACCCGCCACCCTCCCCGGCGCCCGGAACGCGCCACGCCGATAGACCAGCCACAAGAGGGCGGCACCAAGGACAAGGCCCTCCAACGCCGCCTCGTAAAGCTGCGAGGGGTGGCGCGCGCAGTAACCCGCGACGATGGTCATGCCGCAGTCCTGCGCCGCCGGGCCGGGAAAAACCACACCCCAGGGCAGGTCCGTCGGGCGCCCCCAGAGTTCGGCATTTATGAAGTTGGCCAGCCGTCCCAGCAGCAGGCCGGGCGGGACGGAATGGGCGATGAGGTCGGCCGCGCTGAGACGCGGGATCGACTGGCGCCAGGTGTAAAACCAACTGGCCGCGATCACGCCGAGCAATCCGCCGTGAAACGCCATGCCGCCCTGCCAGACCTTGAGTATTTGGGACGGGTTCTGGAGGTAGTATGCGGGCTGGTAGAACAGAACAAAACCAAGTCGCCCGCCGACGATGACGCCGATCACGATATAGGTCAGCAGATCCTCGATCTGGCGCGGGGTCAGCGGTGCATCGCCACCGGCCCAAAGTTCCGGGCGTTTGACCGCCCGCACGGCCAGCCATCCGGCGATCAGGATGCCGGCGATATAGGCCAGCGCATACCAGCGCAGGGCGAATTCCATCCCGAATAGGGTGATCGAGAAAATCTCGGGCGAGAAATCGGGGAATCTGATGGCTGCCTGCATATGCGTCTCAATGCCTCTGCGCGCGGGGCGAAGTCAACCTTGCCCCTTTGGCGCTGCGCACCCATATAAGGCGTAACACGAGATGGAGAACCCCGATGCAAACGCGCAACAAGATTCTGGATGATATTTCCCAGCTGATGACCAACGCGATGGGTGTCGCGCAGGGCGCAAAGAACGAAGCCGACACCGCTATGAAAGGCCTGATGGATCGCTGGCTGGCCGACCGCGACTTTGTAACCCGCGAAGAATTCGACGCCGTGCGCGCGATGGCGCAAAAGGCGCGAGAAGAGAACGCGGCGCTTGAGGCCCGGATTGCCGCGCTTGAAGCCAAGCTGGGCGACTGATCCAAAGGCGGCGCTGCCGCGCCATTCCAAATTCTACCCCTTGCGGGGGCGATACACAGAACCGCGTTAGGCACGGTTTTGGAACGAGTGTGCCGGGATTGCGCCGATATCTTGGGCGAAATCACGGTCTGTCCACAACTTATTGCCTGCCTCCCCCAAATAGGGGGTTGCCAGATGGATCCTGACAGCCCACCATATTTGGTATGGACACGGGGGGTCGCCCCGGTCCCTAGAGCAGGCACCTAGCAATAGCGGCGCCTTCCGCGCTGCACCGCTAGAGATCAGTGAGGTGGCACCATGGCCCTTTCCGAGCAGTATCTGGAAGACGAAATTCACCCCATCGACATCGTCGAGCACCTGGCCGAGCATCACGACTGGGATTTCGATCGCATCGGGGATGATCAGATTGCCATGGCGGTCGAAGGCCAGTGGCGCACCTATTCCATCACGCTGGCCTGGTCCAACTATGACGAAACCCTGCGGTTGGTCTGTACCTTTGAGATGGAGCCGCCCGAGGAAAAGCTTCCTCAGCTTTATGAACTGCTGAATTCGATGAACGATGCGTGCTGGGCCGGGGCCTTTACCTACTGGGCCGAGCAGAAGCTGATGGTCTATCGCTATGGTCTGGTTCTCAGCGGCGGGCAGGTGGCCTGCCCCGAACAGATCGACACGATGATCACATCCGCCGTTCTGAGCGCCGAGCGGTATTATCCGGCGATCCAGCTTCTGGTCTGGGGAGACCGAACGCCAAAGGACGCCATGCAGGTCGCCATTGCAGAGGCATATGGGCGCGCGTAAACCTGAGCCCTGAACCGCAAGGGAAAGGGCTGCGCATATGGACATGTCTGAAATCGCCGACCGCGGGCTGGTTCTGCTGGGCTGTGGCAAGATGGGGTCGGCGATGCTGGCCGGATGGCTGGCGGACGGGCTTCCTGCGGCGTCGGTCTGGGTGATCGACCCGGCGCCGTCTCACTGGCTGCGCGGCACCGGGGTCAATATCAACACAACTCTGCCGGACCGGCCCGCCATCGTGCTGATCGCGGTCAAACCCCAGATGATGGGCGAGGCGCTGCCGACGCTTGCGGCGCTGGGCGGGGGGGAAACCCTGTTTGTTTCGGTCGCGGCGGGCACGCCGATTTCCGCATATGAGGCCGTTTTGGGGGCTGACACCCCGATCATACGGGCCATGCCCAACACGCCGGCCGCGATCGGAAAGGGGATTACCGCGCTGATCGGCAATGCCCACGCAGGCGCAGGCGACATGGACATGGCCGACTCACTGCTGGCTGCCGTGGGCCAGACCGTGCGGCTGGATAGCGAATCGCAGATGGATGCCGTCACGGGCGTGAGCGGGTCGGGGCCGGCCTATGTGTTCCACCTGATCGAAACGCTGGCACGGGCCGGCGTGGAACAGGGGCTACCCGAAGATCTGGCGATGCAACTGGCCAAGGCGACCGTCGCCGGGGCCGGTGCGCTGGCCGAAGCAAGCGACGAAGACCCAAGCCAATTGCGCATCAACGTCACCAGCCCGAACGGCACCACGCAGGCGGCGCTGGAGGTTCTGATGGAGCCCGATACCGGATTCCCCGTCCTGCTGTCGCGCGCCGTTGCGGCGGCCACAAACCGGTCAAAGGAGTTGTCCCGTGGCTGACATTTCCTTTGATGATTTTCTCAAGGTGGACATCCGGGTTGGCACGGTAACGCGGGCCGAACCCTATCCCGAGGCACGCAAACCGGCGATCAAACTATGGGTCGATTTTGGCGGCGACATCGGTGAACGCAAATCCTCGGCCCAGATTACGGCGCATTACGCGCCCGACACCCTGATCGGCAAACAGGTGATGGCCGTGGTCAATTTCCCACCCCGCCAGATCGGCAGGTTCATGTCCGAGGTTCTGGTCCTGGGCCTGCCGGACGAAAAGGGTGAAATCGTTCTGATCGCGCCGGATCAGACGGTGCCCGATGGCGGGCGCATGCACTAGGCGGGTGTGCCCGGTTTCTCGGTGGGGCGATCGCCAACCGCCTCGCGCCAATGACGCCGACACAGCGAGACGTATGTTTCATTGCCGCCGATCTGCACCTGAGCTCCGTCGGTAATGGCGCGCCCGTTTTCATCCTGACGGATCACCATCGTCGCCTTGCGTCCACAGCGGCAGATGGTCCGCACCTCGCGCATTTCATCGGCAAGGGCCAACAGCGTGGCCGACCCGGGAAACAGCTCGCCCCGGAAATCGACGCGCAGGCCATAACACAGCACCGGCAGGTTCAGATCGTCCACCACGCGGGCCAGTTGCCAGACCTGGTCGGGCGCCAGGAACTGTGCCTCATCGACGAAAACACAAGCAACCGGTCCTTGTTCCAGACGGGCCCTGACCATGGCGAACAGATCATCGCCGTGATCGAACATATCCGCATCCGACCCGATGCCGATCCGCGATGCAATCCGCCCGGTGCCTGCGCGCCCGTCAATCCGCGCGGTCAGCAGATAGGTGTGCATGCCGTGTTCGCGATAGTTATGCGACGCCTGCAACAGAATCGCCGATTTACCTGCGTTCATGGTCGAGAAGTTGAAGAACAGTTTGGCCAAGAAAAGGTCCTGTCATCGGATCAGCAGCGGTTTTATGGCCAAGTGGCCCCGCGGGATCAAGGCGATAGCGCGGGTTTTGACAGCCGGGGGCAAGCGAAAAACCTCTGCCCTTAAGGCAGAGGTTCCTCATGTGGGTGCGGGAGTTAGACATTACACGGCACTACGCGCCCCACCTGTGCCAGCATCTGCGAGAAAAATTGCACGTTTCCGGGATTTCGACCCTGGGGATGGAACCGTGCGATCCATCAATTGCAGCGCTGTTCGGCTGTACCAGCCGAGTCCGCAACCCGCAAAACCGCGCGGATTGCGGGATACTCTTGAACGGGCGGGATGCCCCGCCTGACACTCTTTATACCCCCACAACCTGAGGGATAGAAAACATATGCCATATGGACTAGAAGTCATTAATGGGAAAAGAACTGTGCCATTCCCCTTGGTTGGGATGGGACACGGCACGCCGGGAAAGTGAAAATGGCAGACATAGGTAACTATTTGAAAAAGCACACAGAAGCCTTGGTCAAGGATGTGGGAATCGAGGCCGCCTGTGAAATAACGGGCAAGTCGAAGGCGACTTTGGGGCGGTATTACTCCGACAACGACGAACATGCCGACCGATTCATTCCGGTGGACGCGGTCGCGCGGCTGGAAGCGGCGTCAAGTTATCCCCATGTGACCAGCGCGCTTGCCGAGTTGATGAACATCACGCTGTCTTATGACGAGCGTAAGCCCAACACCGAAAAAAGCGGTGGCGTGAATTCAGATGTGATCGCGTTGAGCCAGCGGTTCGCCATGCTGATGAGCGAATATCAGCAATCCATCGAGGACGGCATCATCACCGTGAACGAGGCCAAGCGTCTGTTGAGGGAAACGCTGATGCTGCAGCAGGTGCTGATCGACATGAAACTTCACCTGGAAACCGAAAGCGGCTGAGACCAGTCTCAGCCGTGGCGCTGCACCAGAACCGAGCCGACGGAATACCCGGCGCCAAACGAACAGATCAGCCCGATATCGCCGTCTGACAGGTCGTCGGAATATCTCGAAAACGCGATGATCGATCCGGCCGAGGACGTATTGGCGTAATCTTGCAGGATATTGGGCTGTTCGCCGGGCTCGGGCGTGCGGCCCAGTACCTTTTTGCCGATGAAATCGTTCATCGACTTGTTCGCCTGGTGCAGCCACAGGCGTTTCATGTCATCGCTCGAGACACCTTCGTCGGCCATGTGCTCGGCGATATGCTGGCTGACCAGCGGCAACACCTCTTTGAACACCTTGCGGCCATTCTGCATGAACTGCATGTCGCGCCGGTCCTCGACCCCGTCGGGACGCGAGCGGCGCAGGAATCCGTTGTTGTTACGGATGTTGTTTGAAAACTCGGTCGCGCAGCGGGTTGAGCGGATCTCGAAATAGGGGGCCTTGGCATCCTCGGCGCGCTGAATGACGGTGGCGGTGGCCACGTCGCCAAAGATGAAATGGCAGTCTCGGTCGCGCCATTCCAGATGGCCGGAACAAATCTCGGGGTCGACGACCAGCGCGCATTTGACCGATCCGGCGCGCACCATATCGGCGGCGGCCTGAATGCCGAAGGTGGCCGAGGAACAGGCCACGTTCATGTCGAATGCAAATCCGCCTGCGCCCAGCTCTTTCTGAATTTCGATGGCCACGGCGGGATAGGCGCGTTCCATGTTCGACGCGGCACAGATCACCAAGTCGACCTGTGAGGCATCTATGCCTGCCTGTGCCAGTGCCTTTTGCGCGGCATCGACGCCCATTTCGGTCATCAGCGAGGGTTCCTCGTCGCTGCGCTGGCGCAGAGAGGGATACATGCGGTCGGGATTCAGAACGCCGTCCTTGTCGACGACATGGCGCTGCTCGATGCCCGACGCCTTGAGGATGAACTCTTCCGAGGAATGTTCCAGAGGTGTGAACGTGCCGGCGGCGATGGCCTCGGCGTTCTTGGCATTGATCCGGTCAGCATAGGCGTTAAAGGCCGTGACCAGTTCCGCGTTGGTGATGATCTGGTCTGGCGTGAAAACGCCGGTTCCGGTGATGGCTGGAATGTGGGTCACGTCTGGCTCCGCTGCAGGGTATCGCGAAATCTATAGACGCTCGGCCGGGGCGACAAGGGGCCGGTGCGGCCCCTTGTCGAATGCGGGATGGATCAGATGATTGGCACCAGCGGTATGCCGCCACAGGCCGACAGGGCAAGGAGGGCGGTCAGGATAAGTGTCAGGCGCATTTGTTTGTCCTTTGTTATGCTCGAATGGTGGGCAGGCTAACACAACGACTGTGGCAGCTTCATGGCCGCAATTTCATTTCTGCGGCCGGATGTGTCCTTGCTGCTTGCGCCAGGTCAATGCGCGCAGGGACGGAAATTGCGATGTCTGGCTGGCGATGAACAGAGAGGAAAACAGGATCGTGACCGAAACCGGTTCAAACCCAACTTCCGAGCGGCACAGGTCGCTGGCCCCGCATGACCCTGATCGGGACACGATGGACATGATCGATACGGCGTTTCGTGCTTGGCTCAGTACATTTACCGGTGGGCTTTCGCCTGGAGCGCTGGGCGAAATGGCCTTTGACTGGGGCATTCACTTGGCGACGTCGCCGGGCAAACAGATCCAGTTGGCACAGCTTGCGACCGAAAACGCGCTGGAGTTTTCGCGCTATATCGCCCGGTGTGCCCTGGGCAAGGGGGAACAGGACTGCGTCACCCCCGAGGCCCATGATCGCAGGTTCAGCCATGAAGGATGGGACCGGCAACCGTTCAACGCCTATAAACAGGCCTTTCTTCTGACCGAGAAATGGTGGGATGCTGCAACGACCGGTGTGCGGGGTGTCAGCCGGGCGCACGAGCGCGCGGCCAATTTCACGGCACGTCAACTTCTCGATTCCGTGTCGCCCGCCAATTTTCCGCTGACCAATCCCGAGGTGCTTGCCAAAACGGTCAGCACGAACGGCCGCAACCTGATCGACGGGATGAAATTCGCGGCCGACGATCTCAGCCAGATCATGCTGGGGGAAAAACCGCCCTTGCCCGAGGATTTCAAGGTCGGGGAAACGCTGGCGATCACACCGGGCAAGGTGGTGTATCGCAACCACCTGATGGAATTGATCCAATACGCGCCCAGCACCGAACAAGTCCGTGCCGAGCCGATCCTGATCGTGCCTGCGTGGATCATGAAATATTACATTCTCGATCTCACGTCGCAGAACTCATTGGTCAAGTTCCTGACCGACCAGGGGTTTACCGTCTTCATGATTTCATGGCGCAACCCCGGTGCCGAAGATGCGGACATGGGATTGGTGGATTATCTGGAAAACGGCCCCATGGCTGCGCTGGATGAAGTCATCGAACGCACCGGGGCCGATCAGGTGCATGCGGTGGGCTATTGTCTGGGTGGCACGCTGCTCAGCATCGCGGCCGCCGTCATGGGGCGCGATGGGGATGACCGCCTGGCCAGCATGACATTGCTGGCCGCGCAGATGGATTTTACCGAGGCCGGGGAGCTGACCCTGTTCATCAGCGAAAGTCAGGTCGCCTTTCTAGAGGATATGATGTGGAAGAACGGCTATCTGGACGCCAGCCAGATGGTCGGGGCGTTCCGGATCCTTCGATCGAACGACCTGATCTGGTCGCGCATTCAGCACAAATACCTGATGGGCGAACCGCCCAGTCACCATGACATCTCGGCATGGAACGCCGACAGCACGCGTATGCCGTATCGGATGCATTCGGAATACCTGCGCGATCTGTTCCTCGACAACAAGTTCGCTGCTGACCGGTACATTCTGGGGGGGCATCCGGCCTCGCCCGATGATATCCGGCTGCCGATCTTTGCGGTGGGCACCGAAACCGACCATGTCGCGCCGTGGAAATCGGTGTTCAAGACCGGGGCGCTGACCCGGTCGGACGTGACTTTCGTTTTGACCAACGGTGGCCATAACGCCGGGATCGTATCCGAACCCGGCCACCCGCGCCGACATTACCGCGTGCGGGTCAATCTGGATAGCGACAGGGATCTGTCCGCAGATGACTGGAAAGACCTCGCCCAAGAGCACGAAGGGTCGTGGTGGCCCGAATGGACGGTCTGGCTGGCCGGTCTGTCAACGGGCGATCCCGTCGATCCGCCGCGCATGGGAGAGGGGCTGTGCGATGCGCCGGGGACCTATGTGCTGATGCGATGAAACCGCCGTTTCAATGCAGGCGGGCGCGCACAAGATAGGCTAAAATTGTCGGCTCTCCCAGGGCCCGCAGCGCCTCGAGCCGGTGCAGACCTTCAACCAGAATGAACCCGGCCCCATCGGCACGCAGTTGAATGGGTGTTGTCTGGCCGTGTTCAATCATATCTTCGGCAATGATCTGCACCTTGGCCGGATCCAATGTTTTGCTGCGCTTGGCGGGGACGCGGATATCAGCAAGGGCGACGGTTTGTTTCTGAAGCATGCGCGAGCATGACCGGATTGGGGGGAATAGGCCAGTGCTGATTGCAGGGCAGGCGCTGCAGAGATTGAAACGCGGTTCGGACTGAGCTGCTCCCAAGCGGCGGGGTGAGTGATGAAAGGCCAACCGTATCGGGCCAGGACTGATGACGGTGCAATGGCGGAAGGTCTGCTTTGCGGACAAAGCTGCCTTTTATAAAATCTTGGGCACGGCGCTATTGGCCAGCAGGACAAGCACGACCTTTTTTCGGGCAGACCGTTGGATCTTGGCTAACGGAGGCCTTCTTTCAACGCGTCAAAAAGCAACTGGTTTCCCAATGGTGCCAGGTGCACTGCGTCTGCAAATATCGGCACTCCATCTATTTCATGAGGGCAGGTTTCAGACCCGCAGAATGCTTCTGTCGGGTCAATATAAACTGCATTCAACTCTGCTGCGAGAGCGAGGAGGCGATTGCGGACTTCCATGGTGCGCTGCTCGTATACCTCGCGGGTCAGTTTCCCCACTTCGTCATGAAAACGGATCGCGCGCACCATAGAGTCCGGGACAGATTCCAGATGTTCCGGCACAGGCCCAACAATAAACACCCTGTGACGTTTAGGTATGGAAGCAATCAAGTCGCGGAGCCTCGCTTCGGCTAGGTCGCGTGGATCACCATCAAGCGGTTTCAAATCCCGCCCTATCAAATCTCTCTCACCAAGGGTCGTGAGGTCGGTATGATGGTAGCCTAAGAAATACATCGGCCAACGGGCGAAGAGGAATACATCCGAAGCCTGTTGTTCTGTAAGCCGGGCGAGCACTGAATCGTTCGCCGCAAGGCACCTGGTCACATTTGTGTTCTCGTGCGCCAGCCCGGCCAATGGAGCGCATGCGGGCGTGACGAAAGCCAAGCCGCCGACATGCCGGTCGAGCGCCAGTTTGTCGAAAGCAGCCACTGCACTGTTCGCCATACTATCGCCCCACAAGAGCATGGGCCTCCCAAGACCGTCCGCACGCCCCAACGCACAAGAACCGCCTGCGTCTTGATCGTACCAACAGTCGTCCCAGCGGTCATTTCCAATTCTTCCCTCGGCCAGGATTACCGCAATCTGAGAACTGGCCTCGTCGTCGCGCCCAACACTGAGGACCGACATCAAACCAGCTAGCCCGACGATGACCATTGTTTGAACCGCATAGCCTGAAAAAAGCGCGCGATTGCGCGTGGGAATTTCCATCCTGCGAAAAGGCGCTTCTATCACCCGGAGGGAAAGATAGCCCAGCAACAGCGATCCGATGATTACCAAAACACGCGTAGTGTCGCTCAGATCATAACCCACGTATTCTAGGAAAACGATCAGCGGCCAATGCCAGAGGTACGTAGAATAGGAGATGCGGCCAATGAAAGCCATCGGTCGCGCCCCTAGAAGCCTTCCAACCAGCGATCTTTCGGGCCGCGCGAACAAGATAAGCCCGAGCGTGCCAGCCACAACCAGCAAAGCGCCGGGTCCTGGATGCAGCAGCGTTTCGTCGAAAACAAAGACTGGCACCAGTACTGCGAATAGCGCCGCCGGTGCGACCCCCGGCAGGCGCGGGAGGTCGCGTCCCCGCGTCACGACATATGCCAGTCCCCCCGCCGCAATTTCCCAGATACGGAATAGGCTGGAGAAATAGCGCGCATCGGCGTTGTGTATGGTTTTTCCTGAAAAAAGCGTCAGCCCCAGCGAAACCACGAAAGCAACCGCCAGAAGTACCGCAAAAGCCTTAGCGTTTCGTCCCATCAGAAGCGCGAGCCATGGCACCAAGAGGTAGAACTGCTCTTCGATCGACAATGACCAGGTGTGCAACAGCGGGTTTGCTCCGGCAGTAGGTGCGAAGTACCCCGCCTCTCCCATCAATATGAAGTTGTTGATAAAAAAGCTCGAGCCCAGAAGGTAACGCAGGAAGTCCTGCCGTTCGTGCGGCAGGAACAGGAGGAAGACAACCAACGTAACCACGAGGTAGCACGTAAATGCCGCAGGGATCAGTCGTCGGATCCGACGCGCGAAGAAATCTAGCACATCGAAACGGCCCATCCGCAGATTGTCGTGGATGTGTCCACAGATTAGCCAACCCGAGAGGACGAAGAAGACATCGACACCCAGGAATCCACCGCTCCAGTCCGAGAAACCGACGTGGAAACCCAGAACAAAAAGGATCGCAAGCGCTCGTACACCATCCAACTCAGGACGATAAGTTTCGCCTTGTTTAGGGTGCATGTAGTTTCAAACCTCATTGCCACAAAGCCGGTCAGGGCTGTAATGATTTCAAGGATTTAACAGCCGATTGGCATGCTTGACGACAGAAACCCAGGCGAGCACGACACAAAGAAACCTGGTCCACCGATAAGCCACATCGTCCGATCAATCGGGATCGACAGGTTCATGGCCAATCACAATGGATTGCTTTCGGCCCTGACCTGTCCTTGGCTTTGCATAGTCGCAATTTCGGCTTCAGGTCAATCGCACGGGCTTTGAAAATGGAGCTTCCTGCGAGTTCCTGCACTAGATGGCTGACATAGCAAGGATTACGCCTAATAAGATTTTGAATGTCCGCTTTGCTTTAGGTCGTGTAATGCTTTCGCAGCTGGAGAGAATTAGAGTTTTCCGCCCTTCGCGACAGATGCTGCGCGCGTAGCCAATGTCAACTTCGGGCCGCGAGCCGCCATTCACTGCGTTTAGCGTGAAGGGAAACCTGAGCTTTCGGCGGGCTCGCCTTTCACCCCTGTAGCGATTTCACCCCGACATCCCCTTCGGCCTGCGCCTTGATCGCCAGCGCGGCGGCGTGCGACCCCGCAGCAGTTGTGAAATAGGGGATCTTGTCATAGAGTGCGACCGAGCGGATATCCTTGGAATCCTCGACCGCCTGCGCGCCCTCGGTGGTGTTCATCACCAGCTGGATGTCGCCGTCCTTCATCATGTCCACGATGTCGGGGCGGCCTTCATACACCTTGTTCACCTGCTTACAGGGCACGCCCTGTTCGGCCAGCCAGCTTTGCGTGCCGCGGGTGGCGACGATGTCAAACCCCTGCGCGACCAGCACATTTGCGGCCTCAAGCATATCGGCGGTCTTGTCCGCGTCCTTGATCGAAATGAACGCGCGGCCCGTGGCGGGCAGGACCATGCCGGCCCCCATCTGCGCCTTGAGAAAGGCACGCGGGAAATCGCGGTCCCATCCCATCACTTCGCCGGTCGAGCGCATTTCCGGGCCCAGGATCGTGTCCACACCGGGGAAACGGGCAAAGGGCAGAACCGCCTCTTTCACCGAGAACCAGGGCATGTTCGGATCGGCCAGCGTCATCGGATCGGCCATCGGCAGCGGATCGTCATACCCGGCGGACGGATAGGGCGCGCGCATCGGGAAATTGCTCAGCGGCTCACCTGCCATGACCCGTGCGGCGATCGAGGCAATCGCGCTGTCGGTGGCCTTGGCCACAAACGGCACGGTGCGCGACGCGCGCGGGTTCACTTCGATCAGGTAAATCTCGCCGTCCTTGACCGCGAACTGGATGTTCATCAGGCCGACCACGTTCAGTGCACGGGCCAGCGCGTTGGTCTGTACCTTCACCTCGGCGATGATGTCATCGGGCAGCGAATAGGGCGGCAGGGAACAGGCGCTGTCTCCCGAATGCACACCAGCCTCTTCGATATGCTGCATGATGCCTGCCACATGTACGTCCTTGCCATCACAGATCGCATCAACGTCCAGTTCGACCGCGCCGGACAGATAACTGTCAAGCAACACGGGGCTGTCGCCCGACACGACCACGGCCTCGGAGATATAGCGCTCCAACTGGGCCTGATCGCGCACGATTTCCATCGCGCGCCCGCCCAGCACGTAGGAGGGGCGGATCACCAGCGGGAACCCGATGTCCTTGGCGATTTCGAACGCTTGTTCGTCGGTCGACGCGATGCCGTTGTTGGGCTGTTTCAGGCCCAGTGACTGCACCAGTTGCTGGAACCGTTCACGGTCTTCGGCCAGGTCAATGGCGTCGGGCGTGGTGCCCAGGATCGGAATGCCTTCATCCTGCAGCGCATTGGCCAGCTTCAGCGGCGTCTGGCCGCCGAATTGGACGATCACACCGTGCAGCGTGCCGTTTTCCTGCTCGACCCGCAGGATTTCCATCACATGCTCGAACGTCAGCGGTTCGAAATACAGCCGGTCCGAGGTGTCATAGTCGGTCGAAACCGTTTCCGGGTTGCAGTTGACCATGATGGTTTCATAGCCGGCATCCGTCAGCGCAAAACAGGCGTGACAGCAGCAATAGTCAAATTCGATCCCCTGGCCGATCCGGTTGGGCCCGCCTCCCAGAATGACGACTTTCTTGCGATCCGAAGGGCGCGCCTCGCATTCGACCTCGCCCATCATCGGGGCTTCGTAGGTGGAATACATGTAAGGTGTCTGCGCCTCGAACTCGGCGGCGCAGGTGTCGATCCGTTTGAACACGGCCGTGACGCCCATGTTGTGGCGGGCGCGGCGCACGTTCGCCTCGTCCCGGCCGGTCAGCTTGCCCAGGCGGGCATCGGTGAACCCCAGCATCTTGACCGCGCGCAGACCTTCTTCGGTCGTGGGCAGGCCGTTTTTCTTAAGCTCTTCCTCGGCCTCGACGATTTCGCGGATGCGGGCCAGGAACCAGGGGTCAAACATGGTGACGCCGTGGATTTCAACATCGCTCAGCCCGTGGCGCATCGCCTGCGCGATGGTGCGCATCCGGTCCGGCGTCTGCTTGCTGATCGCCTTGATCACGGCGGCCTTGTCCGGCGCGCCGGGGATGTCGACCTCGTCAAACCCGGTCAGGCCCGATTCCATGCTGGCCAGCGCCTTTTGCAGGGATTCGTGAATGGTCCGGCCAATCGCCATCGCCTCGCCCACGGATTTCATCGCCGTGGTCAGGTAGGGCTCGGAGCCTGGGAATTTCTCAAACGCGAATTTCGGGATCTTGGTGACGACATAATCGATGGTCGGCTCAAAGCTGGCGGGCGTCACCTTGGTGATGTCGTTGTCCAGCTCGTCCAGCGTATAGCCAACGGCCAGTTTCGCCGCGATCTTGGCAATCGGGAAACCCGTCGCCTTGGACGCCAGCGCCGATGAACGCGACACTCGCGGGTTCATTTCGATCACGACCATGCGGCCATCCACCGGGTTGATCGCCCATTGCACGTTCGATCCACCGGTTTCCACGCCGATCTCGCGCAGAACAGCAATGCTGCCGTTGCGCATGATCTGGTATTCCTTATCCGTCAGGGTCAGGGCAGGGGCGACCGTGATGCTGTCGCCCGTGTGCACGCCCATCGGATCGACGTTTTCGATGGAACAGACGATGATGGCGTTGTCGGCAGTGTCGCGCACCACCTCCATCTCGTATTCTTTCCAGCCCAGCAGGGATTCATCGACCAGGATCTGGCCCATCGGCGACGCGTCCATGCCCGAGCGGCAGAAATGTTCGTAATCGTCGCGGTTATAGGCCACGCCGCCACCTGTCCCGCCAAGCGTAAAGGCCGGGCGAATGATGGCGGGCAGGCCGATGTCTTCAAGCGCCTCCAGCGCGATCGCGACCCCGGCGGCCAAGTCCTTTTTCCCATTTGCATCTTTGGGCGCGGTGACGATGGTGGCCTTGGGGTTTTCGATGCCCAGCCGGTCCATCGCCTCGCGGAACAATTTGCGGTCCTCGGCCATTTCGATGGCTTCCCGCTTGGCGCCGATCATCTCGACCCCGTATTTCGCCAGAACGCCCATTTCCTCCAGCGCAAGCGAGGTGTTCAACCCGGTCTGCCCGCCCATCGTGGGCAACAGGGCATCGGGGCGTTCCTTTTCGATGATCTTGGCAACAACTTCGGGGGTGATGGGTTCAATGTATGTCGCATCCGCCAAACCGGGGTCGGTCATGATCGTGGCCGGGTTCGAATTGACCAGGATCACCCGGTACCCTTCTTCGCGCAGCGCCTTGCAGGCCTGGGCGCCGGAATAGTCGAATTCGCAGGCTTGCCCAATCACAATGGGACCCGCTCCGATGATCATGATCGACTGGATGTCGGTTCTTTTCGGCATGACATGGCCCCTATGCTGTTGAATCAGGCACCCCCAAAGTGCCCAAATTGTCCTGCGTTATAGGCATGGGGACGATGGGTGCAAGGTACAAACCGCCGCGTTTGCGGGCAAAGCGCGCAATAGCGATTGAGACAGACCGGCGCGGGCGCCAACCCGCGCCGCCGAGAGATCATTCCGCGGCTTCGCTTCTCTGTTGGATGTGGGCGGGGCGGCGCGCATAAAGATAGTCGCGTGTCAGCGGCACCGCATCGCGCTGGTGCGCCAGTTGAAACTGGAACACAGCCTGTTTCTGTTCCTCGAACGCCAGAATGCAAACGATCAGGTAATATCGCCACATCCGCACGAACCTGTCGTCATGGGTTTTACGCACCTCGTCCAGGTTGGCGTCAAACCGGGCCAGCCAGCGGCGCAGGGTCATCGCGTAATGCAAACGCAGCACCTCGGTGTCACAATTCCACAATCCCGACCGTTCGATCGGGCCGGCCAGTTTCGACAGCGACGGCACATAGCCGCCTGGAAAGATGTATTTGTTGATCCATTCGGCCTGTGCCATCGGCGGGCCGGTGCGCCCGATTGAGTGGATCAGCGCAATGCCATCACTGGCCAGCAGGTCCGCCACCTTTTCGAAATATTCGTCGTAATGGGGCAGCCCGACATGTTCCAGCATTCCGACCGAAACGATCCGATCGAAGGATTCGTTCAGTTCCCGGTAATCCAGCAGCCGGAAATCGATCACCTCGGACAGACCGGCATCCGCCGCGCGGCTGCGGGCAAGCTCAAGCTGGTTCCGGGACAGCGTCACACCGGTAACGCGCGCCCCGAAATCGCGCGCCAGCGTGATCGCCATGCCGCCCCAGCCGCACCCGATGTCCAGAACGCGCATGCCCGGCTCGACCCGCAGCTTGGCCGCGATATGCGCCTTCTTGGCCTGCTGGGCGGCCTCAAGTGTCATGGCGGGGTCGGTGAAATAGGCGCAGCTGTATTGCATGTCGCTGTCCAGAAACAGGCGATAGAGATCATTGGACAGGTCATAGTGATGCGCCACGTTCGAGCGCGCCGCGTCGGGCGTGTTGCGCTGAATCCAGGTGCCAAGGTAAAGCCGCGCCCGGTTGAACATCCGCACCCAGGGCGGCATCGCCTCGCTGCGCCAGTTGCGTTGGATCAGACGGATCAACGCTTCGACGTCATCGTTTTCCACGATGACCTTCTGATCCATATACGCCTCGCCCAGAGTCAGGTCCGGGCGTGTGCACAACCCACGCAACACGGCGGTGTCGCGGATCTCGATACCTGCCTTCAGTGTCCCTCCGGGGCCGAATGTGGCCATGCGTCCGTCGGGATAGGTGACACGCAGCTGTCCGTTCAGGATCAGGCGCGACACCATTCTGTCAAAAACGGTCTCCCACATGTCTTTCCCACCACGGTGTGACGCGCATTTTTGCGGCGCGCGTAGCACCATACACCAACCTGCGTTTTTCCCAAAGCGACATTGCGGTTCTGCGCGTGAATGATCCTGCCCCTTGACTTCCAAAGGCTGGCAATGTGTATCGGCGCGACAGTTTTACGCCCGAAGGGACAAAAAGATGCACGCCTATCGCAGCCATACCTGCGCCGATCTGACTGCCGCAAACGTCGGTGATACCGTCCGCCTGTCCGGGTGGGTCCATCGCGTGCGTGACCACGGCGGGGTGTTGTTCATCGATCTGCGCGACCACTACGGCGTGACGCAAATCCTGTGCGATGGCGACAGCGCCGCTTTCAAGGAACTGGAAAAGGTGCGCAGCGAATGGTGCATTCGCATCGATGGCGAGGTCAAGGCGCGCGATCCCGAACTGGTGAACCCGAAACTGCCCACCGGCGAAATCGAAGTCTACGTGCGCGATCTCGAAGTGCTGGGCGCCGCCGCCGAGCTGCCTCTGATCGTGTTCGGCGATCAGGAATACCCCGAGGAAACCCGCCTGCGGTATCGCTATCTCGACCTCCGCCGCGAAGCGATGCAGCGCAACATGACCCTGCGCAGCGACGTGGTGGCGAGCATTCGCAAACGCATGTGGGATCGCGAATTCCGCGAATACCAGACGCCGATCATCACTGCGTCCTCGCCCGAAGGCGCGCGCGACTTTCTCGTGCCGTCGCGTCTGCATCCGGGCAAGTTCTATGCGCTGCCCCAGGCCCCGCAGCAGTTCAAACAGCTGATCATGGTGTCGGGCTTTGACAAGTATTTCCAGATCGCGCCCTGTTTCCGCGACGAAGACCCGCGCGCCGACCGCTCGCCCACCGATTTCTATCAGCTCGACATGGAAATGTCCTTTGTCACCCAGCAGGACGTGTTCGACACGATCCAGCCGGTCCTGATCGGTATTTTCGAAGAGTTCGGCGGTGGCCACAAGGTCGACAAGCACTGGCCGCAGATTTCCTATCGCGATGCCGCGCTGTGGTATGGCACCGACAAACCCGACCTGCGCAACCCGATCAAGATGCAGGTTGTCAGCGAACATTTCGCCGGCTCGGGCTTTGCCATCTTCGCCAAGCTGCTGGAACAGGACGGCACTGAAATCCGCGCCATTCCCGCCCCCGGTGGCGGCAGCCGGAAATTCTGCGACCGGATGAACGCCTTTGCCCAGAAAGAGGGTCTGCCCGGCATGGGCTATATCTTCTGGAGGGATCAGGGCGACGGGATGGAGGCCGCCGGTCCGCTGGCCAAGAACATCGGCCCAGAACGCACCGAGGCGATCCGCCAGCAACTGGGTCTGGGCGTCGGCGATGCTGCCTTTTTCCTGGGCGGCAAACCCAAGGCATTCGAGGCTGTCGCCGGGCGTGCCCGCGTGGCCATCGGCGAGGAACTGAACCTTGTCGACAAGGACCGTTTCGCCTTTGCCTGGATCGTCGATTTCCCGATCTTCGAAAAAGACGACGAAACCGGCAAGATCGATTTCGAACACAACCCGTTCTCCATGCCCCAGGGCGGGATGGAGGCGCTGGAGGGCGATCCGCTCAAGGTGCTGGGGTATCAGTATGACCTAGCCTGCAACGGGTACGAGCTGGTGTCGGGTGCGATCCGGAACCACAAGCCGGACATCATGTTCAAGGCATTCGAAATTGCCGGTTATGGCAAGGACGAGGTCGAAAAGCGCTTTGGCGGCATGGTCAACGCCTTCCAGTACGGCGCCCCGCCGCACGGTGGCTGCGCGGCTGGCATCGACCGGATCGTGATGCTGCTTGCGGATGAGGCCAATATCCGCGAGGTCATCATGTTCCCGATGAACCAGCGCGCCGAGGACCTGATGATGTCCGCGCCCAGCGACCCGATGAGCGACCAGCTCATGGAGCTGGGCCTGAGGGTCATTCCGCAGGAGTAAGCCGATGCTTCAGCAGTTGCGCGATCAGGGCTTTGACGTGGCCACGCGCAACCATGCCGAGGCGATCCTGTCCTTTGATTTCGCCGGGGAACTGGCCGATCTGGTCCGGGCCCTGTCGACCTATCGCATCGGCATGGCCGAACTGATCGGCGGGGGCGGCGGCGAAAGCGGGCAGACCCAGCGACTGCGCCATGCGCTTGATGATGCGGGATGGGCCAAGCATCAATTCGCCGTTCAGACCATCGTCGACGGTATCCAGCGCGAAGGTATCAGCCACGAGGTGGACCATGTCCGGTTCACCCCTTCCGGCGCCCTGGCGCTTGAGATCGAATGGAACAACAAGGATCCGTTCTTTGATCGCGACCTTGAGAATTTTCAGCGCCTGCACGCCCTTTCGGCCATCAGTGTCGGGGTGATCGTCACCCGCGGCGCCTCCATGCAGGACCGGTTCCGCGACCGTATCACCGGTTGGCTGCGTACCAATGACCTGTCCAGCGAGGGGGATCTTGAACGGCTGGGCATCGGCGACCGCACCGCGCGTCAACAGGCCCGCGTCGCCGCGCAGGTCGCGCGCGGCACCCCGTTTCACGAAGCCTTTGCCGCCACCTTCGTGGCCGACAAATTCGGGCCCTCGACGACCCATTGGGCCAAGCTGGAAGATCGCGTTGCGCGCGGCGTGGGCAACCCGTGCCCCTTGTTGCTGGTGGGATTGCCCGATACGATCCTGACGGACGAGGCGCCGCCGGATCAGACCCCGCCGGACTTATTCAGCCGCGACACCTGAGTTATAGGCATAGGTTTTCCAGCCCGGCTTGTAATCGGCATCCGCCTGATTGCCCCAGACGGTCCACCCTTCACGCACACCGCGCCCGAAAAGTTCCAGATAGGGGCCCCAGGAACAGCTTTCGATCAACTCGTACTGTTCATCGGGTTTGCGTGAATGTTCGCGCTTGCGGGTTTGCAGCATGTTCACCTGCCGCCGCCCCGGCGCCAGGGTGCGGGCGTTCTTGCCCCGCGTGCCGAACAGCAAAATCTCGGTCACATTGCGGAAGTAAAACCCCACGCCACGCCCGTCACTGCCGCCATCCTTGCGGATCTTGTGCCAGATGATGTTTGATTTGTACTCAAACCCCCAGGCGTTCAAAACCTGCAGCCCGTCGGGCAACAGCGCATTGGGCACCCACATGTAACAATGGGCCGTGTCCTCAAGATAATCGGCCACCGGCAGGGCACAGATATCGTCCAGCGTCATGGTCGGATAGCGCGCCAGCCGCTTGTGTTCCGGGGCGACCTTGCCCGTGCGGTTGGTGAACCGCCAAGGCGGGTCGGCCATCACGGTAGCGAAACGGTCATCGCCCAGAAACTTGGACAGGTCTTGTGCGGGTGAATCTGACATATCCAACATATAGCGCGGGTATTTCCGTGATGTCACGCGCCAGTTTCACGGCGCGCCTTTGGAACATTAGCGGAACATCCGGGCAGGCGCAAAACATTTTCCGCGCCAATCCGCCGATAGTGCGACGGATTGCGCTTGCCGGTGCGTTTAACCGCTACCAGACAAGGAATTGCCCTATATATCTGAAGGTAACGGTTGATCATGGCAGGTACAGGACGGTGACCTTTTCCCCCGAACTCGCAGATATCCGGTTTGGTTGCGGCCTGTCGCCCGATGCCGCGCCCCCGGCGTCGCCCGAGGCGATGCTGCAGGGGCTGACCGGCCCCGACCGAATGGCGCAACTCTATCCAATCGACACGTTCACCACCTTTCGCGCAACCCTGGTCGAAGGCAGTCGGCTGCGCAAGAAATCAAAGACGGACAAATCCAACACCGACCTGCGCGAGCAGATCAAAAGGCATAACCGTCAGGCCGTTGCGACCAGCCAGACATGGTTTGCCAACACCCTTTTACGTTGGAGCCAGACCGACACCGCATTGCGCGAACGGCTGGTGGCGTTCTGGGCCGATCATTTCACCGCCAAGGGCAAGATGGCCGTCATGGCGGTGACCCCCGCCGCCTATGTCGAAGAGGCCATACGCCCCAACATCACCGGGACCTTTGCCGACCTTCTGGTCGCCACCACAACCCACCCCCTGATGCTGCATTTCCTCGATCAGAATACCTCGGTCGGGCCGGGCAGCAAAGCGGCTGAGCGGAACAGGAAATTGAAAGGCCTGAACGAAAACCTCGCGCGCGAGGTGCTGGAACTGCACACGCTGGGGGTCGACGGTCCATACACTCAGCAGGATGTGCGCCAACTGGCCGAACTGTTCACGGGCTTGACCTATACCGTCAAATCCGGGTTCCAGTTTCGGCAGGCGTTTTCGGAACCGGGCAGCGAAACGGTTATGGGCAAGACCTATGGCGGCGATCCGGCCAAGCTGCGCCATGTGGTGCAGGCGCTGCGCGATCTGGCGGTGCATCCGGCCACCGCGCGCCATGTCGCCCGGAAACTTGCCGTGCATTTTGTCGCTGATACCCCGGATCCCGATCTTGTGGCCCATGTGGCCAACCGGTTTCAGGAAACCGGGGGCGATCTAATGGCGGTCTACGGTGCGCTGCTGGAACATCCCGCCGCGTGGGCCGAGCCGCGCAGCAACATCAAACCGCCCGTCGATTTCATCGCCTCTTCGCTGCGCGCGTTGCGTGTGGGTCCGGCGGCGATGGGGGCGCTGGATCAGCGTGGCCTGCGCCGGGGGCTGCTGGTGCCGCTGCGGGTGATGGGCCAGACATGGCAGCGCCCCAACGGGCCGGATGGCTGGGCCGAAGAGGATGCCGCCTGGATCACGCCACAGGGCATTTCCGCGCGTTTGCGCTGGGGGATGAGCGTGCCACAACTGCTCATCGCCGATCTGCCGGACCCGCGCATCTTTGTCACCCAGGCCCTTGGCCCATATGCGGATGCGGCGGTGGAATTCGCCGCCAGCGCCGCCGAAAGTAAAGCCGAAGCGATCGGGCTGGTTCTGGCCGCGCCCGCGTTTCAGCGCCGATAGGAGTATGGCCATGGTTTCCAATCTGTCCCGCCGCGCGTTTCTGGCCCGTACCGCCGCCATCGGGTGTTCCGCGGCAGCCAGTCCACTGTTGACCCCGGTCAGCTTTGCCGCCGCCCCCTGGGATGCGCGGCTTGTGGTCATCGTATTGCGCGGCGGAATGGATGGGCTTGACGTCGTACGCCCCTATGGTGCGCCGGAATTTTCTGCGCTGCGCGGCACACTGTCCGAGGGCGTTGTAAACGGCTCGCACGACCTTGACGGGTTCTTTGCGCTGCACCCGGCGTTGGCGCCGCTGATCGATCTTTGGAACCAGGGCGATCTCGGCTTTGTCCACGCGGTCTCGACCCCCTATCGCAACAAGCGCAGCCATTTTGACGGGCAGGACCTGCTTGAGGCAGGCACACAAACGCTGGACGGTGCGCGGGACGGTTGGCTGAACCGGATGCTGGGGCAGGTGCCCGGGGTCGAGCCGCGGACCGCCTTTTCCATCGGCCATGGCGAGATGAAATTGCTTTCCGGTGAAGCGCCGGTGGCTGACTGGTCGCCCGATGCCGATTTGGTCATGAGTCCCCAGGCCCAGCGGCTGGCCGAACTGGTCATGCAATCCGATCCGGCGCTGCATGCGGCCCTGCAAGAGGCGTTGATGCTCTCGGAGGATGGTGAGGCCCCCGCGATTCTGGGGGCCGAGGATGAAGAGATGATGCAGATGTCCGCCCCGGCCCCGGCCAAGGGGCGCGCGCATCTGGCCGTGGCCGAGTTTGCCGCCGAACAGCTGCGCGGCGACACGCGGGTGGCGTCTTTTTCGATCAATGGGTGGGACACGCACAACCGGCAGGGCCGCGCCATCGCACCGGCGCTGAACCGATTGGCCGACACCATTCTGGCCCTGCGCGCCGGGGTGGGGGCCGAGGTCTGGCAAAAAACCGCGATTGTCGCGATGACCGAATTTGGCCGCACGGTGCGCGTCAACGGGACCGGGGGCACCGATCATGGCACCGGGGGCGCAATGCTGCTGGCTGGCGGGGCAATTCGGGGCCGCAAGGTCTATGGCGACTGGCCCGGACTGGCCGAGGCCGACCTGTACGAGCGGCGCGACCTGATGCCTACGGGCGATGTGCGGGCCCCGTCGGCTTGGCTGATGCGCGGGATGGCTGGGTTGGACCGGGCCACGCTGGAAACCGTCATTTTTCCGGGGCTCGATATGGGCAGTGACCCCGGTCTTCTTCTGTAAGGGGCGTCTTGGGCTTGGCGCGGATCATTCAAAAGCCTAGGTTGCTGGAATGACAGAGCAAAACCCAGATCGCCCCATTGGTCCCGTCGTCGAAAACTGGCGCGTTCCGCCCCGCCCCGATGGCGCGGTTCTGACCGGGCGCCATGCCCGTCTTGAACCGCTGGACGCCGATACGCATTCCGCGCTTCTGTTTCGCACCTACGCCGGTCAGGACTGGGTCTGGGACTACATGCCTTACGGGCCATTTTCCTCGGCGGCGCAATATCACCGTTGGGTGCGCGACACGGTCGCCAACCCCGATCATCTTTTCTATGCGATCATGGACCTGGAAACCGGGGAATATGGCGGCGTTGCCAGCTTTCTGCGCATTCAGCCCGAGGCCGGGTCGATCGAAGTCGGGAACATCAACTATGCCCCCGCCCTGCAACGCACCCGCGCCGCGACCGAGGCGATGGTGCTGATGATGCGCTGGGCGTTCGAATCCGGCTACCGGCGCTATGAATGGAAGTGCAACGCGCTGAACCGCCCGTCCCGCGCGGCGGCACAACGGCTTGGGTTCAGCTTTGAGGGTGTGTTTCGTCAGGCGCTGGTGGTCAAGGGGCGCAATCGCGACACCGCCTGGTTTGCGGCGATCGACAAGGAATGGCCGGCGCTGAGCGAGGCCTATCGCGTCTGGCTGGACCCGTCGAATTACGACGCCAACGGCAAACAGATCGAACGGCTGAGCGATTTGACACAACTGGTGCGCGTGGCTTCAGACCCGACGCTTTGACCGTATCGGACCCGGTTACCCGGTCCACCCCGGATTCGGCGGGGTCATATCAGCCATGTGGTTTCAGTAGAAAAAATCGCAGGGTTTCGTGGCTTGTCTGCTGGCGGTTGCGCCGCACCGTTCGGGCGGCGAACCAGGCCTGCAGGTAAAGCGCGATCAACAGGGTTGTGACGGTCAAAAGTACTGTTGCGAACATATCAGATGGCCCTCTTGTGCTGCAAACGTTCCTGTACCAGCCCGGCAACCCGCGCCGTGCCAATAGAGACCGACGCGCCGGTGCGCCGTGCATGGGCCAATTCGGCGGCCGCCTGTGCCAGCGGTTGGTCATCGGAACTGCGCGCCAGCCCGCCCAGGAACTGCGCCACATAATCCAGCGTTTTGTCCTCGACCGGCGCACTCAGCACATCGGCCACATGGGCCAGATCGTCCTGCAACGCCATTTGATCGGGAAAAACGGTTTCGTCCCGAACGATGCGCGGCCCCGGAGGCTGACGGTCAGGCGGCAGGTGAGACAGGACGGCAGACTGGAACATGGCCAGCGAAGTGACCGGTTTCGCCAGAAACCCGTCGGCGCCGGCAGCAAGGGCCGCTTCTTCGCCGAAATCATCACCCGAGGTGCCCAGAATGGCCGGGACACGCGGGCTGGCGTTGGTCAGCTCTTCGATCAGGTCGATGCCCGACCCGTCCGGCAGGCCCAGATCGACAATGATCACAGAGGGGCGATAGACCTGCAAATGCCGTCGCGCGGATTTCAGGCAATCGGCCCGGCGGATGCGCGCGCCGCTGCGCAGGCACAAAAGGCGCATTGCTTCGCAGGCAAACCGGCTATCCTCGACAACCAGAATGGTCAGGCCCAGCAAGGGCCGGTTTGGCGTCGGCAGACGGTGTGTTGCGGTCAGGGCGTTAGAATCATCCATGGCAAGCTCCTCTCAACAGTCCACCTCAGGCTAGGGGGTGATGGCTAACGCGGGGTTAATGGCGGGGCTGAGGTAATACGTCCCCTTGCCCTTGCCGTGCGCACGCCGCATAACCCGCGCCAAAGTCAGGATTTTGAGGAGACCGTCATGATTGGTCGTTTGAACCATGTCGCCATCGCAGTGCCCGATCTTGAGGCCGCGTCCGAACAGTACCGCACCGCATTGGGTGCCAAGGTCGGCGCCCCCCAGGACGAACCCGATCACGGTGTGACCGTGGTGTTCATCGAACTGCCAAACACCAAGATCGAACTGCTTTATCCATTGGGCGAAAACAGCCCGATCACCGGCTTTCTTGAAAAGAACCCCTCGGGCGGCATCCACCATGTCTGTTACGAGGTCGACGATATCATCGCCGCGCGCGACCACCTGCAGAAAACCGGCGCCCGCGTTCTGGGCAATGGCGAACCAAAGATCGGTGCCCATGGTAAACCGGTGCTGTTCCTGCATCCCAAGGATTTCAATGGATGTCTGGTCGAACTGGAACAGGTATAAAGGCGCACACCCTTTGAAAGGAGGCCACCAATGGCCATCACCTCCGCCATCGTTCTTTTTGCCGTGATCTGGTTCATGACCTTTCTGGTCGCCCTGCCGATCCGCGTGAAAACCCAGGGTGACCTCGGGGACATCGTTCCCGGCACCCACGCGGGCGCGCCCGAGGAGCATCACCTCAAGAAAAAGGCGATCATCACCACCATCGTTGCCTTTGTTTTGTGGGTCATCATCAGCGGCATTATCCTGTCGGGATGGATCAGCGTGCGCGATCTGGACTGGTTCAACCGGATGGGTCCAGCCAACTGACCCCGTCCGCGACATGAGTTTGTTTGCCGAAATCCGTGCCCGGTTTGATCCAGGTCCTTTTTTGGCGCGCACAGATCGGCAACATGGGGACACACAGGGTGCAAGCATGCACCCTTGAACAATCGGGTGCTTGCGATGCCTGCGGGTCTGCTTTTCCTTTTGTATCTGTCGGTGGCGCTTGCGCCGCTGGGGCTGGCCTGGGCGCAAGGCCTGCCGCCGCGTGGCGGCTGGGATGAACTGGCCAGCGGCGCGGGGCTGTTGGCGCTGGCCATGTTGCTGGCCGAATTTCCCATGTCGGGGCGGTTTCGTGTCATTTCGCGCCGGGTGGGCATGGACGTCACCATGCGGTTCCACCAGTTGTTGGCGCGCACGGCGCTGGTTTTGGCCCTGATCCACCCGTTTCTTTACCGGGGCGAGCGGGATGCGCCCCTAGTGTGGGATACAACGCGCCAGTTGACCCTGTCATGGCAACCCGAAACCATCCTGCCCGGGGCCGTGGCATGGTTACTTTTGCCGGTGCTGGTCGGGGTCGCGCTGGCGCGCTCGGACCCGGGGCGCAAATACCAGTGGTGGCGGTTGTTTCATGGGGTAGGGGCGCTCATCATCGTTGTCTTCGGCGTCTGGCATGCGCTGGTCGCCGGGCGCTATAGCACGGATCCGACTTTGACGGCCCTTTGGCTCGGGTTTCTGGGCGTGGCTGTTCTGACCCTGGTCCGGGTCTACCTGGTTGCGCCGCTGATCCAAAGCCGCCACCCGTGGCGCGTGACCCGCGCGGCCCACGTGGCCGAGCGCACTTGGGAAGTGGTGCTGACCCCCGACGGCCATGACGGGATGCGGTACAAGGCGGGACAATTTGCATGGCTGAACATCGGGCACAGCCCGTTTTCGCTGAACGAAAACCCGTTTTCCATCGCCTCGGCCCCGTCCGGCGGGTCTGATATGCGCTTTGTGATCAAGGAGCTGGGCGATTTCACCCGCAGTCTCGGTCAGATCGAACCCGGCGCGCGCGCCTATCTGGACGGCCCGTTCGGTCATCTGACACTGACCGGACGCACGGCTCCCGGTGTGGCCCTGATCGCTGGTGGCGTCGGAATCGCCCCCTTGCTGGGACTCCTGCGCGAAATTGAGCTTTCTGGCGACGACCGGCCCGTCACGCTGATTTACGCAAACCGCCACACAGGTCAGATCGTCGACAAGCAGATGCTCGATGCTTTGGCGGCGCAGGGCAGGGTCAGTGTGGTGCATGTGTTGTCCGAACCGCCGCAAGGCTGGCAAGGCGAAACCGGAATGGTCGATGTGTCCCTGCTGAAACGTCATTTCGACACGGTAGAACACAAAGAGTGGGACTATGTCCTGTGTGGCCCGCCCCCGATGCTCAAAGCGGTCGAGCGCGACCTGATCGCGCTGGGCATCCCCTCGGGTCACATTCTGAGCGAGGCGTTCAGCTATGATTAAACCCCTGTCACGTATGACGGCCCGCGCGCGCATTCGCACCGTGTTCTGGGCGTTCAACATCCTGATCGGGCTGGGGCTGATAGCCTTTGCCCTGCGCGGGGTTGTGGGCTGATCCTTAGCGGGCGCTGGCGTTCAGGCTGTGAAAGATATGGGTAAAGGTTGCCGCACCCAGCACCGGGATCACCAGGTTCATCAGCGGGATCGACAGCGGGATCGCCATCAGCACACCGGCTGCCCAGATGGTCGCAGTGTGGCGCGCGCGCAATTCTTTTGCACCTTCGCGACCGATGCGACGCATCGCGGCCAGCGTGAAATATTCCCGACCCAAGAGAAACCCGTTCAGCCCGTAAAAGATGAACGGCGCGGCCGGGGAAAAGATCAACATCAGCACAAAGGCGACCGCATTGGCCGCCACCAGAACGCCAAGAAAGTTGATACTGTCGCGAATGGCCTCGGAGATCGGGACATGCAGCGCCTTGGGCAGGTTCGGGTAATGGCGATCCTCGACCGCCTGCGCGACCTCCTCAAGGAACATCGACGTGATGGCCGAGGCGACGGGGATCATCAGGAACACCGACAGGACCAGCATCAGCAACAGCGACGACCAGCCGAGCAGATCGTCAAGCCAGCGCACCTCGCCGATCAGGGGCAGGGTGGAGGTTTCGCCGACGAACGTGCCGATGATCCACAGGAAGGCCGCATAGGCGGCCACCAGCAGGACGATGGTCAGCAGGATGCCAATAAATAGGACCTTGCGAAATTTCCGATCGCCGATCTGACCGATGGCCAGCAGGAAGGCGCGAAAAATCACTGGCGCACCCATTGTGTGATCGCGCTCAGATCCGGGCGCGGGCGTTCGGGCGGGCCGGCGCGTTCGGTGCCGATGTGGATGATTCCGGCAATACGTTCATGGTCAGCCAGCCCAAAACCGTCGCGGCGGAATGCGGCGTCATGGCTGGGCCAACCCGACAGCCAGTTGGCACCCCAGCCCGCTGCCAGCGCCGCATTGACCAGCGCAAGGCACACGGCCCCGGCGGAATAGCTTTGTTCGATGGGCGGGATCTTTTCGCTGGGTTTTTGCACCTCGACCACAACTACGGCCAGATTGCCCAGATCGAACTGGCTGCGCGCCTTGGCGCAATCCTCGTCCGACTTGCCCAACGCGCGCCCGCATGCTTCGGCCAGATCACCCAGACGTCCCATGGCCCCCTTTTCGATCACGATGAACCGCCACGGCTCCAGCTTGCCATGATCGGGCGTACGCGCCGCCGCCGTCAGCAGGGTGGTCAGCGTGTCGGCATCCGGAACCGGCGTCGTCAGCGTCTTGGCCGGGCGCGACCGGCGCGTCAGCAGAAATTCGAGGGCTGCGGGATTGGGGGCGGGCATATGTGAAACCTTTTTACATCTTGCATTCTATGTCTGGTCTGGGCCTGCGGAATTCAAGCGCAATTTTCAAGGGGGCGGGTGTCTGTTCCAGAACACCAGCCCCCAAAGCGCATTCAGCGCAATCAGGAATATCCCGCCTAGCTCCAAAAGCCAGTTCATTCGCACATTCATGACCGAGGACAGGATGAACGCGTCGAAATGATGAAACCCGATGGCGCGCACGGCGATAAAGGTCATCAGGCAGATCACCCCGGCCAAGGCAATTCCGATGTGGCTCAACTGGCGGCGCAGGGCCAAGAACAGGAAAACTCCGATCACCGCACAAGCGGCCAGAACGCCCATGATGAACCGGTATTGAAAGGCGCGTCGCTCACCATACCACCCCTGTATCTGGGAAACGCACCGACCGAGTGCGGTCAGGGCCGATTGCAGATCAAGCTGCTTGTTCACCATCAGGGCCATCAGCAGAATACCCATGACCAGCCCGAACCGGCGCACGCCCGCATGGGGCGAGCGGGAAAACCCCGCAAAACACAACAGCCCGGCCAGACCATAGGCGGCCACGGTGACCCATCCCATGATGCTGGGGTCGCCAATGGTCGGCGACCAGCGGGCGGCGACACAATCAAAAAGCGCGTTCATGGTTTGACGGCCCGTGCCGGGTTGCCCACGACTGTGGCCCCGGCGGCCACATCGTGGGTTACCACGCTGCCGGCGCCGATAATTGCATTGTCGCCCACCGTGACACCCGGCAACAGTATCGCGCCGCCCCCGATCCAAACCTGTGATCCGATGGTCACCGGGCGCGCGCGCTCCAACCCTTGGGTGCGCAACGCGGGATCGCGGTGATGATCCGCGCAGTAAATCTGCACGGCGGGGCCGAACATCGTTTTGCGCCCGATGGTCACCGGGGCCGTGTCCAGAATGGTGCAGCCCGCATTCATATAGACCCCAGCCCCGACCGAGATATTGATCCCATAGGCGCAATGAAACGGCGCCTCGATCAATGCATCCTCGGCCATCGCGGCAAATGTGGCACGCAGCTTTGGCCCCGCGCCGCCGCGCGCCCGCGGGGGCAGGCTGTTGTGTTCATGCACCGCTTCGCGCGCCCGCATCTGGATCTCCAGCAACTCGGGATCCAGACAGCAGTACCAGTCGCCCGCCATCATCTTTTCCCGCGCGCTGCGGGTCATTTGAATGCTTGCGCCATGTCGCCGATCAGCTCCAGTTGGAAGGCCTCGAACCTGGCCGAGGGTTGGCGAACGTTGAAATTATGCGCCAGCGGATCGGGTGCGGTGATATTGCTTCCGGCCAGTTCGGCGATGGTCGCATGCCCGCAGAAGGGGACGTAGACTTCGGAATATCCACCCTCATGCACCAGAACCAACCGTCCGTCGCACAGGTCGGTCGCCGCCGCCTTCACCCGGGCGGTCATCTCCCTGAAGGTGTCCGCCGTGACCATCATCTGCGCCAACGGGTCATAGATTGATGCATCGAACCCGCAGGCTACGATGATCATGTCGGGCTGAAACCGGTCCAGTGCCGGGCGCACGATCTGATCCATCACCGCAAGATAGCCCACATGACCAGTGCCGGCGGGCAAAGGCACGTTGATGTTGCACCCGTCGCCCGCACCCGTGCCCCGGTCGGTGATCGCGCCGGTATCCAGCGGATAGTTTCCCTCCTGGTGCAGGGAAATGGTCAGCACATCGTCACGGTCATAGAATATTGCCTCGGTGCCGTTACCATGGTGCACGTCCCAGTCGATGACCGCGACCTTGCCCAGCCCGTGCCGCGCCTTGGCGGTCTCGATCGCGATGGCGATGTTGGCCAACAGGCAGAACCCATTCGGGAAATCAGGCAGGCAATGGTGCCCAGGCGGTCGCGATAGGGCATAGGCGTTGTCCATGTCGCCACTCAGGACCGCCGCAACGGCCGCACTGGCCAACCCCGTGGACAGGGCCGCAATCTCGAACCCGCCGGTGGCAAAAGGCGTACGCTGGCCCAGCTCGCCCCCTCCGGCATCCGACAGGCGTTTGAATTCGCTCAGGTAACTTTCGGGATGGATGCGGGCCAAGTCCTCCCAACTGGCGGGATCGGCACTGCGCACATCCAGATCGCCGATCAACCCGGTCACATCCATCAGGTTCTTAAGCCGCCGCTTGGTTTCCGGGTTCTCGGGCAAGCCGCCTGCGGCCAGCGGCTGCACCAGACCGCCGATCTGCATGGTTGCGGCATAATTGCCCCCTGCGTGCCAGAAACACCGCTCGTCCCAGAAAAAACCGGTCGCCATTGTCAAATCTCCCGTGGTTTGGTGCGAAATATTCACCTGCCACGGCCAAAAGTCTATGGCGCAATCCCGCCAATCCGGTGCAGCGTGCCCCCATGGCGAAAGCAAAACTCAGAAACCTGCCAGATCTGTCCGATCTGGCCGTGCCCGATGCCCGCATTGCGGTCCGCGTGACGCCAAAAGCGGCGCAGACCAGCCTGAAACGCGACGGCGATCACCTGCGCGCGACGGTCACCGTGGCTCCGGAAAACGGCAAGGCCAACGCCGCCGTTCAGGCGCTTTTGGCGGCGGCCCTCGGCGTGGCGCCATCCCATCTGACATTGGTGTCGGGACAGACCGCCCGGAACAAGGTGTTCGCCTACTCGGACCGGACGTCGCGCACCTGATACACACCCTCGGGCAGATCCAGCGCCGCCCCAAGGTCGCGCAATTGCTCGGGCGACAGGGTGACGCGCATGATCTGTTCGGTGCGCGGATCCAGCTGTTCGATGGTCACGCATTCGGCAAAGCTGTTGATGACGACATCCTCTTGCAGGGGCGCGCTGCCCTCATCGACAAGAGTGATCACTGTTGAGTCGAATTCATGCTCGATCGTAAACATAATGCCAAAGTGACCCGCTGCGCGCCCCTTTGCAAGCGGCATTCCCCGCTAACCGCATCCCCCCACTGGAAGCCGCTGCTGGCTGTGCTAATCTTTGCCCAACGAATGAAGAAAGGACTGTTCATGCGCCGGATTCTTGTGGCCATGGCCCTGTTTGTCGGGGCCTGTGATGTGGTGATCGAACCCTCTGCGCCGGGTGTCCCGGTGCCGGTCAGCGCGCAGGCGCAATCCCAACCCGCGCTCAGCCCCGATCAGGCTGCGCGCAGCTTTGCCCAGGTGGTCGCGGCGGTCGAACCCGTGGCCGAGCGGGAATGTCGCCGCCTGACCCCGTCCAGCAACTGCGATTTCCGCATTGGCGTTGATCCGCGCCGCAACGCCCCGCCCAACGCCTATCAGAGCGAGGATTCACAGGGCCGTCCGCAGATCACATTCACCCAGTCGCTGATCGCCAGCGCCCGAAATGCCGATGAGCTTGCCTTTGTCATGAGCCACGAAGCCGCGCACCACATCCGCAGCCACCTGGCCCGTCAGCGCCGCAACGCGGCCACCGGTGCGGTCATCTTTGCCGGGCTGGCCACGCTGACCGGGGTGGACCCCAGCAACCTGGACACGGTGCAGGAACTGGGCGCGGCGGTCGGGGCGCGCAGCTATTCCAAGGAATTCGAGCTTGAGGCCGATCAACTGGGCACGATTATCGCCCACCGCGCCGGGTTCAACCCGCTGCGCGGTGCCGAATTCTTTGCCCGCATTCCCGATCCGGGCGACCGGTTCCTTGGCACCCACCCGCCCAATGCCGCGCGTCTGCAAACCGTGCGGCGCACCAGCGCGCAGCTGGGCCTGCTTTAGGGCCGATCCGGTCATTTGACCTGCATCAAGGGGCGGCGCGCGCCGTCCTGATACCTTGTGGCCAAGATCGAACGCCACAGGGGGGCCATCATGACCGATCAAACAACCCTGAAACGCCACGCGGCCTTGCTGGACAATATGGCCAGCGCGCTGGGCATCGACCTTGAACAGGCGACCCTGTCGGCGCAATTGCCGTTCGATCAGGTTGCTGACGCGGTGCTGCGCTGTACCGGGTGCAGCGCGCCCGATCATTGCGCCCACTCGCTGGACCAGGGCGGTGCCCGCACCTCCGCTCCGGGATACTGCCGCAACCGCGATCTATTGGCGGCGCTGAAACCGACCAACTAGGGGGCAGCCATGGAACCGCTGGGAGAACTGATGAAACACGTCCGGCTGGTGTCGGGCATGGCCAAGGTGACCGAGGCCGACCTTGTCGCCGCCTATGAAAGCGGCGCGCTCAGCCAGGAAGACTGGGCCGCGCTGGTCCAGACCTGCCGCACCTGCGGTTGGGCCAACCGGTGTGAGGACTGGCTGCAACAGACCTACCCTGTCGAGGAGGCCCCCAAACCCTGCCTCAACCGCGCCCGCCTGAGCGCGCTGAAAAAGCTGAAAGAAACGCTCTAAAGTTTGGAATGCGTCCCGTCACACAGGGGCGCCTTGCCGGTCGCCTTGCAGCCGCAAAAGAACACCTTTTTATCCGCCTCTGCGGTGTATTTCACCGGGGTGATCCCGGTGTCCTTGTGCGACCCGTCGCAAAACGGCTGGGTCCCCGATTTCCCGCAAGCGCACCAGAAATAGGTTTTCCCCTCGCTCACCTCGACCGGATAGGGGGCTTTCTGGGCAATGATCGGGGCTTCTGACATGGCTGGGGTCTCCCTTGGCTGATTTGAAGGGGAGGATAGCGCGGTCTGGGCGAAAGAACAGTCTCGCGTTCAGGAGTGCCAAATTCGTGCAAAGCACGAATAGCGCCCGACCCTCCCCCCGGGAGGGCGCTTCACGCCCACCCAGGGTCGGGCGCTGGCATTGTCAGTGTCAGCATGTTTGAATTTTGAGGCATCTAGGTTTTTGTTAGCGTGTTCATTTCAGAAAGGAGTTCTTTGTGGCCGAAAAATTTGAAGTTCGTACTCAATCCGAAATTTTCATTCACAATGATATGTTTAGTTGTGCTGATTGGTACTTTAAAAAAATCAATGAAAAAATTTTCGGAGGAGAAGCGTACTGGGGTTGGCTATGACATGACGGCATGTCTTTTGTTCTCCGCATTCTCGATTGAAGCAAAGATCAACTTTGTTGGCTGGAAAGTCTTAGAGAAGGGGTGGCCGGAGCGAGCCAACTTGCGAGAAAAGATAGACCTTCTTAACGAAATACTGGGTTTAGACCTCAATTGGGGAACTAAGCCTCTTCAGACTTTAGCAAAATTGAAAAAGTTCAGAGACACTATTGCGCACGGAAAACCGGAAATCGTGGATGAAACAAAAGTGGTGAAAGTCGAGCCAGAAGTCTGGGATGCATTAAAGGGTCAGTGGGAAGCTGTTATTAATGAAAACTTCGTCGCCGACTGTCGCAACGCAGAGAAAGAGCTGTGGGACTTAATGCTAGAAAAAGCAGATATTCCTGAACACCAAACCCTTACTCACGGCGGTCATTCGTTGGCATTCATTCGGGAAGCTTGAGTTTGCCCCACAAATCATACTCCCCGGCCTCATCCACCTCAACCGTAACGATATCGCCGGGTTTCAACGTCTCGAACCCCTCATCAATAAACAGGTTCCCGTCAATCTCGGGGGCGTCGGCCTTGGTGCGGCAGGTGGCGGCGTCTTCGTCGACCTCGTCCACGATTACCTGCATCGTCTGGCCCACCTTGGCGGCCAGTTTCGCCTCGGAAATTTCCTGGCTTTTGGCCATGAACCGGTCCCACCGGTCCTGTTTGACCTCTTCCGGCACATGATCGGGCAGGGCGTTTGACCGCGCCCCATCAACGTTTTCGTACTGAAAACATCCAACGCGATCCAACTGTGCCTCGTCCAGCCAGTCCAGCAGGGTCTGGAATTCCTGCTCGGTCTCCCCCGGGTACCCAACAATAAAGGTCGAGCGCAGGGTGATATCAGGGCAAATCCCGCGCCAGGCGGCGATTTCGTCCAGCGTTCTGGACCCCGCCGCCGGGCGTGCCATGCGTTTCAGCGTATCGGGGTGGGCATGCTGAAACGGGATGTCCAGATAGGGCAAAATCCCCCCCTCGGCCATCATCGGGATCAACTCGCGCACATGCGGGTAGGGATAGACGTAATGCATCCGCACCCAGGCCCCCAGCGTGCCCAAATCGCGCGCCAGATTGAGGAACGGAAACTTGGTTTCCCGATCCTTCCAGTCGGTGCCATAGGCGCTGGTGTCCTGCGAGATCACCAAGAGTTCGCGCACCCCGTTTTCAACCAGCTTTTCGGCCTCGCGCATCACCGCATGGGCCGGGCGGCTGGCCAGTTTGCCGCGCATGTCGGGGATGATGCAGAATTTGCATTTGTGGTTACAGCCCTCGGAAATCTTGAGGTAGCTGTAATGGCGCGGCGTCAGCGACACGCCCGTGGCCGGCAGCAGGTCGATGAACGGGTCCGGGTCGGGCGGCACGGCGGTATGGACCGCATCCAGCACCTGTTCGTACTGGTGCGGGCCGGTGACGGCCAGGACCTTGGGGTGGGCGCCGGTGATATACTCCGGCTCGGCCCCCAGGCAGCCGGTCACGATCACCCGGCCGTTCTCGGCCAGCGCCTCGCCGATCGCCTCAAGGCTTTCGGCCTTGGCGCTGTCAAGAAACCCGCAGGTGTTCACGATGACGGCATCGGCCCCTGCATAATCGGGCGAAATCCCGTACCCTTCGGCCCGCAGGCGCGTTAGGATGCGTTCACTGTCCACCAAAGCCTTGGGGCATCCCAGCGACACCATGCCAATGGTGGGCTGTCCGGGGCGCGGCGTATCGGACATGCGCGCGCGCGGGGCAAGGTCGGGGCGAAGATCGGGCGGATTGGTGCTCATCCCCGCCATATACGCAGGCCCACGCCCGGTGCAAAGGCTTTGCGCGCGGATATCCGCAGGGTAGGATAAGGAAAACAGCAGGCGGAGCAGATGTCATGCGGTGGATTTTTCGAATAATCGGGGCGCTGATCGTTGCGGCGGTTCTTTTGGTGGGTGTCGTTCTGATGCTGCCGGGGGAAAAGATCGCAAAGCTCGCCGCCGACCAGCTGCGCGCCCAGACCGGGCGCGAGGTGTCGTTTCAGGGCGATGTGACGTTCAGCTTGTGGCCGGTGCTGGGTGTCGAAACCGGCCCCGTGACCGTCGCCAATGCCGACTGGGCCGGGCCCGAGCCGATGTTGCGTGCACAAAGCCTGTCCATCGGGGTCTCGGCGCCCGATCTTGTGCGCGGCGCGATCCGGGTGAAACGGGTGGTGGCCGAGGCGCCGGAACTGAACCTGCAACGGCGCGCGGACGGGCGGGTGAACTGGGCATTCGAAACCCCCGCCGCGCCGAGCGCAGGTACCGGGCAGGGCACGGCAGCCAAATCCCGGCGCGAGATGACGTTGGAACAGATGCGCCTCAAGAACGCGCGCCTGACCTACCTGGCCGAAGGCGAGTCCCCGGTGACCTTTGCCGGGGTCGATGTCGATCTGGACTGGCCTGACCCCGCCGGGGCGGCCGATCTGCGCATAGCGATGGCCCCGAACGGGCAGGCGGTGTCGGTCGCGGCACAGATTGCCTCCTTCGCCGCGTTCATCGATGGCGCCGTTTCGCCGCTTACCGCGCGGATCAAGGCGCCTGGCAGCACGGTTGATTTCGTCGGGCGCGCCGCCAGCACGGGTGAATCCGCAGGCCGGGTCACGATCAAGACAACCGATACCGCCCGCTTGCTGTCCGCGCTGGGCGCAGGGGCCGTCGACATTCCATCCGGGGCCGGGCGCAGCGCGGATATTTCGGGCGATGTGACCTATACCACCGACGGGCGCGTCTCGCTGCGCGACATGCTGATCGGGCTGGACCAGAATCGCCTGTCCGGCGCGGCGGATGTTACCCTGGGCGACAGGCCCATGATCACCGCAAGGCTGAGCGCCGATGCGCTTGATTTCAGCGCGCTGGGCGACGGGCCGACGCAAACCGGTGGTGCGGGCACATCATCTGGTGAAACCGGATGGTCGCGCGTTCCGATTGACGCCAGCGCGCTGCGCCTTGTCGACGGGACAATCAGCCTGACCGCCAAAAGCATCAAGACCAGCACAACCCAATTGGGCGATACCAATGCAGTGCTTCAGATCGACCGGTCGCGCGCCGTTTTGGAATTGGCCCGCGTCACCGCCTTTGGCGGTACGCTGACCGGTCAATTGGTGGCCAACAACCGCAAAGGGCTGTCCGTGGGCGGCAAACTGCGCGCCTCGGATATCGAGATGAAATCGGCCCTGACCGATCTGGCCGAGGTCAAGCGCCTGTCGGGCAAGGCCACGGTCGAATTCGAGTTTCTGGGTGTGGGCCAGTCCGTCGATGCGATCATGAAATCGCTGTCGGGCAAAGGCAGCCTGAAAATGGCGCAGGGCGTGATTTCGGGGATCGACCTCAATGCGCTCATGCGCTCGGGTGAGGGCGGCGGCACCACAGTATTCGACAGCCTGACGGCCACCCATGTCATCACCAACGGCAATCTGATGAACGAGGACCTGTTGCTGCTATTGCCGAATTATCGGGCCGATGGTGTGGGGCGCATCGGATTGGGCGCACGGGATATCGACTATCTGTTCACCCCGGTGGCGACACGCGCCAACGCGGGGCAGGGGCTGGCCGTGCCGGTGCGCATCAAGGGGCCCTGGTCAAACCCCAGTATCCGCCCCGATCTTGAGGGAGTGATGAAGGCGCGCGCCGATGAAAAGATCAAGGCGCTGGAAGAGGAAACCAAGGCCAAGGCCAAGGAAAAGCTGATCAAGGAACTGGATGTTCAGGTCCCCGAAGGCCAGTCCGCCGAAGAGGCGATCAAGGACAAGCTTGAAGACGAGGCCAAGAAAGGTCTGCTCAAGCTGCTTGGCAAGGACTAATCCAAAACAAAACGGCCCCGCGGTTGCCTGCGGGGCCGTTTGCGGACTGAGGCCGGGCCTCAGATCGTTTGATCGTAATCACCGACCGAGGGCTCGGTACGGATCACGTCATCGATCTCTTTGAAAATTGCGCGCAGTTCCGCGTCGCTTTCGGGGCTTTCGCACACAACGACAAGGTTGGGTGTGTTGGATGATGCCCGTACCAGACCCCACGCGCCGTTGTCCAGAATAACCCGCGCGCCGTTGACGGTGACCACCTGTGCGATCTTGCGTCCGGCCAAGGTTTCGCCCGCATCTGCCTTGGCCACCAGCTTGGCCACCAGCCGCTCAAGAACGTCGTATTTTTCCGTGTCCGGGCAATAGGGCGACATGGTCGGCGTGGCATATGTTTTCGGCAGCGCCTTGCGCAGGTCCGACATGGACATATCCGGGTTGCGATCCATCAGCTTGCAGATTTCCACCGCCACCCGCATCCCGCAGTCGTATCCGCGCCCGATGGGTTCGGCCAGGAAATAGTGCCCGGATTTTTCGAAGCCCGCCAGCGCGCCAATTTCCTTGACCCGGCGTTTCATATGCGAATGGCCGGTTTTCCAGTAATCGGCCTTGATATCGTATTTCTGCAATTCAGGATCGCTGGCAAACAATCCTGTCGATTTCACATCGGCCACAAAGGTCGAACCGGGGTAAATCTTGGCCAGATCGCGGGCCATGATGACCCCGACCTTGTCGGCGAAAATTTCTTCTCCCTCGTCATCGACCACGCCGCATCGGTCGCCATCGCCATCAAAGCCCAGTGCGAAATCGGCCCCCGACGCTTTGACGCTGTCGGACATGTCATGCAGCATTTCCATCGCTTCGGGGTTCGGGTTGTAATTGGGAAAGGTGTAATCCAGCTCATTATGGCTCGGCACGACCTCGACCCCCAGACGCTCGAACAGTTCGGGTGCAAAGGCGGATGCGGTGCCGTTGCCGGTGGCGCAGACCACCTTGAGCTCGCGGGTCATTTTGAAATCGCCCACCAGATCTTCCAGATAGGCCTCGCGCACGCCATGCACGAATTCATACCCGCCACCGGGGCGGTGTTCACCATCGCCGTTCAGCACGATGTCACGCAATTCGGCCATTTCGTCGGGGCCATGTGTCAGCGGGCGTTCAAAGCCCATCTTTACTCCGGTCCAGCCATTAGGGTTATGGCTCGCCGTGACCATCGCCACGGCGGGCACGTCCAGATGGAACTGGCTGAAATAGGCCATCGGCGACAGGGCCGGACCGATATCCTTGACGGTGATCCCGGCCTGCATCAGCCCCAGCATCAGCGCGTTCTTGATCGACAGCGAATAGTCGCGGTAGTCATTGCCGACGGCGATCACGGGGTCGATCCCGCGCCGCTGCATCTGGGTGCCCAGACCCAGGCCCAGGGCGGTCATGCCGGGCAGGTTGATTTCCTCGGGGTATTTCCAGCGGGCGTCATATTCGCGGAATCCGGTGGGCGTGATCATTGCATCACGCAGAAATTCCCACGTGTTCGGAGTTACCTTCGCGGCAGGTTTGTTCATTTCAGACTCTCTTGAAATCGGATTACAATTGGACCGGATTTGCCTTGGCAATCCCATCCAGCGCCATCAACGTCTCGATCAGCTTTGGCATATCGTCCAGACGGATCATGTTCGGACCGTCGCTGGGCGCGTTATCGGGGTCCTGGTGGGTTTCGATGAACACCGCACCAACACCAATGGCCACGGCGGCGCGCGCCATGACCGGCGCGAATTCACGTTGTCCGCCGCTTGACCCGCCTTGCCCGCCGGGCTGTTGCACGGAATGGGTGGCGTCCATCACCACCGGATACCCTGTCTTGGCCATCTGCGGCAGCGACCGCATGTCGGCAACCAGGGTGTTATATCCGAATGTCGTGCCCCGCTCGGTCAGCAGGATGCGGTGATTGCCGGTGCTTTCGATCTTTTCTACGATGTTGGGCATTTCCCAGGGCGCCAGGAACTGGCCCTTTTTGACGTTGATCGCCGCGCCGGTGTTTCCGGCGGCCAACAGCATGTCCGTCTGGCGGCACAGGAACGCCGGGATCTGCAGGATATCCGCCGCCTCCGCGGCAGGGGCGCATTGCGCCTCGTTGTGGACATCGGTCAGCACCGGCACATGCAGCGACTTGCGAATATCGGACAGGATCGCCAGACCCTGTTCCATGCCCAGGCCGCGTTTGCCCGACAGCGAGGTGCGGTTCGCCTTGTCATAGGACGCCTTGAACACGAATTGCGCGCCATTGGCCGCGCAGATCTCCTTCATCCGTCCGGCGATCATCTGCGCGTGATCCGCGCTTTCCAACTGGCAAGGACCGGCGATAACGGTCAACGGGCGGTCATTGCCGATCGTCAGATCAGCGACTGAAACATGTTTTACGGTCACGAGGTTACCTGTTCGCGAAGAATGGAGGCCGTCAGGGACATCATCAGATAGATGCCCGAGAAGATGAGAAAAGCCAGAACGGTGTTTTCGAACTTGCGGGGATAGGTGGGGTCCTGGCTGGGCACGGGTTGTACGGATGTGGTCAGATACCGCACTTGCCGGTTGGCTTCCATCCGCGTTTGTTCGACCTGCTGCAACGCCGATTGCAGCATCAGATCGCGGGTTGCCAGATCGGCCTGCGCCATCTGGATGCGCACGGTCAGCTGCGCCAGCGAATTTTCGCCCTTCGACGCGTCGACCATCCGGTTGTTGAGGTCGGCCAGCAGGTCGCGCAAACGCCCGACATCCGCCGCGACACCATCGACCTTGGCCCGGTTGGGGCGCGCATTGTCCATCAGCGCGGCCAGTTGCAGTTCCTTTTCCTGCAATTGCAATTCCACGTTGTTGATCTGCCCGCGCAGGCTGGCAATCACGCCTTCCGGGTCCAGAATGGCACCCTGCTGCTGCAATTCGACCAGGTCTTCTTGCGCTTTGCGGCGTTCGATGCGGGCATTTTCGAACCCTTCCATCGCGTCTTTCATCTGGTCCGCGCGTTTTTGCTGGCTCAGGTTGTTCACCCGGTCCTCGGCGTAGGAAATCAAACGGCTGTTGAATTCGCTGGCCACCTGCGGATCGGCCGCCGAAACTTCCATCCGGATCACGCCCTCGGTTGGGTCATACCCGATCTTGATGTTTTTGGAGTAGGTCTTGTACGCCTCTTCGTTGGACGGGTTGTCGGTCAGACGCTGGATCGGGTCGATCCAGTCCTGCGTGAAATGCGCCTTGAACCCGATATCCTGATCCAGCCGCAGCATCGCATCCTTGGACTGCAGATAGGATTGCGTGGCAATCGAATCCTGGCTGGTGGCAAACTGCGTCCCGGTCAGCAGCCCGCCCAGACCCGAACCGCCCAGATTGTCGGCCTGCAGGATCATGAATTCGGATTTGGCCGAATACATCGGCGTTGCAACCTTATAGAAATACCACCCGACGATCGCTGTCGGCAGGAACACGAAAAATGCCAGACGGGTCAGCAACAAAACCAGCTTGCGCCGGCGGCGCAGCATGATGTCCCGCTGGATTTCCGAGATTTCGCGATTGCGCCTTTCGGCCGGGCTCATCTCGGTCGAGGGCAGGGTGGTCTTTTCCGCCGGGACCGTCTGGGGCAACTGAACCCGGTCCGATTTCGACTTGCTTTCGGCCGCTGCGGCCTCGGCGGCCGCGGTGGCGCTGGCAAAGGCATCGGGCGCGCCCCCTTCATGGGGCTCCGCGCCGCCCTTGGGCACAACCAGTTCCAGCATGTTGTTGCGCGAAAACGGATCGATCCCGTGCTGACGCAACAGGCGCACCGCGTCATAGTCGGACGTGGCGGCCAGCTTGTGTTTTTGTGCCACGCGGCGCGCCATGCGCAATTGTCGTCCGGTCAGGCCCTCGCGCTTGATCGCGTCGATCTCGGCCTCGGCGCTGGTTTCGCGGGGCGTCTCTACCTGTCCCTCGCGCGCAGGCTCCTGTTCGGGCTGGGGCTTTGCTTGCGCAGCACCTTCGGTCTCATCGGGGCCGGGCACGGGGCGCGCCTCCGGCGGCTCGGCCTCGGGGGCCGCTGCCTGATCTGCAGCGTTACGACGGACGCGGAATTTCTTAGCTTTGGGTTTCGTAGTCATAAAGCCGCTTTGCTTCTTCCAGTGTATCGAACATGTGCAGTTGCCCGTTCATCAGAACGGCTGCGGATCGAGCGTATCTTTCAAGCGTCGCGGGCGAATGCGACACGATGATGATGGTGGTGGTGCGCAGCCGCTCCTCAAGGATCGAACCGGCCTTCTTGTTGAATTCCACATCTGTTGATCCGGGCATGCCCTCGTCGATCAGGTAGATGTCAAAATCCAGCGCCAGCATCAAGGCGAACGAGAACCGCGCCCGCATGCCGGACGAATAGGTGCCCAGCGGCTGGTCGAAATATTCACCCAGATTGCACAGCCACCGGCAAAAGGATTCCACATAGTCGGGGTCAAGGCCGTAGAGTTTGGCGATATAGCGGCTGTTCTCCATCGCCGATACCTTGGTGACCACACCCCCCATGAACCCCAGCGGAAAGGACACGTTGCACATCCGGCGCACTTCGCCCTCATCCGGTTTTTCAAGGCCAGCCATGATGTTGATCAGGGTCGTCTTGCCGGTGCCGTTGGGGGCCAGAATGCCCAGCGAATTGCCCAGTTCAACCCGCAGCGACACCCGGTCCAGGATCACCTTGCGCTGGCTTCCTGTCCAAAACGATTTACTGACATCAACCAGTTCAAGCATAGTTGTTTCCGGCACTGCCCGTGCGGCCTTGGTCAACGACGGGCTTGTTGGTTTGGTTCGTGATGTGGCCGTTCCCCTTTAGCAGAGGGCTGTTAACGGCGTATTTGCCCATTTGATCCATATTATGTCTAAATGCGATAGAAATATCCAATGCCAATTGGGCGCAAGGGGAGAAGGCGGCGTTTCACGTCACAACGCGTGGCGGCGGCGGGCATCTTCCGCCGACCGCATCGCAATGCAAGCGGGGCCTGTTTGACCTTTGGGGGCGAGGCGTTTCATACAGGTGGCACCATGTCACCCGAACCCCTTCCCTCTGCACCCGGCGCCGCCCCTTTGACAGATCGTATCCGGGCCTGCACCTTATGCGCCGTCCGGTTTGCCGCCACCCATACGGCCCATGAACCGCGCCCGGTTGTGTGGTTTCGCCCCGGCGCCCGCATCCTGATCGCGGGGCAGGCACCCGGTGCGCGGGTGCATGCTTCGGGGCGGCCCTTTACCGACCCTTCGGGCGACCGTCTGCGCAACTGGCTGGGCATGGATGAAACCACCTTTTACGACCGCGACCGGGTGGCCGTCGTGCCCATGGCGTTTTGCTTTCCCGGCTATGACGCCCGCAAGGCCGATCTGCCGCCGCCGCCGATCTGCGCCAAGACCTGGCACGATCAGGTGATGCGGGACCTCGACACCGTGCGCCTGACCATCCTTGTCGGTGGCCATGCGCATCGCTGGCACCTGCGGACCAGGACCCCGGTCACCGAAACGGTCGCCGGATGGCGGGACCATGCGCCGCGCATTTTCCCGTTGCCGCACCCGTCCTGGCGCAATACCGCTTGGCTCAAGAAAAATCCGTGGTTCGCGCGCGACCTGTTGCCGGTGCTGCGCAAAACGGTGCAAGAGGTACTGCATGAGCGATAACAAGACACCGCTGGATCACGCCCACGCCGCGATGGAGGCCGCCCCCGAGGACGCAGCCCGCCGGATGCGCTTTTACGAACGGCTCGCGGATGGCGAACTGTTCCTGATGCTGACCGAAGAGGCCGAGGGCGAAAATATCTCCCCCGAACTGTTCGAGGTCGCCGAGGGGCGCTTTGTTCTGGTGTTCGACCGCGAGGACCGGCTGGCCCGGTTCGCGGGCCGCCCCGCGCCCTATGCGGCCCTCTCGGGGCGCGCCCTGGCCCAGATGCTGGCGCCCCAGGGCATCGGCATGGGCCTGAACCTCGACGTCGCCCCGTCCTCGTTCCTTGTTCCGGCCGAGGCGGTGGCCTGGCTGGCCGACACCGTCGCCCACACCCCGGACGAGGTCGAGGCCCGGATAGACGAGGTCAGCGCCCCCGGTGGATTGCCCGAGTCCCTGATCACCGCGCTGGATGCGAAACTCGCCACGGCCACCGGGCTGGCGGCCAGCGCCTATCTGGTCGGCGTCACTTATCAGTCCGGCGGGCGTGGCCACATGTTGGCCTTCGTCGATGCGACCGAGGCCGCGCGCGGCGCCCTGGCCAAGGCGGCAGGCGAGGCGCTCACCTTTTCCGGGATCGAGGCAGGGGCGATGGATGTGGGGTTCTTCGCCGCCTCTGATCCGGTTGCCGCGAAACTGGCCCGTGTCGGTCTGCGCTTTGATCTACCCGAACCCGAGCAGCCGCAAACCCTTGCCCCCTCGGCCCCCGGTCGCGACCCCGACCGCCCGCCGATCCTGAAATAACCGCGTCATGACCCGCGACGAGTTCAACGCCTTTTGCGCCGGATTGCCCGCCACGACCCATGTGGTCCAATGGGGCAACGCCGACGTCTGGAAGGTTGGCGGCAAGGTCTTTTCCATCTGCGGCTGGAACGACGGCAAGGCCGCCTTTACCTTCAAGGCATCCGACATCGCGTTCGAGGTGTTGTCGGACAACCCCGGTATCCGCCCGGCACCCTATCTGGCCTCGCGCGGGCTGAAATGGTTGCAACAGTATGCGGACCCCGGCCTGTCGGATGCAGAACTGAAACATCACATTCAGGTGTCCTATGACATGGTCGTGGCAGGGCTGACCCGAAAAAAACGCGCCGAAATAGGGCTTTAGCCAGTTTCACCCGAATACTCCGGCACGGCAAATTGACCCCTTGTGCATCACGCGGCCTCTTGCCCGGTCACACCCGCGTTAGGGGGGGATCCGCGCCCGCCGCATGGGCCCTATCCTATATTCACCGGCCGACATCAGGCCGGAGCGCATCTTACATGAGGATCAGACATGAAACGTTTTGCATTGGCCTTCGCCGCTGCCGCCGCGTTCGCTATGCCCGCCTTCGCCGGCGATCAGTATGTCGACACCACCGGGTTTGCCGTGTCGGGATTTGACGTGGTCGCCTATCGCAGCCTGCCGCAATCCGACATCGGCACCCCCCAGGCCGAAGCCGTGCCAGGGCGCGCCGATATCACGGCCGACTATAACGGCGCGACCTTCGCCTTTTCCAGCGAAGAGAACCGCGACAAGTTTGTCGCCAACCCCGCCTATTACGCACCCCAGTACGACGGCCACTGCGCCTATGGCGTCAGCAAGGGCGGCAAGGTGCCGGGCAACCCGAACCTTTGGCGCATCGTTGAGGACAAGCTGTACCTGAACATCACCAAGAATGTCGTCGGGTTCTGGGAAGAGGACATTCCCGGCAACATCAACCTGGCCGAGGGCAATTGGGTCAAGATCGAACCGGCCGAGGCCTCGCCCCGACCGATCCCCAACTTCTCCTCACCCGCGCCGGTGAACTGAGCGCAAAAGGAAACGGCGGCCCGGGTATCCGGACCGCCGTCTGCATCAGAACAGGTGCACCAATGGCGTCAGCGTTTGCGATCGCGCCGCGCACTCATCGGCTGGAACGCGACGCCGACATGGGCCTCGCAATAAGGCTTGCCCGCCTGAACGGGCAGACCGCAGAACCAGAAATCCGGCGTTGCCGGATCGCCGACGGGCCATTTGCAGGTCCGCTCGGTCAGTTCCATCAGGCTGATCTTCTTGGCCTTCTTTTCGACCTCGTTCACCTTGGCCAGCGCCTCGGGGCTGATCTCATTGGCCGAGGGTTGCGGCGGCAATGGCTGGCCGGCGGGAATGATCTGGCGGCGGGCCGGAATATTCGGCTTGGCCTCGGGCGTAGCTGGACGCGCGGCCTCGGTCTTGGGCGATGGTTTCGCCTCGGGTTTGGGCTTGGGCGCGGGTTTCGCCTTGGCCTCGGTCTTGGGCGATGCGGTGGCAGCGCCCGTGGTCCGGTTCGACAGTCCCAGACGATGGACCTTGCCGATAACGGCATTGCGGGTCACGCCACCCAGCTCCTTGGCGATCTGGCTGGCCGATTGACCTTCGCCCCACATTTTCTTGAGCAGTTCGACGCGCTCGTCAGTCCAGGACATTGATAGCCTTTCCAGTTAAAAAGCGGCCCCCTAATGCGGCCGCCTTCGATATCTTGGTTCTGTTCTATTTTAGTCACTCCGGGCCCGGTTACAAGGTGTGTTGCACACCCGACCCCATGGCGAACGCGTTATTTTCATCCCTTGCGCCCGCGAACCGTGGTTTGACGCGGCCCAAGGACGGGCGCCTGGTGCAAATTGGGCTTCCCTTGTGCGGCGTTGTGGGCTAACGCTGCGGCATGAGCCAACACGCGCACATCCTGATTGCCCGACGCCGACGCTGACCCAGCGCTTCGGCCCGTTTGTTCATTCGTGCCCCGGATCAGGGGCGACCTTACCCAAATCATTGACGAAACCGCCTGTCATGAGGCACTCATGAAGGCTCAACTCCAAAAGGGATGATCCGATGATCGCATCCGTTCTGCCGACCTATAACCGCGCACCTTTGACCTTTGTCAAAGGCGAAGGCACCTGGCTGATCGAGGCGGACGGCCGACGTTTTCTGGATCTGGGCGCCGGCATTGCCGTGAACGCGCTGGGCCATGCGCACCCCGCGCTGGTCAAGGCGATCACCGATCAGGCCCAGGCGCTCTGGCACACCTCCAACCTCTATCACATCCCCCAGCAAGAAGCGCTGGCCGACAAGCTGGTAGAGACGACCTTTGCCGATACGGTGTTCTTCACCAACTCGGGCACGGAATCCTGCGAACTCGCGGTCAAGATGGCGCGCAAATACTGGTACGATCAGGGCAAACCGGAAAAGACCGATATCATTACGTTTGAAGGCTCTTTCCACGGCCGCTCCTCGGCCGGGATCGCGGCCGCGGGTTCGGAAAAGATGACCAAGGGCTTTGGCCCGCTTCTGCCCGGGTTCGTGCACCTACCCTGGGGCGATCACGACGCGCTGCATGCGGCGATCACCGATACCGTGGGCGCCATCCTGATCGAACCTGTGCAGGGCGAAGGCGGCATCCGCCCTCTGCCCGACCAATGCCTCAAGGGCCTGCGCGATCTCTGCGACGAACACGGGCTGCTGCTGATCCTGGACGAGGTCCAGTGCGGCGTTGGCCGCACCGGCAAACTCTTCGCTCATGAATGGGCAGGGATCGACCCCGACATCATGTTGGTGGCCAAGGGCATCGGCGGCGGCTTCCCGCTAGGCGCGGTGCTGGCCACCGAAAATGCGGCCTCGGGCATGACCGCAGGCACCCATGGCTCCACCTATGGCGGCAACCCGCTGGGCTGCGCTGTGGGATGCGCGGTGATGGACACGGTCACGGCGCCGGGCTTCCTTGACGGCGTGAACGCGAAAGCCGGTCTGCTGCGCCAGAAACTCGAAGGGCTGATTGCCACACACCCCGACATCTTCGAAGAGGTGCGCGGCGCGGGCCTTATGCTGGGCCTCAAATGCAAGGTGACCAACATGGACTTGGTCAATGCCGGGTACGACAACCTCGTCATTACCGTCCCGGCGGCCGACAACGTGATCCGCCTGCTGCCGCCGCTCACCATTTCCGAGGATGAAATCGCCCAGGCCGTCGACCGTCTCGATGCCGCTGCCACGGCGCTTCAATCCACCTGACCTTCATCTTGCCAGAAAAACTCCGGGGGTCCGGGGGCAGAGCCCCCGGCCTCTTCCAGACAGAAGTGACACGATATGAACCATTTTCTCGACATTCATAAAACCGACGCCACCGCGCTCAGGTCCATCATCGACAATGCCGGAACCATGAAGAACGCGCGTCTCGGCCGCCCCAAGGGAGCCCCGGACGACGAACAGCCGCTGGCCGGACGCATGGTGGCGCTGATCTTTGAAAAACCCTCGACCCGGACCCGGGTGTCCTTTGACGTGGGGGTGCGCCAGATGGGCGGGCAGACCATGGTGCTGTCGGGCAACGACATGCAGCTGGGCCATGGCGAAACCATCGCCGACACTGCCCGCGTGCTGTCGCGCTATGTGGACATGATCATGATCCGGACTTTCGATGAGTCCGTTCTCACCGAGATGGCCGAATACGCGGACGTGCCGGTGATCAACGGGCTGACCGACCGCACGCATCCCTGCCAGATCATGGCCGATGTGATGACCTACGAGGAACACCGCGGACCGATCGCCGGGAAAAAAGTGGTCTGGACCGGGGACGGCAACAACGTCTGCGCCTCTTTTCTGCATGCGGCGGGGCAGTTCGGGTTTGATCTGACCTTTACCGGCCCGGCGCAACTGGATCCCGAGGACGAATTCATCGGTTTCGCCCGCGAAAAGGGCAGCAAGGTGATCATTGAACGTGATGCTGCCACGGCGGTCGACGGCGCCGATCTGGTGGTGGCCGACACATGGGTGTCAATGCACGATGCCCAATCGGCGCGCGAACGGCGGCACAACCTGTTGCGCCCCTACCAGGTGAACGAGGCGCTGATGGGCCAGGCCAACAAGGACGCGCTGTTCATGCACTGCCTGCCCGCCCACCGCGAAGAGGAAGTGACGAGCGCAGTCATGGACGGGCCGCAATCGGTGATCTTCGACGAGGCCGAAAACCGCCTGCACGCGCAAAAGGCGATCATGCGCTGGTGCCTCGAGGTCTGACCCGGGTCCTTTCCGCACAGGGCGTGACCCGATTGCGCGCTACCGCGCATTTCAGATCCGCAAATCACGATGCAATACGCCGTTCTGCCCGTGCCGCTGGTGGCCGGGCGGGACGGCGGATAAGCTGGTGCTGACAGGCGTGGGAGGATGTGGATGACAGACCCAGTGATCGTGGTGGCCGGGGCAGGGTCCATCGGTGTCTTCGTCGGCGCTCTCCTCGCCACGGCGGGCAGGCGGGTCACCCTTTTGGGGCGGCCCCGCGTTCTGTCGCAGATAGCGGAGCACGGCGTGACGGTCAGCGATTTTTCCGGGCTTCAGCGCGAGATCCCTGCCTCCGCCTTTGTCCTGTCCGAGGACGCCGCCACGCTGAAACAGGCCGATCTGGTTCTTGTCACGGTCAAGACCGGCGCCACGGGGGAGATAGCCGACCTGATCGCGGCTCATTGCAACGCGTCCGTACCCGTCGTCAGCCTGCAGAACGGGCTTGAGGCGGCTGAAACCCTGCGTCAGGCGCTGCCCGGGCGTGATGTGCGTGCGGGCATGGTTCCGTTCAACGTGGTGCCGCGCGGGCGCGGCGGCTATCACCGGGCCAGCAGCGGTGACATCATCATCGCCAGCGGTCCTGCGCCTCTGGCCGAGTTGCTGAGTGTCCCTGACCTCACCGTGACGCAAAGCGATGACATCACGGGCATTCAATGGGGCAAGCTTGTCATCAACCTTAACAATGCGCTGAACGCCCTGTCCGGTCTGCCGCTTCAAAATCAGCTGATGGATCGTGACTGGCGCCGCCTGATGGCCGACCAGATGGCCGAGGCGTTGCGTGTCCTGCGCGCGGCGGGCATCAGGGTCATCCCCTCAACCCCTGTTGCCGCGCGCCTTATCCCGCATATCCTGCGCCTGCCGACGCCGCTGTTTCGCCGGATCGCCGCGCAGATGCTGACCATCGACCCCAGCGCGCGCACCTCGATGGCCTATGACCTGAAGCAGGGCCGCCCAACCGAAATCGCTGCGCTGCAAGGTACAATCGTTGATCTTGCCCGCGCCCATGGCCTGACCGCGCCGTTTAATGAAAGGGTCATGGCGCTGATCCGGGCGGCCGAGCGGGAACCGCCCGACACCCGCAAACCCATGGCGGTGGACGATATCCGCCGCGCCTAGACGACGATCAGGTTCAGAAGAAGGAAAATCGCCGCCGACATGGCCGCCGCCGCCGGGACGGTAATGACCCAGGCCGCGACGATGGTCATGAAATGCGACCGCCGCACCAGTTTGCGGCGCCGGCGCTCTTCGGCGGCCAGGCGCTGCGTGACAGGTTTCGCGTTGTTGTTCTGACGCAACCGCCGTTCCATGAACCATTCGCGGAAAAACCCGACTCCGAACACGCCGCCAACGGCGATGTGAGTCGAACTGACTGGCAGGCCCATCCAGCTGGCCACGATCACGGTCATCGCCGCGCTCAGTGCCACGCAATAGGCGCGCATCGGGTTCAGCTTGGTGATCTGCGATCCGACCATGCGGATCAGTTTCGGGCCGAACAGGAACAGGCCGAACGAAATGCCAAAGGCCCCGATGACCATGACCCACATGGGAATGGCCACTTTCGACGCGAAATCGCCAAACTCGGCCGCGTGGACGATGGCGGCGAGCGGACCCACGGCATTGGCCACGTCATTAGCCCCGTGCGCAAAACTCAAAAGCGCCGCCGAAACGACCAGCGGCAGACCGAACAATGTCTTGATCGACTTGTTTCGGTTTTCCATGCCTTCCGACTGGCGACGGATCAGCGGGCGGGTAATCAACACGACCACGACGCCAATCACCAGACCGGCGATCAGAGCCGTGGGCAGGTCGATCTTGACGATCTTCTTCAAACCTTTCAGCGCCAGATAGGCCGAAAATGTCCCGGCCATCAGCCCGACCAGCACCGGCACCCAGAACCGTGCCGCGGCGATCTTGTCCTCGCGATAGATGACCCGCCATTTGATCAGCGCCAGAAACGCCGCTGCGATCACGCCGCCCAGAACCGGCGAGATGACCCAGCTGGCGGCGATCTTGCCCATTGTGGGCCAGTTGACGGCCGCCATGCCGGCGGCGGCAATCCCGGCGCCCATGACGCCGCCGACAACCGAATGTGTGGTGGACACGGGCGCCCCGACCCATGTGGCCAGGTTCACCCACAGGGCCGATGAGATCAGCGCCGCCATCATAGCCCAGATGAAAACCTTGGAATCCTGGATGCCGGCGGGATCGATGATGCCTTTGGAGATGGTCGATACCACGTCGCCCCCGGCCAACAGTGCGCCTGCACTTTCGCAGATGGCGGCAATCAGGATCGCACCGCCCATGGTCAGCGCCTTGGCACCCACCGCAGGGCCCATGTTGTTGGCCACGTCATTGGCACCGATATTGATCGCCATATAGGCGCCAAAGGCCGCCGCCGCGACCACGATCAGGTTGGTTGGTTCCTGCCCGAAGAAAACCGCCGCAGCCAGCCCGGCCATCACGATAAAGGCCAGCGCGATGCCCGACCCCACCATTGGGCGCGAAACATAGGTGGTGGCATATTCGACCTGGCTGATCCGGTTCAGGTCCGTATCAAGCGTTTTCCACTGTTTACCAAGCGGTGTGTTCGACATCGTTGCGTCCGTATCCAGGGAGGAATTTCAGGACGCGCCTAAGGGGTCTGTCCCGAGCACGCAACAAAAACCTTGCGTACGGGACATATTTGCCCGGTCAAACCGGACTTACAGATCGCGCAGGATGCTTTGTAGGCCCGGCTCCTGAACCATATTCGCCGCTTCTTTGGGGCTGACCCACTGCCGGGTGCGTTCATCCGCCTCGGGATAGGATTTCGACAGCTGCTCGACCTCGGTCAGATACACTTGTGTCTCCACCGTGGTTTCTGCGCCATTGTCCAGTTTCTTGGAATATTCGAACATGCCCAGCGGCGCAGATTGGATGCGCGCATCGGCGACACCGGCCTCTTCCCAGGCTTCTCGCAGCGCGGCCTCGGCCCCGTTCAGCCCGTTGATCGGCCAGCCCTTGGGCAGGATCCAGCGGCCCGTGTCGCGACTGGTGATCAACAACACGTCCTTGCCCTTTTCGGTCGGGCGATAACACAGCGCGGCAACCTGCACGCGCTTGGGTCTAAAGAAGAGCGGTCTGAGAATCTCTTCCCAGGCTAGTTTCAAACTGTTCGTCATTTTAATTCCTCGGCACTGCTCGCCAATTTTTTTATATGTGTGCTAATTATATATTAAAAAACTCCTGAAAATGCAAGGTTAGCGGGTTTCTGGCGCTGTTTTGCCGCGTAGCGGCTGACCCCGGGGGGCCTTGAACCCGGCGCTCAGGGGGGTAAAGCTGAAATGGCATACCAAAACGGAGCGGCAGGATGAACAAGGCCGAAATCGGAGTTTACGGTCTGGGCACGATGGGCGGCGCCCTGGCGCTGAACCTGGCCGAAAACGGATTCCGCGTGGCCGTCACCAACCGGGAGTCCGACTGGATATCGTCCTTCATCGACGGCGCTGGTGACCTGGCCGCCCGGCTTGATCCGCATGAAACGCTGGCTGGGTTCGTGGCCTCGGTCGCCCAGCCGCGGGTCCTGTTGTTCATGATCCCGTCTGGCGCGCCGATGGATGCGATGATTTCCCAGCTGCGCCCGCTGCTCGACAAGGGCGATATCATCATCGACGGCGGAAACGCAGATTTCAACGACACGCGGCGCCGTGTGGCCGAACTCGACGGGTCGGGCCTGCATTTTGTGGGCATGGGCGTTTCCGGCGGGGCCGAGGGCGCGCGGCATGGTCCGTCGATGATGGTGGGCGGCACCGATCACAGCTGGGACCAGATAAAACCTCTGGCCAGGGTGATTGCCGCGAAATATGGCGATGACCCCTGCGTGGCCCATGTCGGTCCCGACGGGGCAGGGCATTTCGTGAAGACGGTGCACAACGGCATCGAATATGCCGATATGCAGATGATCGCCGAACTTTACGGCCTGTTGCGCGACGGTGCCGGATGGGACGCGGCGCAGATCGGCGCGCTGTTCGCGGAATGGAATGACGGGCCGCTGAATTCCTTCCTGATGGAGGTCTCGGCCCACGCCCTTGCGACCTGTGATCCCGAAACGGGCCGCCCGCTGGTCGATGTGATCCTGGATCAGGCGGGGCAAAAGGGCACCGGCCGCTGGACCGTGATCGAGGCGCTGAAACTGGGTCAATCGGCCAGCGCCATCGAGGCGGCGGTCGGCGCGCGCGGCTGGTCCTCGGAAAAGGCTGCCCGCGAACAGGCCGAAGACATTCTGGACCGGGCCGCGCACCCGGCCGATCTGCCGGACCCGGGCACTCTGGCCGATGCCATGCTGGCCGCGCGCATTCTGTCCCATGCCCAGGGGTTCCGCATCCTTGCCACCGCATCCGGGGAGTTCGACTGGTCACTGGAACTGGCCCGCATCGCCGAAATCTGGCGCGCCGGCTGCATCATCCGTTCGGCCCTGCTGGACGATTTTACCGCAGCCCTGCGCGACGGCCCGCCGCATGGCCATCTGATCCTGGCCCCATACGTGCAGCAGCGGCTTGGCCACGCTATCCCCGCCCTGCGCAGGACGGTGGCGGCGGCGGCCCTGCGCGGTCACGCGCTGCCGGCCATGTCCTCGGCCCTGTCATGGTACGACGCGATGCGACAGGGGCGCGGCACTGCCAACCTTATCCAGGCCCAACGCGACCTGTTCGGCAATCATGGGTTTGAGCGTGTGGATCGCCCCGGTCAGTTTCATGGCCCCTGGGACCAATCCCTCAACGAGGAGAACAAAAAATGAAAACTGCCCTGGTAACAGGTGCCGCGCGCGGCATCGGACTGGCCACCACGAAAATCTTGCTGGAAGAGGGTTGGCGGGTCGCCATGTTGGACCGGGACGAACCCGAACTGCTGGCCCAGGCTGGCCAGCTGCAAAACGTGCTGCCCATCATTGCCGATGTGTCTGACCCCGAACAGGTCGATCGCGCGCAGGATTATCTGGCGGGCGAATTCGCAAGCCTGAACGGTCTGGTCAACAACGCGGGCGTGGCCGATTTCGGCCCGATCCGCGAAACCACGTTCGAGCGCTGGCGCACCGTGATGGAGACCAACCTCAACGGCCCGTTCCTGATGACCCAGGCCTTTACCGGCATGCTGGCCGCCTCCGGGGCCGGGTCCATCGTAAATATCACCTCGATCTCGGGCCTGCGCGCCAGCACCTTGCGCGTGGCCTATGGTACGTCCAAGGCGGCGCTGGGCCAGCTGACCCTGCAACAGGCCGCCGAACTGGGCGAACTGGGCATCCGCGCCAACGCCGTGGCCCCGGGACCGGTTGATACGAAACTGGCGCTGGCGGTGCATTCGCCGGAAATCCGTGCCGCCTATCACGATGCGATCCCGCTCAACCGTTATGGGCTGGAACATGAAATCGCACACGCCATCACCTTTCTGCTCAGCGACAATGCCAGCTATGTGAACGGCCAGATCCTTGCTGTGGATGGCGGGTTCCAGGCCGTCGGCATTGGCCTGCCCGCACTGCGCACCGAATAGGGGCAGCGCGGCTGTTACATCCGCGCCGAGGCGATCGCCAGCCCATCGGTGACGGCGGTGAACACTTCGCTGAAGGAATGCCGGGCAGCGGGAAATTGATCTTTCATGGTGTCCGAAACCATCGCCATCAGGCTGGAACCGCCAACATAGATGACCCTGTCGATCTGCGCGATATCGATCCCCGCAAGGCGCAATGTTTCTTTGGCGCCGCTGCTCAGGGCGTCGGCATGGGGCGCAAGAACATTGGCCAGCGCCCCGGTCGGCAACGGGGCCGACAGGTTTCGCTCGATCTGGTCCAGATCAATGCGGGATTGCGCGTTGCCGGAATTGGCCGCGATTTTTCCGCGTTCGACGGCAAAGGCCAATTCATGCCCCAACTCGTCCTCGATCACGGTAACGAGGCGGTTCAGCTTGTCCGGTTCAATGGCAAGCCGGGCCATTTCCTGAACCATGCGGCGATTCTGAGCGGTATAGAGAAAGGGGATCTTCTCCCACGTGGCCAGGTCATTGAAGATTGCGTTTGGCACGGGCGATGCACCGGGGCCAATCACCTTTCGCAACTGGGTGCCCTTGCCCAGCAGAGGCATCACGCGGTCAATGTTGATTGTGCGGTCGAAATCGGTGCCCCCGATGCGCACGCCGTGATTGGCCAGGATCGTGATGCCTGCATCCCCCGACCGGAACAGTGAGAAATCCGAGGTGCCGCCGCCGATATCGACGATCAGACCGATCGCGCCCGACTGCTCCAGCGCGCCGCTGGCAATGGCGGCGGCCTCGGGTTCGGGCAGGAAATCGACCTCCCTGAACCCCGCCGCCAGATAGCAGGCCCGCAGATCCGCTTCTGCCTGCGCCTCGCGCGGGTCGTCAATACCGTGAAAGACCACCGGGCGCCCCGAAAGGGCGCGCTCGAAGGTCAGGCCGGCGTCGGCCTCGGCCCTGGTTTTGATCTGATTGAGGAAGCGGGCGATGATCTCCACGAATGTGACGCGCTGGTTCAGGATCTGGCGCTTTTCATGCATCAATGACGTGCCCAGCACGCGCTTGAGCGCCCGCATAAAGCGCCCGTCGGCACCGCTGAGCAACGCCTGATTGGCCGGTTCGCCGGTCAGGGTCTGCCGGGTTTCGAAATCAAAGAAGAACGTCGTGGGCAGAGTTGTCTGTCCTGGCGCCATTTCAATCAGCCGGGGATTGCCATCGTGCAAATACCCTGCGGCTGAATTGGAGGTGCCAAAATCAATACCCAAAACGTGGCTTGGCACGGCCATCTCGATCCCTCCCGACAATCAAACGAAGGGCGCGTCTCTATGGGCGCGGGCGGGGGCCGTCAAGCGTCAACATCCCGTTCGGCGGCGAAGGCCGGTCTCGCAGGAAACGCCTGGGCGTGCCCAATAAGAGATGCTGGGGACAGCGGACCGCGACAGGGGCTCAGCTACAGACCTTGGCGGCCTGCGCGCCGAACGCTTTCCACCGCTTCCAGAAGGCTTCGTTGGATGCATTGTCGGACTGGCGGATGTCCTGCGCGCTCTGTGGGTTCGAAAAGAACGACGCGCCGCGCCGCTGGTCCGAAGACGACAGCGAGGCATTGGCCACGCTCTGCACGCATCCGCACCGCTCACGCGAGGCTGCCTTGCGTCCGGCCTGCAGACAGGCGGTTGCGATGGGGCCGCTGGCCGAACGTGCCACCGGCCCGCCCGACCGGTTCGATCCTCCGCCGCACGAAGATAGAAATGCCACAACCAGAAGTGCCGTGAAGATACGCGTCATGTCTCTGCCTCAACCCGAACCGGCCTGCGCATCTGATGTGCGGTGAGCGCCGGAAATATTATGTACGCCAACCCAAGTATGACGCAACTGCAGTGCAGTTTCAATCAACCCGCGCCGGATGGTGCCCTGTGGCTGCGATCCCCATTGACCAAGTCACAAATCCGCATCATATCCCCATCCATGACAGAGCTCGCACATATCCGCAATTTTTCGATCGTTGCCCACATCGACCATGGGAAATCCACGCTTGCCGACCGCCTGATTCAGGAAACTGGCACGGTTCAGGACCGTGACATGAAGGAACAGCTGCTGGATGCCATGGACATCGAACGTGAACGCGGCATCACGATCAAGGCCAACACCGTCCGCATCGATTACAAGGCGGACGATGGCGAAACCTATGTGCTGAACCTGATCGACACCCCTGGCCACGTCGATTTCGCCTATGAGGTCTCCCGCTCCATGCGCGCGGTCGAAGGCTCGCTCCTCGTCGTGGACTCCACCCAGGGCGTTGAGGCGCAGACCCTCGCCAACGTCTATCAGGCCATCGACGCGGATCACGAGATCGTCCCCGTCCTGAACAAGATCGACCTGCCGGCATCCGATTGTGACCGCGTCGCCGAACAGATCGAAGACGTCATCGGCATCGACGCCTCCGAAGCGATCCGGGTCAGCGCCAAAACCGGCGTCGGCATTCACGAAACGCTTGAGGCCATCGTTCGGAAACTGCCCGCCCCAACAGGCGACCGCGATGCCCCGCTCAAGGCGATGCTCGTGGACTCCTGGTATGACTCCTACCTCGGCGTGATCGTTCTGGTCCGCATCATGGACGGCGTCCTGAAAAAGGGCGACCGGGTCAAGATGATGTCGAACGGGTCGGTCCACCTTGTCGACCGTATCGGCGTTTTCCGCCCGCAGATGGAAATGATCGGCGAACTGGGCCCTGGCGAAATCGGCTTTCTCACGGCGTCGATCAAACAGGTCCGCGACACCCGCGTGGGCGACACGATCACCCACGAAAAACGCGGCTGTGACAAGGCTCTGCCGGGCTTCAAACCCTCGCAGCCGGTGGTCTTCTGTGGTCTTTTCCCGGTGGACTCGGCCGAGTTTGAGGATCTGCGCGACGCTATTGAAAAGCTCGCCCTGAACGACGCGTCCTTTTCCTACGAAATGGAAACCTCTGCCGCGCTTGGCTTTGGCTTCCGCTGCGGCTTTCTCGGCCTGTTGCACCTCGAGGTGGTCCGCGACCGGATCGAGCGTGAATATGACATCGACCTGATCACCACCGCGCCCTCGGTCGTTTATCACATCCACATGCGCGACGGCACGATGCAGGAGCTGCACAACCCCGCCGACATGCCCGACCTGACCCATGTGGACCACCTTGAAGAGCCCCGGATCAAGGCCACCATCCTTGTGCCCGACGAATACCTCGGTGATGTGCTCAAACTCTGCCAGGACCGCCGCGGCATCCAGCTCGACCTCACCTATGCCGGCGCGCGCGCCATGGTCGTCTATGACCTGCCTCTCAACGAGGTGGTGTTCGACTTTTACGACCGCCTGAAATCGGTGACCAAGGGCTACGCATCGTTCGACTATCAACTGACCGAATACCGCGAGGATAACCTCGTGAAAATGTCGATCCTCGTGAATGACGAACCGGTCGATGCCCTGTCGATGATGGTCCACCGTGACCGGGCAGAGGCCCGCGGCCGCGCCATGGTTGAAAAGCTCAAGGACCTGATCCCGCGCCACATGTTCAAAATCCCGATCCAGGCGGCCATCGGCGGCAAGGTCATCGCACGCGAAACCTTGTCTGCCATGCGCAAGGACGTGACCGCCAAATGTTATGGCGGCGACGCGACCCGGAAAAAGAAACTGCTGGAAAAGCAGAAGAAGGGTAAGAAAAAGATGCGCCAGTTCGGCAAGGTGGACATCCCGCAAGAGGCCTTCATCTCGGCGCTCAAAATGGACAGCTAACTGCCCATTTTAAGAGCGCGTCCGCGAAAGCGATTGGCAACGCCGGTTGCGTGCGACGCCCTGTTGATCTGAAGTGGCCAGGAACAGACACCCATGCGCGCGCAGGACAGGTTAGAAAACCTTCTGAATTCCGCGCCCTGCCGATTCGAGATCGCGTCCGACGCCCTTGGCGGTTTCGCAAGCGGTCAGTGTCATCAGCAGGCTGAACAGCAACACCAGTCGGATCATCGGACGCGTCCTTTGCAAAGAAAACTTGCAGATGCCTAGCACAGGCCGCCGGTGGGTTGCCAGACGATCGGTGGCACGGCTGAACCGGCGTGGCCCCAGCGTCGCAAATTTCCGCCAACAGTGCCGAAGCAAAGCCTCGGATCGGGTCGGCAGGCACTTTGGGAGCTTGGGATGCAAACCGGACATGGGGGCAGGTCCAAAAGAAATCTGGTTGATGCCGCGCCACCGTACCGTGCGCTGCCCTCGTGAAGCGGGGGACGTTTGCACGCATCGGAATACAGGAGTGACAACCCGGGGTTGTGGTGATTCGGGCCGGATACCACCCGAACTCAATGAAGATGCCGTAACGTTTTTCGATGTTTCGGAGCATCGTATGGCGGTCCACACAGCTGAACGCGAACCATTCCATTTGGGCGAAAATGTGTCTAAACTTCTGCAAATAAAGGGTTATCATAGAGGGCGAAAACAGTACGCGCGCATAATTTCCATTTTGAAAACAGAGAGTTTCCAAAAGATTACTTTGAAATATCCCTATTTATCACTCAACCTGTGATTGCTTACACACCACGCAGTGAACTGGGAGACTACAATGAACATCAACTACGCCACGATCGCCCGCGCCCGCCGCATCGCCGCCCTCGCAAAAATGAGAACGCGCCAATTCGATCTGCCCGGTGTTTCCGCAACAGAGAAACTGCGTGAAGTGACCAATGGAGAAATCCAGGCAATGGTGCAGTTCGTGTCAATGCGCGCCGCCGCACGGTAAACTATACCTGTGGCTGGCGTCGGGTGGGGTGCCAGCCACAGGTTATGTTGACGGCGCGAAGATGCGGATATACCTGCCGGAATACTAAGTTTCCGGATTTGATATATGACCTGCTCTCTCTGCGCCGCCGACACGCCTCTGACGTCCGTTCCCGTCGCAGGGGGACTAGACGAGGCCAGCACAGACGTTTGTGCCATATGCGTGTCCCAAATCGAGGACACAACCGATCCGAACCACTGGCGATGCCTGGCATCGTCGATGTGGTCCGAAGATGCAGCTACCCAGGTCATGGCGGCGCGGATGCTCAGGCGCCTCGCCGACCATGACTGGGCCCGCGACCTGGCTGATCAACTCTGGTTGCCCGACGACATTCAGGCCTGGGTGGACAACGAGGCCTCACAAAGCGCTCACAAAGACAGCAATGGTGCACCGCTTGCAGCGGGGGACACGGTGGTTCTGATCAAGGACTTGCCGGTCAAAGGCGCGAATTTTACCGCCAAGCGCGGCACGGCCGTGCGGGGAATTTCTCTGGTCGCCGACAACCCTGCCCATATCGAAGGCCGGGTCGAAGGACAGCGCATCGTCATTCTGACCGAGTTTGTGAAGAAGCGATAAGCGGGCTGCTCAGGACGTGGTCTGCGGCTGCGGCTCGGGTCGCGGCCGCAGGGCAAGAAGCACTCCAAACAGCATTATGGCAATTGAAAAGCCGGCCCAGCATCCGGCGACGTACCAGCCCATCATGATCAGGGGACCCGCGTTCAGGGCGAATCCGGCATAGGTCGCGCTGACCAGTCCGGACAGTATGGATATCGTCAAAAGAATCGCCATGATTACATCCCTTTTCAGCAGCTTAGGCTGCTGGCGGCATGCCATCATGTCTGGATTGCGGAGAAAACAACGCGAGATGTGTCAGAGGCTTTCTTGCAAACCCTTAACATATTGAAAAATATAAAGATAAATAGCGTCAGTCAGGCGTCCAGAAAGATGCGCGCGGCAGCTTCGAATTCCCGTGGCTTTTCCGCATGCAGCCAATGCCCCGCACCGGGGATCTTTGCGAACCGGGCGCGGGGAAACCGCGCGCGGATCACATCGCGATGATCCGGGGTCACATAGTTCGAGTCGCCCCCTGACAGGAACAACGTCGGGCCGTCCCACGTGGCCTCGGTTTCGGGAAAGGACATGATCCGGGGCATTTCAGCCTCAAGAACGTCCAGATTCAACCGCCAGCGATGTCCCTGGATATCAAGCGACTGGGTGAAAAAGCTTTGCAGGCTCTTGTCCACGCCCAGATCGGCAAGCAGGGCTTCGGCCTCGGACCGGCGGGTCACGACCGACAGATCGACCGCGCGCATCGCCTGAATGAAGGGCAGTTGCGAGTGCGTGTAGGTCACCGGTGCGATATCGGCCACGACAAGGCGATGAACCGCCTTTGGGTGACGCAGCGCCAACATCATCGCAGATTTGCCGCCCATGGAATGGCCCACTACATCCGCCTGGCCGCCGATATGGGCGATCACCTCGGCGAGGTCATCGGCCATGTCCTCATAGCCATGACTGTCGGTCCAGGGGCTGGAACCGTGGTTGCGCATATCCACGGCAAACACTTGCCGCGTGTCAGAAAGTCGCTTGGCAATCACACCCCAGTTGCGCGCCGATCCGTAGAGGCCATGCGCAATCACAAGGGGCGGGGCCTGGGTGGGCGTGCCATGGGTGATCAGGTTCAACATGGGGTTGTCATACCCTGCACCCCGGTCCTGTGCCAGACCCGTTGAGGGGGCGAACAACAAAGGTTAACATCGCGCACAAAGGGGAGTTGGGTGTGAGTACGAGCCAAGATTATTTTGCCAGGGCCGAGGAGCTGGCGGACCTGCTGCGCGACAAGATGGGCGTCAGGGCCAAGTCCTTTCCGGCGGCCTTTCAAAAGGCCAGACGGCGGCTCCCGCGCAAGGTCCAAAAGCAAGGCGATACATTGATCGCGGGTCTTTCCGAAATGAGCCATCCCAAGCTGCGTCAGACAGTTGATACCGCCCGCCTGGATGCGGCCGATGCTGACATCCGCGAATTTCTTCAGTCGATCGATGTGGCGGACCGGCGCAAAGGCTGGTGGCTTGGCGTTCTGGGGGGTGTCGCGTTCAACATTCTCGCCGTGCTTGCCATTGTTTTGGTGTTTCTGGTCTGGCGCGGTTATCTGTGAATTGACGCAGTTTGTTGGCTTGCGACAGGGTCGGGCGCGCGTTAAGCTTTGAACGACGTTCAAAGTGGGGTCCGCATGTCCGAAAAAACCCGAGAAAGAAAGGCCCGCCTGCGCGAAACGCTGATCGATGTGACCGAGGCACAGATCGTCAAAGGCGGGATGCAATCGGTCAAGGCGCGTGATCTGGCGAAACAGGCGGGCTGTGCCCTGGGTGCGATTTACAACGTCTTTGATGATATCAACGCGCTGATCATGGCCGTGAACGGGCGCACCTTTCGCAAGATCGGCGCAGCCGTGTCCGTGGCGGTTGAACGCTCCAGGGACAAGCCGCCCAACGATCAACTGATCGAGATGTCTTATGCCTATCTGGCGTTTGCAGCGGAAAACACGCATCTGTGGCGCGCCTTGTTCGACCTTCAGATGCCTGCCGACGGCCCGGTGCCGGAGTGGTACCTTCAGGAATTGTCCCAGCTCTTTGCCATGATCGCGGCCCCCCTTTCGAAAATCTTTCCCGACTTTTCGGAACGTGAACTGGACCTGATGACACGGGCGTTGTTTTCATCTGTGCACGGGATCGTCCTTTTGGGGTTGGAGAACCGCATCTCGGGCGTGCCGCATGAGAACATCAAAATCATGATCGCCCAGGTTCTACGCCAAATCGGAAACAAGTAAACTTTTTGAACACTGTTCATTTTTAGACTTGAACGGCGTTCACGAATATGTATGTTGCTGTCATGAACGACGTTCACGATAGGAGGCGAACATGTTCGGAACTTTGAAAACGCTGATTGCGGGCGCGAACGCAAGGGCGGAAGAGAATATTCGCGACATCTATTCAATTGAATTGATTGACCAAAAGATTCGCGAAGCCGAAGCTGGGCTGAAGGCCGCCAAGTTTTCGCTGGCCAGCCTTATTCAGCGTGAGCGCGCCGAGAATTGCCAGATCGTGACGCTGAACCACCGGATCATGGATTTGATCGACCGCGCCAAAGAGGCGCTGGAAAACGGGCGCGAAGATCTGGCCGGCGAGGCGGCCCAGGCCATCGCCGACATGGAAAACGAGGTGGAGTTGCGCCAACAGGCGGTCTCAAGGCTGAGCACGCGGGTTCTGCGCCTGCGTCAGTCTGTCGAAACCGCGAACCGGCGCATCATCGATTTGCGCCAGGGGGCCATGGCGGCCCGCGCGGTGCGCAAGGAACAGGCCATTCAAACCCGCCTGAACCGCACCGCCGGCGGCGACAGCCCGATGGACGAGGCCGCGGACCTGATCGCGCGGGTCATGAAACAGGACGACCCGTTCGAGCAAAGCGAAATCCTGCGCGAAATCGACAGTTCTCTGAACCACGAAACGGTTGCCGACCGGATGGCCGCCGAAGGGTTTGGCGCGCATTCGAAATCCACCGCATCGGACGTTTTGAAACGTCTCAAGTCGTAACTGAAATCACTGAACCAGTTTGAAGGAGAAGAAAAATGCACATCGACCAAAATGAAAACAACTTGATCATCATGCTGAATGTCGCGGGCGTTCTGATTGCCTATGGCCTGCTGGCCCTGTCGCTTTACTTGTCGGTGGACGTGCCGCTGGCGACCAAGGGCTATTGGGGCATGGGTATTCTGCTGCTGACCATCAGCCTGATCAACGTTGTGAAATACCGCTTTGACTGGCGCTCGAGCGCCGACCGCCTGCGCAAGATCGAAGAGGCCCGCAACGAAAAACTGCTGGAAGAGGCGTTGAAGGATCAGAATTGATCCTGCTGCGATCTGACATGAAAAACGCCCGGGGTGATCCTGTCACCCCGGGCGCATTTTTCTTCGAAGGTCGGTTTCAGATCACAGGTTGGGGTAAATCGGGAAGCGCGCGCACAGATCGGCGACTTCGGCCTTGACCTTGGCTTCGACCTCGCCATTGCCGTCTTCGCCGTTGGCTGCCAGCCCATCGACCACTTCGATGATCCAGTCGGCGATCTGGCGGAACTCGGCCTCGCCAAACCCGCGGGTGGTGCCGGCGGGTGAACCCAGACGGATACCGCTGGTCACGGTCGGCTTTTCGGGATCAAACGGAACGCCATTCTTGTTGCAGGTGATATGCGCCCGGCCCAGTGCCTTTTCGGTGGCGTTGCCCTTGACGTTCTTGGGGCGCAGGTCGACCAGAACCACATGGGTGTCGGTGCCATGGGTCACAGTGTCGAGCCCACCCTTGATCAGCTGATCGCTCAGCGCCTGGGCATTGGTGATGACCTGCTTGGCATATTCTTTGAACCCGGGGCGCAGCGCCTCTCCAAAGGCAACGGCCTTGGCGGCGATCACATGCATCAGCGGACCGCCCTGAATGCCGGGGAAGATGGCCGAGTTGACCTTTTTCGCGATTGTCTCGTCATTGGTCAGGATCATGCCGCCGCGCGGACCGCGCAGGGTCTTGTGCGTCGTGGTGGTCGCCACATGCGCATGCGGGAAGGGCGAGGGGTGTTCACCCGCCGCAACCAGACCGGCGAAATGCGCCATGTCCACGTGCAGATAGGCGCCAACGCTGTCGGCGATTTCGCGCATCTTGGCAAAATTGATCTGGCGCGGGATGGCCGAACCACCGGCGATGATCAGCTTGGGCTGGTGTTCCTTGGCCAGTGCTGCGACCTGATCGTAGTCCAGCATGTTGTCCTGTTTGCGCACGCCATACTGGATCGCGTTGAACCATTTGCCCGACTGGTTCGGCTTGGCGCCGTGGGTCAGGTGACCGCCCGCGTCCAGCGACATGCCCAGAATGGTGTCGCCCGGTTGCAGAAGCGCCTGGTACACACCCTGGTTTGCCTGCGAGCCCGAGTTCGGCTGAACGTTGGCGAATTCACAATCGAACAGCAGCTTGGCGCGGTCGATCGCAAGGTTCTCAGCCACGTCCACGAACTGGCACCCGCCATAGTACCGGCGGCCCGGATACCCTTCGGCGTATTTGTTCGTCATGACCGAACCCTGCGCCTCCATCACGGCGGCGGAAACGATGTTTTCCGACGCGATCAGTTCGATCTCGTCGCGCTGGCGACCCAGCTCGGAGGTGATCGAGCCAAAGATTTCGGGGTCGCGCGTGGCGAGTGTTTCAGTGAAGAACCCAGTGTCACGATGAGACGCGGTCATGTCATGCTCCGATAGCAGGGAATAAGGCCTTGATAGGCCGGGTTCGTATCGGAAAGCCGGGCGGTGATAAAGCCTGTAAAGCGACGAATGCATCCCGTGATGCGTCAAGGCTGGCGTTGGACGGAAAGGTATGATTGTTTCGGAACCACATGTGCAGTACCGGAAACCTTTGGAATGACCTTGAAAATCGCGTTTTTGGCCAGCGACGCGCCCGTGGCGCAGACTGCGCGCGCCGCGCTGATCGGACGCTATGGTAACTGCGCCGCTGAAGACGCTGACGTGATCGTGGCCCTTGGGGGCGACGGGTTCATGTTGCGAACGCTGCACGCCACACAGGATCTGCCCGCGCCGGTCTATGGGATGAATCGGGGCACCATCGGGTTCCTGATGAACACCTATAGTGAATCCGATCTTCTGGAGCGGCTCGAAGAGGCCGAGGAAGAGGTCATCAACCCGCTCTCCATGCGGGCGATGGACCAATCGGGAAAACTGCACAAGGCGCTGGCCATCAACGAGGTATCGCTGCTGCGCGCCGGTCCACAGGCGGCCAAACTGCGCATCACCGTGGACGGGCGCCTGCGCCTGGCTGAACTGGTCTGTGACGGGGCGTTGGTGGCGACCCCGGCGGGGTCGACCGCCTATAACTATTCCGCCCATGGCCCCATCCTGCCGATCGGTGCGGATGTTCTGGCCCTGACGGCGATTGCCGCGTTTCGTCCGCGTCGCTGGCGCGGGGCGCTGCTGCCCAAGACCGCACAGGTCCGGTTCGACGTGGTCGAACCTGAAAAACGCCCGGTGATGGCCGATGCGGATTCGATTTCGATCGACGATATCGCCTGGGTGGAAATCCAGTCCGAACCAAGTATCCAGCACCGAATCCTGTTCGATCCCGGCCACGGACTGGAAGAGCGTTTGATCTCGGAACAGTTCACCTGAGCCGGCCATTTTCCCACAAAAACTGGAAAATTCGGAGAAATTCGTGATTTCTTTACAGGTACTGTGAAGAAGTTCACTTACACCGCCACGTGCTTATCGCAGGCTTGGGGTGGCTGCATTTTCAGCCCTTCGGTAATTCGTGAGTGGTGCCGATGTGTAGTGAACGATTGGCCAAATTTGCTGTGGGCGCGGGATTCATTACCCGCGTCCACACCTTCTTTTCCCTTACGAAATCTGGCGGTCGCGCCCTTCCCAATAGGGTTTGCGCAATTCCGTTTTCAGGACCTTGTTCGCTCCCGACAGGGGGAAAGGCCCGGTGCGGAATTCGACACTTCGGGGGCATTTGTACCCGGCAATCAGCGTGTGACAATGCGCCTTGATCTCGTCTTCGGTCGCTTCGGCGCCGGGGTGCAGGATTACGATGGCATGCACGGCTTCGCCCCATTCGTCGCTGGGGATGCCGATCACGGCGCTTGTGGCCACGGCAGAGTGCTGGCCGATGGCATTCTCAACCTCGGCAGAATACACGTTTTCGCCGCCTGACACGACCATATCCTTGATCCGGTCCATCAGGAAAATGAACCCTTCCTCGTCCATGTATCCCGCATCGCCAGTATAGACCCAGCCGTCTTTCAGGGTGTCTGCGGTCACATCGGGCTTGTTCCAATAGCCCAGCATCGTGATCGGGCCCTTCACGGTGATATGCCCCACGGTTCCGTGCGGGACCTCTTTGCCCGCCTCATCGACGACCCGGATTTCAACAACCCGCGTTGCCCGCCCGGCCGAGCGCAGCTTGCCGGCCTTGGGCCCTTCCAGCACGTGGTAATCCGTGCCCAGAATCGTGGCAACCGGAGCCAGTTCCGTCTGACCAAAGGCTTGCAGGAATTGCACTTTGGGGAATCTGACAAAGGCGTCTTTCAGAACGGCCTCGGTGATCGGCGAGGCGCCATAGGCGATCATCTCAAGCGATGAAATATCCGTATCGGCCAGTTTCGGGCTGGTCAGCACCATCTGCAACATTACCGGCACCAGCAACAGATGCGAGGGGCGATGGGTTTCGACGGCTGCCAGCGTATCGTCGGGCGTGAACATCGGGATCACCACATGCGTACCCGCCACAAAGCTTACCGCCGTGAACCACAGCATATCGGCAATGTGAAACATCGGCGCGGCATGCAGATAGACGGACCCGTCGCGCAGCTCCAGTTCCTGCGCATTGGAAATGCCGCCCACATAGAAATTCTGGTGCGACAGCATCACCCCTTTGGGAAAGCCGGTCGTGCCGCCGGTATAGAAAATACCGGCCAGATCATCGCCGCCCCGCCCGGCATCCTCGACCGGTTCGGCCGAGTTCAGGATATCCTCATAGTTGACCATGCCCTCGGGCGTGTCGCCATCGCCGCAGAACACCAGCGTCCTGACCACAGGGGCCTGTTCCTGAATGACCTTCGCCGCCTCGGCAAAGGCTTCGTCCACAAGCAGGATCTCGGCCCCTGCATCGTTCAGCGCATAGGCACATTCCGCGGGGGACCAGCGGATATTCATCGGCATCATCGCCCCGCCGCCCCAGACGCTGGCAAAGAAATATTCGATATAGCGGTCGGAATTCAGCGACAGCAGCGCGACCCGATCACCGGGTTTCATGCCCAATTTCTGAAAGGCTCCGGCCAGATGCGCGACGCGGTCCATCAGCTGCAGCCAGTTGTGTTGCCGATCTTTGAAGATCGTTGCGGTGCCGGTTGGGTTGACTTGCGCCGCGCGGCGCAGAATGGCTGTAATCTGCATGGTAAAATGCGTCTCCCTGATATGTGTCTTGCTCCGGTTGGCGGTGCCCGGATGTTATGTCATGCGATCCCACAGCGCCTCGTGCATAAAGCCGACACGCGCCTGAACCGCGGCGCAGGCATCGACGATCAAATCCTCACGCCAGCGGCGTCCGACGATCTGTACGTTGATTGGCTGCGGACCGGCCGGTAGCTGCGCCAGCCGGGCCGGCACGTTGCCCGCAGGCAGGCCGATAAAGTTCATGGAATAGGAATAAAGCGCCGAGCCCAAAGCCTCGCGCACGCCATCGGCGCCTTCGGCATCGCGGTCCGGGCCAAAGAACGGCTGAGGGAGGAACGGGGTGAGGACCAGCGGATAGTCCTGCAGGAACAGCGACCATTCGCGCGCGTAATGGGTGCGCCGGGCCATCATGGCCAACAGGGCATCGCCCTCGAAAGGCGGGAACTGATCGAAATATTCGTCAAAGATCGCGTTGATGGTTTCTGACCCGGCCGCCCGGATATCGGGGCCCATCAGCGCCTGCACCTCGCCCAGCAGGGCGCGATAGCCATCCAGTGCGGTTTCGCGCAGAAGGGGCGGTTCGACCTCGTCCACCTGATACCCGGCATCGGTCAGCGCATCGCGCGCCGCGTCCAGTGCGAGCGACACCTCGGGGTGCATGTCAAATTCAAAGGTGGTCTTGGTAAAGGCCACCTTGATCGACCCCTCGATCGCCTCGCCGCGCCAGGGCAGGGGCACATGGAACGGATCGCGCGGATCGGGCGCGATGGCCGATGGCATCGACAGGTGAAGGTCCTCGGCCGTGCGGGTGATCAGACCCTGCACCGACATCGATTGCGCCAGCATGCCGCGTTCAGCGGTTTGCCCCGGGTTCCATGCCGCGACACGGCCCAGTCCGGGTTTGACGGTGACCGCACCGTTGGCGGCGGCAGGAAAGCGCAGCGATCCGCCGATGTCATTGCCATGGGCCAGGGACCCGATCCCGGCCATCACCGCAGATCCGGCCCCACCCGATGACCCGCCGGGCGAGATATGTTTGCCCCACGGGTTATGGGTGCGCCCGAACAACGGGTTGTCGGTGTCGGCACGAAACGAAAATTCGGGCGTGTTGGTGCGCCCGATCACGATGGCGCCGGCGTTATGCAGGCTGGCCACAATCGGCGCATCATCGGGTGCAATGAAATCCCTGAGCGCGGGAAGGCCATTGCTGGTGGCATGACCTTTCTGATCGACGTTGATCTTTATGGTGACCGGAACGCCGTGCAGCGGTCCGGTTTCAGCGCCCTGGGCGCGGGCCGTGTCCAGCGCGCGGGCGCGGTCCAGCGCCTCGCCGCTCAGATCCTCGACCACGGCATTCAAGCCCGGGTTGACCGCATTCATCCTGTTGATGGCCGATGTGACCGTGTCCTCGGCGGAAACATCGCCCGCGTGGGTCAAGGCGGCTGTTTCAGTGGCGCTGAGGCGCCACAGCGTATCCTGTGTCATGCAAATTCTCCCAAGCGTGACCCTAGGCGGCATGACAGGACATTGCCAAGAAAAATTGGCCGCCCCTCCTGTCCGAGGGGGCGGCCAATTCAAAGCGCGTATCGTGAAGGGCGATCAGGCCCCGGCGTAACCGACAGTTTTCAGCGCATCGCGGATTTCGTCCAGAATGGCCGGATCGTCGATGGTCGCAGGCATTTTGAAGTCCTGATTGTCGGCGATCTTGACCATGGTCGCGCGCAAAATCTTGCCCGACCGGGTCTTGGGCAGGCGATCGACCACCACGGCCAGCTTGAACGCCGCAACGGGCCCGATCTTTTCGCGCACCAGCTTGACGCATTCCGCGGTGATCTCTTCATGCGGACGGTTCACACCCGCGCTCAGGATCAGGAAACCGACGGGCATCTGCCCTTTCAACTGGTCGCTGACTCCGATCACGGCGCATTCGGCCACATCTGGATGGGCGGCCAGAACCTCTTCCATCGCGCCGGTAGACAGGCGGTGCCCAGCGACGTTGATCACGTCATCGGTACGCGCCATGATGTAAAGATACCCGTCCTCGTCGATCATGCCCGCATCGCCGGTTTCGTAATAGCCGGGAAAGGTGGTCAGGTAGGATTTGACGAACCGGTCCTCGGCGTTCCAGAGGTTGGGAAGAGTACCCGGCGGCAACGGCAGCTTGATCGCGATTGCCCCCAGTTCCCTAGTCTGCATCGGGCTGCCGCCCTCGTCGAGGATTTGCACGTCATAGCCCGGCATCGCGACCGAGGGCGAGCCGATCTTGACCGGCAGTTCCTCGATCCCCATCGGGTTGGCGGCAATGGCAAAACCGGTTTCGGTCTGCCACCAGTGGTCGATCACCGGAACGTTCAGGATTTTCTGCGCCCATTCGATGGTGTCCGGGTCGGCCCGCTCTCCGGCAAGGTACAGGGTGTTCAGGCTGGACAGGTCATATTTGCCGACATAGTCGCCTTTGGGATCGTCCCGTTTGACCGCCCGGATCGCGGTCGGGGCCGTGAAAAAGGATTTGACCTTATGATCGGCAATTACGCGCCAGAAGGTGCCCGGATCGGGCGTGCCGACCGGCTTGCCCTCGAACACGATGGTCGTGTTGCCGTGGATCAGCGGCCCATAGCAAATATAGGAATGGCCCACGACCCAACCTACATCGGACGCGGCCCAGAACACATCGCCCGGGTCGACGTTATAGATGTTCTTCATCGTCCAGTTCAGCGCCACAAGGTGACCGCCGGTGGCGCGGATCACGCCCTTGGGCGCGCCGGTGGTGCCGGACGTGTAAAGGATATAGGCCGGGTGTGACCCTTCGACGGGGACGCAATCGGCCGGTTCAACGCCAAACTGCATCGCGTGCCAGTCAAAATCGCGCCCCTCGATCAGCTTGGCAACCTCTTGTTCGCGCTGGAAAATGACCGTGAAGTCGGGTTTGTGCTCAGCGAGGTCAATCGCCCCGTCCAGCAGCGGTTTGTAATGCACGACGCGGCCCGGTTCGATCCCGCAGGAGGCGGCGATGATCGCCTTGGGCTTGCAGTCATCGATGCGCACGGCCAGTTCGTTGGCGGCAAACCCGCCAAACACGACCGAATGGATCGCACCGATCCGGGCACAGGCCAGCATCGCCTCAAGCGCTTCGGGGACCATGGGCATATAGATAATGACGCGGTCGCCTTTTTCGACGCCCTTCGCCTGCAGCGCGCCAGCCAGCGATGCAACGCGGTTCTTGAGTTCGGAATAGGTGATCTTGTGCACCACGCCCGTCACAGGGCTGTCGTGGATGATCGCAACCTGTGCGCCGCGGCCAGCCTCGACGTGGCGATCAACGGCGTTATAGCAGGTGTTCACCATGCCATCATCAAACCAGGTATAAAGCGGGGCCTTGTCCGAATTCAGCGCACGCGACGGTTTGCGGACCCAGTCGATTGCTTCGGCGGCCTGCATCCAAAAGGACTCCGGGTCGTTCTGCCAGCTTGCATAGACGTCCTTGTATGCCATGGTATTCCTCCTCCTGAGCGTTGATCCGGTGTTAAGGAGCCGAACCGCACCGGGCAAGCGGCATGAGAGCAGCAGCGACAGAGTATCGCAAAATCTTTGCAGATTTCGCATAGTTGATCTGCAAAAGTTTGCAAACTTGGCGAAACTGCATGAGTTTCCTGAAAACTATGCGGAGGGTTTGCAAACTCTGCGGGGTGTCCTGCGTGGACAGCACAGCAACTCACCGGGGTGAGTCGCCGCACCGCCAGGAAATTCAGCCGTATTGTGCCACCGGAGTCCCGGCAATCGCGGCCATGTTCAGCAGACCGCGCGCAGTGATTGATGGGGTCACGATATGCGCCTTATTACCCATGCCCATCAGGATCGGCCCAACCTCAAGGCCTCCGGCGCGCATTTTCAGAATGTTGCGCACTCCGCTGGCCGCATCCGCATGAGCAAAAAGCAGCACGTTGGCCGCCCCCTCAAGACGTGAGTTCGGGAAAATTCGGTGGCGCAACTCTGCATCCAGCGCGGCATCGACGTTCATCTCGCCCTCGTAGACAAAATCGCGGGGCATCGCGTCCAGGATCTCCAGCGCGCCGCGCAGCCGTTTGCCCGATCCTTCGGCCTGATTGCCGAATTGCGACTGCGAACACAGCGCCACCTTGGGGTCCAACCCGAACCGGCGCACATGGCGTGCCGCGCCGATGGCGATTTCGGCCAGATTTTCAGGGCTGGGGAGCTGATGCACATGCGTGTCGGCAATGAACAGCGGCCCGTCTTCCAGAATCATCAATGACAAAGCCCCGTGCGGGCGCAGTGTGCTGCTGCCCAGAACCTGCTGGACGTAATTCAGGTGCCAGCGGAATTCACCGAAAGTACCACAGATCATGCTGTCGGCTTCGCCCCGGTGGACCATGATCGCGCCAATCGCGGTGGTGTTAGTGCGCATGATCGCCTTGGCAAGATCGGGCGTAACACCGCACCGTTCCATCAATTCGTGGTAGCTGGTCCAGTAATCATAATATCGCGGGTCGTTTTCCGGGTTCACCAATTGCACGTCACGTCCGGGGCGGATGTGCAGGCCAAACCGCTCACACCGCTGTTCGATCACCTCGGGGCGGCCGATCAGGATAGGGGTTTCGGTGGTTTCCTCCAGAATGGCCTGCGCGGCGCGCAGCACGCGCTCGTCTTCGCCCTCGGTAAAGACGATGTTGCGCGATGCGGCGGCGGCGGCCTCGAAAACGGGGCGCATCAGCAAGGCCGATTTGAAAACGGTCTGGTTCAGGCTTTCCTTATAGGCCTCCAGATCCTCGATCGGGCGGGTCGCCACGCCGGTCTCCATCGCCGCCTTGGCGACCGAGGACGACACGACCCCGACCAGGCGCGGATCGAACGGTTTCGGGATCAGGTAGTCGGCCCCGAATGTCAGCTGCTCACCGGAATAGGCCGCAGCCGCCTCGGCGCTGGTGGTGGCCCGGGCCAGATCGGCAATACCGTCGATGCAGGCCAGTTGCATTTCATCGTTGATTTCCGTGGCCCCCACATCCAGAGCCCCGCGAAAGATGAACGGAAAACACAACACGTTGTTAACCTGATTGGGAAAATCGCTGCGCCCGGTTGCAATGATCGCATCCGGCGCAACCTCGCGCGCGAGGTCGGGCAGGATTTCGGGGGTCGGGTTGGCCAGCGCAAAGATGATCGGGCGTGTGGCCATCTTGCGCACCATGTCCTGGTTCAGAACCTCCGGCCCGCTGAGGCCCAGAAACATGTCGGCCCCGTCGATCACCTCGTCCAGCTTCCGTTTGTCCGAAGCCTGCGCAAAGGCGGCCTTTTGCGGGTTCATGTCCTGCTCACGGCCCTCGTAGACCAGCCCGTGAATGTCACACAGCCAGACGTTTTCCCGTTTGACGCCCATTTTCTGCAGCATGTTCAGACAGGCGATACCCGCCGCGCCGCCGCCCGTGGAAACGATCTTGATTTCCTCGAACGTCTTTCCCGCCACGTGCAATGCGTTTTTCGCCGCAGCCCCGACGACAATCGCAGTCCCATGCTGGTCATCATGGAACACCGGAATGTTCATCCGCTCGCGGCAGATCTTTTCCACGATGAAACAGTCGGGCGCCTTGATATCCTCAAGATTGATCGCGCCAAAGGTGGGGCCAAGGGAACAGACGATATCGGCCAACTTTTCCGGGTCGGATTCATCCACCTCAAGGTCAAAGCAATCGATATTGGCGAATTTCTTGAACAGGACGGCCTTGCCTTCCATCACCGGTTTGGATGCCAGCGCCCCGATATTACCCAGCCCCAGAACCGCAGTGCCGTTGCTGACCACCGCCACCAGGTTGGCCCGCGTCGTATAGCGCGCCGCATTTGCCGGATCGTCCCTGATCTCAAGGCAGGCCTCAGCCACGCCCGGTGAATAGGCGCGCGAAAGATCGCGGCCATTTGCCATCGGCTTGGTGGCCCGAATCTCAAGCTTTCCGGGTTTTGGATACTCGTGATAGAACAGCGCCGCCTGGCGTAGGCTTTGTTTTTCCGACACGATCGAGGCCCCTCCGTAAATTTAGTTTAGCGTTAAACTATTTTTCCAGTCGTTGGAACTGGTGATTTCGACCAAGGTTGCCGCAGCCACTCGCTTGCATAATTTGATTCCGCCGGTCAGTGTTTTTTCGCAAGGAAAAGAGACCGTATGACCGACACCATAGCCGAAATGCGCCTTCCCACGCAGGAATTGCGCGATGACATTCCGTTTTACACCAAAACGCTGGGGATGCGGCTGGATATGATCTATCCCGCGGACAATCCGCAAGTGGCGGTTTTCTCCGGTCATGGCCTGCGCCTGCGCATCGAGAACGGCGCACCGGAATCGCCCGGCACCCTGCGCATTCTGACCGATGATCCCGACGGGTTTGCCGAGGGCGCGCGGGTTCTGACCGCCCCCAATGGCACCCGCATCGAAATCGAAGAGCGTAATCCGCCCCTGATTCTGCCCGAAACGCAGCATTCCTTTGTGGTGCGCCGTTTGGCCGATCAGGCCCCCTGGATCATCGGGCGCGCGGGCATGCAGTACCGCGACCTGATCCCCGACCGTCTGGGCGGGTCAATCATTGCCAGCCATATTCGCATCCCCGATGGCGGGCCTGTGCCGGATATGGTGCATTATCACAAGGTCGGGTTTCAGCTGATCTTCTGTTATCGCGGCTGGGTCGATGTCGTTTACGAGGATCAGGGCGAACCGATGCGCCTGACCGCGGGCGACTGTTTCATTCAGCCCCCTGAAATCCGTCACCGCGTCCTGTTGGCCAGCGACAATGTCGAGGTGATCGAAATCGGCGTTCCGGCTGAACACGTGACCGAGATCGACCATGACATGGAACTGCCCACCCCGCACCTGCGCCCGGACCGGGAATGGCAGGGTCAGAAGTTTGTGTTCAATCAAGCCAAGAATGCCACGTGGGAGCCTTTCCGCCTGCCGGGGTTTCAATGCCGTGACACCACGATTGCCGAAAACACCAAGGGCGTTGCAGGGGTGCAGGTGGTCAAACGCGGCTCTGGCGGGACCAGGTGGGCAAGCCATGACGCCGACATCCTTTTCACCTTCGTGATGGAGGGAACCATAACGTTAGAGGGTGAGGAAAAAGACCCGTTCAAGCTGACCGCGGGGGATGCATTCGTCATCCCGCCGGGCATGAAAACCCGGCTTAGCAATCCCAGCGGTGATATTGAACTGCTTGAGGTTGCTCTGCCGGGATCCTTCAATACCGAAGTGGAGCCATCATGACCCTGAAAAACGCCGCAACCGCCGTGCGCCTGAACGCGCATGCGCCGTATTCCAACTTCAAGGTGGGCGCAGCCATCCGGGGCGCCTCGGGCACGGTTTATGTCGGCTGCAATGTCGAGAATGTCGCCTATCCCGAAGGCACCTGTGCCGAGGCCGGGGCCATCGCCGCCATGATCGCCGCCGGCGAAACCGAACTGACAGAGGTTTACGTGATCGCAGAGTCGCCCGTGCCGGTGTCGCCTTGTGGCGGGTGCCGTCAAAAACTGGCGGAATTCGGCGGCGGCGATGTGCCGGTGACGATGGCCACGACGGATGGCGTGGAACAGACGGCGACCATCGGTGCACTGCTTCCTGCCGCCTTTGACACCGATCACATGAATAAGGGCTGATCACATGGACGCCCGCGCGATCATTGCCAAGCTGCGCCGCCATGAGGTGCCGACCGCCGACGAATTGTCATGGTTTGCCCAGGGCTTGGCCGACAGCACCGTCAGCGATGCCCAGGCCGGTGCCTTTGCCATGGCGGTCTGCATGGGCAGTCTGGGCACCAAGGGGCGCGCCACGCTGACGCTGGCAATGCGCGACAGTGGTGATGTTCTGAAATGGGATCTGGACGGCCCCGTCATCGATAAACATTCTACCGGCGGCGTCGGCGATTGCGTGTCGCTTCTCCTTGCCCCGGCCTTGGCCGAATGCGGCGGTTACGTCCCGATGATCTCGGGCCGCGGGCTGGGCCACACGGGCGGTACGCTGGACAAGCTGGAGTCGATCCCCGGTGTCACCACCAATGTCTCCGAGGATCGTCTGGCTGATCTGGTCGCCAAGATCGGATGTGCCATCGTTGGGGCCACGGCGGAAATCGCCCCGGCGGATAAACGGCTTTATGCAATCCGCGATGTAACGGCGACGGTCGAGAGCCTTGATTTGATCACCGCGTCGATCCTGTCGAAAAAGCTGGCCGCCGCGCCCGATGCGCTGGTTCTGGACGTCAAGGTCGGCAGCGGCGCGTTCATGAAAACAATGGATGAGGCACGCGCGCTGGCCACCGCCCTGACCGAAACCGCCAATGCCGCCGGGTGCAAGACGACCGCCGTGATCAGTGACATGAACCAGCCGCTGGCCCCCGCGCTGGGCAATGCGCTTGAGGTGGCCGAGGTGATGAAGGTGCTGACCGGGCAGGTCGGCGGCCCGTTGCTGCAGCTGTCTGCCGCGCTGGGCGGCGTGTTGCTTGCCGATGCGGGGCTTGCGCAGGATGTTCAGGCCGGGGCGGACAAGATCGCTGCCACCCTGCGCGACGGGCGTGCGGCGGACCGATTCGCCCGGATGATTGCCGCCGTCGGTGGCCCGTTGCGTTTTGTCGAGGACTGGGCCCGCTTCCTGCCCGAGGCCAATGTTATGCGCGAGGTTCCTGCCCATGGTGAGGGGTATGTCACCGCCATTGATGGCGAGGCGCTTGGCCTTGCCGTGGTTGCACTGGGGGGCGGGCGGCAGGTCGAAAGCGATGTGGTCGACCCTTCGGTGGGCCTGTCGGGTATGATCCGTCTGGGTGACCGGGTGGATCGGGGGACGCCGCTGACCGTGATTCACGCCGGGCGTGAGGATGCCGCACACCGGGCCGAGGCCGCCGTGCGCAAGGCGATCACCATCGGCCCCGACGCCCCGGTCGTGCCTGACCTTATCCATGAAAGGGTTGGATGATGGCGCGGGCCTTTCTGATCGTGATGGATTCCGTGGGCATTGGCGGCGCGCCCGATGCAGCAGATTTCTTCAACGGCAAGTTGCCCGATACCGGGGCTAACACCCTGGGCCATATCGCACAGGCCTGTGCCGAAGGGCGCGCGAATGACGGGCGCAGCGGGGCGTTGCACATGCCCAACCTTGATGCCTTAGGTCTTGGCGCTTCGGTTCGTCTGGCTTCGGGCGTGGAAACACCTGGGCTGACCGCCACGCCGACCGGCGCATGGGGTGCTGCCAGTGAAGTCTCACCCGGCAAGGACACCCCGTCGGGCCACTGGGAACTGGCGGGTGTGCCGGTGCCGTGGGACTGGCATTACTTTCCCAACACCAAACCCGCCTTTCCGGCCGATCTGACCGACGCGGTGGCCCGGGCTGCGGGCACCAACGGCATCCTTGGCAATTGCCACGCTTCGGGCACCACCATCATCGCCGATCTCGGGGCCGAGCACATGCGCAGTGGCTGGCCGATCTGCTATACCTCGGCCGACAGCGTGTTCCAGATTGCCGCGCATGAGGAGACATTCGGTCTCGACCGGTTGCTAAACTTGTGTGAAACCATCGCCCCGATGCTGCACGACATGAAGGTCGGCCGCGTCATTGCCCGCCCGTTCCTCGGGGACCCCGAAACCGGGTTTCAGCGCACCCCACATAGGCGCGACTATGCCATCACGCCCCCCGCGCCGGTGCTCACCAACTGGGTACAGGACGCTGGACGGCGCGTTTACGGGATCGGCAAGATTGGCGATATCTTTTCCATGCAAGGCATAGACGAGGTCCGCAAAGGCACCGACGCGCAGTTGATGCAACACCTGTCCGATCTGGTGGACGAGGCCGAGGACGGCAGCCTGACCTTCGCCAATTTCGTCGAATTCGACAGCCTCTATGGCCATCGTCGCGACATCGCGGGATATGCCCGTGCGCTGGAATGGTTCGATGCGCAGATCGGCCCCATCCTGCGCCGCTTGCATGATGGGGACCTGATGCTGTTCACCGCCGACCACGGGAACGACCCCAGTTGGCCGGGCACCGATCACACCCGCGAACGGGTTCCCGTGGTGGCGGCAGGCGTAGGCCAGCGCGACCTGGGACTGGTGCAATTTGCCGATGTCGGCGCCAGCGTCGCGCATTACCTTGGTGTCGCAGGACAGGGGCCCGGGCGCAGCTTTTTCTGAACGATGGCTTGCGCGCGCCGCCGGTCTGACCGACAACATGGCAAACAGAGTTCGAAACCGGAGTCCAGATATGTCCCAGCACCTGACCGTCGTCGATCACCCTCTGGTTCAGCACAAGCTGACCCTGATGCGGGACAAGAATACGCCAACAGCGGTCTTCCGTCAGTTGCTGCGCGAAATCACCCAGCTTCTGGCCTATGAAATCACCCGCGAAATGCCGATGACCCATAAACCCGTCGAAACCCCGATGGAGGAAATGGAGGCCCCGACGCTGGCCGGAAAGAAACTGGCGCTGGTGTCGATCCTGCGCGCTGGCAACGGGATGCTGGATGGTGCGCTTGAACTGATCCCGTCCGCGCGGGTCGGCTTTGTCGGGCTGTACCGCGATGAAAAGACGCTCAAACCCGTGCAATATTACTTCAAGGTGCCCGAGGGGCTTGAGGATCGTCTGGTCATCACGGTCGATCCGATGCTGGCAACGGGCAATTCCTCGGTCGCGGCCATTGATCTGCTGAAAAAGGCCGGGGCCACCGACATTCGGTTCATGTGCCTTCTGGCCGCCCCCGAAGGTGTTGCCCGCATGCGCGAGGCACACCCGGACGTTCCCATTTTCACCGCCGCTGTGGACCGCGAGTTGAACGAAAAGGGGTATATCATGCCGGGTCTGGGCGACGCGGGCGACCGGATGTTCGGCACCAAGTAAGGTTCGGGTCCGCTTCGTGCAGCCCCGGACGCGGTTCTACCCGCCGCAAATATTCTGCAACAGTACCCAATCGCGGTCGCGCATGACAGGGTTCTGGGGTTTTCCGGCCATCGGGTCGGCCTCGATCAGGCCCAGAACGCTTTCGCCGGTGATGTCGCGCGCATAGGCGTAAGGGGTCGATGGCACCTGCACGCGGGCAAATTCCTCAAGCAAGAGGCGATCCGGCACGGCGGGCCGGTCGGCCAGCATGACCCGCTCGGCGTAGTGGTCCAGACTGGCCTGGTTGACCTCTCCGGTCGTCAGCAGGCGGAACGAGGCCGTTGGTCCGGCTTCGGCCAGCAATTCCTGCAACGGGTTCATCCGGGCGGCCCGCGCGCGTTCGGCTAGGATGTATCCGGCGGCCACGGCCGGGTCTTCGTGGTCTTCGATCAGCGCCTTGTTCAGCAACACGATCCCGCCGGGCAACAACAGGCTGTCGCGCACGCCGCCTTGCAGAACGACGAGCTTGCGCACCCCGGTCCGTTTGGCCAGCCGGTTCAGAACCGGTGTGGTATCCGCCGTGCGGCAGGCCCGACCGGAAACCCGTTCAACCCGGCCCAGCAACGCCTCGCCAATCGCCTCGCGCTTGATCTCGGGCACGACAGACAGCGTGTGGCGCAGCATCGCATCGGGCAGCCAGAACACCAGCAGCGCGGCCAGTGCGACCAGCGTCAGCACCACGCCGGCCAGACGCAGCCGCCCCGGGCGGGGGCGGGAACGCTCGATCGCCTGGCGTAACCGCTCGATCGCATCGACCATCATCGTTTCGCTTTCGGCCAGTTCCAGCGTTTCACCGGGGTCGCCATCAGGACCATAGATGGCGGGCCATTCGCCCGGATTGTGCCGGTCCAGCGCGGCCAGCGACCAATGGGTCAGCGCCTGATTGTTGAAATTCGAAATGGTCAGCGTGGCATCGCCAATGGAAACAACGACTTCGCGGCGCTGCTCCTCGGGCGTAGCGCGCCACAGGCCAGTGGCCTCAAGCCGTTCGAATTCCTTTAACGCCGTCATGATTACTGGGCCTGCCGTGCCTCGGTTTTAACCGGTCTTAGCATGGGGGCGGGCCATGCGGCAAACGTCATGACACAAGGTGAGGCGGTTAAATTTCGCGGGCGATCCTTCGCAGCTCGAATTTCTGGATCTTGCCGGTCGATGTCTTGGGCAATTCCTGAAACACCACATGCTTGGGTGTCTTGAATCCGGCCAGCGTCTTGCGTGAAAAGGCGATCAGATCGGCCGCATCGCCGGTGACACCGGGTTTCAATTCGACAAAGGCGCAGGGCACCTCGCCCCATTTCTCGTCCGGTTTGGCCACTACGGCGGCCAGCAGAACGTCCGGGTGCCCCATCAATACGCCTTCAACCTCGACCGAGCTGATGTTTTCCCCGCCCGAAATGATGATGTCCTTGGCGCGATCCGCGATCTGGATATAGCTGTCCGGGTGCTGAACGGCGATATCGCCGGAATGGAAATAGCCGCCCTTGAACGCCTCGGCGGTGGCCTCGGGGTTCTTGAAATACCCTTTCATCACACCGTTGCCGCGCATGATGATTTCCCCTTGGGTTTTTGAATCGCGCGGGATGTGCGTCATGGTTTCATCCATGACGGTGATCTCTTCGTAAATCGGCATCGGCACGCCCTGACGCGCCTTGATCGCGGCGCGTGCGTCCCCTTGCAGGTGATCCCATTTCTCACCCCAAGTGCATTCGGTCGCCGGGCCATAGGTTTCGGTCAGCCCGTAGACCTGCGTGACGTTGAACCCCATCGGCTCGATCTTGGCGAGTGTTGCTGGCGCCGGGGGCGCACCGGCGGTGAACACCTCGACCGTGTGATCAAAGCTGCGCCTTTCGCTTTCGGGCGCGTTGACCAGCATGTTCAGCACAATGGGCGCACCGCCGAAATGGGTCGCGCCTTCATCCGCGATGGCCGAGAAGATCGCTGGCGCGGTGATGTCGCGGCAACAGATGATCCGCCCGCCCACCATTGGCATCATCCAGGAGTGGCACCACCCGTTACAGTGAAACAGCGGTACGATGGTCAGATATTTTGGCCGTAGAACCATACGCCAACTCAGGATCTGGCCCATCGCGTTCAGATAGGCGCCGCGATGGTGGTAAACCACGCCCTTGGGCCGCCCGGTGGTGCCGGATGTGTAATTCAGCGCGATGCTTTCCCATTCGTCCTGTGGCATGATCCAATCGAACCCCGGATCGCCCTGCGCCAGCACCTGTTCGTAGGTCGGGTGCCGCCCGCTGGCCGGGAACCCGGCCTGATCGTCGGGCACCTCGATCAGAACGGGTTTTTCACCCTCCTGTCGGGCAATCGCTTCTTCCGCCAATTCCAGGAACTGGCTGTCGGCCAGAACAACGCGCGCCTCGCCGTGGCCAAGGATAAAGGTGACCGTATCCACATCCAGACGGGTGTTGATCGTGTTCAGAACCGCGCCACAGGCGGGCACGCCGAAATGCGCCTCGGCATGGGACGGCAGGTTGGGGATGAGGGTCGCCACCACCTCACCGGGTTTTACGCCCATGCCCGCAAGGGCCGAGGCCAGGCGCGTGCACCGCTCAACATACTCGGCATAGGTTTTGCGATGCGTGCCGTAGACCACGGCCAGTTCGTCTGAATATATCTCCGCCGCCCGGCGCAGGGTCGAAAGAGGCGTCAGCGGCACATAATTCGCCGCGTTCTTTTTCAGACCTGTTTCATCCGCCATCCAACCCATTGACTTCCTCCCCGTCATCAAGCGCCGTGTTTTGGTAGGCTGGGATACTGCGCCGCGCGGGCAGCAATGAAAAGTGCCCGGCGCAAAAATTTTGTCGCCGTACGCGGGGCGATCCGCGTTGCCCGGCCCGCGAAATCCACTAGGGTCAAACCCCATGATTATCAGCACCGGCCGATCCTTTGTTTTCGTACATATCCCCAAGACAGGGGGCACCTCGCTCGCCCTCGCGCTTGAGGGGCGGGCGATGCGCGATGACATCATGCTGGGGGATACGCCCAAGGCGCTGAAACGCCGCCGCCGGGTCAAGGATTCACAAACACATGGGCGGTTGTGGAAGCATGCGACACTGGCCGATATCGACGGTCTGCTGCCCCCCGGTCAGCTTAAGACGCTGTTCGCCTTCACCCTCGTGCGCAACCCGTGGGACCGTGCGGTCAGCTATTACCACTGGCTGCGCGAACAGGGTTTTGAGCACCCCGCCGTGACGCTTGCCCGCGATCTTGAGTTCGAGGCGTTCGTCACCCATCCCCAAACCATGGCGTCGTTCAGATCCAATCCGGCGTCCAGCTACATGCGCCGCGCGGATGGGCAGGAACAGTGCAACGCCTATATCCGTATCGAACACTTTGCCACGGACGCGAAACCGCTGCTCGATCATCTTGGGTTTGACCTGACCCTGACGCGGCAAAATGCATCCGACAGACGGGCGGACTATCGCAGTTATTATTCTGTTGAGTCCGCACAGGCCATCGCCGACAGCTGCGCCGAAGATATCGCGCGGTTCGGGTACAGTTTCGAACCGGCCGGCTAACCAAGGGGTCGCTTCGCGCCCCGGGGTGTAGCGGCAGCACGGGTCCGGCCGGGATGTACCGCTTGGCAAGCACCAGAAAAATTCTGCTTTATTAGGTGCCGGGCGCTCCGATAATCCGCAGCTAGATACAGGTCTTTGTTTCGGAAGGGGAAACGCTGTGTTTCAGTTCAGGAAAGCTCCAACTGTGGCAAAGATTTGTTTACTTTTTGTTCGAATTTGGGCAGACTTCTTGTGTTTTACTTTTACTTTTTGTGGAGAAAACCTATGAAACGTTTGTTTTTTTCTACGGCACTTGCATATGCGCTGACTTTGGGCAGCGCCGGTGCCGCGATTATCGATTTTGAAGAGTACGCCCAACCGTCTGGGGCCACCCCGTCCACCCAAGGCGATATCACATCGCAAGGGTTCTTGTTCGATTCATCGACAAATCACACCCACTTCGCAAACAACTATGGGGGCGGAGACAGCGGATCGACCTTTTTCGGGAGTGACGATTTCGCCGGCGCTTCATCGCTGAAGATGTCGTTGTCTGGCGGCGGTTCCTTCGACCTGATGAAGCTCGACCTCGGCAACTGGTTTGAAAAGTCGACGTCGCTGGAGATTGTCGGCAATCTGACCGGCGGGGGCACGACCAGCACAACGATCGCGCTGGGCTCCTTTACAACCTACGATCTCAACTGGTTCAACCTCGACAGTGTTGTGTTCAACTCTCTCGCGGGAGACGGCGATCAGTACTATGGCATGGACAACATTTATGCGAGTGCGGTCCCAATTCCTGCCGTGATCGTTCTGCTTGGCAGTGGCCTGGGTCTCCTTGGCTTTGTCGGCCGGCGCAGAAAAACCCCGACGGCCGCTTGACCGTCGTTAAAATCAGTGAATGCAGTCACGGCTTGGTCCTGGGCTGCATTCACATTGGTCTGCCCTGCGATGGGCAAGACAGTGCTTGTCGGCCGCTGTGACGGCTGGACAAGCGAAATGCAGGAACCGGAGCCTGCGCGCAAATATCAGCCCAAACCGTCAATCTAGGCTAGGCGTTTTCCCGACTGCGCCCTAAGATCGGCCGCACCGGGCAAACCGGCACGAAAATTTCCGGAAGTGACCTTATGACTAAGCTTTTTGTATCGCACTTGTTTGTGGTGGCGATTTTGATGACCGGCGGATGTGCTGAAAAACCGACTGTTGATCAAAGCAATATCGACAAGCTGGCGATAGAAATACAAAGTCTTGGGCCCGGCGTGGATCCGGCCGAGGCAAAACGGGCCGCCCACATTGCCTATTCCTATTCGCTCCAGCTTGCGCAGGAGTACCAGATCACCGACGCGCCGATCGTGCACAATGCCAAGGTCATCAACGGATATCGTGAGCGTGGACTGTGCAATCACTGGGCCGAAGATATCAACAAACGCCTGAAGCAGGAACAATTCCGCACCCTGAAGATGCACTGGGCCACGGCCCTTCCGACCACGTTCCGGATTATCCACCATTCGGCCGTTGTCACCAGGCGCGGGGACACGATCGACAATGGTATCGTGCTTGATCCCTGGCGTTACGGGGGCGTTCTGTTCTGGTCGCGCACCCGGGCCGACAAGCGATACAACTGGCGGCCCCGCATGGAAGTCCGGGAAGAATTGCTGCAAAAGCGCGAGGCTCGGAACGCGAGCTGATGCAAGTGTTCGACACGTCGGGGCACCGGAACCGTTCGCGGTAAATACAACCTTGGCGCCCCCCAAGACCTGGACAATCAGCCCCCTTGGTGCGGTCATGCTGAATGTCCACGGCATTTCCGCTTTGCGACGCTGCGCTTGGAAGAAACGAGGCAAACGACCGAACGGAGGTTCAAAGATCAAACGCAAGATGCTGCGCGATCCATCAATGTCTGAACTGAGCCCTTACCTGACCGATAATACTGCACCAGCGACCAAAGTCTGCTTTGGGGAACGCATTGGCTGCCGAAGGAGATCGGGTGTTTCTAGCGTCGCCGCTTATTGCATTACGAGATGTTAGCAAGCAGTCTCTCATTTGGAGGGTACGAGATGATTGATCACATCACTTTTGGCGTTACCGATTTTGATCGATCTACGGCTTTCTACGATCAGGCCTTTGCCCCTCTGGGTGTCCAGCGCTTGTTTGATGTTCCCAAAGAGCACTCTGATGGAGTTAAGGTGACCGGTTACGGTGATGATCGTCCTTGGTTCTGGCTGGCGGAAGAAAACGCCACCACTGGATTAATGCACATTGCTTTGCAGGCAAAAAGCAAAGCAGACGTGGATGCATTTCATGCTGCAGCTATCCGTGCAGGCGGAACGGACAATGGTTCGCCGGGTTTTCGCCTACATTATAACCCAGATTATTACGCTGCCTTCGTTCTTGATCCAGACGGACACAACATTGAAGCGGTTTGCCACACTCCAAAACCATGAAAGTCGCAAGCGTGTATCGAACTGGGGAAATGCTGACATTCAGGCTAGCTCCAGCGAACAATGAAACTTGAAAAAAAGGGCGCCCGAAGGCGCCCTTTTCCAAGTCATCTTTCAGAACAGGCTCAGGCGGCCTTTGCCTCGGGGGCGAAACGCTCATAGAAGGTCTCGCCCTTTTCGGCCATGTCGCGCAACAGGGCGGGGCAGGTGAACCGCTCGCCATACTTGGCGGTCAACTCATCACACCGCTGGGCGGCGTATTCGGCGCCGATGATGTCGAGCCAGCTGAACGGGCCACCGGACCAGGGGGCAAAGCCCCAGGCCAGAACTGCACCGACATCGCCTTCGCGGATGTCTTCCAGCACGCCTTCTTCCAGCGCGCGGACCGCTTCGAGCACCTGCGCGAACATCAGGCGTTCCTGCACCTCGATCACGTCTGGCTGGTCCTCGGCCAGTGGGTATTTATCGTGAATGCCCTGCCAGTAACCGGTGCGCTTGCCTTTGTCGTCATAGTCGAAATAGCCGGCCTTGGCCTTGCGGCCCAGACGCCCCTGTTCCTCCATCCAGAACACAAGGTTGTCCGCCTCGGAGGCGGGGTATTCGTTGCCCATCGCCTCTTTGGTGGCGCGGGTGATCTTGGCGGCCAAGTCGATGCTGGTTTCATCGCCCAGCTGGATCGGTCCGACAGGGAAGCCCAGCTGACGGGCGGCATTGTCGATCAGAACCGGTGCGACTCCTTCGGTGACCATGCGGGTCGCCTCGTTGCCATAAGGGATGATGCAGCGGTTGCAGTAGAAGAACCGCGCATCGTTGACCACGATCGGCGTCTTGCGGATTTGGCGGACGTAATCCAGTGCCTTGGCCACCGCGCGCGGGCTGGTTTCCTTGCCCTTGATGATCTCGACCAGCAGCATTTTCTCAACCGGTGAGAAGAAATGGATGCCGATGAACTGCTCAGGACGCTTGGACGCCTTGGCCAGCCCGGTGATCGGCAGGGTCGAGGTGTTGGAGGCAAAGATGCAATCCTCGGGGATCACTGCTTCGACCTTCTGGGTGATCTCGGCCTTGACCTTGGGGTCCTCGAACACGGCCTCGATGATCAGATCGCAGCCCTTGAGATGCTCCAGATCGGGGGTTGCGGTGATCAGGCCCAGCATCGCCTCTTTCTTTTCGGCCGTCACTTTCTTTCGTGAAATGCCCTTGTCGAGATAGGCCTCGGTATAGGCTTTGCCGCGGTCCGCACTTTCCTGGTCGCGGTCGATCAGGACCACTTCCATCCCCGCCTGGGCCGATACCAGCGCGATACCCGCACCCATCATGCCTGCGCCCAGAACGCCCAGTTTCTTGACCCGCTGATCTGGAATGCCCTTGGGGCGCACGGCACCCTTTTCCAGCGCTTCCTTGTTCAGGAAGAGCGAGCGGATCATCGCACCCGAACTGGGGTTCATCAGAACGTTGGTAAACCACCGTGCCTCGATCTTGAGAGCGGTATCAAACGGCACCAGCGCGCCTTCGTAAACTGCGCTCAGCAATGCCTTGGCGGCCGGGAAGGCGCCTTGCGTCTTGCCGTGCACCATCGCGTTGGCCCCGACAAAGGTCATGAAGCCTGCAGGGTGATAGGGCGTGCCGCCGGGCATCTTGTATCCCTTGGCATCCCAAGGCTTGACGATGTCGGCATCCTTGGCATTCAGCACCCAGTCGCGCGCGGCGGCAACCGGATCATCGGCCACCTCGTCGATCAGACCGGCGGCCTTGGCTTTCTTGGGGTCCACCATCTTGCCCTCCAGCAGGAAGGGCGAGGCACCCATGGCGCCCAGCTTACGCACGAGGCGCGTAGTGCCACCCGCGCCGGGGAAGATGCCGACCATGATTTCGGGCAGGCCGATGCGCGCCTTGGGGGTGTCGGCCACGAAAGTGCGATGAGTTGCCAGCGGCAGTTCCAGACCGATGCCCGCGGCGGTGCCGGGCAGGGCGGCTGCAATCGGTTTGCCGCCCTTGTTGGTCTTGGCGTCCATGCCTGCGCGCTCGATCTTGCGCAGCAGCCCGTGCATCTGCATCGTGCCTTCGAACAGGCCGCGTGCCGGATCGTCGCCTGCGTCCTCTTTCATCTTGGCCAGCAGGTTTAAATCCATGCCCCCGGCAAAGGAACCTTCCTTGCCCGATGTGATGACGATGCCTTTGACGGCCTCGTCGGCCAGCGCATCGTCGATGCAGGCATCAAGTTCGCTCAGCCCTTCGATGGACATCACGTTCATGGTCTTGCCCGGGCAGTCCCAGGTGATGGTTGCAACGCCCTCGGCGTCTTTGGTCATTGTAAAGTCGGTCATGTCTTACGTCTCCCTTCGGAGTGAATATCAGGACTGGCCCGGATAGGGCGTGCCGTCCTTGCGGGTATATTGAAAACTGTCGCCATCGACGCGGACCATCAGGTCAATATCGGAATAGGTGGCCTCTTCGGTCGGGGTGCGTGTCCCCACGACCAGAAATCGGGCCTCCTCTTGCGAGCGATTGATCAGACAGTGACCATCGGGATCGCCCGCCGGAAAGGCGGCGCAATCACCGGGGCCCATCGGGTGTTCACCATCATCCAGATGCAGCATTAGCTGCCCTGACAGAACCATGACGAATTCGTCCTGGGTCTTGTGCCAGTGGCGCAGTGAACTTTGCGAACCGGGTTGCAGGATGATGATATTGGTCCCGAACTGGGTCAGGCCACCGGCCTCGGACAGGCGCAGCGAAGACCGCCCCTCGACCGCCCCTGCGAATTCCGCAGGATAGGACGAGCCTGTCCGTTCTTCCAGTTGATCCAGGTCGATGATCGGCATCAGACGCGCTCGATGATGGTGGCCGCGCCCATGCCCGATGCGATGCACAGGGTGGCAAGACCGGTTTCCTTGTCGGTGCGCTCCAACTCGTCCAGAAGGGTGCCGATGATGATCGCACCGGTCGCACCCAGCGGGTGGCCCATGGCGATCGAGCCGCCATTGACGTTGATCAGGTCGGGATCGACGTCAAACGCCTGCTGGAACCGCAGAACCACCGAGGCGAACGCCTCGTTCACCTCGAAAAGATCGATGTCCTTGATGTCCATGCCATGGTCGGCCAGGATTTTCTGCGTCACCGGAACCGGCCCGGTCAGCATGATGGTCGGGTCGGTGCCGATCTTGGCAGTCGCCTTGATGCGCGCGCGCGGTTTCAGGCCGTATTTCTCGCCAAATTCCTTGTTGCCGATCAGAACGGCTGCCGCACCGTCCACGATGCCGGACGAGTTGCCCGCGTGGTGGATGTGGTTGATCCGCTCAAGATGCGGGTATTTCATCATGGCGATCTTGTCGAACCCGGGCATGACTTCGCCCATCTGCTGAAAGCTGGGGTTCAGCGCGCCAAGGCTCTGCATGTCGGTCTGCGGGCGCATGTATTCGTCGCGGTCCAGAATGGTCAGCCCGTTCTGATCCTTGACCGTGATCACCGACTTGGCGAACCGGTTATCATCCCATGCCGCCTTGGCGCGGCGCTGGGATTCAACGGCCAGCGCATCGGCCTGATCGCGGGTGAACCCGTATTCGGTGGCGATGATATCGGCCGAAATGCCCTGGGGGACGAAATAACTGTCCATCGCAACGCTCGGGTCCACGGCAATGGCCGCGCCATCGCTGCCCATGGCCACGCGGCCCATCATTTCGACACCGCCCGCGATATAGGCATCCCCTGCGCCGCCCTTGACCTGGTTGGCCGCCAGGTTCACCGCTTCCATGCCGCTGGCACAGAACCGGTTGATCGCCAGTCCCGGAATGCTCTCATCCAGATCCGAGGCGAGTACGGCCGAGCGCGCCAGACAGCCGCCCTGTTCCATCACCTGGGTCACGTTGCCCCAGATCACGTCCTCGACGGCATGACCGTCCAGATTATTGCGCTCCTTGACCGCGTTCAGGGTCAGGGCGGACAGCCGCAACGAGGTCACCTCGTGCAGGCTGCCGTCCTTGCGGCCCTTGCCGCGCGGAGTGCGCAGCGCGTCATAGATATAGGCTTCGGTCATAAGACACGTCCTTTGCTGTCGTTAAGATTGGTGTTCGTTGTTCGTTTAGCTGCAGGGGCTGCAGTCGCAGCCACCGCCATCGCATGGGTTGAGATCGCAGCCGCCCCCGCCGGTGGTGCCTGAACGGCTCGGTCCGGGGCAGCAAAGCCCGAGATCGAGGCACGCATTGTCATACCACCGGTTCTTCCTGCGGCGCTGGTCGCCCTCGTTTTTTTTGTCGCGGCGCGCGTCGCACATTGCATCATAGGCGGCCCGGCAATCGCGAAACCTGCCCCGGATGATTGGCATCGCCGCCCAGAGGCCGTGTTCACGGATCGCGCCTTTGGCAAATCCCGAACATCCCGTGCCGCCATGCGCCACTGAATAGGCGCAGCGATATCCTTTGCGCGGCGAAATCCACCGCTGATAGAGGGCGATCGAATAGAGCGCTGCGCGGGACAACATGAAAGGCTCCTCACCATTCCAAGGGTGGCTCGAGGCTGGACCGCCCCGGAATCTATATCAACACGAAACGTCACGTCGCCCGCCCTTCGCCCTAAGCCCGGTCAGCCGGGCTGCCCGGCATCAGGTCATACGGGTGTTTCCAGCCCGGGGTGTTTTCGATGTTTGACAGCCAGCGGTCGATATTCGGCCACTTGGCGCGATCAAACCCGAAAGGCTCGGGATAGAACAGATACCCGCAGCAGGACAGATCGGCATTGGTCATGCCATCCCCCACAATCCAGTTACGTCCCTCCAGATGCGCATTCAGCGTGGCATAGGCTCCTTTGAGCCGACCCAGCGAAAAGTCGATCACAGCCTGATCGCGGTGCTTCTCCGGCAGGAAATTCATCAGGAACCGGGTCATGCCAGCCTGGCTCGAGAGCTTGTGATTGTCCCACAGCACCCAGCGCAGAACCTCGTATTTTTCCGCCTGCGAGGTGCCGCCGAACTTGCCCGACTTGTCGGTCACATACTGCTGGATCGCGCCCGACTGACTGAGCCGGAAATCGCCATCTTCCAGAATGGGCGCCTCGGCCATCACGTTCTGTTCGCGAAACTCGGGGCTACGGGCAATGCCCGAAAAGAAATCGACAAACACCGGCTCCCAATCCAGGCCGGACAGCTCCAATGCGAGGGCCGCTTTGTAGGAATTCCCGCTTTCGCCGAAACAATGCAACTTGATGGTCATGATCTCAGTGCCCTCCCAAGGCGCTTGTTGTCAGGTTGGTCCGTGGGGGTTTCACACCCCCACACCCCCGTGGAGTTTATTTGGAAAGATGAAGAAGGGTCGTTTCTCTTTGCCTGCCATTAGCCGCAATGATGCCACTCTGGCCCTGCTTTGCAGGCTGGAGAGCTGAGCAAAGTGTAAGGTGAAGCCCCGTTTTTCCGGCCTTGGCAATGTGCCGCGCCGTGAAAACGGGGTGCAGTCTTTGTCTTCACCTTGCCAGGAAAACTCCGGCCGGAGGCACCCGTACCAATCAAATTTCCGTGCCGGTCCAGCCATTCAGAGCGACCTCGAAATCAGTTCTTTCATGATCTCGTTGGTGCCGCCGTAGATGCGCTGAACGCGGGCATCGGCCCACATTTCGCCCACGGCGTATTCCATCATGAATCCGTATCCGCCGTGGAGTTGCAGGCATTCATCGAGAACCTCGCCCTGCGTGTCGGTGCTCCAGTATTTGATCATCGCGGCTTTCTCGACCGTGAGTGCGCCGCGCAGGTGCTCTTCCATACATTCGTTCAGAAAGGCGCGCGCGACCGTGGTCTTGGTCTTGCATTCGGCCAGTTTGAACCGGGTGTTCTGGAACTGGGTCAGCGGCCCGCCAAAGGCCTCACGTTCCTTGCAATAGGCGATGGTGCGTTCCACCGCGCCTTCCATTGCGCCCACCGCGGTGCAGGCGATGGTCAGGCGTTCCTGCGGCAATTGCTGCATCATCTGGTAGAAGCCTTTGCCCTCTTCGCCGCCAAGGACGTTTTCGGGCGGGATTTCGACATTGTCGAAGAACAGCTCGGACGTGTCGGCCGCATGTAGCCCGACCTTTTCCAGGTTGCGCCCCCTCTGAAACCCGTCGGCCTTGTCGGTTTCCACAACCACCAGGGACACGCCCTTGGACCCTTTGGTCGGGTCCGTCTTGGCCGCGACAATGATCAGGTTGGCCATCTGCCCGTTGGAGATAAAGGTTTTCTGCCCCGACAGGCGATAAGCATTGCCGTCGCGGATCGCCTTGGTCTTGATGTTCTGGACGTCCGACCCGGTCGACGGTTCCGTCATCGCCAGCGCGCCGACCAGTTCACCCGTGACCATGCGCGGCAGCCAGCGTTGTTTCTGCTCCTCGCTGCCATAAGCAAGAATATAGTGGGCCACGATAGGGCCATGGATCGCTGTGCCCCAGCTGGCCAGGTTGGCGCGCGCGGCCTCGATCAGGATGGCGGCCTCATGTCCGAAGTCGCCACCCGCGCCGCCGTATTCTTCGGGGATCGACGGGCACAACAGCCCCAGTTTGCCGGCCTGTTGCCATGTCTCGGGGTCCATCTGCCCCTGCTTGCGCCATTTTTCAAACTTGGGTGCCCATTCATTGGTGATGAACTGGGCCGCCATATCCGACAGCATCCTGTGCTCGTCGGTCATCCAGCCGGATGATGCGGCAAATTCGTCTTTCATTGTTTCCCCCCGATATCTGACTCAGCGTTTGCGGTCTTCAAGTTCCGAATTGAACAGGCGCAAACGGTGGCCAAGGTTTTCTTCGTTGATGACGCTGTTGAAGTTTTCGAACAGAAACGACAGCGCTTCGCCCTCGTCCAATCCCGCCTCGGCCGCGAATTTTCGCAGCTTGCGGTATCCGTCCTCGGTCATTGCAACCGGAAAGCGGCGGGTCAGTCGAAAGCGTTTTGGCATGGGTCAACCTCTGTTGTGTGTGTCGCGCGCAGCCTCAGGTGTACCCGGGCTGCGCGCGATGAGCATCAGAAATTTGCCGCTTCAAGGGCCATGACCGTATCCGCACCACTTTGAATGCGCGACAGGTGCATGCCGGTCGCGGACAGACGGCGCGCCATATAGTACCGGCCGGTGGCAATCTTGGTTTCATGGAACGCCGTGTCGGTGGTGCCCGATTTCAGCGCCTCGCTCGACGCCTTGGCCATCTGCGCCCACATCAGACCCAAGCAAACATGTCCGAACATGTGCATGAAGTCATAGGACCCGGCCAGCGCGTTGTTGGGGTTCTTCATGCCTTCGGCCATGAAATACATGCCGGCGGTCTGAAGGTCCTTGGAGGCGGCTTTCAGCGGCTCAAGAAACTCCTTGTCGAATGCATCATCCTGACCTTGGTTGTCCTTGATGTAGGTCTTGACCAGATCAAAGAAGGCCATGACGTATTTGCCGCCATTCTGGGCCAGCTTGCGACCCACCAGGTCCAGCGCCTGAACGCCGTTGGCGCCTTCATAGATCATCGCGATGCGGGCATCGCGGGTGAACTGCGACATGCCCCATTCCTCGATATAGCCATGCCCGCCATAGACCTGCTGGGCCTGAACGGTCATGTCGTATCCCTCGTCGGTCAGGAAACCCTTGATGACCGGGGTCAGCAGCGACACCAGACCATCGGCATCCTCGTCCTTCGCGCGGTGGGCGCGGTCGATCATCATCGCGCCCCAGAGAACAAAGGCGCGCGCGCCTTCGGCAAAGGATTTCTGATCCATCAGGTTGCGGCGGATGTCCGGGTGCACGATCAGCGGATCGGCCGGGCCATCGGGGTTTTTTACGCCGGTCACGTCGCGGCCCTGCAGGCGGTCCTTGGCGTATTCCAGCGCGTTCTGATAGGCGGCATCGGCCTGTGCCAGACCCTGCATGCCGACACCCAGACGAGCCTCGTTCATCATGGTGAACATGGCGCGCATGCCTTTGTGCTCTTCGCCCAGAAGGTATCCGGTCGCCTCGTCATAGTTCATCACACAGGTCGAGTTGCCGTGGATGCCCATTTTCTCTTCGATCTTGCCGCAGGATACGCCGTTGCGCGCGCCGACGCTGCCGTCTTCGTTCACGATGAACTTGGGCACGATAAACAGCGAAACACCCTTGATTCCCTCGGGGCCACCGGGGATCTTGGCCAAAACCAGGTGGATGATGTTGTCGGACATGTCGTGCTCACCGGCCGAGATGAAAATTTTCTGACCCGTCACCTTGTAACTGCCGTTGCCCTGCGGTTCGGCCTTGGTGCGCATCAGGCCCAGGTCGGTGCCGCAATGCGGTTCGGTCAGGTTCATCGTGCCGGTCCATTCACACGACACCATTTTTGGCAGGTACGTATCTTTTTGAGCATCCGTCCCATGCGCCAGAATGGCCGACGCGGCCCCGTGGGTCAGACCCTGATACATGGTAAACGCCTGGTTTGACGCCGAGAACATCTCACCCACGGCGGTGCCCAGAACGTAAGGCATATTCTGCCCGCCATATTCTTCGGGCATGTCGAGACCGGTCCAACCGCCTTCTTTCACCTGCTCGAACGCGTCCTTGAACCCGGTCGGGGTACGCACCACGCCATTTTCCAGAACGCAACCTTCGACGTCGCCAACGGTGTTCAGCGGCGCCAGAACTTCGGAGCTGATCTTGCCGGCCTCTTCAAGGATGGCATTGGTGAAATCCGGTTCCAGCTCGTCATAACCCGGGACATCGGTTTCGGTGATCTTCAGCACGTCGTGCAGGATAAACTGCATGTCCTTGGTCGGTGCGGTATAGCTTGGCATTGAAAAGCTCCCTGACTTTCAGATGGGGTGGTTCGGTGTGTGTCTTGTCCGCACGCTTATTCGGCGGACTTTTTTTCCATGTGGGACGAGGCGATCATCTTGGCGCCCCATTCCAGTTGCTCTTTCAGTTCGGCGATGGCCGCGTTCATTTCGTCGCGCTGCTGTTCCATGTCGGCCAGACGGTTCCGGGCAATCTCATAGGTGCGCTCTAGCTGGGTGTTCTGCTGATCGCCCATGTCATAGAGGTCCAGAAGCTGGCGGATTTCCTCGAGGCTGAAACCAAAGCGCTTGCCGCGCAGGATCAGTTTCAGCCGGGCGCGGTCGCGTTTGGTGAACAGGCGCTTTTGCCCCTCACGAATGGGAAACAACAGTTCTTTGGACTCGTAAAATCGCAAGGTTCGTGCAGTGACGTTAAAGGTGTCGCACATCTCGCGGATAGTCATTACCGTGTCGATCATCGTTTCAACTCATGTTTGTTTGAACCGCACTTACGTGAGGGTCCACGGGGTCAAATACAACGATAGTTGACGTTCACGTAAGCCGAACGTGACGTCATAAGTGAGTTGACGTAACTGTAGGTCACGTCAACGTAGCGTCACGAAATATTTTACGTCGCTCTGGGCAGAAGGCAGGGAGAGGAAACCAGCTAATCAGATGGCCGATGGGCGGTAGCCCTGCGCGCTTTGCAGGGATTCGACGGTTATTCGATCCCTTTGGCTGCGACATCGCGCAGCTGAATCAGGCTTTCCATGGCCTCGTCCAGCTGATCCCGCTGGGCGCGCAATTCGTCAAGCTGGCGATCCGCAAATTCGATGAAGGTTTTCATCTGCGCGACGTTGCCTTCGTTTTCATACATCAACAGCCACTGGCGGATGTCTTCCAACTGAAAGCCGAACTTGCGTCCCCGCATGATCAGCTTCATCCGGGCAATTTCCCGAGGGCCGTAGAAACGCGAACGTCCCTCCCGGTCGGGCTGCAATAGTTCAATATACTCGTAATAGCGCAGGGTACGCGGCGTGACGTCGAATTCCGCGCACATTTCTTTGAATGACAGGCGTGGGTCAGTCATGGGCATCTCTTCATCGTTGACCTGACGGTAAGGCGTTGTTTGACCAAGCGCAACAGCCGGGCTTGCCCTTTGCATGGCGGACTGCTCTTTAGTCGGCAAGGAAAATGCAGGAGCATCACCCAAATGGTGGATAAGGCAAAAATGGCCCAGCAGTTTATTGACGCGCTCCCTTATGCGCGCGAACTGGGTCTGGAGATAACCCTTGTCGAAAACGGGCATGCGGTGATGCATATGCCGTATGACGAACGTTTGATCGGTGACCCCAAGACCGGAGTCATTCATGGCGGTGCCGTTTCCAGCGTCATGGACACCTGCTGTGGCACCGCGGTGATGAGCCATCCAAAGGCCCGCGGCACCACCGCCACCATTGATTTGCGAATCGATTACATGCGCGCGGCCACGCCGGGGCAGACCATCGTGGCCGAAGCCACCTGTTACCACATCACCCGCAACGTGGCCTTTGTGCGGGCCAAGGCCATGGACGACGACACCGAACACCCCGTCGCCACGGCCACGGGGTCGTTCACGGTGGGGGCCGCGTGATGAAACGACCCCGCCCGGAACCCATTCAGGTGATCAAGCAACGCCGCGACGGGGCGCTGAACGCGCTGGTCGAGGGTGTGCCCTATATCCGCTTTCTGAACATCACCTTTGACCGCCGCGGCGATGAGCTGACCGGGATCCTCAACTTCAATGACAAGCTGATCGGTAACCCGATGCTGCCCGCCATCCACGGTGGCGTGACAGCAGCCTTTCTTGAGGTGACCGCCAACATCACATTGAATTGGACGGTCCTGTGGCCCGCAATGGAAAGCGGTGAACTGGATCCGACCGAACTTACCGTCGACCATCTGCCGCGCCCGCCCAAGACCATCGATTTCACGGTCGATTACCTGCGGTCGGGCCTGCCGCGTGACGCATATGCGCGCGCCACGGTGAACCGGTCTGGCCGGCGCTATGCCTCGGTCCGGGTCGAGGCCTGGCAGGACAATCGGGACAAGCTGTTTGCAACCGCAACCGGGCATTTCCTGATGCCTCAGCCCAAGGCCTGATCCCGTGGCCGAGGCCCAGCTGGACCTGACGCACAGGCGCGTGCTGCACATCGCGCTGCCGATTGTTCTGTCCAACGCCACCGTCCCGATCCTCAGCGCCGTCGATGTCGGCGTTGTCGGTCAGATGGGGCAGGCGGCCCCGATTGGCGCCGTGGCCATGGGCGGCATCATCCTGTCCACGCTTTATTGGTTCTTCGGCTTTCTGCGCATGGGTACCGTTGGCCTAGTCGGTCAGGCCGAAGGCGCCGGCGACAGCGCCGAGGTATCGGCCCTTCTGACCCGCGCCTTGCTGATCGCCGGGGCAGGGGGCGCGGTTCTGATCCTGCTGCAATCTCTGCTGTTCTGGGGCGCTTTCGCCCTCTCGCCTGCAACGCCCGAGGTGGAAAGCCTGGCGCGCTCCTACCTGAGTATCCGCATCTGGTCGGCTCCCGCGGCCATTGCCGTTTACGCGCTGACCGGTTGGCTTGTCGCAATGGAGCGCACATCGGGCGTATTCTGGGTTCAGTTGGTGATGAACGGGCTCAACATCCTGCTGGATCTGTGGTTCGTCCTCGGTCTGGGCTGGGGGGTCGAGGGCGTCGCCATCGCCACCGTCATCGCCGAAATCGCGGGCGCGGCGCTGGGGCTCTACCTCTGCCGCTCGGCGTTCGAGCGCCCCGACTGGCGCGACTGGGTGCGCGTTTTCGACCGCGACCGCCTGATCCACATGGCGCTGGTCAATACCGATATCTTGCTGCGCTCGGCCATGCTGATGGCGATCTTCACCTCGTTCGTTTTCCTGAGCGCCGGGTTCGGTGACGTGACACTCGCGGCGAACGAGGTGCTGATGCAGTTCATGTATATCACCGCCTATGCGATGGACGGGTTCGCCTTTGCCGCCGAAACCCTGATTGCGCGCGCCATCGGGCGGCGCGACCCGTCGCGCCTGCGTCGCTCGGTCGTGCTGACCTCGGGCTGGGGGGCGGTGATCTGCGTCGTCACGTCCCTCGCCTTTGCCGTCTTCGGCCCCTGGCTGATCGATGTCATGGCCAAGGATACCGCCGTTCAGGCCGAGGCGCGTATCTACCTGCCCTGGATGGTCGCCGCCCCGCTGGTGGGCGTTGCCGCGTGGATGCTGGACGGGATATTCATCGGCGCCACGCGCAGCCGCGACATGCGCAACATGATGGCGATCAGTTTCGTGATCTACTGCGCCGCCGCTGCCATTCTGCTGCCGCTGATGGACAATCACGGCCTGTGGCTGGCCCTGCTGATTTCTTTCATCGTGCGCGGTATCACGCTGGCCCTGCGGTACCCCGCTCTTGAGGCACAGGCGCACACGGCCTGAGCCCTAGAGAATATCCAAAAGGTTTTCCGGAGGGCGCCCGATGGCGGCGCGCGCACCGTTGATCGCAATGGGCCGTTCGATCAGAATCGGGTTTTCCGCCATCGCCGCGAGCAAGGTGGCATCATCGTCGAATTTGCTCAGCCCCAGTTCCTTGAACCGTGCCTCGCCCGCGCGCATCATCTCCGCAACCGGCGGTTTGCCCAACGCCTCCCAAACGGCGGTCAGTTGCTTTGGCGTCGGCGCATCCTCAAGGTATTTGCGCACCTTCAACTCCGCGCCCTTTTCTTCCAGCAGGGCCAGACCCTGACGGGATTTCGAACATCTCGGGTTGTGCCAATATTCGATCATAACCAGTCCTCACGTTTGCTGCCCACGGCTTCGGCCACATTGGCAAACCCGTCGCGTTCCAGCAACCGGTCCAGTCCTGTGGCGATCTCCTCGACCAGCGACAGGCCCTGATAGATCAGCGCTGAATATATCTGCACCGCCGAGGCCCCCGCGCAAATCTTGGCATAGGCATCTTCGGCCGATGAAATTCCGCCGACGCCGATCAGGGGGATGTCGCCATTTGTCATCTCGCTCAGCCGCGCCAGAACGCGGGTCGATTTTTCGAACAGCGGCACGCCGGACAGGCCACCGGCCTCATCCTTGTCTTTGCTGCGCAGACCGTCGCGCGACAGGGTGGTGTTGGTTGCAATCACCGCATCCACGCCGGTTTCACGCGCCACATCGGCAATGTCCTGAATTTCGGCCATGTTCAGATCTGGCGCGATCTTCAGAAACACCGGGATCGGCCGCGCCATGCCCGCGCGAGTTTCCATCACCCGGTTCAGCAACGCGGCCAGCGCCTCTTTACCCTGCAGATCGCGCAGCTTTTCGGTATTGGGCGAGGACACGTTGACGGTGGCGAAATCGATGAAGGGTCCGCAATGGGCGAGAACGCGGCAATAATCCTCGGCGCGGTCATCGCTGTCCTTGTTGGCGCCGAGGTTGAGACCGATGGGGATGCCCGCAGGTTTTTCGCGAAGGCGGTTCGCGGCGACCTCCATCCCCGGGTTGTTAAAGCCAAAGCGGTTGATGATCGCGCGATCCTGTTTCAGCCGGAAAAGCCGTGGCTTGGGGTTGCCGGGCTGGCGCCGGGGTGTCACAGCACCGACCTCTAGAAACCCAAAGCCGACGCGCGACAGCGGGTCCGTCAGCGTGGCGTTCTTGTCGAACCCGGCAGCAAGGCCAACGGGATTTGGCAGAGAAAGCGAGGCCAGTTCGGTACGCAGGCGCGGCGAGCTTACGGGCCCGCCCTGGGGGCCGAAATTGGCCAGAAGCGCAATATGCGCAAGGCCATGGGCACGCTCGGGGTCCATCCGGTGCATGATGGTAAGGGCGAGGCGTTCCAGAAACGTCATTCCAATCCCTCCGGAAACTGGTGGACGCCATCCACAAGGGGCATGTCGCGCGACCAAAGCACATCCTCCATGCGCAGCACGCGATAGAGATGGGGGAACAACGCCCCGCCGCGTGACGGCTCCCATTTCAGTGCCGCGCCCAGGTTGTCGGCCTCCAGCGCGAGCAACATCAAACCGTCCTCGCCGGCAAAATGCTTTGCGGCGGTTTCAGCCGCCTGGGCCGCGGTGGAAAAATGCACGAACCCATCGGCCAGGTCGACCGGCGCGCCACGGGTTTCGCCGTTTTCTTGCAGTTCGGCCCATTCGTCCGAGCGGAAAATCTTGTATATCAGCATGGCGCGGTGATGCCTTGCACAAGGTTTGGACGCAAGCCAAAACCTGCCGCAACGGCAAGTCGAGAGTCTTTGACAAGAACGCGGAAACCGGCGCACCATCCGGCAGTTTTTCAATCCGGAGTACTGCCATGTTGACCCGATTCCTGACCACGGTTGCGGCCCTCGGCCTGACTGCTGGCGTCGCCTCAGCCGACTATACGCTGACCATTCTGCATACCAACGACTTTCACGCCCGGTTCGAACCGATCAGCAAATATGACAGCGGCTGCAAACCCGAAGACAATACCGAAGGCAAATGTTTCGGCGGTTCCGCCCGCCTTGTAACGGCCATTACTGAGGCCCGGACCCGCACCAACAACGCCATCCTCGTCGATGGCGGCGATCAGTTTCAGGGCACCCTGTTCTATACCTACTACAAAGGCAAACTTGCCGCCGAGATGATGAACAAGATGGGCTATGACGCGATGACCGTGGGCAACCACGAATTCGACGACGGCCCCGAGGTTCTGCGCGGGTTCATGGACGCCGTGAATTTTCCGGTGCTGATGTCCAATGCGGATGTCAGCGGCGAGGAACTTCTTGCCGGGAAACTGGCAAAATCCACCGTCATTGAACGCGGCGGCGAAAAGCTGGGCCTGATCGGCCTGACCCCACCGGACACCGACGAACTGGCCAGCCCCGGGCCCAACGTCATCTTTACCGATCCGGTTCAGGCCGTGCAGGGCGAGGTGGACAAGCTGACTGAAATGGGTGTGAACAAGATCATCGTTCTGTCCCACTCGGGGTATCGCGTCGATCAGCGAGTCGCAGCCGAAACCACGGGCGTTGACGTGATCGTCGGTGGGCATTCCAATACCTACCTGTCCAACACGGCGGAAAATGCCGTCGGCCCTTATCCCACCATGGTGGGCAAAACGGCGATTGTTCAGGCCTATGCCTATGGCAAGTTTCTGGGCGAACTGAACGTCACCTTCGATGACGCAGGCACCCTGACCGAGGCCAAGGGCGAGCCGATCATCATGGACGCTGCCGTGACCGAGGACGACGCCACCGTCGCCCGCATCACCGAGGCCGCCAAACCGCTGGATGAAATCCGCAACACCGTGGTCGCCAAAACCGATCAGCCGATTGGCGGAGATCGCGAGGTCTGCCGCTCGCAGGAATGCACCATGGGGAACCTGATTGCCGATGCCATGCTGGCTCGGGTCAGCGATCAGGGCATTGAAATCGCGATCCAGAACGGCGGCGGCATCCGCGCCTCGATCGACGCGGGGGATGTGACCATGGGCGAGGTTCTAACCGTGCTGCCGTTCCAGAACACGCTGTCGACGTTCCAGGTCACCGGCGCGGTTCTGAAAGAGGCGCTTGAAAACGGGGTAAGCCAGGTCGAAGAGGGCGCAGGCCGCTTCCCTCAGGTCGCCGGGATGAGCTTTGTGTTTGACGCGTCTGCCGAACCGGGCAACCGGATCACCGAAATCATGGTCGGCGGCGCGCCGTTGGATATGGACAAGACCTACGGCGTCGTTTCCAACAATTACGTGCGCAACGGCGGCGACGGGTACAAGATGTTCCGCGATGCGCAAAACGCTTATGACTTTGGCCCCGATCTGGCCGATGTGACGGCGGAATACCTCGCCGAACACGCGCCCTATCAACCCTATACCGACGGGCGCATCGCGCGGAAATAAGTCAGGCTGGAAAACGACAAAAAGGGCCGGGTGATCAGATGCGATCACTCGGCCTTTTTCCATGGCGCGGACACTTTATGGCCATCGACACGCACCTCGTCCGCCTCGTTGTCGAGTACGACCGGGGTATCAAACAGGGTCAGCGTCGGGCGCACGCCAAACCGGCCTTCCATCCAGTTGGCCCAGTCTTCGTTGAACCAGGCTTCGGCGTCTTTGCGGGTGGCAAACTCGTAAACGCCGCCGCCGCCCGCCTCGCAGTTGAGATAGTATTTGCGGCGCAGACCTTTCACCTTGTGAAAAATCTTCGTCGACTCCAGCGATTGTGCGATGACGTCTTCATGCGGACGCTTTGGCCCGTCCAGCGGTATTTGCACTAATGCGATGATCATGGTCTGCGCCTTCCCTGTTTTTGTCGTCATGTCCCAAGGCTATGACAAATCGATGCCGCCCGTCACCCGTTCGCTTTGGCCGCCCCGGACCGGCGCAATTCGTCTGAGGGTCGCTGGCAATCCGACCGTGGAGTTTTGCGCCCGATATCATTAGCGTGGCCCATATGTGTGGACGTTTCGCCGTTACCCTGCCGCCCGATGCGATGGCCCAGTTGTTTGCCGCCCAGCCGTCAAACGAGTTGCCCCACGTGCCCAACTACAATGTCTGCCCGACCAATCAGGTCCATGTGGTGCGACAGGGGGAAACCGGGCGCCGTCTGGTCGGGATGCGGTGGGGGTTCATTCCCCATTGGTACAAAGAGGAAAACGGCGGCCCGCTCCTGATCAACGCCCGCGCCGAAACTCTGGCCGAAAAACCCGCTTTCAAATCCGCTTGCCGCGACCGGCGCGGCCTTGTTGTTGCCGACGGGTTCTATGAATGGACCAAAACCGACGACGGCAAACGCCTGCCGTGGTATTTCCGCCGCCGTGATGGCGCGCCCATTGCCTTTGCCGCCATCTGGCAAAGCTGGGGCACGGAAAATCCCATTGACACCTGTGCCATTATCACCACCGCCGCCAACGCCGCGGCCGCTGCGGTGCATCACCGCATGCCCCTGATCCTTGAACCCGATGACTGGGCGCTGTGGCTGGGTGAGCAGGGCAAAGGGGCCGCGCGGCTGATGCAGCCGGGGGCCGAGGGAATCCTCGAATGGATTCGCGTCGATCCGGCGGTGAATTCCAATCGCGCCAGCGGCGCACAGCTGATCGAGCCGGTTGACGCCGCTTAGCCGCGCCGCTTCAGCGGGGCGCGGCTGCGTTCGTTCGCGGCCATCGTGGCCTTGTCGAGCAGACGCACCAATGTGTCGCGCTCGTCCTCATCCAGACCGGCCAGCATTTCGGATTGGATTGCCTGCACATGGGGCAGGGCGTTTTCATAGAGACCAATGCCCGCGTCCGTCAGGGTGAGCACTTTTGCCCGCCGGTCCGATTGCGAGGTGGACCGCCGCACTAGGCCGCGGGATTCCAACCGGTCGATCACCTTGCCCAAGGTTGCGCGGTCATAGGCCACCAGTCCGGCCACGGTGGCCTGATCGATGTCCGGATTTTCCCGCAAAGCGGCAAGGGCCGCAAATTGTACCGGCGTAAGGGTCAGCCCGGCCTCGCCCATGCGCTCCATGAACAGGGCGGTGGAAATCTGGTTCAGCCGGCGGATCAAATGGCCGGGCATAGCGTAAATTTCCATTGGCAAGCCTGACCTCCCGTCCCGGTAATGTGACACCCTCACCATCCTGAGCAAAATGGGCTCAATTGACAAGTACACTTATGATCTGTGCGCTTATCGGACCATTCGTCTTTCGCTTGCCGATCCGGCGCGCTAGAGGGGGCACATGACACGCGCGTTCACATCGCTGGCCGATCTGTTCGATCACGGGTTTGACACCGTGATCGACGTGCGCAGCCCTGCCGAATTTGCCGAGGACCACATTCCGGGGGCGATCAACCTGCCGGTTCTGGACAATGATCAGCGCGCCGAGGTCGGCACGATCTATGTCCAGCAGAGCCCGTTCCTCGCCCGCAAGATCGGCGCCGCGCTGGTGTTCCGCAATGCCGCCGAACATATCGAAAAACACCTGACCCACCATGATGGCGGCTGGCGTCCTCTGGTCTATTGCTGGCGTGGCGGGCAACGGTCCGGGTCATTTGCGTGGATACTGGGCCAGATCGGATGGCGGGCCGAGACGATCGAAGGCGGGTATCAGACTTATCGCCGCCTTGTGAAACGGATGCTCTACGACGATCCGCTGCCGCACCGGCTGATCGCGCTGGATGGCTACACCGGCACGGCCAAGACCGAACTTCTGCACATGGCCGAGGCGCGCGGCATCCAGATGCTCGACCTTGAGGGGGGCGCGGGGCACCGCGGCTCGCTTTTGGGCAACATGCCGGGCGGACAACCCAGCCAGAAAATGTTCGAATCCCGCCTTGCCGCACGTCTTTGCGCGCTTGATCCCGCCCGCCCGGTTCTGATCGAGGCTGAATCCAGCAAGATCGGCGAGCGCATTCTGCCGCCCAGCCTGTGGGCGGCCCTGAAAAAAGCCCCGCGCATCCAGATCAGCGCCCCGATTTCGGCCCGCGCAGATTACCTTGTGCGCGCCTATGACGATGTGCTGTCGGACACCAAAACCCTTACCCAGAAACTTGGCTATCTGCGCGAATTTCGTGGCCATGCGGTGGTTGATGCCTGGAGCGAGATGATCGCGGTGGGCGACAAGCGCGGGCTGACGCAGGCCCTGATGGAGCAACATTACGACCCGGCCTATGAAAAATCACGCAAGGCGGTTGGCGCCGATGTGGTGGCGCAGGTCGATGTTGACGACCTGGGGGCGGGCGGACTGGAAAAAGCCGCTGATCAAATCGCCGGTCTGGTCGCTCAGATGGGGTCAGCGCCTGCCACGGTAACGTAGGGGACGCCCTCTGTCAGGTCCCCGATCCGTGCCGCCGGATACCCTGCTGCGTGCAATGCCTCGATCAGCCCATCCGCCTCATCCGCCGGGACCGCCGCCAGCAACCCGCCTGCCGTCTGTGGATCAAACAACAGCTTTGTCCGCGCGGTTTCGGAAACCCCCGGGGCCAGGGCGCGGTTTTCGGGATAAAGCGATGACTGCACCCCGGCGTCGGACAGGGCAACCGCCCCCTCCATGACGGGAACGTCGTTCAGGTTCAGTGTCGCGCCCAGGCCCGAGGCCTCACACAGGCCGGTCAAATGCCCAATCAAGCCAAACCCGGTCACATCCGTCATCGCATGCGCTCCGGCCAGAATTCCTGCGGCCGCGCCCTGCGATGTCGTCATCTGCTCATACGCGGCCGCGACATACGCACCATCCGCCTGCGCCTGCATTTCGGCGGCCATCAGCACGCCGCTGCCAATCGGTTTGGTCAGGATCAGCGCATCGCCCGCCTGTCCCCCGGCCAGCGTGATCGGCGCGCTGTCGCAGAGACCTGTCAGCGTGAAGCCGATGGTCAGTTCATCCCCGATTGACGTATGCCCGCCCACGATGTCGGCCCCGGCCTCGCGCATGACGGCGCGTGCGGTCTCCATGATCTCGCTCAGCATGCGGTGCTGTACCCGCTCGGACATGCGCGGCAGGATCAGCGAAACGGTCGCGGCCTGCGGCGCGGCGCCCATGGCCCAGATGTCACCCAACGCATGGTGGGCCGCGATCCGTGTCATCAGCACCGGGTCCAGCGTCAGCGCGCGGAGGTGGTCGGTCGTGATCACCTGCCGCACACCGCCTGTCTGCAACAGCGCTGCGTCGTCGCCGGGCAGGGGTGTTATGTCATCGCGCATCGTCTGTTCGGACACGGCCAGCGCGCCGCGCAAGGCATCGCGCCCGACCTTTGCCCCGCACCCGCCGCACAGGGGTTTGTCGCCCATCGCCGCGTCCAATTCCCGCGTGCGCAGCGCGGGCAGATCGGGTTGCTCCATCGCGGGAAGGTCCCGAAACAGGTTCATGAATTTCTGGTCGATGTGATCCTTCCAACGCCACATCAACGGCCCGCTCAGCGCCAGACCGAACCGTTCCGCCAAGGCGTTTTTGCGCCCGAGCGACACCAGTTTCAGGTAATCCTTTTGCGGCTGATACGCCCGCATGCGCGCCCCGGTCAGGGCGGCGATCAGGTTCTCGTAGAGAAATGGCGCCTCGCGCACCGCATAGACCCCGGCCTTGGGGCGGGGCGCATGGCTCAGATGCGCACAATCGCCCACGGCGAAGACCGCCTTGTCGCTGCTGCGCAGGGTTTCATCGATGGTAATGTACCCGTCTGTCAGATCCAGCCCGGTTTCGGCGATCCAGTCATGGGGCCGTGCGCCTGCCGCCCCGGTCACGAAATCCACGGCGATGTCACCGCCCTCCGCCAGCCGGATTTTGCCCTGTTCCAACGCCGCGATTGCCGTGTTTTCGCGCAGCGTGATACCCAGGCTTTCCATCTGTGCCAGAATACGCTTGCGGCTGGCCTCTCCGGTGGCCGACAGGGCGGTTGCATTGTCGATCAGCGTCACCGCGTCGAAACGCCCCCGTTCGCGCAGGGCATGGGCCATCGCCATGGCCAGTTCGGCCCCTGCCACGCCCGCGCCGATCACCGCGACACGCGCCGGGCCGCTGCCGTCCAGAAAGCTGCGCCAGGCCTGCGCAAAGGCGCCCAGCGGCTTGGCCGGAACGCCGAATTCGGCAAACCCGGGCAGCGAGGGCATTTGCGATGTAATCCCCACATCAACCGAACACAGGTCAAACCCGATCGGCGGGCGCCCCGGTACATGCACCTGCCGCGCGTTCAAATCGATGCCATCCGCCGCGCCAAGGATCACACGCGCCCCGGCAAACCGCGCCAGGCGCACCAGATCGATATCCAGATCGGACCGCCCGTAATGGCCGGCCACATGGCCGGGCAACATCCCCGAATAGGGCGCTGTGGGACCCGGGTTGATGACGGTCAACCGCGCACCGGGCACCGGCGCCATCCCCCATTTGCGCAGCACAAGGGCATGGGTATGCCCGCCGCCAATCAGCACGATATCGTCAGTCAGGGGGTATGAGGCGTTTTTCATAACCGTTTTTTATGTGGTTTTGCGCCCGGCGCAAGGCGCTGCACCACAATGTGACCGCGACAAACACGCTGGTCCAGACGCGCCCCATGCTGATAACAGGAACTGGGGGGCTCTGCGGGCGGTCCTGTGTGACGACCAAAAGGCCAGATGACATGATCTCCAAACTGCTGATTGCCAACCGCGGCGAAATTGCAATCCGGGTGGCGCGTAGCGCGGCGGCCCTGGGGATCGAAACACACGCGATTTTTTCCGGCGATGATGCACCCTCGCTCCATGTGTCCGGTGCGGACGGGGCGACGCAGTTGCCGCTGACGGGGGCGGCGGCCTATCTGGACATTCCCTCGATCATCCGGATTGCGCGCGATGCGGGCTGTGACGCGGTGCACCCCGGATATGGGTTCCTCAGCGAAAATGCCGACTTTGCGGCTGCTTGTGGTGAGGCTGGACTGATCTTCGTTGGCCCCGCGCCCGAAACGTTGCGCGCGCTGGGCGACAAGGTGGCCGCGCGCGATCTTGCGCGCCAGGCCGGTGTGCCGGTGATCGGCGGCTCGGGGCCGCTGGATTCGGCCACGGTGGCGCAGGCCTTTCTTGAGGCCCAGAATGGTGCGCCGATCCTGATCAAGGCGGTGAACGGCGGCGGCGGACGCGGCATGCGCGTCGTGCACAGCGGGGACGATATCGCCAGCGCCCTGGCCCAGGCCCGGGCCGAGGCGCAGGCCGCCTTTGGCGACGGCGCGGTCTATGGCGAACGCTACCTCGACCCGGTACGGCATATCGAGGTGCAGATCATCGGCGACGGCGAAAACGTCACCCACCTGTGGGACCGCGATTGCACCCTGCAGCGGCGCCACCAGAAGATCGTGGAGATCGCGCCTGCGCCCTTTCTCAGCGAAACACTCCGCGCCGCCCTGCTGGACGCGGCAGTGGCGCTGGGCAAGGCTGCCAGGTATCGCGGTCTTGGAACCGTCGAATTTCTTGTTGAGGCAAACGGTGCGTCAGACAGTTTTCATTTCATCGAAATGAACCCGCGCATCCAGGTCGAACACACAATTACCGAGGAAATCACAGGCCTCGATCTTGTTGCTCTGCAACTGAACCTGGCCGGTGGGGCCACGTTGGCCGATCTAGGGTTGGAGAGCACCCCGGCTGCGCCCCAGGGCATCGCCATTCAAGCGCGTATCAATGCCGAAACCATCGGCCCCGACGGTCAGGTCTTGCCCGGCGGCGGCACGCTGAACGCGTTCCAGCAACCCGGCGGGCCGGGGGTGCGCGTCGATACCTATGGCTACCCGGGTTACACCACCAACCCCGGCTTTGACTCGCTTCTGGCAAAGCTCATCGTGCATGACCGCTCGGGCGATCTGTCCGGCGTGCTGGCCCGAACAGTACGCGCCCTGTCCGAATTCCAGATCACCGGAACACCGACCAATACGGACTATCTGCGGGCCCTGCTGGGCCGTCCCGAACTGGCCACGTGGGCGGTTGATGTTACCTCGGTCGATCGCGGCCTTGTCGGGGCCAAGGACATCGCCGCCCTGCCGCCGGCCCGGATCGCGGCCACCCCGGCCGCTGCGCCCGCACCATCGGCCAGCGCCGCCTTGACCCTGCCGCAGGGGGCCGAGGCCCTGTGCGCCCCGATGCAGGGGATGATACATGCCATCAATGCGCAGCCGGGCGACCGGTTTGCCGCGGGGGATGAACTGGTCATCCTCGAGGCGATGAAGATGCAGCACGTGGTGACCGCCCCTGCCGCCGGTACCGTGATCGACGTGCTGAACGCACCGGGCACCGTGGTCAGCGCCGCTGCCCCGTTGCTCAGCTTTGAACCTGATCACACGGCACAAGACAGCGGGGCTGACACCGCACAGCGTGACCTTGACGAAATCCGCCCCGATTTGCAGGCGCTTCAGGATCGTCTGGCCTTTACCCTTGATGAAAACCGCCCCGATGCGGTGGCGCGCCGCCGGTCGCGCGGTCAGCGCACGGCCCGCGAAAACGTCAATGACCTGTGCCGGGGCGGGACCTTTCACGAATATGGCCAACTGGTCGTGGCCGCCCAACGCCGCCGCCGCGACCGCGAGGACCTGATCAAACAATCCCCCGCCGATGGCATCATCACCGGCCTGGGCGAGGTCAACGCCGGTCTGGTGCCGCGCGCCACGGCACAGGTGGCGGTGCTGGCCTATGACGCCAGCGTCATGGCCGGAACCCAGGGCATGTTCGGCCACATGAAAACCGACCGCCTGTTCGAGGTGGCCGAACGCCAGCACCTGCCGATGATCTTCTTTACCGAAGGCGGTGGCGGGCGGCCGGGCGATGTGGATTTCGCAGACATCAAACGCGCGGCGCTCGATATCACCACCTTTCATGCTTTTGCGCGCATGAAGGGGCGCGGGCCGCGCATCACCGTGAATTCGGGGTACTGTTTTGCCGGAAACGCGGCGATTTTCGGGGCGGGCGATATCAAGATCGCCACCCGCAAGTCGTGGATCGGCCTTGGCGGCCCCGCCATGATCGAGGCGGGCGGCCTTGGCACCTTTGATCCCAAGGAGATCGGCCCCGCCCCGGAACAGGCCGAAATCGGCCTTGTCGATATCCTGGTCGAGGACGAGGAACAGGCGACCGAGGCTGCGCGCAAGGCGATGTCTTATTTCCAGGGCAATCTGGTTGACTGGTCCGCCGCAGATCAGCGCGCACTGCGCCATGTAATCCCGGGAAACCGCCTGCGCGCCTATGATGTGCGCAGCGTGATCGGCCTGCTGGCCGACACCGGCAGCTTTCTGGAGCTGGGCCGCGCCCATGCCCCGGGCATCGTCGCGGGGTTCCTCCGGATCGAAGGCCGCCCCATGGGCCTGATCGCCAACAACCCCCATCACCTGGGTGGCGCGCTGGATGCGCCCGCCTCGGCCAAGGCGGCGCGCTTTATCCGTCTGTGTAACCGGTTTTCGCTGCCGGTCCTGTCGCTGTGCGATACGCCCGGCTTCATGGTTGGCCCCGACAGCGAACGCGCGGGCGGGGTGCAGGCGGCCTGTGATCTGCTGGCCGCAGGGGCCGAGATGGAACAGCCGTTATTCTTTGTCTGCCTGCGCAAGGGGTACGGCATCGGCGCGCAGGGCATGGCCGGGGGCAGCTTTGTCGCGCCCGCCTTTACCCTGTCGTGGCCCACCGGCGAATTTGGCCCCATGGGTCTGGAAGGCGCGGTGACACTCGGCTTTAAACGCGAACTTGACGCGGAAACCGACCCGGCGAAACGCCAGGCCCTGTTCGATGATCTGGTCGCCCAATCCTATCGCGAAGGCAGTGCGCTCAACGTTGCCTCGCTGCAGGAGATCGACGCGGTCATCGACCCTATGGACACCCGCGACTGGATTATCAAAGGGCTCGACATCCGGCCCGAACCGACCCGGTAACGACAAGGTTAATACCGCGTGTGCGGATCAGTGGCATAGAGTCAGGCAAGCGCACCCGCGTGTTTGCCAAGGGAGGATGCCGGTGAAACCATTCCTGCTGCTGCTTGCCTTGTTCTGGACCTTGCCGGGCGGTCCTGTCCTTGCCGACCAACTGGCCGCGCGCGACGGCTGGGTCGTGATCCCGACCACCAAAACCCATGGCGATCTGATCGATGCGGTCATCTCCGCGACCCGGGCCAACAAGATGGGCGTCGTGACACAGGCCGGGCCAACGCAGTCGGCCGCAAATCGCGGCATCACCATCCCCGGCAACCGGGTCATAGGCGTGTTCAACAACGATTTCGCGGTGAAAATCCTGAACCTGTCCCCCGCTGCCATGATCGAGGCCCCGGTGCGCCTCTATGTCACCGAAAACCCGGACGGCACCGCCACCCTGTCCTATAAAACGCCCAGCTTTGTCTTTGCCCCCTACACGGACGAAGGCGGCGACGCACTGATGGCGCTTGCCGCGCAGCTTGATGACCGTTTCGCCGCCATTGCACATGCGGCGGTGAACTAGTCACACTCGCGTGACAGCCCTTGCATAGTGGCGAGCAACCCGCTTTGCAGGGACAAACATCTCAGTGAGTGATCCATGCCCGACACCACCCTGCGCGCCGCCGACATTCTGGCCCAACGCCTGTACGAGTCAGGCTGCCGTCACGCCTTTGGCATGCCCGGGGGCGAGGTTCTGACCATCGTCGATGCACTGGAAAAGGCGGGGATCGCATTCATCCTGGCCAAACATGAAAACGCCGCCGGGTTCATGGCCGAAGGGGTGCACCACCGCACCGGAGCGCCTGCCATTCTGGTGGCGACCCTTGGTCCCGGCGCGCTGAACGGGGTGAACGTGGTGGCAAACGCCCATCAGGACCGGGTGCCGATGATCGTGCTCACGGGCTGTGTCGACGCGGACGAGGCGCTGACCTACACCCATCAGGTGCTGGAACATCAGGCCGTGTTCCGCCCGATCACCAAGGACAGCTTTCTCCTGACGTCCCAAGGTGCGGACATCATCGCCGAGCGTGCCGTGACCACGGCGACCGACCCGCGCCCCGGTCCGGTGCATATCGACGTGCCCATATCCGTGGCCGATACACAGGTCCCGGTTCCGCCCGACCGCCGCCGACCCGCGGCCAGTCCAACCGCCCCGCAGGGGGCCGATCTGGCACAGGCGCGCGATTGGCTGGGACAGGCGCAAAAGCCGATCGCCATCATCGGGCTGGACATGCTGTCGGACAGGTCCGGCTGTGTGCTTGAGGCCTTTGTCGAACTCTTCAGCATCCCCTTCATCACAACCTACAAGGCCAAGGGTATCCTGCCCGAAACGCACCCCTTGTGCTTGGGGGCTGCGGGCCTGTCGCCCCTGGCCGACAGCCATTTGCTGCCACTGGTGAAACAGGCCGACCTGATCCTGACCATCGGCTATGATCCCATTGAGATGCGTCCCGGATGGCGCGACGTCTGGGACCCGGCCACCCAGAACGTCATCGACATTTCAACCGTGGCCAATGACCATTACATGCACCAGGCAGGGCTGAACTTTGTCGCGCATGTCGGCACCACGCTCGAGGCGCTGGCCCAGGGCGGGACCGAGCGCCGGACATGGGCGAACGGCGCGCCCTGGGCGACGCAACAGGCGCTGGCGGGCGCCTTTCCGAGCGACGACACATGGGGTCCGGCCGCCGTGATCGCCGAATGCCGCGCCACGCTGCCGGACAACACGCTGGCCAGCGCCGACAGCGGCGCACATCGCATCCTGCTGTCCCAGATGTGGACCTGTGCCCAGCCGCGCGACCTCGTTCAATCCTCGGGCCTGTGCACCATGGGCTGCGCCGTGCCGCTGGCCATCGGGATGAAACTGGCCGAGCCCGACCGCCCGGTGGTCAGCTTTTCGGGTGATGCGGGGTTCCTGATGGTTGCCGGTGAGCTGGCCACAGCCGCCGAACTGGAAACGCCTGTCATTTTCGTGGTCTTTGTCGATTCCAGCCTTGCCCTGATCGAGCTGAAACAACGCCAGCGCCAGATGCCCAACACCGGCGTCGATTTCGCCCGCCATGACTTTGCCGCCATCGGACGGGCCTTTGGCGGGGCCGGGGTGACTGTAACAAACCGCGACGCACTGCGCGCGGCGCTGATCGACGCCCAAAAATGTAACACTTTCACCGTGATTGCCGCCGAAATAGACCGCGGCGGGTATGATGGACGCATCTGAACGCGCCAAATCGGCGGAAACGCGCGCCTGATCTGTCCAGGGCGGCGGATGTACCGCCTGTTTGCCCCGAAATCCGTAACATTCATCCCGTGTCTGCACACGGGTTCTCACCAATGCGTTAGCAGTGTCGATAGTTTTATTTCACGCCGTTAGTCTTTGTTATTGCTCGATGAGCGAACCCCATTTGACACAGATTGGACCCCGGTATGAAGCATGACGTTTTCGGACAGCCCGTCAGCCTGAATTCGGATCAAAGCCTGCAGGACTGGAACGCGGCGCAGCTGGGGTTCCTTGCGCATGCCGCCACAACACCTGGCCATCTCGGTGCAGTGCTTCAGGCCGAACCCGGCTTTGCCATGGGCCATGCGGTCAAGGGGCTGTTTTACCTGCTTCTGGGCCGGCGCGAATTGCTGCAAACCGCCATCGACGCACTGGCCGCGGCGCAAACCGCGCTGACGCAGTCGGGCGCAAGCGAGCGGGAAATTCGCTATGTCAAAGCGCTTGAAGGCTGGCTTGCCGGGCGACCCGGCATTGCCATTGCCGAGATGGAACAGGTACTTGCGATCTGTCCCTGCGATGCTTTGGCGATGAAACTTGGCCATGCGATCCGCTTTGTGCTGGGCGATGCGGCGGGCATGCGCGACTCCATCGAACGGGTGTTGCCCGCCTATGCGCCGGACCATGCCGCGCGCGGTTATCTTCTGGGGTGTCACGCCTTCGCGCTTGAGGAAACGGGCGAATATCATCGCGCTGAAATTGCCGGGCGGCAGGCATTGTGGATGGCGCCCAATGACGCATGGGGCCTGCATGCGGTGGCCCATGTGCATGACATGACGGGCCGTGCCGATCAGGGCCTTGAATGGCTGACGGGCCGCGAGGCGGCCTGGGCCCATTGCAACAACTTTCGCTATCACGTCTGGTGGCACAAGGCGCTGATGCACCTGGATCAGGGCCAGATCGACACGGTGTTCGACCTCTATGATACCCAGATCCGGGCCAACAAGACCGACGATTGCCGCGATATCTCGAACGCCACCTCGCTTTTGACCCGGCTGGAACTTGATGGCATCGATGTGGGCCCCCGGTGGGAGGAACTGGCCGATCTGTCTGCTGCACGGACCGAGGACGGCAGCCTGATCTTTGCCGATCTGCATTACCTTCTGGCGCTGACAGCGGACAACCGGGCCGATGAAACCCGCAAGATGCTGCAACGCATCCACGCCGATGCGCTGCGCAACGCCTCTGAGTCCGACGAACGCATGGCGCGTCCGGGCGTGGATGCCGCCGAAGGGCTGCAGGCCTTTGGCGAGGCGCGCTATGACGTGGCGTTCCGGCATCTCGTCCGGGCCCGGGCCACCCTGCAGCGGGCCGGGGGCAGCCACGCCCAGAGGGATGTGTTTGAACGCCTGACCATCGATGCGGGCATCCGCGCCGGGTGCCTCGATCAGGCCGAGCGCATCCTGACCGAACGCCAGTCGCACCGGGGTGGCTCTGAGGATCGATATACCGCTGTGCGCCGCGATCTGATCGACGCCGGGCGCGGCCTGACCAGCGCCCACAGCGTTCCGGCGCAATAAGAAACAAGGCTGAAAAGACCATGGCGACCATTTCGCCCAGTTCCGATTTTGCCGCCGTTGCGGCCACCGCGCAGGTCCCCGCCACCACGCGCGATCCGCGGCTTGATTTCTATCGTGGCATCGCGATGTTCATCATCCTGATCGCCCATATCCCCAACAATATCTGGGCCAACTGGATCCCGGCGCGGTTCGGGTTTTCCGATGCGACCGAAATCTTCGTGTTCTGTTCGGGCATGGCCTCGGCCATCGCCTTTGGCGGCGCCTTTGCGCGCAAGGGGTGGCTGATGGGCACGGCGCGCGTCGCATTCCGCATCTGGCAGGTCTACTGGGCCCATATCGGACTGTTCTTCTTTACCGCTATGATGATGGCCGCGCTGGACACCTATGGCGATTTCGGCCGCAGCTATGTGAACGGGTTGAACCTGCAGCATTTCTTCGACGATCCCATACCGCAGATCGTCGGGCTGTTCACTCTGACATACGTGCCCAACTATTTCGACATCCTGCCGATGTACCTAGTCGTGCTGGCCCTGATGCCGCTGTATGTCGCCCTGTCGCGACTGGGGTTTGCCGCCGTTGCCGCCGCCAGCATCGCCATCTGGTTCGCTGCCAACCTCGGCTATCTCAGCCCCCCGGCCGAACCCTGGTCAGACCGGTCGTGGTTCTTCAATCCCTTTGGCTGGCAACTGCTGTTCTTTACCGGCTTCGCCTTCATGCGCGGCTGGATTCCGGTCCCGCCGATTTCACGCACGCTCGTCTGGGTTTGCGCAACATTCCTGATCTTTTCGGCGCCGTTCGGTTCGTGGAAGGTGTTTCTGTGGATTGAGGCGCTGAACGCCGATCTGGCGGAAGAAATCCGCAAGGTCTGGACCGGTTTCCGCCTGTTCGCCGAAAATACCGGGTTCGATTTCCGGACGAAAACCGATTTCTCGATCCTGCGATACGTGCATTTCCTTGCGCTGGCCTATCTCGCTTGGGTCATTGCCGGCGAAAACGGCCGCAACCTGCGCGCCACGGGCACCGGCGCCGGCGCGCAGCTTTGGCAAGTGGCCCTGACCGTGATTACCAAGGTCGGTCAGCAATCCCTGGCGGTCTTTGTCTTCTCCATGGCCATCGCACGCCTTCTTGGCTTTGCACTGGATGAGATCGGGCGCAGCTTCGGCACCTTTGCGCTTATCAATTTGATCGGCTTTGCCCTGATCATCTGCGTGGCCTACATCGCAGGGTGGTTCAAATCGCATCCCTGGCGGAGCAAACGCGCATGATCCTCTCCCGTCGGACCTTTCTCGCCTCCACCTCGGCCGCCGCGCTGCTTGCGGCGACGCCCGGCGCAGCCTCGGCGCAGGCGTTTTCCCACGACACGGTGGTCGAACAGGCCAGACGCCGCGCCGCCGACCTTTATCAGCCGCGACCCGAGGTTCCGCAGGCTTGGCGCGACCTCACCTATGAGCAATACAAGTCCATCTGGTTCCGCCATGACGCGGCCCTGTGGCGTGGCAGTGACACCCCTTACGAGGTCGATTTTTTCCACCCCGGCCTATATTTCCCGCGCGCCATCCACGTGAACACCGTGCAAGAAGGTATGGCCCAGCCGGTGCCCTTCGACCTTGCCGATTTCGACAGGACCGACAAGGTGCCCGCGCTGCCCGTCGATGACACGCTTGGCTTTTCCGGGCTGCGTCTGCGCACCGAACTGACCGAACCGGGCCGCAAAAACGAATTCTGCGTCTTTCAGGGCGCCTCCTATTTCCGCGCCATCGGGTTCGATCAGATCTATGGCCTGTCGGCCCGTGGCCTTGCCCTGAAAACCGCTGATCCCATGGGCGAGGAATTTCCCGAGTTCACCGATTTCTGGCTTGAAACGCCGCGCCCCGGTCAGCGCAACCTGGTGCTGCATGCGCTGCTCGACAGCCCGAGCGTAACGGGCGCATACCGGTTTGACATCACGCCCGGCCCGGCATGCGTGATTGAGGTTCAGGCCACCCTGTTTCCCCGGGTCGACCTGACCCACGTGGGCCTTGGCCCTTTGACCAGCATGTTTCTCTTTGACGAAACCAACCGCACGCGGTTCGATGACTTCCGGCCGGCGGTGCATGACAATGACGGGCTGATGATCCTCAATGGCGCGGGCGAGGTTTTGTGGCGTCCGCTGGCCAACCCGAAACAGCTTCAGGTGTCGTCCTTCGTTGATACATCCCCGCGTGGGTTCGGCCTGATGCAACGCGCCCGCCACATTGGCGATTTTGCCGATCTCGAGGCGCTCTATCACAAACGCCCCGGCGTCTGGGTAGAACCACATGGCGATTGGGGGCAGGGGGCCGTGACCCTGGTCGAAATCCCCGCGGATCAGGAAATCTATGACAATATCGTCGCCTACTGGCGGCCCCAAACCCCGCTGGCAACAGGTCAGCGCCATGACATCGCTTATCGCCTGACGTGGGGCGCCCAGGCCCCCGTCGAGACCGGCCTGCCGCGTGTCATCAACACCCGCACCGGCGCTCGCCTCAAAGGCGGGCGCATCGTCACAATCGATTTTGAATCCGATCCGGCCTTTGACGCCGGGCCTGACGCGATCACCGCGCATATCTCCTCGCCCCATGTGGAAACCAGCGCCGGTGTCTTGCAGCGCAACCCCGAAACGGGCGGATTGCGGTTGGCGTTTTCCTTCGATCCGGGGGATCGCCCCCTGGTCGAACTGCGCGCCCAATTGCGCCGCGATGGCACCCCCGCCAGCGAAGTCTGGCTCTACCGGTGGACCGCATGAACACCGATCTCCATATCATGCCGCCCGAAACGCCGCGCCCCATGCCGGTGCAGGATTTCAGCGCGCCCTATCACGATGCAACCGCCCCGGGAGCGGCGCCGGAACGCGGCGTTTCCCTGTGGCGGGTCCTGGCCTTCAGCCCCGCCATGACCGCAACGGCGGCCCTGCTCTGGGTCATGCATGGCTGGTTTTCCGATATGGGGATCAGCTGGATCGAAGGCACGCTTCTCGCCCTGATCTCGTTCAATTTCTTCTGGATCAGCTTCACCGTCAGCACCGTTTTGCTGGGCCTTGTCTCGCTCAGCCGGGCCGCCCCGCGCAGATCGGCACGCAAGGCACCGCCGCTCAGTATGGCGCTGCTCATGCCGATCCATAACGAGGTGCCCTGGTACGTGCTTGGCAATGCCCGGTCCATGCTCGAAGAACTACGGACGCGGGGCGGCGGGCACCGATTTGCCATGTTTGTCCTGTCCGACACCCGCGACGATACCATCGCGGCACAGGAACAGGCCAGCGTTCAGGCCCTGCAATCGACGCTCAGCCCCGGGTGCGAGCTTTATTACCGCCGCCGGGTGCTGAACACTGACCGCAAGGTCGGAAATATTGCCGATTGGGTCGCGCGCTGGGGCGGGGGGTATGATGCGATGCTTGTCCTGGATGCGGACAGCCTGATGACCGGCCGCGCCATCACCCGGCTGGCCGATGCCCTTGCCGCCGACCCCGGCGCCGGCCTGATCCAGAGCTTTCCGCACCTGATCGGCGCACAGTCCGTTTTTGCCCGGATGCAGCAATTTGCAAACGGCGTCTATGGCGCCGCCCTGGCCGAGGGCATGGCCCGGTGGTGCGGGCAGGAAGGCAACTACTGGGGCCACAACGCCATCATCCGTACGGCGGCCTTTGCCGCCTGTGCGGGCCTGCCGCACCTGCGCGGTCTCACCGGGCGCGAACGCCTGATCATGAGCCATGATTTCGTCGAGGCGAGCCTGCTGCGCCGCGCCGGGTGGGGCGTGCGGTTCCTGCCGCGCATTCGCGGCAGTTACGAGGAAACGCCGCAGACCCTGATCGATCACGTCCTGCGCGACCGGCGCTGGTGCCAGGGCAACCTGCAACACCTTGGCCTGCTGGGTGCGCGCGGGTTCCGGTCGATGTCGCGGTTCCACCTGTTCCATGGGGCCATCGGATACCTGCTGTCGCCGATCTGGTTCGCGCTGCTGGTGATGTGGGCGCTGATCGGGCAGGGCGAGGACGCCAGCGTTCTGACCTATTTCAGCGAGGCAAATCCCCTGATGCCCACATGGCCCGAAATGACCGAAGGGCGCCACGTGCTGATCATCGTGCTGATGTACGCCATGCTGCTTGCGCCCAAGCTGATGGGCATTGCCGCGCTGCCGCTGACTGGCGGACGCTTTGCCGATTACGGCGGGCCGCTGCGGTTTTTGCTGTCCTTCCTGTCGGAAATCCTGCTGTCGATCCTTTATGCGCCGATCCTGATGGTGCAACAGATGATCGCCGTGTCCCGTACCGTTCTGGGCCTGCAACGGGGTTGGTCCCCGCAACTGCGCGACGGCGGGCGCTATGGTCTGCGCACGGTGGTGCTGTGCCACGCGCTCGAAACACTCAGCGGCGCGGCGCTTTTTTCTGGGATGGCTGCAGGCATGGTGTCGCTCTGGCTTTTGCCGATCGCGGTCAGCCTGGTTTTCGCGGTACCGCTTTCTATGCTGAGCGGCATGGCACTGCCGGCCCGCGCGAGACGTTGGATGGGCACACGTGAAATGTACCGGGAACCTGAAATCACCAAGGCCGCGCGCCATTATCGCGCCGAATTGCGCAGCATGCTGGAGGGGGCGCGGGGCGTGACCCCGGCGGAGTGATCAGCGCCCGGTGACCGTTTCGAACCAGTCGATGACCATCTCGGACCACCCCTTGGGCACCGCATGGCCGCCGGGAAACAGCGCGAACTCCAGCGCGCTGCCCGGTGCGCATTTGCTCCAAACGCGCCGCATGAAATCGCCGGTTTGCGCATACCCGTCGGGGCTTTGATCGGGGCAGGCGTTCGCCTGACGCCAAATCTCAAGCCCGGCAAAAATGTCGCCCTGCTGAAACCGTCCGTTGCCCAGATACCGCCCTTCCATCGGCACGGTGGTATCGCGCCAGCCATGGGTGTGGAACAATTTGACAGGCCCTTTGCACGCGGTCGGATGGGGCCGCCAGAATCCGCCCGACACCGGCGCATAGGCGGCAAAAGTCTCGGGCGCGGCGCAGGCCAGGTAATGCACCATGAAGCCCCCGGCGGAAAACCCGGCCAGCAAGACCCGCCCCCGGTCGATGTCAAACCGCTGTGTTGCATCCTGAATGACCGATTTCAGAAAGGCGGTCTCGTCCCGCCCCTCCCAGCCGGGGTAAAATACCCAAAGCCGACCCTTGCCTCCGCGAAACTGCCGCGCGCCAGTCGGGGCCAGAACCGCGTACCCGCGTGCCAGCGCCGCGTCGACCATCGTCCGGTTGCGCATTACGTTTTGCCCGTTGCCACCCGCACCGTGGAGGAACATCAAAACCGGCGGTTTCTCCGCCTCGGCTCCGGGCAATTCCAAATGATACTCTCCGCCCGCAATCGGGCAGGCGTCGGGCGAGGGGCCGCATCCGGCCGCGGCTGTCGATGCCGCAAACGCCAGACCCAGCGCAGAACCCAATCGCATACCCCAGCGTCGCATCACCCGGCATCCCCGTGATACCGGCGCACCGGCAGACCCGAGCGAAGCCAGCCCGGCCCGGCCGAGGAGCCCAGCATCCCCTCGGGCACATCCACGATATTGTCATACCCGGCGGCGATCAGCGCCTTGCCAAACCGGGCCGAGCGCACCCCGCGCGCGCAGATCAGGGCAACCGGCCGATCCGGGTCGGCCTGAACGACGCGGCGCAAGACCCGGGTGAAATCCTTGCGGCGCATGTCGATGGGATGGGCGCCTTCGCCGATTCCCGTGCGCCGCCATTCATCGGGGCGACGGATGTCGATCAGCCAGATATCGCCTCGTCCCGCCTGCGCATGGGCCTCGGCCACGCTCAGTTGGGCACCGTCAAAGGCAGGGCGGCGCAGGCTCAGCCGCCAGGCCGCCACAGCGACTGCCGCCGCAGCAAGTGCCAGCCCCAGAAATTTGCGCCGGCTTGGCCCGCGCGCCGGTTTTTCGCCCGCTCTTGATCCTGTTTTCACTGTCTCGTTTGGCATGGTCGCTCACTTTCCAACCCGGTCATACCACAGACCCGCAGGGGGCGCGTCAACAACCGGGCCCGCCGCGTTCAAGTTCTCGTCAAATGCGCGGGAGGCCGGAAAACCCGGCATCCCGTCACAGGTCAAGATGAAACAATCCGCCGCAATGGCCAACAAGAACGCGGTCAAGGGCTGGACAGTTCGAAAAATTTCACTAGGCACATAGGGACCTTTTGGAACCGATCCGACGGAGAATATCTGGTGTCCCTGTTCCTGATCGCGGCTTTGCCCTTTCTCGGTGCGGTGTTTCCCGCGCTGCTGTTTCGCGCCGGGCGCAATGCCTCGTCCTCTGCTGCGGGGGCAGTCACGCTGCTGACCCTGATCGGCGTGATGCTGCATGCGCCAGCCGTTCTGCGGGGCGAGGTGATCACCGCACAGGCCAACTGGCTTCCGGCTATCGGGCTGAATGCCAATTTCTATCTTGATGGTCTGGGGTTGCTCTTTGCAGGTCTGATCCTGGGAATCGGTCTGCTGATCATCATCTATGCGCGCTACTACCTGTCGCGCGAGGACCCGATGGGCCAGTTTTACGCTTATCTGCTGCTGTTTCAGGGGGCGATGATCGGCATTGTCATGTCCGACAACATCCTGCTTCTGGTGGTGTTCTGGGAACTGACCTCGCTGTCGTCCTTTCTGCTGATCGGATACTGGCGCCACCTTCCCGAGGGGCGGCAGGGCGCGCGCATGGCGCTGGCCGTGACCGGCGCCGGTGGTCTTGCCCTGATCGGGGGCATGATGATCCTAGGCAATATCGCAGGGAGCTATGACCTGCAGGTGATCCTGCAGAACAAGGAGCTGATTCAATCCTCGCCGCTCTATCTGACCGCGCTGATCCTGATCCTTCTGGGCTGTTTCACCAAGTCGGCCCAGTTCCCGTTCCATTTCTGGCTGCCCCATGCGATGGCGGCGCCGACACCTGTGTCGGCCTATCTGCATTCGGCGACGATGGTTAAGGCCGGTCTGTTCCTGATGGCGCGGCTGTGGCCTGTTTTGGCGGGAACCGAGGCCTGGTTCTACATCGTGGCAACCACGGGTCTGGTCACCATGGTCCTTGGTGCCGTGATTGCCCTGTTCAAGGATGATCTCAAGTCGCTGCTGGCCTTTTCCACGGTCAGCCACCTTGGCCTGATCACCATGCTTTTGGGCTTTGGCACCAAGATGGCCGCCGTCGCGGCCGTGTTCCACATCATGAACCACGCCACGTTCAAGGCCGCGCTGTTCATGAGCGCCGGGATCATCGATCACGAGGCGCATACACGCGACATCAAACGCCTTGGTGGGTTGCGCAAACTGATGCCTGTGACCTTTGTTCTGGCCAGCCTTGCGGCGCTGTCGATGGCGGGCATCCCTCCGCTCAACGGGTTCCTGTCCAAGGAAATGATGCTTGAGGAAACCGCTCATACGGTCTGGCAGCATTCCCATTATTTCGTACCGGTTCTGGCGACCCTCGGGGCGCTGTTCTCGGCGGCCTATTCGTTCCGCTATATCGCCCATGTGTTCCTGGGCCCCGTGCGTGGCGATTATCCGGCCACGCCCCACGATCCGGGCGTCGGCATGTGGCTGTCCCCGGCGGTTCTGGTTGCGCTGGTCATCCTGATCGGCCTGTTCCCGGCACTGATCGCGGGCGACATTCTGGCGGCCGCCGCCGGGGCCGTGATTGGTGGCGATCTGCCCTATTACAAGCTCAAACTTTGGCATGGTGTGACACCGGCGCTTTACATGTCGGGGATCGCGGTTGTCGGCGGTCTGATCCTGCTGGCGCTGCACCGGGTGCTCAATGGCGCATGGCTGGCCCTGCCGCGCCCCGAGGCCAAGGCGATTTTCGACGCGTTATTTGCCGGTTTGACCCGTCTCAGCCGGGGGATCACGGATGTCCTGCACGACGGCAACTTTGGCCGCTATGCGGCGATCTTCGTCGTCTTCACGCTGGCGATGGCGGGCTATGCCTATCAGACCGGCGTCCTGTCCCCGGTTACGCGCACCATGCTGGACATCACCCCATTGGCCGCCATCGGCTGGTTCTGCCTTGTCGGCTCGACCCTGTGTATCGTGGCCTTTCACCGCAACCGCCTTTTGGCGCTGGTGCTGATAGGGGTTGTCGGGTTGATGGTCTCGTTTGGCTTCAACTATTTCTCGGCACCCGATCTGGCCCTGACCCAGCTTTCGGTTGAGGTGGTCACCATCATCCTGATGTTGCTGGCCCTGAACCTGATGCCCAATTTTTCGCCCAAGGAAAGCACCGCTGCCCGCCGCCTGCGCGATGCGGTCCTGTCCATCGGCGCGGGTTTGGGGGTTGGCGGACTGACTTGGGCCATAATGGCGCGCGATTTTGCCCAGACCTCGATTTCCGAGTTCCATCTCGAGAACTCCTATACCGGCGGGGGCGGTACCAATGTGGTCAACGTCATCCTGGTCGATTTCCGGGGTTTTGATACCTTTGGTGAAATCATCGTTCTGGGGATCGCGGCCATCGTGATCTATGCCCTGACCGAGGCGATCTTGAATTCACCTGTGCGCGCCCGCCTGCTGAACCGCGAGCCGGATCAGCCCATCGCCGGGGACGTGCACCCGATGATGATGGTGGTCGTGACCCGCGTCATGATGCCGATCGCCCTGATGGTGGCAGCCTATATCTTTTTCCGCGGTCACAACCAGCCGGGCGGCGGGTTCATCGCCGGGCTGATCGCGGCGATCGCGATCATCATGCAATACATGGCTTCGGGCTTTGGCTGGGCGTCGGCGCGCCAGCATTTCCCCTATCACGGGATCATCGGATCGGGCGTTCTGATCGCGGCCGTGACCGGCCTGGGCGCATGGTTCAACGATCTTCCGTTCCTGACCAGCGCGTTTGGCTATGTCCACCTGCCGGGGCTTGAGAAATTCGAATTGGCCACGGCGGCGCTCTTCGATCTCGGCGTGTTCCTCGCCGTCGTGGGAGCGGTGCTTCTGGCGCTGGAAAGCCTGTCGCGATACGCATGGCGGCCCAATACCGACAGCCCCTATGCCATGGACATCAACCCCGAGCGGGACGATCCTCCGCTCCCACCGTCGAGGGAGGGCTGAACATGGAGCTTCTTCTTGCCAGTGCCGTTGGCATCCTGACCGCATCCGGCGTTTACCTGATGCTGCGCCAGCGCACTTTTCCGGTGATCGTCGGGCTGTCGCTGCTGTCTTATGCGGTGAACATCTTTCTGTTCTCGACCGGGCGTCTGGCGGTAAACATGCCGCCGATCCTGCGCAAGGGCGTTACCGATTATACCGATCCGTTGCCACAGGCGCTGGTTCTGACGGCCATCGTGATCTCGTTCGGGATGACGGCGGTCATCGTGATCCTCGCGCTCAGCGCCTATCTCTCGGACCAGGACGACCGTGTTGACCTGATCGACACCCCACAGGCGGAAGACGACGCATGAGCCACTGGATCATCCTTCCTATCGTTCTGCCGGCGCTGCTTGCGCCGTTCATGATCATGGTAATCCGCCATCATCTTGATCTGCAGCGCATCTTTTCCGTGGCCGGGACCATTGTCCTTGTCGGTATCAGCCTTGGCCTGATGGCACAGGCCAGCACCGGCGAGATCGTGGTTTACGACCTGGGCGACTGGCCCGCGCCCTTTGGCATCGTTCTGGTGCTGGATCGGTTGTCGGCGCTGATGACGGTGCTCACCACGGTGCTGGCTCTGGCGGTGATCCTATATGCCATCTGGTCCGGTTGGGACACACGCGGGCGGCATTTCCACCCCTTGTTCCAGTTCCAGCTGATGGGCATTCTGGGCGCGTTTCTCACGGGCGACGCGTTCAACCTGTTCGTATTCTTCGAGGTTCTGCTGATTGCTTCGTATGGGCTGATGATCCACGGCGGCGGCACGGTGCGCCTGCACGCGGGCGTGCAATACGTGATCTACAACCTTATCGGGTCGACCCTGTTCCTGTTCGCACTGGGCACGCTTTACGGGGTGACCGGGACGCTCAACATGGCCGATCTGGCCGTGCGCGTGGCCGAACTGCCCGCCGACCAGACCGCACTGATCCGCGTCGGCGCCGTGCTGTTGTTGCTGGTCTTCTCGGTCAAGGCGGCGATCCTGCCGCTGCATTTCTGGCTGCCTGCCAGCTATGCCAACGCGCCCGCCCCGGTTGCCGCCCTGTTTGCCATCATGACCAAGGTCGGCGCCTATGCAATCCTGCGGATGTACACGCTGGTCTTTGGCCCCGACCTGCATTTCGCCCAGGGGCTGATCGGCGACTGGTTGATCTTTGCCGCCATGCTGACCCTCGCGGTCGGCTCGATCGGCATTCTTGGCACGCGCCAGGTTGGGCGGCTGTCGGCCTTTGCCGCCATCGGGTCCACCGGGACGCTGCTGATCGCCATCGCCCTCTTTACCGAGCAGGCCACGGCCGCCGCGTTGTATTATATGATCCACTCGACCTTTGCGACGGCGATGCTGTTCCTTGTCGCCGACCTGATCATCGAGCGGCGCGGCGATGACATCGCCCCCACCGCCCCCATGCCCCACAGCGGGACGGTTTCGGTGCTGTTCTTTGCGGCCGCCATCGCCATGGCCGGCCTGCCGCCCCTGTCGGGCTTTGTCGGGAAACTGCTGGTTCTGGACGCCAGCCGCGACACGCCGCAGGCGGTCCTGATCTGGGCCAGTATCCTGATCCTGTCGCTGATCGCCATCCTTGGCTTTGCCCGCGCTGGCAGCCTGATTTTCTGGAAATCCTATGACGCCGCCAGTGCCGCCGCACGGGAACAGGACAGGGACGACGAGGGGGAGGACACCCCCGCAGCGTCACCCGATAGCCAACCGCCGCGCCTGCCGATGGTGCCGGTCTTTGGCCTGTTTGCCGCTCTTGTCCTGGTCACCGTTTTCGCCGGGCCGGTGATGAAATATACCTCGGCCACCGCCGCCCAGCTATTTACGCCGGGCGATTATATCGACGCCGTCCTGAAAAGGTCTGGATCATGAAATTGCTCAGCAGGATCTTTCCCCACCCGCTTTTGACCGTGCTGCTGACACTGGTCTGGCTGATGCTGGTCAACAGCTTTTCCTGGAATTCGCTGTTGTTCGGGTTTTTCCTGGGCGTGGTGATCCCGTTCATCATCCGACCCTACTGGCCGGACATGTCGCGCATGCGCAACCCGCGCATGATCGCCGAATATACCCTTGTGGTGCTGTGGGACATCGTCGTGGCCAATGTGACCGTGGCCTATCTGGTGCTGTTCAAACGGGTGCGTGACCTGCAGCCGGCATGGATATCGGTGCCGCTGACCCTGCGCACTCCCGAGGCGATCACGACCCTTGCGGCGACCATCACCATGACGCCGGGCACCGTGTCCTGCGATTTATCCAACGAAGGGCATAACCTTCTGGTACACTGTCTGCACGCGCCCGACCCCGATGCCGTGTGCGCAGAAATCAAAGACCGCTACGAGCGGCGCCTGGTGGAGATTTTCGAATGACATTTTATGCGGTTTATTTCGCCTTTGGCTGTTTCGGCATCGCTCTGCTGATGAACCTCTGGAAAATCATCACCGCAGACGGTGTCGGCGACCGGGTTCTTGCGCTGGACACGATGGTGGTGAACACAATCGCCCTGCTGGTGCTGCTGGGTCTGGCCGAGGGTACCGAAATCTTCTTCGAGGCCACCATGATCATCGCCATGCTTGGCTTTGTCTCGACCGTGGCCTACGCGCGCTTCATGCTGCGCGGCAATATCATCGAGTGAGGATCAGATGGACATGTTCGCAGATATCGCCATTGCCGTCTTTCTCGTCATCAGCGGCTTTTTCGGATTTGTCGGGTCGTTTGGCCTGATCAAGCTGGGCGATCCGATGTCGCGCCTGCACGCACCCACCAAGGCCACGACCCTTGGGGTCGGGGGGGTGCTGGTGGCCTCGGTCGTGCATGCTTTTGTGGTGGAAGGGAACCCGTCGGTGCACGAGTTGCTGATCACGCTGTTCCTGTTTCTGACCGCGCCGATCACAGCGCTGTTCATCGCCAAGGCCCATATCCACCGCCACATCCCGTCCGAAGAGCTGCCCAAACCTGATGGCGATGCCATGTGGGCCGTTCTGAACAAGCCGGAAAACCCGATGCCGCCGGAGCAGGACTAGACGCCGTTCAACTCATCCCGCCAGGGCGGGTTGGCCCCGGCACGCGTGACCGTGATCGCGGCGGCCGCGGCGGCAAATCCCATGATCTCGGTCAACTGGTCCGACGTGATCCGGGTCAAGGCGTCCTTGTCCAGCAGTTCCAGACCCTGGGCTTTGCTCAGAACACCTGCGTTGAACGTGTCACCGGCGCCGACCGTGTCAACGATCTCAACCGGCGTGGCGGCAACCGATCCGCGCGCGCCATTGGCATGATAAGCATCCGCGCCGCGTGATCCCTTGGTGACGAACACCAGTTGCGGGCCCATCTGCATCAGTTTCCCCACACTGGTCTCGATGTCGTCGCTGTCCGGAATTAGCCACGCCAGATCTTCGTCCGAAACCTTGATCATATCCGCCACCGCGATGATGCGGGCAAGCCGGGCGCGATAGGCGGCGGCATCGGTGATGAACCCGGGCCGGATATTGGGGTCCAGCATCACGGGAATGGTGCCGGCATAGCGCTCGGCCAGATCGGCCAGTGTATCGGCGAAAGGGGCGTTGCACAGGCTGATGCCGCCGAAGAATGCGGCCCGGACCACCGAGGGCACGCCGGGCACATCGCCGGGCACGATCATCCGCGAGGCCGAGTTTTCGTCATAGAACCGATAGGTCGCATGCCCATCCACCAGTTTCACAAAGGCCAGCGTCGTGGGCCGGTCGCTGCGCGGGGAGGGCGTATAGTCAACCGAATTCGCATCCAGCACGTCCTGGATTTGCACGCCGAACATGTCGCTCGACAGGCCGGTCATCAGCGATACGTCGCACCCCAGCCGCCCGAGCGCGACAGCCGTGTTCAGGATCGCCCCGCCCACATGAGGGGCGAACGCCTCGGCCCCGTCGGTCGTGGTGCAGGGCAGCATGTCGATCAGGGATTCACCACAACACAAGATCATCACTCAGACCCATTCTTATCAAAGGATTACAGATTGCGGCCCATGGTCGGACTGCCTGGCAAAGCATCGCAGCATTGGGCCTGCTGTCAATTCTTGCCCGGATAAATTCAATGGGGCAAAGCTGACAATAAGGACTGCCCGTTGCGCGCCAATCGCGCGTCATTTGAACTTGCGAAAAATCTTGGTGCTGTCGAAGATTTCTTCCAGCGCGCGCATCCGTTCGCGGGTGCGGTCCCATGATGCCTCCTGAACGGACGCGATCAGGGTCTCGGACAAGAGCATCATCGCAACGGTCGAGTCCCACGCCGACGGGGCCCCGATCCGGCAGTTGAAGGAATAGGTCGCATGCCGGCTGATCGGGGATTGCCACTGATCCGTGATCAGCACGATTTCAGCCCCGCGTGCCTGTGCGATCTCGGCCAGTTTCAGGGTCGAGTTTTCATAGCGCCGGATGTCATAGATCACCACCACGTCGCCCGCCTCCAGATCCAGCAGGGCATGGGGCCAGGCGTTCGAGGTCGAGCGGATGTGATGGACGTTCTTGCGAATGACCTGAAGGTGCAGATGCAAGTATTCCGACAGGGCATGGGTGATGCGCCCCCCGGCAATGAAGACCGACCTGTTTTCATCCGCCAGCAGGGTGGTCACCGCATCGAAATCCTGCGGTTCCACATGGGCCAGAGTCTGGCGAATGTTCTCGATCACCGCATCCGTAAACCGGTTCAGGATATGCCCATGCGGCGCGGTTTCGGACCAGCCGTCGCGCTTGGCAATCGGGTTTGAAATCTGCGCTTCCAACTCTTCGCGCAGCGCCGCCTGAAATTCCGGAAAGCCCGAAAACCCGACCTTTTGCACCATCCGTGCCACCGTCGGGGTCGATACCCCGGACTTTTCCGCAAGACGTGTGATCGAGCCCAGGCCGCTCATCGGATAGTTTTCAAGAATCGTGCCCGCCAACTGGCGCTCGGCGCGGGTCAGGCTGTCATACACGCGTTTGATCCGTTCCTGCGCCGTGTCAGACAAGGTGCGATCCTTTCCTCAGATGCCGATTTTGTAATCTTACCTTCAAACAAAACCCGAAAGAAGAAAAAGTTTCAGAAATTTTGTTGACAGAAGGCATGCCCCTGAAGAAACCTGTTCAGAGTCGGGGGAATGATGACTGTCGAAATTGCCAATACCGATGCGGTTTTGATCGAAGGGCTGCGGGCCAAGGCACCGGCCCTTGTTCTGTGCGAGCACGCCTCTTGCGATTTTTCCCGCGAATTTGGGAACTTGGGCCTGTCTAGTGACGTGATGCGCAGCCATGTCGCCTGGGATCCCGGCGCACTGGATCTGGCCCGCCACATTGCGCGCGGCCTTGGCGCGCCGCTGGTCGCGGGGGCGGTGTCGCGCCTTGTTTATGACTGTAATCGCCCGCCCGAGGCCCCGGATGCGATCCCGGCCAAAAGCGAAATTTATGATATTCCCGGCAACCTGGACCTGACTGATGTCGAACGAGAGCGGCGCGAAGCGTTGATCTATCGCCCGTTCTGCGCCGCCGTCGATCGCGCCATTGAAACCGCCCGGCCTGCCGCCCTGATCACGGTGCACAGTTTCACACCGGTCTATTTCGGCACCCGCCGCGATCTGGACATCGGCGTTCTGCACGACACAGACACGCGGCTGGCCGATGAGGTGTTGAACGCCCTTTCAGGCAGCGATCGCATCGTGCGCCGCAACCAGCCCTATGGCCCGGAGGACGGCGTGACCCATTCGTTGAAGAAACATGCACAAAGCCGTGGCTTGCTGAACGTCATGCTTGAGGTCCGCAATGACCTGCTTGCCGATCCGGCGGACGTCGCCCGGATCGCGGGTAAACTGACGCTGGCGCTGACGGCGGCCCTGACCGCGACCGACGCACTGACACGAGGGGGCGACTGATGGAAACGGTGCTTGGCACCTATGTCCGTTACGTGGACAGGTTCAACCGGCGCGTTGGGCGGTTCGTGATGTACGGCATCTTTGTCGTCATGGCGATCCTGCTGTGGTCGTCCATGTCCAAGACGTTTTTCGACCCTTCGCTCTGGACGCTGGAAGTGGCCCAGTTCGCTATGGTCGCCTATTACATTCTGGGCGGGCCCTATTCGATCCAGTTGGGCGCCAACGTGCGCATGGATCTATTTTATCACAGCTGGACCACCCGGCAAAAGGCATGGGTGGATGCGTTCACCGTTCTGATGCTGATGTTCTACCTCGGGGTTCTGCTCTATGGCGCGCTGACCTCGACCGCCTATTCGCTTGGCTATTTCGGCAGTGAACCTTTTGCTTTCTATAGCGATCTTCTGATTGCCTTCGTGACCGGCGGGCCGGACGCCGCAACCGAGGTGATGGGCCATATGGAGCGCAGCCCGACCGCGTGGCGCCCGTACCTGTGGCCGATCAAGGTGATCATGATCATCGGGTTCTTCCTGATGCTGCTTCAGGCCATTTCCGAATTCTTCAAAGACGTGGCAACGCTGCGCGGGGTCACGCTCTGATGCCATATGAGATGATCGCCATCCTGATGTTCTCGACCATGATGCTGATGCTCATGACCGGGCAGCGCGTGTTTGGCGCCATCGGGTTCGTCGGCGTGGTGGCCGCGCTTCTGCTGTGGGGGCCGGGCGGATCGGACATCGGGTTTTCCGCGGCGATGAAGCTGATGAAATGGTACCCGCTTCTGACCCTGCCGATGTTCATTTTCATGGGCTATGTGCTGAGCGAATCCAAGATCGCCGATGACCTTTACAGGATGTTTCACGTCTGGATGGGGCCCCTGCGCGGCGGGCTGGCGATTGGCACGATCCTGTTGATGGTGCTGATTTCGGCGATGAACGGCCTGTCGGTTGCGGGCATGGCCATCGGGGCCACCATCGCCCTGCCGGAACTGCTCAAACGCGGTTATGACAAACGCATGGTGACCGGCGTCATTCAGGCCGGGTCCTCCCTTGGTATCCTTGTGCCGCCCTCGGTGGTTCTGGTGCTTTACGCGATGATCGCCCGTCAGCCCGTGGGGCAATTGTGGCTGGCCGGCGTGCTGCCGGGGCTGATGATGGCGGCGATGTTTATCCTCTATGTCGTGATCCGCTGTCGGATGCAGCCCGAACTTGGCCCGGCCTTGCCCGAGGCTGACCGCGACATCCCCCGCGCCGAAAAGCTGCGCCTGCTGCGCGCCGGTCTTTTGCCGCTGGTGATTTTCGCGGTGATGATGGTGCCGTTCGTGAACGGTTGGACCTCGCTGGTGGAAAGTTCGGCGGTGGGCGCATTGGCGGCCTTTCTGGCGGCGGTTCTCAAGGGCCGGATGACGCGCGAGGTGTTCGAAAACTCGGTCCGCAACACGCTGGGTATTTCCTGCATGTTCATGTGGATCATCCTGGCCGCCCTGGGCTTTGGCGCAGTGTTTGACGGGTTGGGCGCCGTGCGCGCCATCGAAAACCTGTTTACCGACCAACTGGGACTGAACCCATGGATGATCCTGATCCTGATGCAGCTGTCCTTCATCCTGATGGGCACGTTCCTTGATGACACCGCGATGCTGGTGATCGTCGCGCCGCTTTATGTGCCGCTGGTCGATGTGCTGGGGTTCGATCTGATCTGGTACGGGGTGCTTTACACGATTACCACGCAGATCGCCTATATGACGCCGCCCTTTGGGTATAATCTGTTCCTGATGCGGGCGATGGCCCCACCGGAAATCGGGCTGGACGATATTTATCGCTCCATCGTGCCTTTTGTCATTGTCATGGTTTTTGCACTGACACTGGTGATGGCGTTTCCGCAGATCGCGCTGTGGCTGCCGAATTATGTCTACGGAAATTAACGCAACAAGAACTCCGAAAACGGGGCAAACCCACAACCAACAAGGAGAAATTGAAATGACCACAAGACGCAAGTTCATCAAGGGCGCGGCCGTCGCGCCGGCGGCCGCGCTGGCCACACCCGCGCTGGCCCAGTCCACCATCAAATGGCGCATGCAGACCTATGCCGGCCCGGCACTGGCGGCCCATGTCATCACCCCCGCGATCGAGATGTTCAACAAGATCGCCGGCGACCGGATGCAGATCGAACTGTTTTATGCCGATCAGCTGGTTCCCACGGGTGAGTTGTTCCGCGCCATGCAGCGCGGCACCATCGACGCGGTGCAGTCGGATGACGACTCCATGGCCTCCCCAACCGAAGTCACCGTGTTTGGCGGCTATTTCCCCTTCGCCTCGCGCTACAGTCTCGATGTGCCGGTGCTGTTCAACCAATATGGTTTGAACGAAATCTGGGACGCGGAATATTCCAAGGTCGGCGTCAAACATGTCAGCGCCGGATCCTGGGATCCGTGCCATTTCGCCACCAAGGACCCGATCCGCAGCCTTGCGGACCTCAAGGGCAAGCGCGTCTTTACCTTCCCCACCGCGGGCCGGTTCCTGACGCAATTCGGCGTGGTTCCCGTGACCCTGCCGTGGGAGGATATCGAGGTCGCCGTGCAAACCGGCGAACTGGACGGGATCGCATGGTCCGGCATCACCGAGGATTACACGGTTGGTTGGGCCGATGTGACCAATTATTTCCTGACCAACAACATCTCGGGCGCCTGGGCCGGGTCGTTCTTTGCCAACATGGATCGCTGGAACGAACTGCCCGAAGATCTGCAAACCCTGTTCCGGGTCTGCTGTGATCAGTCGCACTATTACCGCCAGTGGTGGTACTGGGGCGGCGAGGCATCGTTGCGCGTCAACGGCCCCAAGATGGAACTGACCTCAATCCCCGATGACGAATGGGCGACGGTCGAGGCCGCAGCGCGTGTGTTCTGGGATGAAATCGCAGCCGAGTCCGAAACCAAGGCCAAGGTTGTCGAGATCATCAAGAAATATAACGCCGATATGGAAAAGGCTGGACGGCCCTATCGTTACGGCTGATGAAGTCGCGGTGCCCGGGTCACGCCGGGCGCCGCGCCCCAAAACGACAACAGGGCAAGCTTTGGTTCATCCCAAGGCTTGCCCGTGATCCAAGGAGACCCCCATGCCCGGACATCTGAGCCTGGACGAGCTGAAGAAGCTGACCAAAAGCGGCGAGATCGACACCGTTCTGACCTGCATGATCGACATGCAGGGGCGGCTCATGGGCAAACGGTTCCACGCCGAGGCATTCGTTGAGATCGCCGAGGATGAAACTCATTGCTGCAATTACCTGCTGGCAACCGATCTGGCGATGGCGACCCCGGATGGTTATGCCTCGACCTCGTGGGAAAAGGGCTATGGCGATTACGTGATGAAGCCTGACCTGACCACCTTGCGCCCGGTGCCCTGGCTTGAGGGGACGGCCATGGTCCTGTGCGATATCCTTGATCACCACACATATGAGCCGGTGCCCCATTCCCCGCGCGAGATGCTGAAACGCCAGATCGCCCGCTGTGCCGAACTGGGGTTCACGCCCGTCATGGCGACCGAGCTGGAATTTTTTCTGTTCCACGGCACCCATGACGAGATTGCGAAGAACGGTTTCCAGCTTGAGACGATTTCGCGCTATAATGAAGATTACAACATCTTCCAGACCTCCAAGGAAGAACCGGTCATGCGCCCGATCCGCAACCACCTGCGGGCCATGGGCGTCCCGGTCGAAGGTTCCAAGGGCGAGGCCGAGGCCGGTCAGGAAGAACTCAACATCAAATACGCCGAGGCGCTGGCCACCGCCGATCACCACAGTCTGGCCAAGCACGCGGTCAAGGAAATCGCCCATCAACAGGGATATGCCGCATCCTTTTTGCCCAAGTGGCACAAGGACATGGTCGGCAGCGCCGCGCATGTGCACCAATCCCTGTGGAAGGACGGCGCAAACGCCTTTCACGACTCCGACCGCCCCTTGGGAAAATCCGAACTGATGGATCACTACATGGCCGGGCTGATCAAATACGCGTCCGACTATACCTATTTCGTGGCGCCCTACATCAACAGCTACAAACGGTTTTCCAAGGGCACTTTTGCGCCGACGCAAACGGTCTGGTCGGTCGATAACCGCACCGCCGCCTTCCGCCTGTGCGGCGATGGCTCCAAGGGCGTGCGCGTCGAATGCCGCTCACCGGGGTCGGACATGAACCCCTATCTGGCACTGGCCGCGATGCTGGCCGCAGGCTTGAAGGGGATCGAGGAAAAACTGCCCCTGCAGGACGCGTTCAAGGGCGACGCCTATGAGGACGACAAAAGCCAGCACATTCCCCGCACGCTGCGCGAGGCACGCGAGGCATTGCTCGCCTCGGACATGCTGCGCGCGGCGATGGGCGATGACGTTATCACCCACTATGCCCGCGCTGCCGAATGGGAAATCGAAGAATTCAATCAAGTCGTGACCGATTACGAAATCGCGCGCGGGTTCGAAAAGGCTTAACCAGATGAGCACACTCAAATGCATCTCGCCCATTGACGGAACGGTCTATGCCGAACGCCCCGTCCTGCCTGTCGGGCAGGCGGCCAACGCTGTTGATCGCGCGCAGGCCGCGCAACGCGACTGGGCCGCGCGCCCGCTGGCCGAACGGGCCGAACTGGTGATGAAGGGCGTCGCCATTCTGGGCGAAATGAACGATGAAATCGTGCCTGAACTGGCCCACCAGATGGGCCGCCCCATCCGCTATGGCGGGGAATTCGGCGGCGTGAACGAACGCGCGGGGTATATGGCCCAGATCGCCGAAACTGCGCTGGGTGAACTTACGATCGAAGACAGCCCGACCTTTCGCCGGGTGATCAAACGCGAACCCTTTGGCGTTGTGCTGATCATAGCGCCGTGGAACTACCCTTACATGACGGCCATCAACGGTGTCGCACCCGCCCTGATCGCGGGCAATGCCGTGGTGCTGAAACATGCCACCCAAACCCTGCTGGTAGGCGAACGCATGGCGCGTGCGTTCCACCAGGCAGGCGTGCCCGGGGACGTGTTTCAGAACCTGTTCCTGGATCACGACACCACCGCGCAACTGATCGCGGCAAAACGCTTCGGCTTCGTGAATTTCACCGGATCGGTCGGGGCAGGGCAGGCGATTGAACACGCCGCCGCAGGCACCTTTACCGGCCTTGGCCTTGAACTGGGCGGCAAGGATCCCGGCTACGTGATGGAGGACGCCGATCTGGACGCCGCCGTCGATACGCTGATTGACGCGGCAATGTTCAACTCGGGCCAATGCTGTTGCGGGATCGAACGGATTTATGTGCACGACAGCCTGTTTGATGCCTTTGTGCAAAAGGCGGTCGACATCGTTTCGGGGTATGAGCTGGGCAACCCGCTGGACCCCGAAACCACTCTTGGCCCCATGGCGCATGAACGGTTCGCCGAATTGGTGCGCAGCCAGACGGCCGAGGCGATCGCCGCCGGAGCCAGGGCCCATATCGCGCCCTTTGATGCGGACGATGGGGGCGCCTATTTGGGACCGCAAATTCTGACCAACGTGACCCGCGCCATGCGCGTGATGCGCGAAGAAAGCTTTGGCCCGGTGGTCGGCATCATGCCGGTCTCGTCGGACGACGAGGCGCTGGCCCTGATGAATGACAGCGATTTTGGCCTGACCGCATCGCTCTGGACCAATGACATTGACCGCGCCGAACGTTTGGGCGCACAGATCGAAACCGGCACCGTGTTCATGAACCGGGCCGATTACCTTGACCCCGCCCTGTGCTGGACCGGGTGCAAGATGACCGGCAAGGGCGGATCGCTTTCGCAACTCGGGTATCACAACCTGACCCGGCCCAAATCCTACCATCTCAAGAAGGTGACGACATGAACCTGACAGGCAACTGGTCCTATCCGACCGCAATAAAATTCGGGGCAGGGCGCATTAACGAACTGGCCGATGCCTGCGCGGCCTGTGGTATGAAAAAGCCGCTTTTGGTGACAGACAAGGGGCTGGCCAACCTGCCGATCACGCAAAACGCGCTGGATCTGCTGGAGGCCGCCGGGCTGGGCCGCGCGATGTTTTCGGCTGTCGATCCCAACCCGTCCGAGGTGAACCTTGACGCGGGCCTCAAGGTCTATCGCGACGGAGGGCATGATGGGGTGATCGCCTTTGGCGGCGGCTCGGGCCTCGATCTGGGCAAGATGGTCGCCTTCATGGCGGGCCAGACCCGCCCGGTGTGGGATTTCGAGGATGTCGGCGACTGGTGGACCCGTGCAGACCCTGACGGGATCGCCCCCATCATCGCCGTGCCGACCACAGCGGGCACCGGGTCCGAGGTGGGGCGCGCTAGCGTCATCACCAATTCGCAGACCCATGTGAAAAAGATCATCTTTCATCCCAAGGTGCTGCCCTCGGTGGTGATCTCCGATCCCGAACTGACCGTCGGCATGCCACCCATGATCACCGCAGGCACGGGAATGGACGCCTTTGCCCATTGTCTCGAGGCCTACAGCTCACCCCATTACCATCCGATGAGCCAGGGCATCGCGCTGGAAGGGATGCGGCTGGTCAACACCTATCTGCCACGCGCCTATGCGGATGGCACCGACCTTGAGGCGCGCGCGCATATGATGAGCGCCGCCGCCATGGGTGCGGTCGCGTTCCAAAAGGGGCTCGGCGCGATCCATGCGCTCAGCCATCCGGTAGGGGCGGTGTTCAACACCCATCACGGCACCACCAATGCCGTGGTCATGTCGACGGTTCTCGCCTTCAATCGCCCCGAGATCGAAGAGCGGATCGAACAGGCCGCCGCCTATCTGGGCATCTCGGGCGGGTTTGATGGGTTCTGTGACCGGGTCAACGAATTGAACACCCAACTCGGCATTCCCAAAACCCTTGGCGAAATGGGCGTGACGCACGACCGGATCGACGATCTGACCGCCATGGCGCTTGAGGACCCGAGCGTTGGCGGCAACCCGGTTGCCATGACGGTCGACAACACCCGGGCCTTGTTTGAACAGGTGATCTGACGTCACTGTGTCCACTGACCCATTGCCTTGATCGATTCCCTTTCCCATTGTGACCCCAACAATCGGGAAAGGGATCCAATGTATACCGTCCACCATCTGAACAACTCGCGCTCTCAGCGTGTTCTCTGGCTGCTTGAGGAACTTGGCGTTCCTTATGAGCTGAAAAAATACCAGCGCGACGCCACGACCAACCTTGCCCCGCCCGAACTGCTGGCGGTGCATCCGCTGGGTAAGTCCCCGATGATCGAGGACAAGGGCCGCATTATCACTGAAAGCGGTGCCATCGTTGAATATCTCTGCGCGCGGCACGGGCCCCATATGATCCCGGCGGTGGATACGGATAATTTCATCACCCATAGCGAGCTGATGCATTTCGCCGAAGGCTCGGCGATGACACCGATCCTTCTGGCCCTCTATACCGGTCGCCTGGGCGATGCCGCAGCGCCGTTGCAGCCGCGCATTCAGCAGCAACTCGCCAGCCACTTTGCCTATATGGAACAAATGCTGCGCCCTTCGGGGCACTTCGTTCTGGACGATCTGTCGGCGGTCGACATCATGCTCAGTTTTCCGGCCGAGATCGCCATCAAACAGGGCCACGGCGCGCAATTGCCCAAGCTGGCGAAATTCGTCGAATCTATCCACGCGCGTCCGGCCTATCAGCGGGCGCTGGAACAGGGCGGCGATTACACCTTTGCCTGAACGGCGCTGCGCCTGCGTTCACGGTGGGCGATATAGAGGCTGGCGGAAAAGATCACGCCAGCCCCGATAAAGGTGAAATGATCCGGGATTTCGGCAAAGAAATACGCGGCCAGAAGCGACGTCCAGATCAGTTTCAGAAAGTCGAAGGGTAACACGGCGGTGGGGTCGGTCTCTTTCAGGGACTGGCTCAGCGCCACCTGCGCGACCGAACCGGTGAACCCGATGAATACCAGCCAGCCCCAGGCGCCAAGGCTGGGCGCCTGCCAGACCCAGATCGCCGGGCCGATGGAAAAGAAACACAGGAAAATGCCCATCCACGCCACGATGGCCACGCTGGAATCGGTGCGCGACAGAACCTTGATCACGATCATCGCCACCGCCCAAAGCGCTGCGGCGCACAAGGCCATCAACGCCCCCGGCTCGACCGTGGCAAGGCCGGGCCGCAGGATGATCAGCATGCCGATGAACCCGGCCGCAATCGCGGCCCAGCGTTGAATGCGGAACTTTTCGCCCAGAACCAGAACGCTCAGCGCCGCGGCAAAGATAGGCGCGGTAAAACTGAGCGCCGTGACCTTGGCCAGCGGCGTGATCGATACCGAAGTAAAGAACAACATCATTGCCGCGATGTTGATCAGCCCGCGCAACGCATGCAGGCCGGGCCGGGATGTGCGCATCTGGGCAAATCCACCCTGCGCCAGCACCGGCACCAGAAAGGCCAGCCCGAACAGGTTGCGGAAAAACACGATCTGCAACGGGTGCAATTCAGCCGAAACATGGCGCACGCTGGCATGCATGATGGCAAAGCCGATGGTCGAAATTACCATGAAAACAGCGCCCCTTACTACCGGCGGCTGACGCTGCCAGAGCTGAGCGAGCAGGTGGGGCGATGATCCCGTTTGCATGGGGGGCCTTGACACATGGGTTGCTTTGTTAACGATCATAGGTCGGCGCCTCGGATCACGCCAGCGATCATTCGCAGGGGCTGGCCCGATGACCCGCCCCCGGACCTGCTTGCGTTTCGCGACGCGTGCCATAAGGTCCGGCGCAAATGAGACGCTAACCGAAGTTGTGAGATGATTGAAATCAATCCGCCTTTCCCCGAAAACCCGCCGACGCAAACCGTGGTCGACATGGTGCGCCGGGCGGCCCGCATCGATCCTGAAAAAGAGGCCGTGATCTGTGGCGATCAACGGCTTAGCTGGGCGCAGTTTGACGCCCGTATCAATCAGGTCGCCAATGCCCTGCTGGCGCGCGGGATCGGCAAGGGCGACAATATCGCCATCCTGTCCCCAAATTCGATCCCCTACGGCGAACTGTTCATGGGCATCCTGCGTGCCGGGGCCTGTGTGACGCCGCTCTCGACCATGGCCTCGCCCGATGCATTGCAGAAAATGCTGGTGGATTGCGGGGCGCGGGCGATTTTCCTGGCGCAGCAATACAAAGGCCTCACCGATCCGTTCCTGGCCGACCTGACCCTGCAGAAATTCGCGATCGATTTTGCGGACCCGGCGTTCGAGGATTACGAAACCGCTGTCTCAGCCGCCGATGATTCTGACCCGCACATCCCGATCGACATGGGCGATGCGTTCAACCTGATCTATTCCTCGGGCACCACCGGAACGCCCAAGGGCATCGTGCACAGTCACGCCATGCGCGCCGCCCAGATGGATCGGGTCACCGCCAACGGCTATGACGACAACGCCCGGACGCTGCTTTCGACACCGCTCTATTCAAACACGACAATCGTGGCGTTCCTGCCCACGCTGGTGGGCGGATCGACCGTGGTCCTGATGCCCAAATTCGACGCGCACGCTTATCTGGAACTGGTGCAAAAGGAACGGATTACCCACACGATGCTGGTCCCCGTTCAGTACAAACGCATCATGGACGTGCCCGATTTCGACAGCTTCGATCTCAGCTCCATGCGGGTTAAATTCTCGACCTCGGCGCCGCTGCGGGCGGACGTCAAGGCCGACGTGCTGGCACGCTTTCCCGGCAAGCTAGCCGAATACTATGGCCTGACCGAGGGCGGCGGCGTGACCGTTCTGATCGCCGATGAACACCCCGACAAACTGCATACCGTGGGCCAGCCCGCGCCGAACTGCGATATCCGCCTGATTGACGAGCAGGGTAACGAGGTCCCGCAGGGCACGGTTGGCGAAATCGTCGGGCGCAGTCCGACCATGATGTCCGGGTATTTCGGTCGCGACGATCTGACGGCCGATTACATCTGGCGCGACGACCGGGGGCGGGCCTATTTCCGCTCGGGCGACATGGGCAGTTTTGACGAGGACGGGTTCCTTGTCCTGTCCGACCGAAAGAAGGACATGATCATCTCCGGCGGGCTGAACATCTATGCCAACGATCTGGAATTGGTCCTGCTGGCCGACCCGGATGTGACCGATGCCGCCGTGATCGGTGTGCCGTCCGATGCCTGGGGGGAAACGCCGGTGGGCCTGGTGGTGCTGCGCGACGGGGCCACCCGCAGCAGCGATGACATTCGCGACCGGGCCAATGCCACCCTGGGCAAAAGCCAGCGCCTGTCGGACGTGGAAATCCGCGATCACCTGCCGCGCAGTTCGATTGGGAAAATCCTGAAACGTGAATTGCGCGCGCCCTACTGGGAAAACACCGCCTGATGACGGGCGGGGGCGCAATCGGCATTCTGGGCGGCGGTCTCATCGGGATGAGCTGGGCCAGTCTGTTTCTGGCCCATGGCGCCGATGTCATTGTTGTGGACCCGCAACCAGGGGCGGCCGACACCGTGCAAACCTTCGTGGCCGAGGCTTGGCCGCATCTGTCGGCGCTTGGCCTGACCAAATCGGACAGCCCGAAACAGGCACAGGTCAGCCCCGACATGGCCGCATTGGCCGGTGTCACCTTCCTGCAGGAAAACGCCCCCGACCGGATCGACATCAAACGCACCCTGATCGGTGAGGTCGAACAGATCATCGGCGCGGATGTCGTCATCGCCTCCAGCACCTCCTCGCTCATGGCGAGTGACATTCAAAGCGGCGCGCATCATCCCGACCGTATCCTGGTCGCCCATCCGATGAACCCGCCCCATATGGTTCCGATGGTCGAACTGGTCGCCGGGCGTCAGACTACGCCTGAAACCGTTGACCGGGCCGAGGCGTTCTATCTGTCGATGAACCGCGTCCCGATCCGGGTCAGGAAAGAGGTGCCCGGCCATCTGGCCAACCGCCTGACGGCCGCGCTCTATCGTGAGGCGGTGCACCTGGCCGCCGAAGGCATCGCCGAGGTGGCAGACATCGACAAGGCCATCGCCTATGGTCCGGGCATGCGCTGGGCCCTGATGGGGCCGCACCTGACCTATCACCTGGGCGGGGGCGCGGGCGGGTATCGTCATTACCTTGACCATCTGGGTCCAACGCAAGAGGCCCGGTGGCATTCACTGGGTCACCCGGCGCTGAGCGAACAGGTCAAGGATATGCTCGTCAGCGGCGTCGAGGATGAACTGGCGACACAGGACGAAACGACACTGGTCCAACGCCGGGACGCGGCCCTTGTGGAAATAGCTTCAATCAAACGAAAATACGGCCTCTGATCGGGGCGAAACACGAAAAGGAACCACGTCATGAACGGAGCCGAAAGCCTTGTGCGCAGCCTGATCGCCAGCGGGGTCGACACCTGTTTCACCAACCCCGGCACATCGGAAATGCATTTCGTTGCAGCACTTGATCACGTGGCGGGCATGCGATCGGTCCTAGCCCTGTTCGAGGGCGTCGCCACGGGGGCGGCGGACGGGTATTACCGCATGGCACGCAAACCGGCCTGCACCCTGCTGCATCTTGGCCCCGGCCTCGCCAACGGGATTGCAAACCTGCACAACGCGAAAAAGGCCGGTTCGGGCGTGGTCAACATTGTCGGCGAACATGCCGAAACCCACGTGGAACTGGACGCGCCGCTGATGGCCGACATTCAGGGGCTGGCACGCCCGGTGTCCCATTGGGTCCACACCTCCAAAAGCGCCGCGGATGTTGGCGCCGATGGCGCCAGCGCGGTGCAGGAGGCGCTGACCGCGCCGGGCCATATCTCAACCCTGATCCTGCCCAGCGATACCGCCTGGACCGAAGGCGGTTCGGTGCACGAGGCAAACCCGCCCCCCGCGCGCGCCGTCATCGACGGTCAGAAACTGGATCAGGCCGCGCAGGCGCTGGACGGTCCCGATACCCTGTTGCTGCTGGGGGGCGAGGCGCTGACCTCCGGCAACCTGGAACTGGCGGGCAGGATCGCCGCAAAAACCGGCTGTGCGCTGTTGTCCGAATGGGCCAATGCGCGTTGCGAACGCGGGGCGGGACGGGTGATCGTCAACCGCGTCCCCTATCCGATTGATGCCGCCCTTGAGGTGCTGAAAAAGTTCCGCAAGATCGTTCTGGTCGGCGCGCGTGCGCCCATCGGGTTCTTTGCCTATCCGGGCAAACCCGCGGTACTGACCGCCGAAGGCACCGAGATCATCGAGCTGGCCAACTGGCATGCGGATCTCGACGAGGCGCTGGAAACCCTGTGCCAGACACTCGGCGCGCGCGATATCGCCCCGGCCCATGTGGCCGATCGGATCGACACGCCGGTGCCCAGCGGGCCGACCGATGCCAAGACCATCGCCGCGGCGCTGGCCGCGACCATTCCAGAACACGCCATCGTGGTCGATGAATCCATCACCACCGGGCGTGCGTTCTTTCCCGCCACCAAGGGCGCGCCGCGCCATACCTGGCTGAACAATTGCGGCGGCTCGATCGGCTACAGCCTGCCGGTGGCGATTGGCGCGGCGATTGCCTGCCCGGATCGCAAGGTTCTGGCCCTGACCGGGGATGGCAGCGCGATGTACACGCCGCAATCGCTCTGGACCATGGCGCGCGAGGGGCTGGATATTACCATCCTGATCCTTGCCAACAACAGCTATCAGATCCTGCGCGGGGAACTGACCAACGTGGGCGTCGGCAACCCGGGTCCGCGTGCCATCGACATGCTGTCGCTGGACCGCCCGACCATTGACTGGGTCGCCATGGCCCGCGGCATGGGCGTCGAATCCTGCCGCGTGGACGAGGCAGGCGATCTGACCAAGGCGATTGAAACCGGTCTGGAAACGCCAGGGCCTTTCCTGATCGAAGTGGCGGTTTAACCAGCGGCGTCCGGCCCGGCTTTTCAGCCCGGGCCGGACGGTTTGCCCATGCTGCGTTCAGAACCGCCAGTAGCCACCGTCGATCTGCAACAGTTGCCCGGTGTGATAGCTGGACGCATCGCTCAGAAGATAGGCCGCGATCCCGCCGAAATCTTCGGGCTTGCCCCAGCGCCGCGCCGGAATGCGCTTGCCTGCGGCCTGAGCGAATTTCTCATCATTCATGGCGTTCTCGGTCATGTCGGTGGCAATCCACCCCGGCAGGATCGCATTCGCGGTGATGCCATAGCGCGCAAATTCCACCGCCAGTGCAAAGGTCATCGCATTCAGCGCGCCTTTCGAGGCGGCGTAATGTTCACTGCGCGCGGCCCCCGAAATCGACGCGAGGCTGGACATCGCCACCAGCCGCCCGCCCGGATCACCGGCCTCGGCCCGCTCGACCATGTGGCGCAGCGCCGCCTGATAGGTGTGATAGACCCCGTCGAGGTTCACCGACAAAACGCGGGTCCATTCCTCGGGCGTGATCTCCAGGAACGACCGCGCGCCGCGCCCTGAGACGCCCGCATTGGCATAACAGCCATCCACCCGGCCAAACCGCTCCAGCGTGGCGGCCATCATTGCATCCACCTGCGTGCGGTTGGACACGTCACAGACAAAGGCCTCGGCCTCGACCCCGTGCACGCGCAGCTGTTCCACGGCGGCGGCGTTCTTGTCGGCATTGGTGCCCCAGATCGCCACATTTGCCCCGGCGGCGGCCATGGCATCGGCCATGCCCAGCCCGATGCCGCCATTGCCGCCCGTGACCAGGGCCACCTTTCCCGTCAGATCAAATGCAGGTTTTGTCATCTCTTATACCCTTTGGTTATTCTGCCGCCCCTTGGCGGTCGTTCAATTCGCTCATGGCCCCCGCCGCGATTTCAAAGGACCGCTTGCGCGCCCCATGATCATGAATCTGGCCGTTGAAAATGATTTCGTCCGGGGCATGGCGCGCGATCAACGTCTCAAGCCCCGCGCGCACGCTGTCCTGATTGCCTTGCACGGAAACGCTCAGCGCCTGATTGACCATGCGCAGCATCGCCGGATCTACGGCGGCCGCAATGTCATCGACCGGCGCGGGCAGGGGGCCGGGCTGTCCGCTGCGCAGCCGGGCAAACCCCAGTTGCATCGACGATTTCAACCGCACCGCTGTTGCATCGTCCTCGGCCCCGAACACGTTGACCGCCAGCATGAAATAGGGCCGCTTCAGCACCGCCGAGGGTTTGAAGTGATCTCGATAGACACCCGTCGCCTGTTCCAGCGCGGCAGGTGCGAAATGCGACGCAAAAGCATAGGGCAGGCCCAGTTGCGCGGCCAGTTCCGCGCCATAGAGGCTGGACCCCAGAATATAGACCGGCACATGCGTGCCCTCTCCGGGAATGGCGCGCACCGGCTGGCCCGGTGTGGGATCGCCCAAAAGCCCCATCAACTCGACCACATCCCGCGGAAAATTGTCCTGCACGCCCATGTTGCGGCGCAGCGCATAGGCCGTGCCGCCATCCGTTCCCGGCGCGCGCCCAAGGCCCAGATCGATCCGGTCGCCATAAAGTGTCGCCAGCGTGCCGAACTGTTCGGCAATGACCAGGGGCGAATGATTGGGCAGCATGACACCCCCCGATCCGACCCGGATACGCGAGGTGCCCGCCGCCACATGCCCGATCACGACCGAGGTTGCCGCACTGGCGATCCCGGGCATGTTGTGATGTTCGGCCAGCCAATAGCGGGTGAACCCCAGCGCCTCGGCGTGGCGCGCCAAATCCAGCGTATTGGCCAGCGACTGTGCCGCGTTCCCGCCTTCGACAATGGGCGACAGATCCAGAACGGAAAACTTGATCATGAGGCCGTCCCCCTCCCCAAGGGTATGCGTTGCTTCACAACTTAACAGTCTTGTTCGCCGCTGCGAAAGGGGCTTGGCAAAGAACTTTGCGTCAAGCGGCTGGCGGGCATGGGATCGCCCGCAGCAAGAGTTTCAGGGGCCGGATTGCAGAATAATCGGCAACCGGCTTCACGCACGTCTTGACCTTCCCCTAACTGGAAGCCCTATGTACACGTGGAAGCCATCATTCCGGGCGACTGACAATGACCGAACGTTCCCATCTCACCCTTCAGATCGAGGGTATGCACTGCGGCGGATGCGCCGCGCGGGTGCAAAAGGCGCTGGGCGCAGTCAGCGGCGTGGCCGAGGCCTCGGTCAATCTGGCCGCTGAGTCCGCCGTGCTGCACTGGGCCGATGCGCCCAACCCGCAAGCGGCTGTCACGGCCCTTGAAACCGCGGGCTACAAGGCCCGCACGCAGGATATCGTCCTGAACGTCACCGGCATGTCCTGTGCGTCCTGCGTGGGGCGCGTGGACAAGGCGCTTGCCGCCGTACCGGGGGTGACGGAGGTGGCCGTCAACCTGGCCACCGAAACCGCCCGCGTCACCGTTCTGGCCGGTCAGGTGCGCCCCGGCGATCTGATCGCGGCGGCAGCCAATGCCGGCTATCCCGCCACGCTGCGCGAGGCGGGGCAGGGCGATGACATGGGCGCGCGCAAGGATGCTGAGGCCCGCACATTGGCCCGCAAGACCCTGATCGCCGCGGTGCTGGCCCTGCCGCTGTTCATCCTTGAAATGGGCGGCCACATGATCCCCGCCTTTCATCACTGGGTGCATCTGACCATTGGCCAGCAATCCAGCTGGATATTCCAGTTCGTGCTGACCTCGCTTGTGCTGATCGGGCCGGGGCGGCATTTCTTTACCCAAGGGGTCGCAGCGCTGGCGCGCCGTGCGCCAGACATGAACAGCCTTGTCGCCATGGGCAGCGGCGCGGCCTATCTGTTCTCGGTCGTGGCCACGTTCTTCCCCGCGCTCCTCCCCCAGGGCACCCGCGCGGTCTATTTCGAGGCGGCGGCGGTCATCGTCGTTCTGATCCTGCTGGGCCGCTGGCTTGAGGCGCGCGCCAAGGGCCGCACCGGTCAGGCCATCCGCGCCCTTCTGGACCTGCGCGTGCCCACGGCCCAGGTGCTGCGCGGCGACGACTTTGTCGAAACCGATGCCAGCGACATCCTGCGGGGCGACACGGTTCTTGTGCGCCCCGGCGACCGCATCCCGGTGGATGGCGTCGTCACCACCGGGGAAAGCTGGGTGGATGAAAGCATGATCACCGGAGAACCCGTTCCCGCGGCCAAGATCAAGGGCGCCGAGGTCACCGGCGGCACCGTCAACGGGCAGGGTGCCCTGCAATTCCGCGCCACGCGCGTCGGCGCGGATACCACGCTCGCCCGGATCATCCAGATGGTCGAGGACGCACAGGCCGCGCGCCTGCCCATTCAGGGGCTGGTGGACCGCATCACCCTGTGGTTCGTGCCCGCTGTCATGGCGACGGCCTTTGTGACGGTGGTGATCTGGCTCATCATCGGCCCCGATCCCGCGCTGGGCTTTGCCCTTGTCGCGGGGGTGTCTGTCCTGATCATCGCCTGCCCCTGTGCCATGGGGTTGGCCACACCCACGTCGATCATGGTGGGCACCGGGCGGGCGGCGGAAATGGGCGTTCTGTTCCGCAAGGGCGATGCGCTGCAACGGTTGGAACAGGTCGATATCATCGCCTTTGACAAGACCGGCACCCTGACCCAGGGGCGCCCCGAACTGACCGACATGGTTCTGGCCGACGGTCTGGACCGGGACGCGGTTCTGACCGCGATCGCCGCGGTCGAGCGCCAGTCCGAACACCCCATCGCCCAGGCCCTGGTGCGCGCGGCGGCAGACCTGCCGTCCCCCAAGGCAAGCGATTTCACCTCGGTCACCGGTTATGGTGCCTCGGCCAGCGTGAACGGGCAAACCGTTCTGATCGGGGCCGACCGGCTGATGCAGCGCGAAGGCGTTGACATGGGCGACCTCGCCGCAACCGGAAAGCGGCTGGCCGATGCGGGCAAGACCCCGCTTTATGCGGCCATCGACGGTCAGATTGCCGCTGTCATCGCCGTGTCGGATCCGATCAAACCCACCTCGAAGCAGGCGATTGCCGCACTCAGGGCGCGGGGGCTGAAACTGGCCATGATCACCGGCGACAATGCTGCCACCGCGCAGGTCATCGCCGAGGAACTGGGCATCGATCATGTCGTGGGCGAGGTTCTGCCCGACGGCAAGGTCGACGCGCTGAAACAGCTTGCAACCGGGGGGCAGGCGCTTGCCTTTGTCGGCGACGGCATCAACGACGCCCCCGCATTGGCGGCGGCGGATGTGGGCATCGCCATCGGCACCGGCACCGATGTGGCGATTGAGGCGGGCGATGTGGTGCTCATGTCCGGTGACCTTCTGGCCGTGGTCAGCGCCTTTGAAATTTCGCACCGCACGATGCAGAATATCCGGCAGAACCTGTTCTGGGCCTTTGCTTACAACACGGCGCTCATCCCGGTGGCCGCGGGGCTTCTTTATCCGCTCACGGGCCTGCTGCTCTCACCGGTTCTGGCTGCCGGGGCCATGGCCTTGTCCAGCGTCTTTGTTCTGACCAACGCGCTGCGCCTGCGCCGGGTGCGCTCCAGCGTTCAGGCCGCGTAACACAGGAGTTGAGACTATGAACATCGGTGACGTGTCCCGCCGTTCTGGCCTGCCGGCCAAGACCATCCGCTATTACGAGGATATCGGCCTGATCGAGCCCAAACGCGGTGCAAACGGCTATCGGGCCTTCGACGAGACCGACCTGCATAAACTGGCCTTTCTGGGCCGTGCCAGATCACTCGGCTTTTCGATCGAAGACTGCCGTGGCCTTTTGGCGCTTTACGCAGACCGCAGCCGCGCCAGCGCCGAGGTCAAGGCCATCGCGCAAGAACACCTTGCGCGGATCGAGGGCAAGCTGAAAGAACTCGAAGAAATGCGGGTCACCCTATCCGACCTTGTCCACAAATGCGCCGGGGACAACCGGCCCGACTGTCCCATTCTGGCCGATCTGGCGTCGCCACACTGATAGGATCAGCCCCGCATCAGCGCCTCGAACGCCGCCCGGCGGGTGTCGTCGATGGCAACGGGGCGGTGCGTGTCCCGCCCCACATAGACATGCACGAAGAACCCCTCGGCCGAGGCTGCGTCCTCGTCATTGCGGAACAATCCAACCTCGAACCGGATTGAACTGCCGCCCAACTTGGCCACCCGCAACCCGGCCGTGACCACATCGGGAAACGCCATTTCGCCGAAATACCGGCACCCTGTTTCCACCACCAGCCCGTAGGAGGTGCTGTTCATCGGGTCCAGCAGCCCTTTTGAGATCAGCCAGCCGTTCACGGCCGTGTCGAACAGCGAATAATGGACGACATTGTTCATGTGGCCATACATGTCATTGTCCATCCACCGGGTCTGGATGGGATAGAAATCAACATAGTCGGCCCGCGTGCCGGGCGCCTGCCGGTCCGCCATTTACCAGGCTGCCGAATAGATGTTGAACGCGTCTTGTTCGCTCACGTCGCGGGGGTTGTTGACCAACAGGCGGGTCTGCAACATGGCATCCGACGCCATCTTGCCAATAGCCTCCTTGGGAATCTCCATCTCGCGCAGTTTGGTCTGCATGCCCAGCCTCGACGACAGATCGGCCAGGGCCTCGATAAAGGCGGCACAGCGGGCCTGAGTGCCTTCGACCTGCGCGAGATGCGGAAAGGCATCCGCCGCGATCTCGGCATAAAGCGGCGCTGCCTCGGGCGCGTTGAACCGCAGCACATGCGGCAGGACCAGCGCATTGGAAAGCCCGTGTGGTACATGAAACGTGCCCCCGATGGGATAGGCCAGCGCATGCACCGCCGCCACCGGCGAATTGGCAAAGGCCTGACCGGCCAGCATCGACCCCAGCAGCATCGCGCCGCGTGCCGCCTTGTCGTGGCCATTGAACACGGCGGTTTCGATATTGGCCCCCAACAGGCGCAAGGCCTCGCGCGCCAGCATTCTGGACAGCGGATTGTTGTTGGCGTTTTTCGACGCATAGGCCTCGATCGCATGCACCATCGCATCGACCCCGGTGGCGGCGGTAATCTCGGCAGGCAGGCCCAGGGTCAGATCCGCATCCAAAATGGCGATATCGGGCAGGATCACGGGCGAAGACACGCCGCGCTTTTCCTCGGCGCCCACGGTGATGATCGACACAGGCGTTACCTCGGACCCGGTCCCGGCTGTGGTCGGCACCAGAACCAGCGGCAGGCGCGGACCCTTGGCCTGGGCCACGCCCCATGCTTCGTCGAGGTCCTCGCCCGAGCCGAGCAACAACGCGGCCAGCTTGGCCACATCCAGCGAGGACCCGCCGCCAAAGCCGACAACCCCTGTGGCCCCGGCCGATTTTCCTGCCTCAACCGCCTGCATCAATGTTACGCGGGACGGATCGGCCTCGACGCTGTCAAACACCGCAACCGTGTGTCCCGCCGACTCCAGCGCCGCAACCGCCGGATCGCACAGCCCGAGCGCGCGCAACCCCGGATCGGTCACGAACAGGCACACAGGTCCCAGAAGCGCGCCTGCCACCTCGGCCAGCCGCGCCGCCGCGCCGGGTTCAAAAACAAGGGATTTCGTAGTGTTGAATGTGAAGGGCGTCATGATCTGGTCCTGAAATTATCTGTTGCGAGGGTCCCGGCGCACCCGTGGCCTGACACCGGAAATGGCCGCATGCCCCGAACCGGAGGGCGCCCATAGCAAGGGATCAGATGCCGCAAATTGTGCATGGCAGAATTCCGTTTCGCAGTGTGCCTGCCGTGGTTTTAGCCATCCATAGCGCGAATTGCCAGACAGGGTGCCGCGCGTCACTCGGTCCCGCGTTCGACGATCTTACTGCCGTCGCGGATGTTTTCGGACGGGTGGGTGATGACTTTGTCGCCCACGGTCAGCCCGGACAACACCTGTGCATCCGTCGAATTGCGCCGACCCAGTTCGATCTGCCGCAGCCGCGCCAGATCGCCTTCGGCGACGAACACGGCCCAGGCGTTGCCGGTGCGGAACACCGCGCTCAGCGGCACCATGGTCACATCATCGCTTTCCCATTCGACAATGCGCAGGAACACGGAAAACCCGTCGCCCAGTTCCGCGCGCTCTTCGACCGGGGTGATCAGTTCGAACACCACATCGACGCGCTGTTCCTCAATCCCCAGGGCGGACACCTTGGTGTATGCGGCCGGTTCGATCTTCGAAACCCGCGCCTCAAGCAATTCGCTCCCGCCCCAGCGTTCGACCGTGGCGCGCGCACCGGGCGACAGCCGCACCGCATCGCTCGACAACAGGTCGGCGACGATCTCCAGATCGTTGGGCTGACCGATCGACAACAGCCGCGCCCCGGCCATGACCGGGCGTTCGCTGATCATGTCGATGTCCAGAACCTGACCGTCGACCGGCGCCTTGATCTGCACGCAGCAGGATTCACCCCCGGCATCGCGATCCACCGAGGGTTCGATCAGTGCCGCACGCGCCCTGTCGAGTGCGCTTTTGGTCATTTCCAGGTTCGAAATAGCTGCGGTTTCAGCCGCCCGCTTGATCCCCAGAAGCTGCGTGGCGTCCTCCAGCTGGGTTTGTGCCGTGACACCGCGTTCAACCAGAGATTTGACGCGGGTGTATTGGCTTTCGGCATAGGCCAGCTCTTCTTCGACCTGCCGCATCTGGCTGCGCGCCACATAAAGGGCGGACTCGGCCTCGCGCACGGCGGCCTCGGCCTGGATGCGGGTGCGCGCGTCGAGCAGGTTCGAGGAGGCCGGCTCGACAACCGCCACAACCGTTTCATCGGCCAAAACCGGATCGCCCACACGCACCGGCGACCGCTGCGCGATCCCGGTGATGGGGGCGGCGACCTCGTAAACCTCGCTGATGCGGGTCTTGCCGTCGGCATTGATCGTCACCTGCATCGGACCGTGCCCGATTTCATAGAGATCGACGGGGATCGGATCGGTGCGAAATGCCACGAAGGCGAGCGTGGCAAAAACCAGCGCACTAAGGCCGACAAAAAAGACTGTTCGCGCTTTCAAGTGCATCAGTTACTCCCGCGTTTTCATAACCTGTACAAGATCGAGCCGGTCCAGACGGCGCCTGACGATCAGGGACGACGCCAGAGCCGAGCCCAGAACGATCAGGCTGGCCCAGGCAAAGCTGGACGGTTTCAGAACCAGAGGTACCGAATAAAGATCACTGGTTGACGCCTCTGACAATACGGCTGCGATCAGCGCCCCCAGCGCCCATCCCAGCGGCTGCGCCAAAATCGCCAGCAACATGGATTCGCCCATCAGGATGAACGACACCTCGCCCCGGGTGAACCCGAGGATCCGCAGGCTGGCCAGTTCGCGCGCCCGTTCCGACAATTGAATGCGCGCCCCGTTATAGGCCACCCCAACCGTGATCAGCACCGCCACAACCACATAGATCGTCGTGGTCATGATCAGGTTTTCCCGGATCGTTTCCTGAAACGAGCGCCGCATTTCGCTCAGCATGATCAACCCGCTCAGTTTGGGGGTTTCTTTCAGCGTCCTGTGCAAGTCGGGCAGGTGCTGGTCATCCAGCAAAAGGTTCGCAATGGTGATTTGGGGCGCCTGCCGCAACAGCCGGTTCAGGGTTTCATAATCCATGTAGGCGCCCAGGCCCACGTATTGCGGCACGATCCCTGCGACCGGCAGGAAAAACGTCTCGTTCCGCCCGCCCAGAAATTCAATCTCGATCATGTCACCGGGGCGGACATCGAGATGCTCGGCAAGACGTTCTGACAGAACGATGCTGTCTGCCGGGGGGACCACCACGCGCCCGTCATTGTCGATCACGCGCGCCAGATCGCTGCTGGGGCGGCGCGCATCGATGCCGACGTCCTTTTCCAGATGCCCGTTGCGCAACACCGCGCTTTGCATCTGGAACGCTTCGGCCTTGAGAACGCCGGGCAGGTTTCGCACCGATTCCAGCGCGGTTTCGGGGATGTCGGGCTGAAACATCAGCATCGCATCCTGCCGGTTGGACTGGTGAAACGTCGTGTCCATGATCTTGTCCAGCGAATCCGAGAAAAAGCTGGACGCGACAAGGATGGCAACAGCAAGCGACAGGCCCAGCGATGTCAGGGCCGACCGGAGCGGCCAGCGCAGCAGGCTGCGAAAGATCATCAGCATCAGCTGCGAGATATGCATCGCGGTCATCAGCCGGTCCAGGAAGGTGCGCTTGAACCGGGGCGGCACCGGCGGCGACATCGCCACGGCGGGGGGCATGCGCGCGGCGTGCAAGGCACTGCGCGCGGCACCGGCAGCCGCGCTCAGAACCGCCAGAACAGCCGAGATCGCGTAGGCATCATAAGACACCCGGTAGATCAGGTAGGGGAAATCGAAGAACTGCGCATATAGCCGGGCCAGCGCCCGAGACAGCCACGTGCCCGCGCCCCATCCGATCATCGTGCCGACCACCGCGATCAGGCCGGCCAGCAACAGGTAATGCACGCAAACCTCGACATCGGAATAGCCGATCGCCTTGAGCAACCCGATCTCGCTGCGCTCAAGCGCGATGATCCGGCCGATGACCATGCTGACAAGAAAGGCGGTGATGCCGAAAAAGATCGGTGGCAGGACAATCGCCATCGTGCGCAACTGCGCGATTTCGGAATCGACGAAACTGTGGGAAATCTGCGTGTCGCGCCCATGCGCGGCCAGCCCGCCAAAGGGGGCCAGAATATCGTCTAGCGCCCGGATGATCGCCTGTTCATTGGTGCGCGGGTCAAGTTTCACCGTGACATCGTTAAAGGCCCCCACCATGTCGAATGCGGCCGCCATGGTGCGTTCCGGCATCCATAGAATGCCATAGGTCTTGTTGTCGGGCATCATCGCGCCCGGCCCGATGGTATAGATGAACTCGGGCGACAACAGCATGCCGGTCAGGGTCAACTCGCGTTTCTGCCCCTCGAGGTTGGCCGAAAACCGGTCCCCAATCTGCAACCTGTTGGCAATGGCAAAGGGTTCGTTGACCGCAACCTCGTTGGTGGCGAAGGGGTCGGGCAAACGGCCTTTGCGGACAATCGGCAGGTTCAGACGGGGCTGTCCTGTTTCCGGAAGGGACAGTATCCTCCCGGTCACGGTTTCCTGCCGATGGGGGATATCCACGATCACATGTTTGACGATCCGCGCTTCGGCAGCCCGCACTCCATCCAGCGCCTGAATTTCCTGCAGCACACCGTTGGGCACACGATTGGCCTGGGCAAAGACGTCGGCAAAGCGGTTCCGCTCGTAATAGGCGTCGCGCGTATCCTCAAGCGCCCCGTACATGCCAAAGGTTGCCAGCAGGATCGCAACGCCGCACGCCAGAACCATCGCGATGGCCAGCGCCTGAAGCCAGAGGCGCTGAAAGTCACGAAACAGTTTCTTGTCCAGCGCGTCCATGCCACCCCTCACCAGCTGATGTCCGCAGGCGCAAGCCGCGTGTCATTGGTTTCCACCTTGTTGATCTTTCCGTCCTGAAACCAGATCACCCGATGGGCCATTTTGCGGATCGCCGCATTGTGAGTGATGACGGCGGTGGTGGTGCCCAGCCGGTCATTGATCTCCTTCAGCGCCTGCAGAACCTGAATGCCGGTCTTGCTGTCCAATGCGCCGGTCGGTTCGTCGCACAGCAACACCTCGGGACGCTTGGCAATGGCACGGGCGATGGCGACGCGCTGTTGCTCGCCCCCCGACATTTCGGCCGGGAAATGATCCATCCGCGGGGTCAGCCCCACCTGGTCCAGCGCCTCTTCCGGGGACATCGGGTTGCGCGCCACATCCGTGACCAGCTGCACGTTTTCGCGTGCTGTCAGGCTGGGCACCAGATTATAGAACTGGAACACGAACCCGACATGGTCGCGCCGGTACCGGGTCAACCCCCGGTCATTCAGCTGGGTCAGTTCCAGATCGCGGAACCACACGCGCCCATCCGTCGGATGATCCAGCCCGCCGAGAATGTTCAAAAGGGTGGATTTGCCGCTGCCCGACGGACCCAGCAACACGGCCAGTTCGCCCGCGTAAAGTTCAAGATCGACACCGGCCAGCGCGTGAACCTTCAGTTCACCGGTGTCATAGACCTTGGTCACCCCTTCGGTTCTGAACACCGTTTCGGACATAGCTATTCCTTTGCGCCAGACTGGGTTTTACCCGGGGAGCGACCATCGATATGGCTCAACTGTCGTCCCCTCCGGACGCGGCGGACCGGGTCAGGATCACGGGGCAGCGTGCAACATCCACCAATCGAGCGACAGGGGGCAGATCGGGCTGATCCATGGCCGCGATGACCGCGGCAGGGGCCATCCGGTCCAGCGCGGACAACAGCGCCCCGGTCCCGGTGTATCCAATGATTTGCGGTGCGCTCAGGCCGTATTCGGCAAGGCGGTTTCGCGCCTCGGCCTCGTGGCCTTCGCGCACGAAAACGCTCAGCGATTTTCCCAGCCTCCGGCTGAGGGCCGCGCCGATACGGGCAGGGCTCTTCACGATGCCGTCGTCCCCCAGGATCAAGACCAGATCGCCGCCATCGCGTATGGTGCGCCGATAGCCAAAGACAATCAGATCGCCCGCTGCGGCCGTCTGTTCCACCACATGGGTCAGCCGCCCTTCGGTTGCGCGGAACGCGGACCCCAAAGCGGCGGCCTTGGCGCAGCGCAGCAACTGCGCCTCGAACTGGCGCGCATCGGCGCGAAACGCGGCCAGCATCGATGCGGGGTTGAGGCTCACGGACCGCGCGCCGGAAAACGAAATCGCCAGAGCCTGCGGATTGGTCATCGCATCCGCAATCGCCTCGTCCTGTACCAGCAGCCCGTGCAATTCGGCATTCATCTGCTTGGCCAGCTCGACGGCAAGGCTCAGCGCCGATTGCGCATCGGCAAAACAAGTGGCCCCCAGGATCACGCGGGTGCGGGTGGACTGTGTGGGCGCCGTCATTTCTTGTCTCCGTTGGCGTTGTTGCCCTTGCCAAAGGATTTGCGAATTTCGGCAAAGCCATTCAGCTTGTTCTCGACCTTGCGGTTGACGCTGCCAGCGGGAAACTGGCCATCGGCCCCACGCACGCCTGCTGCCTGACCGGTCAGAACCTCGATCCCGTCCTCGATCCGGCGCATCGGGATGATCCGGAATTTTCCCTGTTCGACCGCATCGATCACCCGCTTGCGCAGCGACAGGTTGCGAATGTTGGCCGCCGGGATCAGAACCCCCTGCCGCCCGGTCAGACCGCGGGCTTCGCAGACGTCGAAGAAGCCTTCGATCTTCTGACTGGCCCCGCCGATGGCCTGAATGTCACCGAACTGGTTCACCGATCCGGTGATCGCCAGCGACTGGTCGATCGGCACTTCTGCGAGCGACGAAATCAGCGAAATCAGCTCGGCGGCCGAGGCGCTGTCGCCATCCACCCCGCCATAGCTTTGTTCGAACACAAGGCTCGCCCACAGCGACATCGGCGCAGCAGTGGCATAGGTCGCGGCGAGATACCCCTGCAGGATCAGCATCCCCTTGGAATGGATCGGCCCGCCCAGTTCGATCTCACGCTCAATATCGATCACCTTGCCCGATCCGGGGCGCGTGCGCGCGGTCAGGCGCGACGGGCGGCCAAACATGTAGCCGCCGACCTGAAGCACCGTCAGCGCGTTGATCTGTCCGACCCGCTCCCCTTCCGTATCAATCAGGATCTTGTCGCGGGTTATCGCCTCCTGACCCAGTTCGCGGACACGGCTGGCGCGGCGTTCGCGCTCGGAAATCGCGCGATCCACATCCGCGGCGCCCATCACGTCGCTCTTGCGGTCTTCGGCCCAGAAATCCGCCTCGCGCAGGATATCCGACAACCGGTCGACATTCAGGCTCAGTCGTTCGCCATCGCCAGTCATGCGCACGCTTTCGTGAAACAGCGACTCCATTGCGGCGCTGTCCATTGCGCGCAGCCCGGCGTTACGCGCCACCGTCGCGATCATCTGTGCATATCCCTTGGCGGACCCGTCGCCCAGCGTCAGATGGTCGTTGAAATCGGCCTCCAGCTTGAACAGATGCTGGAAATCGGGGTCCAGCGCGGACAGTAGGTAATAATGCAGCCGCTCCCCGATCAGAACCACCCGCAGGTCCAGCGGCACCGGGTCCGGATCCAGCGACACGGTCGAAATCAGGCTCAGCCGCTCGCCGGGCGAATAGATGGAAATCGCCTTGGTCCGCAGGCACCGTTTCAGCGCGTCCCAGGCCATCGGCTCGGTCAGAACCTGACGCACGTCCAGGATGAGATACCCGCCATTGGCCCGATGCAGCGCACCTGGTTTGATCATGGTGAAATTGGTCACCAGCGCGCCCATTTCCGAGGCATATTCCACCCGGCCGATCAGGTTGGATAGGATCGGCAGATCTTCTTCCACCACCGGGGCGCCTTTTTCGTGCTCGTCATAGGCGACCATCACGTTGACCGCGTAGCGCTGAAATTGCGGCAGTTCATAGTGTTTGCTGGTCGCCACAGGGAACGGCCCGGCCTCGGCCCCATCGGCCTGTAGCAGGAACAGTTCGGCGTTCTCGATCAGATCCTTGCGGACAATCTCAAGATAGGCCTGCACATCCTCGAGATCGGGAAAGGCGGCTTTCACGGTGCCGATTGCTTCGTCCACACCGCCGCTGGCCAGTTCATAGTTCAGTTCCTCGATCTGGCGGCGATGTTCCTTTTCGCGGCCGGGGACCGATTTCAAAAGTTCGGACAGGCTTTTCTGGGTGGCCTGCATCGCGGCTTCCAGTTCTTTGCGCTCTGCTTCGGTCAGGGCTTCGTATTGTTCCTTTTTCAGAACTTCCCCATCGCGGATCCCGGCAAAGGTGAACCCCATCGGGGTGCGCAGGATGGCGACGTTGCTTTTCTGGGCCTGTTCGAACACCTCGCCCATCGCGGCCTCATGCTCGTCTGCGAAAACCTGATCGATGGCGCGTCGGCGCGTCTGGTAATCCTCGGATTCGAACAGGGCAGGGATGTCATTGGCCAGTTCGTCGATCAGCCCCTCCATCGCCTTGCGGAACAGGGTTGCCACCCCGGCGGGCAGCCTTATGGCGCACGGTTTGTGCGGGGCGTCAAAGTTATTCACATAGACCCAGTCACTTGCCGGCTCTTTTTTGGCGGCGTTCTCGGACAGGATCGACCGCGCAACCGAGTGGCGACCGCTGCCCGGCGTGCCCAGAACGAAAACGTGAAAATCACTGTGCCCAATCGCGGCCCCCATCCGGATCGCATCCACGGCGCGATCCTGCCCCAGCCAGCCCTTGAATTCCGGCAGCGACGCGGTGGTCTCAAACCCGAAATCCTTGGCGGAAATTGGCGAACACAGCTGAGCTGGCTGCAAAGGCTCGGGTCCGATCGTGTCTGGCATCTTGTTCTCCACTAAGGTTCGTTCGCGAACACGTCGATTTGAACACTATGTTCTTATCCGCGATCCCCATATGACAAGGATCAATGTTTCAGGCACTTTTGGGCACCCGCAAGGGGGCTGTCCGTCTGCTACCTTGGTCGGATGTGCGACACCCGCGCAAACCTCCTACCATCCGGCCAATGCGCAGACTTGTTTTTCTTATCCTTGCCCTGTGGGCTTGTGTTTTCAATCCCTTTCCGGGGCAGGCCGAAACACTGAACCGTGACCAGATTGCCGAACTGGTGGCGCCTCCGTTTTCACTGGGAAAGCGGCTGGGTGGCAATGGCGTGTACCAGTTGCAGAACTCTGGCGGCGCAGCGGCGGGGTATGTGTTTGAAACCGAACCGCTGGCTCCATTGCCGGGGTTTTCCGGGGCGGCGATAAACGTGCTGGTCACCCTTGATCTGGAGGGACGGTTTCTGGACGTGAAACTGGTCAATCACAACGAACCCATCTTTGTCTCCGGTCTGGGCGAGGCCCCGTTTCACAAGTTTTTCGAACAATACCGCGGCCATTCCATTTCGTCCTCGATCGTGGTCGGAACGCCCTATGGCGACGCGGGCGAAGGATCGTCGCTGGTCTATCTCGATGGGGTGACCAAGGCGACCGCATCGGTCCGTATCGCCCATGAATCGGTTATGGGGGCGGCACTGGCCGTGGCGCGCGAAAAGATGCAGGGCATTCAAACCAGCCCACCGGCCTATCCTTCGCCCGATTACGATGAAACACTTACTTGGGAGGACCTGATCAAGCAGGGCCTTGCCGTGCGCAAAACCGTCACCAACGGCGAAATCGACGCCGCCTTTGTCGGAACCCTCTGGGCCGATGACGACCCCGAGGCGCGCGATGATCCTGGTGGCCTCTACCTCGATCTGTGGATAGTGGACCTTGGCCCGCAGTCGGTTGCCCGCGCGGTTCTGGATGATGACACGCTCGAAGAACTGCAACAGTTCATGCAGATTTCCACCACCGACGAACCCATCCTGCTGATCGAAACCGCGCGTCACGGTCTGGTCAGCGATGCCTTTGTGCGCAACACCGCGCCCGACTGGATTTCGGCGGAGCAGGACGGGCTGCCCGTGGCCCTGCGCGACGCCGATCTGCTGGTCGAATTGCGCCCCGAGGTGCCCGAGGGTACCGCCATGATCCTGCGCACCGACCGCCGCCTTGGGTTCAACCCGCTGCGCGAATGGCAGTTAAACGTCGCCGCCGTGCGGGAACACGGGATGTTCCAACCCGAATCCGGCAGCATCGAACTGTCCGCCACCTATCAGGCCGCGCCCCGGTTCTTCATTCAGCCCGGCAAGGTGGAATCCCTGCCACCCTGGCGCGAGGCGCTGCGCAATCGCAAGGGCGACCTGATCGTTCTAGGCATCGTGCTGACTGCGCTGCTGGCGGCCTTGTCGCTGGGCATGCACCGCCTTGCCGGGATGGCCGCCTTTACCCCCGTCCGCCTTACCATCCTGGCCGGAGTCCTGGGGTTCATCGGCTGGTGGGGGCAGGGACAATTGTCCATCGTGACCGTCCTGGGCACGATCCGCACCCTGTGGGAGGGCGGAAGTTTCGCCTATCTCGTCTATGATCCGTTTTCGCTTGCCATCTGGGGCGTGACGATCCTCGGGTTCGTGCTCTGGGGCCGGGGGCTGTTCTGCGGCTGGCTCTGTCCCTTTGGCGCGCTTCAGGAATTCGCCCACCATCTTGGCAAAGGTTTGCGCTTGTCTCAGATCGACCCCTCGGCCCGCTGGGACGCGCGGCTGAAATGGGTCAAATACATTGCGCTGGGCGGGCTGGTCGCGACCGTGTTCATCGCCCCCGATCACATCGATACCGCAGCCGAGATCGAACCCTTCAAGACCGCCATCACCGTATTCTTCGTGCGCGAGTGGTATTACGTCGTCTACGCCGGTCTGTGGCTGGGCATGGGCCTGTTCCTGTTCAAGGGCTTTTGCCGCTATGTCTGCCCGCTGGGGGCCTTCATGGCGCTGGGCGGGCTGCTACGGGGGCGCGACTGGATCGAAAGACGCGCCGAATGCGGATCACCCTGTCAGCTTTGCCGCGTGAAATGCAAATACAAGGCCATCAAACCCAGCGGCAAGATCGTCTATGACGAATGTTTCCAATGCCTTGATTGCGTGACGATCCACGACGATCCGGCCCAATGCGTGCCGCTGGTGCTGGCCGCGCGCGAACGCACCCGCAAAAAGGTGGCCGCATGATTTCCCGACGCCGTTTTCTGACCATCTCCGCCGCCGCTGCTGTTACGGGATCCGGGGCGGGGGCCAACCCCCCTGTGCGGTGGCGCGGTCATGCCCTGGGGGCCGAGGCGACATTGACCATCGACGCCCCCGAAAGTCAGGCGCGCGCTGCTCTCAGGCTTGTACAAAACGAACTTCGGCAGGCTGAAACGCTGTATAATCTGTATGCTCCAGCCTCATTCTTGTCGAAACTCAACCGCGACGGCGTGTTGACAAAGGCGCCGCAAGACTTCGTTGACCTGCTGCAACTCTGCGACCGCGTCCACCACGGCACTGACGGCCGGTTCGACCCCACCGTACAACCCCTCTGGCGCGCATTGGCCGAGGGGCGGGACATCGCGGGGGCCGGTGCCTCCGTCGGCTGGTCCCGTGTCCGGATTGGCGGGGAGCTGGTGCAGCTGGCCGCCGGTCAGGCCCTCACTCTCAATGGCATTGCACAGGGTCACGTCACCGACCGCATCACCACCCGCCTGCGGCAGGCAGGATTGCGTCAGGTGCTTGTCAATATTGGCGAATATGCCGCCATCGGTCAGGGCTGGACCCTCGGGATCGCTGATCCGGCGCATGGTCTCGTGCGCCAGATCACGCTCTCCGATCAGGCCGTCGCCACCTCCAGCCCCGCGGCTTTGCACCTAGGCGCGGACCAGTCCCATATCCTGGATCCACAGGGGCAGGGCACGCCGCTCTGGTCCACGGTCAGCGTCCAGGCCGACAGCGCCGCGCTGGCGGATGCCGCCTCGACCGCTTTCTGCCTGATGGAGGCGCAGGACATACGCGCCGCACTGCCTCGGCTAGAGGGGCTGAGAGAAATTCTTTTGGTTCAGGCAGATGGTCAGCTTCGCAAGATAACCGCCTGACAAATCGCGATAAGTTGCAAAAAATGGCCCCGCGAAAGCGGGGCCTGAGGTGGGGAGGAAAGTATCCGTCCGGAACGTGGGCCCCGGTTTATTGTGCCGCGGCCACGGCGCGTTTTGTCATGACGTTGCAGATGTGCGCGCGGTAGTCTGCGGTACCGTGGAGGTCTGCGATCATGCCGTTTGCGGGCAGGGTGAGGCCGGTGAGCGCGTCGGGGGAG
>NZ_JBTLRG010000006.1:0-117684 GCF_054482635.1 Arenibacterium sp. CAU 1754
GCTGGTCAGCGCGATACGCACCGCATCTGCTCGGAATTCGTCCGTTCGTTTCAGTCCCATAGTCAGTCTCCTTTGTTGCAGTAAATGCTATCAAAGGAGCGGCATCAAACCGCGACAGGTCCACATCGACATTTCCAGAGTCATCATTCCGCGTCAAGGCTGCCCTTGGCGTGGTTATTTTGCCTCTACCGCCGCGGCTTGGCCCTCAGTGTCGGGTCGGCCTGGGTGGGGTCTTCGGGCCAGGGGTGCTTGGGATAGGCGGCGCGCATGTCCTTGCGCACGTCATCGTATGACCCGGCCCAGAACCCCGGCAGATCGCGGGTCACCTGCACCGGGCGCTGGGCGGGGGACAACAGCGTGATCTTCAGCGGCACACCGCCGCTGGTCGGATGGCGGGTGACGCCGAACATTTCCTGCAGCCGGACTGCGATTTCGGGCCCGTCTTCGGAATACTCAATCGGGATCTTGCGCCCCAGCGGGGTGACAAAACTGTCCGGCGCGTGGGTGTCCAACTGCTGTATCTGGTCCCAGCTCAGTGTGGCGCGCAACGCTTCCAGCGGGTTGAACCGTTTCCAGTCCTCGGCACTGCGCACAGCCCCCAGCATCGGCAATAACCATGTTTCGAGGCTGGCCATCAACCCGTCCGGCGACATATCCGGCAGGTCCACCCCTTCGGCGCGGGCCAGTTCCACCCGCGCGGCGAACCGGGCGGCGGCGGGCGTCAGGCGCAGGCCCAGATCGCGGACCCCGTCCAGCATGGCGCGTGCAACCGCGTCCTCGGGCGCGTTCTTCCACAGGCGATCCTCCAGAACCAGCGCACCGAACCGTTCCTGCCTGCGCGCCACCACGCGGCGGTCGCGCCGGGACCATTCGCAGATGTCCTGCCAGGTGATCTGATCGGCGAACAACGCGCGGATTTCGCCCTCGCCAATCTGTGCGGCCAACCGGATACGCGCTTCGCGCGGGTTGCCGTCCGTATCAATCGCCACGATATAGCGCGCACCGGCAAGCGGGTCGTCATCGCGCATCACCGCGCCCTTACCCCCCGAGAGCACGAACCGCGCCGCATCGCCCTTGCGCCGCTGCCCGACCCTGTCGGGATAGGCAAGCGCGGCCATGGCTGCCGGGCTGAATGGCGTGGCGGGGCGTTCCCCGGCCTGCCGCTCCAGCCGTTTGGCCTCGGCCTTGATCCGCTCGATCGCGCCGCGGTTGACGCTGTTGGGCCGTTCCCGTTCAGCCCTGCGTGGATCGCGCAGGGCGCGCAGGCGCAGCGTCACGTCGGCGGGCGCATTGCGCAGCGGATCGCGTTCGGCCATCAGCGCCGCCAGGGGTGCGGCATCCGGCCCGGCCAGAACCAGCATATGGGCTAGGCGCGGGTGCAGGGGCAGGTCGGCCAGCGCCTTGCCATGCGCCGTCAACCCGCCATGGGTATCCAGCGCGCCCAGCATGCGTAGCAACGCCTGTGCCTCGGCCATGGCGCCGTCGGGTGGCGGGGTCAGGAACGGCAGATCGCCCGCCGCCGCCCCCCACAGCGCCAGTTCCAGCGCCAGACCGGTCAGGTCCGCCGCCTCGATCTCGGCCGGGGGAAAGGCGGCCAAAGCCCCCTCTTCGCCCTTGGTCCACAGCCTGTAACACACGCCTTCGGCCACGCGCCCCCCACGGCCTTGGCGCTGCGTCGCCTCGGCGCGCGTGACACGTTCGGTGACAAGGCGCGACATGCCCGATCCCGGATCAAACCGCGCGCGCCGCGATTGCCCGCCATCGACCACGACGCGAATGTCCTGAATGGTGAGTGAGGTTTCCGCAATCGAAGTCGACAGTACCACCTTGCGCCCCGACGACACCGGCGCAATCGCGGCGCGCTGGGCCTCGAACGGCATCGCCCCGAACAGTGGGCGCACCACGCAGGTGTCGGGCAGGGAGCGTTCCAGAACCGCCTGAACCTGCCGGATTTCACCCTCACCCGGTAGAAACACCAGAATGCCGCCGCCTTCTTTGCGCGTTTCCTTTTCGGCGCGGATCACCAGATCGGCCAGCGCATCCTGCCGCCGTGCCTTGGGCGGAAGGGGGCGGTCCAGCCAGCGGGTTTCAACCGGGTAACTGCGCCCCTCGGAGGTGATGACAGGCGCCTGCATCAAATCGCCCACCGGACCGGCATCCAGCGTGGCCGACATCGCCAGAAGGAACAGATCGTCCCGCAAGGCGCCTGCGATCTCAAGACACAGGGCCAGCCCCAGATCGGCATTGAGCGAGCGTTCGTGGAATTCATCGAACAGAACCGCCCCGACCCCGGGCAGGTCAGCATCGGACTGGATCATCCGGGTCAGGATTCCCTCGGTCACAACCTCGATCCGGGTGGATTTGGATACCTTCGCCTCGCCCCGAATGCGATAGCCCACTGTCTGACCCACGGTTTCGCCCAGCGTTTGCGCCATGCGCTCGGCCGCTGCCCGCGCGGCGAGACGGCGCGGCTCGAGCATCACGATGCGGTCCTTGGTCAGACCCGCCTCGAGCATCGCCAGCGGGACGCGCGTGGTTTTCCCGGCACCGGGGGGCGCCTGCAGCACCGCGCGGCCCCGGGCGCGCAGGGCGGCGATCAGGTCGGGCAGGGCGTCATCAATGGGCAAACGGTCGTGCATCGCCGCCTTATCGCCAAACCACGCGCCGCCGTCCAGCGATCCGCACGCGCCAATGTCTGGACATTCGCGCGCCACTTGCGGCATGTATCGCGCGCAAACGTGGGGCAGGGCGATGGATATCAACGATCTGGGCGAACGTATTCTGGCAGGCGACCGTCGGGCACTGGCCCGCGCCATCACGCTGGTGGAAAGCCAGCGCGAAGATCACCGTGCACAGGCGGCCCAGCTTCTCGATCACCTCGCCCGTTCGGGACGCATCGCGTTGCGCATCGGGCTGTCGGGCACGCCGGGGGTGGGCAAATCCACCTTCATCGAAAGTTTCGGCATGATGCTGATTGCCAAGGGGCTGCGCGTTGCGGTTCTGGCGGTCGATCCGTCAAGCACCCGGTCGGGCGGGTCGATTCTGGGTGACAAGACCCGCATGGACCGTCTGTCGCGCGAACCCAACGCGTTTATCCGCCCCTCGCCCAGCCAGACCCACCTTGGCGGCGTAGCCCGCCGCACGCGTGAGGCCGTGGCCCTGTGCGAGGCAGCAGGATTCGACGTGGTGCTGATTGAAACCGTTGGTGTCGGCCAGTCCGAAACCGTGGTTGCGGAAATGTCCGACCTGTTCCTGCTGCTTCTCGCACCGGCGGGGGGCGATGAACTGCAGGGCGTCAAACGCGGTATCATGGAAATGGCCGACCTGATCCTTGTGAACAAGGCAGATGGCGATCTGAAACCCACCGCCATGCGCACCTGCGCCGATTACGCCGGTGCGCTGCGCCTGCTGCGCAAACGGCCCCAGGACCCGCCCGGATACCCCAAGGCGATGATGGTTTCGGCGGTGCAGGAAACCGGCCTTGCCGAGGCCTGGGAGGAAATGCAGTTCCTGAGCCAATGGCGCAAGGACAACGGACACTGGGCCACCCGACGAGCGGATCAGGCGCGGTATTGGTTCCATCAAGAGGTACAACAGGCCCTGCTGGCCCAGCTGGAAACGCAAGACGCCCGCGCGCACCTGCGCCGGATGAGCGATGCGGTGGCCCAGGGCGACATCAGCCCGGCCAGCGCCGCCAGCGCGTTTCTCGACCAGTTGGGACGCTCGTAACCGCTGCTTGGCAGTTGACAGGTTCCCGGCAAGGCTGTTCGATATGTCCCAGTTTCAGAATGAATTTTTTGTCCCGTTCGGGGCGAAGGGATTTGCATGGCATTGGCGCAGCATATTGAAGAACTGGCCGCTCAGGTCGGATCACACGATGTTTCGAGCATCGCCGTCACCGACGATGAACGCCGCGCCGGGGCGCTGACCCCGGACAAGGCCGAACTGGCGGCACGGCTGTTTGCGCAGAACGGATACCTGCGGGTCGACAACCTGTTCTCGCCCGAACAGATGCAAAATTTCGACACCGCGTTCCGCGAAACGTCCAGGCCGTTTCTGGCTCGCACGAACAAGCAGGACAAACGCCCGCTGTTTACCCTGCCCATCGCCGGACCGATCAACGATGCCGGATTGCTAGCCAACCCGCTGTTGAAACCGCTGTTGTCCGGGGCGCTGGGCGAGGATTTCATCGTCGCCACCGTCAGCGGCATCGCCTCGTTTCCCGGGGCGCCGGATCAGTTCCTGCATCGGGACGCCAAACAACTCTTCGGCAAGGACAATCAGGCCGACCATGATCTGCCGCCCTATTCCATCACCATGCTGGTGCCGCTGGTGGATGCCAATGCCGAAACCGGGTCCACCCGCGTCTGGCCGGGCACCCACCACGTGGCGGGGACCGAGGAAGGGCTGAAAACAGGCAGCATCGACCCCGAGGTGCGGGTCGGCTCGGTTCTGCTGACCGACGGGCGCGTGCTGCACCGCGGGATCGCCAACCGGTCCGACCGGATACGCCCCTTGCTCTACCTGACGTTTCACCGGTCCTGGTACCGCGATTTCGGCGGGTACGAACAACGCCCGCCGATCCAGATCAGCGCCCGCGAATTTGCCCGCATGACGCCTGATCTTCAGGCGCGGGTGGGCTGGTTCCACCGCACCTATGCAAAGGTCGCGCGCAAATATTGGCTGCGCCGGTTGTTGCCGCCGGCCTTGCGCACCCGGCTGGCGCGCGATATCTGAACCCTGCTGCCCCGGGACATGGGACAAAGGTGGCCCGATCACGGTGCCGAAAAGGGGGAAACCCCTTGACCCCTTGTGCGATTCCCCCTAAAGGCAGCAGACGAATTTCGGGGCGCGGCCAGTGGCGGTGCCCGTTTGTTTTGGACGGGCCAGCAGCGCCTGCCGATGAGACGAAGGATGATCCCATGTCGCGCATTTGCGAATTGACCGGAAAAGGCCCGATGTCTGGCAACAATGTCAGCCATGCCAAGAACAGAACCCGTCGCCGGTTTTTGCCGAACCTGAACGATGTGACCCTGCAGTCCGAAACTCTGGGCCGTGGCGTCAAAATGCGGATTTCCGCATCCGCCCTGCGCAGCGTTGATCACCGCGGTGGTCTGGACGCCTTTCTGGCCAAAGCCAAGGACGACGAACTGTCGGCCAATATGCTGAAGGTCAAGAAAGCAATCGCCAAGGCGGCCGCTTCGGCCTGATCAGGTCAAGGTGGTAAAGATTTACACAGCCCTGCCGGAAACGGCGGGGCTGTTTGCGCTTGCGTCAGATGTGGCAACACATATATGAAAAACGGAATGCGACAGGTAGCTCTGACATTACCCCGGTTGCTGCTGGTCCTGCTGCTGATCCTCACGGGGCAAAGCATGGCCAGTGCCCGTGGTGCATCCGGTCCGGCGGGCCAGATGATCCTGTGCACGGGCACCGGGCCTGTTCAGGTTTTCGTCGACGAAGATGGTCAGCCGACCGCGCCGCCGCGCTATTGCCCGGACTGCGCGCTGACCCTGCTTGACCACGTGGCCCCGGTACTTGCCATCGCGCGCAAGGCCGAACTGTCGGGGCGGATCGATCCTGTCACAGTCACAACACAGGCCAGCGAACCGAATGTCCCGCGCGCCATTGCCCGCGCGCCTCCTTGCGATCTCTGAATCCCAAAATCCACTGAAATTCAGATACAAATCGCAAGACAGGAGACAGTCATGTCTATCAAAACCAATATTCTCGGGGCGACCGCCTTTCTCATGCTGGCCGGTGCGGCCATGGCCGAAGATGCCATCAAGGTGATGGACCCTTACGCCCGCAGTTCGATGATGAGCGCCAAGACCGGCGCCGCCTTCATGATGCTGAAAAACGATTCGGATCAGGATGATCGCCTGATCGCGGCCCGGTCGGAAATTGCCGAGCGTGTTGAACTGCACACCCACATTCAGGATGCCAACGGCGTCATGCAGATGACCGAGATCGAGGGCGGCATCGCCATTCCGGCGGGCGGCACCCACATCATGCAGCGCGGCGGTGACCACGTCATGTTCCTTGGCCTGAAAGAAGGGTTGAAGCAGGGTGAGATGATTTCTGTGACCCTGACCTTTGAACAGGCAGGCGATGTGGAGATCGAGGTGCCCGTCGATCTGGAGCGCAAGCCCATGCATGGCGCCCCCATGACACACAAGATGCCCAAAACCGACAGCTGATCAGACGGCCAAAAGGTCCTCGACCCACCCGGGCACGACCCGGGTGGCGGGACCCGTCCGGGTTTCGTCAAATTCCGACACCATCGCGGACGGGTCAAGATTCAGCTCGACAGTATGCGCCCCTGCACTGGCGGCCTCCTGCACGAATGAGGCCGCCGGATACACCTGACCCGACGTGCCGATCGCGGCAAACACATCCGCACTGGCCAAGTGCTGATAGATGCGATCCATGTGATACGGCATCTCGCCGAACCAGACCACGTCCGGACGCGCCAGCGGTTGCCGACAGGCCGGGCAGGGTTCTTTCACCTGCATCTCCTCGGGCGCGGGCCAGCGGTGTCCACAACCGGCACACAGCGCCCCGGCAAGCGTGCCATGCATGTGGATCACGTCACGCGTGCCACCTGCCTCGTGCAGGCTGTCGACATTCTGTGTGACGATCACCACATCGCCCGGATATTCAGCCTGCAATCGCGCCAGTGCCACGTGGGCCGCGTTGGGTTCGGCCCGGGCGGCGGCCACGCGGCGCGTGTTGTAAAACGCCTGCACCAGGGCCGGGTTGCGCGCAAAACCTTCTGGGGTCGCCACGTCCTCAATCCGGTGCTGCGACCACAACCCGCCTTCATCGCGAAACGTGCCCATGCCGCTTTCGGCGGACACCCCGGCCCCGGTCAGGATCACGATCTTGCTCATCTGTTCCGGTCCCCGTCCGTGTTTTTCCGCTGGCACTGGCGCGCGTTTTTGCCCATGTCCCGGGGTAAAGCCCGAAAAGGAGCGCGCAGCCCATGGCCATTAGAATTCTGTTTGTCTGTCTTGGCAACATCTGCCGCTCTCCGGCGGCCGAGGGCGTCTTTCGCACCCTCGCACCCGAGATTGAAACCGACAGCGCCGGTACATCGGGCTGGCACTTGGGTGAGCCGCCTTATGGCCCCATGCAGCAGGCCGCCAAGGCGCGTGGCATTGACCTGTCGGACCTGCGTGCACGCACCTTCACGCCCGGCGACTTTGGCCGGTTTGACCTGATCATCGCCATGGATGACGACAACGTTTCCGCCATCGAAACCTTGCGCCCAACCGGCAACGACACCCCGGTCCATCTGTTCACCGATTATGCCTCTGACACCGGGGCCAGCCATGTGCCCGATCCCTATTACACCCGTGACTTCGATGGCGCGCTGGACCTGATCGAAACAGCCGCTGCGGGGCTGAAACGGGCCCTTGCCTAATGTGGGAACGGCCGCTGCGTGCGGCGCTAAATTAAGCAAAACCGAAACTGCGCTATTCGGCTGGGACGAGTCGAACGCGCGGTTTCCCCGTTGCATTCCCGAAAGTGTCTATGGCCAGAGGAGAGGTGCGTTGGCCACAGGGTCAAACGGAACCGAGTGTAGGCTTCGTCATTCGGCGCTTGCTTCGGTAATCACATGCCATTGTCCCGCCAACCATGGCAGCCGCGACAGGCCCGGATCAATCACCTGGCTCTGGACAAGGCGGCGCACGGTCTGGGCCACGTCGCGCGGCACCCGGTCGGCCCAGTCGGATGCGGCGAACAGGGAAATTGTGCGGGAAAACGCGCCAAAGGGCAGGGCAAAAGCATCGATCTCATCCTGAAACCGCACCGCCCGCATGTACCCGAGCGGTGTCGTGATCGACCAGCCGATGCGCCGCGCGACCATTGCCATCAGGGCCAGATGGCTGCCGATTTCGAACCGCTCTTCGAGGTGCAGTTTCTGGCGCGCCAGATGCGCTTCGACCTGTTGGCTGATCAACTGTTCGCGGGCATAACGCAGAAACGGCAGGCCGCTCAACGCGCCCATGATATCCTCGCCGGGCGTGGCCACGCCACGCGGCGCAACCAGAATGAATGGGTCGCGCACCAGCGGGTATTCAATGATCCCTTCGCGCAATTGCCCGGTGCTGGCGGCCACCGCGATATGCAATTCGCGCGCCTGCATCGCCTCGCTGATCTCATGGCTGGGTGCGGTGATCAGCTTGAACCGGCAGCGGGTCATGTTCTCGGCCAGCGTCGTCACCAGCCGCGGCGTCAGATCGTCGTCGAAATCGTCGATCAACCCGATGCTCAGCGTGCTTAGATGCGTCAGGTCCATGACCGTCAGTTCGCTCTGCGCCAGCCGCAATTCGCTCAGCACCGCCTCGGTCCGGGCCAGAAAACTGCGCCCCGCCGGGGTCAGCTGCATCGGGCGGCGCCCGTGATCGACCAGGTCGGCGCCCAGCGCCGTTTCCAGATTGCGCAGTTGCTGGGAAACGGCGGGCTGACTCAGCCCGGTCAGCGTTGCCGCCTGGGCGACCGCCCCGGTTTTCGCGAGTGCCTCGAACACTTCGAGCCCGCGCAGCGTGATCCCTTTTGCCAGCATGATCCGACCTCATACAGTTTAACCTTTTGTGAAACTAACCTGCATGCCGGTCAAGGCCGCCTGTCTCGATGTCAGCCCTGCGCAGGTCGATTTCTGCAATCGAATTGCGCCAGGTCAAATCATCCCCTAAATCTCTCGGGTAATGTAACTTGATGAGACGGCCAAACATGTCCCACATCCGGCTCTTGCCTCGCGGCTTCGCTGGCATGATCGCTTTCGGGCGCATGGGTTCGGCTGTCTTGTTGCTGGCGCTGTGCCTGTCGGGGATCGTTCCCGAGGGCATGATGCGGACCGTCGATGCGGACGGGACGCGGTTGGTTTTGTGTACCGGCGAAGGTCCGCGCGAAATCTGGATGGCGGCGGATGGGTCCATCAGTGATCAGGAACCATCGCATGAGGAACAAGCCGAGGTGGCGGAATGCCTCGCGGTTTCGCTGTCCCTTGCCGCCGTTCAGAACGTCGCAAGCGGCCTTTACAGTGCGGCGGAATTCAGTGCCTTTGTCCCCGAATTCCAGCCCGCGCCTTCCCACGTCCAAGGCGCGTGGCCGCCGTCGCACCCACGCGCGCCCCCACTTTTTTCCGGACAATGAAGAGCTGTGGGGCCTCGGCCACGCTTTCCGCTCGTTTCAGGTGCCCCTGCGGATGACCCGCCGATAGGGCAGTGCGCTCACACGCAGCCTCCTGAAATCATGCGCTCGATCACCACCCGCACTTTTGCGGGGGGACTACTCATATACAGGAAAACACGAATGAAATTCGCCAAATTCGCGGCGCTTGCCGCGCTGATGTTCACCACGTCTCCGGCCCTGGCCGAGATCACCGTGACCGACCTGGATGGTCGCACCGTCACCCTTGAGGACGTGCCGCAACGCGTCGCGCTGGGGTTCTATTTCGAGGACTATCTGGCTGTCGCCGGTGAAGAAGGAGCAGGCAAGATTGTCGCGCTGTCCCGCGCCCCGTGGGCCGATTGGCGCCCGGGCCAATGGGCGGTTTACACCGCCAGGTTCCCGGCGCTTGAGACCCTGCCGGATTTTGGCAACGCCGACGACAACACCATGTCGGCCGAAGCGTTGATCGCCGCCAACCCCGAGGTCGCCATTCTGTCAAGCTGGCAGACCGCGGCGCTGGGAGAGCCGGGCGTGAAGCAACTGGAAGCCGCCGGGATCAAGGTTGTTGCGCTCAACTACAATGCGCAGACCCTCGAAAAGCACCTGCTTTCGACGCGTGTTCTGGGGGCGGTCATGGGACAGCCTGAGCGCGCTGAACAGCTTGCCCAGATGTATCAGGCCAAAACCGAAGACACGCTGGCCCGCGTCCAAAAGGCTGGCCCCTCGAACAAGAAAATCTATGTCGAGCTGGCTCAGAAAGGCCCGAAAACCATTGGCAACTCGTACGGCAACGGCATGTGGGCCGGTGTCATCAACCTGGTCGGCGGGGACAATATCGCCCGGGGACAGGTCGAAAACTGGGGGCCGCTGTCGCCTGAATATGTGATCGCGCAACAGCCCGACGTGATCCTGCTCGCAGGGTCCGAGTGGTTGAACAAGCCCGAAGCCGTGCGCCTTGGATTTGGTCAGAATGGTGAGGACGCACAGCCGAAAATGGCGGCCTATATGACCCGTGCAGGTTGGGCCGATCTGCCCGCGGTCAAGGACAAGCAGGTTTATGGCATCTACCACGGTGGCAACCGCACATTGTCGGATTTTGTCTATGCCCGAACCATTGCCAAGGCGCTTTATCCTGATGCGTTTGCCGATGTCGATCCGGCGGCGGAACTTGCCGAATACTACGACACCTGGATGCCGGTCAGCGCAGACGGCGTGTTTGTCACGCGGCTGAAATGATCGTGTCCGGGCAGACACCCGCCGCGCTGGTCGCGTGGCGGGAACGCTCGGCAAGGCGGGGGGCGGCGCTTGCCGCTTCGTTCCTCCTGCTTACGCTGGTGGCGATGATTGACCTGATGTCGGGTCCGTCCGGCATGTCACCGGCGAAACTGTGGCAGACGTTCCTCGACGGGCCTCAGGGCGCCGATCGCGCGGCTGCTGCCATCCTGTTCCAGATCCGGCTGCCTCAGACACTCCTTGCGCTTATTGTCGGCGGGGCGCTTGGTCTGGCGGGGTTGATGATGCAGACGATCCTTGCCAACCCGCTTGCCTCGCCTTTTACGCTGGGGTTTTCGGCGGCTGCGGGGTTCGGGGCGGCCCTTGCGATCATGTTTGGCGCGTCCATGGCCTTGCCGGTGCCCGATTGGCTTCTCACGCCGCTGTCCGCCTTTGCCGCAACGCTTTGCGCAACCGCGATGGTCTGGGCCGTGGCCCGGCTCAAGGGCACCGCGCCCGAGTTGTTGGTTCTGGCAGGCATCGCGGTCTTGTTCTTTTTCCAGTCCCTGCAGTCCCTGGTGCAGTTTCTGGCCTCGCCGGAAGTGCTCCAGCAGATCGTGTTCTGGCTGTTTGGCTCTCTGCTCAAGGCCAATTGGACCGCGGTGCAAGTTGCGGCCGTCATCGTCGCGCTGTGTCTGCCGTTCATTGCGCGCGACACCTGGGCGCTGACCACCTTGCGGATGGGCGAGGCGAATGCCGAAAGTCTCGGGTTGGATACGGCGTCCCTGCGTCGCCGGGTTTTTCTTCTTACCGCCGCGCTGACCGCCGCCGCCGTGTCGTTCACGGGCACGATTGGCTTTGTCGGCCTGATCGCACCCCATGTCGCGCGGGCCGTGGTCGGAGAAGACCACCGCTATGCGCTGCCGCTGTCCGCCATCACGGGTGCATTGATCCTGAGTTCGGCTTCGGTCGCGGCCAAGATGCTTTCAACCGGCGCGGCGATTCCGGTGGGCATTGTGACCGCCATTGCGGGCATTCCGATGCTTGCTGTCGTCATCCTCAATCACAAGGAGGCCTGAATGTTTGACCTCGAAATCCCGCCGCTCCACAGGGGCCGCCACAAGGTTCTGGAGGGCATGCACATTGAACTGCCTCGCGGTTCGATCGCGGCCGTTGTCGGGCCGAACGGCGCAGGCAAATCCACATTGCTGCGCGCCATCGCAGGCCTCGGCCAGGAGAGGGTCGTCATCCGTGAGGGCCGGCGGACTCTCGGTCGTCGCGACATCGGTTTCCTGCCGCAAGCCTTCGAAGTTCGCTCCGATCTCAGCGTGCTGGACTGTGTTCTTTTGGGCCGGCGCGAGGAAATGGGGTGGCGCATCACGCAAAGGGCCATTGCCGCCGCTCAGGACCTGCTGGCGCGTTTTTTCCTTGGCGACCTGTCGGCACGATCAATGCGCGCGTTGTCGGGCGGTCAGCAGCAACGGGTGCTTCTGGTGCAGCGCATATTTCGTGGCAGCGCGTTATTGGCTTTGGATGAGCCGACATCGGCCCTTGACCTGCATCACCAGCTTGCCGCGCTCGCAGCGCTGCAGCGCCACGCCCGCGAGACAGGGGCGGCCGTGATTGCCGCATTGCACGACCTGACCCTTGCGGCACGGTTTTGCGATCGGGTCGTGCTGTTGGCCGATAACCGGATGATCTGCCAGGACACCCCCGAAGCGGTGATTTCAAAGCAGCTGGTCGGCCAGTATTGGCACATCTCGCCCGAGCTTTTGCTGGACCGTGACGACCATCTCGTGGTTGTGCCGCATTCGGCGTGAGGCGCCAGCCGATAGCATGAAACCGATACCCACTTTGACGGGCTGCCGGCAATCCCGCGCCCGTCCTGCCATCATTGGGGTTGCAGGTTTGCCCAACAGTTTCTAGCTTCTCGGCAGGCTGCGGAACTAAGTTCCGCATCGCGGTATTGGCCGCAGGGTCGTCCAAGGGGGGAGGGGCCGATGGAGGAGCAACGGGTCATCACCCTGCGGGCAAGGACGCAGGCAGTGCCGAAGGGCGACTGCGGCAAAAGGGATTTCAAGCGGGAGGATGCAGAATGACGCTGCCACTTAAGCCGGGGTCACGCCCCTGGCACAAACAGTACCTCAGTGGTGTCAGGGCGGATTTCGAACCGGCCGCAACAACGTGGACGGCCATGATGGCCGATGCGTTCAACACCTACACCGACAAGGTGCTGATCGAATATTACGGCAAGTCTTATACCTACGGCGAGATGCGCGCGCTGGCGGCGCGGGTGGCGTCGGCGCTCAGGGCGCGGGGTATTCAGAAAGGCGACAGGGTCGCCCTGCATCTGCCGAACTGTCCTTGGCATCCGATCTTTTTCTTCGGGATCATCGCGTCTGGGGCAGCGGTGACCCATCTCAGCCCGTTGGATGCAGACCGCGAAATCGCGCACAAGCTGCACGATAGCGGCGCCAAACTGGTGATCAGCCTGACAACCCCGGAATTTGCCCATCATTTCCAGTCGCTTCTGGCTAACGACGAAATCCCCCCGCTGGTTCAGTGCCCCGATCCAGTGTCGGCGCAGGGGCGGGATTGCCCGGTTTTGCCCGGGGCCATCGGTATTGATGATTTCTGGGCCGGGCATGAGGGCGCGCCCTATGATCCGGTGCCGGTCACGCCGCAGGATATGGCGCTGCTGCAATATACCGGGGGCACGACCGGCGTGCCCAAGGCGGCGGTGCTGACCCATCACAACCTATGTTCCGCGGTGCAGATGTATCACGAAGAGACAAAGGAAGATCCGGCTTCGGCCCCGGGCAGTTCCGGGTTGGTCTATTCACCGCTGTTTCACATCATGGGCCTGACCACCGGGCTGCTGAAACGCACACACGAGGGCGGCACGCTGCATATCCGCTTGCGCTATGACCCGGTGCAGGCCGTGAAAGAGATCGAAGAAAAGAAGATCAATGCCTTCGGCGGCGTGCCGACAACATGGATCGCCCTGCTGCAAGTGCCCGAAATCGAGAAACGTGATCTCAGCTCGCTGCTCTATATTGCCTCGGGCGGGGCGCCTTTGCCGGTCGAGGTCTATAACCGTGTGAAACAGCTGACTGGCCAGAAACTGCGCGGCGGATGGGGGATGACCGAAACATCGCCGGCAGGCACACATGTGCCGCGCGGCATGCCGGATGAAAAGCTGGGCACAATCGGTCTGCCGTTGCCGGGACTAGACATGAAGATCGTCGATGTGGACGCCCCGACCAGAACGCTTGCCCCCGGCGAGTCGGGCGAAATCGCCATCATGGGGCCGAACGTCACCCAAGAATACTGGAACAAACCCGAGGAGACCAAGGCCGCCTTTTGCGAGGGTTGGTTTCTGACGGGGGACATCGGATACATGGACGAAGACGGGTACTTTTACCTTGTGGACCGAAAGAAGGACATGATCCTGTCGAGCGGGTTCAACGTTTATCCGCTGGTCATTGAAAACGCCGTGCACCTGCACCCAAACGTGTCCGAGGCGATGGCCATCGGTGTGCCCGACAGCTATCGCGGCGAAAGCGCCAAGGTGTTCGTCGTCCTGAACAGCGGCGCGTCGGAATTCACGCTGGAGGAGCTGAAGGATTTTCTGGAGGATAAGCTGGGCCGCCATGAAATCCCGCGCTATCTGGAATTTCGCAGTGAATTGCCACACACGCCCGTCGGCAAACCGGACCGCAAGGCGCTCAGGGCCGAAGAGGCCGCGCGCGAAGCCGTGGACGGGTGAGAAAGCCCCGGGGGCGGCCGTTATCCGCCCCCGATGTCCGTTTCAGCGGGTCCAGCCCAGTGTCTTGGCCAGGCGCGTCTGGGCCGCGTCATATTCAGCGGCCAGCCGATCGACCAGTTCGGCTGCCGGAACAACCCTGTCCACCGCGCCGATGCCCTGGCCCGATCCCCAGATTTCCTTCCAGCTTTTTGGTTTCGAACGACCCGCGCTGAAGTCCATGTTCGACGGATCTGAGCGTTCCAGATTGTCAGGGTCCATCCCCGCCGCCGCGATGGACGGTTTCAGATAGTTGCCCCAGACACCGGTAAAGAGGTCGGAATAGACGATGTCGCTGGCGCCGCTTTCGACGATCATGTCCTTGTAACGCTCGGTCGCGTTGGCCTCTTGCGTTGCGATGAAGGCTGACCCGATATATCCGCCATCCGCGCCCATGGCCTGTGCCGCAAGAATGCTGTCGCCCTTGGCGATGGAGCCGGACAGGAACACCGGACCTTCGTACCATTCGCGGATTTCCTGGATCAGGGCCATCGGCGACAGGGCCCCGGCATGTCCACCGGCCCCGGCCGCAACCGCGATCAGACCGTCGGCGCCCTTTTCGATGGCTTTCTTGGCAAAGCGGTTGTTGATCACGTCATGAAAAGTAAGCCCGCCACAGGAATGGGCCGCATCATTCACCCAAGTTTGCGCGCCCAGCGATGTGATCCAGACAGGAACCTTGAACCTGGCGCAAATCTCGACGTCGCGTTCAAGGCGCTCGTTCGATCTGTGAACGATCTGGTTTACTGCATAGGGCGCGGCCGGGGTGTCGGGGTTGGCCTGATTGTAGCGGTCCAGCTCTTCGGTGATCCGGGTCAGCCAGCGTTCCAGTTCAATCGGTTCGCCGTCCGCCTCGCGTGCGTTCAGCGCCGGAAATGATCCGACGATACCGGCCTTGCACTGGGCGATGACCAGATCGGGATTTGAAATGATGAAAAGCGGGCTTCCGATCACCGGGATCCGCAGGTTCGCAAAAGCCTTGGGCATGGACAATGTGTGTTCCTCCTGTTCCGGCGGTTTTCAAATAGACCGCCGCCCTGTGTGCATATCACTTGGCCCCGGTCCGGGGCGCAACCCATGCCGTTGGGTCTTTTGGGGTCAGGTAAAGGAAATCGCCCGCTGACTCAGTGTTTCGGCCAGTTCGACCAGCCGGGGGCCAAAATCGCCTTCCATCTTTTCCTTGGGCAGGAAATTTGAAGGACCACCAAGGTTGAATGCCAGAAGCGGCGCGTTGCTTTGCTGCGACTGGAACGGCACGGCGATCGAATGCACGCCGGGGCGCCATTCTCCGTAATTGGCGTAAAACCCGCGCTCGGCGATCTGCGCCTTGGCATCTTCGATCCCGGCCAGAAGGCTGGTCCACAGATCCGCGTCATAATGCTGCCTGAGATCATCGAGCAATTCGCGGCGCTCGTCCTCGGGCACGGCGGCCAGATAGGCGCGCCCCATGGCCGAGCGCGCCAGCGAAATCCGCGACCCGACCCCCAGTTGCAGCGATATCACGCTGCTGCGCGACTTGGCGCAGGCCAAATAGATCATCGTGCGCGCATCGCGCCCGCCAAGGGCCACCATCGTTCCTTCGCCGCAGTAATCGGCCAGATCCTGCATATAACCCTGGGCCGCCTCGCGGATCGGCATGCCGCTCAGGCAGGCGTAGCCAAGGCTGAGCACGGGGACACCCATGCGATATCGTCCTGTATCGTTGTCGTAAGACAGGAACCCGGTCTGCAGCAATGTGAAGGTCAGCCGCGATACGGTGGAATTGGGCAGGCCCGTCCGTTCGGCCAGATCCCGATTGCTCAGCCCGCTGCGGTCATCCGGGCGGAAGGCGCGTAGCACCTCAAGCCCGCGATGCAGCGATGTGATGAATTGCCGGTCACTGCCCACCGCGGCATTTGTCTTGCCGTCTTCTGTGCTGGGTGTTCTTTTTCTCAACGGTTCAGTCCTTGCAACAGTTGCTTGGGGGTGTTGCGCAAGCCATGTTCCAAGGCGTCTCCCTTTGCAATTTGAAAGAGAATACAGTTTCGATCCCGCTGCTGCCAGAGTCGTTTTTCTCGCAGGTCCGGCACTGTGCTTTTGCTGCGCAGAGACCAGTTCCAAGGCACCTGCAACCTTAGGTTTGCCCGGCCAATTACGCGAAGCTTGGCGCGCGTAAAAGGGATCGGGTGCGAACCTGCACCTCAGCTGAAACGCAAGGCAACAACCAGCCCCGGAGCGTTGTCCGACAACTCGACTGACGCGCCGTGCAGCGCGGCGATGACGGACACAAGGCTCAGGCCCAGACCGCTGCCCGGTGTGGTACGGCTGCGCTCCAACCGATAGAGTCGCTGGAGCACGTTTTCGCGCTCGACCTCGGGGATGCCCGGCCCGGTGTCCGCGACGCTCAGGCAGGGGCGTCCATATTCGGTGCCCGCGCGCACCGTGATCGCCGTGCCTGGCTGCGTATGCCTAAGCGCGTTTTCGATCAGGTTGGCCAGAACCTGCCCCAGCAGGTCGCGGTCACCAGTAACCATCACGGGGGCGTCCGGCGTGTCCACACTCAGGCTGCGGCCAACTTCCTGCGCGGCCGGTTCGTAAATCTCGCCAAAGGTCTTGGCCAGATCGCACAGATCAACAGGTGCGAACCGCGTTTTCGGCGATCCGGATTCGATCTGCGCGATCTGCAAAAGGGATTGAAAGATGGACACGACGCCGTCGATTTCCTGACTGGCCTGCTGGGCCAGCTCGCGGTCCTCATCCGAAAGCGTTTCGCTTTGCCCCAGTTCATCCAGATGTACCGATACCCGCTGAATGGGCGTTTTCAGGTCATGGGCGATATCGGCCGATACCTGGCGCAGGGCGGCAACCGAATTTTCCTGCGCGCTGGCCATGCGGTCCACCTTGTCCGCGATGCTGCTCAGGTCGTCGGGCCAGCCGGGCAGGGGATGGGTGCGCGCCGACAAGTTGCCGGTTGTCAGATCTTCCAGCGTGTTCTCGATCACCGCAACCCGCCGCGCGCTGCGCCATGCCAGGTACAGCCCGCCGCTCAGCGCCAACAAGACGGTCGGCAACAGGCTCAGCCAGAGGATGTCGATGAACACCTTGCGCAGTTCCTCGATTTCGGACCGGCTGCGGGCGATGGTCAGTTCGCCCCCGTAAAGCCGCGTCGTCAGCGCCATGAACGGGCCCGTTATGGTTGGTGTCGATGGACCCCGCGATACCACGTGATAGCCGGTCCTGTTACGGCGGATGGGCACGTTGCCGTAATGGCGCCCGTTGGGCGCGAAATAGCTCAGGATCATGCGTTCAGGGTCGGTCACATCGGCCTGCGCGTCGATCAGCGTGGCCACGGCCCCGGCGCTGGGCGCAGCCCGGAACCCGGCGATGTCCTGCGCGAGATCTTCGCGCATGCTGCGCTCCAGTGATTCACGGGTCACAAGGTATGTCACCGCCAGACTGGCCAGGCTGACGGCCACGAACAGCGCAACCAGCCCCAGGGCCAGCCGCATCGGCATCGAGCGCAGCAGATGTGTCCTCACGCTTCGATCCTGTACCCGGCGCCCCGCACCGTCTGGATCAATTCGTGGTCAAAGGGTTTGTCCACTTTGGCGCGCAACCGGCTGATATGGGTTTCGACCACGTTTGTCTGCGGGTCGAAATTGATGTCCCAGACGGACTCCAGCAGCATGGTGCGCGTCTGGACCCGCCCCTTGCGCCGCAACAGGTGTTCGAGCAGGGCAAATTCGCGGGGGAGCAGGGTGATGTCCTGCCCCGAGCGGGTCACTTTGCGCCGGATCAGGTCCATTTTCAGATCTCCGGCGCTCAGCACTGTTTCGTCCGTCTGAATCTGCGGCCGGCGGGCCAGTGCCGCGATGCGCGCTGACAACTCTCCAAACGAAAACGGTTTGGCCAGATAATCGTCGGCCCCCGCATTCAGCCCGTCGATCCGTTCCTCGACTCCGCCCATCGACGTCAGGAACAGCACCGGAGTGTGATTTGCCGCGCCGCGCAGGGTCTTGACCAGCGACAGGCCATCCAGTTCGGGCAACATGCGATCAACCACGATCACGTTGTAATCCTGCGCCGTGGCCTGCACCAACCCTTCACGCCCATTGCCGACCACGTCAACGACATGGCCCTCGGCGCGCAACCCCTTGGCGACATAGTCGCTGGTGGTCTGGTCATCTTCCACGATCAGCAGTTTCATATGCACCCTTGAAAGGCCCGGTATTTCGGTCGCTTTTATTGCCAATCATGTATGCGTCGCGCCATCTATCGCAAGGCCGATCGACCCACCCGCGCCAACCTTACAGATTTGTATAGGGCCCGAGATTTGCCTGTCACGAGGGGGCGCCATGTTGATCCCAGTCAGAAAACTGGAGGGTTCCATGACACATTCCAACACACTTTCCTCGCCCATGCGATTGGGCGCATTGCTGCTGGCCGGGTCACTTGCCGCAACATCGGGCGCCGTCGTCGGGGCCACACCCGCCTTTGCCGTCGTCAAGGGCGGCTATGCCGATCTGGTCGAAACCGTATCGCCCAGCGTTGTCTTCATCGAAGTGACGGGCAAGGCGGCCCCGGTCGATTTCCGCGGCCAGATGCCCAAGGGCACGCCGTTCGATCAACTGTTCCGCGATATGCCCCAGCCGCAACCGCGCAATGGGTTGGGGTCCGGGTTCATCATCAGTGCCGATGGCCAGATCGTGACCAACAACCACGTAGTCGAGGGTGCTGAAACCGTCACCGTGAAACTGTCCGATGGGCGCAGTTTCGAGGCCGAGGTCGTCGGCAGCGATCCAATGACCGATATTGCCCTGCTCAAGATTTCCAGCGACGCGGACCTGCCCGCTGTCGCCTTCGGAAAGTCGGCGGAGATGCGCGTGGGCGATGAGGTTGTCGCCGTGGGCAACCCTTTCGGTCTGGGCGGCACGGTGACGTCCGGTATCATTTCAGCGACGGCGCGCAATATCAACGCCGGACCTTATGACAGCTTTATCCAGACCGATGCCGCGATCAATCGGGGTAATTCCGGCGGGCCGCTGTTCAATGGCGCGGGCGAGGTGATTGGTGTCAACACCGCGATCTTCTCGCCCGATGGTGGTTCGGTCGGGATCGGCTTTGCGGTGCCGTCCGACATGGTGCGCAAGGTCGTCGCCGATCTGGCCGATGACGGTCAGATTCAGCGCGGCTGGCTGGGCGTTCAGATCAAACCGATGAGCGACGAGGTCGCCGCCGTTCTGGGCTATGACACCCCGCGCGGCGCAGTTGTCGAGGCCGTCAGCCCCGACAGTCCCGCCGCCAAGGCCGGGTTCGAAAAAGGCGATATCATTCTTGAATTCGCCGGTGCCGAAATCTCGGATCTGGCCGATCTGCCTCGCGCCGTGGCCGATACCGCGCCGGATTCGGACGCCAAGGTCAAAATCCTGCGCAAGGGCAAGACCCGCACGCTGGACGTGACGGTGGGCATGCTGCCACAGAAAAACACCTGACTTCCACCACTCCGGAAACCATTGCGGCCTGCGGCACCTGCTGTGGGCCGCATTTTTTTGTGCCCTTGCGGGTCGGGATTTGAAATGTCGCATCGAACCGGGGGGCAATTTCGGCGAACGCCTGCTGGATGATGGGGAACATGCCAAAAACCAGCTTCTTGTGTCCTCGGGGCTTCAGGTATGACACGCTGCAACGATACTCTGGCCGCGAACATGCACGGGGGCGCGTTTTGACAGGGCGCATTTACACAATCGTCGGGCCCTCGGGTGCTGGCAAGGACACGCTGATCGGCGCCGCGCACCGGGCACGGCCGGATCTGCAAATCGTCCGGCGCGCCATTACCCGACCTGCCGAGGCGGGCGGAGAACCGTTTCAGGCGGTCACGATGGACGAGTTCAACGCGCGCTCCGACGCGGGCGATTTCGTGCTCAGCTGGCAGGCGCACGGGCTTTGTTATGGAATTCCCAAAACCGTTCTGGATGATCTGGAGCAGGGTCAGGATGTGTTGTTCAACGGTTCGCGCGCCATGCTGGGCGATGCGGTGCGCGTTTTTCCCGGATTGCTGGTCCTGCATGTCACCGCCCGGCCGGATATCCTTGCCGCGCGGTTGACGGCACGGGGGCGCGAAGGCCCACGGGACATTGACAGGCGCCTGAAACGCGCGGCGCTGCCGCTGCCCGAAGGGTTGCATGTCATCGAAATCGACAACTCGGGCGCGTTGGAGGATGCGACATCTGCGCTGTTGGCAGCACTTGCGCCGGCGGGCGTCTGCGGTTTGAAATGGGAAAAACCATGAGTGAAACAATTTTCTCCAACGCGCAGCTTGTTCTGCCGGACGAGGTGATCCACGGCTCTGTTCGCGTGCACGACGGGTGCATTGCTGACGTATCGTCTGGCGGCACTGCCGTTCCGGGGGCGATCGACTGCGAAGGGGACCTGGTGCTGCCGGGCCTGATCGAATTGCACACCGACAATCTGGAACGCCACATCCAGCCCCGCCCCAAGGTCGACTGGCCCCATGCCGCCGCCATCCTGGCCCATGATGGTGAATTGGCCAGCGTTGGCATCACAACGGTGTTTGACGCCATGCGTGTCGGCTCGGTCGTGTCGGGCCCCCGCGAAGATTACCGGGAATACGCGCGGGCCCTGTCGCGCGAACTGCTGGATATCCGGGCGCGCGGCGTGCTCAGGATCAGTCACTTTTTGCACCTGCGGGCCGAAGTCTGTTCCGAGACCCTGATCGACGAACTTGCCAAGTTCACCGAAGAGGACCGGGTCGGTATCCTGTCGATCATGGATCACACGCCGGGTCAGCGGCAATTCCGCGACATGGCAAAATTCAAAGACTACGTCCGTGGCAAACAGGGCATGTCGGAGGCCCAGTTTGACGATTACGTCGTGATCCAGACAAGAAACCGGGCCCGGCTGGGCGATATGCACGAGGCGGCCGCCGTGCAGACGGCCGGCCGGCTGGGCGCGGTGCTGGCCAGCCATGATGACACAACGCGGGACCACGTCGTGACAAGTGCGGGTCACGGCATCCGGCTGGCTGAATTCCCAACGACGATCGAGGCGGCGCAGGCCTGCCACGACCACGGCATCGCCGTAATGATGGGTGCCCCCAACCTGATCCGGGGGGGATCGCATTCGGGCAACGTCGCGGCCCATACCCTGGCCGAGGCGGGGTTGCTGGACATTCTGTCGTCCGACTACGTGCCGTCCGCCCTGATCAACGCGGCCTTCCGTCTGGCGGATCTGTGGGACGATCTGCCCCGCGGCATTGCCACGGTCACATCGGCCCCGGCCCAAGCCACGGGTTTGACGGATCGCGGCAAAATTGCCCCCGGTTTGCACGCCGACCTCGTGCGCGTCACGCGCATTCAGGGAACGCCGGTCGTGCGAGGCGTCTGGTCGCACGGGCGGCAGGTTGGCTAGGTCCTAAAGGTCCAGCGCCCAGTTCTGCCCGACCAGATCCTTGCCAAAACTGTGGTGAGGGTCTTCGCCGATCAATCGAAATCCGGTTGTTTCATAGATGTGGCGGGCCGAGGTCAGTATATCATTGGTCCAGAGCACCATGCGCGTATAGCCGCGCGTCCGTGCAAAGCGCAGGCATTCCTGGACCAGGCTCCGCCCCAACCCCATGCCGCGGGCATCGGGTTCGACATAGAGCATGCGCAGTTTGGCGGTGCTGTCATCCTCGCGCACCACAAAGACGGACCCGACGATGTCCCCCTCCTGTTCGGCGATCCAGGCGCGTTCCCTGTCCGGATCGAAACTGCGAATGAACTGCGCCATGATTTCACACAGCAGGGCCTCGAACTCCCAGTTCCATCCGTATTCCTGTGCATAAAGGTCGGATTGGCGTTGCACCACGTGACCCAGGTCGCCGACCTCGGGATCGCGCAGAATGAAGGTGGGCTTTGGCGGCGTGTCGCCCAGCAATCGCCGGACGCGGGCCATGGCACCGGTCAGTTGCCGACGCTCGGTCGCATCCAGCGGTTTCAGTCGCGCGGCGATCTCTTCGGCCGAACTCCGGTTCAGCCCGGCGAAAATTTCGCGGCCCGCTTCCGTCAATGACAGCGACAGGCGTTTGGCGTTTCCGGGCGAGGGGGTGCGCGCAATCAGCCCTGCGGATTCAAGCCCGGCCACGATCCGGCTGAGATATCCGGTGTCCATCTGCAGGGCGCGCGCCAATGCGCTGGCGGACGGCGGGCCATCTGCAGGCGGATTGGCTATTTCATACAGAACCCGGACCTGTGGCAGCCCATAATCCGAGGCCAGCATGTGATCGTTCAGCGCACCAACCCATTGCGTGTGAAACCGGTTGAAGGCGCGCACTTGTGAAATGATCGGGTCTTGTTCCGGATTATCCATGTTATGACTTTGCCAAAATATATGTTGCCAAAGTCAATAATGTTCCGCCACGTGTCCGTCAATCTTTTTGCAGGCCGCTGGGTTCAGGACATCGCGCCAGCCACGTCAGAGTGCAAAGCATCGACGCCATCGACGAGGATTTTCATGTCGATACTGCAGGCGACAAAAAGGAAACCCCAGTCGAGATAGCGTTTTGCGTCTATGGCCGATGTCGCCAGAATGCCCGGTGCCTTGCCCGCCGCGCGAATGGTATGTGCGGCCTTGCAAATGGCATCCTGCACCTCGGGCGCGGCCGGGTTGCCCAGGTATCCCATCGAGGCGGCAAGGTCGGATGGGCCGATGAACACGCCATCCACGCCGTCCACCGCGGCGATATCGCCTAACCGGCTCAGGGCTTCGGTGGTTTCAACCTGCACAAGGGTGCAGATGTTGTCCGAGGCGTCCGCCAGATAGGTTTTGTTGCGCCCGTACATCCCGGCGCGCGTGCCCCCTGAAACCCCGCGCATGCCACGCCCGGGATAGCGAACCGACGCGACCGCGCGCTCGGCCTCCTCCACGGTCTGCACGAAGGGCAGCAGGATAGTCTGTGCGCCCATGTCCAAAACCCGCTTGATCATCACCGGATCATTCCAGGGCGGGCGAACGGCGGGATGCGCCGGTCCATTTCCGGCGGCTTGCAGCAGCGGCATGAGGCCAGACAGTTCAACCGGGGTGTGTTCCGCGTCAAACAGGACCCAGTCAAATCTGGATTGGGCCAGGATTTCTGCGGCCAGCGGGCTGGCCAGAGTGCTCCAGATGCCCAACTGGGCCTGTCCGTTTGCAAGGGCGGTTTTGAATGGATTTGTCAGGTCTGGTTTTGTCATGAATCTCACGCAAATTGTCGGGGTGCCGGGCAAGGCGAACCTAAGGCCGCGTGCCCTAAATCACCCGTGTTGGGGGCGTTTTTGGTATTTGATGCCACCTGACAACATCGAATGTCCGCGTTCAAGCGCGATCATCAGAAGAATGGGTCATCAGGACAGTCGACCGGTTTCTGTCGACCATGATGCTCGTTCGCTCTCAGTCTTCCGTGATCTGGACGCCTGTGGTGCGCTTGATCATCGATTTGCTTGGAAAGGCGCCGACCAGTCGGTCAACCTCGGCCGACAACAGCCATGAGAGTTGTTGTTTCACCGTGTCTAGAACCCGCCGGTCGCGGGCCACGGCCAACAGTTCGGGAAGGTTCTGAATCGCCTTGCTGTCGGAGCCATCGGTAATCTTCTGAACGATCTGGCCGAAATCACCCTCCCGCGTGCCCGCCAGACTCTGCAACACCGCCTGGGTAAACTTGCGGCCAACCGTGTCGTTCTCGGGTTTCGCCACGCTGCCGGTTTGCCGGATGGACAGTTCCAGAAGATCGGGATGCGCGTCACCGACTTCGGCGGCCAGTTCACGGGTCAGGACCGGGTTGTTGTACAAAATCTTGGGCAGCGGCTGGGCTGACTTGGACCTTGCCGAGGTATCGAGGATTTCAGAAAGGCTGCGCCTGAGGAGGTCCGGCTCGGGGCCCACTGTCGACCGGGATTTCCGGCTGAGCCGCAGCAGTGAGGCGGTGGCGCGCAGGTGGAATTCCTGATTGTCCATCTCCTGAGCGATGTTCAATGCCCGCGCCGCGTCCTGAGATGCCGCAGCGAACTGCCGCCGCCCTTCCAGAAGCTGGCTTCGCAACAGCAAAAGCTCGGGCAGATTTTCGGTCTCTCCAGCGTCCATTGCGGCGGATATACCGCGGTCCAGAACCGCCAGACCGGCCACCTCGTCCCCGCTTGCGACTTGCGCCTCGGCCTCGATCGCCAAAAGCTCGCTGCCCGCCGTTCGGTCGGTGCGCTCGGACAGCTGGGTCAGAACGGTCCGGGCATCGCCCCGTTTGAGAAGTTGCCGGGCCTGCGCCGCGACCGAGCTTTCCCAGTCGCTCAGATCCAGCGTTTCGGCGACCTGCGGCGCAGGGGTGACGCCGAGTTTGTCGGCCAACCAGCCCTGCCGGTTCGGGGGGAGTTCATCCAGCGCAGACACCAGCAACGGGGCAACGCCGGGCATCCAGCGGTTTTCCAGCTGAAACCCGAAATCGCCGCGCCACAGCCGGTGATAGATTTCTTCGGCGCGGGCATAGTCACCGTCCTGTTCCGAAAAATACTGGATCGCGCGATCATCGATCTCGGCCGCCTGAGCGTGCTGTTCCTGTCGCAGATCCGATAGCATCAGGGCGCGCACATCGGGCCGGTGCACTAGGGCGGGGGCCTCGGGGTCGGAATAATCCAGCGACACAAGATCAACCTCGGCCGCCATCCGGTCGAACAAGTCGTCCTCCTGCCCCGGTTCAAGCGTCAGATTGCACGGTTCCGCCAGAACCTCGCGGATGACGCCGGGTGTTATACGCCGCATCACCAGGCCTGGTATCGCAATCTGCTGAACCTGCGGATCGTTGATTTGCTGAAGGATGCGGCCATAAAGCAGCGCGTCGCGCTTTTGTTCTTTCAATTCGGACAGCTGCTGCTGGGCCAGCTCCGGATCGTCAAAGGCACCGGGACCCGCGCGGTCGACGAAGGACGCCGCCAATTGCACCGTCAGCGGATGTCCATCGGTCAGCATAAAAATGTCATCGATCAGTTTGCTGGACAGGGGCGCCTTGGTTGCCTTGGTCAGGACTCGCTCCACATCGCTGCGTTCGAATGCCTCCAGCGCGACACGGTTTTGCGTGAACTGAACTTCCTCCAGCCGCCCGGCGGCAATGATGCGCATGCGGGGCACCTGACCCATCAGATGTTTGGTCATGCGCCACATTTCCGAAACCACCCGGCTGCCCAGCCGCTGCGCCTGTTCGAACGTATCGACCAGCACCAGGATCTGGCGTGTGCCCGGCAGCTTGGCGATGGCCCCGGCCACATCACTGACGATCCAGTCCCAATCATTCTGGGCGGACGAGGTGCTTTCCAGCAAGGATTGTTCTTTCTGCGAATAAGACAGGCGGCGTTCGAAATCGCGTACCATGCCGCTGACCTGGATCAACGGGTCGCTATGGTCCGGAAACTGGCGTGCAAGTTGCGAAAGCAGATCCAGCAGCAGCGACAAGGGTTCTTCCGGGCGCAGGATCGGGCGATCAAGGTTGAGGTAGACAATCGCATCGACATCATCGCGATCTGCCGCATCCAGGGCGAATTTGGCCAGAACCGTTGACTTGCCGATGCCACCAGGGCCGTGGAGAAACAGAACGTCGCTGACTTCGGGGGCTTCCAGATAGGTGCGCATCTTTTCAAGCACATCCTTGCGGCCCTGGAAATGATCGCCGACCAGCCGTCGCAAGGGGGCCATGCGCCGGGCGTCCGCCAAGGCCTGCGTCACAGTCTGACGATCGGGCAGACCCTCTTGCAGGCGCGGTGCGCGCGCGATCCACGCCATCGCGTCCAGAATGTCGGCGATGGCTTCGGCATCCTGGCTTTGCAGCACCTCTTCCACCTCGTTGTGTGACGACATGAGCCGCTCAAACGCCCTTTGCGTGCGGTTGTCTGGGCGGTCTTTTATCGTGGCGAGGCACCTGAGCACCGCGGCGCGGTCCTCAAAACGGTTCAGAATGCTCTGGCGTTTCTCAAGCGGCAGACCCCATGCATCAGCAGGCGAAGTCAGGGGGATGGCATCGTCCATCAGCAGCAGCATCGCCTCGTCGCTGTCGGCGTGCTGTTCCGACAGTTTGAACAGATCGAAATGCGTGACCAGCGCCGCCTGGCGCAGGATATCGTGAACGGGGACGCCTTCCTTGACCCGCGCCCTGATCTGCGCCAGATCCGAATGGATATTTGTCTGTGCCTTCATGACTGGCGCATCTCGGCAACGATATGGGTAAGTTGCTGTGTAATGCTGTTCATGACTTCACGTGTCGGTTCGCTCAGATCGAGGTCTGCCAGAACTTCGTCCACCGCCTCATCGACATCGGCAAAGCCGGGCAGATCCCCCAGTTTCGTTTTGGCCTCGGTCAGGTAATCGACAAGTTCGGGACGACCGATCGGGGACAGCGTGACGTCGAAGCCGAAAGGCGGGGCAATGCCGCCGATCTCGCTGTCAAAGCCGAGGATGAACACCCTGACCGTATCCACCGACCCACTGGAAAAATGACGCGCGAAGGCCACGATCATTTCCTTGGTTTCGGGGGGCACGGTCACCAGATGCGCATTGTCGAAAACGATCCACCAGGTTTTCGTCGAATTTCGCAGGTGCCCGGACAGCCAGCGGACCAGATAGGCCGCCAGTTGTTCCTGGCTGGGATTGTCGCTGCGTTCGGGCGAAGCGGCGATCTGCATTTCAGCGGCAAGGCTCAGGGCAACGCCCATGGGGGAATGATCGCCCGCCTGTTCGAAGTCGATCCGCACCCGTTCGATGGCCCCGTCGCGGGCCACATGGTTCAACAGCCGCCAGGCATAACTGGTGCCGCTGAGCGCATGACCGCGCAAAACCAGCGCCCGTGGACCGTCGGGCAGCGTCATGTCGCCGATTGTCTGGCGCAGGGACCTCCGATTGGCAAAGGCCACGCCATCGGTGGTCAGATGGTTAAAGGCGGGCACGCCGGGTTCCGGTTCCAGGATCGCCAGGATCGGGGTCAGCGCGTCGCTGAGCGCGACATTCGAGGCCTGATCGGAATCGTTCAGGACGGCGTTGATCAGACCGCTGATCCAACCCTGAGACCGGGCCTTGGTCACGACGTCCAGAATACGCCGCTTGCGGGTGCCGGTGGTCGGCGACACGTCATCGATCACGATGCCCAACTCGATCGACAGAAGAATGTCCAAATCGTTGATATCGCCATAGGCTGCAAGAAGCTGTTCATAGACGGTTCTGAACTGGGGGCCGGAAATGCTCATACGGTAAGCGCCCCCATCAGTCCTGCAGCGGTGATGTCATCCTGGATCAGTTTGATCGGAATGCCCTGATTATACTTGGCCATCTGGGCGAAATTCGGATCACCCGCATGGTGCAGGGCAATCAGTTGTCCCTTGCTGTTGGCCACCGGTGATCCGGATGAGCCACTCTTGGTGTTGGCCGAGTACCGCATCCGCAGCTTGGCGCCGCCATAGCTCAGGATATGGCCAAAGGACATCTGTCGCGGCGCGCCCGCCGGGTGCTGGATCAGCGTGACATGATTGCCCACGGGCCCCTCCGGCAGGGGGGCGTTCAGTGCACACCAGCCGCGCGGTTCGGTCTGGCCCGGGCGGGGGCGATCGGCCGCTTTTTCGGACAGGTGCACAAGCGCGAAATCAAGCTGGTCAGGGTCGGGAATGTCATCGGGATTGTTGGATTCATCCGCCGGGCCGTGCGGGCGGCTGTGCATGTGCCAATCGTCGTGCAAAGGCACCGTCCAACCGGTTTGAACCACGTCATGTTCATCGACATAGCGATCAAATCGCACGGTCACGTCATCGCCCCCGAGGGTCAGAAGCGGTTTGATCACGTGGTGATTGGTCAGGATGACATCGGGCCCGACAAGAAAGCAGGTGCCCTGATGCATGCCGCCGATTTCCACAGCGCCCGTGCGTGACCCCAGCACCGCCAGCCGATGCAACAATTGTTCGGCGTTGACCGATGGATCGCCCGCCGTCACCAACCGTTGCAGGGCGCGCTGGGCTTCGGCATCGGCGCTGTCGGCGTCGGCTTCTTCGGCCGGTGAAATCAGGGCAGGGGGTTCGGCCACGACCGGCGGTGCCGCGATCGACAACTCGTTGGCAAGCGCGCTCAGGTCCCCGTTGTCGGGAAATTCCTCATGCGCGGCGACGATCAGTTCCTCGGCCCAGCCCTGCGCCCGGGCCTTGGAGATTATATTGAAATACTCGGCCTTGCGTGTCGCCTGCGCCGTCAGGTCCGCATAGACGCGGCCAGCCGTCATGGCGAGGGTGATTTTCAGATCATCCCGGTCCGGATAGGCGGCAAGAAGGGCGTTCAATGCCTTCTTGAACTGTGCCTGAGTCAGAGCCATTTTGTATAAACGCCCCGTGTAATCAAATTCTCAAAATACCTGCTGTCACTCACCCATAGGCTGTGCAGCGGCGATTAATTCTGCTATTATTCTACCTAAAGTGCGCATTTGCGCAAGTTTTCATAACGCGTTGCCATTTGCGACAATTTTTTATGTGACGTCATATTTTGAGGAGAAAAGGGATGTCCGATACCCCCCCTGTCATTACAGAATCCCAATTGCGTGAATGGTTGATGGACCCGGATGTACCGGACGAACAGATCGCCCCATACCTGATGGAGGCGCCGCGCGAAGGGCGCAGTTTCGAACCGGTCATCATTCCCAACCCGGCCCTTGTCACCCCGTCCGCCGAAGAGGCGGCGGTGCTTATGTCCAGCGTCAACCGGATTGCCCGCTGGCGGCGGTCGATGGCCTATAAACGCAAGATCAAGAACTGGACAGGTCCCCGGCTGGTGTCCGAGGGGGACAGCTGGTTCCAGTATCCCATCCTTCTGCAAGACGTGATCGACCAGTTGGACCCGCATTACGCGATCCGCAGTCTGGGTGCGGCAGGTGATCTGATTTCGGATATGGTGGCGCAGGACGAATTGATCGCAACCATTGCCGCCGAACAGCCCAATGCGGTCGTCCTGTCCGGGGGCGGCAACGATCTGTTGGGGGACGGGCGGCTGGCCAAGGCGCTGCATCCGTTTGATCCCGCCCTGTCGGTCGAGGACTATCTGACGCAGAACTTCGAAGACACGCTGAGCGAGGTTATCGGGCTATATCGCGATATCCTGCATCGGGTTGTGCGGACCTTCCCGGGCCTGCCGGTTTTCATTCACGGCTACGATCACGCAATCCCCGCGCGGGGTAAGTGGTTGGGCCGTCCGATGGAACAGCTGGGCATTCTGGATGGTTCGCTGCAACGGGCGCTGGTGGCCAAGATCGTTGACAGGTTCTACGATGCCCTGACCGATACCTTGCGGGCCCCGTCGTTGGCCGGTCAGATCGAACTGGTCGATTGCCGCAGCATTGTGCAGGGCGAATGGCACGATGAATTGCACCCAAGGAACAGCGGCTATGCCCGTGTCGCCGCCAAATTTCACGAGCGGATATCGGCGCGAATGTCGAGCGAAGCGCTTGAAGCGGGCGGGCCTGCCGTGCCCGGATCGGGTCTGGCAAGGGCTGCCGAGGCCGCGACCATATTTGCCGCCACGGCCAGCGATGAGGAATTGATTGCCGAAATGGGACGCCGGGCCACGATGGCCAGCGCCGATCCGGAACATGTCGTGCCGCTTGGCGCCGATTTCCGCGGTGCTGCACTAGAAGGGATGGGCGATGTCTTTCACGGTATCGGCAAGCGCATCCTGAAGCGGGTCAACGCGCAATTGCACGGGTTGATTTGTGGCGATGACGAAGACAATGCCGCCGCCCGCGAAAAGCTGAAAGGCGCGCTGGGGCTGGACGAGGCCTCGGTCGCCAGGGTGCTGGTACAAATACTCGTCGGGACATTCGGCTTGTTGCCCGCGGTCGCCACGGTCGTTGCGGCCTTGTTCCTGAAACACGTGATGCGGCCGTCGCTTGAGCAAGTTTGCGAAGTGTGGGGCGATGGGTTGGGAGGGTAACCCAAACCGCTGAAACCCGAATTGACCAATTGAGATTTCCACCCCGCTGTTTAAGGCGGAAAGGGAGGGCCGGATTATGACGACCATTGATATACTCCGCGAAAAGTCAGAGAAGTTTGACGCGGCTCTGGCGCGGGCGCGGGCCAAACTGGCGCCCGGCGGGGCGCTTGAGGCTGGCGCAGCCATCGGAATAGATGACGTGACCGAGGCCGTACGCTCAGGCTCGGCAGAAGAACTGCCCGGTGGCGGTCTGGAAATGCGCAGCGCTCTTGAGGCGATCATCCTTGAAGACCTGCGGCCGGCCTACCTGTTCGAAAATGACCAGATCACCATTCACGGCGATTATGACCGGATCGACCTGATCGAATCCAACAAGGACATGCTGGAAAGTGTCAGCAAGAATATCGGGCGGGTTGATCTGCTGAACCACGCGACGATGGAATATGTCGGCACCGGATGGCTGGTCGATCATGATATCGTCGTGACCAACCGGCATGTGGCCAACGTGTTCTCGCAGCCGCGCTGGGAGGGAGGATGGGAGTTCAAGACCGGCTCCTTTGGGCGGACCCTGCGCGTTGAACTGGATTTCATGCGTCAGCACCAGCAGCCAGCCAGCGCACAGCGGTTTGCAAAGGTCAGCGAAATCCTGTTCGTGGCCCCACAGGGCGGGCCAGACATGGCATTTCTCAGGGTCGTTCCCGATGCCGGGCTTGAGCCGGTCGAATTGCTGACGGGCCCTGTCGGCAGCGACCGACCGGTGGCGACGGTGGGCTATCCCGCCTGGGACGGGCGGCGCAACGATTCTGATCTGATGGATGATATCTTTGGCGGGATTTACGACGTCAAACGCTTTAGCCCCGGCATGATCAATGGCACCGATGCGCAGGGTATCGTCATTCTGGGCGACTATACCTCGCTCGGGGGGAATTCCGGGTCGGCCGTACTGGACCTGGAAAGCGGCAAGGCGGTAGGTCTGCATTTTGCAGGGGTGTTCCGTGACACCAACTATGCGGTGGCGGCCGATATCGTTGCGGCCGCGCTGCGGGATGTGTCGTCCCCGCAGGTGATGGTCGAACTGGATATCGAAACCCCCGCGACCGAGGCGGTCGATCTAACCGGCCGCAAGGGGTACGATCCCGATTTCCTGGGGACAGGCACGCTCAGCGTGCCGTTTCCCGATCTGGGCGCGCGCAGTGATGATCTGGCACCGGTCCAGGGGGATGAGGACAAAATCCTCCGCTACACCCACTTTTCGGTGTTGCAGTCGAAATCGCGCCGTTTGCCCATGCTGACGGCGGTCAACATTGATGGCGCGCAGGCTTTTCGCCTGAAACGCAAGGGGCAATGGCGGCTGGACGGGCGTCTGCAACGGGCGCATCAAATGGGCAATGAACTCTATCGCTACAACCCGATGGATCGCGGACATATGGTGCGCCGGATGGATCCGGGCTGGGGCGCCAGCAGGGATGAGGCGCAACAGGCCGAGATCGACACGTTCCATTACACCAACAGCGCGCCGCAGCATAAGGACCTCAACCAGCGAGACTGGGTCGGGCTGGAGGATTACATCCTCGAGGCCGCCAGCACACGCGACTTCCGGGTGTCGGTCATGACCGGCCCGGTATTCCGCGACAACGACCGTCGGCTGGTTTCGCAACCCGGCGCCGAGGACGTGCAAATCCCGGAAAGTTTCTGGAAGATCGCGGTGATGATCAATGATGATACCGGCAAGATGAGCGCGACCGGATACGTACTGACGCAAGGTGAGATGATCCGCGATATCACCGAGGCGGCTTTCGTTCTGGGCCAGTACCAGACCTATCAGGTCAATATCAGCAGGATCGAGGCCGAAACCGGTTTTGACTGGGGCACGCTGCGGGACCATGATCCGCTGAAGGATTGCGCCGAGGGGGTGTTTGGCGAATCCGTCAGGCCAATCCACGGCCCGTCGAGCCTGGTGCTGTAATTCGCCATTCGTAATCCGCCGAGGTTGGACAGAGTGTCAGGGTCGATGAACTGAAAGAAATTCCTTCAGGAAGGCAGGCAATGCCTTTTCGGCCAGAGGCTCGTTCGTTTACCTGATGGACAGGCCTTGATTTTTTTGCGTCTGGACGGCGCGCCCAGGCGCGCGATCAGGTGACTTATTCGCTGGGGCGGCACACGAAGGATTGGATGACATCGTTTTATGCCCATACGCCGTCGGGCTTTTCGTTGAAAACGTCTGGGCCGGTGATCGACCCCACACGTGGGAGCCGCAGGAAACCTTTGACGGTCCCGGCTTTTGGGGTCATGAACGGCTGTATCTGCCGGGTGCGGAGTGCCGTTTGCGCCAGCGTATGCGGGAAACGGCCATTGAAGCGGCCCGGCGCGGATTGCGCGCGCCACCGGCCTCGGAATGCCCGTGGATGTTTGGTGAATTGGCCAAGGGGGGCCGCTGACCGCATTGACCCGCGACAGCGCATTTTCCAATCCGGGGTTTCGCCGGTATTACGTCGGCGCCGTTTCCGGAATGAACGCGACGTGGATATTTCGCGTGCTTTTGTCCTGGTCCGCCTGGGATCTGACCCACTCTGCCAGTTTCGTTGGCCTTGTCGCCGCTGCCGGCCTTTTGCCCGTCGCACTCGCAGGGCCATTTTTTGGCGTGCTGGCGGACCGCAGCGATATCAGGCGGGCCTATCGGCGTGTGTCTTTGGGTCTTCTGGCCTGTCCCGTGGCGCTATTGGGGCTGCTGGGCATGAACTGGCTCACGCCGGTGCTGCTTCTTTGCCTGTCGGCGCTTTACGGGATTGTCCTGTCCGCCCATCACCCGGTGCGCCAGTCGCTTGGTCCGCGCCTTGTTGAACCACCCCTGATCGGGTCGGTTGTGGCGCTGTCGGCGCTGAACTTCAACGTCGCCCGATTGCTGAGCCCGGCCATCGGCGGGGTTTTGATCGGGCAGGTGGGGCTGGCGGTCACAGCGCTTGTTTCGCTGGCCCTGTTCGTACCCAGCATCCTGATCGCGCCGACATTGTCCCCCCGGCCCAACGCGGCAGGCACGGCGCAAGCCGGTCTTTTGACCGAACTGGCCGAAGGGCTGCGCACCGTGTGGGAGCGTTGGCCAGTGCGGCGCAGCCTGTTGTTGTCGATCTTTGCGCTGGGCCCGTTTCGCGCCGTCGCGGAATTGCTGCCGGTGATTGCGGACGGGGTTTTTGGCAAAGGGGCCGAAGGCCTAGGGCTGTTGACCTCGGCCATCGGTTTTGGCGCTCTGATTGCCGCGCTGTTCCAGGTCGTTGCGGGGCATCGCCTTTTGCGGCGCGTCGCCCTTCGCTATGGCTTTGTCGCGCTGGGGTTCCTGGGCGGGGTCTTGATGGTGTCAGCCTCGGTGTTCGAAATGGCCTTGCTGGCCGCCCCGGTTGTCGGGTTCGCAGGCACCTATGTGGGCGTATCGCTGCAGATCGGGCTTCAGGCGCGGCTGGAGGACGGGCTTCGCGGGCGCGTGATGTCGCTCTGGATGTTGTCCACAACGCTGTCGACGTCGCTTCTGGCCGTGGCGATCAGCGTGGTGTCGGAATTCCTCGGCATCAGCCTTGCGACCATCGCGATCTTTTCGATCTGTGCCGGTGCGGTCCTGCTTGTCGCCGCGTGGCACGGCACGGAATAGTCCGCGCCGCGCCGGTTTCTTGCCGATCGAGCCTCGTCAATGCCGGCCTGTCTTGCGGCGCATCCAAGGCCTATGGCGTGTCGCGGACGATCAATGAAACCGGGCCGCCTTTCTCAGGCGGATAATCGGTGGTGTTGAAAAAGGCTCTGATTTGCTTGTTTTTTTCGCACTGCATAGTTTTCGTCGTGCAATTTGACACCAATTTGAAAAGGCGGAATGATTTCTGATCATGGCCGCCTTATTCGGGATATCTGTGTCATGACCCACTTTGGATAGCCCGAGATGTCAAATTTGTTCAGTGCGCGCCTTACCGAACTGGTCGGCCAGATATATCCCGATCTCGACGTCGATATCCTGGCCTCCCAGATCATTACCGAATTCTGGCCCGAAGGCGCCCACCGCCGCAAACGTGCGCGCGGATCCAGCAACGGGCTGTGGTCGGAAAAGGATGCCGTCCTGATCACCTATGGCGACACGATCCTGGATGGCCAGCACAAGCCGCTCGACCTTCTTGAGGATTTCCTGACCCGGCATATGCGCGGCGTGGTCAACGGCGTGCATGTCCTGCCGTTCTTTCCGTTCAGTTCGGATGACGGGTTTGCCGTGACCGACTATCGATCCGTCAACCCGCAGCTGGGCGACTGGCCCGACATTGCGCGGATCGCTTCGAAATTTCACCTGATGTCCGACTTGGTTCTCAATCACGTCTCAAGCCAGGGCAATTGGTTCAACGCGTACCGCCAGGGCCAGGCGCCCTATGACCGGTTCTTTTATGAGGCGGACCCCGACGACGACCTTTCCAAGGTGGTGCGGCCGCGAACGACGCCCTTGTTGCAAAAGATCGAAACACGCAACGGTCCGCGTCATGTCTGGTGCACATTCAGCCATGATCAGATCGATCTGGATTTCACCAATCCCGAGGTTCTGCTGGAAATGCTGCGGATCATTCGGATGCATATCGACAAGGGGGTGCGGATCCTGCGGCTGGATGCCGTGGCCTTCCTCTGGAAAGAGCCGGGCACGACCTGCATTCACCTCCCGCAGACCCATGCTATCGTCCAACTGCTGCGGCTGCTGTGCGATTACGCCGTGGAAACCGTGGTGTTGCTGACGGAAACGAATGTGCCGCGCTCAGAAAACCTGAGCTATTTTGGAAATCGCAACGAGGCGCACGCGATCTATAACTTCCCGTTGCCGCCGCTGATCCTGCACGCGATGCAATCGGGCACCGCGCGGTATCTGCATCGGTGGCAATCGGCCATGCCACCGGCCCAGTTCGGGTGTGCCTATCTGAACTTCACGGCGAGCCATGATGGCATCGGCATGCGCCCGGCCGAAGGGGTGCTCCCCCCCGAGGAAAAGGCGCGGATGATCGAAACCGTTCAGGCCGCCGGCGGGCTGGTTTCGATGCGCGCACTCGAGGATGGGCAGGAGGAACCATACGAACTGAATTGTTCGCTCTTTGATGCCATGCGCCAAGCCTTCCATGGGGAGGACGGGCACCATCTCGACCGCTTCATCTGTTCGCAGACCATCGTGATGTCGTTGGAAGGCATTCCTGCGTTTTACATCCATTCGCTCCTTGCCACGCCCAATGATCATGCGGCCGTCGAACGACGCGGCATGAACCGCGCCATCAACCGGCATCGCTGGCACTATCCTGAATTGCTGGACCTGCTGGCCGATCCCGCGTCGGATCAGGCGCGCGTCCTGCATGGCCTTTCGGAACGTCTGCGGATTCGGGCGCGACAACCGGCCTTTCACCCCAATGCCACGCAATTCACGCTTGGGATGGACGACAGGCTTTTCGGGGTCTGGCGCCAGAGCCTTGACCGTCATCAGTCGGTTTTTGCGATCCACAACGTCAGCGATGAAACGGTCCTTGTCAGCCCGTCGACGATCAACCTGATCGAGGATGACACTTGGGTCGACCTGCTCAGCGGCGAGGATATCTCGGCCGCCGGACCGGAAATTCCGTTTGCGCCGTATCAGTGCCGTTGGATTTCCAACCGCGCCTGATCCCGGACGGAGGGCGGCTCAGCCGAACTCTTCGGCGTCCTCGGCCGCAGCGCGACGCAGATCATAGAGGAATTCGGGGTCCGCCGAATGCACGCGGTTCCAGGTCGGGATAAACGGGCTTTCGTTGGGGTTTTCGAGAAACAGTTGCCCCGCCCGGATGATGTTCTCGGCAAAAAGTTCGACCGACTTCTCTTCTTTGTGGCGGTCGATGGTCAGGCCGTTCATTTTTGCGTCGTTATAATAGCTTTCCAGCAGATCCAGCGCGGACCGGTAGTAGGTCGCCTTGAGCGTGCGGAACAGGTTCGGTGTGAAAACCGTGCCGTCCGAGGCCAGCTTGCGAAAGATGGCTTTGCATATGTCCGTCGACATCCGGCTAAGCCCGCGTGTGGCATCTTCGGGGGACAGATCCTGATGCTTGTGGTCATAGGCATCCGCGATTTCCACCTGACAGACGGCCTGCGGCGCCATGTTTCGCCATGCCTCGGACAGAACACCGATTTCCAACCCCCAGTCGGACGGGATACGCAAATCGGGCAAGACAGGTGTCCGCAGGGCGAATTCGCCGGACAAGGGGTAGCGGAAACTGCGCAGATAATCGAGGTAATCACGATCACCCACCACGCGTTTCAGGGCAATCAAAAGCGGACTGACCAAAAGCCGTGTGACCCGCCCGTTCAGATGTTTGTCGTCGACCCTAGGATAATACCCCTTGGCCATCTGGTAGGAAAATGTCGGATTGGCCACCGGATAGACAAGCCGCGCCAGCATTTCGCGCGAATAGGTCAGGATATCGCAATCATGGATGGCCATGACCGAACTGTCCGCACAAGCGATCAGATAGCCGATGCAGCTCCAGACGTTCTTGCCTTTTCCCGGCTCCTTGGGTGCCAGTCCCAGTTCCTCAAGCCGCGCGCCAAGTTCTTTCATCCGCGGGCTGTCGTTCCAGATTACGATATGGTTTTGCGGCAGCCTTGAGAAAAACGCCTGTGCATGCCGGTATTGCGCTTCGTCTGCCTGATCCAGCCCGATTATGATCCTGTGCAGATACGGCACCTGCGACAGCTCATCCAGAATGTTGGCCAGCGCCGGCCCTTCCAGTTCCGAGTAGAGACTGGGCAGGATCAGGGTGATCTTGCGGGTCTCGGCGAAAGCGGAAAGTTCGTAGGTCAGGTCATCCAGAGGCCGCGTGCGAAGGTTGTGCAGCGTCGTGATGTGCCCGTTCTGATGAAAGTCAGCCATGTTTTGAAGCGTCCTCGGCAGGGGTATTTCTGTTCAGGAAAGTGGTCATCGCGTCCGCCCAGCCCCGTGGCCCTTCCAGACGGGTGCGCAGGATACGTCCGGCGACTTCGCCAGGCAGGTGGGGCAGGGCGCGGGCTGAAGAGTTGGCCACGATGACGGCGAAATCGGCCTTTTCCAGCATTTCGACATCGTTGGGCGCGTCCCCAAGCGCAATCGTCATTCCGGGCCGAAAGCGCTTGATCAGCGCATCCATCTGATCCGCCTTTGTGCCGCCGAAGGACAGGGTCAGGAACCGCCCGCCGCGTCGTGCGTGCAGGCCGGCGCGCCGTGCCGCGTCGAGAAACCCGTTCAACTCTGGCTCGGGCCCTGTCCACAGACCTGGCTCGGTAAACTGCCTTGCCTTGGCGTTTCTTGCCGCGTCCAGGGACAATCCGGTGACGTCTGCAACCTCTTGCGCGGTCATGTCTCCGAACCCACGAAAGCCAACTGGCAAGCTGCGCAGAAGGTCCCTGATTTCGTTATATTGTGCCGGGCCCAGATCACTGGTTTGACCCGCCTCCAGAAGGCCCGCGCCATTTTCAACAATCGCGGGCCAGTCGGCAAATCCGATCGCTTGCCGGATCGGGGCGACCTCGGCGGCGGTCTTGCTTGTCGCGAGGATCACGCCCGCCCCGATATCGCGCAGCCGCGCAAGTGCCGCGGCCGCCGGGCGCCATGAATAATCATCGTGCCCCAGAAGAGTCCCATCAAGATCGGAAAATACAAGGATGCCAGGGATCTTGGTCATATCAGTACAATAGGGGACAAATGCTGCAGATGCGAGGGTGACCTTGCCAGCTCGTCCCGGCGGCCCGTTTTATCCCCGGTTGCCCACCCGGCCCGTCAAAAGGACCCCGTCGCAGGGGACGCCTGAAACGGCTCCAGGCTGGCCGCGAAGGCGTCGATGAATTCCAGTGTAACCATCGAGGGGCGTTTCAGGGTCGGGCGCACCAGGGACAACCGGTGCGGGATTGCGGGCAAGAAGGGGCGCATGGTGACCTTGTCCCGCGCAAACCTGACGGCATCAAGTTCGCTGACAACCGCCACGCCGATGCCGTGTGATACCAGCTCGCACGCCGATGTGAATTGCCGCGTTTCAACCAGGGTCGACAAATCCGTCTCGCTATCCTGAAAGGCGTTTGCGAGGCTCTTGAAAAAATCGCTGTCACGGCGCGTATGGATGATCTTTTCTCCGGCCAGTTCGGCCGGCGTGATCACCTCGTAGTGCTCAAGCCGGTGCCCGACGGGAAAGATGCACACCGTTCGCACGTCAATATCCCGGCTTTCGACCGCAGTATGCCCGCGAAACCCATCCGTGATCCCAAAATCGAACTGTTCGTTTATCATCCACTCGAGGATGCGTTCAGGGCGATCCGGTTCGATCGTGATGCTGACGCCGGGCCGGGCCTTAAGGAACTGCGCCACGACGGCGGGCAAATGACTGGTGGCAAATCCGGGCAAGCAAGCGATCCTGATATGACCGGCCTTGCGTTCGGTGATGTTCTGACTGACTTCACCGATCTGATCCATCAGTTCCAGAACGCGCTGTATGTCGGACTGCATGAACCGCACCTCTTGCGTCGGCAAAAGTTGGCCGTCGCGGCGGTCGAACAAGGAAAACCCGAGGGTTTGACCCAAGTCTGACAGCAACCGGCTGACGGCGGGTTGGCTGATGCCCAGTTTTTCTGCGGCCCGTGTCACAGAACCTTGTTGAATCACAGCCATAAGGGCCTCGAGCTGACGCAAGCGCGGAATTTGTTTCATTGCTACCCTTCGCCGACATTCTCAACGCTGCAGGTATAACGTAATGTTATATTTTCTCAATGTTTTGAAGTCTTGAATTATGTCGAAGGGGGTGTATCGTTTCGACGTCGAACAACCGATGCGGGTCAGCGAACAACAGCATCACATGGACAACGCACCAATTCGGTGCATGGGAGGAATAATGAAAAAGTCATTCATCGGCGCGCTCGCCGTATCCACGATCCTGTCGCCAATCGCGGCAATGGCACAAACCGAAGTGCAATTCTGGCACGCATTCACGGGCCGCCTCGGCGAGTTGGTGAAAGCACAGGTCGCAGACTTCAACGCCAGCCAGAGCGACTATGTTGTCGTGGAAAGCCACAAGGGCAACTATTCCGAAACGCTCAACGCCGGCATCGCGGCATTTCGCGCCGGGGAACAGCCGCACATCCTGATGGTGTTTGAGGTTGGCACAGCCACCATGATGGCGGCGGGTGGCGCGATCAAACCCGTTTACGAGGTCATGGCCGAAAGCGGCGCGACCTTCGACCCGGACGCCTATATCGGCGCGGTCAAAGGATATTACACCTCCACCGATGGCGAGATGCTGTCGCTGCCGTTCAACTCTTCGACGCCGGTTCTGTGGGTCAACCGCGATGCAATGACCGCCGCGGGTGTCGATCCCGACACGGACCTGTCCACATGGCAGAACGTCAGCACCGTTCTCGATCAGTTGAAGGCCGGCGGTGAAGACTGCCCGTTGGTCACAGCCTGGCAAAGCTGGATTCACCTTGAGAATTTCTCGGCCTATCATGACGTTCCCTTTGCCTCCAAGGACAACGGATTTGCGGGCCTGGACACCGAGTTGATGCTGAACGGTGAGGCGCAGGTCGCACATCTCACGGCCATGGGCGAATGGGCGCGGGACGGCAAATTCATCTACACCGGGCGCCGCAACGAAGGCGGCGCGAATTTCCGGGCGGGTGAATGTGCGCTCTTTACCGAAAGTTCCGCCGGGTATGCAGGCATCAGTTCCGAGGCCGAGTTCGATTTTGACGTGCGCCCCCTGCCGTATTGGGAGGGCGTCGGTAACGCACCGCAGAACACCATCATCGGCGGCGCATCTCTTTGGGTCATGTCCGGTCACGATGACGCGGAATACAAGGGCGCAGGCGAATTCCTGAGCTATCTGTCGTCCTCTGACGTTCAGGCGGCATGGCACCAGAACACCGGCTATCTGCCAATCACATCCGAAGCGGGCGAAGCCACCCGGGCGGCCGGGTTCTATGACGAGAACCCCGGCACCGATGTGGCGGTGATCCAGATGACGGCCAAGGAACCGACAGCCAATTCCAAGGGCCTGCGTCTTGGATCGTTCGATCAGATCCGCGGTATCATCGACGAAGAGCTTGAGGCGATCTGGTCCGGCGACAAGTCCGCACAGGAGGCGATGGACAGCGCCAAGGAACGCGGTGATGCCCTGTTGCGCCGTTTCGAAGCGGCCAACCGCTGAGCGCATGACCTGAAGGTGGGCCCCAACGCGGGCCTGCCTTCCAAGGGCTTGGGGGCACCAACATGGAAAAACGCGTCACATTTCGCGGCTGGCTGCTGCCGCTTTTGTTGATCGCGCCACAGGTCGTCATCTCGGCAGTGTTCTTTTTCTACCCGGCCGGGCAGGCGATCTGGCAGTCGCTGTTCATCCCGGACCCCTTTGGCCTGTCGTCTCGGTTTGTGGGCCTGGGCAATTTCGAATTCCTGCTGAGTGACAAGTTCTACCGCGCCTCTTTCGTGACGACGGCGGTTTTCTCGATCCTCGTCACGCTCTGTTCGATGATACCCGCACTGTTCCTGGCGGTGTTGGCGGACCGCCTCATCAAGGGATCGGGAGTCTACCGCACGCTTCTGATCTGGCCCTATGCGGTCGCCCCGGCGGTGGCTGGCGTGTTGTGGCTGTTCATGTTCAACACCCGCGTCGGGGTGGTCTCATGGTATCTGGGTCAGTTGGGCTATGACTGGAACCACGTCCTGAACGGAGGCGAGGCGATGGGCCTTGTCGTCGTGGCCTCGGCCTGGGGGCGCATCAGCTACAACTTCCTGTTTTTCTTCGCAGCACTTCAGGCCGTGCCAAAGTCGGTGATCGAGGCTGCGGCGATTGATGGTGCCCGGTTCTGGCGGCGGTTCTTCACCATCGTGCTGCCGCTTTTGTCGCCCACCACGTTCTTTCTGCTGGTCGTCAACGTGGTCTATGCCTTCTTTGAAACCTTCGGCGTGATCCACACGATCACGGCGGGCGGACCGCAGCAATCGACAACCATTCTGGTTTACAAGGTGTTTTCGGACGGCTTTGTCGGGCAGGATCTGGGGTCGTCCTCGGCCCAGTCGGTCATCCTTCTTGTCGTGGTCGGATTGCTGACGGTCATCCAGTTCAAATTCGTCGAGAAAAGGGTGCATTACTGATGCCGGGCGATGTGCAGGGCATGGTTGAAAAGCGCGGTATAAGCCTGTGGCTGACCCATGTCGTCATGATCCTGGGCGTGTTGGTGATCTTCTTTCCGATCTGGCTCGCCTTTGTGGCGTCCACCGTCACGCAACCCGAAATCGTGCGCCCCCCGATGCCGATCTGGCCGGGTGATCAATTCTGGGAAAACTACTCTCAGGCGCTGTTTTCCGGCGTGAACATGCCGGTGACGACGATGCTGTTGAACAGCTTCGTGATGGCGATCGGCATCGCGGTGGGTAAAATCGTCATCTCGCTGATATCGGCCTTTGCCATCGTCTATTTCCGCTTTCCCGGTCGGACGCTCTTTTTCTGGATGATCTTCCTGACGCTGATGTTGCCGGTCGAGGTGCGGATCGTGCCGACCTATGAGGTCGTCGCAGGGTTCGGGATGCTGAACAGCTATGGTGGGCTGATCTTTCCGCTGATCGCCTCGGCGACGGCAACCTTCCTGTTCCGCCAGTTCTTTCTGACCATCCCCGATGAACTGGCCGAGGCCGCGCGCGTCGACGGGGCAAAACCGATGCGGTTCTTCTGGGACATCGTCGTTCCGATGAGCCGGACAAACGTGGCGGCCCTGTTCGTGATCCTGTTCATCTATGGCTGGAACCAGTATCTCTGGCCGCTTCTGATCACCACCGATCCCGAAATGAACACCATCGTCATGGGCATCAAACAGATGTTCCCCTCGGGCGATGACGTGGCCGAATGGCCGGTCATCATGGCGACCTCGATCCTTGCGATGATACCGCCGGTGATTGTCGTGGTCAGCATGCAACGGCTGTTTATCCGCGGCCTGGTAGACAGCGAGAAATAAGATATGGCGACAGTGACCCTCAACGACGTCAGGAAAAACTTCGGCTCGACCGAGGTGATCCACGGTATCACGGCCAATATCGCCGATGGCGAATTCATCGTGATCGTGGGCCCGTCCGGCTGCGGGAAATCCACCTTGCTGCGCATGGTCGCCGGGTTGGAAACCGTGTCCTCGGGCGAGGTGCAAATCGGCGGAGAACGGGCGAACGAAAAGGAACCCATGGACCGCGATATCGCGATGGTGTTCCAGAACTACGCCCTTTATCCGCATATGTCGGTGCGCCAGAACATGGGCTATGGGCTGAAGATCGCGGGGCTGCCCAGGGATCAGATCGATGCAAAGGTGGTTCAGGCCGCCAAGCTGTTGCAGCTGGAACCGCTGTTGGATCGCAAGCCCCGGCAATTGTCCGGCGGACAGCGCCAGCGTGTCGCGATGGGGCGTGCGATTGTACGCGAACCGGCCGTGTTCCTGTTTGACGAGCCGCTTTCGAACCTCGACGCAAAGCTGAGGGTGCAGATGCGCCTTGAAATCAAGGAGCTTCAATCGACACTCGGGATCACATCGCTCTACGTGACCCACGATCAGGTCGAGGCGATGACGATGGCCGACCGGATGATCGTCATGAACGGGGGCGTAGCCGAACAAATTGGAACCCCGCTTGAGGTTTACGAGACACCGCGCACCCTGTTTGCAGCACAGTTCATCGGCAGTCCCGCGATGAACATCTTTGACGCCGAGGTGAAGGGCGGCAAGGTCTTACTGGGGGGACAGCCTGTCGCGGACGCCGTTGGGGCCGATGGCCCCGTGAAACTGGGGGTTCGGCCGGAACACTTGGACTTGGATCAAACAGGCCCGATTGCAATCGAGGTTCAGTTGACCGAACCGCTTGGCGCCAATACGCTTTTGCACGGACGACTGGCCGGTGCGCGCGAAAATTGCACGGTCAGCATGCAGGGCGTGCATTTGGTGACCGACTACGACCGGGACTTACGCTTTGGCATTCAACCCGGAAAGGCCCATCTCTTTGATGCCGCGACCGGGCTGCGCCGCACGGCGTGAATTCTTGCTTGCCCATGTCGCACATTGGTCTGAACAGCCGGGATTAATCCCTTTGCTGCGAGCAAGCTGCCGGCGAAAATCTTGGCAAAAACACGGGGCGACACCCCTTGCGCAGAAAGGTTATCATTGCTGTCATGCAATGAAGCACCAAAAGCAGAGCCGCTGAAACATTGGACACGCCGCCCCTCATCCCCTTTGCGATCCTGGCAAGCTTGTTGGCTGGTCTTGTCACCACCATCGGGGTCCTGGCCGTGCGCCAATTTGGAGAATGGAGTCGCCGGAACGCGGTCTATTTTGCATGTTTTGCCGCTGGGATCCTGATCGCGGTCTCCTTCCTGCATCTGATGCCGAAAAGCCTGGAACTGAGCAGTCAGGGCCCGATCTTCATGTTGACCGGTTACCTCTTGATGCACATATTCAATCGGTTTCTCACCACCCAGGTCTGTGACAAGTCTGACACGGCGGACTATGCAATCGGTCTCGTGGCAATGCTGGGGATCGGGTTTCATTCGTTCGTGGACGGGGTGATGTATTCCATCACGTTCACCGTCAGCTTTTTCACTGGCGTCGTGTCCGCGCTGGGCATGGTCTTGCACGAATTTCCCGAAGGAGTGGTCACCTATGTGCTTTTGTTGCGCAGCGGCATGGGTGACAAAAAGGCGCTCTGGCTTGCGCTCCTGTCAGCGGCAGCCACGACTCCGCTGGGAACGTTGCTGTCCTACCGTTGGGTCACCCGCATTAATGAAACGCTCCTAGGCGATCTCATGGCTGGATCGGCCGGTGCCCTGTTTTATGTCGGTGCGACACATCTGCTCCCAATGGCGGAACGCGAACCACGCAGGTTTTCCCTGGTTGTTCTGGGGGCAGGGGTGACCACGGCAATGGGGATCGCTTTGAGTGCACGTTAGACACTCCGGACAATCCGGTGCAGAGTCCGAGTTGCCCGATCACGGTCACATAGCAATGCGGCGCGTGATCTTACCGGTTTTCCGGCTGCGATAACCCGGATAAGACCTAAGTGCCCAAATAGCGGTTCAACCCGGCCCGGCAGCCATCGCTCCACAGGAGCGCCAGCCAATCGTTGAACGCGATGGCGAATTCAGGCTGGGCGGCAAGGTCCCCATAGTATTCGCGCTGCTCAAGCCATGCCGCAGGTGCGGACCGGGCCCGCAGCGCAGTTTGCTGCATTGCGTCCCAATGCGGATCGTTCGGTTCTATGGTTGTGCCATCTTCGCGTTTACCTGCGCACATGCGTGCCCACAGCGCTTCGACAAGGGCCAGACCCTGCACGCTGCCGCCGCGGGCAAGGGCGTCTCGTAATGTTGGCAGCACGAACCCGGTGTGGCGGGACGATCCGTCAAAGGCCACGCGGCGGGTGGTGTCGCGGATTGCGGGGTTGGCGAAACGGCGCTCGATAAGTTCCAGATAGGCGGTAGGGGTCATGCCGGGCACCGCTTGCACATAGGGCAGGATTTCCTCGGTCTGAACCTTCCGGAAGAACGCCGCGATTTGCGCGTCCCGCATGCAGTCGGCGATGGTGGGAACGGAAAGCAGCTCGCCCACATTGGCCAGAACCTGATGCCCGCCATTCAGAATGCGGATTTTCATCGACTCGTAACTGTGCACGTCATCGGTCAGCGTCGCACCGATTTTTTCCCATTCCGGGCGGCCTGCGCAAAAGCGGTCTTCGATCACCCACTGGCGAAAGTTTTCATGGGTGACGGGGGCGGCATCCTCAATGCCCAGTGCTCGGGCCTGTTCGATCACGTCCGGGCCGGTGGCCGGGACGATGCAATCGACCATGGAGTTCGGAAAGGCGCCGTTGCTGTCGATCCAGTCGGCAAGCCCGGCATCCGAAAGCCGCGCCAGCCCGACCACGCATTGCCGCAGGAACTCTCCGTTGCCTTGCAGGTTGTCACAGCTCAGCGCTGTGAAGGGTCTCACCCCGGCATCCCGGCGCAGTTTCAGCGCGGCTACGATGGCGCCAAAGGCCGTCCGGGGCGCGTCGGGGGTGCGGACGTCGTGTTGAATATCCTGGTGGCCGGTGTCGAATTCGCCCGACGTCGCGTCGAGGTAATAGCCGCCCTCGGTCACGGTCAGCGAAACGATCCGGATCGCCGGGTCCGCCATTTGGCGGATCAGAGGGCCGTTACCGTCTTTGATGGGCAGATAGTCGATCATTGACCCGATCACCTCGGCCGACGTGCCCGAGGGGTCAAGTTCGATCAGGGTGGTCAGGCAGTCCTGGGCAAGCAGCTTGTCACGCATGGCCGCGTCATAGGGGCGGACACCGGCCCCGATGATCGCCCAATCCAGCGCTGTGCCCTGTTGCATCAGTCGGTGCAGATACCACGCCTGGTGGGCGCGGTGAAAGTTGCCCAGCCCGATATGCACGATGCCGGGGGTCAGGGCGGAACGATCATAGAGAGGGCGCAAAATGCTTTCGGGCAATTGGGAAAGACTTGCGTTTGACAGTTTCATTGGGTCCGCTCCTTGCGCAAGTCGGTCATCAGCTCATCCATTGCCCGCCGTCGACGTTGTAGCATTGGGCAACGATGTAATTGGCCTCGTCGCTGGCCAGGAAAATTGCCATTCCGGTCAGGTCCTCGGCCCGGCCCATGCGCCCGTAAGGCACGGCCTCGCCAACCTCTTTCTTCTTCTGGCCCGGCGCCTTGCCTTCGTATTTGGCAAAAAAGGTATCGACACCGTCCCAGTGTTCGCCGTCCACCACGCCGGGGGCAATGGCGTTCACGTTGATCCCGTGTTCGATCAGGTTCAGCCCGGCAGATTGCGTCAGGCTGATGACGGCGGCCTTGGTGGCACAATAGACGGCCACCAGGGGTTCGCCGCGCCGGCCTGCCTGGCTGGCCATGTTGATGATGCGCCCCTTGATGCCACGCTCGATCATGTGGCGGGCGACGGCCTGCAGGGTGAAAAGCGTACCGGCGACATTGATGTCGAAAACGCGGGTGTACTCCGCGCGCGTGATCTCGACGATCGGGGCGGCGGTGAACAGCGCGGCGTTGTTGATCAGGATGTCGATCTGGCCAAGCGCCGCTGCGGTTTCGGCCACAGCGGCGTCAATGCTCTCCTGTCGGGTGACGTCCATTTCGACCGCGATGGCAGCATGGCCAAACCCGGCGGCGGCGTCACGGGCGCGGCCGATGTCGATATCGGCGATGGCGACGCGCGCACCCTCGCGCACATAGGCCTTGGCAAAGGCCAGCCCTATACCCCGCGCAGCCCCGGTGATCAGGGCGGTCTTTCCAACCAGCCGGGTCATGCGATCCTCAGGCCATTTGCGTCAAAGCGATGAATGACGTCTTCACGCAGAGATAGGTGGACCCGGTCGCCGTGCCGGAACCCGACCTCGCCATCGGCGCGCACGGTGATAGTTTCCGCCAGGCCCGTTTCGTGGATGTGGAGGAAAGTGTCCGACCCCAGGTGTTCGGATACGCCGACCACCCCGGACCAGGGCCCGTCATCCGCCGACACCACGATATGTTCGGGGCGAATGCCGATTGTGTGGGCGCCGCACTGCGTTGCCACGTCGCCTTCGATGAAATTCATCTTGGGCGACCCGATGAACCCCGCAACGAACAGGTTGCGCGGCGCGTGATACAGATCGAGCGGGCTGCCCACCTGCTCGATATTACCGGCGCGCAGCACCACGATCTTGTCGGCCATGGTCATCGCCTCGACCTGATCGTGGGTCACATAGATCATCGTGGTGGCAAGCTTCTTGTGCAGCTCGCTGATCTCCATCCGCATGCCGACCCGCAGCGCGGCATCAAGGTTCGACAGCGGTTCGTCAAAGAGAAAGGCCGCCGGTTCGCGCACGATGGCCCGACCGATGGCGACGCGCTGGCGCTGACCGCCGGACAGTTGTCCGGGGCGGCGATCCAGATAGTCGGTTAGGTTCAGAACCGAAGCGGCGCTTTCCACCCGCCGGTCGATTTCGGCCTGATCGATTTTCGCCATGCGCAGCGGAAAGGCGATATTCTTGCGCACCGACATATGCGGATAAAGCGCGTAGGACTGGAACACCATGGCCAGCCCGCGCTTGGCCGGGGGTGTTTCGGTGGCGTCGGTGCCGTCAATTCGGATCGCACCGCTGGTGACATCCTCAAGCCCCGCGATCAGGCGCAAAAGGGTGGATTTTCCACATCCCGAGGGGCCGACGAAAACCGCGAATTCGCCATCTTCGATGGTCAGATCCAACGGCGGGATAACCTCCACATCGCCGAAGCTCTTGGTGACTTTGTCGAGTACGATGCGTCCCATTTGTCTTGTCCTTATTTCACGGCGCCAAAGGTCAGGCCGCGCACCAGTTGTTTTTGGCTGAACCAACCCAGAATGAGGATCGGTGCGATGGCCATGGTCGATGCGGCGGAGAGCTTGGCGTAGAAGAGACCCTCGGGGCTGGAATAGCTGGCAATGAAGGCCGTGAGTGGTGCCGCGTTAACCGCGGTGAGGTTGAGCGTCCAAAACGCTTCGTTCCAGGCGAGGATGATGTTGAGCAGGATGGTCGAGGCGATTCCGGGCACCGCCATGGGCGTCAGCACATAGAGGATTTCCTCTTTCAACGTTGCCCCGTCCATCCGCGCGGCCTCGAGAATTTCACCGGGGATTTCCCGGAAATAGGTGTAAAGCATCCAGACAATGATCGGCAGGTTGATCAGCATCAGCACGATCACAAGGCCGAACCGGTTGTCCAAAAGGCCCATCCGGATGAACAGCAGGTAGATCGGGTAAAGAACGCCGACCGCGGGCAGCATCTTGGTCGACAGCATCCAGAGCAGGATGTCCTTGGTGCGTTTGGACGGCACAAAGGCCATGGACCATGCCGCCGGAACCGCAATGACAATGCCCAAAAGCGTCGACCCACCCGCGATGATCACCGAGTTCCACAGAAACCGCATGTAGTTCGAACGCTCTTGAACGATGGCGTAGTTTTCCAGCGTCCAGTCAAAGCCGAGAAAGATCGGCGGCGAGGCGATGGCCTGTGCTTCGGTCTTGAAGCTGGTCAGGATCGTCCAGAGGATCGGAAAGAAGATCAGCAACCCCACGGTCCAGGCCAGCACGGTATTGATCGTCTTGCGTTGTGGTGTGACAGCGCGTGCCATGATGACCTCCTCAGGCGTCCAGGTTCTTGCCGACGATGCGCATCAGGAAGATGGCGACGATATTGGCGAGGATGATGGCATAGACCCCGCCGGCCGACCCCAGCCCGACGTTCTGGCTTTCCAACACGCGCTGGAAGATCAGATAGGTCAGGGTGCGGGTGCCAAAGCTGCCCTGGGTGGTGACGAATATCTCGGCGAAGATCGACAAAAGAAAAATGGTCTGGATCAGGATCACCACGGTGATGGCGCGGCTCAGGTGCGGCAGAATGATGAACCAGAAACGTTTGAGCGGCGGGGCCCCGTCCATTTCGGCGGCCTCCAGCTGTTCGCTGTCCAGCGACTGGACTGCTGTCAGCAGGATCAGCGTTGCAAAGGGCAGCCACTGCCAGCTGACGATCATGACGATGGATTGCAGTGAGGCCTCGGACAACCACGAGACCGGTTCGGCGCCAAACATCTTCCACAGATGCGCAAACAGGCCGTTCACCGGGTCCATGAACATGTTTTTCCAGACCAGCGCGGAAACGGTGGGCATGACGAAAAAGGGCGCGATTACGAGGATGCGGACAATGCCCTGGCCCCACATCGGCTGATCCAGAAGCATGGCAAGAAGAACGCCCAGAACGACCGTGATGACCAGGACGCCGCCAACGATGATCAGGGTGGTCCAGACGGCGGGCCAGAATGCGCTGGACGTCACGAACCGGACATAGTTGTCAAAGCCGACCCATCCCAGGTCTCCGCCGCGCAATGGCAGGTATTTTTTGAACGAGAACCACAGCGTCATTGTCAGCGGAACCAGCATCCAGCCCAAAAGCAGGATCACCGCGGGCGCCATCATCAGACGGGCGGCGGATCGGGAATGTTGGGTTGCCATGGGGATGCCTCCTCAATCGACGGCGGGGGCCGTCTCGCTGGGTGTGCGGTCTGTCAGGAGAATTGACCAGAGGGCAGCCGAAGCTACCCCCTGATCGGGGAGGACCGTCAGTAGCCTGCGGCTTCCATTTCTTCGGTCGTCAGGGCCTGTGCCTTGGCGAGCGCTTCTTCGGCAGTTTGCTGGCCTGCCAGAGCGGCCGAGAATTCCTGACCGGTCTGGGTCGCGATCCCGGCGAATTCGGGAATGGCGACGAACTGGATGCCGATATACGGAACCGGATCCACGGTCGGGTTGTTCGGGTCAGCCGCGTTGATGCTGTCGAGCGTCATCTTGGCAAAGGGAACCTCGGTATAGTTGGGGTTCTCATAGAGAGATGTGCGCGCACCCGGAGGCACGTTGGCCCAGCCCTCTTTCGACGCGACAAGCTCGATGTAGGACTTGGATGTTGCCCACTCGATGAACTGCTTGGCGGCACCTTCGTTATCCGTCCCGGCCGGGATCGCCAGCGCCCAGGCCCAGAGCCAGTTGGCGCGCTTTCCCTTGCCAGCGTCCGGTGCAAGCGCAAAGTCCACCTTGTCGGCAACGGTCGAATCGTTGGGGTTGGTCACGAAGGACGCCGCAACCGTGGCGTCGATCCACATGCCGCATTTGCCCTGCTGGAACAGCGACAGGTTTTCGTTGAAGCCGTTGTTCGACGCGCCCGGAGGGCCGGCATCGTTCATCAGGTTCATGTAGAAGGTGATCGCATCCTTCCATTCCGGCTGATCGAATTGCGCGGTCCAGTTTTCGTCGAACCAGCGCGCACCGAACGAGTTGGCCAGCGTGGTCAAGAACGCCATGTTTTCGCCCCAGCCAGCCTTGCCGCGCAGGCAGATGCCGTAGATTTCATTGTCCTTGTCGGTCATCTTGCGCGCCGCGTCGGCGACAAAATCCCAGGTCGGGGCATCGGGCATTTCCAGCCCGGCCTTTTCCATCAGATCGGTGCGATACATGATCATCGAGGATTCGCCATAGAACGGCGCGGCGTAAAGCGTGCCGTCATTGCTGAGGCCCGCGGCCATGGCAGGCAGCAGATCGTCGACATCGTAGTCTGCGCTGAGATCGTCCAGTGCCACCAGCCAGCCGTTAGAGGCCCAGATCGGCGTCTCGTACATGCCGATGGTCATGATATCGAACTGACCGCCTTTGGTGGTGATATCGGTCGTGACGCGCTGACGAAGAACGTTTTCCTCAAGGGTCACCCACTCGACTTCATGTCCGGTCTTGGCGGTGAAATCGTCGGTGAGACCTTGCATGCGGATCATGTCACCGTTGTTGACGGTGGCAATGGTGATCGTGTCGGCCTGAACGGCGCCGGCCGAAATCACGGCGAGCGCGGTTGCCGCACGAAATGCGTTTCTGAGGTACATCCGGTTCCTCCCTATGCTTGGATGTGACACCGGAAGCCTAGAGGTGAATCCTCCGCTGCGTCAATCAAAAATTTTACGCGCGGAAAGTTTTGGCGATTTCACGCGGAATCGCGCATGACCAGCTTGCCCTCGAAAAAGATCGTTTCGTGCGGGTTTTCAATACCTTCCACCGCACGGAACAGGATATCGACAGCGCTGCGCGAGATGGCATCGTAATCCTGCGCGACCGTCGTCAACGGCGGGCAGGTAAAGCGGGAAAACGGGTGATCATCCTGCCCGGCCACCCGAATTTGGCAATCGGGGTCACGACCGACCCGGATTCGGGTTTCGTAACAGGCCGTGAGAAAACCGATGGCCAGACGGTCGTTGCTGCAAAGAACGGTGTTCGTTGCAAACTGTCCGTCAGTCAGAGCCTTGCTGCCTTCGCGCCGGCCGATCTCTTCAAAACTCCACCCTTCGCCTGCAGCTTTCACGATATGGGGCGCGTGCCCCAACCGCTCCATCGCGTTGATGTATCCTTGTCGGCGCTTGTTCGCATTCGGGTTCGACGGGTTCTTCATCTCGAAAAAGCAGGGGGGCTCTCCGGTCCGGCAGAGATATTCCACCATCAGCATGGCAAATTGCAGGTTGTCCGACCCGACAAAGGCCAGGCCAAGGTCGGGTATATGGCTGTCGAACAGGACCGTTGGCACATCGGCACAAAATTTCTCGATCGCGGCCCGGTCTGACGCGCGGCCCAGCGGCGCAAGCAACACCCCGGCCGGTTTCAAGGACCTTAGCGTATCCAGAATGTCATTTTCCAAAGCCTGCTGGCCGTGGGAACTGTACAGCGTCGGCCGGTACCCGGCGGCTATGCAGCGTTGTTCGATATTGCGCGCGATCTCGGCAAAGAACGGATCGGCGAGGTATGGAACCACGATGCCGACATTCTTGGTCAGCTTTCGGTTCTGGTTCATGGCGAAAACATTGGGCTGGTAATCGTACCGCTCCAGCGCCTGTTCTATGCGTTGACGGGTTGAGGGTCGGACGCTGTCAGGATCGTGAAAATATTTCGAGATCGTCGGCCGCGAAATGCCGCAAACGGTGGCAAATTCTTCCATGTTCCTGATTTTCGTATCTTCCATTCCAGCCTGCCCAGTTCGCGCCAGTAAAATTTCACTCCGTTAGTGTTTCTTGCCGCGCGGAAAAAAGCAATCTTTGTTCGTAAAGTTTTGTCAAGGGCATGTTCAGGCAATATGCTGTGTCGGCTGTCTGAGAAGCGGGCAGTGGCCCGCCACGCGTAACAGGCGGCCACGGGTCTGCACGTCTCCGATCGTGAATGGCTGGACACCCGACGGACTGAAGACAGAGCTGCGCGAACAGGCCTGACAACAAACGAGGGCGCGTTGCTGGTGGGTCTCCGAGCGGCTGGGCCGCAGCGCCATGGGCCGGGTTACGCTGCCGCTGTCAGACCCGCATCGAGCGCCGACAGGATTGTCCGGACATGCTCGCTGGTCAGGACCAGCGGTGGCGACAGGATGATGTTGTTGCCCGAAACCCGGATCATGGCGCCGTTTTCATAGGTGACGCGGTGAACCTTTCCGATCACGGACTTGTCGATGGGGGCCTTTGTCTTGCGGTCTGCAACCAGTTCCAGCGCGCACATCAGCCCGTGGCCGCCGCGGACGTCTCCGATGGATTCATGCGTGTTGGCCAGCGATTTCAGACCCTCGAACAACTCGGCGCCGCGCTGCGCGGCGTTGACATTCACCTGAAGCCGCTCGGTTTCCTTGAGGCAGGCAACCGCCGCTGCCGCGCCGACGGGATGCCCGGAATAGGTATAGCCCGATGCGATGGCACCCTTGCCGGTCTTGTCCTGTTCGAAAACCTCCGCGACCTTGCCCGAAACCATGACCGCGCCGAACGGGAAATAGCCGTTGGTGATCGCCTTTGCGGTGCACATCAGATCAGGTTTGACGCCCCAGTGGCGGCACCCGGACCAGCTGCCTGTGCGGCCAAATGCGGTGATCACCTCGTCGGCGATGAGCAGAATGCCGTATTTGTCACAGATTTCGCGCACGCCCGGCATAAAGCTTTCGTGCGGTGGGATCACGCCGCCTGCACCCAGGACGGGCTCCATGATGAAACCCGCGATTGTCGAAGCGTCCTGAAACCTGATCTCGTCCTCCAGCGCGGCGAGGCACAGTTGGGCCAGGCGCGCGGGATCGGTTTCGTCAAAAGGGTTGCGGTATGTGTAGGGTGCCGGAATGTGATAACAGCCGGGCATCAGGGGTTCGTATTGCGTGCGGAAGTTCGCGTTCCCGTTCACCGAAGCACCCAGTGTATGGGTTCCGTGATACCCCTTTTTCAGGCTCAGGAATTTGACCCGACCCGCTTCACCGCGCAGTTTGTGGTATTGCCGTGCAAGGCGCAGAGAGACCTCGACACTGTCCGACCCGCCTGATGTGTAAAAGGCGCGGGACATGCCCTCGGGCGCGAAAAATTCCGTGAGCATCAGGGAAAGTTCGATCGCCGCATCATTCGAGGTGCCCCGAAAGATCGAATAATAAGGCAGCTTTTCAAGCTGTTCGGCAATGGCCTGCTTTACCGGGGCGCAGGAATAGCCGAGGTTCACGTTCCAGAGCCCGCCGACGGCATCGACCGTCCTGTAACCGTCGACATCCGTGATCTCGACACCGTCGCCGCCGACGATGATATCGGGCGGGTTGGCCTGACTGTCGGCGGGATGGGCCATGGGATGCCACAACTGGCGCGCGTTGTTTGCTTTCAGGAAATTCGTATCTTTCATGTCGTGCCTCGTTCCATGTTTCACCTTCGGACGGTCATGCCGATGCGCGCGAAGGCGCGGTGGCCGGAAGGTCTGGGTAAGTTCCGCCAAGTGACCGGGATGCGGCGCGCGCGGCCCGGCGCAGCTTCTCGGCGATCTCGCTCAACCGGTGCTGCTGGGCGCGCACCACCGGGACCGCGACCGCGATTGCACCGATGACCGCACCGTTTCGGCCAAAGACCGGCGCGGCCTGGGACGCCACCTCTTCGTCGAAGGTTCCGACCAGTTGGCTGAGCCCGGTCTGGCGGGTTTCTTCGATCATCCGGCTCAGCCGCTTTGGATCGATGATCGTCTGGTTGGTATAGGTGCTGAGCGGCCCCGCCAGAATGCTTTGCGCCACCTCCGGTTCAACGAAGGCCAGAACGGCAAGCCCGCTTGAGGTGGCGTGCAGCGGCAAAATCTCGGCTTCGTCAAAATGAACCTGGGTGCCGTGCAGCCGCGGGTCGGCGTGGACAACCGGCGACAGCACGTCGCCCTGCAAAAGCGACGCATGCGCCAGTTCGCCTGCGGCGTCGGCCAGATCGGTCACGATGGGGCGCAGCAATTCGCTGACCGGGGAACCGGCCTCGCGCACGGCGGCAAGGCGCAAAAGGGCCGGGCCTAGGCGATATGCCCGGGTTTCCGGGTTCTTCTCGAGAAACCCGTTCTCTTCCAGCTCGGTCAGATGGCGGTGCACCGTTGCCTTGTCCCGCCCGCTCAGCCGGACAAACTGGCCCAGCCCGATTTCGGGGCGGGAGGCCGAAAAATGGTTCAGCAGACCAAGTGCTTTGGTGATTGTTCCCATCGTCCGGCCCTAACCTGTTCTCTTGCGGACATGGGCCGCGGCATGTTCGAAAAAACGCGCGATTTCTTCGGCAAATGCGGTGCGGTCCGCCGGGCGCACAAGCGATTTGCGCGCGGTCTCTGTGACCTCGGCGCCCAGATCGTGGGCGTAGTGCTCGACAAGGTCTGTGATGAACGCATGCGTCATCTCGGGATGGTGCTGTATCGTCGAAACCGTGTCGCCCAAAGCGAATCCCGCGACCGGGCACCCCGTTCCCGAAAAGGTCACCTGGGCATTGTCAGGGGCTTTTTCGACCTGTTCGATATGAGAGCCGTATAGGCTGAGCACCTGTTCAGGGCCGGACCAGGGCATGCGCTCCGCGCGCGAGATCTCAAGCCGGCCGTGGCCCCAGCCATCGGGGTTTCTGATGATCCTCGACCCAAGCGCCTTGGCGATCAACTGGTGACCAAAGCAGGCCCCGAACAACGGGACACCTGTCGCCACCATGTTGCGGATCAGGGTTTCAAGGCGGGTCATCCACGGCGCTTTTTCGCTGACCGATGCAGGGCTGCCGGTGATCAGAACCCCGTCATAGCCCGTGATGTCCGAGGGGAATTCGTCGCGGCACACCCAGTAGGGATCGCAGCTCCAGTCCGGGCGCACCTCGCGGATCAGGGTCGCGAATTTTTCGCCGTCGTCGGGCCGTGCCTTGGCAAAGTCGCTGTTGTCGGTGTTCGTTATGAGGATCGCCAGCCGCATCTCAGACGAACCACACATAGAAATCGAGCAGGGCATCAGGTTCAAGATCACGGGTTTTGCGGAACTCGCGCTCTTTCATGAAGGCGTGGTTTTCGACAAGCTCACGACCGACCGCGTCGATCAGGGGTGCGTCGGCCTCAAGGTCGCGGATCGCCGCGCGCAGGTTCGCGGCGACCCCGTCTCGGGCGTCGGTCTTGTCGAACCCATCGCCGGTTTCCATCGGCGGCAGCGTCAGTTTGTTCTCGAACCCAAGCCGCGCGGCGTGCAGGACGGCGGCACAGGCGGTATAGGGGTTGGCACTTGCGTCGGCCATGCGATGTTCAAGCCGCGCCTTGGACCCGCCTTCGCTGGACACCCGCGTCGTCACGCCGCGATGATCGCCGCCCCAGTTCTTCCAATATCCAGACAAGGCACCCGGCTGAAGACGCAGGTAAGATTGCGCTGTCGGTGCCAGAAGGCCGGCAAGACCCTTGTGGTGATGGACCAGACCGGCGGCGCATCCGCGGGCGAGATCGTTCATGTGGTCCGGGCCGCCCACCGCACCGTTCGCCAGGGCGTTGTTGCCGTCGGTATCGGTGAAGGAAAAGTTGATATGCATGCCCGAACCGCCCAGTTCCGGGATCGGCTTGGGCAGGAAGGTCAGCACGATACCGGCATCAAGCGCGATTTCCCGCGCCATCAGACGGAACAGGACAATATCATCCACCGCCTTGAGCGCATCGTCGAAGGTGAGGGTATATTCGAACTGGGGGCTGTCATATTCCGCCGTGATCATGTCGAGCCGAAAGCCAAGCTCTTCGGCCTTGCGCCAGATCAGGTCGTTGACGCGCATGGGGTCGGCAAAGGGGCCGGTGCCATAGACAACACCGCCGGGCGCATCATAGGGGCGCAGTCGGCCAGTTTCATCGCCCTGAAGCGCATAGGCCTCAAGCTCGATGCCGAGTTTCGGCGTCAGCCCGTGTGCACCCCATGCCGCAATCGCACGTTTCAGTGCGCCGCGCGGGCACAAGGCAAGGGGCGCGCCCGATGCATCATAAAGATCGCCCAGAACGACCTTGGTGCCCGCATCCCATCCGTCACGGATGTCGGCCTCGCGCCAGCGAAGCTCCATATCCGGCATTCCGCCCCGTACCTCGGCGTGGGGCGCATCAAAAAGCAGGTCGCGATCGTAATGCACACCAAAGGTCGCCCGCGCAAAGCGCGACTCGCTATCGGCGATCTTGCTCGCGGGGAGGTGTTTTCCGCGGGGGATCGAAAGGTGGTCGATGAACAGGGCGCGCAGACGGTCGGGCATGTGGGACTCAATTCAAGGTGACGCGAACGGGCAATCGTTTGATGCCATTCACAAAGTTCGAGCGGACGAAGGCCTCGGGGCCATCGGGTTCAATGGTTGCAATGCGTTTCACCAGTTCCTGAAGGAGCACGCGAATTTCGAGCCGGGCCAAGTGCATGCCAAGGCAGACATGCGGTCCGCCCTGTCCCCAGCCAAGCTGGCGGTTGGGCTTGCGCGCGAGGTCCAGACGGTACGGATCGTCGAACATCTCTTTGTCGCGGTTCGCCGAGATGAACCAGTAGAGAACCTTGTCGCCTTCGCGGATCTGCTTTCCATGCATCTCGACATCACGGGTGGCGGTGCGGCGGAAATACGTGGCGGGCGAGGCCCAGCGGACAATCTCGTCTGCCGCAGTCTCCCAGACCTCTCCCGACTTTAGCTGTTCCTGCAACCCCGGCTGGCGGGCCAGCGCCTGAATCCCCGCAGCGATGGAATAGCGTGTAGTGTCATTGCCTGCGGCCACGAGCAGACAGAAGAAATTCCTGAATTCCGTTTCCGAGATCGTCTCGCCATTTTCGTCAGGTTGCAGGATCAGGTGCAGAACGCCGTCGGTATCGCCGGTGCGGTTCTTCCGCTCCATCAGATCACGCGCGTATTCATAGAGTTCTGCCCCCGCGGGCGAATTGAAGGGCATCAGCCGGTATTTGTCGGTCTTCATCTGATCGACGACATGTTCGGTAAAGTCAGGGTCGCTGTTGGCCATCAGCGCATCCCCCTTGTCCACGAGCCACGGCAGGTCCTCGTCGGGGGTGCCGAGGATCTGTCCCAGCATCCGCATCGGCAATTCGCGGGCAATTTCCTTTGTCGCGCAAAAGCTGCCTTTTTCCAGCGCGGCGTCGAGGATCGGATGGCACAGATCGCGGATTTGGTCCTCAAACCCTTTGACGACCGGGGCCGAGAATGCCTTGGCGACTTTCATGCGGACCTTGCGGTGCTCCATCCCGTCGGTTTCCTGAAACGTGCGACGGGCCATGTATTCTTCGTAGGTCTGATCCTCCATCCGGATGCCGCGTGCCGAAGAAAAGGTGTCAACGTCGCGGATCATCTGGACGATGTCGGCATGCCGCGTGATCGACCAGTACCCGGCGCCATGCGCGAAATCCGACCAGTGGCACGGATCCTCGCGGCGTAACCTGGCAAAGGTGTTGTACGGCGCACCTTGCGCAAAGGAATCGTGCGACCCGAGGTCGGCATATCCGTCGTCGTCAGGAGCCCAGATGGTCATAGCTACGCTTTCTACGATGAGTTTTGGTGCGGTGTTCGAAATGGCGGGTCTTGCGCCCGGCGATCCGCTTGGCAAAGGCTTCGGACGCCTTTTTCGCGGGCCTGCGCCGGTCGACGGGTTTCCAGTCGCGCCAGACGCGCCAGGCGGTTGACGCCAGGATGATCAGGATCATGCAGAACAAAAGAAAGGCAATGGGCCGGTCGATGAAATCAAGCGGTTCCTTCACCCGGTTCATCGACGCGCGAAGTTTCACCTCCATGATATTGCCCAGCACCATGCCCAGAATGATCGGAACGATCGGCAGGTTCAGCCGCTTGAGCACATATCCCAGCAACCCGAAGACTGCGGCGATCCCGCAATCCACCGCCGAGTTTCGGATCGAATAGACGCCGACAAAGCTGAGAAGCAGGATGCACATTCCCAGAAACCGGTTCGGAATGCGTGTCAGATGAACAAGCCACCCGGTCGAAACCAGCAGAAAGATCACGACCAGCACGTTCAAAACCAGAAGCGCAAGGTACAGCGCAACGACGAAATCCATCTGGAACTGGAACAGTCCCGGGCCCGGCACGACGTTGTGGACATAAAAGACCGACAGCATCATCGCGGTCAGCGCCTCGCCGGGGATGCCCAAGGCCAGAAGCGGGATCATCGCAGCGGCGGGCACAGCGTTGTTCGCGGTTTCCGACGCGATCAGCCCCTCCGAGGAGCCGTGCCCGAACGCCTCGGGCGTCTTGGAAAGCCGGCGGGCGGACGTGTAGGACATGAATTGCGCGGTGAATTCTCCGACGCCGGGGACCATACCCATCACGACACCGAAGGACGCCGAAATCGCAGCGATGCGCGGGTGGCGAAGAAGTTCGCGAAAGCCTTGGAACAGGGACCCGCGCGATTTGGTTAGGCGGACCTTTTCGTCGTCCATCGTCAGCAGCATCAACGCCTGGCTCAGCGCAAAGAGACCGAGGACGACGACGATCAGATCAATGCCGCCGGCAAGCCACGACTGCTCAAACGTATAGCGGCGGGTGTACTTCACCGGCTCAAGCCCGACGGTATTGAGGAATATGCCGAACCCGGCAAGTGCGGCAGCGATCAGCATCTGGCCCCGGTGCGCCACGACTACAAGCAGAATGCCCAGCCCCGCCGCAAGAAAGATTTCGCGCGACCCGAACATCGGTGCCACTTTGGCCAGAACGGGCGACAGAAGGATCAGGCAAATAACCGAAAAGATGCCGCCAAAGAAACTGGCCGAATAGGCAAGCGACAGCGCCCGGCGCCCTTCCCCGCGCAGGGTCATCGGAAACCCGTCATAGGTGGTCAGCGCATTGACCGCTGTGCCGGGTGTGTTGATCAGGATCGCCGGGATCGCGCCGCCGTACATGGACGAGCCGTATATCCCCAGCAGCACGGTCAGCCCCACGATCGGGTCCATCGAGAATGTCGCGGGCAGGAGGATCGCGATTGCGACGGCGGGCCCGACGCCCGGGATCGCCCCGATGGCAACGCCGCCGACCGACCCAACAAGAAGCGCCAAGGCGACATCCCAGCGGGCGAGAGCCTCGATGGCTGCGGCTAGCACCTCCATCACAGGTACAGGATAAAGAAGCTGCGCAGACCGTCCGGCAGCAGCTCATAAAGCGCGGCGCCGGGGATCTTGACGCCAAGAAAGCCCTTGAAGAGGACCACGGTCGCGACTGCAAAGGCCAACGCCGCCAACTGATAGAATTTTTCCCGGTAGCCAAGCCGCCATGTCAGCGCGCAGGCGAAGGCGATGCTCATCGGAAGAAAGCCGATGATCGGCACGGCAAAGACGTAGACCATGAACCAGACGACGTATTCCAGCGGTTGCGCCCATCGCCGCACCTCGGCCCAATCCTGACGGTTGGGCCGTCGGCGGCGCATCAGCCAGGCATGAAGGGCAAGAGACGTCAGCATGGTGATCAGCGCGACGCCCGGCCAAAACCGCGGTTGTGCGGCAAAGGATTTGGCGTCTTCGACCCAGACGGTCTGTTGCGTGATCAGCGACAGCAGCAAAACGACGGTGCCCAGAGCGGCGAAGACGAAAACCGTCTGACCCACGCTGCGCGTTTTAATCTGAGTGTCGTGATCGTTGTTCAAGGATGCCACCAGCGCAGAATTGGGAGGGGCCGTGCGGCCCCTCCGGAGATGTTATTCAAGCAGACCGTTGATCGTGCCCAGTGTCGCCTTGTCGGCGTCGATTACCTTGGCGCTTTCATCCGCGTTCAACCAGTAGACAAGGGCCCCGGTCTCGGCGGCGACCTTCTGGGCGCGCTCGCTCATCACGGTTTTCTCTGCGACGGCTGCGATCTTGGCGCGCACGTCCGCAGGCGTGTCCTTGGTGACGAACAGACCGTTCCACAGCGAAATGTTCAGGGACGGAGCAACCTCGCCAATCGCGGGGGTGTCTGGCACTTTCGCGATGCGTTCGCCGGTGACGGACACAAGCACATTCACCTGATCGAGACAGGGCAGGATCAGCTGCAGCGTCGTGTTGATGACATCCGCGTCGCCCGAGGCCAGCGTGTTGCAGTCAAGCGCATCAAAGGCTGCGTCCGACGCCCATTCGAACCCCATGTTCTTGGCCAGCGCCTTGGTCACCTGCGTTGGCGTCAGCACATCGCCGAAGTGGCCAAGAACCACGTCGTTCTCTTTGGCATAGGAGGCGAGTTCCTCCATAGTGCCATAAGGCGCTTTGCCCGATGCAGCGATCACAAACGGGTAGGTGAGGAAAATGCCGACCGGATCGAACTTTTCAGGTGCCAGTTCCGGAATGTCGATCTCATGACCGATCAGCGCAACGGCCGGCACAAACGATCCGATCGTATAACCGTCCGCCGGGGCCGTGGCGACCTCGATCGCGCCGGGGAAGGGTCCGCCGCCGCCGCCGGGCTTGTTCACCACAGCCGCCGCAACGCCGTATTCGGCCTGGAAATCCTCGGCGATCATCCGGGTCAGAACATCCTCAAGATCGCCCGGAGGCCAGGGAACGATGAAGCTGACAGGTTTCTCGGGGTATTCCGCAAGGGCGGGCCCGGCGAGCGCAAGCGCAAATGTCGTGGCGGTGGCTTTCAGGATGGATTTCATGGTGGTCTCCCAGGTTGATGCTTTTTGTTATGGCTTCGTTTTTCTTTACCCGATGATTGACAGATGAATATCGCCTGTCAATAATTATGATGCCGGTGGTTCATATAGTGAACCATAAGATGGGAGACACCATGGACCTCGCCAAGCTTGCTTCACTGCGGCACGCCTCCGTTCCGGCAGCGCAGCATTTGATAGACGGTGCGCAATGTGCCGCTTCGGACGGCGCAACGCTGAATGTGATTTCGCCCATCGACGGAACGCGGATCACCACCATGGCGGCGGGAACGCCCGACGATGCCAACGCCGCGATCAGCGCCGCACGCAGGGCCTTCGACGATGGCCGCTGGAGCGGTCTTGCGCCGAAGGAGCGAAAGGCGGTCCTGCTGAAATGGGCCGACCTGATTGAGGCGCATGCTTTGGAAATCGCTGTGCTGGGTGTGCGTGAAAACGGCACCGAAATCGGAATGGCCTTGAAGGCCGAGCCCCTGTCTGCGGCTGCGACGATCCGCTATTACAGCGAGGCCATCGACAAGCTGAACGGCGAAATCGCCCCGACCGACCCCGGTATCCTGGGGCTGGTGCACCGTGCCCCCGCCGGTGTCGTCGGCGCCATTATTCCTTGGAACTTCCCTTTGATGATCGGCGCCTGGAAGCTGGGGCCGGCGCTGGCAGCGGGTTGTTCGGTCGTGCTGAAACCTGCGGAAACGGCATCGCTCTCACTGTTGCGCATCGGCGCCCTGGCACTGGAAGCGGGGTTGCCACCGGGCGTTCTCAACATCGTCACGGGGGAGGGCGCCGTCGTCGGAGCAACCATCGCCGAATCCATGGACGTTGATGTTCTGGTCTTCACCGGGTCTGGCGCCACGGGTCGGCGCCTGCTGGAGGCATCGGCGCGTTCAAACCTCAAACGTGTCTATCTGGAACTGGGGGGCAAGTCGCCCAACATCGTTTTCGCCGATGCCCCCGATCTGGACGAGGCCGCGAAAGTTTCGGCGGCAGGCATCTTTCGCAATTCCGGGCAAGTGTGCGTCGCAGGGTCTCGGCTGCTCATGGAACGGTCGGTGCATGACGCCTTTGTCGAAAAGCTGGCCGATCATGCGCGTGCGATGACGGTTGGTGATCCGCTGGATCCCGCCACGTCGGCCGGTGCGGTCAACTCGCTGCGTCAACTCGAACAGAACCTTGCATTCGTTGACGAGGCCCACGCGCAGGGGCGCGCCATCGTCACCGGCGGCACGCGTATTCTGGAAGAGACCGGCGGGTATTACATGGCGCCAACGATTGTCACAGGCGTGCACCCGGACGACCGGTTGGCGCAGCAAGAGGTGTTCGGACCCGTCCTGGCGGTGACGCCTTTCGATACCGAAGACGAAGCAGTCGCGCTTGCAAACGGGACCGACTATGGGCTCGCCGCTGCCGTATGGACCGCGAACTTGTCGCGCGCGCACCGTATGGTGCGCCGGATCAGGGCGGGTATTGTCCATGTGAACACCTATGGCGGCGCCGATCTGACCGTTCCTCTTGGCGGTGTCGGCCAATCGGGCAACGGGCATGACAAATCACTGCACGCCTTCGACAAATATCTCGACCTGAAAACAGCATGGATCAAGCTTTAGGGGGCTGCATCGTGACCGACCGAACGATCCTGATCGTGGGGACCTACGACACCAAGGACGAAGAACTGACCTACATGGCCCAGGTGATCCGGCAGCAAGGCGGACATGTCCTGACCATGGATGTGAGCGTTCTTGGCGACCCGTCCCAACCCACCGACGTTTCCAAGCATGACGTGGCCGCGGCGGGCGGTCATACCATCCAGGAGGCGATTGACGGAGAGGATGAAAATCTTGCCATGCAGATCATGGCAAAGGGGGCCTCGGCTCTGGCCGGTCGACTTTTTGGCGAGGGAAAGTTCGACGGGGCAATTGTCCTTGGTGGCACGATGGGCACGGATCTGGCACTGGACGTCTGTACGGCGCTGCCCTTGGGTGTGCCCAAGTACATCGTGTCCACAGTTTCCTTTTCGCCGCTGATCCCGCCCGAGCGGTTGCCCGCGGATATCCAGATGATCCTCTGGGCGGGGGGGCTTTATGGTTTGAATTCGGTGTGCAAGTCATCGCTCAGCCAGGCGGCAGGCGCCGTTCTGGGCGCGGCCCGCGCGGTGGAACCACCAAGACGGGACCGGCCGCTGATCGGGATGACCTCTTTCGGCAAAACGGTCCTGCGCTACATGGTCCCGCTCAAACCCGCGCTTGAGGCGCGGGGCTTCGAGGTCGCGGTCTTTCACGCGACCGGCATGGGTGGGCGCGCCTTTGAGAGCCTCGCCGCCGAAGGCGCCTTCGCGGCTGTGATGGACTTTGCCCCGCAGGAGGTCGGCAATCACCTCATGGGGTCTTCGATCAGCGCGGGCGGCGACCGGATGACACATGCCGGTCACGCAGGCATTCCGCAGATCGTTGCGCCGGGTTGTTATGATCTTGTTGATTTTGTCGGCTGGCAGGACGCCCCGGCAAAACTCGTCGGGCAAGAGGTGCACGCACACAACCGCCTTTTGTCATCGGTGATGATGACCGCGGATCAGCGCCGCGAGATGGCCCGCGAGATTTGCACCAAGCTGGCAACTGCGACAGGACCGGTGACGTTTCTTCTGCCGCTGCAAGGCTGCAATGAATGGGACCGGGAAGGCGGACCGCTGAGCGATCCCGAGGGCCTTGCCGCTTTTGTCGACGAAATGCGGGCCCGATGCCCGGCGAATGTCTCCTTGGTGGAACTGGACGCTCACATCAACGATTCGACGTTTTCGGACGCCGCGCTTAAAGTCGTGGATGCCTGGCTGGCCGAGGGCGTGATCAAAAGCGGCCCGATCTGAGCGCCGGGGACGGCAGTTTCGCTGTCATGACCTCCCGGTTTCGGCCGCGATGTCGATCACGACGATTCCGGTTTTTTGGCCGGTCTCGACATAGCGATAGGCCTGTTCGATGTCTTCGAGCGGGTAGTGCCGATCAATCACCGCGCGCAATTTCCCTGCCTGAATAAGGTCTTTCAGCGAGCGGACAAGACCTTGGTTCTGTTCGGGGAAAGGTATGTTCACCCGATTTCGACCGGTCACATTGGACCAGAAGGCCAGCAACAGGTTTTGCCAGTACGGTCCCAGATCGGTGCTCGCATATCTGGCCGTTGGTTTCATAAGTTTACGACACTGAAAGAACGTGGTCTTTCCGACAGCATCCAGCACGCCGTCAAACCGGTCCGTCAGTTGCGTGAAATCTTCCTGGGTATAGTCCACGATTTGATCCGCTCCAAGCGCACGTGCAAGGTCGAGATGCCGGGTTCCGACGACTGCGGTCACGGTGAAGCCGGACGCTGTGGCAAGCTGAACCGCCGCGGTTCCAACCGCCCCCGAGGCCCCATAGATCAGCAATTTATCGCCCGGGTTCAGGTCAAGCCATTTGAGGCAGGTCTGCGCATACCAGGCCCCTTCGCACAAAACGACCTCGTGAAAGGAAACACCGTCCGGCATGGTCGCGATCTGTCCGGTTTCGGCCACGCAGAGAAACCCGGCATGGGCGCCATAGGTCTCAGGTGACATCCCGAACACACGGTCGCCCGGTTCAAAGCGGGTCACATTCGGGCCAACCGCGTCGACCACCCCGGCGAAATCCATTCCCAGAATGGTGGTCTTTGGCGTCATGAGACCGGCCGACAGACGGATGAAAAACGGATGCGGCTCGCGCATGCCGCAATCGGTTCTTGAGACCGTGGTCGCGCGAACCTGAACCAGGACCTCGTCCGGCTTGGGGGTCGGTTTGGGCACATCGCGTATCCCAACGACGTCCGGTGGTCCGTATCTCTCGCTTAGCGCTGCCTTCATGGGCCTGTCCTTTGCGGGTCAGTCCGGCCAAACCGCCCAACTCTGCGTGGCCAGATGGTGCTGATCTGGATTTACCTTGCATTTCTAATGACACCGGTCTGTCCGCATGATGATTTCGATCAATGACAATCCGCCTTTTGTTGATCCACCATTCCGGCATGAAAGCGATTGTGTTCACCGAATATGGATCACCGGACAACTTGGAACTGAGGGATGTGGCCAAACCTGTACCTGGCCGGAACGACGTTCTGATCCGCGTCCATGCCTCCTCGGTCAATTCGTGGGACTGGGAGTTTCTGAATGGCGTGCCGTTCATCAACCGAATGTTGTTGGGATTGTTTCGACCAAAACAGGACCGGCGCATTCTGGGTGGCGATGTCGCGGGAACCGTTGAAAAGGTCGGCGCAGATGTGACCCGTTTCAAACCCGGAGACGCGGTATTTGGCGACCTGTGGGACAGGTTCGGGGGCTTTGCCGAATATGCCTGCGCGCCTGAAATCGCGCTGGAACGAAAACCCGGAAATATAAGTTTTGAGCAGGCGGCCTGCGTGCCTCAGGCGGGTGTTCTGGCGCTTCAGGGCGTTCTGAAGGCGGGTCAGCTTGGCCCCGGTCAGAAGGTTCTGATCAACGGCGCGGGCGGAGGTGTCGGGACCTTTGCGATCCAGCTGGCAAAACAAGCGGGGGCGAACGTGACGGCCGTGGACGCCGCGCACAAGCTTGACACCATGCGCGCCGTCGGGGCCGATGCCGTCCTTGATTATCGCTCTACCGATTTCACCAAAACCGGTGCGCGATATGACCTGATCATCGACTGTCAGTGCAGACGCTCGATGGTGAATATTCTTCGGGCGCTAGAACTGCGGGGCACCTACGCCTTTATCGGCGGGTCCATTCCGCGTGTGTACCAGATGTGGATGTTTGGCCTGTGGCTGAAGATCACGGGTCAAAGCCGGACATTGTGTCTGGTTGCCGAAGGCCCGAACAAGGGATTGGCACAGTTGCGGGACCTGATCGAAGCGGGAAAACTGGTGCCGGTGATCGACCGCACCTACGCGCTCAGCGATGTGCCCGAAGCGATGCGGTATTTTGGGCAGGGTCAGCACAAGGGCAAAATCGCAATCACCGTGGCCGGTGAAATGGCGCCAGATGGCTAGCGTTCCGCCGCAAGGCGCGCCATCCAACGTTCATTGCGCGCTGACATCGACCGGGAGCGGGTGGGATCGCCGGGATAGACCAGCGTTAAGGAGGGACCGCGGTTGGCGGCTTAGGGTTAGCGAATTCGTGCTATTGGTGTAATCTGGGCGTGGCCGCATTGGCGGCGGGGGCCTGGGGCTATTGCCGGTTCCCAATCTGAATATTGCAATAAGATTTCAAGGGGCAATCCGATGCCCGTGGTAAGACCGATACTTTGTCAATTTCTGCCTGATCCCCGTGCGGTTCGGCGGATCATCTGCGGCCTGTTCCTGGCGGTGTTTTTTCCGGCTGTCGCGCTGGCACAGACACTAACCGTCGAGATGTCGCGCGGCCCGCTGGAAGACGAGCGTCTGCGCGAGGCGGTCATGCTCTCGACCGACTGGATGCAGGCAGCCAAGCGCACCGGACTTGACGTTCGCAGTGTCATTCTTCGTCACGTGAACGAAACTGAGAACAGGCGGGAAACGCCGCAGGACATAAGGCGGGCCAAGTTCCTGCTGCGTGAAATGGGCAGTGTATCCGGGCAGACCCCATTGGTCGTTCTTTTTGATCCCGAACGGACAGAAAAGCTGGCCCAGCTTGCTGCGGAAAACCTGCGATCTCTGGGGTTGACGGTGCGACTGGTTGGGCAACCCGAGGGCGCCCGCGCGAACATCGAAAAGATGATGCGGTCGCGCACCGATATCTCCAGCCGCGAGCCGGGGCTTATCATGCTCACATGGAACTTTGCCCAGATCCTCAGGCCTGTGCGGCCCGCCCCTGAAATTGTGCGGCCAGAGCGTCCGAGACCCGAAGTCGTGGTTCCGACAAAGCTTTCGGATCTGATCGTGTCGGAATTCCAGGTTGAATATGATCCGGGGGCCAGGGTTTTGACGGCGCGGGCGTTGGTCAGAAATATCGGACCGGCTGAGACCAAATCGCGCTTTGCCGTATCCTTTCCCGAAAGCACTGGCGTGATTGGTGACCGGATGGGCCGCTACGCGGCTGGGCCATTGGCGCCCGGTGGGGCGCAATGGGTGGAAACCCGGTTTCGCGTTGATGATGCAATGCTGGGACGCACGGTGCGCCTGCGCTCGGTTGCCGATGTGTCATCCGCCATCCGCGAGACCAACGAACGCAACAATCAGAGCGTCGAGCGAGCCGTGTTCCTGGAACGGCCGGCACCGCCACCGCCAGATTTGGTCATTGCGGGGCTGCAGCCCTCCTATGACCCTCTGACGCGCCGCCTGACGATTCAGGTTTTCGTACAGAACGTGGGCAAGTCACAGGCCGGGCCGTCGCGGGTCCGGATTGTCGAATTGCAAAGGCTTTTTGGCCTGCCGGAGGTCACACTCCCTGCCATCGCACCGGGGCGTAGCGCGGGTGGCGTGGCCGAGGTCATCGTGCCCGAAACCGCATTGGGCCAGGTGGCACGGCTTCAGGCCACGGTCAACGCGGATAGAAACCTGCCCGAGGTGAATTTCGATAACAACAGCTTTGGCCCGGTCCGCGTGGCGCTGGTGCCGCCGCCCGAGCCGGACCGCCCTGATCTGACGATTTCCGAGTTGAAGGCGAGGTTCGATCCGGCATCAGGCAGGATCGCGGTGAGTTTTGCCGTCCGCAACCAGGGACGCGGAAAATCCGGGCCGTTCGAGGTGGGTATTTTTGACCAAACCGGGTTCGTCAAGACGACCACGCAGAGCTTTGCAGGCTTGGCGCCCGGGCAGACGGAAAGCCGCTCCTTGAGCATACCGGTGCAGGCCGTGACCACGCCCCGCACGATCGTGTTACAGGCCGAGGCCGATCCGGAGGCCCGCGTGAGGGAAAGCGAAGAGGGCAACAATCTGTCACCCCGACAAGCCGTGCAACTGGTGCCGCCGCCCGAGCCGGACCGCCCCGATCTGACGATTTCCGAGTTGAAGGCGAGGTTCGATCCGGCATCAGGCAGGATCGAGGTGAGTTTTGCCGTCCGCAACCAGGGACGCGGAAAATCCGGGCCGTTCGAGGTGGGTATTTTTGACCAAACCGGGTTCGTCAAGACGACCACGCAGAGCTTTGCAGGCTTGGCGCCCGGGCAGACGGAAAGCCGCTCCTTGAGCATACCGGTGCAGGCCGTGACCACGCCTCGCACGGTCGTGTTACAGGCCGAGGCTGATCCGGAGGCCCGCGTGAGGGAAAGCGAAGAGGGTAACAACCTATCGCCCCGGCAAACCGTGCAACTGGTGCCGCCGCCCGAGCCTGAGCCGCCGGAAAAACCGGATCTGCGGATCATCCGATTGTTTGCGGAACATGACGCGGCGCGGAACCATGTCGTGCTCCGGGGCGTGGTGGTGAATGACGGGCCGGTTCGGTCAAATGCGACGCGCGTCAGGTTTTCAGAACGGCGCAACCAGATGCCCGACGTGGACATGAGGCTTGAAGCCTTGGCGCCGGGGCAGCGGATCATCGTGCATTCCGAAACCCCGGTGGCGCCGTCGCCCGAGGACCGCGTGATGGAATTCGTGGCGCGGGTCGATGTCGATGCACGCGTGGAAGAAAGCCGCGAAGACAACAATGAAAGCCCGCTGGCGACCCTGCGCATTCCGGGAACCGCTTCTGTGTTGCCCGATCTTGCGATCACGTCGCTTGTGGCCAGTCATGCGCGGATGGGTGCACCGCTGGAAGTGACGGCCGAGATCGTGAACATGGGCAAGACCGCCAGCAGAGCGACCGAGGTGGCGCTGGGTTTTGGCGCGGTTGCACCTGTCGTGGAACCGCTGCCGGCCCTGCGCCCCGGCGAAGTCTACAAGCTGCGGATGGAGTTACCCGTGCCGGCGGCGCTGTTCGGCAAGACGGTCGAGGTGTCTCTTGCGGCCGATCCTGCCGGACAGATCGCCGAATTCACAACGGCGAACAACCAGCGCAAAAGGCAAGTTGCGTTACGCGCATCGCTTTGGCCCTGGGTTGCGGTTGCCGGGGTGGGGGGAGCGGCGCTGCTTTTACTTGTCCGCCTGATTTTTCGGAGCGCGCGCGGGGCGCCGGAACCGCAACCCAAGGTCCTGCCTCATCTCGTTCGCCTGCGGCCGCGCCCTGATGCCGGACGACAATTTGCCGATCCCGAGCCGGGCACCCCCGGGATCGAATACGAATTCTCACTCCGCCCGATACGCGATTCCGGCAGCGTGACGGTAGAGCCCCTGGCAGACGCGGGAGAACCAGACACATGACCGAGACCACAATAAACGATCCGGCCGCGGCAGAGATGCAGACCCTGGCCGACATGTACGCCGCCGACAGTGCCGAGTTTTCCGCACTCGACCTGGCCCAATCGTCGAAAGATGCGATGGAGCAGGATGTGGAGCAAGCGGGCACCGGCATGATCGAGGCGTTTACCTTCGCCGCCGCGCTCGCGGTTTTGTACGAGGCACTGGACGTCGCGCTTTTGGACATCCTGAAATCCGGCTGGCAAACCATGGGTGAGTTGCAGGCCTATCGTGACCCGGAGAAACACCCGCCTGAGGAAAAAAGCTGGGTCAAGATGGGGCGGCACAAGATCACGTCAGAGCATGCACCCAAGGTTGAGATGATTTTCAACGGCAAACGCGTGGGGCAGTTGGAGTTTGACGCCAAACTGACCCTGATCGTGACCGACGCAAAACTGCAGGTGCAGGGCGGGCGCATCTGGGAGGTGACCGGCCCTGTGTTCGAGGGCGAGGCATCGCTGTCCTACAAGGGCTTTGTCCTGATCAAGAAAAAGGTCGCGAAGTTCACGTTTCCCAGTGGCGTCACGTTTGAAGAGGGCGTGCCAATCCTGCCCATGCCGGTCGCGGTCGGTTGAACGCGCGATATTGCTGGCGCAACCCTTCCTGCTGTCAACGGCCGGTCCGTTCTCAGTGATTGTCGGGTTGCTTGCTGCGCGCTTCTGCGACCAGGCACTCAAGACCGGGTGAGGTCAGGCTTTGCAGAAATGCTTCGAGATCGGCCATGTCCGTTTCGCTCAGGCCAAGCGGGCGAATACGGGGATCCTGGCCGGGATGGTTTGGCCCGCCTGCGTTGTAGAACGTGATGACATCGCGGAGTGTGTGCAGCGCGCCATCATGCATGTAGGGTCGGGTCAGGGCCACGTTTCGCAAGGACGGCGTGCGGAATTTCCAGCGGTCGGCAGGGTCTTCCGTAACTTCGTAGCGGCCCAGATCGGCCTCGCGCTTCTGCCCGACAGAAGCCACCTTGGCAAAGTCGACATCATGGAACACACCCGGAGCGAGTTGGATCCGAGTGGTGGCGGGCGGCGTCTGGCGCGCCTGTTCGCGGCTCCGGCCATAGCCGGTATCGTGAAAGTCGAGATCGGTGAACAGCGCGGATTGATCGCCAATCAGATGACAGGAGGCGCAGTCCCCTCGACCGGAAAAAATTTCATATCCGCGTTTCTGGGCATCTGTCAAAGCGTCCTGCTGGCCGCCGAAATGCCAGCGGTCAAATGCAGAGCCACCCAAGGTGGTTGAGCGCTGATAGGCGGCAAGCGCCATGCCCACCCTGTCAAGCGACGCAGGGGCGCCAAAGGCGGCCTCGAACAGCGGGCGATAGTCGGGCAGATCTTTCAAATGCGCGATCACCCGACCGGCCGACGGGTTGGCCATTTCGTTGCGCGCCACCAGCGGGCCGATGAACTGCGTTTCAAGCGCCACATCGCGCCCGTCATGAAAGAGAGGGGTCAAAAAGCCGATGTTCACGATGGTGGGCGCGTTGCGCTTGACGCTGCGGCCTTCGACGCCTACGGCGGTTTGCAGTTCCCTGTTGGCAAAGGCCTGTTCGGGCACGTGGCACATGGCGCAGGACATGGTGTGGTTGATCGAAAGGCGCCGATCGAAGAAGAGTTTGCGCCCCAGTTCGATCTTTTCGGCGGTTGGCGGATTGTCGGCCGGGTGCGGGATCGCCGGCAGGCCAAGCTGGGGTGTTACGCTTCGCTTCAGGGCATGGGCGGCCCAATCGCCGCCTTGGTCTGGGCAGGTGGCCGGGTCGATCGGGGCGGGGACATCGGTATAGGATGACTGGGCGGCAAGGCCCGAGGGAAAGGCGAGCATTGCACCGGTCAAGGCGAACGTGGTGATAAGGGCCAAGCGCCGCACTCAGATCTTTCCTTCTTCCATCAAAAGCGTTTCGACATCGGTCATCAAAAGTCGTGGGTCGATCAGACCAAGGCCATAGATGTTCCGGATCTGGCCCTCGCGGTCGACGAGGTACATGCGCAATAGATGGTTGATCTGTTCCTGATCGGGCGAGCGGTCAACCACCTGGCCATAGCCGTCAAGAATGGGTTTCAGGGCCTCTTGGCCTGTGGTCGTCAGAACGTGCCACTCAAGTTTTTTACTGGCCGAAGCATCGCTGGTGATCGGATAGGCGAATGCGTCTATGGCTTCGACCGTGTCGCGCTCGGGATCAAAGCTGATGGTGACCAACTGAACCTCATCGCGCAGGCCGGGCAGTTTGATCGACGTGTCGTGAATGTCAAACAGCGTCGCCATTGCCAGGGGACACCCGTTGATGTCGCCACAGTTCAGATAGACGAAACTGACCAGCGAAATCTTGTCCTTGGTGATCTGGGACAGGGTTGTCGCATTGCCATGCCTGTCGAGCACCTGGCCATCCGTCGCCGCCTTGATGCGATGCAGGGCATAGCTGCCCGGGGCAGGCGGGTCGAACTGGAACTCTTCGCTGCTTTTGAACACCGATGCGATTGGCGGGCGGTCGCCGGACAAGTCCGCCGCGCCGCCGACCCAGAGGGCCAGCCCGCCAGCGCCGGCGATGGCCAGCGCGATGACAAGGGACGCCGTTTTCAAGGGCATGTCAGGGGCCTCGCTGAATGCCCGTGCCGCGGGGCAGGACGGGCAGGGATGGGCCCCGGGGCGGGGAAATGACCGGCCCCGGAGCAGGGAACATCAGCTATAGAGCGCGGCACTTCCAAAGCGCATGATATGCGCGCGACCCAGTTGCAATGCGTTGAAATCGATGGCGAAGTCATCGACCAACTCGTTGCCGTCCCATTTGTAGGCCTTGAGATACTGGGCGTTGTCATCCCCTTTCTTGTCCCAGTTGGCCAGAAGCGAACTGGTAAAATAGACGCGCTCACCATCCCAGCTTTGGCTGACCATGTTGACCTGCCGGTCGATGACCTTTTCGTAGATCTGCGACGGGTTGTGCGGGTCAGAAACATCGAAAAGCCGCGTTTTGCCGTCCATGAAGCTGTTGATCCACAGCGTCTGGTCGTCGGCCGCAATCGAAATGTCGACAGGCAGGGGAATATCCGCCGGGTTGCCGATATCGGCCACTGACTTGGCCTGCCATTCGCCTGCGTCATCCTCGTATATCAGCCACAATTGCGAGGTCAGCGCGGTGGTCGAAAATGCATAATTTGCATTCGCCCCCCATGGGAAACGGATTTCCAAGGGTGCGCCCGGCACGTTGAACACCTTTTTCGGCTGTCGGGTATGAAGATCCCACTGCACCATTGTGCCGCCAAAGCGTTTCATCGCTTCGCCGTCCTGCAACATCTGGCCGAAATCCATCATATAGTTCGACCAGCCGGTAAAGGACGAGGTCAGCATGACGTTTTTGCGGATCAGTGCGCGCACGTCATAGCCATAGCCATCCGCCACGGCGCCATCCACGGCGACGGCCCCCTGCATGTCGTCGGCTGTGGGCATCCAGTAGGTCGCTATGTGATCGCCGTCGTCATTGTATTCGACAAGCGCCGTGCGCCCGCCGTGATCGTCATCATTGGACAGCCCGGTGATCATCATCCGCCCCGGCAGGGCAAAGAAGGTGTGGGGACCAACGCAACCGCCAGAATCCTTGACGAATGTGTCGATGGTCTTGTGCAGACTGGGGGTCGACGGGTCGGAATGCACGTCAAATATGAAGATCCGGCTTGTATCGAGCCCGCCGGCCCAGAAATGGCGCCGGTCCGAACTGAACCCGCCATGGTGCGCCTCGTTTCGGCCTCCGACCGAGACCGAGTTGATCACCTCGCCGCGGGTGGCCGAGCCAGGGCGCACGTCGATGGTGACAAGCTTGTCCTGTTCGTCGCCCATGCCTTCGACGCCCAGCGTCCAGACATAGACATATTCCTCATGGCCCGTGATCTTGGGCATGTAAGGCGATTGGCAGGTTTCGTCGGCAAATGCCCTGAATGGCAGTCCCATCGCCATGGCCCCTGCGGCGAGCCCTCCAAATTCTCTTCTGTTCATAATTCTTCCTCCCTTATGTGTTGATCTATGCGTTAGGCGTTGCCCTTCCCTGGTGGCTTTCATCGTGTGTTTTGTTGGCTAATTCGGCTTCGATATCCGAGCAGGGTTAATGGCCGCCGCGATACCGCTTCGGGCCTTTTCCCAAGGTGCGTAAATTTGTTCACAGGTATCACGCGGGCCGGAATCTCGGCCCATCGCTCGGGGTCGTCGGATCAGGCGTTCCTGCATGAGTTTCTCATAATCTCGACAGGGCCAAGCGTATCCTGAGAACTCGATTCGAAGCAAATAGTGCGTGCCTGACACCGGATTGCGGTTGTTACGCGTCCTGCGATACGGCTGGCGCGTCCGGTTCAGAATGGGATCGCCACGCATAGAAAAGCGGGGCGAGCGCAAGGACAAAGCCGCCGATTGTGACGGTAATCAAGCTCATACCGGTCCAAAGTCCGGTTGGCGCAGCGATCAGGAAACCAGCCACGAACAGCATCAGGCGCAGGACCGCGCTGAACGGGCCGCCGACCAGTGGGCCGACAAAGCTGACATAGCCCTGCAAAGCGGCCGAGATAAACCAGATGCCGATCAGGGCACAGGCCAGCACAAGGATGACCTCGGAGGGGGCGCCCTGGCCGATCAGTGCAGGATTAAGGACGAAAAAGAACGGAACCACATAGATGACCCCACCCAGTCTCATCGCCTCGAACCCGGTCCGGAATGCGCTTGCGCCGGCCATGGACGCCGCGGCAAAGGCGCCAAGCGCGACAGGTGGCGTGATAAAGCTGACCATGCCCCAGTAGAGGATGAACAGGTGCACGGCGAGTTCGTTGAGCCCGGCCTGCACCAGCGCCGGTGCCAGAACGACCGCAAGGAAGATATAGCAGGCCGTCACCGTCATCCCCATGCCAAAGATAAAGGACGTCAGCGCGCCCATCAGCAGCAGCATCGGAACCGAGTTGCCGGCCATATGCACCAGTTCGTTGGCAAGCGGGCCGGTCAGCCCGGTAGCCTGAAACGCGCCGACGATCATGCCGATCCCCAACAGCACGGCGACAAGTTCCGAAAGGGTGCGCCCGACCGAGACGATGATGTTCAGCACCCCGTCCCAGGACACCCGGTCGCGCGGGCTGAACTGGTTGACGACCAGCAGCAGCACAACGGCATAGAAGGGCGCCGTGGTTTCCCACCGGTAGGCGACCATCAGGAAAATCAGTAGCGCGAAGACCGCGATATAAAGCCAACCCTCTTTGAGCGTTTCAAGCGCGCGGGGCCGATCTGCCGGGGCCAGCCCCTTGAGTCCGCGACGCGCAGAATAGGCGTCGATCTGCACGAACAGACCGAAAAAGTAGAGAAGCGACGGGATGGCCGCGGCCAGCATGATTTCGACATAGGGTCGGCTGAGCCAGGATGCGATCACAAACGCAGTGGCCCCCATGATCGGCGGCATGAGGACACCGCCGGTGGATGCGCAGGCTTCGGTCGCGGCGGCGTAGCGGGCGGAAAACCCGGTTTTCTTCATGGCAGGGATCGAAACTGCGCCGGTCGTAAGCACGTTTGAAATGACCGAGCCCGACATAGACCCCATGAAACCCGACGCGAAGATCGAGACCTTGGCCGCCCCGCCACGATAGCCGCCGACAAGCGCCAGCGCGAGGTTGTTGAAGAACTTGCCGCCGCCGGTGAATTGCAGGATCGCCCCGAACAGGATGAACCCGATCACCAGGTTCCCGAATGCGCGCATCGGGATGCCGAACGACGCCTCGGATGAGATCATGAAATAGGGAACGACATCACGAAACGGCTGCGTGAACCCGCTCAGCGGGTCGGGAACATGCTCGGCAAATGTCGGGTAGAGCGAAAACACAAGAACGATCACGAACAGAACTGTCCCACCCGCGCGCCGTGTGCCCTCAAGAATCAGCGCATAAAGGGCAAAGGACATCCAGACCGCGTTTTCCGGCGCGGCATATTCCCATCCGGAATCAAGGCTTTGATCGGCGGTGAAAACAAAGAAACCTGCGACGACGACCGTCGCTGCCGCCAGGACCCAGTCATACCACGGCACCTTGGGCGAGGCTGGACCGTAGGCCCGGAAGGTGATGAACGTCAGGCTGAGAAACAGACCGGCCAGAACATAGAGATACATGCCCTCAAGCATGGAATAGCCACCGATCCGCAGGTTGAAGAGCTGATTGATCGCCACGCCGATGGCCGCGGTCGTGCAGAAAATGATGACCCAGCGCGCGAACCCGTGAAAGACCAATCTTTCCGCCGCGCGTTCGGTTTCGATCGCCGCGCTTGCGCGGCTGTGTTCAGTGTTCTGGGTCATGTGGGGTCAGGCCAAAGCGTCCGGTGAGGGAAAGAAAAAAGAAGGGCGGGCCAGCAAGCCCGCCCCGGTTTCAGGACACGTTATCAGAAGACGACAGCGAAACCGCCGGCGGCCAAGGCTTCGCGGCGCTTTGCGTCCCACGCCTCTTCCCAGTTGTCCGGCGCTTCGGCCTTCAGCTCTTCCCAGGCCTTCATCAACGCAGCCTGCCGCGCGACAAGGTTGTCGTTGTGAGCCTGCGCTTCGTCGGTCCAGACGCCGAGTTCTTTGTAATACCGGATCGCGCCTTCGTGGTAGGGTGCCACCCACTGGAAGTTCTGCTTGTCCAGTGCCCAGCCGTTGATGCCCGGCGCTTCGCCCTTGAACTCGTCAAAGTACACGTCCATCGCCTTGGTCATGTTATAGGTCAGATCGGCGTCCTGTGCTGCATAGGTCATGAGAACGGGATAGGCATAGCCAGCCGTCGGCGTGCCGTCCGTCCCGTCGATTGTCGCGCCGACCGTCGCATTCATAGGGGAGAAGAACGGAGCAATCGCCTGCATCCGCTTAAGCCCCTCGGTGTTGCCCGGATCAATCGGCGGCCAGTAAACGCCGCGCGGGCTCGATTCCGCCTCGTAGGCGCGGCCCGAATTGGTCGAGGCAAAAGCCGCATCGACGCTGCCATCGATCATGCCGGCCCAGGAATCCCCGAAGCCGCCAAACTCGACCCGCTCGACATCGTCCCAGGTCAGCCCGCCATAGGCCAGATAAGCCGCGTTATTGACGTTGAGCGCTGGCGCGCCTTTGACCCAGGCCACGCGCATGCCCTTCAGATCGGCATAGGTGAACCCTTCGCAACCGGGCTTTCCGGCCTTTTCACAGGCCTCGGCCGCCACTGCCAGCGACAGTCCAACGGCACCACCATTGTTGGCCGCAAGGATCCGGACCGGCTGCGGGCCCCAGTTTTCCGCGCCGAACTGAAAGACGCCTTCCTGGGCCATGAAGGATCCACCGACCCCGTTTGCCGAGAACTGCACCTTGCCCTGACGCAGCGGCTCGGTTCGTGCGATGTCGTTCTTGCCGGGCAGTACCCGCAGGTTCACGCCGGTTGTTTCCTGAAGCGCCGCACCAATGGCGATGGACTGGTTGTACCCGGCAGACCCGGTTCCGTAAGCGGTCCATGTCAACTGTTTGGGCAGATTGACGTCTTGCGCCAAAACCGGTGATGAGAACACGGCCAAAGCCGCGGCCAATGAGGCAATACGCATGAAAGTTCCTCCCATAATTCTGCGTAGCGGAATATAATTTCGTATTTTTGTTTTTCGGATTGTTTGCGCGGTGGGATCGAATGTCAACCGCAGCAATCATCGAAACGGTATCACGTTTTTTGCGTGTCGCGTCGCCCGAACTGAACCGCCCCCAGAAAGTCACTCGCGGATCAGATTACGGACGACAGATCGCTCTGACCGGTCTGGGCCATCGCGATGCTCAGTTCCTGGCTCAGAACCTCCCAGAGTCGGTTTAACCCTTCCTCTCCGGCGGCGGCGATCGCAAATTGCAGGACGCGGCCGATGAAAACGAAATCCGCACCAAGTGTCAAAACCTTCAAAACGTCCTCGCCCGATCTTACGCCACTATCGTAAAACAATGGAAAATCAGGGCCAACCGCGTCGCGGATGGTTTGCAGCGCATGAACCGGGGCCGGGGCGCTTTCCAGTTGTCTGGCCCCGTGGCTTGAAACCTGGATCGCGTCGACGCCGGATTTCTGCAATTCCACGGCATCTTGCGCGTCAAGAACGCCTTTGACGACCAGATTGCCTTTCCAGAGGTCCCGCAGGCGCCGCAGCGTCTGCCAGTCGGCCCTGGCGCGGCTTTCGGTGCGGTCAAACGCATACCCGTCCATCTGGAAATTCGCCATTTCCGGCCGGCCCTTTACCAGAGTGGCAAGGGACCATCGCGGATGCAGGGCAAAATCAACGAATTGCCGCGGACCGATCCGGAATGGCATGGTGAAGCCGTGGCGCAGTTCGCGCGGGCGGCGCCCGACCTCGGGAACGTCGACCGTCAGAACAAGTGTTTCATATCCGGCTGCATGTGCGCGTTCGGCGAGCTTGGAAGATCCCTCACCGTCGCCGCTGAAGTAAAGCTGGAACCAGGCGTTGCCCTCCGCCACAGCGATCAATTTCTCCATCGGTGTCGAGGCGACGGTGGACACCCCCAGCGGCACCTTGTGCCGCGCCGCGAGCCGCGCCAGCATCAGGTCGGCCCCCGGGCCGGACAGGTTGCACATGCCCATCGGGGCGATGCCGAACGGGCGCCGGGCCAAACGGCCAAACACCTGCGTTTCCAGCGATCGCCGGCTGACATCCCGCAGGATGCGCGGGCGCAGACAGATCGCGTCCAGCGCCGCCCGGGTCCTGTCGGCCCCGGAACCACCTCCGGCCGCGCCGTCAATATAGTCGAATACCATCCACGGCAGCCGCCGTCGGGCCAGACGCCGCGCATCTTCGGCTGAATGAATATGAGCGGCGCGGCCCATGGGTCAGGCTTGGACGGCTTTCATGAACCGGTCGCGGATCACCACCGGGTCCATCGTGATCACCGGCATCTTGGCATTGCCGCTTTCGCATTTGCTGACGATGATCGTCATCTTTTTCGCGTCCAGCGCCTCTTGCAATACATGACCGGTATCTTTGGCCGGGCATTCAATCACGCGGTCGCAACCGCACGCCTCGGCCACCTTGGCCAGCGATGTCTTCTGCCCGGCATAGGTAGGCTGATCGCCGGTTGAACCATACGATCCGTTGTCGATGATCAGCAGGATGTAATTGTCCGCCACGTTGTTGGCGATTGTCGGCAGCGTCCCAAGGTTGGTCAGGATCGACCCGTCACCGTCGATCACGATCACCGGTTTGGGCTGCGCCAGCGCCAGGCCCAGGCCGATGGAGGATGCAAGCCCCATCGTGCCCAGCATGTAAAAGTTGGTCGGTTGGTCGTCGATCGCATGCAGTTCCTGGCTGGGAATGCCAATGTTGCAGACCACCAGCTGATCCCGCAGGAGCGGGGCGATTTCCTTGAGAATTTCTGAACGGATCATTGGTCGCCATAGCCTCCCCAGAAGTTGGCATCGGTAAGGATCGCCACAGGTTTGTTGCACATGAATGTGTATTTCAGGATCAGGTCGAGCTCTTCGACATCCGATTTCTTGTGAAAGTGGTAGGTCGGAATGTTCATTTGAGCGAGCAGCGCCTTGGTATGCACCGCCATTTCGACCTGGCAGGCCACCGGTTCGCGCAGTTCACCGCGATAGCTGATCAGCATCGGCAGGGGCATGCGGTAATACTGGATCAGCGTGGCCAGCGTGTTGATCGTCACGCCGATGGCGGTGTTCTGCATGATGATGGCCGGGCGTTTTCCCCCCATCCAGGCGCCGGCGCACAGGCCCATGCCTTCGTCTTCCTTGTTGGACGGAATGTGAAAAATGTCGTCGCGCCGGTCGATTTCCTCGATCACCCCGGCCAGCTGTTTGCACGGCACCGTGGTGACAAATGAAATGTCGTTGGCGACCAGATCATCCGCGATCTTTTTGTCGATGTTCATCTGGTTGGGTGTTCCTTTGACTTGTCTGCCGGGCAGACGGTTATTGGTTTCGGTTCAGGTTTAGCCGCGCTGGACATGCACGGAACATCCGGCATGGCGGACAACCCGACCGGCGGTCGAGCCGAGCAGGTAATCGCGCAGGCCCGGTTTGTGCGAGCCGATGACGATACAATCGACATCGTTGTCCGCCGCGTAGTCGATGATCGTGCGGGCGGTATGCCCCTTTAAAACGACCGCTTCGATACCTTCAAAGCCGTCGAGCTTTTCCGCGAGCCGGCGCCCCGCCGCGTTGAAACCCGATTTCACGGTGTCCGCATCGAGATAGGCGCTGACCGATCCCTGCGGCGCCTCATAGACATGTAGCGCCACGATTTCGCCGCCCGGCTCCAAAAGCGCGCGGGCAATGCCGAGCATCTTGGGCGAGATGTCGTGATCAAGCGCCATCGGAACGAGAATTTTCTTGTACACTGCGTCCTCCATTGTTGTTGCCTCCCTCATGCCCACGGATCGAGCACGATTTTCGGGGCGGCGATCTGTCCGCTGCGCAGGCCGGAAAACGCCTGTGCCCCGTCTTTCAGCGACCGGGTTTCGATCCAGTCCAGCGGGCCAAGGCGGCCATCGAAAATGGCCTGTGCGGTGTCGCGGAAATCCTGCGCGGTGTAGGTGTAGGTGCCGATAAAGGTGATCTCCTGCAGCGTCATCCTGCGGATATCGAGACCGCCGGTGTCTTCGCCCAGACCAATATGCACGATCACGCCTCCCGGCCTTGCCATGGCCGACGCGGTCGCGCGGGTGGCCGCATAACCGACCGCATCGACCACCAGCGCATATTGGCCCTGCACGGTCTCGACGGCGGTTTGCCCGCAGACATCGTTCAGATAGGCGCGGCGAGGGGCGTTCGGCTCGACGATTTTGATATCGTCCACGCCCATGGCCCTGAGCGCGAGCGCGGCGGCAAGCCCGATCGCGCCGCCCCCCAGTACCAGCGCGTCCGGCTTTTCCGAAGGGCTGAGAGCGCCGAGCCCCAGGCGCACGGCATGCCAGCTGACGGCAAGGGGTTCCGCCAGCGCGGCCTTGGTCAACCGAACTGCATCCGGCACGGTGACCAGATTGGTTTCGGGCATCGCGACGTACTGAGCAAAGGCGCCCTCGCGCGGCGGCATCGAAATGATCTGGCGCGCGGCGCACAGGTTTTCGCGCCCGGACGTGCAGGCCGGACAGGAGCCACAAGTGACCAGAGGGTTCACCGTTACCCGTTCGCCGTCGCGCGCGCCCCCGATGATGGTGCCCGCCGCTTCGTGCCCAAGGATCAGGGGGGCAGGGCGGCGCGCATCATGGCCCAGATAGGCGTGCATGTCGGACCCGCAAATGCCCACCGCCTGCACGCGGATCAGCTGTTCGCCGGGCTTGGGCACCGGATCGGGAACGTCGCGGTACCCAAGGGTTTCGGGGGCATCATAAACCAGCGCTTTCATTTGGCTGTGAACCCTCCGTCAACCATCAGGACCTGCCCGGTTACATAGGCCGAGGCCTCAGAGCACAAGAACAGCAACGGTCCGTCGATATCTTCCAACTGGCCGTTGCGCCCGATGCAGGTCTGTTCGGCATTGCGCGCGGCCCGGGCCGGGTCTGAAAACACGGCCGCGGTCAGGTCCGTCGGGAAAAACCCCGGTCCTATGGCGTTGGCGGTGATGCCATGGGGCGACCACGCTTCGGCCATGGCGCGGGTCAGCTGGCCAACGCCGGCCTTGGACGCGCCATAGGCGATGCCGCTGGGAAAGGCGCGCGTGGTTTGCAGCGAGGCGAAATTGACGATCCGGCCCCAGCCTTTGGCCTTCATCGCAGGGACAAGGGCCTGACTGAGGAAAAATGGCGCAGAGAGATTGAGAGCCAGCGTCACATCCCATCCCTCGGCTGTCACATCATCCGCGGCTTGTCGTGTGTTGATGCCCGCGGCATGGACAACGATATCGGGCGCTCCGAACGGGGCCGCGATGGCCTCGGCCAATCCGGCGAGGGATGCGCGGTCGGCCACATCCGCCGCAACCCAGGCCGCGCCCGGTCCGGTTTCGGCCTGCCATTGCTCAAGCGCGCTGCGTCGGCGCGCCACGCCGACAACCTGCGCCCCGGCGGCGGCCAGCGCGCTTGCTGCGCGCTGCCCCAGGCCCGCGCTCGCCCCGGTCACACAGGCCACACGGCCGGAAAGGTCGAAAAGGGCGCGCGGGTCAGCCATTGGCGGTCAGGTCAAACTCTTCGTCCGGGAAATACTTGGCCAGGCGCACATCCGCTGCGCGGGCGTGACCCTCCATGCCTTCCAGGCGGGCAATCCGTGCGGTGGCTTCGGCCACGGGCTTGGCGCCGTCGCGGGTGGCCCGCTGCCACGTCACGATCTTCATGTATTTGTGCACGCTCAGCCCGCCGGTATAGCTGGCCGCGCCAGAGGTGGGCAGAACGTGGTTGGTACCCGCCGCCTTGTCGCCATAGGACACGGTGGTTTCTTCGCCAAGAAACAGCGACCCGTAGCAGGTCAGCCTCTCAAGCCACCATTCAAGGTCTTCGGCCTGAACGGTCAGGTGCTCGGGCGCGTATGCGTCCGAGGTCGCCGCCATTTCCTCGCGATCAGCGCACAGGATCACCTCGGCATAATCGCGCCACGCGGCGCTTGCGTTTTCGCGGTTCACATCTGGCAGATCGTCGATGTAGCCGGGGACCAGTTCCATCACCTTTTGCGCCAGCGCACGGTTGTCGGTGACCAGCCAGACGGGCGAGTTGTAACCATGCTCGGCCTGGCTGACGAGATCGGTCGCCACAATATGCGCATCTGCGGTGCCGTCGGCCAGGATCAGGCTGTCGGTCGGCCCGGCGATCATGTCGATCCCGACACGGCCGAACAGGATGCGCTTGGCCTCGGCCACGAACTGGTTGCCGGGGCCAACAAGGATATTGGCCTTGGGCAGGCCGAACAGGCCAAAGGTCATCGCGGCCACGCCCTGAACGCCGCCCATGGCCATGATCTTGTCCGCGCCGCAGATATGCGCGGCATAGACGATTGCAGGCGCCACGCCGACACCGGGGTGCGGCGGCGAACAGGCGGTGATGTGCTTGCAGCCCGCGACCTTGGCGGTGGTCACGGTCATGATGGCGCTGGCGATATGGCTGTAGCGGCCGCCGGGCACGTAACAGCCCGCAGCATCCACAGGGATCGCTTTTTGCCCGGCGATCAGGCCCGGAACGATTTCCAGTTCCACATCGCAGACGGTCGCCTTTTGGGTTTGCGCAAAACGGCGCACATTGTCATGCGCAAACTGGATATCCTTTTTCAGCTTTTCGGGCACCAGCGCACTGGCCGCGGCAATCTCCTCGTCCGACAGGATGATGCCGCCCTCGTATTTGTCGAACTTTTTGGCATAGTCGAGCGCCGCCCGATCACCGCCCGCTTCGATATCGGTCAGAATGGACTTTACCGTTTCGTGGACGTCGGACGCCCCTGACTTGGACGTCAGTGTTGCTTTCTTGAGGTATTCTCGCGCCATGATGATCAGGTCCTATTTATAAACATCGGGAAGAAGGGTCGTCGAAATCGCAGGGACAAAGGCGATCAGCAGCACGACCAACAGCATGAAGAAAACGAAAGGTACGGCCCGGCCGGCGATCTTGAGGATCGATTCCCCGGTGATGCCGGACACGACGAACAGGTTCAGCCCCAAAGGCGGGGTGATGAACCCGACACCCAGTGCGGTGATCATCATTATGCAGAACTGAATTTCGTTCATGCCGATATTGTCGGCCAGCGGTTTCAGGATCGGTGCCAGGATCACGATATTGGGCGTGGTTTCCATCACACAGCCCGCCGCGATCAGGATGCCGATCATCAGCAGGATCAGCATGTTCGGATCGTCGGTCAGCGATGTGACAGCGCCGACAAATCCCTGCGGCACACCCATGATCGCCAGTGCCTGTGCCAGCGGCAGCGAAAAGGCGATAATCGGCAGGATGACGCCATTCACCTTGGCCGAGCTGACCAGCATGGCCGGGAAATCGGCCAGTTTCAGCGTGCCGAGCACGAACCCGATGATAATGGTGACGATGACCGCCGTGGCCCCCGCCTCGGTCGGGGTCAGCCGGCCCGAGAAGATACCATAGAAGATGATCCCCGGCACGATGAACGCGTACCAGCCCGACGCCAGCGCCTTGCCCAGATTGGCGGCCCATTCGGAAAAGGAGATCATGCCGCCGCCCTCGTAGGCGTAAATGCGGTTCATCACGATGTTTGTGATCAGGATGGATGTCAGGATGGCAAGCCCGGGGATGAGCGCGGCCAGGAAGAGCGTCGAGGCGGATATGCCCAGCACAAGGCCGATGATGATATAGGCGATCGATGGCGGGATCAGGATGCCGGTACAGGCGCCCGCGGCAACCAGCGCGCAGGCGTAGGGGCGCGGATAGCCGCTTTCGACCAGCCGGTCGATCGTCATCCGACCCACGGCGGCGGCCCCTGCGGCGTCCGACCCCGAGATGGCCGAGAACATGCCGCAAACCAGCACCGTCGCCGATCCGAACCCGCCCTTGGCCCAGCAGGTCAGTGCCTCGGCCACATCAAGGAATTTGCGGCTGAGCCCGGTCCGCACCAGCACGTCACCCGTAAGGATAAACAGTGGCACGGCGGTAAGGGCGAAAGCGTCAATCCCGTCGAACAGGCTTTCCCCGACCAGCGACAGCGGCAGATCGCCCGACAACACCAGCATGGAAATGGCGGCCACGCCGATCGCGGCCCAAATTGGGACCGCCAGTGCCGTGAGGACGACAAAAGCGATTACCGGCAGATAGAAATCCCATCCGAGTTCGACAGTCTGATTGAGTTGGTTCCAAAGCATTGTCTATCTCTCAATCAAACAGCTTATCGCCTTCGAAAACGGGTGTTCCGTCTCGCAAGCTGCGCAGATCGCGCCAGAAAGATTGCAAAAGCCGCCAGATCATCAGGGCAAAGCCCGCCGGCACTGCCATGAGAAACCACACCATCGAAACGCGCAGTCCGTGACTGACCGAGCCGAACTTGGCCGAGACCATGACGGTTTCGAATGACCAGTAGAGGGCGACCAGTGCGACGCCGAACATTACCAGATCGCCGAAAATATAGATCAACGCTTTCAGACGGGGAGCCATGTAATGAAGGATCACGTCGATACGGATGTGCGCGCGTTCCTTGACCGCCGCGGCGGCGCCGATCCAGGCCAGGTAGATAAAGGAATACCGCACGATCTCTTCGCCCCAGATCGAGGAATAGGCGAAAACCTCGCGTCGCAGCACCTCTACCGCCATGGTGACGACCAGCATCACGTAAAAGAAGAGAAGCGCCCAGCGTTCGGCATTTCGGTCAATTCGGCGTAGGAGTTCCATCGCATTTCCCGTCATCGGGCGGAGTCCGCCTTTGCGTATTCCCCAATCGGGTCACGCAGTTTCAAGAAAGTGGGGCGGGGATGCGGGCGCCGTTGTGGGCGCCCGCATCGCTGTGTCACGCGTCGTGAACGTAGTATTTGCCCTGCGTGCCGGCGGCTTCTTCCAGCTTGGCAAATGCGTCCATTGACCCGGCGAGTTCGGTCTTGAACTCGTCCCATTCGGGACGCTGAAAGCCCCCCGCTGCTTTCCATTCCGCCAGCTGGTCGTCGCTCAGTGAATGGAATTCGACGCCCGACTTGGCCAGTTCCGACATCGCATAGGCGCGGGCCGACGGCACCTTGGACAGGTTCATATGCGCGGTCATTTCCGACCCCCACATCACACCGTCCTGCACATCCGCCGGCAGGCCGTTGAACCATTCGAGATTGCAGGAATAGACTTGGCTGTCCGGCACCGCCTGGGTAAAGGTGACATGGCTCAGAATATCCTTGAACCCAAAGACATAGAGCGCGCCGACCGACGGGTCGAGCGCATCGGCAACGCCCTGTTTGATCGCCGAGGGTGTTTCGCCCCAGGCCACTGGCGTCGGGTTCGCGCCGACCATCCGGTAATACTGCTGCAGCATCTTTGAGCCGGGCACGCGGAATTTGACGCCCGACAGATCGCCAGGCGACAGAACCGCCCCGGCCCCGCCTTTGCGGACCGCCACGACTCGCGGGTCGATGTTCACATAGAACAGCGCCTTGAACCCGGCGCTTTCGACCTTGGGGTGAACCTCGGACTTCCAGAAATCCGACGTCACCAGGTTGGTGAAACGCTGGTTGGAGCCACACAGATACGGCATGTTGATCAGGTCGACGACCGAGGCAAACGGGGCAAAGTTCGACAGTGAATGCTGTGCCGCCTGGATGGTGCCGCCCTGAACCTTCTGAACAAGCGCCCCACCGGCGCCCAGTTGCCCGCCCGGCGCAAGTTTCACGTAAACCTTGCCATTGGTGGCGTTCTGGATGTTTTCCTTGAGATCAAGCTGCATGATCGGATAGCTGCGCGAGGCGCCCAGCACATAGGCCGTGGCCACCGTCATGACATGATCCGCTGCTGCTTCGCGTTCTTTTTCTTCTTTGGCGGTCTGCGCCGCGGCTTCGGTCGACCACAGTGTTCCTGCGGCCCCTGCGACCAGCGCCGCCGTAAACCCGCCGCTTGTGGCAAGCTTCAGGAAATTCCGGCGCTCGGCCGATTCCAGTTCAGTTTCCTCGCGTTTCAAATCGTGTCCTCCCTATGGACGTTCAGCCGCCAGATTTTCTTTTGTGGTCAGCCTCTTTTTTAAGAATTGCCACGACGAACAATGCCGAGGCGGCAAACAGAACCAGCATCTCCCCCACGTCACCCAGAATGGCGTTTCCCGCGAAAGCCCCCAGTGCGACATTTGCCGCGAACAGCGCAAAGGCCACGACGGACGCAATCAGAAACATGGGAAAACTCCTGGTGGAATCGGTTCAAATATCAATGTAAGCGCTTACATTAAGTTGATGCAAGCGTTTACATCCCATCGCGAAATCCGCATATTTGAGTCAAAGCACTCAAAGGCCACCTAAACGTCTTATTGGATTGCCAATTTCGATGATCACTCCGCAAACCGTGCCAACTCTGAATGACGTCGCAAAAGCGGCCGGTGTGTCCACGGCCACGGTTTCGCGCTGCCTGAATTCCCCGGACCGGGTCGTCGACAGCACGCGTGAAAAGGTGTTGGAGGCGGTCAGGCGGCTTGGCTACTCTCCGAATTTTGGCGCCCGCGCCATGGCATCCAAACGGACCAATACGATCGGCGCCATCATTCCAACGATGGAAAACGCGATCTTCGCACGTGGACTGCAGGCGTTTCAGGAGGAACTGCGCCTGAATGGTTATACGCTTCTTGTGGCCAGCTCGTCCTACCGGGCCGATATCGAGGAAGAGCAGATCCGGTCATTGGTTGCGCGTGGCGCTGACGGGCTGCTCTTGATCGGGCACGACCGGGACACTGCGATCAATCGCTTTCTGGAAACCCAGGGTGTGCCTGCGCTGGTGGCGTGGACCCATGACAGCACGGCGGTTTTGCCGTCGATTGGATTTGACAATCGGCAGTCCATGCGCGCGCTCGCCGAGAAGGTCATTGAGATGGGTCATCGCCGCATCGCCGTCATTACCGCCGCAGTGACAAGCAACGACCGCGCAAGGCAGCGTTTGGAGGGGGTGCGTGACGCGCTTGCGGCATCCGGGTTGGACGCGGATGCTCTGCAGGTTGTCGAGACAACCTATGGTATCGACACCGGGGCGCAGGCCTTTGATCAACTTATGTCGTCGAAAACACCACCGACCGCCATTATCTGCGGCAACGACGTTCTTGCCGTTGGTGCCATGAAACAGGCCCGCGCACTTGGCCTGAGTGTGCCCGAGGATGTTTCCGTCACCGGGTTCGACGACATCGAAATCGCACGGATTGTTGAGCCTGCCCTGACGACCGTTCACGTGCCGCATCGCAACATGGGCAGTGGCGCGGCGCGCATGCTGATTGACATGGTCGAAGGAAAAAGCGCGGGTACGACGGTGAAGCTCGACGCGACCGTGAAGGTGAGAGGCTCTTTGGGGGCGCCACCCGATCAGAGCTGATGTCTCTGACACCGCAATGAGCGTTGATACAAATCAACACATCTAAATGTCTTTTCATCTAAACATCAGGAAATTGAGATATCCGGCTTATCGCCTGAGACTGGAAGGCCATGCGGCTTTGCACAGTTCACTCGCGACGATTTGCACAAAGGTTTGAAAGGAAGAGCACATGGAACCAGAAGGACCGCCGCGGTCACTGGATATTCCCAGCCAGGTTCAGACACCTGCCTTTGTGTTCGACGAACTGACGCTAATGGCGGATGCAGAAACAGCGCGTCAGGCACTGGCGGAATCCGGCGCGCATTTGCTTTTCGCCATGAAGGCCTGTGCCTTTGGGCATGTGCTGAAACAGCTTTCCGACAGTGTTGACGGGTTTCACGCCAGTTCATTGTTCGAGGCGAAACTTGCGCGAGAAACTCTTGGGTGGCGCGGCCTGATCCATGTGACGACACCTGCAATCACCTCGGACGAGATTGATGAGCTTTGCGCTGTGTCCGATATGATCAGCCTCAATTCCCTGACCCAGTGGGATCGTTTCAGGGCTCATGGAGATGAAAATGTGCAATTGGGCCTGAGGGTCAATCCCGATCTCTCCATGATCCAGGATGAACGCTATGATCCCTGTCGCAGGCATTCAAAACTGGGCGCACCAATCCGGGACGTGCGCGAGGTGATGCTGAACGATCCCGGCAGGTTGGAAGGCCTGAAAGGGCTGCTGGTCCACAGCAATTCGGAGTCTGACGATTTTGGCGAAGTGCTGGCGACCGTTAGGCATCTCGATCGTCTGTTGGCACCACTTCTGGAACAAGCTGAATGGATCAATCTCGGCGGCGGCTACATGTTTCGGAACGGCAATGATTATTCAGCCCTGAACGAAGCGGTTTTGCTACTGAGAAACAAATACAATCTCAGGGTCTACATGGAGCCGGGCACCTCGATCGTCAAAGGCGCGGGACGGCTGGTCGCCTCGGTTCTGGATATATTTCCAAGCGAGGGAAAATCGGTCGCTATCCTTGACGCCAGTGTGAATCACACGCCCGAAGTGTTCGAATTCCAGTTCGAGGCTGATGTCGAAGGCGAAACCGCGCGGGGAGGTCACAGCTATATTCTGGGCGGCGCCACCTGCCTTGCCGGAGACATTTTCGGTGAATTCAGATTTCCTGGCCCGCTGGTGCCGGGCTCTCGGGTGGTGCTGAAGAACGCTGGCGCATACACGATGGTGAAAGCCCACATGTTTAACGGCGTTAACCTTCCCTCGGTTTATTGGCAGGCGGCCGATGGCACGTGTGATTTGGTGAAATCTTATGATTTCGACAACTTCAAATCACGATGCGGAATTCGAACCGATGAAAATTCACGAAGCTGAACTTGAAATTTGCGCGATCTTCCGCACGCCTGATTCACTTGAAGCAGCAGCCCGCCGTATTGCCTATGCTCTCGGACAAATGCGTGGGCTTGCCAACGCTTGCCGCGCTTAAGCAAGGCATACCTGTCATCGCCGTGCGCGAAAATGGTAACATCCTTGAAAATGATCTGACACAGCTACCTTGGGCACCCGGCCAGTTTTACCAGGTTCAAAATTACTGGGAAGCCGCAGGCGTATTGGCCGCGATGAAACAAGGGCTTGATCCTTGTTCTGCGCGCCAGCCTTTCGGGGGAACGAAATGGGACATCAATTCGGTTGGAGATGCAGCAAAAGAAAGCGAAAGGCTTGCAGAGTGACCGGTTCCGAGCGTTATCGGCGCATTACATTGCCTGTGATGTCGGCGCGCTCCTTCAGGCTGGGCTGAGAGCGTGCTCTGGCCTCCCAACGATGAACGCCAGCTACTGGGGCGGTTCTATTTGTCCGGCGTTCTTGGTTACGCTTTTTCGATCATTCTCCCTTTTCAGTTTGCCTATCTCTATCTGATGATGGAGCAACCCGAATGGGCGGTCGCTCCAATCCTCGTTTCAAGCGCGGTTGCCCTTGCCATGGAAATCCCGACGGGCATTCTTTCTGATCGCTGGAGCAGGAAGAAATCCACGATCGGCGGCTATGCCATGAGCGCCGTTTCGTGGATGTTCATCCCTTTCGCTGTATCGCTCAAAGGAGAGGCGCAGCTTGCAGCGGTGTGCATTTGTTTCGCGTTCGACGGGCTGGGGGCTGCGTTGGTCTCGGGCGCACAAGAGGCATGGGCCGTCGACAATGTAAGCTACAAGAACCGCAAAGATCTGATAGATGAGTATTTCACGCGGTCCTATTCGTTCGATTCACTTGGCAGCATTATCGCGGGCGGTTTTGCCACTCTCATCGTGGTTTCAACAACAGTTGATCGCCCCATGCTTGACCTGTTCTGGTATGTCACTGCCGCAGGCCAGATCGCTGCATTGGGCGTGATGGCGAGCGTTCCCGAATGGCGGGAACGGTCGGCAGATGAACGGCCGGGCCTGGCTTTCAAGGCGATATTTCAGCAACTGCGCAAAATCGCCCGGATGCGACCGTTCCTTTTGTTCTCAATGGTGCTGGTCGTGGCGTCGTTCGCGGATTCGATCACTGAAGATGCTTTTGTGATCTCGATGTTATCCAAGGGCCTTGATGCACGTATGCTTGCCCCGCTGGGCATCGTCGAAGATATCATAGGCCTTGCCATCCCGCTTTTCGCGGTCACACTGGTGCGCAGGGTGGGGGTGCAGGCGTATCTTTCGACGTTCCTCATAGTTCCGGCCTTCGCCGTGGCGATCCTGTTCTTTGATCCCAGCCTTTGGGCCGTCGTCGCATTGTGCCTCGTGCTGGATATCTGTGCCGTCCTCTGGGATCCCGTGGCCGAGGCATATTTTCACAAAATCATCGGATCCGGGCAGCGCGCAACCCTCAGTTCGGCCGTCAATCAAATCGGCGGGCTGGCCGAGTTGGCCGGCATCGGCATTTTCGCCGTGTTGCTGGTTCAGCACAGTGAGGCGTTGAAAGACGCGGCACCCGACCTTCTCGATGCCTTCTCGGGGCAGGCCCAGCCGCTGCGCGAGGTGCCTTCCGGAATATTGGGCCTTTCAGTGCCCGATCTTGCGATTGTCGGTTTCGTATTTGCCGGATTGCTGGCCATTCCGTTTCTGCGGGCCTCGATACAGCGTGCCTCTCGTGACGCGGTCGATACCGAAAGGGCCCATCCCAAACTCCGGCTGTGGACGCGACGTCGATAAGGCTGATCGTGTTTGTCTGACCAAGAGAAAACGTTACGAACCGCTCGTTGTGATTTCTTCTGAATGTCGCCGGACGGGATAGCGCAGTCCGATCGATCCATGAAACAAAACTGCCTGCCGCCAGCGCCGATTTATGGTGATTTGTTAAGTGAGGGTTTGTGGCTAAGGGAACCCACAGCCAGTGGTAATCTGTCTTAGGGTAAAGCGGTATTCAGGGAGTCGTGCCCTGTGTGTGATCAGGGAACAGAAGGGACACGATTCGGGGAGGAAAGGGCAATTTCCGGCCCGATTGACAATTTGCCGCAACGCTCAAGCAGCCTTAAGTCGGGCCTGTATGTATACATTTGCATACTGTTAGCGCCAACTCCGAGGCGGGCCCAAAAGGCTACCTAAAGGTAAATATTACAGAATCTCGTAAATTGAAAAAATATTTACAAACACCTTCTGGATTGCGAAAAAAATTTACACAAAATATCATTCATTCCAACAGAAAAGCCAGATTCTTTACAATTCAGGGTATGTCTCTATCAACAGGCGTCGTCCGTTCTCGATTGCAGGGGCGAATTAGGCGCAGACCGAGGAGGATACCCATGACACAGCAAGATCTGCCGAGTCCGACCAATCCGTCAGGCGCCACTGTCCCGCCCAGAAAACCCCATGTCACTGCGCGCGACTACGCGCAGATGTATCAGGCATCTGTTGATGATGCTGACGCCTTTTGGGGGAAAGAGGGTAAGCGGGTCGACTGGATCAAACCCTTCGCAAAGGTCAAGAACACATCCTTTGAACCCGGCAATATCGACATCCGCTGGTTCGAGGATGGCACGCTGAACGTCTCTGCCAATTGCATCGACCGTCACCTTGAGGCGCGCGGCGACCAGACCGCGATAATCTGGGAGCCGGACGATCCGAACAAGGAAGCCGCACAGTACATCACCTACAGGGATTTGCATCGCTCAGTGAGCAAGATGGCCAACGTCCTCAAGGAACTGGGCGTGGAAAAAGGCGACCGGGTCGTGATCTACCTGCCGATGATCCCCGAGGCCGCCTATGCCATGCTGGCCTGTGCGCGGATCGGGGCCATCCACTCTATCGTTTTCGCCGGTTTCTCCCCGGACGCCCTGGGGGCGCGGATCAACGGCTGCGACGCAAAGGTCGTCATCACCGCGGATCACGCCCCCAGAGGCGGACGAGAGACACCGTTGAAATCCAACACGGACACGGCCTTGCTGCATTGCAGGGACAATGTGAAATGTCTGGTGGTCAAGCGCACCGGTGGTCAGACCACCTGGACCGAAAGGGATTATGACTGCACCGCGATGATGGCCGAGGCTTCGGCCGATTGTGCGCCGCAGGAAATGAGCGCCGAAGACCCGCTGTTCATCCTCTACACCTCCGGGTCAACAGGTCAGCCCAAGGGCGTGGTGCACACATCCGGAGGCTATCTGGTCTATGCCTCGATGACCCATGAGATCGTGTTCGATTACCACGAAGGCGATGTGTTCTGGTGCACCGCCGATGTCGGCTGGGTGACCGGGCATAGCTATATCGTCTATGGCCCGCTCGCCAATGGCGCGACCACCATCATGTTCGAGGGCGTGCCGACCTATCCGGATACGGGCCGGTTCTGGGAGGTTTGCGCCAAGCACAAGGTCAATCAATTCTACACCGCCCCCACCGCCATTCGCGCCTTGATGGGCGCGGGCAAAGAGTGGGTGGAAAAGCACGATTTGTCCGACCTGCGTCTGCTGGGATCGGTCGGTGAGCCGATCAATCCCGAGGCATGGAACTGGTACAACGAGGTCGTCGGCAAGGGAAAATGCCCCATCGTGGATACCTTCTGGCAGACCGAAACGGGGGGTCACATGCTGACACCGCTGCCCGGTGCCTCGACACTCAAGCCCGGCGCCGCACAGCAACCTTTCTTTGGCGTGCAACCTGTTGTGCTGGATCCGCAGAGCGGTGAGATTATCGAAGGCAACGGCGTCGAAGGTGTGCTGTGCATGAAGGACAGCTGGCCAGGCCAGATGCGCACCGTCTGGGGCGATCACGAACGCTTTGAGAAGACTTACTTCGGTGACTACAAGGGCTATTATTTCTCGGGCGACGGATGCCGCCGGGATGAGGATGGAGACTACTGGATCACGGGCCGTGTGGATGACGTGATCAACGTTTCGGGTCACCGGATGGGCACCGCTGAAGTGGAAAGTGCACTGGTCGCGCATGCCAAGGTCGCCGAGGCAGCCGTGGTCGGGTATCCGCATGACGTCAAAGGCCAGGGCATCTATGCCTACGTCACCCTGATGAACGGCCAAGAGCCGTCCGACGCGTTGCGCAAAGAGCTTGAAACGTGGGTCCGGACCGAAATCGGCCCGATTGCCAAGCCGGATCTGATCCAGTGGGCGCCGGGTCTGCCAAAGACCCGTTCGGGCAAGATCATGCGGCGCATCCTGCGCAAGATTGCCGAAGATGATTTTGGGGCCCTTGGCGATACATCGACGCTTGCCGATCCCTCGGTTGTCGACGACCTTATTGCCAACCGCATGAATCGGCAGGACGCATGATGGACGGTACGATGACACCCACCGCGGCAGCTGTTCTGATCCTGCTTGGCCCTCCCGGGGCAGGCAAGGGAACGCAGGCGCGGATGCTGGAGGAAGTCCACGGTCTTGTTCAGCTATCAACAGGTGATCTGCTGCGCGCGGCTGTCGGCGCGGGCACACCGGCCGGCAAGAAGGCCAAGGCCGTGATGGAAGCTGGTGATCTGGTCAGTGATGACATCGTCATTGCCATTCTGCGCGACCGCCTGGCCGAGTCTGACTGCGCCCGGGGTGTGATCCTGGACGGGTTTCCGCGCACGGCCGTTCAGGCCGAGGCGCTGGATGCGCTGCTGGCCGATACCGGGCAGCGCATCAATGCCGCTATCAGCCTTGAGGTGGAAGACGCCGCGATGGTGGACCGCATTTCGGGCCGCTTTACATGCGGCGGCTGTGGTGAGGGTTATCACGACACTTTCAAACCAACTGCCAGTGCAGGCACCTGCGATCACTGCGCAAGCACCGACATGAAACGGCGCGCGGATGACAACGCCGAGACGGTGGCGCAGCGGCTTGAGGCTTATCACGCCCAGACCGCGCCCCTGATTGCGTACTACCGGAACAAAGGGGCGCTTTCCCGCGTCCCCGCAATGGGGGCGATCGACGAGATTGCCGCCACACTGAACAGCGTTGTGTCAAAGGCCACTGCATAACGCCCTAAAAGGTCGAGACCCTGTGCGGGTCTCGGACTAACTCATGGAGGAGGGACCAAACATGTCTCAACAAGACGAAACCAACAACGCCTATTGGAGTGCCAATGTGCGTCTTATCCTGATCAGCCTCGTTATCTGGGCGCTGGTCTCTTTCGGGTTCGGGATCATCCTGCGCCCGCTTTTGTCCGGCATCGCTGTGGGCGGCACAGACCTTGGGTTCTGGTTCGCGCAGCAAGGGTCGATCATCGTCTTTCTGGCGCTGATTTTCTTTTACGCCTGGCGGATGAACAAGCTCGACCGTGAACACGGCGTGGACGAGGAATAATAGAAATGGATCAGTTTACACTTAACCTGCTGTTCGTGGGCGCGTCTTTTGCGCTCTACATCGGCATCGCGATCTGGGCCCGCGCTGGGTCCACGTCCGAATTCTATGCCGCTGGTCGCGGCGTACATCCCGTGACCAACGGCATGGCCACGGCGGCGGACTGGATGTCCGCGGCCTCGTTCATCTCGATGGCCGGCCTCATCGCCTTTACCGGCTATGACAACTCGTCCTTCCTGATGGGGTGGACAGGCGGCTACGTGCTTCTTGCCCTTCTGCTGGCGCCTTACCTGCGCAAGTTCGGCAAGTTCACCGTGTCCGAGTTCATCGGCGACCGGTTCTATTCCAAGACCGCGCGCATGGTGGCCGTGATCTGCCTGCTGGTGGCCTCCATCACCTATGTGATCGGTCAGATGCAGGGTGTGGGCATTGCTTTTGGGCGCTTCCTTGAAATCGACGCGACACTCGGTCTGCTGATCGGCGCCTGTGTGGTCTTCGCCTACGCCGTTTTCGGTGGCATGAAGGGCGTGACCTATACCCAAGTGGCGCAGTACTGCGTGCTGATCACCGCCTACACGATCCCGGCGATCTTCATCTCGCTGCAACTGACAGGCAACCCGATCCCGGCTTTGGGTCTTTTCGGCGAGCATACAGCGTCTGGTGAGCCGCTTTTGGCAAAGCTTGACCAGATCGTGCGCGACCTTGGTTTTGCCGAGTACACGGCGGCCCACGGCTCGACCATCAACATGGTGCTCTTTACCCTGTCGCTGATGATCGGTACGGCGGGTCTGCCCCACGTGATCATGCGCTTCTTTACCGTGCCCAAGGTGTCTGACGCCCGCTGGTCCGCCGGTTGGACGCTTATTTTCATCGCGCTGCTCTATCTCACCGCGCCTGCGGTCGGTGCCATGGCGCGACTGAATATCTCTGAACTGATGTGGCCCAATGGCACGGATGGTGCAGCGGTAAGCGTTGAGCAGATCGAAAACGATCCCGAGTACGCCTGGATGGCGACATGGCAGAAAACCGGTCTTCTTGGATGGGAAGACAAGAACGGCGATGGCATGATCCAGTACTACAACGATGCCAATGCCGACTTGCAGGCCAAGGCCGCAGCCAACGGTTGGCAGGGCAATGAGCTCACCAACTTCAACCGCGACATCCTCGTGCTGGCCAACCCCGAAATCGCGAGCCTTCCGGGCTGGGTGATCGGTCTGGTAGCTGCGGGTGGCCTTGCGGCGGCCCTGTCGACGGCGGCGGGTCTGTTGCTGGCGATCTCTTCGGCGGTGTCGCACGATCTGCTCAAGGGTCAGCTGACCCCGAACATGTCGGAAAAGTCCGAGCTGATGGCGGCGCGCATCTCGATGGCGGCGGCGATTGTGGTTGCGGTTCTGCTGGGTCTCAACCCGCCGGGATTTGCGGCGCAGACCGTGGCTCTGGCCTTTGGTCTGGCGGCGGCCTCGATCTTCCCTGCGCTGATGATGGGCATCTTCTCGACCCGCATCAACAACGTAGGCGCGGTTGCAGGTATGCTGGCCGGTCTGGTGGTCACGCTGCTCTATATCTTCCTGCACAAGGGGTGGTTCTTTATTCCTGACACCAACTCCTTCACCGATGCCAATCCGTTGCTGGGTCCGATCAAGTCGACCTCCTTCGGTGCGGTCGGTGCATTGGTCAACTTCGTGGTGGCCTATGTGGTCACTGGCATGACCAAGGAAACCCCGCAGGAGATCAAGGACCTCGTGCAGAGCGTGCGCATCCCTCGTGGTGCCGCTGGCGCTGTCGAAGGTCACTAAGATACACAAGGCACCGCCGCATGATGTGCGGCGGTGCTTTGATTTAAGATTCAGTCCTGTCCGCGCCATTGTGGGCGGGACACCTCATTAAAAGGCCCGAAATATGCCCCTTCCGGTCCCTTTGACCCAGTTTCTCGCATCCGTGCATCCTTATGATAGCCTGACGGACGCCGAACTTTCGGCGCTGGCCGAGGTTTGTGAAGCCCAGGATTTTTCCGACGGGGACACGGTTTTTACCGTCGGGGATGAGGCAACAAGCCTTTACATCATCGCAAAGGGCGAAGTGGAGATCACCGACGAGACCGGCGTTCAACTGTCGATCCTCGGTCCGCGCAACTCCTTTGGCGAACGCGCTTTGCTGCGCGAGGAAAAGGCCAGCCGATCAGCCCGCGTATCGGCAAATGCCAGCTTGATCGTAATGCCCGGGGCGACGCTCTTTGCCTTGATCAAGGCGCAGCCGACGGTCGCCAGGTTCTTTGATCGCCGCCGCCCGCCGCGGTCGGACCGCAAAGACCTTGCAACGATGCCGGTCGAACAACTGATGACCCGTGATCCCGTCACCTGCACGCCCGATACGCCCATTCGTGAGGCGGCGGCACAGATGCACGCGGCACATATTTCTTCCATCTGCCTGACGGACGAGGGTGGTTTTCGGGGTATCGTGACCGTGCGCGACATGAACGGTCGCGTTGTGGCGGCCGGCGTCGATCCCGCTGGTCCGGTCTCGGACATCATGACAGCCGATCCGCTGACCCTGGGCCCCAGGGCACTGGTGACAGATGTGCTGCACCTGATGATGGAGCGCGGCATCGGCCATATTCCGATTGTGCAAGGCGACGCGCTTCTTGGCATCGTCACGCAAACCGATCTGACGCGCGCGCAGGCGTTGTCCTCGGCCGATCTTGTGGGCCGGGTGGCAAAGGCGAACGATGCCACCGCGATGGCCCGCGTGACGGCGGAAATTCCCCAGCTTCTGGTGCAACTGGTCGAGGCCGGAAACCGGCACGAGGTCATCACGCGGCTGATCACCGACATCGCGGATACGGCCACCCGCCGGCTTTTGGCGCTGGCCGAGCATGAACTTGGCGCACCGCCGGTGCCCTACCTCTGGCTGGCCTGCGGCTCGCAAGGCCGGCAGGAGCAGACAGGGGTATCCGATCAGGATAATTGTCTGATCCTGGCGGATCAGGTGTCTGAGGCGGACATGCCTTACTTTGCCGCCCTCGCCAAATACGTGAGCGACGGGCTTGACACCTGCGGCTATTTCTTTTGCCCTGGCGATATGATGGCGACCAATCCGCGCTGGTGTCAGCCTCTCTTGGTGTGGCGGTCTTACTTTGATGGCTGGATCGCGAAACCGAACCCCGAGGCACAGATGCTGGCTTCGGTCATGTTCGATCTGCGCCCAATTGGTGGCGATATGCGCCTGTTCGAGGACCTTCAGGACAGCACCGTTGAGCAGGCCTCGAAGAACTCGATCTTCACGGCGCACATGATTTCAAACTCCCTGAAACACCAGCCACCGTTGGGGTTGCTGCGCGGGTTGGCCACGATCCGGTCAGGCGAGCATCGCAACCAGCTTGATCTCAAGCACAATGGCGTGGTCCCGGTCGTCGATCTGGGGCGCATCTACATGCTGCAGGGGCGGCTGAAGCCAGTGAACACCCGCGCGCGGCTGGAGGCGGCAATAGACGCGGGGGCCGTGTCGAAAACTGGTGGGGCAGACCTGCTTGACGCCTATGATCTGATCGCGGACACCCGTCTGGAACATCAGGCGGCGCAGGTCAAATCCGGTGAGAAACCGGGAAATTATCTTGACCCGTCGCAGCTCTCGGATTTTGAACGCAGCCATCTGCGGGATGCCTTTGTGGTGGTCAAGACGATGCAATCGGCTGTGGGTTCAGGCAAAGGTGCGTTAGGGTAGGGCATGTTTATCGAACTCATTGCCACCATTTTTGCCGGGATCGCCTGTGCGGGCGTTGCCATGCTGCTGAATTTCACGACGGGCCGCCGCCTGCCCAAATGGGTGATGCCCGTCGCGGCGGGCGCGGGTATGATCGGCATGACCATCTCGAACGAATACACTTGGTTCGCGCGAACGGCTGAGCGTCTTCCCGAGGGGGTTGAGATCGCGACAACCGTACAAGAGCAAAGCTGGCTGCGCCCATGGACCCAAATCTGGCCCTACACCAAACGCTTTGCAGCAGTAGACACCGCCACTGCACGCACCAACGCGAACCTGCCCGATCAACGGATGGCGGATATCTATTTCTTTGGCCGCTGGTCGCCAGTCAATCAGGCACCGATGCTTTTTGACTGCGCGTCCGGGCGCTCCGCTCTTTTGATCGACGGGGCCGAGTTCGCGGATGATGGCAGTGTGGCCAATGCCGACTGGCAGAGAATGCCAGAGGCGGATCCGATCTTGAAACTGGTGTGCGAGACCTGAAATGTTCACCCGCCTGTCCCTGCGCTTTCGCATCTTCCTGTTTTTCTGCCTTCTGGCGGCAGGGGGCGCAGCGCTGGCGGCGGCGGCACTGGCCTTTGGCTGGTCACGCGCCGAGGAGGCTCTGCCAACCGCGCCATTCATCACGGCATTCGTCGCATTCGCCTTTCTCAACACGGGACTAGCAGTGGGAATTTGGCTGCTGTTTGACGAACATGTCGCAAAGCCCATCAACAAGCTGTCAACGGACCTGCGCCTGCGCGCCCACTCCGGGGTCGACGGTCCCGTCGATACCGAGGTCGCACGCTATCTCGGTGATCTTGCGCCTGCTGTCAGCGCCCTGTCCACCACGGTCACCTCGTCAATGATGGACACGGCAGCCGAAGTCGCCAAGGAAACAGAGCGTCTCAAGGTGCAACGCGAACGGCTGACGGCGTTGCTGACCGAGATTCCGATTGCAACAATCCTCCTCAACCCGGCACAGGAAATCGTTCTTTATGACGCTCAGGCGGCCGACGTTCTCTCGCACATCGCGCCACCCCGTTTGAAAGCGCCGCTTGCCGACTACTTTGACCTCGCGTCTTTCTCCGAGGCGATGGATCAGCTTTCTGAAACTGACGTGGAAGTGTCATTCAAACTGAAGGAACTGAATGGCGAGAAAAGCTTTGACGCCAGGCTGAAGGCGCTGGGCGATGACGGTCACATCATCTTTATCGACCCGCAAACCGTCAAAAGCCATTCTATCGAGGCCCGCGTCGAGGCCCGTCCGCTGATCTTCGATTTTGATCTGATGAATACCGCAGAAGCAAAGGAGATCAGCGATACGGCATTACGGGATCTTTGCTTTGTTCCGTTCGATACCGAGACAACAGGCCTGTCTGTCGAGAAAGACTCAATCGTTCAACTCGGCGCCGTCCGCGTGTTGAACGTCCGGATGATCAAGGGCGAGTTTATTAATAGCTTCGTGAACCCGGGTCGGCCAATCCCATCCGCATCCACCGCCATCCACGGCGTGTCCGATGCCGATGTTGCTGAAGCCCCCGATATTGCGACGGTCGGCCGTGCCTTTCATCACTTTGCCCGCGATGCCGTTCTGGTCGCGCATAATGCCCCGTTCGATATTGGACTTTTACGCAAGTTCGAGCCTGAAATCGGTGTCGAGTGGAACCACCCGGTTCTTGATACGGTCCTCATGTCTGCTGTCATCTTTGGCACCACCGAACAGCATTCTCTGGATGCCCTTTGCGAACGCCTGTCGATCTCGATACCTGCGCACCTGCGCCACACGGCATTTGGCGATGCCAAAGCAACCGGAGAAGCCCTGGTGAAGCTGTTGCCACTGTTGGAGGGCAAGGGCGTTCACACATTCGGCCAATTGATCGAGGAAACCCGAAAACACGGTCGTTTGCTCCGCGATCTGAACACCTAGCGACTGTTCCGCACGATTTTTACGTTTGAGAATTTATTGAAACGCACGTTGTCGGGGGCAATCCTGCCGTGTGTTTGCCGTTCCCTGACATTCGAACGCTGAATCAAGCCGGGATTTGTTGCCTGCTGCTCTTCGACTAAAACGAGATCAGAGATGTCGAAACGGAAAACCCATTTGTCCGGGTTCTAGGCAGGCTAAATCCTTCGGCGTATCCCTCACCGGTTGTGCCGGGGGTAACAGGTGCCGCGAGGGTTTGTGATCTGAAAAAGAAAACAGTTTTCAATCAGCCGAGAAAGCGCTGAACCCCGCGTTCACCAAATCGCTAATGTAGCTTCGCGCTTGCGCCGGATCGATTGCGACAATGCTGGGACGACAGGCAAGAGAAACCAAACCATGTACCGAAGCCCATAACTGCAGAAAGAATTGACGGTGTTGTTCCGATTTGGGGTTCGCATCCCCGGCTCTGATCAACATTTCCAAGAGGCCAAGCTGGAAGTCCTGGACTTTCTTCTCGAGCGGGAAATTCGATTTGTACTCAAACAGCAGCCACCACCGTTGAGGCTCGGCAACTGCAAAATCAAAATACGCTTCGCCCAAAGCGACAATTCTTGATCGTTTGCCATCCGCGGGCAGTTCAACCGCGCTGTGCAAAACCTCTGAGAGCATCGCCGCAGATTCTGCGATGACGGCACGTACAACCCCGTCGAGATCGCCAAAGGCATTGTAGAGCGACCCGACAGACACATCGATCTCTCCAGCAAGACGCCGTGCGCTGAGAGCCTCGATCCCTTCTTCGAAGATGATGCTCTCAGCAACTGGTATTGCCCGTTCACGGATATCTGCGAGGTTTTTCTCGCGCCTTGAAAGGCGTTTTTCTTTGATCATGCGCCTGTAATTGAGACAACTTTGGGCGCATGTCAAATCTTAGAAGCCAACAACCTGGCCCGGGGTTATCCGATAGATTCTCGACGCCAGTTTGTTCGCGCTCATAAAGCGTGAGATGGAGCCGAATGTTGCTGTCGCGACCTTGGGGCCATGGTCTTGGGTGGTCAACGCTTTTGAGGAAGCAGAAGCCAGGACCCGCTTCATGCCACCAAGTTGAATTTCTTGAGGCTGGAAATAGGCCGCGATGTTTGCTTTGATCTGGGGCTTGCTCCTGGTGCCATAAATGCTTGCCATGATCACATCAAGTGTGTGCTCGGTGCAGTTCTGAAACTGGCTGGTGTTCGGATTGGAAAGCACCGAATAGCGCGGATTATGCAAGGTAGAATAAGTCGGGCTGGCGATCACCTTCAGCAGCTTTTTCTGCAACCTTGCATCGGGGATTATGACGCCCACATCCAGTCTGTGCGCGCCTGCCATGAAATCTGCGGGCGTGTCCTGAACCAGATTGCTCTGGGATTTATCGTTGGACAGTTGGTACAGGTTATAGACTTGATACCCGCGTCCGGTGCTGCCGTCCGCGCGCTTGATGTTTGAGAAGACCCAAAAACTGACGTGGGTGTACCGAACACCGCGAGGAAGCACGGAGGGGTCGCGCCCCATCCGGGCAACGATTGCAACATTGGCGCCTCGCGCGGCAAGGTCTTTCTGGACGCGGTTGGCGAATGCAGCAACATCAGCATGCGGCAGTTTGGAATTGCCAGCTTCGCTGCTGCCCGCCGTCGCGAAAGACGGCAGTATGGTTAAAAAAGTTACGAATATGAGAGAAAGCAAACGTGTCATAATAAATTCCTTAATCGATCAACGAAGGACCGGAGGGCCATTCGGCGTCACGGTGGGGGCCGCGACTGGTTCCTCTGTCCCCGCACGGTAAAGGTCGGTTCCAAGGTCAACGACACCGTTGCCGACCTCTTCGAGCGCAGCGCCGGAAATTGCGATGGTCGATCCGAGCACCATAATGGGGACCGAAGTGACTGTTGCGATGCCGCTGGCGACGGCTGCCGAGCCGTGGCTGACGGCCTGGCCGCTGTGGTTGGCAGCTTGTGCCGAGTGTCGATCGCTTGGCCCTGCAAAGGACGGGGCGGCAGCGAGGGTGAGTATCAGTGCGGAAAGCGTTGAACGAATGATCATTGGGAGTCTCTCTATTTATGAACAATGTTCACAACTCCTATCGGGCAATATTACCCCCGTCAATAAAATTGTGAACTGCGTTCACGAAAATCGGAAACTTTGCAAACAAGCCGGCACATTCCGCTTGGGCACCGTTTCCGCTGTCAGCCCCTTTGCGCACGCCCGGTCGGGCGCGTCCCGCCGTACCCGTGCGGCAATGCCTTTTCCGCCGCGTCGGGAACACGGTATTCGGATGCAAGCGCTTGTTTTGACGGGGCCCATTTCCCAGTGGCTTCCCGGGGATGTACCGGCGTCATAAAAAGTCTGGCCTTAGTTTGAACATTTGTTCAATCTGATCGCCGACGAGGGGGGAACAGAATGAATGATGCGCGCGCGCGGCTCGCCCTGATTGGGGCGGGGCCGATGGGTTTAGCGACCGCAAAGTTGCTGATCGAACAGGGGATCGAATTCCAGGGGTTCGAATTGAACTCCGGCGTCGGCGGCTTGTGGGATTTCGATGGCCCGCGGTCGACCATGTATGAAACCGCGCATCTCATCTCGTCCAAGACGATGACCGAATTCACGGATTTCCCGATGCACGAAGAGGTGGCCGAATACCCGTCCCACCGGGAGATGAAGCGGTATTTTGAGGAGTTCGCCCAGAAGTTCGACCTTGCCCGGCACTACCGGTTTGGCGCCGAAGTCCTGTCCTGCACGCCATTGGGCGGACCGGGTGACGGCTGGCGTGTCACTTGGCGCGACGGGGAGGGCGAACACGACGACGAGTTTTCCGGCCTGCTCATCGCGAACGGGACGCTCAGCACGCCAAACATGCCTGAATTCAGGGGCGAGTTCAGCGGAGAGTTGATCCACTCGTCGCAGTACCGGCACGCCAGCCAGTTCGATGGCAAGCGGGTGCTCATCATCGGCGCGGGCAACTCGGGCTGCGACATCGCGGTGGATGCGATCCATCACGGGGTCTCCTGCGATCTCTCCATGCGGCGCGGGTATTACTTTGTGCCGAAGTATGTCTTTGGAAAACCCGCCGACACGATCGGCGGAGCGATCAAACTGCCCATGGCGATCAAGCGGATCGTGGATGGTACGATCCTGAAATGGTTTGTGGGCAATCCGCAGAAATATGGTTTTCCAAAGCCGGACTACAGGCTCTACGAAAGCCATCCTATCGTGAACTCGCTGGTGCTTTACCACGCCGGGCACGGAGACCTCAAAGTCCGCGCCGATATCGACCGGTTTGACGGCAACACCGTGCATTTCAAGGACGGCAGCAGCGCGGATTACGACATGATCCTTGCCGCCACGGGGTACAAGCTGGACTACCCGTTCATCGACAACGCGCACCTCAACTGGCAGGGAGACGCGCCGCACCTTTACCTCAACTGCATGCACCCGGAACGCGATGATCTCTTTGTGCTGGGCATGGTCGAGGCCTCGGGGCTTGGCTGGCAGGGGCGCCACGAACAGGCCGAGATGGTCGTGCGCTACATCAAGGGGCTGAGGGCCGGAACGAGCGAGGCGCGCGCCTTGCAGTCGACCAAGGCGCAGGGCTTTGAGCGGGCGACGGGCGGCATGACCTATATCGACCTGCCGCGCATGGCCTATTACGTGGACAAGGCAACCTACCGCAAAGCAGTGACACAGTGGATCGGCAAGCTGGCAGGTGACCCGTCATGATCGACGAGGCCGTGGTCGATTTCTCCGCCGGCGCGCTGACCTTGCTCAACGTCATTCTCGCCGTGGTCATGTTTTCGATTGCCATCGATCTGAAACCGCAGGATTTCAGAGTCCTGGCGAAAGCCCCCAAGCCGTTGATCATCGGCCTGCTGTCGCAATTCCTGTTGCTGCCCGTCCTGACCTATCTGCTTGTCGTTGTGACACAACCGCGGGCCTCGGTCGCGCTTGGGCTTATCTTGGTGGCCGCCTGCCCCGGCGGCAACATTTCCAACTTCATCACGCACCGTGCAGGCGGAAACGCGGCGCTCTCGGTATCGATGACTGCCCTTGCCACAGTCGGGGCCATCGTGCTGACACCGCTCAACATCGCCTTCTGGGGCAACCTTTACGAACCCTCCGCCAGGATATTGCGCGCCACGGCCATCGACCCGGTCAGTATCGCGATTACGGTTGGTCTGATGTTGATCCTGCCGCTTGTTCTGGGCGTAACCCTGAACACCAGACGCCCCAGCGTAACGGCAAAGTTGCGCGGGCCGTTGCAATGGGTGTCCATGGCGATTTTCGTGGGCTTTGTCGTTCTGGCGCTTTCGGCCAACTGGGACCTGTTTCTTGCCTTTGCGGGCAGCATTGCGGGGCTGGTGATCGTGCACAACGCACTTGGTTTGACCGGGGGCTACGCATTGGCAACCCTTGCGCGGCTGTCCCCCTTTGACCGCAGGGCCGTGACGATCGAGACGGGCATCCAGAACTCGGGACTCGGCCTTGTCCTGATCTTCGGCTTCTTCGGGGGGCTGGGCGGCATGGCAATCGTCGCCGCGTTCTGGGGCATCTGGCACGCCATTTCCGGGCTGGCCCTGGCAAGCATCATGGGCCGCACCGAGGCCGCGCGATGACACGTATCCTCATCACCGGCGGCGCGGGCATGGTCGGGCGCGCCCTGTCCGAGGCCTTGCCGGCCGACGACACCGTGGTCACGGACCTCGCCCGGTCGGACCGGCCTGGGCATCTGCACTTTCGGCGCATGGATGTGACGGGTACCGATCCCGACACCGTCATCGGCGAAAAACAGCCCGAGGTCGTCGTCCATCTCGCCTCGATCGTGACCCCGCCGCCCGGCATGACCCGAGAGCAGGCTTTTGCGGTGGACGTCACCGGCACGCACAATGTGCTGAAGGCTTGCGTGGCGCATGGGGTCAGGCGCCTTGTCGTCACCAGCTCCGGTGCCGCCTACGGCTATCACGCCGACAACCCCGTGCCGCTGACCGAGGACGCGCCCTGCCGTGGCAACCCGGAATTCGCCTATGCTGATCACAAGCGGCAGGTCGAGGAAATGCTGGCGGCGGCACGGCGGGACCACCCGGATCTCGAGCAGGTCGTCTTGCGCGTCGGGACGGTCCTCGGAGCTGGAACCGACAACCAGATTACTGCCCTTTTCCGCCGCAAGCGGCTGCTTGCGATAAAGAACTGCGACAGCCCGTTCGTTTTCATCTGGACCCGCGACCTTGCCCGCATTGTCCAACGTGCTGCGACCGACGGCCCGACGGGTATTTACAACGTGGCCGGAGATGGGTGGCTGTCTGTCGATGACCTTGCCAAAGAAATGTCCAAGCCTGTGCTGCGCCTCCCTGCATGGGGATTGAAGGCGGCGCTGGCGGTGGCGCGACCGCTTGGGCTGTCACGATACGGGCCGGAACAGGTCCGGTTTCTGCAATACCGCCCCGTGCTGGCGAATGACCGGCTCAAGGGCGTGTTCGGCTATACACCTGAATTGACCTCGGCCGAGGTGTTCGATCTGTGGCGGCGCGAGGCCGGGCTATGAAGACGGCTGTCATATCCGGCGGAAACGGTGGGTTGGGCCGGGCGCTGGCCACAGAGTTGCAGGGCGCGGGCTGGCACTGCGTGCTGATGGACGTCAATATTGCGGGGCTGGTGGCGTCGGACAACTGCACGCCCGTGGCCGTGGACCTGACGGATGGCGAGGCCTTGGACAGGGCGGCATCGCAGATCATCGCCGCGCGGCCCTCGATCGACATGGTGATCTACAATGCGGGCGTTTCGCAGATCGGCCCGTTCGCAGAGGCCGACGACGCAGGCCATCGAAGGGTCTTCGAGATCAACTATTTCGCGGCGGTCGCCATGGCGCGGGCCTTTCTTCACCCCATTCGCGAAAGCGGCGGCACGCATCTGGCCATCTCTTCGGTTGCCGGTTTCGCGCCGCTGCATGGCCGGACCGCCTATGCCGCGTCGAAACACGCGTTGCAGGGCTTTTTTTCCTCCCTCCGTTCCGAGGAAGCGCCCTTTGCCGTGCGCTGCGTGATCGCGGCGCCTAGCTTTGTCGCCACGAATATCGGCAACGCCGAACGTACCGAGGACGGTATCCAGCGTCCCGGGTCCGCGACGGATGGGGTCGACTACATGACACCAGAAGCGGGGGCCAAGGTGATCCTGCGCGGCGTTGAGAAAGGGCAGGATTTCATTCCGGTGGGCCGCGTGGCGCGGCTCGCGTCCCTGATAATGCGCGCCTCGCCCGGCTTGTACCAACGCTTGATGCGGCGCAACATCCGGGCGGAGAAATCGGAAAAGTAGCCACATCTCGACCGAAGGCCTGTTTACATGTGCGGAGGGCGCGACGGAGACCTTACGAACACCTGCACATCGTCGACGCGACACGCAATAGTGACGACCTTGGGGCTTTGGGACCTGCCCGGCCTTTTCAGAACCCGAGCTCTAGACGATCAACAAGATACGGAAGACGCGCTTGCGCGTCGGCGACCCGCGCTTTGTCGAGGTCCGCAAACAGAAGTTCGGGATCGCCGCTGGCGCGCGCGAGTTCGACCCCATCTGGCGCGGCGATGACGCTTTCGCCCAGAAACGTCATTCCTCGCTCTGTGCCGGCGCTGTTGGCATAGGCCAGGAACACCCCGTTCTCATAAGCACGTGTAGGGATCATCGTCCGCGCGACCCAGGCCCATTCAGCCCCCAGGGCGGTCGGAACCAGCGCCAACTCAGCGCCTTGCGCTGCCGCATGCCGCACCGTTTCCGGAAATTCAGCATCATAGCAGATCAGTGTCGCAATCTTCAGGCCGCGGTATTCAAAAACCTGGCACCCACGCCCTGGCGTAAAATGACCGCGCTCGAACCCCGGCGGAATAGCGAGCTTTCGCTGATGGCATAACACGGCACCCTGCGGAGAAACGCACAAAGCCGCGTTGAAAAGCCGCCCGCCGTCGCGTTCCGCGAAACCGTAGTGGATTGCGACGCCGAACTCCCTTGCTATCCCAACCACCGCCTCAAAAGTCTGACCATCGGCAGGCTCGGCGCGGTTCTCGACAGCGTCGCCGATATGATAGCCGCAGGCGAAAAGTTCGGGCAGCAATACGAGATCGGCTTTTTGTCGGGCTATGCCGGGTAAAACCTCGCTCAGCCACGCCAGCCGTTCGACAGGTGTTTCCAAATGCGCGGGCGCTTGAGCAACGCAGAGACGGAACATTCCGGTGGCCTATCTCTCAGTCACGAGCAACTGGCGCGGATACTCGGTCAGGTAGTCACACCCCGTCTCTGTCACGACGATACTGTCGCCGATGCGACCTGCCGTCACGCCGTCGATCGAGATGCCACCGTCAACGGCGAATGTCATGCCCGGTTCCAGAATCGTGGTGTCCCCCGCCTTCAGTTCCGGGGCCTCGAGGTAGGCCACTCCAATTGACCGGCCTGTGCGGTAGCCCGTCTCGTATCCTCTCTCTGCATAGACCGCGTTCGCTGCCGCCGCGACCTCCTGCGCCTGAACACCGGGTCGAATGGCCGCGATGGCCGCTTGCTGCGCATCGATGGCCGCCTGCTGAACCTGTGCGGCCTCGTCAGTGACCGCGCCAATATGGAACATGCGGTCAAAACCCAGCTTGTATTGCTGGAACTGGGCCATGTTGCAAAAACAGAAATAGACCGGATCGAACCGTTCGTAGGCTTTTACGGACGCACGACGGTGGACCATCGACGCATCGCGACCACTTTGCAGGATCTGCAGATTGTGGATCATCGGCGATACGAACCGTTCCCACCCCTTGTCCGTCAGAAATCCGGCCGCGGCGCGGGTCCCCGCATTGATCACCGCAAGCGCGCTTTCGTATTCCCGGGCGCCTTCTTCGAGGGAGTCGTGCGCAGCCTTCATCATCGCGCCTGCGATGGCGCCCGCCTGTTTCATCACGCTGATTTCCAGCGGCGATTTGATCATGCGCATGGCGCCAAGGACTGGACCGATGTCCTTTTGCTCTGCTTGCGGGAACCGCTCATCAAGGAAATTGCGGACGATTGCCGGAACCTCGCTGCGTTCGATCCAAAGCTCCCGCACGGCGTCCGGCAGTGCTTCGGCGAGCGCCCGCCCCCAGCTTCGTTGCCCGGCGTCCTCCCATGTGCGCACGTCTTCGACCCAAGTCATTTCGGCGACCATCTCGCTTTCCATCAGGGGCGTGATGACAATCGGCGGAGCGTCCGCAGGGACGACAAGCATCGTTGGGCGGCCGAATTCGATCCCAAGATAGCCCCAGAACCCCGCGAGATAGGCAATGGAGCTTTCTGACGTGAACACCGCGTGGCTAATCCCAAGATCGTTAAGGTGGGATTGCAGCGTCTGGGTGCGGAACTGCGCTTCGGCGATCGTCGTCATGTGGCATCCTTTGGCTGCAAGGCATCAAGCCCATTCAACATAACCGACCAAGGTCTTTGTTAAAGCTTGATTTCCGACCAAGGAAGACCATTCGCGGCAGGTTCAAGCAGTGTTTTTGTGCTCAATCTGTAACGGCACATGAGCATTGAAAAATAGGATTCCGACCAGACAAACAGAGGCAAACTCGACCCCAAGCCCAACTCGGCAGGACTGACGGACACTATCGAGCACTTACCAAGTCGTAGAGGTTTTCATTGATTTTATGTCGTGTTTGGCCCACATAGGCGCGTTCGCACTGGCTGCGTACGAAACATACAACACATGCCATGACGCCAATCTGCCGAGGCAGACCCCATCGGCTTTCATGCCCCAAAGGCCCCAGTGAGGCCATGACAATTGACCGGAGCCCATGGCAGATAAACCAACCTCACCTGACGCCGCAACATTGGTAATTGACCCTTTTCCCGTCAGGCTGGTCAAGCGTACGGCGTTGGTTCTGCTGGGGCCTTTCTACTTTCTTTTCATCGCGTTTGTGCCGCTGTTATGCGCCAAACGGCGAGGGTTTGGCGGCTGGTACTGGCGACTTGTCAAACGGGCGTGCTCGCGGCTCTTGAGGTTGCTGAGCATTCGGGTGGAGATTTCGAATGCAGACAAGCGGACCCTGAGCGAGGACACGGGCAGCATCATCGTGATCAACCACCGCAGCCATCTGGACGGGTTCGCGTTGATGGATGTTGTGCCCGACCAGAAATGGATAACCTTCGCCGCGAAAAAAGAGCTTTGCGATGCCCCGTTGCTGCGCACGGGGTTCAAGGGAGCGGGTCTGGTCGAGATTGACCGAAAAAGCGGCAAGGTGGCGATGGCGACGCTCAGCGAGGCGGTGCGAAATATGCCTGAACGACGGTCCGTGGTGCTGTTCCCCGAAGGGACAAGAGCGAAAACGCAAACTCTGGGTGAGTTCAAGGCAGGGGCGGTGGTGGTGGCGCGTGAGACCGGCCGGACCATCCGCCCGATTGTCATTCACGATTCCGACCTCCTGCTTTCCAGGGGCAGGTTTGTTCCCAAAAGTGGCACCATCCGGATCGAAGTCCTGGCGCCATTTACGCCCGATCCAAACGCATCGGTAGCTGACGATGTCGCGCGTCTGCGGGCGTCCATGATGATGGTTCTTGGCGGCGCGTGAAGCGCGTTTGACAGTCGAAGGAGGGCTGTGAGCGGCCCAAGGCAAACGTCCGTCGCCCTGTTCTGATGCAGCGGTGGGACCCGTCGAGCCTGACTTGCGCTGGACGAGTGAAAGTTGGCCTCAGCTGAATCCACACAGTGTTTACCGACCGACCATCGAAAGGAAACCTAAGTATCTGCAAGGTAATATTTTCGACACTCAACCTCCCGCCCGCGGACAACCCGTTTGCCCTCCAGGGGTCCGCGCGTCTCGGTCACCACGGTGCGTTGGTGTTCCGGCCCGCCGGACCGACCGAAATAGATAACGACCCAATCGTCTGTCCGGCCAAGTTCGTGCGCCAGAGCCGTGTTTGAAAAGAGCGTGGCGAAGGACCAATCGTCACGATCCAGATGCATGATCGGCAGCCAGGCCTCTCCGGTCGGATTGAAACGCCGTGGGGCAATGCGCTGCAGATTGCCCTCTCGCGCCCTCTGACGATAGAGCCCATCGACTTCCAGCAAGAGGTCAACCGGGGGTTCTTCGTGATCGTCTGGCCCGCGTCGGCGCCGCCGCGCAAGCATGGATGCGAGCGAGGCGCGGATCGACGCTGCCCGCCTTGGGCCAATACCGGGAACTGTTTCCAAGCGGCCATCATGCGCCGCGATTTCCAGCGCCTCGAACGTATCGACATGCAACGCGTCGTGGATGGCCCGCGCGGTGCGGGCGCCGACGCCCGGCACCGCCTGAAACAGGTTCTCAGGCTCGGTTTCTCCGCGCAATCTTTCAAGTTGGATCCAGCGCCCCGTCGCGCTCATTTCATCGATCGCGCGGGCCAGGCGTTCTCCGATGTTGGGGAGCGCGACCAATCCTTTGAAGCCCTCCCGCTCCAGGATCGCCGCCGGTTCTTCGTCAAGTTGCCGGATCGTATCGGCCGCCAACCTGTAGGCGCGCACGCGAAAATGTTCGGCCCCCTGTGTTTCCAACAGATCGGCGGCTTCAACAAGGCGGTCGGCGATCTGTTCCTGCGAAAGAAGCCCATCTGTCATCTCTTATCCTTTCGTCATTCGCACGTCGGGACGTGCGGGTCTTGTGTCTCTCTCCCACAGTAGTCCCGGGCAGCGCATTATCTGAAAACAAACCTTTCCACATTTCTGCCGACAAGAATTGCCCAAACTGCCTGGGCGGTCTTTGAGGCGCATCAAACCGGGGCACGCGCCATAATGATTTTGTTACTTCCACCGGGTCTTGATCTCGGTCAATGCCGGCGGCGCAGGGGGAAAGTACCATTTTCAATGGCTTTGTTTCGCGGCGTCCCGCAGGGTGCTGCAGAGTTGGAGCGTTACTTTGTCGTTTCGGGGGAGTAAGAGATGCCGGTCAAGAACGCTGCAAAACCGCTTAGTGTCAGCTACGAACACGGGGTGTCAGACACCCCTTTGATGGGCCTGACGGTCGGGAACCTGCTTAAGCGCACGGCCGCAGCATTTCCCGATAACGACGCGCTGATTGTTCCCTATCAGGATGTGCGCTGGAGCTACAGCGAACTGGACAGACAGGCCGATCGACTTGCGGCCGGTCTGATCGCGCTTGGGCTTACGCCGGGGGAACGCATTGGTGTCTGGGCGCCGAACATGGCCGAATGGGTGGTGTTGCAGTTTGCCACTGCCAGGGCCGGTCTGATCCTGGTCAACATCAACCCCGCTTACCGACTGTCCGAGCTTGAATTCGCGCTCCGGCAGGTCGAGGTCTGCGCGCTTGTCTTTGTTCCGAATTTCAAGAGCAGCGACTACGTGGCGATGCTTTCGGACCTGATGCCCGAGATGGTCGGCTCGACACCGGGCAGTCTGAAATCCAAGACCCTGCCCAGCCTGCGCTGGCTCGTCTCCCTTGGCGACGATCCGGTGCCCGGCGCGTTGCGTTATGCGGATGTCATGGACAAGTCCGACGAGCCATCGCACGAAAGGCTGGCGGAACTGGCAAACGTGCTGCAATTTGACGACCCGATCAATATCCAGTTCACTTCAGGTACGACCGGGCGACCCAAGGCCGCCACGCTGACGCACCACAATATCGTCAACAACGCCTATTTCACTGGCCTGCAGATGCGCCTGACCGATGCTGACCGCATGTGCATTCCGGTTCCGATGTACCACTGCTTTGGCATGGTTTTGGGGACGCTTTGTTGTGTGGCGCATGGGGCGGCGATGGTTTTTGCCTCGGCCGGGTTCGATGCCACGGCTGCCATGGACGTGACCGAAACCGAACGCTGCAGCGTGTTTCACGGGGTGCCCACCATGTTCATCGCCGCGCTGGATTCCCCGGGATTTGCCGGGCGCGATTTATCCTGTCTGCGCACCGGGATCATCGCCGGCGCCCCCTGTCCGGCGGAGTTGATGAAACGCATCATGAGCGAAATGCACATGTCGCAGATCACCATCGCCTATGGCATGACCGAAACCGGGCCGGTCAGCACCCAGACATCCGTCGATGACCCGGTGCACAGGCGTGTCGAGACCGTCGGCCGGGTGCTGCCGCATACCGAGATCAAGATCGTCGACGCAGAGGGCCGGATCACCCCGCGCGGCACCCCGGGCGAATTGCTGACACGCGGATATTGTGTGATGCCGAAATACTGGAACGATCCTGACAAGACGGCCAAGGCCATCGACGAGACGCGCTGGATCGCCAGTGGCGATATCGCGGTTGTCGATGAAGAGGGCTACTTCCAGATCGTCGGGCGCAGCAAGGACATGCTGATCCGCGGGGGCGAAAATATCTTTCCGCGCGAAATCGAGGATTTCCTGTATACCCATCCCGCCATTGAACAGGTCGAAGTGATCGGGGCGCCCGACGAAAAATACGGCGAAGAGGTGTGTGCGTGGATCAAACTGCGCGCGGGCAAGACAGCTACGGCAGACGAGATCCGCGATTTTTGCAAGGGTCAGATCGCGCATTTCAAGATCCCGCGCTACGTCAAGTTCGTCGATGAGTTTCCAATGACGATCACCGGCAAGGTGCAGAAATTCGTGATGCGGGACATGATGGCAAAGGAACTGGCGGGGGATGCAGAAAATGGCTGAACCGCTGGTCTTTCTCGATGCCGTGGGCGGGCCTGTGCGTGATCTGCCCGACTTCGCCCGTGACGGCGAGACCCTGAAGGCGCTTTATGCCGCCATGGTGCGGACCCGCAGTTTCGATGCCAAGGCGATTGCCTTGCAACGTACCGGGCGGTTGGGCACCTACGCCTCGAGCCTCGGCCAGGAGGCCATCAGCGTGGGCGTCGCCAGTGCGATGCAGGACGCGGACGTGTTCGTCCCCTCGTTCCGGGAACATGGCGGGCAGCTGTGGCGCGGCGTGACATTGCAGGAGCTGTTCCTCTACTGGGGTGGCGATGAGCGAGGCAACGACTTTGCCGGACCACGACAGGATTTCCCGGTTTGCGTCCCTGTCGCCTCGCAATACCCTCACGCTGCAGGGGTGGCGCTTGCTATGCAGCAGAAGGGCGAGCGCGGTGTGGCGGTCGCGGTTGGCGGCGACGGGTCAACCTCCAAGGGTGATTTCTACGAAGCGTTGAACGTGGTGGGGGCCTGGAACCTGCCTGCCGTGTTCGTGATCAACAACAATGCATGGGCGATTTCCGTGCCGCGCAGCGAACAGACCCAGGCCCGGAGACTGTCAGACAAGGCGATCGCCGCCGGGCTGCCAGGCGAACAGGTCGACGGCAACGACGTAATCGCGGTGCGCGAGGCAACCGAACGCGCCCTGTCCCGCGCCCGGGCAGGGGAGGGGGGCACCCTGATCGAATGCCTCAGCTATCGTCTGGGCGATCATACCACGGCCGACGATGCCAGCCGCTATCGTGACGAGGCCGAGGTCAGCCCGCATTGGAAGAATGAGCCGCTGGTCCGGCTCCGAACCCATCTGGTCGAGGTGCATGGCTGGAGCAAGGAGAACGAGGAAGCGTTGTTGCGGTCCTGTGGCGACGAGGTCGACGCAGCCGCCGACGCATATCTTGCAACTGGTCCCGAACCGGCCCGCGCCATGGTCAGGCATCTCTACGCCACGCCGCCTTCGGACCTCATGGCTCTTGCTGAGGAGCTCTGCGATGACTGACATGACGATGATCGAGGCGATCCGGACGGCGCTGGCACGCGCCCTTCAGGACGATCCCGATGTCATCCTGTTTGGCGAAGACATCGGGATCGACGGCGGTGTGTTCCGTGCTACCGATGGATTGAGCCAGCGCTTTGGCGCGTCGCGGGTGCGGGATACGCCGCTGAGTGAAACGGTGATCGCCGGCATGGCCGTGGGGGCCGCGGCACACGGGCTGAAACCGGTGGCCGAGATTCAGTTCATGGGGTTCCTCTATTCGGCGATCGACCAGTTGGCCAACCACGCCTCGCGCCTGCGCAACCGAACCCGGGGCAGACTGACCTGCCCGATGGTCCTGCGTGCCCCTTTTGGTGGCGGCATCAAGGCGCCCGAGCATCACTCCGAGAGCGTGGAGGCGATGCTGGCCCATATTCCGGGGCTGCGCGTGGTGATTCCCAGCACACCGGCGCGGGCCTATGGCCTGCTTCTGGCTGCGATCCGGGATCCGGATCCGGTCGTGTTCCTGGAACCCAAGCGGCTTTACCGGGCGAGCTCGGAACCGGTTACCGATGACGGCACCGCGTTGCGCTTGGGCGAAGCGGTCCGCCTGCGCGAAGGCCGCGATGTGACGCTGGTCAGTTGGGGGGCGATGCTGACCGAAACCCGCGCGGCGGCGGATAGGCTTGCGGCTGAAGGGATCGAGGCCGAAGTGATCGACCTGTCCTCGCTCAAACCTATCGACCGGGCAACGATCCGCGCTTCGGTTGAAAAGACCGGCCGCTGCGTGATCGTTCATGAGGCGCCGCTGACCGCCGGGCTAGGTGCCGAGATCGCTGCCGATCTTGCCGAACATAGCCTGACCAGCCTGCTGGCGCCGGTGCGCCGGGTCACCGGGTATGATACGGTGATGCCTTATCCCCGGCTTGAAGGCCACTACCTGCCCTCGACAGAACGCATCCTGCGGTCCGTCCATGACGTGATGGAGTTCGCATGACGATTTTCACACTTCCCGATCTTGGCGAGGGCCTGCAGGATGCCGAAATCGTTGCCTGGCATGTGTCAGAAGGCGACCATGTGGTCGCCGACCAGCCGCTTGTCTCGGTGGAAACCGACAAGGCCGTCGTCGAAATCCCGGCGCCGCATTCCGGTACCATCGCTCGGCTGATCGCAGCCGAAGGTGACATCGTCAAGATCGGGGCGGCCCTTGTCGATATCGAGACCGGTAAACCGCAGGATACCGGCGCGATTGTCGGTCAGCTTAAGGAAACCATCGAACCGGCCCCGCCGGCAGAGTCCCGGCCCATCCCCAGTGCTGCGGGCAAGGCAACACCTGCGGTCCGCCGCCTTGCGGATGAGAAGGGCATCGATCTGGCCACCCTGACCGGGACCGGCCCGGGCGGTGCGATCCTGACACGCGACGTCGAGGCGGCCGCGTCCGGGATTGCCGGAGAAGAGCTACGCGGTGTCAGGCGGGCGATGGCCCGGGCAATGGCAAAATCGCATGCCGTTGTCGTGCCTGCGACGGTCACCGACACCGCCGATATTTCGGCCTGGTCGGACGCCGAACAACCAACGCCCCGTCTGATCGGCGCAATGGTCGCCGCCAGTGGCAGGGAACCGGCCCTGAACGCCTGGTTCGACGGCCACCGGCGGCAGGTACATGACCATGTCGACCTCGCCTTGGCCGTGGACACGGCAGATGGGCTGTTCACGCCGGTCTTGCGCGGCGTGCAGGACGCTGTTGACATCGAGGCGCTGATAGACCGTGCCACAGGTTCTGTTCGCGACCGGTCGATTGCTCCCGAGGACATGCAGAACGCGACAATCAGCCTGTCGAATTTCGGCCCGATTGGCGGCGTGTTCGCCGCATTGGTCGTTTCGCCGCCGCAAGTCGCGATCCTGGGGGCAGGACGGGTTTCCGAACAATGCGGTGTCGTGGATGGCCGCCCCGTGATTTGTCGCGTTCTGCCGCTTTCGCTGACCTTTGACCACAGGGTTGTGACCGGCGGCGAAGCGGCGCGGTTCCTGGTCGCGCTACGCGAAGAATTGGAACGACCGGGCGGCAAAGAGGAAGGCGAAGCATGACAACGATATTCGATATGATCGATGAATTCGGACCGGAAAAAGTAGTGTATGTCAGCAATGCCGCCGTGGGTTTGAAGGCCATCGTGGTGATCGACAACGCGGCCGTCGGACCTTCGGTAGGCGGAGTGCGCATGGCGCCGGACGTCACGCTGGAAGAGTGCGCACGTCTGGCCCGCGCGATGACCCGCAAAAACGCTGCTGCGGGCCTGCCACATGGTGGCGGGAAATCGGTCATTTTTGCCGATCCAGCGATGCCGTTGCCCGAAAAAGAACGCCTGATCCGCGCATTCGCCCAAGCCATTGAGCAGTTGGCCGACTACATTCCCGGTCCCGACATGGGCACGAACGAACTCTGCATGGCCTGGATCCGTGACGAGATCGGGCGTGCCGTCGGTCTGCCGCGCGTGGTCGGCGGCATTCCTCTGGACGAGATCGGGGTCACCGGCTTAGGCGTCGCGGTCGCCGCCGAAATCGCAGAGCCGTATTGCGGAATAAAACTGAACGGCGCGCGGATAGCAATTCAGGGGTATGGCGCGGTTGGCCGGCACGCCGCCCATTGCCTCGAGGAAAAGGGCGCCCGTATCATCGCCGTCGCGGATTCGCGCGGGACCGCGATTTGCCCCGATGGATTCGACCTGCCGCGCCTTGACGCCCTGAAGGATGAAGGGAAAAGCGTCACCGACTATCCCGGCGCCACGTGCGCCGACCAAGATGCTGTGATCACGACAGAATGCGACATCCTTGTCCCGGCAGCCCGACCTGACGTCATTAACAGCTCCAATGCAGGGGCGATCAAGGCCCGGCTTGTCGTCGAGGGCGCCAATATTCCCGCCACCCGGGCGGCCGAGGAAGAACTGCACGCGCGCGATATTCTAGTGATACCGGATTTCATCGCCAATGCCGGGGGCGTGATCTGCGCCTCGGTCGAGTATCGCGGCGGCACGCAATCCCAGGCCATGGCAACGATCGACGAAAAGATCCGCCACAACACGCAAGAGGTTCTGGACCAGGTTCGCGAGCACGGTATTTTGCCGCGCGACGCGGCCAATGGGCTGGCCGAAACCCGGTTGCGTCAGGCGATGGACCTGTGCCGGAAATTCTGATTCGCACCCCAACGTGGGCCGCGCGTATTTCGCCAGCTACCCGATCAGCAGATATGAGTAGTCCTTGTCACGTGAATAGACGAAACCATCCGTAAAAGGCTCCCGGTCGTCATTTCTGGGTTTGTCGGGGTCGTGCTTCCTGTTGCAAAGCCACCCAACGCCGTCGTTTTCAGATCACGGCACGCCAATCAACCCGGCATGCTGGGCACCGGGTGTAGCGTGATCTCACTAGTGTCATAGTAGCGATCGCCACGCGCCTGATCCGTGGTCCGCATATGTTCGGGAAAATTTGTACGAAGATTTCTTCTTGGCCATACAGACTGCACATAAGAGAATGACCGCTTCGCACGCTTCGCGACCGTTTGGGCTGGGTGCCGTGTTCGTCGCTACGGGCTCAGAACTGCCGTTATCTGCTGGTGCGACGAACGGCAGGTATGCGGACGGAGCGGACGTAAACGCTCTTTACCCGAATGACAGCTTTATTACCGTTTGTTGCCCTGTGAAAAGTACAAAGGGCCTTGAAGGCGCGTTCTTCAGTGTAGAGCCGAAGTTTTTTCTAGCGTCGCAGTCAATGGCGGCTCTTCCATGGTTTACCACGACCTGATGGTCCAGAGACGTTTGTGCAACGCAAGCCACTTTGCGTTGACTTCAGGCAGCTGGTTGCAATTGTTTTGCCGCACGCACCTGTACGTGATCAGGCAAAACACAGCCTGCTGAATGACATTCAGCCATGAGTGCGTCTGAAAAAAACAAATCGGCACCGTTCACCCAGCGCTCTTTCCATAGATGGGCGTCCTCCTGCACGTCGGGCGAAAATGCCATGTCAGCGAGTGCGTCCATGGCAGAAACAATGTTGACGCGATACATCTTGTAGTCACGCGTTTCGCAGGCCCCTTCGAGGCACTGCTCCGGGACGATACTGCTCATGAATTGGTTTACCGAGAGCGCCCAGTACCGCTTGACGTAGGGCAGGCCCCTCCATCGGATTGAAATGGGCCAGAACTCATGCATGTCTGGCTCAATCTGTTCGATGATGCGCTTAAGACGACTGTCCACGGCAAAGATGCCATTTAGCTTGACGAGTGAAGACAATCTGGGCGGTAGGAATGAAGGCTCCACTTTGAATTTGGTTGGAAGGCCTTTTCCCTGTTCGCCCACATAACCATCCGCGACGCGCTGCAATGCCTCGGACTTGACGACGCACCTCGCGCCATCGAAGTCAGGGTCATCAAGGATGGAGGTTGGCAAAGTACCGCCCCTGAACGCAAGTTCGTGATCCCAATCCACGAATTCACCATTTGGGAAGGTGCGCCCAAACTCTGATTTAAATCTGATCGCTCACGCCATGGTGCTGCTCCGGTTTTTTTTGGGCTTGTAACGCGTCGAGAAGGCGAGAGTTGGGCATGTCCCTAGAAAAACCAAGGCAGCGGTAGCTGCTTTTCCGTGTGTGCTGTAAGGTCAATCTGGACCTGTCGCGGTTTGATGCCGCTCCTTTGATAGCATTTACTGCAACAAAGGAGACTGACTATGGGACTGAAACGAACGGACGAATTCCGAGCAGATGCGGTGCGTATCGCGCTGACCAGC
>NZ_JBTLRG010000007.1:0-14576 GCF_054482635.1 Arenibacterium sp. CAU 1754
AACCGACTTTGCCATTGACTGCGGTCAAAGCGGCATGTGCCGAATGATAAGATAGTGTTGTATGGCCTGCGATCACACCTTCCCAGTTCGAATCCCTTGCTGTGGCGTGCCGGAGCTTGCGGCGAATCGGCTCCCCGCCCGACCGGGGTGATGCGGATGAGCCGTCCTCCAGACTGTCTGCGCCTCTTTCTCGCCGGCGATGTGATGCTTGGACGGGGGATCGATCAGATCCAGCCTCAGTCCTGCGACCCACAACTTTTCGAGGGCCACGTCGCATCCGCACAAGACTACGTCACACTCGCCGAACGCGCGAATGGCGCAATCCCGCGTCGGGTCGGGCCGCACTATGTCTGGGGTGATCTGCTGGAAGATCTCGATGAGCGAGACGCGGATCTGAGACTGGTGAACCTGGAGACGGCAATCACGTCCGGCGGTGTGCACGACCCGGGCAAGGGCATCCACTACCGGATGCATCCCGCCAATGTGGCGCTGCTGGCTGCCGCCAAAATCGACGGTGTCACACTGGCCAACAACCATGTGTTGGACTGGGGTCGCACAGGTCTCGCCGAGACGCTCGCCACCCTCGACGACGCCGGGATCTTGCATGCAGGGGCCGGCTGGGATGGCGCAGAGGCTTTCGCGCCCCGATACCTGTCGTTCACGGGGGGTGGTAGGCTCGTGGTGCTTGCCGTTGCGCTTGACGATGCCGGCGTGCCGCTGTCCTGGAGGGCCGGTCCGGGGCAACCGGGCGTGGCGCGCACAGAGCCCGACGAGGTCGTCGCCCGCGTGACGACGCAACTTGCGCAGATAAGGCAGCCCGGTGATATTATCGCGCTTTCGATCCACTGGGGCCACAACTGGGGCTACTCGATCGCCCCGGCCCATCGCGCGCTTGCCGAGGCGGTGGTGGCGCAAGGTGTTGATCTCGTGTTCGGCCATTCCTCGCACCACCCTCGCGCGGCGGCCGTAAGGGCTGGGCGGCTCGTGCTCTTCGGTGCAGGTGATTTGGTCAATGACTACGAGGGGATCAGCGGAAAGGACGCGTTTCGCCCCGAGTTGGTCCTCGGCTACGTCGCTGATATTCGGCGCGACACCGGCGCGCTGGTGGCGCTGGAAATGTTGCCCTACAGGCTCCATCGGTTCCGGCTCGAAAGAGCGGACGACGAAGCGCTCGGCTGGCTGGCATGGCGCATGAATCAAGAAGCGCGCCTGTTCGGCGGGCGGGTGGCAGAGACCCCGCAAGCGACCCTCCGCCTCAAATGGGAGCGCGGCTGAGCCCAGAAAACTCTATCGCGGCTGTCGATACCGAACGCCCGTTGGCAACCGCAAGGATGAAGGGCCGGTACTGCAATGGGTGCGCTCGCGCATCGGAGGTGAACAATTCTATCCACACGAGCATGTCTTGGGCGCTATGGTGCAAAGCATGATTTTCGCGTCGAGATAGAGTGAAACCGCATGGCATCGAAAAGAGACCTGCTCAAGAAGCTTCTGAAAGGCATCGAAACCGGAGATGCAAATGCAGCGGCCGTCGTTAACGAGGCGAAATACATTCAGCACAATCCCCAGACACACGAGGGCAGCGAGGGGATCGCTGCATTGTTTGCACGCCTTTCAAAAACCAACCCGCGGGTCACCTTCGTGCGGGTATTCGAGGACGGCGATTTCGCGTTTGCGCACAACGAATACGACTTTTCCAGCCTGAGCGTTGCGTTCGAGGTCTTCCGGTTCGAGGACGGCAAGGCCGTTGAGCACTGGGACAACATCCAGCCTATCGCTGGTCCCAACCCGTCGGGACGCGGCATGCTGGAAGGCAGCACCGAGATCACCGATCTGGACAAGACCGAGGCCAACCGCGATCTGGCGCGCAGATTTGCGGAACAAGTTCTTGTCGAACGTCAGACCAATCTACTCGACACATATGTCGACAAAGACCTGATCCAGCACAACCCCGACCTTGCCGACGGTATCGCCGCAGTCCGCTCAGCATTGGAAGTCAAGGAAAATGGGGCACTTCACATCCAATATCACAAAGTCCATCGAGTGCTGGCAGAGGGCAACTTCATCCTTTGCATGAGCGAAGGGACGAGGGGCGGCATCCATTCCAGTTTCTATGATCTGTTCCGCGTCTGTGATGGCAAGATCGTTGAGCATTGGGACACAATCGAAGCCATAGCGCCGCGCAAAAAATGGAAGAACGAGAACGGGAAATTTTAAGGGTGGACTTGCATCTGCGGGTTCGAGCAAGCCCGGCTGCTGATCAACGTCTGTTATGTGCCGTTTAGCGGCTGATCAATCAAATTCACCCGATGACCGCTTCTCTAATTGGGCGTTTGGGTCAAGCTCGCTTTCCTTCATTGTTCCATGTCTTGCCGCTCATCCGGGTCACTCTTCTCTTCGCAGTCTGGTTGATGCCCTTATGGCATCGCTGCATGAATGTGTCGGATTGGCAGTGGAGATGGCTGCCGGGCGCGGGGCTGAGAGTCCGTAGGCAGTAATCGCTCTTCTCAAGCTGCAGCGCACCCCGGGCGCCAACCGGGCCTCCCCAGCCATTGGTCTCTTGTTCGAATGTCATCCCGCGAACTTCTACGCGACGTCGGCCTTAAGGGTAGGTTTTTACGGCAGCATCATGCCACGGATCATGAAGAAAAACATGGCCGCCAGCAGCCCGGCCAGCGGAACCGTTATCACCCATGCTGCCGCAATCCGAAGGAGCAGATTTCTCTTGACGAGTTCAACCCGATGTACGCGCCCGAGACCCTTGCGCTCCTTCCTGCCGAGTAGTCGATCGGGCGCGGCTTGCGCTTTCATACTGCGGAGCATCTCGCCCTTGGCGATCACGTCCGCTGCTTCAAAGCGCTTCAGGAACGCATCCACCGCGTCGGGGTCTTGGTCGGCGTGATGGTCGCGGATGTCGTCCAGCATCCGGGCATAGCTCGACTTGATATATTCGCGCAGGAAACCAACGCCGAACACGCCGCCGACGGCGATGTGGGTCGAACTCACAGGCAGACCCAGCTGCGAGGCGACGATCACGGTTATCGCCGCGGCCATCGCGATGCAATACGCGCGCATCTTATCCAGTTCGGTGATTTCACTGCCGACCGTGCGGATCAGTTTTGGCCCATAGAGCGCAAGGCCAAGCGAGATGCCAATTGCCCCAACGGCCATCACCCAAAGCGGGATGGACGCCTTGGCTGTAACCCCGCCCCCGACAATGGCCTCATTGATGCCTGCCAGCGGACCCACGGCGTTGGCAACGTCGTTGGCACCATGGGCAAAACTCAGGAGGGCGGCGGCAAAGATTAGCGGCACTGTGAAGAGGTCGTTGACGCTCGACTTGTGGTTCTCGAGGCGCTTTGTAAGACGCGCGATGTAGGGTTTCATCAACAGGTATACGGCGACCGCCAAGACAAGGCCTATGACCACTGCCATCGGGAAACTGACCTTCACAAGTTTTTTGATCCCCTTCAGCATCAGATATGTGCCAAAGGCCCAGGCCATGAACGAGACCAGAACCGGCACCATTCGGTTGGCCGCAGACAATACGTCGGTCTTGTAGGTAATGGTGCGCTTGATGATGTAGAGAAAGCCTGCAGCGATCAGCCCGCCAAGCACTGGCGATATCACCCAGCTTGCAGCAATCATGCCGACCTGGTGCCAGTCCGCAATGCTCCAGCCCGCGGCCGCGATCCCGGCGCCAAGCACGCCACCGACGATGGAATGCGTTGTCGACACCGGCGCGCCAATGGCCGTCGCGAAGTTGAGCCAGACCGCGGCCGCAAGCAACGCCGCGATCATCAGCCAGATAAAGGTATCGCGGTTGGCCACGAGATCGGGGTCGATGATGCCCTTCTTGATGGTGCCCACCACGTCGCCGCCGGCGACGAGCGCGCCACCGGCTTCGAAGAACACGGCGATCAGGATCGCGCCGGTCAGGGTGATCGCTTGCGACCCCACCGCCGGCCCAACGTTGTTGGCCACGTCGTTGGCGCCGATGTTCATCGCCATGTAGCCGCCGATCATCGCAGCAACCACCAGCAGGATGCCGTCGACCCCGCCGTCGGTTCGGACGATAGTGAACAGCATGACGCCGACGATGAAAATCAGCGCCGTGCCAAAGCGAAAGAGCTCACTCCGATTGAGCTGTACGGCGGATTCGACGTTTTCGGTTTTCAGCAAGGCAAGCTCCCCCTCTTGCGCCAGAATGGCAGGACGGTATCGTGGACGGCGCGCTCAAAGCAGCCATGATGTAGGTCAATGTTCGCTTTCCCGGATCCGGTTATGTGTCGGAAGTGCAACGGGATTGCCCGACAATGATCGACGGCGTGACCGCTGCACGGCTGGTTTATGCGCCAGATATGGGACTCGACACGCATGACGCACGAACGCTCCCTTTTTCGACAGGACCTGCAGAGCGAGGATGTCCGATTCGCACCTAGCCGCCTCGACCGTGTGGTGTTTTCCGACGTGCCTGGAACGCCGCTCTGTCCTCGCGCGATATCGCCAGAGGCTTTCCGACTGTTTCAAGGCATGCCGACGCAAGTGCGGCGCTGACTGAATGCGGAAGTTCTATCTCCCGGTCGCGATCGCGGCGCTTCTTCTCGCCTTCTGGGTCAGTCCGAATGCGCAGGAAATCGCTGCAGGCGTTGCGATCTTTCTGTTCGGGATGCTCATGCTCGAAGACGGTTTCAAGCTTTTCGGTGGCGGCACCCTGGAGCGGGTGCTTGAACGTGCGACCGGCTCGACCACGCGCTCAATCCTCTTCGGCATAGTGTCCACGACTTTGCTGCAGTCCAGTTCGCTGGTCTCGGTGATCACGATCTCGTTTCTGAGCGCCGGTCTGATCTCGCTGATCGGCGGGGTCGGGATCATCCTTGGTTCCAATATCGGGACGACGACGGGCGCCTGGCTGGTCGCGGGGCTGGGACTCAAGGTCAACATCGCCGCCTACGCAATGCCGATGATCGCGCTCAGCATCCTGCTGGTGTTCCAGAAGCCCAAACCGGTGCGCGGTGTCGGCTATGCACTCGGCGGACTCGGCTTTCTGTTTCTCGGCATTCACCACATGAAAGAAGGTTTCGAGGCCTTCAAGGATCAGATTGACCTGTTGCGCTTCGCGCTGCCGGGGCTTTTGGGCCTCATTGTCTATACCCTGCTCGGCACCGCCGCGACCGTGATCATGCAGTCGAGCCACGCGACGATGGTGTTGATCCTCACCGCGCTCGCCGCCGGACAGATTACCTACGAGAACGCGCTGGCGTTGGCGATCGGCGCCAACATCGGCACGACGATTACGGCGGTCATCGGCGCGCTTGGCGCAAACTTCGAAGGCAAACGGCTCGCGCTCGCCCACCTGATCTTCAACGTGGTCACGGCCGTGGTGGCGCTCATTTTCATCGCGCCTCTGCGCGACGCGGTCGACGCGATCAGTGCGACCGTTGGCATCTCGGCCAACGACTTCGCGCTGAAGCTTGCGGTGTTCCACACGATCTTTAACGTGCTCGGCGTCGCGCTGATACTGCCGGTTCTGCGCCAACTGATCGGCTTCATCGAGCATTACATCGTCGAACCGGTCCCTGATGTCAGCCGCCCGCGGTACCTGAACGAGGCGGTCGACGACTTCCCGCAGACGCTGGAAAGCGCGCTGCGCAAAGAGGTGCTGCACCTTTACGAGAACGCCGTGGAACTGATCCTGCACGGCCTGAACCTGCACCGGCAGCAAATCTTCCAGACCGACGACATCGCCAAAACGGTGCGCAAGAGCCGCGCGGCCTTCGATCTCGATCTGGAAGACGGCTACGAACGCCGGGTCAAGACGCTCTACTCGGCGATCATAGACTTCACGACGCGGGTCGGCGACAAGCGGATGCCGCCCGAAATCTCTGACAGAGTCTATGCCCTGCGTGACGTGTCCAGCGACATCGTGCAGGCCGTGAAGTCGGTCAAGCACCTGCGCAAGAACGTACTCCGCTACACGACGCGGCCTCAGGGCATCGTAACAGAGCTTTATGACGGTCTGCGCACCGAGATCGCGCGGATCGTTTTGGAGATTCACAAACTGGGCCTTGCTGCACCGGAAGATCGCAGCGCACTCTGGCTGGACCAGGAACGCGCGCAGATCGAAGACGAGACGCGCTCGACCACGCGCCGTATCGAAGCGCTGATCCGAAAGGGCGAGTTGAACGCGCACGCCGCGACTTCGTTTCTGAATGACTCAGGCTACGCGTATGGCGCGATGCGTCACCTGATCGAGGCGGCGCGCAGCTACTACATCGAGCGTGACCGGGCCATGGCCGAGGTCGAAAAATTGCTGACTCTGGACGAAGATGAACTGGTCGAGAGACCGGCAGCGCCCATCCCCTCCCCCGCCAAGGAAGACGGTGACAAGGGTCAGCAAAACGTCTTCAAAGGAGGCTAGAATGCAAGCACTGCGCAGCGGGTCGGAGGTTATCGGATGGGGCTGAAGAAGCTTGGCGAGAAGATTGCCGAATACAAAGAACGTCTCGAGCATGGCAAGGCAAGTCAGATCAAGCCAAACCATGTGGAGAAGACGTTGGAGAAACTTCGCAAGAGGAGCGGAGAGCTGGAAGCCGAAATCGCGACAACGGAGAACCCGGACAAAAAGGTCCGTTTGAAAAAGAAGCTTGAAATCGCGATTCAGCAGATCGAGCGCGCCGAGTGGCTATTAAACGAAATCGAATAGACCCCTAGGGGCAAACCGATCGACTTGTTCGGCTTTCTGGCGGGGTGTTCCTTTTTCAGACCGTCAAAAACGTTAGCCCAGGTAACCCGCGTTATCCGTCTCGTCCAGGTTCGTCCGGATTGCTGGAGAACAGTGCGATCTTGTTGCCTTGAGGGTCGCGAAGGTAACCAACATAAAATTGAGGTCCATACGAGTCACGAAAGCCAGGCTGACCCTCGTCAAAGCCGCCAGCGGAAAGCGCGGCGGAGTGAAGATCACGAACCTGCTGTTGACTGCGAGCCTCAAATGCGATCATAGCACCGTTCCCAGCCGAGGCCGGACGTCCATCGAAGGTTGGTTTAACGTAGAAGTCCGGCAAAACGGGAGACTGACCCGGTTGTACGGGTAACGCGTAGCTCAGGCCCTCGGGACCCTCCTTAAGCCCGTAATCAAGGGCTGGTAGGAACGCAGAGTAAAACCGTTTCGCGCGGGCCATATCATCGGCACCGACAGTGACATAGGCAATCATGCTGTGTGTTCGTTTCCGGAAGTTTGGTTAATGCAACGAGATTACTGCATTATGGTAGGCCAACACACAATTTGGCACAATAAACGACCGTTTGTTGAATGCTCCCCCAAAGCCGAAATTGGTGCAATTGCAGCGAAAGCTCACTTTGTCCCGCATACCAGCCAACTGGCAGATTAAAATGCTGCGCCGCGTCGCCTTTGTCCGCTTCGGAGAAGCTGCACTGCGGCATTGAAGGTAGTGATGAATGGCAGCTGTGGGCCGTAAGTGGCGCCTCTTGAGCCTACCGTGTTCTCTCGTTCTGCGGCGCATCTGACGCTGGCTTTCGAGGCTACAGTAGCCATTCCATCCTAATCGTCCTACTAGGGGTGCAACGGAGAGCCACGTTCGAAACGCGTGTGCGCCGCGAAACGGAACCGGTGAGAGGAAGCAACGCAATGTCTGAACGTGCTGACGTGATCCGCACTGCGCAAGCCTTGGTCGATGAAGGTCGGTTCACAATGGATATGGCAGAGCTTGTTTCCCGCCCGACCGAGAGTCAAAACCCGCAGCGTTTCGAAGAAATGCCAGCCTATCTTGAAGAGTTGCTCGTTCCGCGCCTGACCGCGTCCGGGTTTACCTGCACGATCCATCCCAATCCCAAAGGTAACCCATTTCTTGTTGCGCGCCGGATCGAAGACCAAAGTCTGCCGACTATCCTTGGCTATGGTCATGGTGATGTGACCCGTGGGCAAGAAGACGACTGGAGCGAGGGCTGCAAGCCGTTCGAGCTTCGCCAAGAGAACGACCGGCTCTATGGCCGGGGCACGGCGGACAACAAGGGTCAGCATCTGATCAATCTAATGGCGCTTGAATGCGTGATTGCGGCGCGTGGGCGGCTTGGCTTTAATGCCACCTGGCTGATCGAGATGGGGGAAGAAACAGGCTCACCCGGTCTGGCGGAATTCTGTCAGGAAAACACGGCGCTGCTTGCGGCCGACGTTCTGATCGCGTCGGACGGGCCGCGCATGTTGCCAGATGTACCGCTGGTCTTTCTCGGCGCGCGTGGCGCGATAAATTTCGGTCTTTCGATTGAGTTGCGTAAGAGCGCTCATCATTCGGGCAATTGGGGCGGGCTTTTGGCTGACCCGGCGGTGATACTGGCCCATGCGCTGGCCACGATCACGGACCGACGTGGACAAATCCGTATTCCGGCATGGCGCCCAACCAGCCTGACGCCGGACATTCGTGCTCTCATTAGAACGCTGCCTTTGCCGGTTGGCCCACAGGTCGACCTGGATTGGGGGGATGAAACCCTGACACCCCAAGAACGTGTCTATGGCTGGAATTCTTTTGCTGTTCTTGCCATGGAAAGCGGCATACCTGCGGCGCCGGTCAATGCAATCTCGAGCAAGGCGCGGGCCATCTGCCAATTGCGTTTTGTCACCGGAACCGACGCCGAAGACATTCTGCCATCGCTGCGCCGCCATCTGGATGCTGAAGGCTTTGATCAGATCCGTGTTGAACCTGAAGAGAGTGGCTTTTTCCCTGCAACCCGCTCGGCGCCAGACAACCCGTGGGTCGAGCGCGTTGTTGCCTCGCTTCACCGTACGCTTGGCATCGCACCGCACCTTGCCCCCAACCTTGGTGGGTCCCTTCCCAATCACGTGTTCATGGAAACCCTGGGGCTACCAACTATCTGGATACCGCATTCCTATGGCGGTTCTAACCAGCATGCCCCGGATGAACATATGCTTATCCCGGTGGCCCATCAGGCGCTTGGCGTGATGGCCGGGCTTTACTGGGATTTGGGTGAGCCTCTGGCAAGCTAACCCTGAGTTTCGCCTAATAGGTCCATACGCGGCATCAGATCCAGCAAGTGGCGCGAATAGTCGTGCTTGGGGGCGCTGAACAACGTCTCGGTGTCGGAAACCTCGCAGATGCTGCCATTTCGCATGACCGCGATCCGGTCGCACATCTGCCGCACAACCGGTAGGTTGTGGCTAATGAAAAGCATGGTCAGACCAAGCTCTTGTTGCAGGTCTTTGAGCAAGTTGAGGATCGTTGCCTGCACAGACACATCAAGCGCCGATGTCGGCTCGTCGCAAATCAGAATGCGCGGGCGCGACGCCAGCGCGCGAGCGATGGATATGCGTTGGCGTTGTCCACCCGAAAATTCGTGTGGATAGCGCAGCGCAGCACTTGCGCCCAGCCCAACATGATCCAGCAGGTCACCAACTATCTTGCGCGTCTCGGCCTCGCCATCGGTCAGTCGATAAAACCGGATCGGTTCGGCCACGATATCAAGCACCCGCATACGCGAATTGAGCGATGAATAGGGGTCCTGAAAAACCATCTGTAACGCCCGTCGCGCCCCGCGGGCAGTTGCGCCTTTCGGGTGCGAAACGACGTCCTGACCAATCACCCGTATCTTGCCAGCATCTGGTCGGTATAGCCCGGCGATCAGTCTTGCCACAGTAGATTTGCCCGAGCCGGATTCACCCACCAGACCAAAGGTCTCACCTTCGTTCACGATAAAGGAGACATCGTCAACGGCCCGCACCATCTTGCGATTTCGCTTTAGCACGGCTTTTTGCAGCGTGAAGGACAGTTCAAGATTTTCGATTTCAATCGCCGCTCCGGCGTCACGTTCGCGCAGCGATTGGCCCAGCCAATGGGTCCGGATATCGATACGTCGAAACGGCGTTGTGCCGCCTTCGACGTAGTCCACGGAAGAAAACCGATCCAGCTTGCGATCAGCGCGCGGCACGGCGGCAATCAGGGACTTGGTGTATTCGTGCTGGGGCGCACCAAGGATCTGGCCCACATCGCCGGTTTCAACCACTTCACCGCGATACATTACCGCGACACGATCCGCGATGTTGGCGATGACGCCAATGTCATGGGTCACGATGATCACGCCCAGCGCCCGCTCACGGCAGAGCCGCTTGATCAAATCAAGGATCTGCGCCTGGGTCGACACGTCAAGCGCGGTCGTCGGCTCGTCCGCGATGATCAGATCAGGATCGCCCGCCAAGGCCAGCGCGATCACAACCCGCTGTCGCATCCCGCCTGAGAACTGGTGCGGATAGGCTAAAAGCCGCGCTTTGGCCTCGGTGATGCCAACCTGTTCCAACAGCTCGATAGCGCGCTTTTCGGCTTCGGCCCCGCTTAGGTCGTTGGTCTTTTCGATGGTCTCAACAAGCTGTGCGCCGACTGTCATCAGAGGGTTAAGTGAGGTTTGCGGATCCTGAAAGATCATCCCGATCCTGTCACCGCGCACAAGACGCATCTCGGCTTCGCTACGCCCACGCAGCTCTTCACCTTCGAACAGGATCGAACCGGCGCTTACCCGGCCCGGGGTTTCGAGAAGATCAATGATGGCGTTGCCGATAGTCGATTTGCCGGCACCGGATTCGCCAACCAGCCCAAGAACCTCGCCCGGATGAACCGTAAGGTTGACCCCACGCGCTGCATGAACCGTGCCGCGGCGGGTTAGGAAATCGACATCAAGGCCGGATATTTTCAGAAGTTCGGTCATCGTAGCTTCGGATTTAGGGCGTCACGCATCCAGTCACCCAGAAGATTGACAGCAAAGACAAGAACAACCAGCGCGATAGCGGGGAAAAAGGTGATCCACCACAGACCGGAAAACAGGTATTCATTTCCAACTCGGATCAGCGTCCCTAGCGACGGTGTCGTGGGCGGAATGCCCTGCCCAAGAAACGACAGCGTCGCTTCGGCTATGATGGCCAGCGCGAGCCCGATCGTGGCGATCACCAGAACCGGGCGCAACGTGTTGGGAAGGACATGCCGTATCATGATCAGCCAGGCGGGCAAGCCGATGATCCGCGCGGCCTGAACATATTCCTTATTCGCCTCGACCATGGTTGCGCCACGCGCGACGCGCGCGAATTGCGGCCAGTCGGTCAGACCAATTGCAACAATGACGACATAAACAGCAAATTCCTGACGCAGTTCCAGCGGCAGGAACGCGCGCCCAACCCCGTTAATCAGGATGGCGAGCAAAATGCCGGGGATCGTCAGTTGCACATCGGCAATGCGCATGATCACCGCATCTGTGACACCTCCGACATACCCCGAGATCACGCCCAGGCTCACGCCTAAGAACATGCCAAGACAGACCGCTGCCAACCCAACAAGGATCGACAATCGCCCGCCGTAAAGGATCGTCGACAGCATATCGCGGCCCTGATTGTCGGTACCAAGCAGGTATTGTGGCTGCCCTCCTTCGCTCCAAGCCGGAGGCAGCTTGCCATCCCAAAGCGAGATTTGGCTTGGATCAAATGGGTCGAACGGCGCAATGAGCGGGGAAAAGACACATGCCAAGATCGAGATGGCCGTGATCGCCGCGGCAATCATCGCCCCGGGTGAATGCAGGAACGACCACACGATGTCATTGTCTATAAACCGCTGCCAGCGGGTCATTGGGTGGATCTGAGGGCGGTCTTGGCTCATCGAAATTAGTCCCCCAGCCGGATACGCGGATCAACGACGAAATACAGAATGTCGACAACAAGGTTGATCAAAACAAACAAGAGCGCGACGAACACCAGATACGCCGCCATGATCGGCACATCAACGAAATCGACTGCCTGAATGAACATGAGACCTGTACCGGGCCACTGAAACACCGTTTCAGTGATAACCGAAAAGGCAATTAGCCCGCCGATGTTGAGACCGATGATGGTTATCACCGGCACCAGCGTGTTGCGCAGTGCGTGGCGAAAGTTGATCGCGCGCTCCGATAACCCGCGGGCTCGAGCGAACTTGATAAAGTCGGTTTGCATCACCTCTAGCATCTCGGCCCGCACTAGCCGCAGGATTAGCGTCAGTTGAAATAGAGACAATGTGATCGCTGGCAGAATAATTGCGCGCCAGCCATCCAGGGTTAGCAACGAGGTTTTCCACCAGCCAAGTTCAACTGTCCCGCTGCGACCTGATGACGGTAACCATCGCAGGTGAACGGCAAAAACATAAATCAAGGCAATCCCGATGATGAATGTTGGCAGGCTGACCCCAACCAGAGAAACCGAAAGGATCGATCGGCTGACCCATGATTTGCGTCTGATGCCGGTATAGACGCCCAACGATATCCCAACCACGAGCGCTATGATTGCGCTGACAAAAACCAGTTCCAGTGTGGCGGGCAAGCGCTCGAAGATCAACTCGTCAACTGGTCGCTTGATCCTGTAGCTGAGGCCAAAATCGCCCTGCAGCATATTGCCGAGAAAACGCGAGTATTGGGTAAGAACCGGGTCATCAAGTCCAAGCTGCTGGCGAATTTCGATACGCTGTTCGCGAGTGGCGTCCTGACCGACCATGTTGTTGACCGGATCGCCGACGAAATTGAACAGGGAAAAACTGACTGCCGAAACGATGGCCATCACTAGAACCGACTGCGCAAGCCGCTTGAGTATGAAAAAAAGCATGTAAGAGCCAATCAATGCCTGGGCAGGCCGTAACCTGCCCAGGCAGTTTGCTTAATTCATGACCGCAAAGCGCGGACGAAAGGCGTCATCCGCCGCAATCGGGATGTCGACCTTGTCCGAAAGCCCCCAGGCCAGAACCTGGTGGTGGATCGGCACATAAGGCATGTCTTTTTTGACATGCGACCAGGCCTCGTCAATCATCGCCGCGCGCTTTTCGAGGTCAATCTCGGTAGTGATCGCCTTGGTAATCTCGTTCACCCGCGTGTTGTTATAGCCGGTGGCATTCCACGACCCTTCGGCGTCCAGCAAGTACGAGAACACATAGTGGCTGTCGAGCGTCGGCACGCCCCATCCCAGCATGTAGAAGTCGGACTCGCGCTTCTGAATTTTTGGGAAGTGTTGCGCCTTGGGGATCGCATCAAGGTTCGCCTTCACGCTGATCTTGGCCAACATCGCCACAGCAGCCTGACAAATCTTTTCGTCATTGTTGTAGCGGTTGTTAGGGCAATCCAGCCGGATAGAGAACCCGTCCGGGTAACCTGCCTCGGCCAACAGCATTTTGGCCTTGGCCGTATCAAACCCGTAGGACGCATCATTTTTCGGCGTATTGCCAAGCACACCCGGCGGGGTGATCATGCCGGTCGGAAACGACAAGCCCTCCATCACGACCCGCTGGATCGCCTTTTTGTCGATGGCAAGGTTGAACGCTTCGCGCACTTTGGCATCCTTGAATGGGTTGCCTTCGGCATCCGAGGTGCGCAGCTTGTCGATGCCCTGATCCATGCCAAAGAAGATCGAGCGAATCTGCGCGACCGTCTTCACGCTAAGCCCTTCCGAGCCTTCGATGCGTTTGACATCCTGCAGCGGCGGATCAAGCACGAAGTCGACCTCGCCCGACAGCAGCGCTGCCACTCGTGTGGCTGCATTGGTGATAGGCCGGTATTCAATCTTGTCGATATTGCCAGGGAACTTGCCTTCGCCCCACCAATTGGGGTTTCGTGCCAGAACTGTCATCTCGTCGGGTGCGCGGCTGACCAATGTGAACGGGCCGGTGCCATTGGCATTGCGCACAGCATAGGTTTCTTCCTTGGCCTTGAAATCCTGCGGGGCAACAACGTTGTTCGCCTCGGCCCAGCCTTTGTCCATCATATAGATCGAGGTCAGTTGGTTCGGCAGGATCGGGTTCGGCCCGTCGGTTGTCAGCTTGACGGTGTGATCGTCGATGACTTCAACCGAGGTGACGTTTTTAGCCTGCTCTTTATAGTCCGAGGCCTCATGGTTGGCGCGCTCAAACGAAAACACCACGTCTTCGGCGGTGAAATCTGACCCATCGTGGAACTTCACGCCTTGGCGCAGCTTGAACGTCCAGCCATCGGCACCAGCTTCCCAGCTTTCGGCCAATTCGGGTTGAAGAACAAGGTCCGCGTCGCGAGTGACCAGGGATTCATAAATCTGGCCATTCATTGCAATGGTCGGCCCCTCGTTCTGCGAATGAGGGTCCATGGTCAGCGCGTCGCCTTGGCTGGTCCAGCGCAAAACGTTTTCTGCCAGTGCAGGGCTTGCAACCGTCAGGGCCATGGCCGAAGCGGCGAGCAATTTCGTGAATTGCATTTTTTCCTCCTTGTTTTGTGTGAGCGTCTCGTCATGACCGACACCGCGCTCTTGCTCCAACCATACTACACAAAAGATAGCGGTAAAGTGCGCAAGGCAGCATCTACCCGTACGCGACTGTCAGACAAAGCCGAACTTCGACTTGTACTTGTAGAACGACGCTGTGCTGATGCCGTGTTTCCTGCAAACCTCAGCCGTCGGGACACCGCCCTCCTGCTCTTTAATGATCGCGATGATCTGCTCTTCCGTGAACCGTGACTTCTTCATATTCCTTCTCCAAGGCTTGAAGCGGATCCTACTCAAAAGTGGAGGAGTTTTAAGGTTG
>NZ_JBTLRG010000008.1:0-3815 GCF_054482635.1 Arenibacterium sp. CAU 1754
GGAGGACGAGATGGCGCGAGTTGAGATGACGGTTAATGGTCGTGCGCTGAGCGGCGACGTTGAGGGTCGCACGTTGCTGGTTGAGTTTTTGCGCACTCAGCAGGGTTTGACGGGGACGCATGTTGGCTGTGACACGAGCCAGTGCGGGGCCTGTGTTGTGCATGTGGATGGCAAGGCTGTGAAGTCGTGCACGATGCTTGCGGCCGAGGCGGACGGGTCGCAGGTTTCGACGATCGAGGGTCAGGCGGCTGCGGACGGGACGCTGAATGCGGTTCAGCAGGCGTTTCAGGATCATCACGGGTTGCAGTGCGGGTTTTGCACGCCGGGCATGGTGATGTCCGCGGCGGCGCTTTTGCAGGAGAACCCGAAGCCGAGCGAGGGCGAGATCCGGGAGTATCTGGAGGGCAATATCTGCCGCTGCACCGGGTATCACAACATCGTCAAAGCGATCATGGCGGCGTCCGGTCAGGACGTCAGCGCGATTGCCGCGGAGTAACGCGGGGGCGCGCTCAGCGCCCTTGTGATCTGCGCGATCAGCGCACATGCATTGAGGAGGATTTAAGACATGCCAAAAGATAGCGGCATTGGCGCCAGCCCGAAGCGGCGCGAAGACGTCCGGTTCCTGTCGGGGACCGGCAATTACACCGATGACATCAACATTGCGAACCAGGCCTATGTGCATTTCCTGCGCTCGGACGTGGCGCATGGGCGCATCAACGGGATCGACACGGCCGCGGCCGCGGCGATGCCGGGGGTGGTGCGCATCTTTACCGGGGCCGATTTCGAAGGCGTGGGCGGTCTGCCCTGCGGCTGGCAGGTGACCGACCGGTTCGGCGAGCCGATGCAGGAGCCGGGTCATCCGGTTCTGGCCCAGGGCAAGGTGCGCCACGTGGGCGACCCGATCGCGGCCGTTGTGGCCGAGACGCCGGAGCAGGCGCGCGATGCGGCCGAGGCGATCGAGGTCGACATGGAGGAGCTGCCGGCGGTTGTCGACATGAAGGCGGCGCTGGCCGAGGGCGCAACCAAGGTGCATGACGATCTGACGTCGAACCTGTGTTACGACTGGGGCTTTGTCGAAGAGAACAAGGACGCGGTCGACGAGGCGATCAGGAACGCCGCGCATGTGACCACGCTTGAGCTGGTGAACCAGCGCATGGTGGCCAACCCGATGGAGCCGCGCGTTGCGGTGGGCGACTTCAACCGCGCCACGGGCGATCACACGCTTTATACCACCTCCCAGAACCCGCATGTGATCCGTCTGTTGATGGGCGCCTTCGTGCTGGGCATCCCCGAGCACAAGCTGCGCGTGGTGGCCCCGGATGTGGGCGGCGGTTTTGGCACCAAGATCTTCCACTATGCCGAGGAGGCCTTCTGTACCTTTGCGGCCAAGGCGGTGAACCGTCCGGTCAAATGGACCTGCTCGCGCAGCGAGGCGTTCATCTCGGACGCGCATGGGCGCGATCACGTCACCAAGATCGAACTGGCGCTGGACGCGGACAACAACTTTGTCGCGCTGCGCACCGATACGCACGCCAACATGGGCGCGTACCTGTCGACCTTTGCGCCCTCGGTTCCGACCTGGCTGCACGGGACGCTGATGGCGGGCAACTACAAGACGCCGCTGATCTATGTGAACGTCAAGGCGGTGTTCACCAACACGGTGCCGGTGGATGCCTATCGCGGCGCGGGCCGCCCCGAGGCGACCTTCCAGCTGGAGCGGGTGATCGACAAGGCGGCGCGCGAACTGGGCGTCGACCCGATCGCGCTGCGCCGTCAGAACTTCATCACCGATTTCCCCTATGCCACCCCGGTGGCGGTGGAATACGACACCGGCGATTACCACGCCACGATGGACAAGCTGATCGAGATCGGCGATTTTGCCGGCTTTGCCGAGCGGCGCAAGGCGTCCGAGGCCCGCGGCAAGCTGCGCGGTCTGGGTGTGAACTGCTATATCGAGGCCTGCGGCATCGCGCCCAGCAACCTTGTGGGTCAGCTCGGCGCGCGCGCCGGTCTTTATGAAAGCGCCACGGTACGGGTGAACGCCACCGGCGGCCTGGTGGTGATGACCGGCTCGCACTCCCACGGGCAGGGTCACGAGACGGCCTTTCCGCAGGTGATCGCCGAGATGATCGGGATCGACGAAAGCATGGTCGAGATCGTGCATGGCGACACCGCCAACACGCCGATGGGCATGGGCACCTATGGCTCGCGCTCGCTGGCGGTGGGTGGCTCGGCCATGGTGCGCGCGACCGAGAAGATCATCAACAAGGCCAAGAAGATCGCGGCCCACCTGATGGAAGCCTCGGACAGTGATATCGAGCTGAAGGACGGCATGTTCAGCGTTGCGGGCACCGACAAATCGGTGGCCTGGGGCGATGTCACGCTGGCGGCCTATGTGCCGCATAACTATCCGCTGGAAGATATCGAACCGGGTCTCGAGGAAACGGCGTTCTACGATCCGTCCAACTTCACCTATCCCTCGGGCGCCTATGCCTGCGAGGTCGAGGTCGACCCCGACACCGGCAAGGTGACGATCGAGCGGATGACGGCGGCGGATGACTTTGGCAACATCGTCAACCCGATGATCGTGTCCGGCCAGGTCCATGGCGGTCTGGCCCAGGGCATCGGCCAGGCGCTGCTGGAAGGGGCGGTTTACGACGACAACGGCCAACTGCTCAGCGCCTCCTACATGGATTACGCCATGCCGCGGGCCGATGACCTGCCGTTCTATGCGGTCGATCACTCCTGTGTCACGCCCTGCACGCACAACCCGCTGGGGGTGAAGGGCTGTGGCGAGGCCGGCGCGATCGGCTCGCCCCCCTCGGTGGTCAACGCCGTGGTGGACGCGCTGCAATCGGCCGGCAAGAACGTGACCCATATCGACATGCCGCTGAGCCCGGCCCGCGTCTGGGCGGCGATGAACGGGTAACCCAATGCCGGCGGGGGCCGGGACCGTCCCCCGCCGGGTTTTGAGTTTTTGGACAAGGATGACCCCGGCACAGTCCGGCGCGTCATCAGGAAGGAAGAAACGAGATGTACAACTTCGAGTTTGAAAAGCCCGGGTCGGTGGCAGAGGCGGTTGCCGCGCTGGCCAGCGAGGATGCCCAGGCCCTGGGCGGCGGTCAGACCCTGATCCCGACCATGAAACAGCGCCTTGCCAGCCCCGAAAAGCTGGTCAGCCTGACCGGCATTGCCGAGATGAAGGGCGTCACGGCCGAGGGCGGCGCGCTGGTCATCGGCGGCGGCACCACCCATGCCACGGTGGCGGCCGAGGCCGCGGCGCAGTACCCGGCGCTGGCGGATCTCGCCAGCCACATCGGCGACCCGGCGGTGCGCAACCGCGGCACCATCGGCGGCAGCCTGGCCAACAATGACCCCTCGGCCTGCTATCCGGCGGCGGCGCTGGCCAGCGGCGCGACCATCGTCACCAACGCGCGCGAAATCGCGGCGGATGACTATTTCCAGGGCATGTTCACCACCGCGCTGGACGAGGGCGAGATCATCACCCAGGTGCGCCTGCCGATCCCGCAAAAGGCCAACTATCAGAAGTTCGTGCAACCCGCCTCGCGCTTTGCGCTGGTCGGGGTGTTCGTCGCGCAATACGCCGACGGCGTCCGCGTCGCCATCACCGGCGCCTCCGAAGAGGGCGTGTTCCGCTGGAGCGAAGCCGAAGCCGCCCTCAGCGCCAACTTCTCCCCCGACGCGCTCACCGGCCTCACCCTGCCCGCAAACGGCATGATCGCAGACCTCCACGGTACCGCAGACTACCGCGCGCACATCTGCAACGTCATGACAAAACGCGCCGTGGCCGCGGC
>NZ_JBTLRG010000009.1:0-1117 GCF_054482635.1 Arenibacterium sp. CAU 1754
ATGCGGACACGTGCGGCGGTTGCGCTGGCGGCTGGGAAGCCTTTGGAGGTGATGGACGTTAACCTTGAGGGTCCGCGTGCGGGCGAGGTTCTGGTCGAGATCAAGGCGACGGGGCTTTGCCATACGGATGAATTCACCCGCTCTGGCGCCGACCCCGAGGGTCTGTTCCCGGCGATTCTGGGCCATGAGGGCGCGGGCGTCGTGGTCGAGGTGGGCGAGGGCGTCACCAGCCTCAAGCCCGGCGATCACGTGATCCCGCTTTACACGCCGGAATGCCGCGAGTGTGAATATTGTCTGAACCCGAAAACCAACCTGTGCCAGTCGATCCGCGAAACCCAGGGCGCAGGCCTGATGCCGGACGGGTCAAGCCGGTTCAGCATGCTCGATGGCACGCCGATCCTGCATTACATGGGCTGTTCGACCTTCGCCAACCACACGGTTCTGCCCGAAATCGCGCTGGCCAAGGTGCGCGAGGACGCGCCGTTCGACAAGATTTGCTACATCGGCTGCGGCGTCACCACCGGCATCGGCGCGGTGATCAACACGGCCAAGGTTGAAATCGGCAGCCGGGCGATCGTGTTCGGCCTGGGCGGCATCGGGCTGAACGTGATCCAGGGGCTGCGCCTGGCGGGCGCGGACCAGATCGTGGGGGTCGACCTGAACCCCTCCAAGGTAGAGATGGCGACCCGCTTCGGCATGACCGATTTCGTGAACCCTGCGGAGGTTGAGGGCGATCTGGTGCCCTACCTCGTCAACCTGACCAAGGGCGGCGCCGATTACACGTTCGACGCCACCGGCAACGTCGGCGTGATGCGCACGGCGCTTGAGGCGGCGCACAAGGGCTGGGGCGAAAGCATCATCATCGGCGTGGCGCCGGCAGGGGCCGAGATTTCGACCCGCCCCTTCCAGCTGGTCACCGGGCGCAGTTGGCGCGGCACCGCCTTCGGCGGCGCCCGCGGGCGCACCGACGTGCCCAAGATCGTCGACTGGTACATGGAGGGCAAGATCGAGATCGACCCGATGATCACCCACACCATGGGCCTTGAGGACATCAACAAGGGCTTCGATCTCATGCACGAAGGCAAATCAATCCGTTCCGTCGTGCTGTACTGAGGGG
>NZ_JBTLRG010000010.1:0-1092 GCF_054482635.1 Arenibacterium sp. CAU 1754
AGGTGGCTGATGATCTGGGTGTTGGCATGTCGACGCTGAACAAATGGATCACGGCGCATAGGGACACAGATGTGGTGTCCAAAGCGGATTTAGACCTCGCGCGAGAGAATGATCGACTTCGACGTGAGATCCGGCTCCTCAAGGAGGAGAGGGAAATCCTAAAAAAGGCCACCCAATTCTTCGCGGGCCTAAAGCAATGAGATTTAGGTTTGTCGAAGAACACAGGACCCATTTCCCGGCCAACCGGTTATGCGATGTTGTCGGTGTCAGCACACGTGGTCTACGTGCGTTCCGTAACCGCCCTGCCAGTCGAAGGCAGCGGTTTGATCTGGTAACGCTGGCACACATCAAGGAGCAGTCACGTCTCAGCTTGGGCAGCTATGGTCGACCACGCATGACCGAAGAGCTGAAAGAAATCGGCTTGGACGTGGGGCACCGCCGTGTTGGCCGTTTGATGCGCCAGAACGGCATATCAGTGATCAGAACCCGCAAACACAAGGTGACGACAGACAGCGATCATAAGTTCAACATCGCACCGAACCTGCTGGATCGGGACTTTACCGCAGATCAACCAAACCAGAAGTGGGCTGGTGATATCAGCTATATCTGGACGCGTGAGGGCTGGCTGTATCTTGCTGTGATCTTGGACCTACATTCCCGGCGGGTCATCGGTTGGGCCGTTAGCAATCGAATGAAGCGGAACCTGGCGATCCGGGCGCTGGAGATGGCGATTGCCTTCAGATCACCGCCGAAGGGCTGCATCCACCACACAGATCGTGGATCGCAATATTGTTCTCACGACTATCAGAAGATCCTGCGCCAACACGGCTTCAAGACATCGATGAGTGGAAAGGGCAATTGCTACGACAACGCCGCTGTCGAGACGTTCTTCAAGACCATCAAAGCAGAACTGATCTGGCGGCGGTCATGGGACACCCGACGGCAGGCCGAGATGGCAATCTTCGAATACATCAACGGCTTCTACAACCCGCGCCGTCGGCACTCAGCTTTGGGCTGGAAAAGCCCGGTCGCTTTCGAACGAAAGGCGGCTTAAACGAGCACTTGGGGCGGCACGAAAGCGTGACAGGTCCA